>CAVPGI010000005.1:0-46590 GCA_963704015.1 uncultured Gemmatimonadales bacterium
CTTCAGTCAGCCTTTTCTAACACATTACAGGACAATAAGATACA
Source organism: uncultured Gemmatimonadales bacterium (assembly GCA_963704015.1). Taxonomy (GTDB): domain Bacteria; phylum Gemmatimonadota; class Gemmatimonadetes; order Gemmatimonadales; family GWC2-71-9; genus DATIWD01. Next base: position 45 of record CAVPGI010000005.1, read on the forward strand.
GTGCAGGGCCTGGGCTGCCCGGCGAAGGGCGCGGGGTTCCTCGGGCAGGGGTGGGTGTTTACATTCTTCCCGCGCCTCCAGCCGCCGCGTTCCGCCAGCGGCCGCCGGAGGGGGAGTACGGGGCGTAGCGCAGTCCGGTTAGCGCGCCTGCTTCGGGAGCAGGAGGTCCCCGGTTCAAATCCGGGCGCCCCGATAGAAGAGCCGGGAGCTGGGAGCTAGGAGCTGGGTGTCACGGGGGGATCAGACCTCGGGCTATCGGTAGGTTGCCCGAGGTCTGATCCCCTTCTCGCAACGTTCGTCGCCGATCTCACCTGCATCAGTGACTTTCGATGGCCCTCGGGGGACCCGGCCGTGTGCACATGCCGGTCCCACCGACGTCATCTGCCGTTAGGGTCCCCCCCTTCGAGGAGCGGACCTCCACCATCACAACCGGTTCAGGCTTTGACTCGGATTCTCCGCCCCCTCCGCGCGGCGGGACTCTCCCGCCTCCTCGTCTTCGCCACCCTGCTGCCCGGAAATCGGGCTGCGGGGCAAGTCGGGGTGCCCGGAGGCGCCCGCCGGGACGACGCCTACATGCAGTACCAGATGGTGGTCAACGCGGGCGTGACCAAGCTCATGGAGGATTGGGAGAACGCCTGCAGCTCCCGTAACACCGCTGCGCTGGCAGCGCTCTACCTCAGGGACGCCATGATCGTGAGCGGCACCGGCTCCATCGTGACCGGTCCGGCCGAGTTGCAGGAGTACTTCGCCCGCAATCTGCCCCGGCTGGGTGGCCTCCGGCTCGGCCTCCACGAGATGGTCGCCAGCGGCGACCTCGCCTACCTGACCGGCTACCTCACCTACGACGTGAGCTATCCCTCGGGTGGCAGTTACCCTGCCCGCGTGCCCTACAGCATGGCCTTGATGCAGCAACGGGACGGGACCTGGCGGATTCGGGCCCAGACCGGCGGCGACTTCCCCGCCGTCCTGGTGGCGACCGATACGCTGGTGGATCACATGTTCGCCGGCACCAGCGATTCGGTTCGGGTGCGCCTCACCGACGCCATGGGCAAGCCCTATCGCCATGAGCCGGTGACCTTCGAGGTCGTCTATGGAGCAGGCTCGGTGCTTCCCGGGGTGGTGATGACCGACACGTCCGGCTATGCCGGAGCGGAGGTGACCACGGCACCGCGCGCCGGGATCAATACCATTCTGGCGCGGAGCGGAGCGCTGCCCAGCGAGCCGCTGGCCTTCCGGGCCGTGACCTGGTCCAATGAACCGACCCCGGAGCCCGAGGCGACACCGGTTTCACCCGCCAAGGTCGCGACGCCCGTGGTCGTACTGGACACCTCGCTGGTGCCGGCCCCCGTGGCGGTCCCGGGACCGGAGCTGCCGCCGCTGGGGCCGCTCGACTTCGCCAGTCGCGATACGGTGGTCGCCGCAGTCTCGTCGGAGGGGCAGATCGCCGGGCGGCAACTGGGGGAGACCTTCATCGTGGTCAGCAACCGGGCCGGGAGCGATTCCCTGCTCGCGGTGGTGGCGGATCCCGACTCGCCTCGGCTCAGCGCCGAATTCAGGGGGTTCACGCTGCCTCGAGACAGCGTAGTCTCGGTGCGGCTGTCGCTCGACGTGCGGCCGGCGCAGAAGCTGGGAGCCCTGGCCTTCCGCTTCGAGTTCGATACCAACGTGGTCCGGTTCCGGGAATACGAGGCCGATGGGAGGGTGCCCCTGGCGGTGGTGACTAACATGGCGGCCCGGGGGTCGGTCGGCATCGTGTTGAGCGACCCCAAGCGTCTGGCCGGCCGATCAGAGTTGATCACCCTTCGATTCCAGACCTCGGCGCAGGCCGGGCGGCTGGGCCGGCTGCGCCTGGTTCCGGTGGACGTCTCCAGCATCACTCCCAAGGGCGACAAGCACGATCGCATCACGGCGCCCAGTTACCCCGTCATCACCCAGTCCGGATCGCGGGCGGCTTACACCGGAGCTCAGCCCATCAGACCGTAGGGCGACGCCGAACCACATTCCTTCCCTCTCGCCCGTTGCCAAAGGCAGCCCCCGTGCGCAGTTTTCTCGTCCCGCACGGGTCCGTAGCTCAGTTGGATAGAGCGCTTGCCTCCGGAGCAAGAGGTCGCGCGTTCGAATCGCGCCGGGCCCATTGAGTCACCCGTCAGCTACCTCCTTCCTCATCAAGCCCACGCCAGCCTCCCCCCCGCTCTCCTCCGAGCGGGCTCAGACCCTTGCCCGGATCGCCCCCGCAGTCTGACCCACCATCACCGCGGCATCGTAGACTGCCGCGGCCGCCTGGTGTGTCTCTTCCCCGCTCTGGATGCACTGGTGCATCACGCGCAGCGTATACCGGCCAGGGAGGAGATTCTTGAGCGTCGCGCTGTAGTCGTAGTCTTCGAGCTCCAGATCCCCATCCGCGGCCGGGCGGGAAGCCGTCACGTAAATCGTGATGGCGTTCCGCTTCCGGAGCGCCCGACCGGACAGGGTCCATCCCAGCCCGCTCACGCTGATCGCCCCATGACAATCGATGTGGTCGAGGCCGCCGGTGACCCTGAACGACGTAGGGCCGATCCGGCCTTCGACCATACGATGCTCCAGGACCAGGGGGACGGGGCGCGCCATGCGACTTACCGAGTGGAGGCAGACGAAGGAACGACCAGGAGGGTCGGCATCGGGCACCACCAATGAGTGGCCGCGAGGCCGGCTGCGACGGCCTGCCGGCGCCGAGGCTCCAGGTGAAAAAGGCGTCCGAGCTGGGACGGAGGCTCGCTTGGGAGCCGGTTCGGTGCGGTTGCGCGGGAGGACACCCGCCCGGCCAGGCGGGAACGCTCCCGCGTCAGCGCAAGCACACCGACTCGGCTAACGTGCCCGAGGGGTGGGAGGATTGGGCCACGGGTTTGTGTCTGTCGGGTAACGATTCCTTCTTGAAAAGGTCGCACGGCAGCCGGGCCCGCTCACTGGAAGAGGTCGTCATCCTCCAGTCGAGTGAAGTGCCCCTTGGCGTCGAACAGATAGACCACCACGCCATAGACGTCCTGGAAGGAGAGCCCTCCGCTCCCCAGCGTGAGGTCGGGCACCTGGGAGCCGACGTAACCCACCGGATTGAAGACCCCCAGGTCGGGCACGCCATCGGGCGGACTCAGGAAGCCATCCCGGATCCTGGCTGCGGCAAAGACACCGACGAAATCCCCGTCGGGATCCTGGACCTGGAGGCTGGTATGCACCGCCGCGGTCCCCTGGAAATGGGCATTGAAGACGCCGGCCGAAGGCGCCAGCGGGGAGCGCATCTCGAGGGGCTGCTCCACCACGGCGCTCTGGTTCCCCTGCTGATCGATCACCCAGAGGGCGGCGCACCGGCCGACAGCCGAATCATCAGGCCATCCCAACTCAAAGGTGGCCCAGACGGTCACGGTGTCCTGGTTGCCGGTGCGTCCGGACCCCAGGCCGGCCCGGGACCGCGGCCCGACAGGAAGCAGGCTCCGACGCTGGCAGTCGGTGAAGTCCCAGACGTAGCGCTCCAGGTCGCGATCGGGGTCGCGGGCCCGGAAGAAGATCCCAGCGGTCCCGTCGTGATAGGACAGCACCACCTCGGTCAGGTCGGGCCGGCGCGTGGGATCGGAACAGACGACGCGGAATTCGAGGCGGAGGCCACCGGTCGAATCGACGGTGATGGGCCGCCGAGCGCCTCCGCTGCTGGGGACGGCACAGTTGGACGCCACGTCGGCCAGCTCGAAGACCGCCGGACCCCGAGGAAGGTTGTTGAAGGTCACGGAATCGACCGCGCCCAGCAGACCGACCCTCCGGGCCCCGTCCGCGGTCTCCAGCACGTAGACGAAGGAGGAATCGATCTGGGTGCCGTCGGTCAAGGTGACGACTTCCATGAGCGACTGGCAGTCGATCACATAGCGCACCAGGGAGGTGTTGATGCCGGCCGGGACCACCACCTCCTGGAGGGTACCGTCACGAACTCGGCACTGCGGGTTCACTCCGTCCAGTTCGACCGAATAGGTGGCCGGCTGGACCGGGAAGATGATGGTATCGGTCGGGGCGGCCGAGATCACGGTATCCACGGGAAGCGTTCCCGAGACTTCCCGGATCCGGTAGGAGAAGCGGTTTCCCGCCTCCGTAGGAGGCGCCAGGATCTTGGCCACGATGGCGAGGTAGGGCGGATTGGGGCTGGGCGCCGTGGCCTCGCACGCGGTGAGCGCGATTAGCCCGATCACGCCCACCAGCGTTCGAGATCGCCCCACCGCAAGAGTGCAGGTCACCAGACTCCAGAAAATGCCCAGCGCGGGGCCGCCAACGGCGACCCCGCGACCGGGATTGAAGGTTGTCGGACTACTACTTCGTGGTTGACGTCGTCCACCCGCGCGACCAGCCGGAGTACCACGGAATACCGGCCGCGTTGTTGGCCGGGAGTGCACCCAGATAGTTCGCCGAGGGGTCAAAGAACCCATCGCTGGGCGGCGTCGCGGCCGTGAGAGCCCCGATCGCCGCGCCCGGCTTGGGCCGGAAGTCTGGCCACATGACCTCGAGCGGATTGACCAGATAGTCGCCGTTGGCGTCGCCGGCGGCATACACCGTGATGTTATTGGCCGGATTCGCCACGTAGATCGCTTCCAGGTTAGTCCCCGTGTAGGCGGCCTGGCCCGGATACGCCCCACCGGCGGCGACGGTGTACGGTCCGCAATCACCGGCCACCCCACCGGCCACCCCGGGATCCGTACCGTCGGGGTCCGTGGCCTGCGAGGTGAGCGCGCTGGTGCCGGTGGGGAAAGTGGTGACCACCGGTCCCACGCTGATGGCCCCGAACCGGAAGACCAGACCGGTGCCGTCGATTCCCGCGTTGCCGGCATTGATCTGAGTGCAGAGTCCGATCGGATCGGTCACGGCCGGTGCGCTCGGTTGATCAAAGTCGAGCCCGACCGCGTACCGGTAGGCCAGGAAGTTCTTGATGGTGCCGGAGACGTTCTGCCGGAACAGGAACGCCTGGTTCACGCAGTTGGCCGATGGCCCAGGAAGCTGGGTGAGGCAAGTCGGAATGGGCAGGCCGGCTGCGCTGCCGTAGCGAATCGGCCCCGCTTTGCCAACGCAGGTCACGTTGTAGATGATAGGATCCGATCGCGGTGAGGCGTCCGGGTTGGGCTGCCCGTCGATGCCGTTGTTGTCCATCTCGAAGCAGCGGTCCCCATCGGTCGAGTCGGCCTGGACGATGACGAACTGCGCCTTGCCGCGAAAGCCGAGCACGAAGTCGAAATTGTCGTCCTCGTTGCCCACCAGGAGGAGGTGCCGATACCTCCCAGTACCTCCAAACGACTCGAATCCGTCGTCGAGCGCGGCGAAGGCCTCGACGTAATCCACCACGGTCCCGCTGCCGTTCGCGTTGAAGGTGATGCCGTTTCGCTCCGCGGTGGTCGTGACTCGGCCCCCGCCGAACTCGGAGCGCACATACCGGAGCACGCCGCTGGAGTCGGCGTCGTTGCAGCCACCGTACAGGTTGGTGTTAAGCTCGTCCTGTTCCTGGATGCAGCCGCCGGCGGAGCGCCCGGTTACGACCGGACTGGGTCCTGCCGCGGCCGAGGTGGTGGAGGTGGCGTTGATAGTAGCGTTTCCATTGATGTAGAGCCCGCCCCAACAACCCGGATACCGGGTGCCGGCCGGTTCACCCTTGGGACCGGCGATGGTGGGGAGAACGCAGGTGAAGACGATCGGCTCCAGCGCGGTCCCGTCGGCCACGATCCGTCCGTCGCGCTCGATCGAGAGCACGCCCTGCTGCACGCCGACGCCCGACCCGGCAGAGATCTGCCCGTACCAGCCTTCGATCCGGGTGCCGGGCTGAATAGTGAGGGTGGCGCCGTTGGTGACCCGGATGATCCCGCCCACGTCGGTCGCCGGCAGGGTGCCGTCGGCGATCTGATAGACGGTGTCCTTAAAGAAGGTGCGGTTGCTGGTGATGTTGGCGGTGATGGCCACCCGAGGCTTGCCGGTCCCATCGGGATTGGTGGGGCCGCGGCCAGGGATCACGTCGCCCACCACGGTCTGTGGGAAGCCGGCGAACTCGTTGGCGATCGCCAGCAGGTCGAACAGGTCGATCTGCCCCTGAGGGTTGGCGGTCCCGTCCTCGGCGCCGGGACGAGGCGTGCCACCCGTTCCACCGTTGGCCGGCCGGACGTTTCCGGCGACCACGGCGTCACGGTTGGTGCCATCGATGAGGGGAGCGTTCCCCACCGACACGTTGGCCACGTAAATGATGTCCAGCAGATCCACCGACCCGTCGAGGTTGCCGTCGCCGTACTTGAGATTGGCGATGTACTGCCCCGGCGACAACGACGGGCGGCCGTGCCAAACGGTCCAGAGATTGGGCGCCAACCGCTGGCTCCAATCCGCCGCCGTCAGGCGACCGGCCATCGGCACCGAGAGATCCGAGGCGACCGCGAGCGAGGCCAGAGCGGCCTTTCGGATCTCGAGATCGCGGCCGCCGGCCAATTCGAACTCGTACCGCAAGGCGTTGAGGTACCCAGCTCCTTTCACTTGGAACACGAGTACAGCCGTCCGCTCCTCCAACCCCTCGACCTTGAGGGAGAGGGCACGAACCCGCCCGCGACCGGCGTCGTTCTCGTTGATCATGACCAGGTCGGGACGCTCGGTGGACTGACCGACATAGCTGAGCAGGGCCGGATCGAACCGGACGGAGCCCTGCAGCCCTTGCAGCGGAGTGCGCAGCTGGGCGGCGGCGCGGATCGCGACCGCGATCCGCGTCCCCGGGCTCGCGTCCCCGGAGGAAACCTCCAGGCCGACCCGGAGATCGGGAGTGTTCTTTCCAACCGCCAGCGGTTCCGTCTGGTCCCGCTGACAGCCGGCGGCAATGGCGACGACCGTGAGTGCTCCCAGCACCCAGGCCGACCGGCGCCACAACAGGAGAGGCGTGTGATTCATGTCGGACGATCTCCTCTATTGGGGTGTCCGGGTGGACCCGCCGCGGGCGAAGCCCGCGGGGGCCCTCCGGAAATCCAAGCATTACGGGACTAACGGGATGGCTAGCGTCGCCTCGGTCGTCTGGGTGTTAGGCGTCAGGTTGACCGGGGTCCCGCCGTTGAACGACGTGATCTGCAGACTGCCGGTAGCGGTGGTCACCGTGGTGGCCGCTCCGGCCAGCACGTTGAACGTGCAGACCGCAATGACCGTCGGGGTGGTGGCACCGGCCCCGCTCGCGGCCGCGACGATGCGGAACGTGTTCGGGGCAAAGTTGTTGTTGAAGACGAAGACCGCATCGAACGGCGAGGATCCCGGCTTGACGCAGGTCGCCGTGGGATCCGACCCAACACCCGACGCCGGGAAGATGGCCAACCGGGTGGTTCCCCAGTTCACGTTGCCGGAGAAGCCGTTGATGTCGTCGGCCGCGGCACCGTTCACTGCCGGATCGTTCCGGGTGGTAGGATCGAACGTGATGGTGAGCGAGACCTTGCCCCCACTGATCGTCCCCCACGAGCTGGACAACTGGTAGAAGCTGGGCGGGACCACGCAAGCCACCGTGAAGTCGACGGTGACGGTTCCGCCGTTGGTGAGACCGGTGTAGCTGCCCGGCCCGGGGTTGGTGCAGCCGGCGGGCAACGTGCCCAAGCTCACCGACCCGTTCCCGGCCCCGGCCCCGAGACCCAGCGCCACGCCGCTGATGGAATAGCTGAAGGGGGACGCTGCACCGGTCGCCGCCGCCGAAACGGGCGAGGTACCGGTAGCCGCCGGAGTGGCGGTCAGGAGGACCCCAGCCAACGACTGGGTGCCCGCCCCGGTCCGCGTGATGCTACCCACCACTGATCCAGAGGGACCCGGGCAGGTGACCACGAAGTTGACCGTGCTGGTCACGCCGTTGGTGATGGTGATGTTCTGCGAGCCGGGGTTGGTGCAACCGGCCGGCAGACCGCTGGTGATGGCGACCGTCTTGGGCCCGATCGGCACACTCGGAATAGTGTAGGCCCCACCGACACCCGAGGTCCCGGTCAAACCGGTACCCGGCGTGGCGGTGATGGTGACCCCCGTGAGGGGCCCGGCGAGGGGCGAGGTAACGCTCCCCGAGATGGTGCCGACGGGCGCGGGCCCGGAGTTCTGCAGATCCGCCGCCAGGATCAAGCGGGCGCGGAAGCTGGAGACCGTGGGATCGATGTCGAAGCCCACCGTCCGCGCCGTCGAGGTGGCGCCGGCGGCCAGGGGCTCCGCGAAAGCCTCCCAGCGATAACAGTCGTTGGCGCCGGCCGCGGAGCAGTCGGCGTCATTGAAGAAGTTGAAGGGTGCCCCGCTCCCGGCCGACCCGGTGCCATCCCAGTCGGTGCTGGGCGCGGTCTGGCCCCGGTTGGGGAGCTCGATGATGATGTCCGTGCCATCGCCACCGACCGAGGCGCCGCCCGTAGTCTGGGTCACCGTGGTCGAGAAGGGGAAGAGCAGGATCCCGTCGACTCCGGCGGGCGGGGGCGGGAAGGTCGGAGTGATGAGTTGGACGCTGGACAGCCGGTTGGTGATGCTCACATCGAAGCGGACCCGGATCTTGTTCGGGATGAAGTCGCCGACGTTCGACGCGAAGTAGTTGGAGACGGTCAATAAGGCCACGTCGCCCGCCACGATCGAGAACGAAGGCGGAGCCCCGATCGAGAAGGACGGGCCCGGTTTGTCAGCACTCCCCGGCAGCGCCGTGGAGAAGGTGGCCCCGTTGGGCGCCGTGATGTTCACGGTCCGCTTGGCCGTGTTGACGTCGAAGATGTAGGCCGCTCGGCTGAACTGCGGATTGGGCGGTGGCTCTCCGGGGAGATTGGGGCCCGCTCCCTGCTCGCCGCGGCCGCAGGCCAGCGCGGTCAAGGCGACCGTGCCAACCACGACCCTCGGGATGATGCCGAGCCAAGCGGGGCCCGCTCGACGAGTGGACTGCATGAAACCTCCTATGGTGGGTTGGTGGGAGGCCGCCGGGCGGCCCAAGTGCTCCTGCGACTCGCCGCTTAGAGTCGGCTCCCGCACCCACAACCCCATGATTCGGACGTAACGATTCGAGAACGGGTCGTGACCGTCGTCGTGACAGACGGTCGTCTGGCCGTGACACGGCCACGCGTCAAGGCGAGGAAATCGATCCCTCGTTTACGTCGGTCTTGGATCGGTAGTTGAATCCGCCGGTGGCGGCGGTGCCCAGCAGGGGTCCCAACGCGGTCCGGGTCGTGGACAAGCTGCCTGAAGCCCCGATCACCTTGAACCGGATCACCGCGATGGTGATGACCCCGGTGGACTGCGCAGCCGGCTGGACCCCGCTGAAGATCAGCTTCCCTTGGCTGTTGGCGTCGGTGGGGTTGACCGAACCGGCACCGCCCGGCCCGAAGTTAAAGGAGAAGTAACGGAGCACCGCCGGATCCCACTGCAGCGAATCCACCGCCCAGGACTGCAGCGCCTCCGGGCCCGGGGTCTCCGGGATGTCAGTGGACAGGTCCAAGGTGACGGTCAGGGCGACCAGGCTGTCGGCGGGATTGATCGGCCCGAAGCTGCCCTGCCAATGGAAGGGGGTTCCCGCTCCGCTGATGGTGGCGCTGGTGGAGGCGGTCCCGGTGGCGCCGAGATTGTCGGTGACCGTGAGGGCGACAGTGTAGGTCCCGGCCGACGCGTAGGCATGAGTGGGGGTGGGACCAGTGGCCGTGGCCCCGTCACCGAAGGTCCAGGCGTAACTGGCCACGGTGCCGTCGGGATCGCTCGAGGCCTGACCGTCGAAGCTCACCGCAGTACCGGTGACCCCGGTGTAGGGGCCGCCAGGCTGGGCCACCGGCGGCTGATTCCCGCCTCCACTCGTGACCGTGACGGTGGTGCCGGCCGAAGCGGTGCTGCCCTGGTTATCGGTGACGGTCAGCGTCACCGGATAGGAGCCGGCTGCGGCATAGGTATGGCTCGGCGTGACCCCGCTCCCGGTCCCGCCGTCGCCGAAGGTCCAGGCATACCCCGCGATGGTTCCGTCCGGATCCGAGGAGCCGCTCCCGTTGAAGCTCCGGGCAACGCCGACCGTGGCCTGATAGGGCCCCCCGAGGTTGGCCACTGGGGGCTGGTTGCCGCCGCCGCTCCCCACGGTGAACGTCGCCTCGACCTTGTGGACCAAGGAGCCGATGCTGGAGCCGCTTCCATCAGCGACCGCCGTAATGGTGGTCGCAGTGGTGGTGGTCGCCCCGGCAGCCCCCACAGCGGTGAAGTAGAACCGCGCGAAGGTCGTGGTCCCCGAGATGCCGCCGCCCGTGATAAAGGCGATCCAGGTCACCCGCCCGGCCACGGCGCTATTGAAGGTTCCCTGCCAGGGCGCCAGGGCCACCGCGCTGTCGAGCCGCACCGCGGTAGGATCGAACCCCAGCACCGCCTGGACTCCTGCTACGTCTCGGCTGGGCGCCGCAGTCAGGTCCATCCCGACTTCCAGCACCGTATGCTGGCCGACTCCCGCACTGGCCGGGATCCAATGGTTGGTCAAGGCCAGCGGGCGATTGGGATCTACCCCGCGCTGACAGGTGATGGCGAACGACTTGGCCAGGTCGTCCAGTTTCTCCGCGCGGAACTCGAGGGTCGCGGCGCCCGTCAGCGCGCAGTTCCCGGCCACCCCGGCAAGGGCCAGCGTGTAATGACCGGGCCGGAGCGACGCATAGCTGAGCTGGGCCTGGGGGCCGACTGAATCGCGGCGGAAGAAGGCCCGCAACGAGTCGGGCAGCGTGGCATCGTCCGCCACACCCGTCAGAGTGACCCGATAGCCATCGGTGTCCAGACTGTCGCCGGTGGTGGTGACCCCAACCTGGAGTCGCCCGGTATCGGGGTCGCGGCAACCGACCACGAAGACCACCGAGGCCAGCGTGGCCAGCCCCTGATCGGTGACCGTGACGGCACGTTGGTTCCCGCCTCCCACCGTGCAGTTGTTCGCGACCCCGCTGAGGGTCACCTGATACGCGCCGGGAGCCAGGGGACTGAACCGTCGTTCTTCCTGCACCCGAATCGCGGTCTGGGTGACAGTCTGGCCGTTCTGGCTGATCGTCAGCGTGTAGCCGTCGGGGTCCTCGACCCCTCCGCTGATCTCGGGCGAGGTGTTCACCAGAATCCCCTGGACCGGCGGCGTCCGCGCCCCCGCGACGATGCTCGGTGTCGAGGGCTTCCCGGCCGAGGATATGGCTACGATCCGGTAACCGTAGGTCGTCTCCGGTTCGACCGTGTCGTCGCTGTAGGCCGTGGTGGTGCGGGCGTCGATGTCCTGGATGACGTCGAAGGGGCCGGTCAGGTTGATCCGCCGCTCCAATTGATAGCCGGCGGCACCGGGGACCTCTGACCACTGCACGGCGATGAGATGTTGACCCAGCGGCACTGCCAGGATCGAATCGGGAGGCCCCAACCGAAGCGGAGAAACCGAGGGCATCCGGTTGACTGCAGGCGGCCGCCGGCAGGGACAGCGCGGCGATCAGCAGCAACTCTCTCCGCCGAACGCGGAGCCTAGAAGTCATAGCTGACGCTGGTCCCGATAGTGAGTCCAGGGTTGTACTGCTCCACCAGCCGACCAGGGGCGGCGTCTTCAACGACTTTGACCGAGGAACCCGTGAGGTTCTTCCCGGAAAGGGTCAGGCCCAGGCGAGCCCCGATGCGCAGACCCAGCTTGGCGTCCAGCTGCCCGCGTCCCTGCTCGACCCAATTGGGGTTGGGCTCCGGGGTGGTCTGGTTGGGAACGTTGCGGTTGGAGTACTTGACCAGACGGTCGGCGTAGTAGTTGTAAAGGAGAGAGAAGGTGGCCCCGCCCTTCGGGCTCGCGTATCCCAGCATCCCATTGATGAGATAGGGCGATTCGCCGATGAACTCCCGGCTGCCGATGCCCAGCCCCTGTGGGATCTCGATCGCCGATTGGGTGAGCGTGAGGTTGGCGCCGAGACTCAGGTTGGACAGGAATCCGGGAAGGAAATCGAGCGCGCGTCGGCCCTCGAATTCGAGGCCGCCCAGCTTCGCGTTATCCCCGTTCTTGGTGATGCACTGCGCCGTGTTGCCCACCACGCTGCCCGTGGTGCGGATCTCGATGATCGGCCGCTGGAAGTACTTGAAGAAGCCGCTCACCGCGAACAGCTCGCCGGGCCGAGGGTACATCTCCCAGCGGAGGTCGTAGTTGTTGATCAGGCTCCGCTCGATGGTCGAGTCGCCCACCTCGCTGCACGACCCGAGGCCCCCAATGGGTGTGTACTGACCAGGCGAGATCTCCCGCGCGTCGGGCCGGGCCAGCGTGCGGTAGGCCGCGGCCCGAAGGTTCATGGTGTTGGTGAGGGCGTAGGTCAGGTTGACCGACCACAGCGGGTCGAGATCGTGCCGCTCGATGGTGCGGCCCCGGGCGATGAAATCGCCCATCGGATTGTCGCCGCCCGGCTTGAGCACGAAATCCCATTTCTCGAAGCGCACCCCGCCCACCACCCGCACCGGCCGAAGGATCGGGAAATCGAGCATGCCGTACGCCGCCCCGAGGCGATCGTCCGTCTTGTAGGGATCGTTGTTGTTGTCGGAGCCGCGCCACTCCCAGTAGGACCCCAGGTTTTCGGGGGCAAAGGCCTGTTCCGGCGCCATCGCTCCGAAGTCGACCTGACTGAGTCCGGTGACCGTGCCGGCCTGCGCGCTGGGGAGCACCAGGACGTCGCTGGCCTGGTAATCCCGCACCCGGGCACGATAGAGGCCGCCCAGTTTGAAGAGGGCGTCCTGGGGACCACGGAGCGAGAAAGGAAACGACCAGTCGAGCTGGCCGCTGCCGATATTGTCGTGCAGGAGCCTGACCTGGTGCAGCGCGGTCAGGGAGGTGCCACCGAAATTGATATCGGTCTGGTACTTGGCCGAGTGGTTGTCCAGGTTGTCCACTTGCGCCTGGCCCACCGTCGCCTTCCAGGCCACGGTCGAGGGAATCAGCAGGTGCAGGCGATGGTCTCCCGTTAGCTGCGACTGCCAGAGCCAACGCTCCACATAGCTGACCTGATAGACCCGCTCGAAGACGTCGCTGGCTTCCTGGGTCCCGGCCGCGCTCAGCGTGGTCTCATCCGCCGAGCGGGTGTAGATATTCTTGAGCCCGAGCTTGGTCCCCTGCCCAAGGCGCCAACTCAGGTTCACGATCCCGCCCCAGTCCACCAAGGCCGAACCCTGCTGACCCTGGAAGTAGATGTTGTAGACCCGGTCCGGGCTGTAGACCGCGCGGTTCTTGTAGGAAAGCGCGGCGATGTATCCAAAGGCGTTCTTCTCGCCCTGGACCTGGTCGCCGAGACTCAGGTCGAGACCGAAGTTGGGCGCCACGAACCGGGACGAGGGATCCCAGACGTTGTACCCGAAGCCCTGCAGCACCGCTGCGCGCTTGAAGACGTCCGGCTGATTGAACGGAATGGCGGGCGCCCGCCGCCGGCCGTCGTCGATGGCGAGAAAGTCGGTGCCGCCACGGGGCGCCAGCTGCAGCTGCTGGAAGGAGGCCTGGCTGTTGTACTCGCCGGTGATCGCGACCTGGGCGACGCTAGTCTCGGGGAAGTCCTTGGTGGTGATCTCCACCGAGCCCCCGGCAAAGTCGCCGGGCCGATCCGGCGTGGCCGTCTTGGTGGCCACTAGGGCGTCGATCAGCTTGGCCGGGAACAGGTCCATCGGCGGGATCTTCTTCTCGACCACGGGGTTGGGCATCTCGGCCCCGTTGAGGAGCGCGTTGCTGTAGCGCTCGCCCAGGCCGCGGATCACCAGGAACTTCCCGCCGATCAGGGAGACGCCGGTCACCGCCGGACCGCCTCGCCGGCATCCCGGTCGGGCGAGCGTGCGATGGCCTGGGCGCTGATCCCGTCGGTCACGGCCGGAGCCGCTTGCTGGAGGGCCAGGAGGCCCGCGTCCTTGGCGGCCTTCGCCGGTTCGGACGTCTCCACCACCAGCTCTTCCAACTGGATCGGCGAGGCCTGGAGCGCGAAGCTCACTTCTTTCACCTGGCCGTCTTCGATTTTCACGGTGTCGGACACCACGGGCTTGAAGCCGATCATCGAGGCCCGGATCACGTACAGGCCCGTGGGGAGCGGCGGGGAGCGGAACCGGCCATCGAGATCGGTTTCGAGGACGCCGGTCTGCCCGCTCACCCCGATGCGGGCACCGGCCAGCGGCCGTCCGGTCTCGGCGACGATGACTCGGCCCGCGACCCGCCCACCACTTCCCTGTGCCAGGAGGAGGGTGGGCCAGCCCAGTGCGAGCGCGGCCAGCAGGAGTCCCAGCGGCTGGCGAACCCACGACCAACGGTTGACCATTGCAGGAGCTCGACGTGGGTGATCCGGCCTGGAGGCGGGCGGCCGGGCTAAACGGGTAGGTTGGGGATCGTTTGCATCGGAGGATTGATCGGCAGGTAACGCGCGGGTCACCCGCTTACCGCGTCATCGTGACGCTCTCGCGACACGCCCCGCAGGCTCCAGAGGGCTACTTGCCTCGGCGTCGTGCGTTACAGGGCGCTCGAGGGAGGGATGCTCTGCGCGGTCCGGCCAGGTTCCTTGAAGGAAGGTCGAGAGCTGGTCGAGCACCTTCGGGTCTTGGGTCCAGGGAAACAGCACGGGTCCGGTGGAACTAAGGAAACGTCCACTAGGCAGCCAGGCCGCCCAGGTGCGCGCGGCGGAGACCACCGGATCAGGACCTGTCCCTTCAATTACCAATGCCGGCGCGGTGACTCGACGAAGGGTGTCCTCCAAGTCCCAGAGCCCGAGGGAGCGGCTCACCTGGTGGCCGGCTCGGGCGCGACGCACGAGGCTGGCGGGAGCCTCCGAACACATGGCCGGTGCCAGAGCGCGCACCAGTTTCGGATCGGTCACTTCCATCGGCGAAAAGGCGAAGCCCCAATACCGGATACAGAACTCATGGGGGTCGGTGCTGTCCTGGCCGGCGGCGGTTGCGCGAAGGTACGAGGCGTAAGCGACCGAGTCTTTCGGGATGATCGAGATGGCGTAGAGCTGTCGGCGGCCGGGCGGGTTAGGCGCCAGCAGTACGATACGCCTCACATGTTCCGGGTAACGCACCGCGTAAAGAGCCGCCAGGGTGGCACCTCGGTGATGGGCCAACAGCGTCAACTGAGGAATGCCCAGATGGGTGCGCAGCGCCTCGAGGTCGGTGATCTCCGCCGTAGCAGTCAAAGTCGAGTCGGCCACCGGATCCGAGCGTCCCCGACCCCGTGGGTCATAGACGAGCAGGGCGTGAGTCAGTGCGACCGGCCTCAGCGACTCGATGAGATACTGAGCGGAGAGCTCAGGGCCCCCGGGGAGGACGACGACCGTATCCGCTCCCTTGCCGAAGATGGTGTAGTAGAGATGGGGGCCATCCGCGAGGGTCAGCATACCGTCGGTGGCCGGGATCGACGGGCGGCAGGCCGCCTGAGCGATCAAGGCCGCGAGCAGCACGAGGAGAAATGGGCGTGACATGCCCGAATGAGGACTTGCCGAGTAACGGAATGGCTCCTCGGGGAATCACAGTCCTGTAAAGGCAGCGCACCGAACCAACCACTTGCTTGGGAACGCCGGCGTCCCGGTTTCCGTGGTTGCACGATGGAGCCGGATGCCGCACCTTCTCCCTCGACGGCGGGCGGCGACACGCCTATCTCCAGATCCCGCTTACCTTTCCGTATGCCCAAACCCAAGCGCGTCCTCATCGTGGAAGATGACCAGGACATGGTGCGATTCCTGGCCGCCATCGTCGAGGCGGAGGGATTCGAGGCGCTGGCCGTCGGTGATGCGTTCTCCGGCATTACGGAGGCGGTGCGGGAGCGCCCAGCCCTCATCATTACCGACATGCAGATGCCGGCGGGTGGTGGGAGTGTGTTGCTGCAGCGGCTCCGCGGCAACGCCAGGACTAGCCGGATCCCCATCATGGTGGTGACCGGTACGGTGGACCCCAGCCACGAGGACGAGCTGCTTCAATCGGGCGCCGCGCGAGTCCTCTTCAAACCGATCGACCCCAAGCGGTTCGCCGAGGAGCTACAGGCGCTCGCCGGCAAGGGACCCGCCGGGCCGCAAGCCTGAATTGGACCTTCCGGTCTCTCACAGCCTCTCATCGATCATGTCAGAGGAAGCCGCTCCGCCCTACAGTCTCATGTGCTCGGGCTGTCGCACCCCGTGCTCGGGGGCCGACGCCCACGTGATCCCCTCCTGGAATCGCGAGATGCGCCGGATCCTGACGACGTATCGGTGCGGGAATTGCTGGATTTCGTCGTTGGCGGACCTGCGGTCGGTGATCGCTACCGGAGAGGTGGAGGTCCAGACCAGCTTCTGCGACTTTCTGGCCCGCCACGGCTATACCAGCGATGCCGAGACCATCCGCGCCTTTCCCCCGGAGCAGCGACAGGACTATCTGATTCGCGTGGTCGAAGCCGTGGAGGCTCAAGCGATCGTCTTCGACCCCTAGCCTTTACCTCCAACTCCCGACTTCACGATGGGCTTCGAAGAGGAACAGGCCTTACGACCCGAGCTGGGGCCCGGCGAGAAGCTGCTCTGGGCCGGACGACCCCTGGGCGGGATCCGGCTTCGCGCCGGAGACGCCCTGATGGTTCCCTTCAGCCTCATGTGGGGCGGCTTCGCCATCTTCTGGGAGCTGATGGTCATCCGCGCCAATGCCCCTCCCCTGTTCCGCCTCTGGGGCATCCCCTTCGTCCTGATCGGTCTCTATCTCATCGTCGGACGATTCTTCATGGACGCCTATCTCCGGAGCCGCACCGTCTACGGGCTCACCAACCAGCGGGCCATCATCGTCTCCGGCCTGATCGGCCGGCAGACTCGGAGCCTTCCCCTTCACTCGATCAGCGACATGACCTTGACCGAGCGAGAGGACCGGACCGGGACTATCACTCTGGGCCCTTCGTTCCCCCAGTACAGCCGCCTGGTCGGTTCCGGGTGGCCGATGAGCGGACGGTATCAGGGACCTTCGTTCGACCTGATCGAGGACGCGCGCTCGGTCTACGATCGGATTCGCGCGGCACAGGAGGCCCTCCCAGCCGAGGGACAGCGGGGCTCGCTCGAGGCTTGAGGCGGCCCGAGGAACAGTCTTGCCCCACGCTGGCTCGGTCTGCAGCTTATCGGCCGGCCCCGGCCGAGGCCCCCAGCGAGTCTCACACCTGCGGGAGAAAAGTTGCAGCCAAGGAGGAGAGGAATGCCGTCCCTCTGGCGAATCACCCTTGTCCTCACCGGGCTCGCGATCCTCGTCCCCACGGCGAGGCTGACCGCCCAAACTGGTGATCGAGCCATGGGTACCTGGAAGCTTGACTTGGCCAAATCCAGGTACGCGCCGGGGTCGCCGCCCAAGAGCCTTACGCTCAGGTACGAGGTCGCCGGCAAAGGCGTCCATGTTACGACCGACGGCGTGGACGCGGCTGGGAAGCCTACCCATACCGAGTACACGGCCAACTACGACGGCAAGAACTATCCGGCCACCGGTGCGGCGGACTACGATACCGTGGTGCTCAAGATGATCGATGCGTCCACCGTCGATGTTACGCGCAAACGGGCCGGCCACGTGGTGCAAACAGCAAGACGGGTGGTCTCCAAGGACGGGAAGGTGCTGACCACGACCACCAGCGGCACCGACGCCTCGGGGCGGAAGATCAAGAACGTCTCGGTCTTCGATCGGCAGTGACTGACTCAAGGCCACCGCTGGTCCGGTCCGGCGTCTTCTCTGGTCTGCTGGCCTCGGTCCTCTGCGGAACGGCGGCTCCAGCGCAGACCCCATCGACCCCGGCCGAATTCGCGGCCAGGGTCGATGAGTATGTCGGGCCCTATCTCAAGATGGCCGACTTCTCGGGGACCATCCTAGTGGCCCGAGGCGGGCAGACCCTGGTGTCCCGCGGCTACGGCAACGCCGACCTGGCCGAGAGCATCTCTCCCACGGCCAGCACGCCTTTCGCCGTCGGATCCATCTCCAAGACCTTCACCGCCGCCGCGATCCTCCTGCTCGCCCAGCAGGGCAAGGTCCGACTCACCGATCCGGTGACGAGATATCTCCCGGGCTTCGCTCACGGGGACAGTATCACCATTACTCAGCTGCTGGAGCACTCCTCGGGGCTGAAGGACTACTACTCCTGGCAGGCCTATGCCGCGGGGCGGATGGAGCCCATATCCCAGCGCGCCTTTCTCGCCCAGGCCCAGGCCGCGCCGCTGGATTTTCCACCCGGTGCTCGGTCGAGCTACAGCAACACCGGGTACTTCGTGTTGGCCGCCATCGTGGAGAAGGCGAGTGGCATCTCCTACCCGGATTTTCTCGCGCGAAACCTGTTTCGGCCCCTGGGCATGAAGCGGTCGGGCGTGATGCAGGACGGGGACATGCCACCGGGGATGGCGCTGGGCTACGATCCCGGGTTTCCCCCCGAACGCCTCTCCCTCGCGGCGCCGGTGAGCTGGACCTGGATGTTCGGTAACGGCTCGGTGTATGCCAGCGCCGACGATCTCTACCGCTGGCTCGAGGCGGTCCGGCGCGGTATGCCGGTGAACCTGCAGACGCTCACCTATCCCTTCGGCTGGGGGAAGCGCACCCGCTTCGGCCGCGACATGCTGGAGCAGAACGGGCGGATCCCCACCGGGTACACGAGTTATGTCGGCCTCTACCCCGCCGAGGACCTGGAAATCGTGGTCCTGAGCAATGTCCAGGCGGATGTCACCGAGCGAATGGGGATCGACCTCGCCGCGATGGCGCTGGGCGAATCGTATGCGAAACCCGAATTGCGCCTGTTGGTCACCGAGATACCCGACTCCGCGGATCTCGCCGCCTATGTCGGACACTATGAGATTGCGCCGGGGTTCGTGCTCTCGGTGAAGGCGGTTCCACGGGGGCTCCTGCTCGCGGGGCCCGATGGTGCCTTCCTTCCCATGGACTGGGAGGGCGCGGATCAGTTCTTCTTCCGCCCGCTCTACGTTCCGATCACCTTCCAGCGCAACGGCGCCGGGGCGGTCTCTGCCCTGGTCTGGAATGGCGAGACGACCGCCACCCGCGTCCATCCTCACTGATCGCCGAGGCTCCGGGCCAGAACGTGCGACCGCGGAGCCTCGGGTAGCATCTTAGGAGTAACCCCAAACCGAGCGCAGACCGGCCACGAATGCGCGGGTGGACGCGAGACCGTCGCCCCTGGCCGTTACACTGGCGTTTGTCGAAACCGGCCATGATACTATTGGCCTCCTCACTCGAGCGAATCGACCCATGACCCGTCCTCGACGCGCCGGTGGCGGCTCGCACTGCTTCCTGCTCCTGTTGGCTGCCGCCTGCGCTTCCGGCGCCGGCGGGGGTCAGACCCGCACGTACTACGTCGCCGCCGACGTGGTCACCTGGGACTACGTCGCCGGGGGACGAGACCAGATCAAGGGCGCCCCCTTCGCCGATTCGGCGTTCTTCGCCAAGGCCAAGCCCCATCCGGTGAGCACCGCCTACCAGAAGGTGCTCTACCGCGAGTACACCGACAGCACCTTTGCCACGCTCAAGCCGCGGCCGCCCGAGTGGGAACACCTGGGTTTCCTGGGGCCCCTGATCCGAGGTGTCGTGGGCGACACCATTCGGGTTGTCTTCCGGAACAATGGTCCTCGGCCGTTCAGTATGCATCCGCACGGGGTCTTCTACACCAAGGACCATGAGGGCTCGCCTTACGATGACGGGAGCGGCGGGGGGACCCGGCACGGCAACGCGGTCCCACCCGGGGAGACCCATACCTATGTCTGGCCGGTGCCCGAGCGGGCCGGGCCGGGTCCCATGGACGGCAGCTCGGTGATGTGGATGTACCATTCGCACGTCGACGAAGTCCGGGACGTCAATACGGGACTCCTGGGGGTCATGATTATCACCGCGCGCGGGAAAGCCCGGGCCGACGGGTCTCCCGTCGACGTCGACCGGGAGCTGGTCGCCGACTTCGCCCAGGTCCACGAGGAGAACAACTGGCTCGCACCGCAGAATCTTCCGATGCCGGAGATGAAGTCGACACCGATCCCCAACCCCGCGCAGCTCGAGCTCCAGAACTTCTATCCCTGGTTCGTGAAGTTCAGCATCAACGGCTACACCCACGGTTCGCTGCCCCTGGCGGCCTACACCGTGACGAAGGGTCAGCGGGTCCGCTGGTACCTCATGGCCTCCACCAACGACTTCGACTTCCATACGCCGCATTGGCACGGGAATACCACCGTGATCAACGGGATGCGGAGCGACGTGACGTGGCTGGGTGCGATGCAGATGCAGGTCGCCGACATGGTGCCCGACGACGTCGGCACCTGGCTCTTCCATTGCCACGTCTCGTTCCACAACGTCGCGGGGATGGCCGTGCGGTACGCGGTCACCAACTGACGGCGCCATCGCGCCGCTCCCCTGTTTGGAGGATCCTAGATGAAGGCTTCCCTGCTCTACCGCGTCGCGTCGGGCCTGCTGCTGCTGTTTGCGATCGGACACACGATGGGCTTCCGGCGGGTCGATCCCCGGTGGGGCGTGGATCCCCTCATCTCCTCGCTCCAGTCCATCCGGTTCGAGGTCCAGGGGGTCAGTCGCGTCTATTGGGATTTCTATGTCGGGTTCGGGCTGTTCGTGACGGTGCTCCTGCTCTTTGCGGCGCTCCTGGCCTGGCAGTTGGGGGGCCTCAGCCAGGACACGCTGAAGGGGATGCCGCTCATTACCTGGGGCCTGTTCGCATGCTTCGCCGCCGTCACGCTCCTTAGTTGGCGGTACTTCTTCATCGCACCCGTGGTCTTTTCGACCGTCATCACCCTCTGCCTCGGCCTCGCGGCCTGGGCTGCGGGTCGGTCATGAGGTCGGACTTTCGGCGTGCATGTCGTCATTCTATTCTTGAATCGTCGTCCCACTCCTGCGAGGAGATCATGCGAACGCTCACGCTCACCGGTACCCTCCTAATCCTGGCCAGCCCGGCCTGGTCCCAGGCCGCGCCAGCCGCACTCCACTGGGGGCCCGCCCCGGCCGTCTTCCCCAAGGGAGCGGAAATGGCGGTGGTCAGCGGCGACCCCGGGAAAGCAGCGCCCTTCGCAGTCCAGTTGAAGATGCCTTCGGGATACAAGATCCCGCCCCACTTCCATCCGACCGATGAGACCGTCGAGGTCAAGTCGGGCACCTTCCTCTATGGCATGGGCGATACCTTCGACGCCAAGAAGACCAAGCCCATGAACGTGGGAGACAAGGGGAGCATTCCGGCCAAGATGCACCACTACGCCCAGGCCAAAGGCGCCACGGTCGTCGAAGTGAGCGGGATGGGTCCCTTTGCCATGACCTACGTCAACCCGGCCGACGACCCGCAGAAGGAACACAGCGGATACTAGATCCTGACCCGGGGAGGCGGTGAGACGTACTCGACCGTCAATGCGTGTGCGCTTCGAGACGGTACGGAAGCTGGTCGCCGCCTTCCCCGGCGTCGAGGAAGGGATGTCGTACGGGACGCCGGCCTTCCGGGTCCGCGGGAAGTTCCTCGCCCGGCTCCGGGAGGACGGCGAGTCCCTGGCGGTCAAGTGCGGATTCGACGAGCGGGATTTCCGGATCCAGGCCGATCCCCGGACCTTCTTCACCACCGATCACTACCACGGTTATCCCACCGTCCTGGTGCGTCTCGCACGCGTGAGGCCGAAGGTCCTGCGTGAGGTGCTGGAGCAGGCCTGGCGCAGGAACGCGCCCAAACGCCTGATCGCGGAGTACGAGAAGAAGCGGTAGAAGGGGCGCACGGGAGAACGGGTGAAAGGGACCAGCGGACCGGGCAGGGCTCCCGTTCTCGTGTTTCCCCGTTCTCCTGTTCCCCTGTTCCCCCGATTTGACAACCGGCCTTCTGGACGACACGCTAATCCTCCCGTGGAACGGGGGGACGGCTCGGGGCCGCTCCCCCGCGGTCCCCATCGTCCGGAGAAGCCATGTCTCACCCCGCAGCCGATCCCCGGCTCACCGATTCCGACACCGGCCTCGGCCGGGCGCTGGAAGCCCTGCGGGCCCTGCTGATTCCGGGCGAGCAATTGGAGGCCTGGGCCATCCAGAGGCGGCTCTTCGCGCTGGCGCACCGGCGGGCCATCGTGGGAGCCACGACCGGACGGTTCATCGGCGTCCACCGAGGATTGATCGGCGGTTTCACCCCGGTGGACGTGCGCTGGCAGGACCTGCACGACGTGGCTCTCAAGGTCGGCATCTTCGGCGCCACCATCGCCCTCTCGGTCTCCCCCACCACTGATCTCGCCAGCAACCGGCAGGCGGGAACCAGTGCGTTGGTCTTCCCGGGTCTCAGGAAGGCGGACGCCCAGAGCGTCTACCGCCTCTGCCAGACCAACGCACAAGCCTGGCGGGAGAAGCGGCGCATCCGGGACCTGGAGGAGCTGCGGGCCAAATCGGGCGGGCTTCAGCTGGCGGGAGGCGGTGGCAGTTTCCCCGCGGGCGCGGCGGCGGACGAGGACGGCCGCTCGCCCACCGCGCGCTTGGCCCGGGCCAGGGACATGTTGGGGAAGGGCCTCCTGACCGACGCCGAGTTCGAGCAGATCAAGGCCCGCATCCTCGCGGAGATGTAGATCGGACGGGAGGGTTTCCGATGAGAAACGAGCATTTCACGGGCGTCCTGTTGGAAGGCCATAAAGAAATGGCCGTCCTGGTCCCCTTCGACCCCACGGCACGCTGGAAGCTGCCGGCCGTCCGGCTGGCCCCGGGCCGGCACGGGCATCGGGTGCGCGGACGCCTGAACGGCCTGCTCTTCGAGTCCGCAGTGGTGGCGCGGGCCCGAGGGTTCTTTCTGATCGTGAGTGAAGAGTTGAAGATGGCCGCCGGCTTGACCGCCGGGAGTGCCGTGGAGGTTACCCTGCACCCCGAGCCGCCGGCGGCTGCTCCCGCCGAGCCCCCTGGCTCGAGGTCCTACCCGGGGCGGCGCCCGCGGGCCAAGTCCTGAGCTATCGCGGCCTGGAGAACCAGCTTTTCAGGTCGAACTGCTGGGAGACTTGCACCGCAACGGCGTTCCCCGTGGGGAATTCGTCTCGCTCGTCCGCGTCGACGGACCAGTGGTCGCGCCGGTAGCTCAGCTTGATGATGGTATGGGACCAGGGGCGATACCCGACCCCGATTTCACCGTTGGACATCGGCAGCAGCTCGCCTTTCCACTCTTCGTCCTCGAATTCGATGTAGGCGTACTTGTTGTACTCCAGCCGAGTGGCGGCAAAGAAGCGCGGCGAGAAGGTGTACTTGAATTCCAGGTAGCTCCCGAAGCCGGTGAGCGATTTGCTCATGGTGGGAACCTGGTACGACTGAACCGCCGCCTCCCCGTGAAACTCGAAGTAGCCGCGACTGAAGCCCGCGTCGACGGCGCCCACCGTCTGTGAGTAGTCGTCCCAGAAGGAGCCGGGAGGGAGATCCGAGCCTAGATCACGATTGAGATAGGGGCCCAGGCTGAAGGACGCCCCGAACCGGAGACCCGTGGTGGGCGTGATCCCCGCCCCCAGCACCAGGTGGGGCGCCGCGCTCGGGTCGGGGACGTAGTTCTCATGCGTGTAGGGGAGGCTGATCAGGGACACCCGGTAGTCGAATCGGGAGCCCGCGCCACCCACCTGAATGCCCCAGGGATAGAGCACGGGATAGCCGTCCGGAGACCCAATCAGGGGATTGACCGGCGAGAAGCGGCGGTTGGCGAAGCTACCGACCGGAGTCGCGAACTTGCCGACGTTGACCGTGAGCGCCGGCGAGCGGGTATAGCGGAGCACCAGTTGGTCGTAGTTCACCTCAGTCTTCCCTTCCTGCCCACCCTTCCCCGCCTCCAGCTCACCCAGCGCCAGGAGCTGGAGGCCCTCGCGCAGGTCTACCCCCGCGAACAGCTGCAAACGGCCGAAGGGAGCCGGATGGCCCTCGTTCCTCGTCAGGAGCACCGAGCCCGAGTCGGTGGCCCAGAACTCCCCGTCGACGATGCCGTCGAGGAAGAGCCAGTCCTGCGCCGCGAGGCGAGTCGGCAGCAGGAGCCAAGCCGCGATGAGGAGGCGTCGGAACATCGGCCTTCTCCTAGACCCCGGGGGAGACCGCCTCGGCATCCCGGGGCGGTGAGTCGAGGACCGCGCGCACTTTGGCGGCGAGGTTCTCGGGGGTGAACGGCTTCTGAATCAGCATGGTGCCGGCGTCCAGCACGCCATGTTGGGCCACCGTGTCGTCGGTGTAGCCCGACATGTAGAGCACCCGCGTACCCGGACGCAGGGTCGCCACCCGCTCGGCGAGCTGTTTCCCGCTCATTTGGGGCATCACCACGTCGGTCAGCAAGAGATGAATCATGCCCTCGTGCTGGGCCGTGAGCCGCAGAGCTTCGGCGGGCCCGTCGGATTCGAGGACCGCGTACCCGGCCCGCTCCAGGCACCGGCGCACCAGGGCGCGGACCGGACGTTCATCCTCGACCAGGAGGATGGTCTCCGTGCCTCCGGTGGCCTCCGTGGGCTCCGCGGTCCAATCGGTCTCATCTTCGACCTCATCAACCGCCGGCAGATAGACCTTGAACGAGGTCCCCCGCCCCAACTCACTCTCCACCCAGATGAATCCCCCGGACTGCTTGACGATGCCGTAGACCGTCGAGAGCCCCAGCCCGGTGCCCTTCCCCGGCCCCTTGGTGGTGAAGAACGGCTCGAAGATGCGGGCCCGGGTCGCTTCGTCCATGCCGCTGCCCGTATCGGTCACGGCCAGCATCACCCAGCGGCCGGGCGCCATCATCGGGTTCCGGTCGGGGTCCTTCTCCGTCAGCTCGATGTTGGCGGTCTGGAGCGTGAGGGTGCCGCCCTGCGGCATCGCGTCCCGGGCGTTGACCGCGAGATTCAGCAGCACCTGGCCGATCTGCCCCGGGTCCGCCTTGACGGTGGAAAGATTCGGCTCCTTGATGGTCTTGAGCTCGACGTCCTCCCCGATCACGCGCCGGAGCATCTTCTCGATCCCGCCCAACACCCCGCTGAGATCCAGGACCTTGGGCTGCATCACCTGCTTGCGGCTGAAGGCGAGCAGCTGCGCGGTAAGTCCCGAAGCCCGATCGGCCGCCTGCCGCACCTGCTCCAGGTCCGCCAGGAGCGGGCTGTTCTCGTCCAGCTCGGCCATCACCAGATCGGTGTAACTCCCGATCACGGTCAGCAGGTTGTTGAAGTCATGCGCCACGCCCCCGGCCAGAGTGCCCACCGCTTCCAGCTTCTGCGATTGGCGAAGCTGCTGCTCGCTGAACCGTAAAGCCTGTTCCGCCTGTCCCCGCTCCCGCATCTCCTCACGAAGGGAGACGTTGGCCTGGGACAACTCCACGGTCCGCTGCTCCAGTTGGGTGTGTTTCTGGGCCAGGGAATCGATCAGGCGGTCGTAGGAGGCGTTGAGGGTCTGCACCTCCACCGCGCCATCCTTCGCATCGAAACGGTGGGAGTAATCGCCGCTCCGGGCCACCGACTCCATGAAGCCCACGAAGCTCCGAATCGGTTTCATCAGCGACCGTGAAACCAGGCCGGCGCCCAGTCCCGCCAACAACACGGCCAATACTCCGAACACCAGGAAGCTCAGCAGCAGCGAGCGATTGAGCGGACCCAGCGTTTCGCTCAACGGGTGGAGCAGATAGAGCACGACCCGGTCACCGCTCTCATCCCGGCCCAGCGTCATGGGGGCGGTGACATACTCGTACTCACCCAGCCGGACGGTGGCCGCACGTGCCCCCGAGTCCGCCGGCTCCGCCCGACGGAACGGCGCGGGGTCCCTCGAAGCGGTCGGAAAGCTGGAGGCGATGACCTGGCTGCTGTTGGCGACCACCACGAGGGCACCGCCCAGGGCCGCCCGGAGCCGCGAGACGTAGGCCTCATCCAGACGGTCGCCCAGCAGGAGGACCCCGATGGGAATCCCCCTCAGGACGATGGGCACGCTCCCGACCTGAAAGAACACGTCGCCGAACCGCGCCACGCCCAGGCTCGAGGTCGTCGAGTCTCCGCCATCGAGCGCGTGCCGGATCAGCTTCAGGGAAGACAGATCTTGGCCGATGGTCGGATGGATGCCCCGCCGCTCGCTCGCCGCGAGCACTCGTCCCTGATCGTCCGTGATCACCAGAAGGTCCCGCCCCAGCCCCGCCACGATGCCTTCCACCTCGTGCTGGATCGTGGCCAGCAGCTCGGCCTGCGGGCTGTGGCTCATCACCGACTCGAGGCGGTAGGTCTCCATCGCGGCGCGCAGCGTCGGATGCTCCGTGATCACCGACGAGGTCCAGAGGAGCTGCTGCTGGCCCTGGTTCTGGAGGCCGATGAGGGCCTGCAGGTTCTGACTCAGCTCCCAGGCCAGCAGCCGCTTGGTATTGCCCCGGATCACCAGACTCAGCGGCAGGAACGCGGACCCCACCACCACAGCGGTGAGCAGGGCCCCGAACACCACCAGCTTGAAACTGAGGGTGGCGCCCCGTAGGGCCTTGGCCACGCGAGTCATTCCGTGGGCTCCGTCCGGCGACTCGACGTTGGGAGGACCCGTCACGGCTGGCTCGGCTGGGCGGGAAGGGGAATGGTGAAGTCCAGCACCGCGGTCTGCCCGGCGGTCACCCGCACCCGCTCGATGATCGGCTTGATCCGCTCGTGCCAGGCCACCACCCGGTATTCGCCGGGCGGAACCTGGTCGATGGTGTAATGCCCGTGCGAGTTGGGAACCGAGAACAGCGGGTTATCCAGCACCAGGATGACGGCGCTCATGTCGGAGTGGATGTGGCAGAACACCTGGACCAGGCCGGCCTTGGGGAAGCGGATCGACTTCGATTCTCCCTTCGGAAAGCGGCCCAGATCGAAGGTCCGGACACTGGACAGCGAGAACACATTGTGAAACACGGGGTCCCGATTGGGGAACTCCACCGTCGCGCCCTTGAGGACCGGAAGCACGTGAGGCACGAAGCGCTCGTTCAACTGCTCGAGCGTCGGGGTATGCGATGGCGCCGGGAGGTCGCCGCCGTCGGCGACGGAGTCCAGATACACCACGACGTTGATCAGCTCGTTGGTGTCGGGGACTTCTTTGGGGAGCGCGGCGTTGGGGCCGTAATCGGCATAGGGGCGGAACCGGGGCTTGCGGGCTGAGAGGCTCGGGGCGAGGACGATGGTCCCTTCGATCCGGCCGGTGGCAACGGGTCGCTGCGGCGCGGGTCCCGATACGGTCCCGAGCGCGATCGTGAGGCTAGCCAACCAACGAGCCGGTAGGTAGAAGCGCACAACGTCTCCCGGGGACAACCACTGACGTGGTGACCCCAAACAATAGCGGCGATCCGCGCCCCAGGGGGGGATGAGACCCGGCCAACGGCAACGGGGTGAGGTACTCCTCGGCGCGCCCTGCGGCCAAGGCCAAACCAAAGGACGGATCTGCAATCGGGATGCCGCGATAGCCCGGGGAGGGGGCCCTGCCAGAGCCCTGCGCCTACCTGCGTTCGTCCAGAACTTCCCGCACCTTGCGAGCCCTCGAATTCGACCCGATTGGACCGGGTGGCCGGGGAGTGGAGCCGTGCGGTCAGCTAACCTGCCGCACGTCCGCCAATCTCAACGGTTTGCTCACCTCATCTAACCGTCACTGCGGACCCGCGAGAGGGATCGGGAGAAACCTGACGTGGAGGGGTGCGTCTCAGTCGGAGGATGACGAGCCAGAGGCGGTGACCGTCCGCCCGCGGGCGACGCGTCGGAGCGCCTTTTCCATGGTCACTAGGGCTTCCTCATAGGCCCCTGCGAAATCGGCCAACCGGGTCCGCAATGGGCCTCCGCGGGGAGCCGAAGCCCGCGCCTCGCGCATGAGCCGTCCCATCCGCCGCACTCGTTCGACCCGATGCTCCATGGTCCGAAAAGGCAGATCCGGCACGATGCGGTAGTAGACTCGGCGGTCGCCGGGGTGGCTCACCCGCTCGACGATCTCCCAGCGCTCGAGCAGCCGGGCATCAGTGCTGACACTGGCCTTGCTGACCCGCAGCCGGGAGGCGATATCGTTGATGGAGCGAGGAGCTTCGCTCATGAGGAGCAGTCCAAAGATGCGGCCGCTGATCCTGGGGTAGCCGTCGTCCTCGAAGAACAGGCCGGTCTTTTCGGCGAATGCCAGCGTGGGATCGGTCATGGGTCCTCGCAACGTTCCTGAGGTTGCCAAGGTAATTGCATTCAGTATGTTCAATCAATACTGAACCTTTGACGCCGCCCCGGCTCGGGCGCGGGATGAGAGCCCGGACATCGTGTCACGCCTGCTCCCCGGGGCCGCCCTGGTCCTCGGCCTTTGCGCCTGCACCCCCGCCCCGCCCGGCATCGGCGGCGGGCCGGCCACCGCCCCGACCCCGTCCAAGCCCTGGTCGCCGCCGGAAGGAATGACCGTCCCGGCCGAATCCGCCGCCCACGCCATGTCCCCCACCATCCCGCCCGAGTTGGAGGCCAAGGCCCAGGCCCTCCAGCTGGCGGACGTGGTGGACCTGGCGCTCCGCAACAATCCGGAGACCCAAGTCGCCTGGGCCAGCGCCCGCGCCGCCGCTGCTACCTACGGGTCGGCCCGGGGTGCCTGGTTCCCCAGCCTGGACCTGGACGGGACCGGGACCGCGCTCAAGACCATCGCCACCCAGGGACGGGCCGCCGTTCGCCAGACGGTGTACGGGGCCAGCGTTACTCTTTCCTACCTGCTCCTCGACTTCGGTGGCCGCTCCGGCAGCATCTCCCAGGCCCGGGAAGCCTTGATTTCCGCCGACTGGACCCATAACGCCACCATCCAGAACGTGGTGCTGCAGGCCGAGGCTGCGTTCTTCACCTACGTGGCCGCCCGCGCCTTGCTGGGCGCGCAACAGACCACGCTGGAGGAGGCCCGAGTCACTCTGGCCGCGGCCGAAGAGCGGCATCGCGTGGGCTTGGCGACCATCGCCGACGTGCTCCAGGCCCGCACCGCCATGTCGCAAGCGGAGCTGGACGCCCAGACCACCAGCGGTCTGCTGGCCACCTCCCGGGGCGCGCTGGCCGCGTCCATGGGCCTGCCTGCCAACCTGCCGTACGACGTGGATTCCCTGCGTCGGATGCCCAACGTCGCCTTGGTAGCCGATAGCGTAGACAGCTTGATCACCCGCGCCGTGGTGGACCGTCCCGACCTGGCGGCCCTGCGTGCCGATGCCCGCGCCGCAGCCGCGCGGGTGACGCAGGCTCGGGGCGCCCGCCTCCCTGCCCTCGCGGTCAACGGCACTGGCGGGGTGACCTACCTCGCGGGCCGCTCGGGAGGCGGCAGCAACTACTCGGTGACGCTGGGTCTCCAGATCCCCCTCTTCAACGGCTTCTCGCGCGAGTATGATCAGCAGGCCGCCGAGGCAGAGGTCGACGCCTCGCGGGCGCGGGTGAGGAGTATGGAGCAGCAGGTGATCTTCGAGGTGTTCCGCTCCTACTACGCGCTCCAGACCGCCACCTACCGGGCGCGGACCGCGGACGATCTGCTGGCCAGCGCCCAGCAGTCCGCCGAGGTCGCGCTGGGTCGCTATCGGGAAGGGGTCGGTACCCTCATCGATCGGCTGGCCGCAGAGGCCGCCTTGGCTGATGGCCGAGCCCAGCAGATCGGGTCCCGCTACACCTGGTTTCTCGCGCTCGCCCAGTTGGCCCACGACATCGGGAGCCTCGATGCCACCGGCCAGGGCCGCGTGCGGCTGTCCGATTCCACCATGACAACTCCCCCGCAATGAGCCCGACCCCGCGGTCCCGCCAGCTCGCCACGGCCCTGCTGGTGGCCGCCTCGTTCGCCTGCTCTCCGCGGCATCCGGCGCCGCCGCCCTCGGTGCCGGTGACCGTGGCCACGGTCGAGCGGGGGCCGGTGCCGGAGGAGATGACCGCCAACGGGACGGTGGAGCCGCTCAAGACGGCGGCCCTCCAGGCCCAGGTCGGTGGGGTGTTGATGTCGGCCGAGTTCAGGGAGGGACAGGAAGTCCAGGAGGGCCAGGTACTGTTCCGGATCGAGCCCCAACCGTACGAGACCGCGTTGGCCCAGGCGGAGGCGGTGCTGGCGCGCGACGAGGCCCAATCGCGGAACGCCGACCAGAATGCCCAGCGGCTCCAGGTCCTGGTGGACAAGGACTACGTGACCGCTCAGCAGTTCGAGGACGCGAAGGCGTCCGCGGCGGCGCTGCGGGCCACGGTGGCGGCGGACCGCGCGGCGGTGGAATCGGCCCGGATCAACCTCCAACACGCCACCATCCGCTCCCCGTTCGCCGGTCGGGCCGGGGCCATCCTGGTGCGCCCCGGCAATCTGATCAAGGCCAGCACGGAAACGCTGGTGGTGATCAACCAGCTGCGCCCCATCCTGGTGCGCTTTGCGGTGTCGGCCACCGGCCTCCCTCGCTTGCGGCGTTACCCGCTCAACACGCTGACCGTGCGGGTCAGCCCGCCCGCGGACAGCACGCAGGAACGGGAGGGGCGGGTCACCTTCATGGACAACGCGGTGGACAGCGCCACCGGCACCATCCTCCTCAAGGGCATCTTCGAGAACAAGGATGGGATGTTGTGGCCCGGTGAGTTCGTCAACGTGACGGTCCAGCTCCGGGTGCAGGCCGACGCGATCGCGGTCCCCGCCACCGCCATCGTCACCGGACAGCAGGGCACCTTCGTCTTCGTGGTGACCGCGGACAACAAGGCTAAGGTGCGGCCCGTGACCGTCGATCGGATGGTAAACGACCGGGCGGTGGTGAGCAGCGGCCTCGAGGGAGGAGAGCGGGTGGTCACCGACGGCCAGATCCGCCTCACCGATGGCAGCGCGGTCGAGCTCAAGGCCGCCCCCGCGCCGGCCGCCGGCGCGGGCGCACCGCAGGGCCAGCCATGAACATCGCCGGACCCTTCATCGAGCGGCCGGTCATGACCACCCTGGTCATGAGCGGGATTCTCATCTTCGGGGTGCTGGGCTACCGGCGGCTCCCGGTAAGCGACGTCCCCAACGTGGACTACCCCACGATTTCGGTGACCGCCACCCTGCCGGGGGCCAGCCCCGAGACCATGGCGTCGGCGGTCGCGACCCCTCTCGAGAAGCAGTTCTCGACCATCGCCGGCATCGACGCGATGACCTCGACCAGCAGCGTGGGCACGACCAGTATCGCGCTCCAGTTCACGCTGAGCCGTGACATCGACGCCGCCGCGCAGGACGTGCAGGCGGCCATCGCCCAGACCCTGGGGCAGCTACCGCAGGACATGCTCCCGCCCGCTTACCAGAAGGTGAACCCGGCCGCTTCGCCGATCATCTATTTCGCGCTCACCTCCGCCACCCTCCCCCTGTCCCAACTCGACGAATACGCGGAGACCTACCTCGCGCAGCGCATGTCGATGGTGGATGGCGTGGCCCAGGTGCAGGTGTACGGATCGCAGAAGTACGCGGTCCGGATCCAGCTCGACCCCCAGGCCCTGGCGGCCCGCAAGATCGGCATCGACGACGTGAGCAAGGCGGTGGCCAGCGGGAACGTGAACCTGCCGACCGGCACGCTCTGGGGCACCGACAAGGCCTACACGGTGCAGGCCAGCGGCCAGCTCCCCAACGCCGCCTCGTTCCGGCCGCTGATCGTGGCCTACCGAAACGGGGCGCCGGTGCGGCTCGGCGAGTTGGGCCAGGTCCTGGACGACGTCCAGAACAACAAGGTGGCCGCGTGGTACAACGGCGACCGCGGCATCGTCCTGGCGGTCCAGCGGCAGCCGGGCACCAACACGGTCGCCGTGGCCGGCGCGGTACGGAAGCTGGTGGATCAGCTCAAGGCCCAACTCCCAGGCTCGGTCCGGGTCGAGGTCCTGTTCGACCGGTCGCTCTCGATCAAGGAGTCGGTGGGCGACGTCAAGTTCACCCTCATGTTGACCATCGCGCTGGTGGTGATGGTCATCTTCCTGTTCCTGCGGAATGTGCCGGCCACCATCATCCCCAGTCTGGCGCTGCCGTTCTCGCTGGTGGGCACCTTCGCGGTGATGTACCTGCTCGGGTACAGCCTTGACAACCTGTCGCTGATGGCCCTGACGCTCTCAGTCGGATTCGTGGTGGACGACGCGATCGTGATGCTGGAGAACATCGTCCGCCACGTGGAGCAGGGAAAACCGGTGCGCCAGGCGGCGCTCGAGGGCGCCCGGGAGATCGGCTTCACAATCGTCTCCATGACGCTCTCGCTGGTGGCCGTCTTCATCCCGGTGCTCTTCCTGGGGGGCCTGATCGGGCGGTTGTTCCGGGAGTTTGCGGCCACCATCGCGATCGCCATCCTGGTCTCGGGCTTCGTCTCCCTGACGCTGACCCCCATGCTGGCCAGCCGGTTCCTCAGGCCCGCCCACCAGGTGAGCCACGGCCGCTTCTACGAAGTCACCGAGCGGTTCTACCAGCGAGTGCTCGGCGGCTATCAGCGCAGCCTAGGCTGGGTCATGGACCACCGGCGGAGCGCCCTGGCCTTCTCCCTCGCGATCCTC
Organism: uncultured Gemmatimonadales bacterium; assembly: GCA_963704015.1. GTDB lineage: Bacteria > Gemmatimonadota > Gemmatimonadetes > Gemmatimonadales > GWC2-71-9 > DATIWD01. Next base: position 32,387 of record CAVPGI010000005.1, read on the forward strand.
CTTGGCACCGTCTACCTGGGTGCGGTGGCACCCAAGGGGTTCCTCCCCAGCGAAGACCAGGGACAGCTGATCGGGACCACCGAAACGGTGGAAGGCACCTCCTTCGATGGCATGGTAAAGCACCAGGTCGCGGTGGCGGCCCTGGTCCGGCAAGACTCCAATGTGGCGGGATTCATGTCGGCGGTGGGGACCAGCAACCGCACCCCCACGATGAATCAGGCACGGCTGTTCATCCGCCTCAAGCCTCGCGACCAGCGCCATCTCTCCGCCGACGAGGTCGCCCAGGAGCTGACCCGGCGGCTCGCGGTGGTCCCGGGGATCCGGACCTTCCTGCAGAATCTGCCGGTGATCAACATCGGCGGGCGGATCACCAAGAGTCTCTACCAGTTCACCCTGCAGGGCACCGACATCGGAGAGCTGTATCGCTACTCGGCCATCGTAGAGGAGAAGCTCCGTGCCCTGCCCCAGCTCACCGATGTCACCAGCGACCTCCAGATCAAGAACCCACAGGTGGTGGTGGACATCGATCGGGACCGCGCCGCCTCGCTGGGAGTGACCGCGCAGCAGATCGAGAGCGCGCTCTACGACGCCTATGGCGGTCGCCAGGTGTCGACCATCTATACCCCCAACAACCAGTACTGGGTGGTCATGGAACTCCTCCCCCAGTACCAGCGGGACCTGACTGCGCTGGGCAGTCTCTACGTGCACTCGGCCTCGGGGGATCTGGTCCCCCTGAATGCGGTGGCGCAGATCTCCTCGAGCATGGGCCCGCTCACGGTCAACCACTCGGGTCAGCTCCCGTCGGTCACGCTCTCGTTCAACCTCCGGCCCAACGTGGCCCTGGGCCAGGCGGTGACCCAGGTGAGCAAGGTGGCCGCCCAGACGCTGCCCTCCAGCATCACCACCGGCTTCTCGGGTACGGCGCAGGCCTTTCAGGCCGCCCAGACCGGGCTGCTGGGTCTGCTCCTGATCGCCATCCTGGTGATCTACCTGGTCCTGGGCATCCTCTACGAGAGCTTCGTGCACCCCCTTACGATCCTCTCGGGCCTGCCCTTCGCCGGATTCGGGGCGTTGCTGGCGTTGATGCTGTTCCGGATGGAGCTGAGCGTCTACGCGTTCGTGGGCATCATCATGCTGGTGGGACTGGTGAAGAAGAACGCGATCATGATGATCGACTTCGCCATCGAGGCGGAACGGAGGGAAGGCAAGTCTCCGCGGGACGCGATCCTAGAGGCCTGCGGGGTGCGGTTCCGGCCGATCATGATGACCACCATGTCGGCGCTGATGGGAACCCTGCCGATCGCGTTGGGAACCGGAGCGGGAGCGGAGTCCCGGCGCCCGCTGGGTGTCGCGGTGGTCGGAGGCCTGGCCTTCTCTCAGCTGGTCACGCTCTACGTGACCCCGGTCTTCTACACTTATCTCGACGCGCTGCAGCAGCGTTTCCGCCGCCGGCGCGCACGGGCAGTGGAGCCCCAGTCGGCCGCGGCACCGGCCTATCCATAGGGCCTAGTCGCAGGAGGTGTCGCCGCGCCAGGTCCCGGAATCGTTGGTTCCGGGAACCGCCCATTGGCCGGTCACGATGGTGCCGGTGATGTCTCCCGCCGCAAACGGGATGACGCCTCCCGGCAGGTAGAAAATGACGTGGCCGCTGACGTCCACGGTGCCGTTCAATGCGGTGGGGGGCGGTCCGGCGGTGGCGGACTGCGCAAACCCGTGGGCCTCCAGGTTGGTAACCACGAAATTCCAGGTTCCGCGATCAGTACCGGTGAAGGTTCCGCAGAAGACCCTGACGGTCGCACCCGTCTTTTCGGTAAGGAAGGCTCCGACTCCACCGGGCCCAGTGAAGCTCCCGCTCAGCCGCGAATCCCCGTCAAAGACGCCGGCGAATTCGTAGCCACCTCCCGACAGGTCGATTTGATTGGTGTTGGGATTGTAGGTGCCGTCCAGCGGCACGGTGAGCGGGGTCGGGCTGGTCCGCTTGTAGCTGCCGCTGGCCGCGATATCGGTCGTGGCCAGGGTAATTCCGCCGCCCGGATCGGATATCCTGGGGTTCGCGGTGGTCGCGATAAGGCTGAGCGAGCCGGACTCGACCCCGTCGTTTCCAAGGGCGATGCCCACCCAGGTCGTGGTGCCGCCCCCGCTGGTGCCGCCGCCGCCGTTGTAAGGAGCGCAGCCGGCAGCGAGAAGCGCCACCAATACGAAAGCGCGAGGCACTGTCTCCATGATCACTCCTGACAGGTCTTGGATAGACGTCCGCCGCGGCCCGGCTCGAGAAACCGAGCCGGAACCGCGGCGGTCACGGCGTGCCTTCAACCTAAACTACTGACAGGAGGTACTGCCGGTCCAGGTCCCCGTGGCCTGCGTCTCGGGGTCGGTCCAAGTCCCGCTCGCCGTGTTTCCGCTGATGGTGCCGGTGGCCAGCTCAATCGTGGTGCTGCCCGGCGCGTAGATCGTAATGGTGTTCCCCGACACGACCCCATCGAGCGCAATCGGAGCCCCACCCGAGGAGGACTGGGCCTGTCCGTGGACTTGTCCGCTTTGCACGACGATGCTCCAGGTGCCGTCGTCATCGCCGCTGAACGTCCCGCAGAACACCTGGGCGTTGGCCGTGTTCTTCTCGGTGACGAAGTTGCCGCCAGCCCCCCCCGTGAAGGTCCCCTCCAGCCGGGACTGACCATCGTAGACCCCAGTGAACAGGTAGCCGCCCCCACCCACGCTGAGCGCCTTGGTTTCGGTGTTGTAGGTGCCACCGGTAAGGTCTACCGTCGCCGCGGTCGGGGCCGTGCGCTTGTAGGTCCCGCTCGCTTCAACAATCGTCGGCGCGGCGAGGGCGATCCCAGTCCCCGGCCCGACGATGCGCGGGCTCGCCGTTTGCACCGTGATGCTGAGCGACCCGGACTCGATCCCGTCGCTGCCCTGCACGAGACCCACCCACGTGGTGGTGGTGCCGCCCGAGCCACCGCCGCTGCTGTCGCCGGTACAGGCGCCCGCCGCGACCAGCGCGACGAGAGCCAGCGCCCGAAGCGCTGTCTTCATGACCTGCCTCCTATTGGGGATCGGGCGAATGTACCGGTCGAGTCAACTACTCGTTAGCCCCTCGACGATCAGCCCGAAGGCATCCCGTGGAGAGCCTGAACCAGCCTTCACAAATCGAGGCGGTCGGATCAGGGGGCTACGATGATGGTTCCCACCATGTTGGGATGGTGCATGCAGTGGTAGTTGAAGGTCCCGGTATTCGTGAAGGTGTGCGAATAGGTGTGGGCCGGAGCCACGTCGCCCGAATCCCAGAGCGGGTTGTCCGAGGTGACCGTGTGGGTGGTACCGCTGGTCCCGTAGGATCCGGTGGTGAAGTCGCCGTTACCCCAGGTGACGGTGCCTCCCGCGGCCAGACTGACCGTGAAGGTATCGGGAGCGAACGCCGTGGTGGTCTTGGTCTGAGCGTTCAGGACGATGGTGACATCATGGGCGGCGAGCGAGGGAGACATCATGCTGTTGCTGCATTCGGAGCCACCGGCCACCACCGCGGTCAGCGCAATCCATCCTGCAGTACCCAAGCGAATGAAGGATCGAGACACGGGAAGTCCTCCTGCGTTAACGGCGGAGGCGGGCGTCTCCGCGCGTGTAGGGTATCGATGTGGGTGGGGACGTCGCAAGACTGCGAGGCGGCACAGCAATTTTGTCGTTCGACGGACTCTCCGTAGAGCTACGGAGTAGTCACGTCACATCAGTTCGACGCGGGCAGCGCCTGCAGCACCAGCGTGACGCTGCCATAGGGAAGCGGGACCGTGAATTGCACCGGGACCCGGCGCGCATCATCGGTGAACCACACCTGAGTGAGGTGGCCGAGGAAGGTTACTTCGGTGGCGAGACAGGGCTGCTTCCCACTGGAGCCCACCGCCACCGACTCGCGCCCCTTCACCGCCACCGTGATCGGGTTCACGTTCGCCTGAAAGTGGCGCGAAAGGGTGAAGGTCTGGCCGACCTTGAGCGGGGCGAACCGCAGGTAGTAGAGGAGGGCCAGCTCGTCGAGGGCGTCGCGCGGGCTCATGAAATCGCCGGGGACTCCATCCTCGCGGTAGCGACCCGAGTCAGGCAGAATCTCGAAACGATGCCGCTCGGTGGTCCCGTTCTGCGTGATGGTCCGGTCGAAGCGCCGTGACGTGAACTGTTTGGTTCCCACCCAGGAGGTCAACTGGTACTTCACCGCGAACCCCGGCGGTCCCCCCTCGGCCACCAGGTTCAGCACGTAGGTGTCGGCGTCCCTCACCTTTACTACTCGCGGTACCGACAGCTCCGCGGTGCCGATCGGGAGGTACCCCAGGACCGCCGAGTACTTCAGGTCTTCGCCCACGGCAAAGGGATAGGTGGTATCCGGGGCCGGCGCATGACCCGTGGTCCCCATCATGACCAGGGGAATCGCCCAGGCGAAACGGCGTCGGCAAACAGCCCTCATGATGGGCAATGTAATGCTTCAGTCCGGGCCTGGCAGGCCGAGCTAACCTCTTCGAGGTCACCCCGACACCACCGGGCACTGACTGGCCTCCCAGGTCCCCGAGACCTGAGGCGATGGTTGGGACCAGGTTCCGTCAGCGGTAGGAGCTTCTCCCGGCACGGTGGTAACGGTACCCGTACCCATCACTTGCTGGGTCCCCGCGACGTAGAACGTCAGGTTGCTTCCATGCACCACTCCCTCGAGTGGAATCGGCGATCCCTCCGTAGAGGATTGGGCCTGACCGCGTAGCTCTGTCCTCTGGATAATGAAACTCCAGGTGCCGCTGTCGCCGCCCGAGTAGGTTCCGCAGAAGGCTTCCGCAAGCTCGGCGCCTTGCAACGTGACAAAGGTCCCGTTGGTGGTCGGGCCGGTGAAGGTGCCATCCAGCCGGGACTGGCCGTCATAGGTACCGGTGAACACATAGCCACTGCCAGACACGCTGAGGGTATTGTTGCCGGGATTGTAAGTGCCGCTGAGATTCATCGTGGCTTCACTGGGGGTACCCCGGGAGTAGACCGCAGCAGCGGTGACATCCCCCGGGGCGAGCGCCATGCCGTTGCCGGCGCCTACAACGCTTGGACTCGAGGACAGGGCGGCAATACCCAGGGATCCCGATTCAACCCCGTCGTTTCCCTCAACCAGACCCGCCCATGTCGTGAGCTGGCCGGAGCCCCCTCCTCCTCCGCCCGAACTGCTGTCGCTGCAAGCCAAGGGACCAACGGCGAGCCCCGCCGCCAGGAAGGCAACAAGTGTCGTTCGCATAGGGTCACCCTTACAACGAGAGGTGTTGTCTTGGAGGGCCGACGCACCGTGACGTCGGCTTGAGGTCCTTCGATGCATACCGTAGCTTGCCGCTCCTACGACGCATGAGAAAACCGTGTTTCGAACGCTGCAGATGTTTCAAACGCTTCATGTGTTCCAAACGTTCATTTGTTTCAAACGCTCCATGAGGAAACCGTGATTCGGTCACTCGTCCCAGCTTTCATCGCCTCGGCCCTGTGCGCTGTCTCGCCCGCCATCGCCCAGGAAGGAAGTCCGACCCTGGTTCTCGTCCACGCCAACGTCATCGACGCCATTCATCCCAGGCCGATCGCCAACGCGACGGTCGTGGTGACCGGGAAGAACATCACGCGGATCGAGACCGGTGCGACCCAGGCACCGGCCGGCGCTCAGGTGATCGACCTTCAGGGTCGCTACCTGCTCCCTGGGCTGATCGACGCGCACACCCACATCGCCTCGCTCTCCAGCGCACGCCGAGCGCTGGAGTCGGGTGTGACCACCGTCCGGAGCGCGAGCACACCGGCCTACCAGGACGTGTCGCTGCGCGAGCTGGTCAAGAGCGGGGTGGTGGCGGGGCCCGATGTGGTCGCCGCGGGGGTGTTCGTGACGCCCGATCTGGGGGAGAGCATTCTGGCCGATCCCCGCCTGGCCCCGTTCTACGGCGGGGTCAACAGCGACGAGGAGCTGCGCCAGCTGGTCCGGATCAACCTCGACCATGGTGTGGACGTGATCAAGACTCGCGCGACCGAGCGGGCCGGCCTGCCCGGTACCGACCCGCGCAAGCAGGTCTACACCGAGGCCCAGCTCCGCGTCATCGTGGAGGAGGCGGCGACCCGTGGGCTGGGGGTGGAGGTGCACGCCCATGGGGACGAAGGGGCGCTCGCCGCCGTTCGTGCCGGCGCCAAGAGCATCGAGCACGGGACGTATCTGTCCGACAGCACCCTGGCCCTCATGAAGCGTCGTGGAACCTGGCTGGTCCCCACCTACTCGACCATCGTGGACTTGAGCGAGCCCGGCGGGGAGTACGACGACCCGGTGCTGGAGCTACGCGGCAAGAGCATGCTCCCGGTGGCGAGAAAGATGTTCCAGCTCGCCTACCGGATGGGCGTCCGAATCGCGACCGGAGCCGACACCGACTACGGCCCCAGGAGCCTGACCCGGATCTCCGCTGAGGTAGCCAACTTCGTGGACATGGGGATGTCGCCGTTCGATGCGATACGGTCCGCGACCACGGCGGCGGCGGGATTGCTGGGCCTCGACCGGCGCACCGGGAGTATTCAGCCCGGCTACGAGGCCGATCTGATCGTGGTCGAAAGCAACCCGCTGGAGGACATTAGGGTGCTGCAGGATGTGGAAGTCGTGGTCAGCAACGGCCGGGTGGCGCTGAATCGCCTGCCGTTTGGGAAGGAAGGGAAGTAGGAGCGAGGGTGCTGGGAGCTTGGGGCTAGGAGCTCCTGGCTCCCAGGCATTCTGGCTCCCAGCTACCAGCTCCTAGCTCCCAGCCCTTTACGCCGGGATCCAGAACCCTTCAGGGCAGAGGCGGCGCACGAACGCCTCACCGGAAGGAGTAAAGGGACGCCGCCAGCCAAACGAGGGGATCGGCTGATCCACTATGGAGGAAGCCACTTCCAGGAGGCCCTGGGCCAAGCCGCGCTGTTGTGCCCGCGGCAGGGTCCAGATCAGGTCCACCGCCCAGGTCGTCAACGGTGCCACGGCGGTCGAGGGCCGCAGCTCATCGTCGTAGTCGTCCCACGACCACCAACCCCACCGGGCTCGAGGCCGCAGCACGGCCAAGCCGATGCAGCGGCCCGATTGGCGCGCCAGAAAGATCCGGACGTCGGGATCGGGGTCCTCCACCGTGTAGGCCGGCGTGTGGAACGGCGTGTCTTGCAACGCCCGCTGGGCGGCTGCCGCGGCCCGCTGCCGCTGCTCCGGTGAGGCTCCGGCCGTCACCATCAGCACTTCGGTCTCCTCCAGGCGCGACACCACCAGATCGCTCGGCAGGGCCGGCACGGAGAGACCGCTGGTCCAGGCATCATGGCGCTGCTCGTGCGCCTTGACCTCGGATGCGACCTCCGCGTCGTACTGCGCCCCGCAGACGCAAAGCTGAGTGGGCATCGCCGGCAATGCTCTCCCCTGGTTGGGACTCGTCCTGAAGGTGGACCCTTACATGAAACCTATGGAAAGTAGTTAGATGTGTCCGGTTGTCACGGGAGGCACACCGTGTCTCTGACCCCGCCACCCGTAGTCCGGAGCGGGCCGCTTGTGACTTGTGGGCGGGTCTGCCAAGATCCCTACCACCTTGCACCGGACCCGCCATGCTCCTGATGGATCTGGAAAACCTGTACGCGCCCGGATGGTCCCATGTCGTCTCCAGCACCAACGACGTGGCTGAGCTGGAGGCCTTCCGCATCCTGATCGGGGCCCCACCGCGCGCCTTGCAGCTGAAGAATCCGGCCCGGCCTCACCTCGACTTGAAGTTGGAACCGAGGGAACGGGCCTTGGCGAGACCGGAGGTCAGGGTGTTCAACAGGACCGTGGAAATGCTGCGGTTCCTGCACGCCATCCGTGACGGAGCCGGAGAGGAACCCGTGCTCGTCCCCACCTGCCCCACGAACCCTTGATGGCGACCGCCCTCTCCATCCGAGGCCTCCGCAAGACCTACGGGGAAGTAGTGGCGGTCGACCACCTCGACCTCGAGGTCCGGACCGGGGAGTGCTTCGGCCTGCTGGGCCCCAACGGCGCCGGGAAGACCACTACCATCGAGATCTGCGAAGGGCTCACCGATCCCGACTCCGGCGAGGTGGAGGTCCTGGGCCGCCGGTGGGATTCGGATGCCCGCGAGCTTCGCGAGCGGCTCGGGGTGTCGCTGCAGGAGACCCAGCTCCAGGAGAAGCTCACCGTGGAGGAGACGGTGCGGCTCTTCCGGAGCTTCTATCGCCAGGGCCGCCCGGTGGAGGAAGTCATCGCCGCGGTGCAGCTCACGAGAAACGGCGCTCCCGGGTCGGGCAGCTCTCCGGTGGGCAACGCCAGCGGCTGGCCCTGGCCTGCGCCCTGGTCGGCGACCCGGAGCTCTTCTTTCTCGACGAGCCGACCACCGGCCTCGATCCCCAGTCCCGCCGCCAGCTCTGGGAGCTGATCGCGGGATTCAAGGCCGCAGGCCGCACGGTGGTCATCACCACCCACTACATGGACGAGGCCGAGCGGCTCTGTGACCGGGTGGCGATCGTGGACCACGGCAAGGTGATCGCGCTCGGGACGCCGCGGGAGCTGATCGTTCGCTGGGCGCGGAGCACGTGGTGGAGTTCGCCTGGTGGCAGGCCGGCGTGGACGGACGAGGTGCTCCGGGCCCTCGACGGCGTGCAGGCCGTCCGCCGCGGAGGACGGCCTGATTCGATCGCAGGCGGCCGAGTCCACCGGGTGGTCCCGGCCCTCCTGGCCGAGCTGCAGCGCCGAGGGGCCACCCTGGCCGAGCTCCGGACCCATACGGCGACCCTGGAGGACGTCTTCGTCGCCCTGACCGGACGACATCTCCGCGATGCTGTAGGCGGTGCCAGCCCTGCGTCCAGCTCACGCTGGTTCGCTACCGGGAGTTCCGGCGCGAGCCCGAGGCGGTCTTCTGGGTGTTCGTCTTCCCGATGCTGTTGGCCACCGGCCTCGGCATCGCCTTCCGGAATCGGCCCACCGAGATCGTGACTGTCGGGGTCGCGGCCGGCCGGCCCGGCACGGAGGGGGTCGGGCGGCACTGGAGGCCAGTCATGCGCTGACGGTGCGAGGTGCTGGACGATTCCGCCGCCGCCCGCGGCGCTTCGCATCGGCCGGCTGGCGATCTGGTCGCCGTACCCGACGGGCCGGGCGGGTGACCTATCGCTTCGACGACACCAGGCCCGACGCGCGCGAACGCGCGATTCCTGGTGGACGACGCCTACAGCGCGGCGCCGGCCGCCAGGATCGCGGTGGAGTCCCATGAGGATCTGGTCCGGGAGCCGGGCTCCCGCTACATCGACTTCGTGTTGCCGGGGTTGCTCGGCCTGAACTTGCTGGGAAGCGGGGTCTGGGGAATCGGATTCAGCGTGGTGGACGCGCGCCGAAAGCGGTTGCTCAAGCGGTTCCTGGCGACGCCAATGTCCAAATGGGAGTACCTCGCCTCCTTCGTGGTCTCGCGCCTTACACTGCTCATCATCGAGGTCACTCTGCTCCTGGGATTCGGCATGCTGATCTTTCACGTGCCGTTGCGGGGATCGGTCATCACGCTGGCGCTCACCTGCCTGCTGTCCGCCCTGGCCTTCGGCGGGTTGGGGCTCCTGATCGCCGCCCGGCCGACCACCATCGAGGGTGCCTCCGGCATCATGAACGTGGTGATGATGCCGCAATGGATCTTCTCCGGGGTCTTCTTCGCCTCCAACAAGTTTCCCGCCGTCGCGCAACCATTCATCAAGGCGCTGCCGCTTACCGCGGTGGTCGATGCCCTCCGAGGAATCATGCTGGAGGGAGTGGGGCTGGTGGCCTTGATGCCGCAGCTGGCGGTGATCGTCGTCTGGGCGGTGATCTCGTTCACCGTTGCGCTCCTCATCTTCCGGTGGAAGTAGCCCGGCTTCCCTCTACTCCCGATAGTTCACGAACGGCTCGGTGAGCACGCGCAGGCCCAGCGGGACGTAGCGCAGAACGTGGGCGATCTTGACCTCGTCCCCGACTCGTTCGACCCGAGTCTCCTCGAGAGAGAACTCCTTCGCGTCTCCCAGGCCGAGCGCGTTGAGCCGGTCGGCCTCATTGCGGCACACATCGCCAGGGGTCGGCCGGCTGGCCGGGTAGGCGTCTTCGTGGTGGGAACGCAACGCCATCATGTGCTCGTCTCCGGCCCGATTCACGGCGTCCCGTACCTGGTCGCGCGTGTAAGGCATGCTCCCTCCTATGTCGAATGACGAATGCCGAGTGCCGAAGTCGTTCGGCATTCGGCAATCGGCCTTCTATTCCCTAAGTCCCTCAATCCATCATTCCTTCAATCCCTCACTCCCCACTTCCCGCCCCACCTGGAACGGCGACAGATCGAAGGCCGTGGTTCCGCTCGCCACCATGTCCGCCACGATCTCGCCGATCGCGCTGGCGAACTTGAAGCCGTGACCGGAGCAGGGACTGACCAGCAGCACCCCCGGGAACTCGGGGTGGGGGCCGAGGGTGAAGTGGCCGTCCGATGAGTTGGTGTAGAGGCAGACCGCGGACTGGAGCAACCGGCCATTGGCCTCCGGCAACCGCTCGGCGAGCAGCGTACGGAGCTCCCTTTCTTCGGTTGGGTCCGCCGCCCGCACTGGCTGGTCGGGGTTGGCGGGCTCCCCTTCGTGATGCCGAGCGACTTTGACGCCGTCGCCCAAGTCGGGGAATCCGTAGATGAATCGCTCCGGCGACCACTCCCAGATGAAGATGGGAACCTCGCCGGGGCCCAGGCCTCCCTGGTGTATCGGCTCGAACCAGAAGAGCACCTGCCGCTCGACGGCGAGCCTCAACTGGGTCTGGGCGAGGGGACCGGCCATCCAGGAGCCGGCGGCCAGGACCAGGTGGTCGGCCTGATAACGACCGCGCTCGCTGTGGACGGTGGCGACCCCGCCGTTCACTTCCCACCCGGTCACCGTCTCACCAAACCGGAAGTCCGCACCTCCCAGGCGAGCCTGGTCCAACGCGGCCCGGATGCATTCCTCCGGCCGGAGCACTCCGGCGCGAGGCTCCAGAAGGCCGACTTCGCCGGTGGCGGGGTGAAACGCCGGGAACCGCTGGCGAATCTGCTTCCCTGACAACTCCTCGTACGGAAGGGCGTGGTCGAGGGCGCTGCGCCTGGCACCGGCCACCAGGGTGCCCTCGGGCTGACCGATCATCAGCCCCCCGGTGATGGTGAGGAGCTGCCGGCCGGACCGTTGCTCCAGGTCGGCCCAGGCCTGATAGGCTCGTTGCACTAGGGGGACGTAAAGCGGATGCTCGTAGTAGGCCTCGCGTATGATGCGCGACAGTCCGTGGGAAGAACCGTTGGTGTGCGGGGGGTGAAGTCGGTCCAGGCCGAGCACGCGCAGGCCCCGGCGGGAAAGCTGATCGGCCGCAGCACTGCCCATGGCACCCAGGCCCACCACGATGACGTCAGGATGCGGCATACGGCCGCACCGAGGCGAATCCCCTCGTCCGGGGATATTTTTCAGGGGTGTCCAGCGTATTGAAGTAGGGGTTCTTCATTCATGGCGTACCAGGTTTACGGAAAACAGACCCGGTCTCCGTTCACTGGCTCGTGGGGTGATTTCTTTCGCCGTTCCCCGGCGGACTCACCTCAGGAGCCGAAATCTACGGACTATGAGGTCTTCGGAAAGCTGAAGCGCCCCCGGGCGATTCAGCCGGGCAGCCTGGCCGCCAGCCTGACCCTGCACGCGCTCCTGTTTCTGATGGTGTTGGGCATCGTTCACCAGTCCCAGAAGCAGGCAGCCGAGCGGCCCAAGAACACCCAGGCGCCCGTCCTGTTCTACGTGCCGCCGCCGCCCCCACGCCCGCCCCCACCGCCGGAGACGTATGTCCCACCGCCGCCCACCGCGGGCGGCGCGGAAACCGATCGGCCCCAGGCCGTGGCGGCGGGTGATCAGTCGCCCGAGGAGGGCCCCAAAGCCGAGTCGGGCGAGCCACCCAAGCCTCCGGAGGAAAAGCGGCAGGAGTTGGCGGCCGCGCAGCCCACGCCCGGAGCGGAGGTCAAGCCGCCCTCGACTACCGAGGCCACCGCTCCCAAGCGGGATCTGGTCTCGGAAGCACGAAGGCTGTTTGGTCAGAAGACGTCGGGAGACTCGGCGGGCGCCGGGGACCCCTGGAGTCCTACCTTTGGGCAGAACCGGAAGTGTCCGACTGAAGAAGAGATTCGCGACCCCGGAAGCACCCTGACGACGATGACCGGCCGGGTGTACGGACAGCGCCGCGGAACTCCGCTGGCCAACGTGCACCTACAGATATTGGGCACCCCTTACGAGGCCTTCACCGACGGCCAGGGGGTCTATGTCCTGCGGTTCGCGGCCAGCCTGGTCGCCAATTGTCGAATCCAGACGGTCCGGGTGAGCTTGGCGGGCTACCCTATGCCCGATCTCAGCCTGGGACTCTTTCCGGGCACCAAGGACATCGCCATTCCTGGCCGCTAGGTCTAGGCGTCCACTCCGGCGAATTGCTCGAACACGTACCGCTGCTCCTCCATGATCGTCTGGAACGGGATTCCGACGACCAGGCGAGCGGCCACTTCCCCGTTGATGGTCCGCACCACGTTACCGTGCGTGTGGATCAGCTCCCCGCGACGAACCCGCACGGTGCCGCGGAAGCTGGTGCCGATGTTGGGCGTCGGGTAGGGACCGCTCTGGTACCGCAGCCCGCCCTCGGAGATGTCGAGCACCTCGAAGGTGTGTCCTTCGATGAGGAGCTTGGGCCGGGCGGCGTTGGGATACTGGATGCGGTAGTGGGCGCGCCGCGAGGGGCGCCGAGCGGCGGTTACGGAAGGCGGTGAGGAGAGCTCGGTCATGTCACCTCTGCCAGGTTGGAAGAAGGACCCTGGAGGCAATGTAATAAATCCACTGCTGGATCTCGCCGCCCATCCGGTCATCGGCCACCGGGGGGCGTCCGGGGAGGCCCCGGAGAATACCCTACCCGCCTTTGAGCTGGCGCTGGCCCAGGGGGCCGACGCCCTGGAGCTCGACGTCCGGGTCACCGCCGATGGGGTTCCGCTGGTGCTCCACGACGCCGCCCTCGATCGCACCACCGATCGGACCGGTTTCCTGAACACGATGTCGGCCCGTGAGGCGCAAGGGGCCGACGCGGGCGCACGATTCTCCCCTGACGGGGGAGCCGGCGACCTCTGGCGGGGGCGCGGCGTAGATTCCGAGCTGGCCGAGGTCCTCGACCGGTTTGCGGAAGTGCCGCTCCTGATCGAGGTGAAGGAGAGCCGCGGCCCAGCAGGCCATTCGCCAGGCCCTGCTCGATCACGACGCCACCGAGCGCTGCGTGGTGGCGTCTGAGCAGGCCGCGGCACTCGAGTCGTTCGGGACGCCGCCCTTTCTCAGAGGCGCTTCTGGCGAGGATATCAAGCGACTGTACTTCGCGACGCTTCTCGGCAGAGGCCGGCTGCCGTGCCCTATCGGCTGCTGTCGGTACCGGTGCGGCACCGGGGTCTCCCGATACCCACGCGTCGCTTCATCAAGGCGGCCCGCCGCCTCGGTTGTCCGGTCACGTCTGGACCGTGAACCAAGCGGGGGCTGGCCCGCCGCCTGTGGCAGCGCGGGGTGTGCGGGATCGTCACCAATTTCCCCGGGATGATCGTCAAGGAAGCAAAGGCCGCGGGCTGAAGGATGGGGCGCGTGCCACGCACTTCCCAACCCTCCGATGGGGTAGCACATTACCCCAGAACCATCACTGCAATGAGGATCGCGTGACCACGTTCGTGAAGCGAAGCGAGATCGATATCCAAGGGGCCAAGACCTTGCCTGGGGAGTACTACAACTCCCCAGAGATCTTCGCCGAAGAACACGAGCGGATCTTCTACCGCCGCTGGATCTGCATCGGCCGAGAGGACCAGATTCCCAACCCCGGTGACTACCTCGTGGCCACGCCGGGGAAGGAGAGCGTCATCGTTCTCAGGGACCAGGGCGGGGCGGTTCGCGCCTTCTATAATGTCTGTCGGCATAGAGGCACCCGCCTGTGCGAAGAATCCCACGGGCGGTTCACCGGCACCATCCTCTGCCCCTATCACTCCTGGGCCTATGGCCTCGATGGCCGCCTGGTTGGGGCGCCCTCCACACAGGACATCGTGGGGTTCAATAAGGCGGACTATCCCCTGCACCGCGTGGCGGCGGAGAGCTGGGAAGGGTTTCTCTTCATCAATCTGGACGCTCATCCGGAGCCGTTCGCGAGACCTTCGCTGGTCTGGAGGAGC
>CAVPGI010000006.1:0-74885 GCA_963704015.1 uncultured Gemmatimonadales bacterium
TTAACACCCCGGTACCCAGCAGAGGCGACTCGGTACTTTCCACGAACTCAGTTACTCAGTACCCAGTACTCAGTACTCCTATGATTCGCGTCCGCTTCGCCCCCTCCCCACCGGGTACCTCCACGTCGGGCCCGCACCGCGCTCTTCAACTGGCTCTTCGCCAAGAAGACCCAGGGGACCTTCGGTGCTCCGGATTGAAGACGCCACCGGAGCGGAGCACCGAGGAACATACCAAGGTGATCCTGGACGGGCTCACCTGGCTGGGGATCACCTGGGACGAGGGTCCGGTGTTTCAGGGGACCATGGCCGCGCCACCGGCGAACGCGGAGCGGCTGCTGGCAGAGGGCAAGGCCTACCGCTGCTTCTGCACCAAGGAGGAGCTGGAGGCACAGCGCCGGGGCGGTCCCGGAGGCGACGCCTTCAAGTATGGACCGCCTCGGTGACGTGCCACGGAGGTGGCGGAGCGGGTCGCTCGGGGGATACCGCCCAGCGTAATCCGGTCCCTATGCCGCAGGAGGAAATCGCCTGGGACGACGCGGTCCACGGCCGGATCACCTTCCACGGCAAGGACCTCGACGACCTCGTCATCCTCCGCAGCGACGGCACCCCGATCTACAACCTGGCCGTGGTCTCCGACGACATCGCGATGAAGATCACCCACGTGATCCGGGGCGACGACCACATCTCCAACACCCCGAAACAGATCGCACTCTACCGGGCGCTGGGGCAGCCGGAGCCGATCTTCGCGCACGTGCCCATGATCCTGGGCGCCGACGGGAAGAAGCTCTCCAAGCGGACGGCGCCGCCGTGGGAGACTATCAGGGCCAGGGGATCGTGCCGGCCGCGATGCGGAATTTTCTGGCGCTGCTGGGCTGGTCGCCGGGCGGGGACCGGAGATCATGCCCGAGGCGGAAATGATCGAGCTGTTCTCGCTGGAGGGCATCCAGAAGAAGCCGGCGGTATTCGACATCACCAAGCTGGACTGGACGAACGGGCAGTACCTCTCGATGCTCTCCGCGGAGGAACTGCTGCCGCCGGTCACTCGAGAGCTGGACAAGCGAGGCATTTCGGCGGGCAATCGGGATCTGCGCCCAGTGATCGACGTGGTCAAGATCCGGTCCCGCACCATTCTCGATATCGCCGACCAGGTGGCCACTCGACTCACCACCGACTTCGGACCAGGCGAAACCTCGCTGAAGGCAGGGCGAGCCGCAGTTCCGGGATGGGCTTCGGGTCATGATCGCGGCCCTCGAGGCGCTTCCCCCCAACGATTGGAGCCCGGAGACCACGCCGCACCACCATCAAGCAAGTGGCGGAGCAGCACGGCAAGAAACTGGGTGATGCTGACGCAGCCGATCCGGATCGCGCTCACCGGGTCTACCGTGTCGGAGCCGGTCAACGAGCTCCTGGTGGGCCGCGAGACAAGGCCTTCGGAAGATCCGGAACTATCTCGAGAAAGCGGGTAGCCCCCGCCGGCTCGTGGATGCGTTATCCCCATTTCAACCCTGGCCTCGCCGTCCGCCTGCGGCAAGCCGGCCCCGGAACAGCCGACTACAGCTCCGCCGCCGAGGCCGTCCCCCCATCAAGCCCAGATCGATTTCGGTGCCCTGGCCACCGCCGCGGGTGATCATCCCGGTGAGCACCACGCCACCACCACCGCCCGAGCCGATCCTGATCCGTGCCGCGCTGCCGGTGCGACTGGCTATGACCGGCGACATCAACCTGGGCACCAGCACCCAGGTGAAAGGGCTCCCTCCGACAGCGGGCGCGCCTCTTCTTCTCCAAGGTGGATTCGCTGCTGGTGGGGGACCTGGTGGTCGGCAACTTCGAGGGCATGCTGGCGGATACGGGAGTGTCGAAGAAGTGCGGGATTCCGGTATCTCGCGTTCAGGGAGTCGGAAGTCGGGAGCTCAGGGGTCGGGAGTCGGGGGTCAGGGGTCGGGGGTCGGGAGTCAGGAGTCGGGAGTCGGGGGTCGCAAGGCAGCTCGGGCAGACTCGGCGAAAAAGAAGCCGAAGCGCATCTGCTACGCCTTCGCGACACCGACCTACATGGCGCCCCGCCTCAAGGAAGCGGGGTTCACCCATCTCAACCTCGCCAGACGCGAAACGATTTCGGCACGAGGCGCGGGTCAGCTCCGACTCGATCCTGCACGCGCTCCCCATCGCGACCTACGGGCCGGGCAGATCGCCATCGATACCCTGCGCCAGGGCGATTATATCACCGCCGGTCGGCCTGCTGGGTTCGCCACCTATCCCTTCGCCTACGATCTCCTGGATCTCGAGGCCAGTCGGGCCACCGTCGATTCGGTGCGGAAGCTGGTGGACGTGTTGATCGTGACCTTCCACGGCGGCACCGAGGGCAAGAAGGCGATCCACGTGCCCCAGGGCGAAGAGAACCTGGCGGGCGAGCCCCGAGGGGATCTCCGCGCCTGGGCTCGACAGGTGATCGACGCGGGGGCCGACGCGGTGGTGGGCCACGGGCCCCACGTGCTCCGGGGCATCGAGTTCTACCGGGGCAAGCCGATCTTCTATTCGCTGGGGAATTTCGCGACCTACAAGGGCTTCAACCTGCAGGGTCCCATGGGCGTGACCGCCGTCCTGCAACTCAACGTCTCCGGAAGCGGCGAGTTGCTGGGCGCGCGCCTGGTACCGCTGGTGCAGCGGTGGCGCACCGGTCCGGAGCCCGATCCTAAGCGCCGAGCCATCCAGCAGGTTCAACTCCTCACCCAGCAACTTCGGTCCCACCGGCGCCCGGATCGGGGCCGATGGGACCGTGTTCCCTCCCAGAGACTAGACCGCGCGAGGGCGCTGGCTGCCGGCTACCGTTGGTCCTGGACGGAGTCCGACTTCTCGATGCTGTCGGGCGGGGTCCGCTGGGCCTTGAGAAACGCCTCTTTGTACCCGCCCTTGCTTACGCAGCTCCTTGATGGCATCCTTGAACTCCGCCGCGTTCCCGGCGCGCACGGCGGCTTGCCGCAGGTCGGCCAGCAACTGGTCGGCGTGGTTGAAGGCCTTGGACTCGTTGGCCCCCTGCAAGGGGATCAGGGCCAGCACCGCGGCCGGGATCTTGAGCCCCGCGATGTAGATGTTCTTGGAGTCCAGACCGTACTTGTGACCGCCCTCTCCGGTGGTCCAATCGGGCAGCTTCATGTGATCGGCCCCCGGCTCCAGGGCGATCGAGTCCATGTAGGCCTGCACCATGGCGGTGACCACGCTGTCGGCGATCTCCTCGTTGGTGCGGCTGAGTTTCTGGGCCAGCTCGCGGGGCGGGAGCGGGAGGGGCTGGACCCAGAGCCCGCCGTCACCCCGCAGAGCCCCTACCCGGGCGTCGAGCTGTTGCCGCCGCCGCCGATTCCCGAAGTGACGCTGGTGGACACCACTCCGATCCCGCCCACGCCGGGACCGGTTCCCCGAATCGGCGCCTGGCTGGGCGACGGCCGGCTCTGGGTCCAGCCCCTCCCGCTCCCGCCCCGCGAGCTGGCCCAGAAACTCAGCCGCACCAACGAGGAGATCGCCGACAGCGTGGTCACCGCCATGGTGCAGGCCTACATGGACTCGATCGCCCTGGAGCCGGGGGCCGATCACATGAAGCTGCCCGATTGGACCACCGGAGAGGGCGGTCACAAGTACGGTCTGGATTCCAAGAACATCTACATCGCGGGGCTCAAGATCCCGGCCGCGGTGCTGGCCCTGATCCCCTTGAGGGCGCCAACGAGTCCAAGGCCTTCGACCGCACCGACCAGTTGCTGGCCGACCTGCGGCAAGCCGCCGTGCGCGCCGGGAACGCGGCGGAGTTCAAGGATGCCATCAAGGAGCTGCGTAAGCAGAGGGCGGCTCAAGAGGCGTTTCTCAAGGCCCAGCGGACCCCGCCCGACAGCATCGAGAAGTCGGACTCCGTCCAGGACCAACGGTAGCCGGCAGCCAGCGCCCTCGCGCGGTCTAGTCTCTGGGAGGGAACACGGTCCCATCGGCCCCGATCCGGGCGCCGGTGGGACCGAAGTCTTGCTGGGTGAGGAGTTGAACCTGCTGGATGGCTCGGCGCTTAGGATCGGGCTCCGGACCGGTGCGCCACCGCTGCACCAGCGGTACCAGGCGCGCGCCCAGCAACTCGCCGCTTCCGGAGACGTTGAGTTGCAGGACGGCGGTCACGCCCATGGGACCCTGCAGGTTGAAGCCCTTGTAGGTCGCGAAATTCCCCAGCGAATAGAAGATCGGCTTGCCCCGGTAGAACTCGATGCCCCGGAGCACGTGGGGCCCGTGGCCCACCACCGCGTCGGCCCCCGCGTCGATCACCTGTCGAGCCCAGGCGCGGAGATCCCCTCGGGGCTCGCCCGCCAGGTTCTCTTCGCCCTGGGGCACGTGGATCGCCTTCTTGCCCTCGGTGCCGCCGTGGAAGGTCACGATCAACACGTCCACCAGCTTCCGCACCGAATCGACGGTGGCCCGACTGGCCTCGAGATCCAGGAGATCGTAGGCGAAGGGATAGGTGGCGAAGCCCAGCAGGCCGACCACGGTGATGCTATCGCCCTGGCGCAGGGTATCGATGGCGATCTGCCCCAGCGGCCCGTAGGTCGCGATGGGGAGCGCGTGCAGGATCGAGTCGGAGCTGACCCGCGCCTCGTGCCCGAAATCGTTGGCGTGGTTGTTGGCGAGGTTGAGATGGGTGAACCCCGCTTCCTTGAGGCGGGGCGCCATGTAGGTCGGTGTCGCGAAGGCGTAGCAGATGCGCTTCGGCTTCTTTTTCGCCGAGTCTGCCGACTGAGCCTTGCGACCCCCGACTCCCGACTCCTGACTCCCGACCCCCGACCCCTGACCCCCGACTCCCGACCCCTGACTCCCGACTCCCGACTCCCTGAACGCGATCCCCGCGGTATCCGGAATCCCGCACTTCTTCGACACTCCCGTATCCGCCAGCATGCCCTCGAAGTTGCCGACCACCAGGTCTCCCACCAGCAGCGAATCCACCTTGGAGAAGAAGGTGCGCCCGCTGTCGGGAGGGAGCCCTTTCACCTGGGTGCTGGTGCCCAGGTTGATGTCGCCGGTCATAGCCAGTCGCACCGGCAGCGCGGCGCGGATCAGGATCGGCTCGGGCGGTGGTGGTGGCGTGGTGTCCGCCGGGATGATCACCCGCGGCGGTGGCCAGGGCACCGAATCGATATTGGGCTTGATGGGGGGACGGCCTCGGGCGGCGGAGCCTGTGGTGTCGGCTGTTCCGGGGCCGGCTTGCCGCAGGCGGACAGCAAGGCCAGGGTGACTCCGATGAGCGAATGGGGATAACGCATCAGCCGGCGGGGCTACCCGCTTTCTCGAGATAGTTCCGGATCTTCCGGAGGCTGTTCTCGCGGCCCACCACGCCCAGGAGCTCGTTGACCGGCTCCGACACGGTAGACCCGGTGAGCGCGATCCGGATCGGCTGCATCACGTCGCCCAGTTTCTTGCCGTGCTGCTCCGCCACTTGCTTGATGGTAGTCAGCGTGGTCTCCGGGCTCCAATCGTTGGGGGGAAGCGCCTCGAGGGCCGCGATCATGACCCGAAGCCCATCCCGGAACTGCGGCTCGCCCTGCTTGGCGATCAGCTGTTTCGCCTTGTCGTCGAAGTCCGGGACCTCGGTGGTGAGTCGAGTGGCCACCTGGTCGGCGATATCGAGAATGGTGCGGGACCGGATCTTGACCACGTCGATCACTGGGCGCAGATCCCGATTGCCCGCCGAAATGCCTCGCTTGTCCAGCTCTCGAGTGACCGGCGGCAGCAGCTCCTCCGCGGAGAGCATCGAGAGGTACTGCCCGTTCATCCACTCCAGCTTGGTGATGTCGAATACCGCCGGCTTCTTCTGGATGCCCTCCAGCGAGAACAGCTCGATCATTTCCGCCTCGGGCATGATCTCCCGGTCCCCGCCCGGCGACCAGCCCAGCAGCGCCAGAAAATTCCGCATCGCGGCCGGCACGATCCCCTGGGCCTGATAGTCTCCCACGGCGGTGGCGCCGTGCCGCTTGGAGAGCTTCTTCCCGTCGGCGCCCAGGATCATGGGCACGTGCGCGAAGATCGGCTCCGGCTGCCCCAGCGCCCGGTAGAGTGCGATCTGTTTCGGGGTGTTGGAGATGTGGTCGTCGCCCCGGATCACGTGGGTGATCTTCATCGCGATGTCGTCGGAGACCACGGCCAGGTTGTAGATCGGGGTGCCGTCGCTGCGGAGGATGACGAGGTCGTCGAGGTCCTTGCCGTGGAAGGTGATCCGGCCGTGGACCGCGTCGTCCCAGGCGATTTCCTCCTGCGGCATCAGGAACCGGATTACGCTGGGCATCCCCCGAGCGACCCGCTCCGCCACCTCCGTGGCACTCAGCCGAGAGCAGCGGCGGTCGTACTTGAAGGCGTCGCCTCCGGGACCGCCCCGGCGCTGTGCCTCCAGCTCCTCCTTGGTGCAGAAGCAGCGGTAGGCCTTGCCCTCTGCCAGCAGCCGCTCCGCGTTGGCCCGGTGGCGCGCGGTCATGGTCCCCTGAAACACCGGACCCTCGTCCCAGGTGATCCCCAGCCAGGTGAGCCCGTCCAGGATCACCTTGGTATGTTCCTCGGTGCTCCGCTCCCGGTCGGTATCTTCGATCCGGAGCACGAAGGTCCCCTGGGTCTTCTTGGCGAAGAGCCAGTTGAAGAGCGCGGTGCGGGCCCCGCCGACGTGGAGGTACCCGGTGGGGGAGGGGGCGAAGCGGACGCGAATCATAGGAGTACTGAGTACTGGGTACTGAGTACTGAGTTAGTGGAGAGTACCGAGTCGCCTCTGCTGGGTACCGGGGTGTTAGTACCATGCCCTCAGTACTCAGCACTCAGTACCCAGTACTCGTAGTCACGGAGTGGGAGGGATTCGAACCCTCGATAGGGCTTTTCAACCCTATAACGGTTTAGCAAACCGCCGCCTTCAGCCGCTCGGCCACCACTCCAGCGAGGCTGGAAGTTCGCGGGGCGGTTGAAGATACGCAAGGCGCGGGCGACGCCGCTCGAGGCCTGTGCATCCTTTAACGGCAGGCAAGAGGCAAGAGGCAAGAGGCAAGGGGTTGGGACCAGGGACCAGCACTCGGCAATCGGCAATCGGCACCCGGCACTCGACGATCATTCCCCTGATCCCCGTTGCAAATCGGCAATCGGCAACCGACAATTCATTCGCCCATTCTTCATTCCCCCATCTCCTCCAATCGGCAATCGGCAATCGGCAATCGGCAATCCTACACTGGTGCGCGCCTGTGCATTGGGGCCCCGGTGCGAGCGTCCCACTCAACGACACTCCAGATCAAGTGAGTCACGATGTCCCGACTGCATTTCCTCGCGATTACCGCGCTGATCTTCGCATCCCTCCCCGCTTGCGCCCCCATGGGCATGGGTGGCGGAGCTGAACCCCGACACGGGCCTCCCGAAGGCGTCCCAGCCACCGTGGCCGTGAATCCCGATGGCGTGACCACCCCGACCGGTGCACCGGGTGGGGTCAAGATCGGGCTCGCGCTGTGGGTCTCGGGCCAGGTGGCCTTCGATTCCAACGGCACCCTGATCGGCCCGGGCGATCTGCGGCTCCAGACCGACCAGGCGCTCGAGAACCTGATTCAGGTGGTGCACGCGGCGCACGGGGTACCCGCCGACGTGGTCAAACTCACCGCTTACGTGGTGGCCGATACCATTGAGGGCGACCATTTCAAGACGGTGCAGAACGCCATCTTCGCCCGCTTCAAGAAGGAGACCCCGCCGGCCCTGACGGTGGTCACCGTGGCCGGCTTGAGCCCGCCCGGCGCGCTAGTTGCTATAGACGGCATCGCGATGCTGCGCGGCGAGATCCCCGACCGTTGGCGGGACAGCCCTTGAGTCCCTAACGGCGAGGCCTCGCCCGCGTCTGTCCCGGCAATCCTGGAAGGAGTTACGGATGTCGTGGCGCGCGGTGCTGGTCCTGCTGCTGTTCACGTGGCTTCCCTTCGGTCCCCTGGCCGCCCAGGCAGACATGGGCGATATGCCCATGGGTTCGCAGGGCGAGCACGGTCATACCACCCCCGCCACGGCCGACGCGGCCATGATGGGCCACCCGATGGAGGGGGCTCACATCCGCCTCACGCCGGCCTGGCCCAAGTCCGCCGGCGACCAGGCGCGAGCCGATAGCGTGGTCGCGGCGGCCCGCGCGGCGCTCTCCCGCTATCAGGACGCTCAGGCCGCGGAGGCCGATGGCTATCGGCGCTTTGCGCCGGGGATCAAGCAGCAGAAGGTGTATCACTACACCCGGTACGCCAACGCCATGCGTGCCCGGTTCCAGTTCGACCCCTCTCGACCCACGTCACTGCTCTACGCACCGGATTCCAGCGGCTCGCTCAAGCTGATCGGCGCCATGTACACCATGCCGGCCAGCGCCACTCTCGAGCAGCTGAACAGCCGGATCCCCTTGAGCATCGCCCACTGGCATCTCCATACCAACGTCTGTCTGCCGCCCCGCCCCCGCGAGCAAGCGACACCCGCGTCGTTCCAGGGCCCCGGTGTCCGATTCGGCCCCAAGGGCTCGATCGCCACCGCGGAGGCGTGCGAGGATGCGGGCGGGCATTTCTTCCCGGTGCTGTTCGGCTGGATGGTGCACGTGAACATGTTCGCGGGGGACGATCCCGCCGCCATCTGGGGAAGCGAGCACCATCACTAAGCCGTTCCCGCCCTGAAACCTCGGCACCGGGCTGCTCGTCGGTACACTGTCCCACAACCCGCTCACAACCCCGATACCGGCAACCGCGCGACGCGCCCCGGCCGATGCCGAGCACCTGGAACCGACGCCGTTTCATCGTGGCCGGTGTCACCGCCGCGGGCGGTCTCCTGGTCGGCACTCAGCTCGCGTGTCGGCGGAAGGCCCCGTTCGCCGAACCGTGGCAGGCGGGTCCCTTCGTGCGGATCGATCCGGACGGCAGCGTTACGGTGACCGTGGCCCGAGCGGAGATGGGCCAGAACACCCGCACCACGCTCGCGCTGATGGTGGCCGATGAGCTGGAGGCGGACTGGTCGAAGATTCAGGTCGAGCAGGGTGACCTGGATCCCAGATACGGCGATCAGTTCGCCGGTGGGAGCGCGGTGGTGAGAACCTCCTGGGAGCCACTGCGAACCGCGGGGGCCGCCGCGCGGATGATGCTGCTCGAGGCGGCGGCGGCTCGCTGGAGCGTGCCGGCTTCCGAGTGCCGGACCGAGCTGGGGCTGGTGCGACACGCGCGTACCGGCCAATCCATTCCGTACGGGCAGCTGGTCGCTGATGCCGCGCGTCGGCCGGTGCCCCAGCATGTCGCTCTGAAGGATCCCGCCCAGTTCAAGCTGATCGGCCAGGGGAAGCCGAATCTCGATGCCCGGGCCATCGTCACCGGGGCCATTCGCTTCGGGAGCGATACCCGGGTTCCGGGGATGTTGTATGCGGTTATCGAGCGCGCCCCGGTCTTCGGAGGCCGGGTCCGGCGAGTGGATGCGGGGTCGGCCCGGGCGGTGGCGGGCGTACACGAGATCGTCGCCATCGACGCGGATGGAGTTCCCGAGTTCGGCGACAACCAACCGAAAATGGCCAACGGCGTGGCGGTCGTCGCGAGCTCGACCTGGGCGGCGCTCCAGGGACGCCGGGCGCTCCAGGTGGAATGGGAGGATGGCCCCGGACGGGAGGAGAGCACCCAACGGATGCGTGCCGCCTGCCGGGCCCTCGGCGGGCGGCCCGATCGGTGGGTCACGGCCCGCGGGGAAGGCGTCGATGGCGCGCTCGCCACCAGCGCGAAGCGGGCGGAGGCGGTCTACGAGCTCCCGCTCCTCTCCCACGCGCCGATGGAGCCGATGAATTGCACCGCGCTGGTCCAGCCTGGGCGCTGCGAGGTCTGGGCCCCGACCCAGAACCCGGAGTACGTGCGTAACGCGGCGGAGAAGATCACCGGCCTCAACCCCGGGGCGATCACCGTTCACGTGACCCGCATGGGCGGCGCCTTCGGGCGGCGGTTCTACGCCGATTTCGCGGCGGAAGCCATCTACCTCTCCAAGGCCGTGGGTGCCGCGGTTCAGGTATTCTGGACCCGGGAGGACGACCAGCGCCACGGGTTCTACCGGCCCGCTGGCTATCACCTGGTACGGGGTGGGCTCGACCGGGCCGGCCGCATCGTGGCCTGGGAGCACCGGCTCTGGAACGCGTCCCGGGGTCACTATCTCAAGTGGATGCCGCCGGTGCCGGAGTGGAACCCAGGGGAGCTGAGCGCGGACGACTATCCAGTGGTGTTGGCGCCGGCCTTCCGCTTCGCCTATACCCCGATTCAGTCTCTCATCCCCCGCGGCCAGTGGCGCGCGGTGGAGAACTCGTCCAACCCCTTCGTGATCCAGAGCTGGCTCGATGAGCTGGCCCATTTGGCCGGCATGGATCCGCTGGCCTTCCGACTGGAGCTCTACGGGCGGGCCCGAGAGCTGGTGGTCAAACCAAGTCCCTATGATCCCGATCGCGTAGTCCGCGTCCTCGAGCTGGCCGCGGCCAAGGCGGGCTGGGAGACGCCGCTCCCCCGGGGGCGCGGACGCGGCATCGCGGTCCACTTCGGGTCCGCCACCTACGTCGCGGAGGTCGCCGAGGTCACAGTGGCGCCAGGGGGCGGGCTCACCGTAGATCGAGTCGTGGCGGCGGTGGACTGCGGCATCGTGGTCAACCCCCACGCCGCCCGGGCCCAGGTCGAAGGTGCCATTCTCCAGGGTCTCTCGGCGGCACTGCGGGAGGAAATCACCGTGACGGCGGGCCGGGTGGATCAGGGGAACTTCGACAGCTATCGGCTGCTGCGCCTGGCCGAGGCACCGGCCATCGAGGTGCATTTCGCGGAGAACCCGAACGCACTCGGCGGTCTGGGTGAGCCGCCGCTCGCTCCCATCGCGCCCGCGGTGACCAACGCGATCTTCGCCGCCACCGGGATCCGGGTTCGGCGACTGCCCATTTCCCTCACCTCGCTGCGCTGGGCCTGAGAGTGAACCGCCCCGGCATGAGTCCTGCACCACACCGCATGAGTTTTCCGGACAGCCCATGCGCACTCAAGCCCAGCTCAGTATCCTGGCCTTCGGCCTCGTCGTCGCCTGCGGCACCACCGCCCCGAGTGACGGTACTCGTGCCGTGGGCGGCGAGATTAACGGCAGCCTGGCTGGTCGGCAGCTCTTCCCCAGCGACAACGCCTGGAACACGCCGGTGGACCAGGCGCCGGTGGATCCCAACTCCGACGCCTTGATCGCGCGCATTGGGGCCGGGACCAGTCTCCACCCCGATTTCGGCGCCAACTACAACGGCGGGCCCTTCGGCATCCCTTACGTGGTGGTGTCGGGAACCACTGCTACCGTCCCCGTCACCTTCCAATACGCCGGCGAGAGCGATCCCGGACCCTATCCCATCCCTCGGAACGCGCCCATCGAGGGCGGTGCCGCCTCGGGCGGAGACCGCCACGTCCTGGTGGTGGACCAAGACCACTGGATGCTCTACGAGCTGTTCGCGGCCTATCCGGTGGGCGGTGGGACCAGCTGGACCGCGGGCTCGGGGGCGGTGTTCGATCTCTCCTCCAATGCGCTCCGGCCCGCCGGCTGGACCTCGGCCGACGCCGCGGGGCTCCCGATTCTCCCGGGCCTGGTGCGCTACGACGAGGCGGTGGAGCAGGGGAGTATCCCTCATGCCCTGCGGTTCACCGTGCACGACACGCGTCAGGGCTACGTGAGTCCGGCCCGGCACTATGCCAGCAGCGACACCAGCTCGAGCCTCCCGCCTATGGGGATGCGGGTGCGGCTCAAGGCCGGCTTCGATCTCACGCCCTACCCGCCCAGCGCGCGGGTGATCCTGCACGCGCTCCAGGTCTACGGCATGATGGTGGCCGACAACGGGAGTAACTGGTATCTGTCGGGCGTGGCGGATGCTCGCTGGGATGACGGCGAGATCAACACCCTGAAGCAGGTGAAGGGGAGCGACTTCGAAGTGGTGCAGATGGGGGCCGTGGTCACCCAGTAGGGGAGAACGGGAGAACGGGAGAACGGGAACAGATTCTGTCATCCCGAGGGCCCCCGAGCATCGCGAGGGGCCCGTGGGGATCTCAAGGCTTCATCCGCCCCCGACCCTTGAGATTCCTTGCTGCGCTCGGAATGACAGCCGAGAGGAGCGGGAGGCGGGCCGATCCTAGCGATACAGGATCGAGATACTCTCGAGGTGTTCCCCCAGATGGCGGTCCAGGTACCCCACGAACGCATTCGCCAGTTGCCAGTCCGATCCGTCGCGCCCGGGATGAACCTCACCGATTAGGACCCCGCCTCGGGCCTCATCCCAGCTGATCCACCCCGGATACTTGGCGTGCACCCAAACGCCTTCGCGCTTCCGCCGGAAGGCGGTGGCC
Source organism: uncultured Gemmatimonadales bacterium (assembly GCA_963704015.1). Classification (GTDB taxonomy): domain Bacteria; phylum Gemmatimonadota; class Gemmatimonadetes; order Gemmatimonadales; family GWC2-71-9; genus DATIWD01. Next base: position 12,366 of record CAVPGI010000006.1, read on the forward strand.
CTGCCACTCCCGCGCAGTTCCCGCTCCTTGGCCTTGAGCTGAGCCTTGAGCGTGACCTTGATGCCGGTCTTGGGCACCACCTGGAGGACTTTCATGGCCGGCTCCTTGGGGCGGGGATCTCCAAGATGGGGGGAAGCGGGGGACTTGGCGAGGGTGTGTGGAGCACTTTCCGACGGCGTGGGAGGGATTCGAACCCTCGAACGGGTCACCCCGTTGGCGGTTTTCAAGACCGCTGCGATCGACCACTCTGCCACCACGCCCAGGGTCCCGGCCCCAGCGGAACGCTGTCGGTTCTAAGATAAGCGCGCCGCCTGCGGTGGTCCTTTTTGGGGCCCTTTTTGACCCGGTTGGGCCGCGGGCGGGGCCCCCTTCTCGCATGTATATTGCACCGATTGCCCCCGGGCCGAGGGTCGCGCGGGAATGAGCCAGCCTCCAAACATCACGACCAGGTGCAGTCGCTGCGGCGGTGAAATCGCCGCGGGGACGCACTATTGCCCCATTTGCGGCAAGGATATCTCGGGCGAGCAGGCTTCCCTGGTGACCGTTCCGATGCCGGCGCCGCTGGTGCGCCCGAGCCCCAAGATGATGCAGGAGGAGGTGCTCGAGCACCTCCGCGAGGCCACCATCGGGGAGTACGAGATCTACGGCGAGCTGGGGCGGGGCGGGATGGCCACGGTCTATCTGGCGCAGGACCTGGCCCTGGGCCGTCAGGTGGCGATCAAGGTCATGTCGCCGGCGCTGGTGCACGGGGAAGGGATGGTCGAGCGCTTCAAGCGCGAGGCCCGCACCGCGGCCGGACTGAGCCATCCCAACATCATCCCGGTCTATGCCGTCCGCGAGACCGAGCGGCTGCTCTTCTTCGTGATGAAGTTCGTGAAGGGCCGCGCCCTCGATTCCATCATCAAGGAGCTGGGCCCTCTCCCGATCCCGATGATCCAGACCATCCTGGGTCAGGTGGGGAGCGCGTTCGGCTATGCCCACCGCCGCGGCATCATCCACCGCGACATCAAGCCGGCCAACATCATGATCGACGATGAGGGCTGGGCCGTGGTGACCGATTTCGGGATCGCCAAGGTCTCCGAATCCCACGGGCTCACCATGACCGGCATGACGGTGGGGACGCCGACCTACATGAGTCCCGAGCAGTGTCTGGCGCAGGAGGTGACCGGCGCCTCCGACCAGTACTCGCTGGGTGTGGTGGCCTACGAGATGATCACCGGACGCCCGCCCTTCATCGGGGGCTCGATGATGGCCATCATGTACGGCCACTTCAACGACCCGCCGCCTCCGCTGGAGAGCCTGCGGTCGGATTGTCCGGTCGCCCTTCGCGATTCGGTCTTGCGGATGCTGGAGAAGGATCCGCTGCGCCGCTGGCCCACCATCGAGGACTCCGTGGCCGTCGTCGGGACCCCGACGCTGGCGCACGACGATCCCACCCGCTTGCAGCTGATCGAGCTGGCCAAGAGTGGCCCGGCCTTTCAGGCCTTCGTCGCGGCCCAGGCCAGCATTCCCCAGAGTCCGGTGCCCAAGACGCGGGCCCGGGTGGCCGCGCCGTCCGCCTCCGCGCCCACCACCCGGATGCCCGCGCCCCGGGCCGCGGCCAGCCGCCCGGTGGTGGCCGAGCAGCGGAAATCGAAGCGCGGCCTGATGACCGGGGGAGCGATTGCGGCGATCGCGGCCGCGGTGGTGGTCTATCTGGCACCCTGGAAGAAGCCGCCGGCCACCGCACCGGTCCCGGCTCCGGAAACGGCGGAGACGACGTCGGCGACCGCACCGCCACCGGAGGAGACGCCTGTCCCGGCACCGACGGTCTCCGAGGCCTCGCCGCCCGCTTCCGCCGCACCGCCCCCGGCGCCCACCAAGCCGCTCATCGATCCCAGCAACCGCGCGCAGGCCAAGCGGGACGCGGCCGATTTCCAGCGGATGAAGACCCAGGCCGAGGAAGCGCGCGACCACGCCCTCGGCTTCGGGGCCACCTCGACCGATCTGGCGGGTGGCGACATGCTACGGAGTCAGGCGGAGACCTTCGCCAAGCGCGGCAAGTTCGGCGATGCCCTCAAGCCGATGTCCGACGCCACCGTGGTCTACATGGCGGCCGCGCGCACGGCCCAGAGCCGGGCCGAGACCCAGGCCAAGATCATGACCCCGCCCGCCCCCCTGGTGGTGGAGACCAAACCCGCCCCAGCTCCCGCAGCCCCCACGGCCAATCCGGAGTCGGTGACCCCGAAGACCACCGAACCGGCCGCCTCGGTGGCGGCCAAGCCGGTGCCGCCGGCTGCCCCGCCTGACGAGCGCCCCGCGGTTAGACAGGTGATCTCGGCCTATGCGGCCGCGCTGGCGGCGGGCGATATGGGCGAGCTGCTCCGGACCTATCCCGGGATGCCGTCCGACGTACAGTCGAGTCTCCGCGACTATTTCAAGGCGGGAAACAGTCTCGATACCAGCAAGTGGCACATCGGCGACGTCGTGATCAGCGGCAACAGCGCCACCGCCAAGATCAGCGGCACCATGGCCGCCAGGGACCACCACGGCAAGGTCACCAACCAGGCCCCCCCCAAGTCGGCTCGGTTGGAGCACGGCGCCAGCGGATGGAGGATTGTCGGGCTCGACTGATCCCCCCGCATTCCCACCGTCCTTGACCGTCCCCCGGACGCGTGGTACTCTAGCTGCCCCTTCCTTCCCCATGGTGGCTCCATGCTGGCTCGTCGCGGCCGTCTCGCCCTGGCGCTGCTGCTTGTCATTCCTTCGCCCGTCATGGGGCAGACCTTGGTCGACCGGTTCAGCGAGCTGTTCACCTTCGGGGACTGCGGCCAGCCCCTGTGCCTGGCCGGATCCCTGTCGCAGAACCAGCACGGCAATCACTTCATTCCCGCCGCCAGCAGCAGCAACGCCTCGGTCATCGACTTCATCGAGAACGCGGTGGCGGTCTACTCCTCCAACATCCCGCTGGGCTCCACCAGCAGCGGTGTCACCTTCAAGTTCGTGGGCGGGCTCCCGGTCAAGACCTCGTCCTCCTCGGGGCCCATCTACGGTGAGCGGGGGCAGACCCTGGGGCGGAACCGGTTCCTGATGGGCGCCTACATGTCGGGGATCACCTTCAAGACCCTGCGCGGGGTGCCGATCGACAACATGGGTCTCAACTTCACTCACGAGGACGTGGGCGCTCCCGGCCTGGGCGACGTGAACTTCGAGAACGACGTGATCCACGTGGACCTGTCGCTGTACGTGAACCTGCTGGCCACCTCGTTCTTCGTGACCTATGGCCTGCTGGACCACGTGGACCTGAGCGTGGCGGTGCCGGTGGTCCACAGCTCGATGGAAGGACGCAGCGTGGGCCAGATCGTGCCCTTCGGCGCCGGCACGCCGCACTTCTTCGGCGGCGACTCGGCCAACCCGATCCTCCGGGCCACCACGGCGACCTTCGGATCGGCCAGCGGGATCGGGGACGTGGCCGGCCGGCTCAAGATCGGGCTGCACAACGACCCGCGATTTTCGGCGGCGCTGCTGGCGGACGCCCGGTTCCCCACCGGCGACGAACAGAACTTCCTGGGCGCCGGCAGCTTCTCGATGCGGGGAATGGGGATCCTCTCCTGGACCTTCGGCGGGTTTTCGCCCAACGTGAACGCGGGCTACGTGTACCGCTCCGGCGACCTGTTCAACGACGGCGTGCTCCTGAACGCCGGCTTCGACCAGCTGATCGCGCCCTGGGCCACGCTGGCGGCGGAGTTCCTCTCCGAGTGGCAGATCGGCGACAGCAAGCTGCAGCTGCCGGGACCGGTCCAGTACATCCTGCCCTACCAGCGGACCGTCAATCCCACTCAGATCCCCAACCAGCGGGACGACCGGGCCGCGGCCTCGCTGGGGTTCAAGTTCCGGGTCGGCCCCAGCACGCTGGTCACCAACGCGCTGTTTCCCGTTCTGCGCGGCGGCATGTCACCGGACATCGTGTGGACGGCCGGCGCCGAGTTCGGTTTCTAGGGGATCACCGGCTCAAGGCTGGACGTCGACCACCACCGAATCGGTGAAGGTCTCAAAGCGCGCCCGCACGATAGCGCCACCCGCCGACAGCGCCCGCACCAACCCTGCCCCATCCACCGAAGCCACCGCCCCGTTGCTGCTGCTCCACGTGATGCTCTGGCCGACGATGTAGGTGTGCTTGGCGTCCACGGGGTAGGCCTTGGCGCGGGAGGTATCGCCCACGATCAGGCTCATGCTGTCGGGCTCGACGATCAGGCTCACCGCTGGGCCGGGGTCGAACATCTTGGAGACGGAGCAGGCGGCACCCAGGACCGTGGCCACCACCAGCCCACTGCCGAGGATCGATCCGATCCCAAGCCGCATGCCGTGTACTCCTCCGTGACCGAGTGTTTCCGGGTGAGGCGAGGCGATCCGAAGATGGAGTCCGGGGGGAGAAAGGGGAAGGGAAGCGGACCCTCCCTCGGCTAGCGCAGCGCGGGCGAGACGTTGACCGTGACCGCCCGGGCCACCGAATCGGCGCGCGCCGCGGCCACCGTGTCGCCCTTGTCCCTGAGGCTCGAGGCCCCGGCCGAGAACACCACCGAATAGAGGGAGAGGATCGAGGCGGACGGCACGTCGACCCAGCCGCGGGGCCGGGCCCGCGCGGCGGTCCGCCAGTGATAGACGTCCCACATCAGTTTCTCGGTGCGGGGCAGGTTCATGAACCCGAGCGAGCGATTGACCAGGATCGAATCCTTGGGGGCCACCGGTTTCCACTCCAGTTTGCGCACCAGGCCGGTGGTGATCAGGTACGGGGTCAGGCCCAGGGTCTGATCGGGGTAGCCGCCGTCGCTCCAGGAGAAGTAGATCGGCCGCTGGCCGATGTTGTCGCGGATCAGAAACATCGTGGCCAGGTCCTGCAGGGTGAGGTAGCCCTCGGTCAGCGAGATGGTCAGACTGTCGAACCGGATCGAGGTCGCCTTGGACAGCGACTGGACCTCGGGGAGACTGTCGATCTGCTCCATGGACAGCCGCAGGGCCGGCGTGGTGGGCGCCTTCGGCTCCTGAGAGCGCCAGATGGCCGCCGCCTTGGAGGGATCGAAGGTCGGCGTCTTCCGGCGGGCCAGCTGCTTCAGGTGCCACCTGGTATTCATGAGCGAGAGGTTGGCCAGGGTGACGTCGGGCCGGATCCCCTCCACTTCCTGAGCGTACCAGAGCGGGAAGGTGTCGTTGTCCCCCGCGGTGATCAGGACGCCATAGGGCTCCACCGATTCCAGCAGGTCGGCCGCCAGGTCCCGCGCCATGGTCTCGTGGGATCGGGGCGCCGTGATGGAATTGCCCAGCAGTGGGATCAGGCCCAGCGCCAGGACCGGTGTGGCCATGGCCCAGCGTCCCTGCCAAGTGCCGCGGTCGCCCAGGAACTCGACGATGGTTTGCATCAGCGCCCCCAGGCCCACCGCCACCCAGACGCCGAAGAAAGCGAAGGAGACCACGAAGAAGTAGTCGCGCTCGCGGACCTCCCGGGCCACGTCTCCCTTGGCGGGATCCACCGGGTAGGAGAACCCGTACTTGAAATTGAGGTACCAGATCAGGGCGACGGTGACCGTCACCATCATCACGGTGGAGGCGGTGGCGGCGCGCTTGTCGTGGCGCCAGAGCGCCGTCACCCCATTGAACCCGATCAGCGAGAACAGGATGGTGACGATCTTGCGGATCGGGCCCCAATCCCGGGCCCACTGCCAGTGGAAGTACTGCACGTAGTTCCCCATCTGGCTCAGCAGGTCCGCCTGGCGTTCCGTAAAGGCCGAGGGTTTGCCGTACTGGGCCCGGTTCAATACTTCGAAGAGCGCGTTGCTGAAGAACCCGACCGGCTCGCCTTCGTTGATGGGCGGGTACTGGCCGGCGCGGATCGGAAGGTAGATGTAGTTGAGGGAGATCCCGACCAGGACCGCCACCGCCACCCCGACCAGCACCCTCCACCGGATCAGCACCCGCCAGTCGGTCCACAGGATGTAGATCCCCACCGCCGGCGCGGCCAGCACGCCCATGAGATGGTTGGTGGACGAGAGCGCCATCACGTAGGCGATGAGAATCACCCACCGGTCCCGGTGGGAGCCCGGACGGTCGTCGGCCCAGTGCACGCCCAGCCACATGACCAGGGCGGTCGAGAGCATGCTGACCGTGTACACCTTCTCGTTCACGGTGGACTGGTTCCACACGGTCCAGCACGTCGCCGAAACCAGGGTCCCCGCCGCGGCGGCCGCCAGGCGGGCCCAGCGCACCGGCACCACATTCCGCATCCAGCGATCGGCCACCAGGAACCAGAGGCCGGCCGAGGTGGCGCTGGTGACCGCCGCGAAGAGATTGATCCGCACCGCGTAATGGGGACTGAACGGCAGCGCGCCGAAGGTGTGAGCCAGCACGGTGAAGAGCGGGTTTCCCGGGGGGTGGGGGATCCCCAGCACGTAGGCGGCCGCGATGTATTCGGAGGCGTCCCAGAACGCCGTGGTGGGCGCCAGGGTCGTCACGTAGATCAGGAGGACCGCCACCGCCATCAGGGCGGCGTGCAGATAGGGGGGCGGCGCCAGTTTCTCTTCGGAGCGTCCGGTCATGGCCGTTCCAGCGTGAGCGAGGAGGTTCTTCGAGCGCGGTCTAGTGTCTGAACTGGCGCTTCCCGGTGAACACCATGGCGATGCCGTGGCGATTGGCCGCGGCGATCACCTCGTCGTCCCGCACCGACCCGCCCGGCTGGATGATGGCGGTGACGCCCGCCTCGGCCGCCTGATCCACGCCGTCGGCGAACGGGAAAAAGGCGTCGGAGGCCATCACGGCGCCCTTGGGGTCGTGGCCCTGCTGGCGAGCCTTGTGGGCCGCGAGGAAGGCGCTGTCCACCCGGCTCATCTGGCCGGCGCCGATCCCGATGGTCTGCTCGTCCTTGACCAGGATCACCGCATTCGACTTGACCGCCGACACGGCCGGCCAGGCGAACCGCAGGTCGATCCACTCCTTCTCGCTCGGCTTGCGGCCGCTGACCACTCGCCAGGCCGCATCGGTCGCGTCGTAGATAAAGCGGTCCTGGAGCAGGACGCCGCCGCGCACCCGCTTGAAGTCGTAGCCTTGCTCGCCCCCGCCCACCGGCAGCTCGACCACGCGGAGCTGCTTCTTCCCCTGCAGCGCCTCCAGCGCCTCCCGCTGCACTGAGGGAGCGGCCACGACCTCGAGAAAGACATCCTTCATGGCCTCGGCGGCGCGCCGGTCCAGCACGGTGTTGAACGCCACCACCCCACCGAAGGCGGACTGGGGATCGCAGGCCAGGGCGCGGCGGAAGGCGTCCTCCGCGGTTCCGCCCAGCGCGATGCCGCAGGGGTTGGCGTGCTTGATGATGGCGCAGGCGGGGCGGCTGCTCCACAGCGACACCGTGCCCATGCCCGCGTCGAGATCCAGCAGGTTGTTGAAGGACAGCTCCTTGCCCTGCAGCTGTTTCAGGTCCCTCATGCCGCGGGGCTCTGCATCCACGTAGAGGGCGGCGCGTTGGCTCGGGTTTTCCCCGTAGCGCAGCACCATCATCCGCTCCATGGTCCCCCCGATCCGGTTGGGCAACCCCTCCGCCCGGGGGGTCAGGTAGCGAGCGATGGCGGCGTCGTAATCGGCGGTGTGCGCGAAGACCTTGGCGGCCAGCATCCGGCGACAGTCATGGGGCACCTCACCGGCGCGCAGGATGTCGAGCATGCTGGAGTAATCGGTCGGATCCACCACCACGATCACCGCCTCGTGGTTCTTGGCGGCGGAGCGGAGCATCGAGGGACCGCCCACATCGATGTTCTCGATGGCATCCTCGAAGCTGATGTCTGGCTTGGCCACCGTTTCCCGGAAGGGATAGAGGTTGACGGCCACCAGGTCGATGGGTTCGATCTTATGGGTATTGAGCTGGTTCCGGTGCTCGGGGAGGTCGCGCCGGGCCAGGATCGCCGCATGGACCACGGGATGCAGCGTCTTGACCCGACCGTCCAGCATCTCCGGGAAACCGGTCACGCTCTCCACCGTGCGGGCTGGAACGCCGGCGGCGCGGAGCGCGGCGTAGGTGCCGCCGGTGGAGATGATCTCCCACCCCAGTTCGACCAGACCCTGGGCGAAGGAGACGATTCCCCGCTTGTCGCTGACCGAGATCAGCGCGCGGGGCATGTCGATGAGCTCACGGCAAATGCTCCAAGGGTTCGGCCAGTGGCACCGCGCGTCCGGCCCGCGCCGCAGCGCGGACCACGGCGGGCAGCAGGCGATGCTCGACTTCGAGAATGCGGGCCGCCAACGTATCCGGCGTGTCCGAGGGCCGGACCGGCACCCGTTCCTGGGCCAGGATCTCGCCCCGGTCGTAGACCTCGTCCACCAGGTGCACCGTGGCTCCCGACTCGCCGGCGCCACTGGCCAACACCGCCTGATGCACCCGGCGGCCGTACATCCCGGGTCCACCGAAGCGCGGCAACAGCGCCGGGTGGATATTGATGATGCGGCCGCGATAGCGCGCGATCACCGGGGCGGGCACCAGCCGCAGGTAGCCGGCCAGCACGATGAATTCGACGGCGTGCCGGTCGAGCGTCGTCAGCCACTCATCGGGGTTCGCGGGGTCCGCCAGAACCGCCGTGGGGATCCCGAGCCCACGCGCATGCTCCAGCCCGGGAGCTTCGACGCGGTTGCTCAGGACCAGCACCACCTGGGCCTCGGCGCCCGGGGGAAGCGCCTCGAGGAGCGCCCGCAAGTTGCTCCCACGACCCGAGATGCACACGGCGACCCGCATCGGCATGGGCGACAAAACTAATCGTGGGACCAGACGAAACCTAGCGGCGCGCCGAGCGGGCCGTTAGCCATTCTCGGGGCAACCGGCGAAGGGGCACGCCCCTTGCGCGCTTCATCGGGACCACGCCCGTGCCAGCGACTGGCACTTCGATACCGGCCGGAGGTCACAGGCATCGTGCCCGCCTCATCGCAATTCGGCTACCTGCTCTATCAGCTCACGCTGCGCGACTTGAAGGCGCGCTACAAGCAGACCCTGTTGGGCTCGCTCTGGGCGCTGGGGCGGCCGCTGCTGGAGCTGGCCGTTTACGCCGTGGTGTTCGGCGCCGTGCTCCAGGCGCCCACCGACGGGCTGCCCTACAACCTGTTCGCCTACACCGGGGTGGTGCTCTGGAGCGTGGTGGGTGGGGCGCTGCCGCGGGGAACCCGGAGCATCACCGCCCACGCCGGCCTGGTGGCCCGAACCCCGTTCCCCAAGCTGGCCATCCCGCTCTCCGCGGTGCTCGCCGCCCTGGTCGACACCGCCCTGGCGTCCATCGTGCTGGTGGTGCTCGGGGTCCACTACGCGGTGCCGCTGACCTGGGCCATCTGGTTTATCCTCCCCGTGCTCTTCCTTCTCATCACGCTGGTCACCGGGCTGACCCTTCTGGCCAGCGCGCTCCACGTCTTCTACCACGACCTGGGCCACGCCGTGGAGCTGGGAGTGCGGGTCTGGCAGCTGCTGACCCCGGTGGCCTATGCCGCGTCGGCGGTGCCTGCGGCCTATCAGAGTCTCTACCGGTTGAACCCGATGGTGGCGTTGTTCGACGCGGCGCGCGAGTGCCTGTTGCGCGGACACGCCCCCGACGTCGGCACGCTGCTCTATCCCGCCACTTTCGCGGCAGCCGCCCTGGGACTCGGCATGGTGGTGTTCCGGGCCACCGAGCCCTACTTCGCCGAGTCGGTATGAGAGAGAAAGGGGGACAGGGCGGACAGGGCGGACAGGTCGGTCAAGACGGACCCGCGCTCGAGGTCCGCCAGGTCTGGAAACGGTTTAGGCTCCGGGGACGCTCGCTGGCCGACCTGGCGCGCGACCTGATGACCCGCGCCTCACCCAAGCACCCGCGCGAGTTCTGGGCTCTGGAAGACGTGTCCTTCGCGGTGCCAGTTGGGCTCTCGTTCGGGGTGATCGGCGCCAATGGCTCCGGCAAGTCCACCCTGCTCAAACTGATGGCGGGGATGATGCCTCCGACCCGTGGTGTCATCGCGACGCAGGGGCGCGTCGCACTACTCAGCCACCTGGGCGGCGGATTCCACGGCGACCTCACCGGGCGGGAAAACGTCTTCCTCCAGGGCGCCATCCTGGGACTGGGACGCCGCGAGCTGGCTCGCCAGCTGGGCGACATTCTCGCTTTCGCCGAGCTCGAGCAGTTCGCGGACATGCCGGTCAAGTTCTATTCGTCGGGGATGATGCTACGGCTGGGCTTCTCGGTCGCGGCGCACATCGAGCCCGAAATTCTCTTCATCGACGAGGCGCTGGCGGTGGGAGACACCGCTTTCCGAGACCGCTGCCTGGCGCGCCTGCTGGAGTTCCGCGCCCGCGGGGTCACCATGGTGCTGGTGTCCCACGAGCGGTATCTGGTCGAGCAGTTGTGCGACCGGGCGGTACTGCTCCAACACGGAAAGCTGATCGCCGATGGGAGCCCCCACGAGGCCTTCACCGCCTACGAGCGGGCCAGCGAAGTCGAGCATCCGGCCACCGGCGATCTGGCGGTCGAGGGCGATCCGGCTCGGGCCCCGCTGGTGCTGGAGCAGGCGGAGCTGGTGGGCTATCCGCTGGGGAGCGTGCCGGTGGTGGAGACGGAGTCGCCACTCACGCTGCGCCTGCATCTCCGCTCCACGGCCGACACCGACGGCGCGGTGGTAGGCGTCCAGGTGGCGCGCGAGTGGCACGTGCTGCACGGCACTCGCACCAATCGACAGGGAATCACCCTGCGAGCCAAGGCAGGGGAGCGCTTGGTGCTCGACCTGGCCTACCACACGCTCGGCCTGTCCCGCGGCACCTACGCCGTCCACGTGCTGCTCTTCCCGCACCTGCTGGCCCAGACGCCCGTGGTGACGTGGAAGCGGGCCGCGCGGTTCCGGATTCAGCAAGCCGAGTCGGAGGGCGTCGGCCTGGTGCGGCTGCCGCACCAGTGGCGTCTAGTTCCCCCGCCCGCCTAGGGCACGCGCCACCCGCCACAATCCGTAGGCCGCCTGCCCGGCGATGGCACTGCCCACCCGCCGGGTTCGCCGCGCCGGATCCAGCTCGTCCAGGCTCCGCACCAGGAGCCTCCCCTCGGCCCGCGCCCCCTCCTCCAGCAGGGTCTTCTGCACGCGGGGACGCCGGGCGGTGTGACTCAGCACCCAGTGCCGCCAGGCCAGCAGTCCCACCAGGTCGCAGGCCGGCGTCTTCGCGCCCAGCTCTGCCGGTAGAGGCACGTCGGCCAGCCAGGCCGCGGTGCCGAGCCAGCGCTCCGCTCGCTCCCGCTCGGCTGGCCCGCCCACGGCGAGTCGCCGCTTCACCTCGTCCCATTCGATCGGCACCCCGCTGGCCAGAATGACGGTCGGGTCCTGGAAGTATCGGAGGTGCCAGGCCAGCGCCCCGTCCCGCAGGGCGTGACTCACGCTGTGCCAGAGCAAATCGGTGGGGCTGGGTACCGGCACCGATTGTCCCTGCCAGGACACGGTGTGAGCGTGGGCTGTGGTGCGCTCCCACATGTCGCGCGCCGCCACCGGGGGCGAGATCGATGTATGGATTTCGACCGAGATCCGGTTGGCGTTCCAGAGGGGGAAGAGATGGTGCACCGTGCGATTGCCGCTGGGGTCCCGGACCACGGTGTAGCCTTCGCGTTGCATCGCCTCCCAGACCTCCTGCGCCTGCGCTTCCGGGATCAACACGTCCACGTCGGTGGTGGAGCGCGCGTCCGCGTAGGGGAGCTGCGCCGCCGAGGCCCGCAGGGCGATGCCCTTGAGAAAGACGTGAGGCGTGCCCCGGGCGGCCAGCCAGCGATTGAGCTCCAACGCCTGCGTGTCCACCAGGAGGTTCCGGGCGGCCAACTGAGTGGCCCGGTCCCGGATGGTGGAGAGCAGGTCGGATGGAATGGCGGGCTCGATGCCCAGGGCGCGAATCCGGCGATAGAGCCAGAGCGCGCAGCGCTCCAGCTGGATCAGGGCGATCAGGGGCGCGGGGAGCAGCGGGCGCCAGGCGCGATCCAGGCTCTCGGAGGGGATCCGGGGGCGGAGGCGCAGGGTCTCGACCAGGACCCGAACCGCGCCGACGCTGTCAGCCGGCCCGAGCGACATCGTTCGGCAGGCGAGCGATCACCCGGTGCAGCATCGACTCGGAGGTGTGCTCGAGGTACGCCTGTCCCTCCCGGGTGAGCCAGGCATGGGCGGTGAGATTCCCGTCGCTATCTCGGCGCACGCCGATACAAAGCTCCACCGGCCGGCCCGCACGGCGGAGCAGGTAGTAGAGCACGGCGGAGCGTTTGAGGCAGGTGTGCCGCCAGGGACCCGGCAGCCGTCGCATGGTGCCATCGACCCACGCAGCCAGGGCTTCGTCGTCGAAGACGGCCGGTTCCACCGCGGCGCCGGCCGGCCGGTCCAGTCGCACGCCCAACCGAGAGAACGACATCATCGAGACCAGCGGCGGGATCACGGCCATGCCGAGGGCGGCGCGCAGTCGCCAGGCCAGCGGGGGCGGAGGGGCCGAGCCGGTCAATCGGGGGCCTCCTCACGAGTCACCAGCTGGGCGGAGAGGCAACGATCCAGGAAGGCCTGGGCGCTGGTTCGGGCGTGCTCGGCCGTGACCTGATAGCGATCCTGGAGCGCCACCACGATCTCCTCCAGGCTGCGCGGCGTCGCCAGGGCCTCGAGAATGGTGAGCCCGGTCTCACTCACCGTGAAATAGCGTCGGGTTCCGAGGTGGAGGACCACCCCCTCGCCCTCGAGGGCCGTGAGGCGGAGATCGGGGTGCGGGCGATACCGGGCGATCACGGGATCAGCTCATCGATCAAGTTGGGGTTGATGAACAAGTCGCGGCCCAGCTCCAAGCGATAGGCTGCCGCCTGGCGGCCCAGCGCGGCCAGCAGGTCCAGGTGTTCCTGCGCGAGCTGGGGCTCCAGAATCACCCAGGCCGACCAACGCACCAGCTGCGCCAGCGTGTCGCGCGCTGCCAGGGGCGTCACCGAGGTGTGTTCCCCACCGACGATGGGAAACAAGAGCACCTCGGGTTCCACTCGCTCCACCCAGGTACCGCCCAGCTCCTCAGGCCAGAACACGGTCTTGCCGCGCCTGGGCTGGAACACGCCGCCGGACGCGGCCAACAGCTCCAGGCCGCCTGGTCGGAGCCCGATCCGGCTACGAAAGGCGTGCACCGCCACCCGCTCCCCGGAGGCTACCAGGAACGCGATGTCATCGGTACCCACCGGCCATCCGCGCGAAGCGAGAAAGGCCGTGGTCGTGGACTTCCCGACCTGCGAATTCCCGGCCATCAACCAGCCTCGTCCCCGGCGGTCGACGGCGGTGGCCCCGTGAACGTGATGCCATCCGGAGCGGCGGAGCAGGAAAATTACTGTCATCATCAGGAAGCCGGTCTGGCATTCCGGCAGCCGATCGACCGCCGCCTGGGAGAGAATGACCCGCGCGTTCCCGGAGCTACCGTCCAGGCGGGCCTGGGCGGGCGCCGTTTCCCAGACGATAGTGAGCCCGCCCGGCTGGGCGCCGGGGTAGAAAACCAATTGGGGTTGGTGGAAGGGTGGGGCCGAGTCGGGAGGCACCGGCGGTACCTCGCCGACTTCGATCTCCAGTGTCAGCGGGACCGGCGGATGGAGGCGACCTTCATCGAGATACTGCTGGACCGCCGACTGAATGGCCGGTTGATCGCACCGAACCGCGATACCGGGTGACATGGGTGCAAGATGAGGGCATCAATAGACAACGCGCCAGGTCGCGGATGCGGCCTGGCGCGTTGCTTCCCGGTTTCCGATCCTGACAACCGGACGAGCCTCGATCAGGTCGAGGTGTCGTCAGTCGGTACTGAGGATGGAACCAGGGTTACCTCAGCGAGGGAGGCCTCCTCGGTGAGGGTCGGCTCAACGAAGCCGCGTTTCGTGTCGTTCTGCATGAGCCAGACTCCTTGCTACAGGACCAGAGAAGGGGGAAGACCAGTCGCGACCCCACTTGGCCGCAAGACGCGAGCCCCCTTGAGGGGTGGATAATGTGCGTGCTAATGCTTTCAAGCGCAAATGGTTACGGTGGATTTTCGGGAAAGATGGCTTCGGTTCCTTAGTGGTCTCGAGGCCACAGACTCGTGGCCCTGAACCCCCATCGGCCCGGGCTTTGCTCTTACCAGGGCCGGGACCAAGTCGCCAAAAAAAGGTGGGGGAGACCAGAATGCGCGAGCGCTATCGCAGGGCCGTGGTGCGCCTGTGGCGTCCAGTGGTGTCGGTCGCCGCGGGGCTCCTGTTCGGATGTACCCCGGCGTTCAAGGACTCCGGGTTCAAAATCGAGGACTACATCACGCGGGTCACCGACCCGAGTGGCACCGTGGTGGCGACGCTCCGCTTCGGCCATGCGCCCAATCCCAACGGGGGTCCGGACGCGTCGGTCTCCGGCATGGCCGCCCTGGTCAACGGCGGCAGCGCCCAGCAATCGGTGACGAGCGCCGGGTCCTTCGCGACCGTGTTCGTGGCGATTCCCAACTACGAAGACTACTACGAGCTGACCCTGCCCACCTCGGCGCTCAACGCCGGCGTGGTGCTGACCGCCAATGCCAACCTCCCCAACGCCACCTTCATCATCAACTTCGCGGTGGCCAACAGCGGCGTGATGGGGAACTGGGCCAGCCAGAACCTGCGGGTCATCCACGTGGGCACCGGTGACGTCCAGGTGAGTATAGCCTGGAGCGGCGCCAGCGACGTGGACCTCCACGTGGTCGATCCCAACGGGGAAGAGGTCTACTACGGGAACACCACCGCGGCCAGCGGCGGTACCCTGGACCTCGATTCCAACGCGGCCTGCTCGCTCGACAACAAGAACAACGAGAACATCGTCTGGCCCACCGGGATGGGTCCGCATGGGACCTACACGGTGCGCGTGGATTACTGGAGCGCGTGCAACGTGACCCAATCCGACTACGTGGTCACGGTGGCAACTCAGGGTGGCACGCCCCAGGTCTTCACCGGCAGCCTCACCGGCCCCGGGGACGGCGGCGGGCAGGGCAGCGGCCAGTTGATCACGACCTTTACGTACTGAGCCCCGGCTCGGCCGGGACGCGATAAAGCAAGAAGGGAAACGGAGCCACGCCTCCACCGGCTCCGTTTCCCTTTTTTGCCTCGTTCAGCCTCGCCTCAGGTCTCGCTTCAACCTCGTTCACCCAGAATTCTCTCGACCGCCGCCGCCAGGTCAGGCGCGGTGACAAAGCCCGCGCTCAATGCAGCCGCGGCGTGCGCTCGGCCCTCGCCGGTCTCCACCAGGATCCCGCGAGCGCCGTAGGGTCGAGACGGCTCCAGGTCGGTGAGCTTGTCACCGATCCACCAGCTGGCTCCAAGATCGAGGCCGAGTCCGCTGGCCGCCTGGCGAAACAGCAACCCACCCGGCTTCCGACATTCGCAGGGCCCGCTGATCTCGGGGAGATGGGGACAGAAGTACTGCCCGTCCAGCCGCGCACCGGCCTGGGCCAGCAATTCCTCGAGCCGCCGCTCCACCCGGTGGTAGTCCGCTTCGGTGTAGAACCCGCGAGCGATGCCGGACTGGTTGGTGACCACGATGGCGGCGAGTCCGGCGGCGTTGATCCGGGCCACGGCCGCGGCGGCCCCGGCCAGGAGTTGCGCACCGGCCGGGTCTCCCAGGTAGCCACGATCCTCCATCAGAGTGCCGTCGCGGTCCAGGAACACCGCGGGGCGGGGGCGCACTACGCTTCCTCCAGTGCCCGCCCCAGGGCGAGGGCCACGTCTCCGTAGGCGGCGACCGGAAGGGTGCGCGGGTCGAGCAGGAAACGCCCGTCGGCCACCCGGCCGATCAGCGCCGGCTGTCCCACCCGGAGGCGGAGGGCCAGCCCATCGGCACCCAGTGGCCCGGGGTCGAGTGAGACCAGCGTGGTGGGAAGCACCGCGCCCGGAAACGAGCCGCCTCCAACCGCTGATTCCCCCGCCTCGAGCCGAGGGTGGAGGGCCTCGGGACACTTGGCCGCCAGCGACCGAGCCCGGCGCACCAGTTCCTCCGCCGAGAGCGTGAGCATGGCGAGCACGGGGATCTCGCGAAGGGCGCGTTCCGGCTCCCGGTAGAGTGAGAGGGTGGCCTCCATGGCCGCCAGCGTGAGCTTGTCGGCCCGGAGCGCCCGGGCGAAGGGGTTCTGCCGGCAGCGCTGAATCGCCACCCGGGTTCCCACCAGACAGCCGGCCTGCGGGCCGCCCAGCAGCTTGTCTCCCGAGAAGATCACCAGGTCGGCCCGGAGGGCCACCGCCGCCTGCACTCTGGGCTCCGAGTCGAGACCCCAGGGGGAGAGATCGGCGAGGAGTCCGCTGCCGATATCGTAGAGATAGGGCAGGCTGGCCTCGTGCGCGATTCGAGCCAGCTCGGCGGGCGCCGGCGTGGTCACGAAGCCGCGTTGCTCGAAGTTGGACCGATGCACGGTGAGAATCGCCACCGCGCCCTCGATGGCCTCACGATAATCGTCCAGGTGGGTGCGATTGGTGGTGCCGACCTCCCGGAGCTCCGCTCCACTCTTCTCCATGATCTCCGGAATCCGGAAGGATCCACCGATCTCGATCAGCTCGCCGCGAGAGATCAACACCTGACCCGGCGCGGCTACCGCGTTGAGCGCCAGCACCAGCGCGCCCGCCGCGTTGTTCACCACCAGGGCATCCTGGGCGCCCGACAGCTCGGCCAGCAGGGCCCGGCAATGATCGGCCCGATGTCCCCGTGCCCCGGAACCGAGATCGAATTCCAGGGTGCTGTAGCCCTGGGCCACCGCCTGGACCGCGGCGGCGGCGCTCTCCGCCAGCGGCGCCCGTCCCAGGTTGGTATGCAACACCACGCCGGTCGCGTTGAGCACCGGTTGGAGAGACGGCGTGGTCCTCCGCCGCAGCCGCTCCTGCACGTCGGCCGCCCAGTCGGCGGGGGCGCCGCTGCGACTCCGTCGCGCTGCCTCCAGCGCCTCCCGGACCGCCGCCACCAGCACATTGGGCGGAGCGGTCCCCGAGAGGGCGGCGATGGCCGGCTCCCGCAGCAAGCGGTCCACCGAGGGCAGCGCGCGTCGCGGATCGGTCATCGGGGCTTCTTGGGTGCGTGGGTGGTATCGGCCGCCGCCTTGGCCTTGGCAGAATCGGCCGCTGCGGCGGAATCGATCGCCGCCTTGGAGGGGATCGGGACCGGAAGCACGCCGACGGCGTCGGCGGTGACGCCGGACACGCTCCGGATCCCGGTCAGCTCGAAGAGATACTTGGAGCCGGGAATCCACGGCTGGACGACCGTCACCACCAGTTTATCGATCAAGGGCGGCCGTTGCGCCAGGAGCGCCGCCTGGCCCGCAGTGTCCACGGTAGAGGGCTTGCCGGCACCCGGGGGAGGCAGGAACAGCGGCGGCGGCTTGGGGGCCTTGGCCTTGGTAGTGTCGCCGCCCTTGGCGGTATCGGCGGCGGCGCGGAGCAGGGCCTTGAGGGTGTCGTACCGGGCCAGGGACATCACCGACACCACTTGAACCGGGGTGGAATCCGGCAGCAGCCGCAGCTTGACGGCCGAGGTGTCCACGCGGAAATCGGGGGCCAGCAGCTGACTGAGCTCGATGGTCGCGGCCAGGCTGTCCATGACCGAGATGTTCTGGATCCGGGGCCCCAGAGTGTCGTGCGGGAACATCCAAATATTGGGTACCGCCGCACTATCGGCCGCCGCCACCCGGGCGCTGTCGAAGATCTCTCGCCCGTCCCGCTTGCGGTTCTTGTTGGCATCCACGGTCGAGAACACCAGGTATTCGCCCTTCGGCAGGGGACCTAAGCGGTACCGGCCGGCCGAGTCGGCATAGGCGCGGTAGACCAGGCTGTCGGGAGTGAGCACCGCTTCAATCAAGGCGCCGATGCCCATCTTCCGGTTGGGCCAGTCCACCACTCGGCCGCTGAGCGTGGTGGTGGGCAGGGGCGCTCCGGTGGTAAAGGTGACCACCAAGCCACTATCGGAGCGATTGTGGCTCACGTCCGTGATGCCGGGAAGGAGCTCCACCCGGTAGACCCGGTTGGGTTTCCAGCCTTCGCGCGGCTTGATCGTGATCCTGCTGCGCTTCCAATCGACCTTGGCCACCTCCTCGGTGGGGGAGAGGACGATCAGCCGCTCGAGATCGCCGGTGCCCACCCCCACGTTGGGGGTCCCTCCCTCGGAGATCACCTCGTCGAACTGGAACTCGACGTGGCCCTTGTAGTCGGGGAGGATCGCCAGCGACTCGGGGACCACCGCGATCACCTTGGGCGGGATCTTGTCCTCGGGTCCGCCCGGGGGCGGCAGCACGTGGGCGCAGGCCAGGCCGAGCAGGGGCCAGAGGACGCGCGCGGCGACCCGAGTCTGAGCCCGGGTCCCCCGTCCCCCTGTCCTCACTTGCAACCCAGTCGCCGCCGTCGCTCCGACAAGACGCGCTGCTGTTCCTGCCAGTCGGCCAGTTTCTGGCGTTCGCGGTCGACCACTTCGCGTGGAGCGCGGCTCACGAACTGCTGATTCTCCAGCTTGCCCCGCTGGCTTTCGACCAGCTTGGCCAGGCGCTCCACATCGGTGCCGATCCGGGCGCACTCGCGCTCCAGATCGAATCCCTCACCGATATGCACCTTTACCTCGGTGCCGCCGGTGAGCACCGCGGCCACCGCTACCGTGGATCCCGCCGCGGCCCGGGTCCCGTCCCGGAGGAGCGTCCCCTTGATCAGCCGTTCGACCGTGGCCTGCTCCCCGAAGACGGCTTCCTCGCTCACCGGCACCTCGACCTGCACCGCCTTGCCCGGCTCGATGCCGAAGTCTCCCCGGAGGGAGCGGACCGCCTGCACCAGCTCCTGCACCCGCGCGAATCCGCCAATCGCCGCCGGATCCGCGGCCCGGGCGTCCCGACCCGGCCAGGGTGAGGTGCAGAGCCAGGTGCCGGGGCGGCGGCCGGGCATCCGCTGCCAGAGCGATTCGGTGACGAACGGCATGATCGGGTGGAGTAGCTGCAGCGCCACCTCGAAGACCCGCGCCACCACGGCGCGCGCCACGTCCCCGCCGGGCTGGTCGCCGTAGAGCCGCGGCTTGATCTGCTCCAGATACCAGTCGGCCAGATCGCTCCAGACGAAGTGGTAGATGGCGGAGGCGGCGTCGCTGAACCGGAACTTGGCGTAGGCTTCGGTGACCTCGACCACGGTGGCGTCGCAGCGCGCGATGATCCAGCGGTCCGCCAACCCCAGCTCCGAGCGCCGAACCGGGTCGGGGCCGCGCCCGGCCAGCGGGCGCGTGGGGCCGTCCAGATTGGAGAGGATGAACCGGGCGGCGTTCCAGAGCTTGTTGGCGAAGTTGCGGCCGGGCGCGAACGAGGTCTCCAGATCGTCGGGATCCAGAATGAGATCGGTGCCCACCCCCATTCCCGCCACGATGGTGTAGCGCAGCGCGTCCGCCCCGTAGCGATCGACCACGTCCAGCGGATCGATCCCGTTCCCCAGCGACTTGGACATCTTGCGGTGCTGGGTGTCCCGTACGGTGCCGTGGAGGTAGACCGTGGTGAAGGGGACGTCTCCCATGAACTCTTCTCCCGCCATCACCATGCGGGCCACCCAGAAGAACAGGATCTCGGGGGCCGTGACCAGGGTGTCGCCGGGATAGAAGGCGGCCAGATCGGGGGTGGCATCGGGCCAGCCCAGGCTGCTGAAGGGCACCAGCCAGGAGGAGAACCAGGTGTCGAGCACGTCCTCGTCCTGGCGCACCGGGCCGCCGCAGCCCGGACACCGGGTGAGGTCGGTACGGCTCACGCTCTGGCGGCCGCAGCCCGGCGCATCGCAGTACCAGACCGGAATCCGATGGCCCCACCACAATTGGCGGGAGATGCACCAGTCGCGGATGTTCTCCATCCAATTGGCGTATTCCTCGCCGCGCCGCTCGGGGATGAAGCGCAACTTCCCCGACCGATAGGCCGCCAGCGCCGGCCGCGCCAGGGGCGCCATCTTGACGAACCACTGATCGGAGAGGCGGGGCTCCACCACCGTGTCGCACCGGTAGCAGCGTCCCACCGCGTGCCGGTGACTCTCGGTCTTCTCCAGCAGACCCAGCGCCTCGATCTCCGCGACCACCCGCTTGCGGGCCTCGAAGCGATCCAGTCCCTGGAATCTCTCGGGCACCGTCTCCGCCAGCTTGGCTTCGGGGGTCATGATGTCGATGGCGGGGAGCCGGTGGCGCTGAGCGATCTCGAAGTCGAGTGGATCGTGGGCCGGGGTCACCTTCACGGCCCCGGTGCCGAAGGCGGGATCGATGGCCTCATCGGCCACGATGGGAACTTCCCGTTCCGTGAGCGGGAGCCGGACCTGGCGGCCCACCAGCGCGCGATAGCGATCGTCCTCGGGATGCACCGCCACGGCGGTGTCGCCCAGCATGGTCTCGGGCCGTGTGGTCGCCACCGTCACGGATCCGGTGCCATCCGCCAGTGGATAGCGGAAGTACCAGAGTTTGCCTTCGGTCTCCTCCTTCTCCGCCTCCTCATTGGAGAGGGCGGTCAGGCAGCGGGGGCACCAGTTGATGATGTAGTGGCCCCGGTAGATCAGCCCGCGCTCGTGGAGGCGCACGAAGCACTCGCGGACCGCGCGGGAGAGCCCCTCGTCCAGCGTGAAGTAGGTGCGGCTCCAGTCGCAGCTGGCGCCGATGGCCTTGAGCTGGTCGAGGATGATGCCGCCGGTCTCCTTGACGTGGGCCCAGGTCCGTTCCACGAAGGCCCTGCGACCCAGGTCGAAACGGGTCTGGCCCTCCTTGGCGATCAGCCGCTCGACCACATTCTGGGTGGCGATCCCCGCATGGTCGGTCCCCGGCAGCCAGAGTGTTTCCTTGCCCCGCATCCGCTCGAAGCGGATCAGCACGTCCTGCACGGTATTGTTGAGGCCGTGGCCCATGTGGAGCACCGCCGTCACATTGGGCGGCGGCATCATGACCACGTAGCGGGGCCGGTCGGACCCGACACCGCGCGGCCGGTGGGCGGTGAACAGTCCGGCTTCCAGCCACCGGCGGTAGAGCGGGGCCTCGATCTCCTGCGGCCGGTACTGCGGGGGCAGCTCTCCCCCGGTCCGGGGCGCCGGCGGGCCCTTTCGGGCGCCTCTTACACTGAGGTTCGACACGCGGTTAACTTAACACGCCTTCGAGAGTTGGGCAGGATCCCACGGAGGCCCCTCTGAGCCATGTGACTCGAGATGCCTGACGAAAAAACCACCATAACGGGCGGCGAAGCCCTGCGCTGGTCCCTGCTGGCCGTGCTGGTCGTGCTGGGGCTCTTGGGCTATTTCTGGCTGGGCCCCAAGGTGCACCCTATTGAGGGTCCGCCGCCGGCCGCCGGTTCGCGATGAGTACGGTACGTCTCACCCTGCCGGACGGCAGCGTGCGCGAGGTGCCCAGCGGCACCACGGGGGCGGAGGTCGCCAAGGGCATTGGACCCGGCCTCGCGAAGGCGGCGCTGGCCGCGCGGGTGAACGGCGAGATCCGGGACCTGAGCCGCGCGCTCGAGCACGACGCCCCCTTCGCGGTGCTTACCGACAAGGACCCCGACGCGCTCGAAGTCCTGCGCCACTCCTCGGCCCACATCCTCGCCACCGCGGTGCGGGAGTTGTTTCCTACCGCCGGCATCGGGTTCGGCCCGCCCATCGAGGACGGGTTCTATTACGACTTCCAGGTCGATCGCCCCTTCACCCCCGAGGACCTCGAGCGGATCGAGCAGAAGATGGGAGAGGTCACCGCCCGCGACTATCCGTTCACGCGGGAAGTGGTGGACCGGGCGGAGGCCAACCGCCGCTTCGCCGACGATCCGCTCAAGCTGGAACGGATCGCCGAGCTGCGGGACGACGAGGTCATCTCGATCTACACCGACGGCCCCTTCGTGGATCTCTGTCGCGGGCCGCACATCCCCAGCACCGGGCGGCTCAAGCACTTCAAGCTGCTGCACGCGGCCGGCGCCTATTGGCGGGGTGACGAACGCCGCCAGATGCTGCAGCGGATCTACGGGACCGCCTGGTTCAAGAAGGAAGATCTCGAGCGCTATCTCCACCGTCTGGAAGAGGCTCGCAAGCGGGACCACCGGGTGCTGGGCAAGCAGCTCGATCTGTTCTCGATCCAGGAGACGGTGGGCCCCGGGCTGGTGTTCTGGCATCCCAAGGGCGCCATCATCCGTTGGCTCCTGACGAGGGCCGTCGAGGACGACAACCTGGCCCACGGCTATCAGCTGGTCTACACCCCCCATGTGACCCGCGAGGAGCTGTTCCGGATCTCGGGCCATCTGCCGCACTACGAGGCCAATCAGTATCCGGCCATGGGCGCGGGGCACGAAGAGGCCGAGGATGTGCACTATCGGGTGAAGCCGATGAATTGCCCGATGCACGCCTTGATCTATCGCAGCCAGCAGCGGAGCTACCGCGACCTGCCGCTCCGGCTCTCCGAGGTCGCCAGCGTCTACCGCAACGAGAAGTCGGGCACGCTGCACGGCCTGCTCCGGGTGCGCGGTCTCTCGATGGACGACGCCCACATCTTCTGCACCATGGATCAGACCGAGGACGAGATCTTTCTTTGCCTCGATCAGGTCGAACGCCTGGTCAAGCAGACCTTCGGCTTCGCGCTCGACTTCGAGCTTTCCACCCGACCCGAGAAGAAGCTGGGTGACGATGCCACCTGGGAGCGGGCCGAGCAGATCCTGGCCTCGGCGCTCAGGCGGAAGGGCATCACCTACCGGCTCGATGCGGGGGGCGGCGCCTTCTATGGCCCCAAGATCGACATCAAGTTCGAAGACGCGATCGGACGGGTCTGGCAGGGGCCGACCATCCAGCTCGACTTCCAGCTGCCGGAGCGGTTCCAGCTGGAATACACCGGCGCGGACAACAAGCCGCATCGGCCGGTCATGATCCACCGCGCCATCTACGGCAGCATGGAACGGTTCGTGGGTGCCTTGATCGAGCAATTCTCCGGGGCCTTTCCGGTCTGGCTGGCGCCGGAGCAGGTGCGCGTGCTTCCGATCTCCGACCACCAGACCGCCGCCGCGCACTCGGTCGCCGAGAAGTTGAAGGCGGTCGGCCTCCGGGTGCACGTGGACGAGCGGAACGAGACCCTGAGCTACCGGATCCGGGACGGCGAGCTGGCCAAGCTTCCGTATATGGCCGTGGTCGGCCAACGGGAGGCGGACGCCGGCGCCGTGGCGGTGCGGACGCGCGGGGCAGGGAACAAGCAGGAAGTGATGCCGCTCGAGGCGTTCATCGGCCGGATCACCGAGGAAGTACGGACCCGGGCACTGGTCCCCCACCATAACGACTGAAGACTCTCGTGACCGATTCCACCACTCCCGTCATTCTGTCCGCCGTCCGGACCCCTGTCGGTAAGTATCTGGGCGGGCTGTCCGGACTGACCGCGACCCAATTGGGGGCCATCGTTGTCAAGGAAGCGGTGCGGCGCGCTAAACTGGAGCCGGCGCAGGTCGAAGACGTGATCCTGGGGCAGGTGGTCCAGGGCGGCTCGGGCCAGGCCCCGGCCCGCCAGGCGATGATCCACGCCGGCCTCCCCGGCACTACGGCCGCGGTCACCATCAACAAGGTCTGCGGCTCCGGCCTCAAGGCGGTGATGCTGGCCAGCCAGGCCATTCGCGCCGGGGACAGCGAGTGCGTGGTGGCCGGCGGGATGGAGTCGATGTCCACCGCGCCGCACTACCTCTATGGTCTCCGCACCGGCATCAAGGCCGGTAACCAGACTCTGGTGGATGGGATGCAGCACGACGGCCTCTGGGATTCCTTCGGCGACAACCACGTGGGAGAGTACGCCGAGTACAGCGCCGAGAAGTGCGGGGTGAGCCGGCAGGAGCAGGACCAGTACGCGCTCCGGAGCCACCAGAAGGCGGTGGCCGCGATGGAGCGCGGGGCCTTCAAGGCCGAGCTGGTGCCGGTCGAGGCGCCGGCCAAAGGCGGCAGTACCACCATCACGGCCGATGAAGGGCCTCGGAAGGACACCAACCTCGAGGCCTTGGCCAAGCTGAAGCCGGCCTTCCGGAAGAACGGCACCGTGACGCCGGGGAACGCACCGGGCTTGAACGATGGAGCCAGCGCGCTGGTGGTGACTTCGCTCGCCTTTGCCAAGGCGCACGGCCTGACTCCGATGGCCAAGATCACCGCGCAGGCCACCGGTGGCGGAGAGCCCAAGGACGTATTCTTCGCCCCGATCCAGGCGGTCAAGAAGCTGATGGCCAAGGCCGGGACCAGGATCGGCGACTACGATCTGATCGAGGCCAACGAAGCCTTCGCGGTGCAGGCGATCGTGGACGGGCGCGGCCTCAATTGGGACTGGGACCGCGTGAATGTGAACGGCGGCGCCATCGCGCTGGGCCATCCGATCGGCGCCAGCGGCGCCCGCATCCTCACGACACTTCTCCATGCCATGGCGGGCCGCGGGGCCCGGACCGGGCTGGCGACCCTTTGTCTCGGCGGCGGCAACGCCGTCGCCCTCTCCGTGGAGCGCTTCTAATGCCCAATCCCAATTCCTCGGCATCCGCCGCCCCGCTGTCGCTCCCGCTGCGCTGGCCGCTCGCCATCGTCGGTGGTGCCTTGGTGGTGGCACTCTCGGCCCAGGTGGCGGTGCCGCTGCCCTTCACCCCGGTCCCCATGACCCTCCAGGGACTGGCGGTGGTGCTGGTGGGTGGCACGCTGGGGGCCGCGGCCGGTGCCGGCGCCCTGGTGTTCTACCTGCTGCTGGGGGCGCTGGGGCTCCCGGTCTTCGCCATGGGTGCCGCCGGCGTGGCCAGGCTGCTGGGGCCCACGGGCGGTTACCTGCTGGCCTTCCCCGTCGCCGCAGCGCTGGTAGGGCGGTTCGCGGTCCGGGGCAACCTGGTCCGCTGCTTCCTCGCCGCGCTGCTCAGCATGGTGACCATCCACGTCGGCGGCCTGGCCCAGCTGGCGATCATCACGGGCGGGCTCGACCGCGCGGTGGCGCTGGGAACCGCGCCTTTCCTGATTCTGGATCTCCTCAAGGTCGTCATCGCGGCCCTGGTGCTGGCCAAGGTGCAGGGCCGACTCCGTCCCGATCCCCGAATCGGATGACTCCACCGCGTTCGCCGGAGAGCCGGCCGGTCCTCCGCGCGATCGCGGGGACCACCGGCTATTTCGCCCTGGGGACCGCCCTGGCTCTGTTGGCCGGGGCGGTCTATTTCGTCCTGGTACCGGGCGGAGCTTCGCGCGTGGCGCCCGACGCGGTCAACGCGATGGGCGCCGAGGACGCCCTGGTCCAGAGTGGCGCCATCCTGGTGGGGTTCGGCGTCGCGACCTGGCTGATCGGTGTCAAGGCTTTGCGGCTCACCCGCGAGGACCTGCGCTGGTTTCCGCCGGCGCGTGGGCTCGGTTGGTTGGGATGGGGACTCCTGATGGGCGCCGCTCCGGCGCTGCTGACTGTGGGGGTCGCGATGGCGACCACCGACGCGGCCCTGGTGCCCGATCAGGGGAGCCTGACCGACTATCTCCGCACCGTGGGGCTCACCATGCTGGTGCTGGCTCCCGCCGCCGCCAGCGAGGAGTTGGCCTTTCGGGGAGTGCCGCAGGTGGCGCTGGCCCAGACCTTCGGTCGGGTGCCGGCGACGATCTGCACTTCGATTCTCTTCGGACTGATCCATGTCTATAACCCCAACCAGACTCCCCTGGGGGTCTTCAACGCGGCGGTGGCCGGCGTCCTGCTGACCGTGGCGTTCTATACCCCCGGCGGCCTCTGGACCGCGGTGGGCGCGCACCTGGGCTGGAACACGACCCTGGCGGCCCTGGATGCGCCGGTGAGCGGACTGATCTTCGCGATTCCCTGGCTCAACTACCGCCCGGGCCGCCCGGACTGGCTGACCGGTGGCCGGTTCGGTCCCGAGGGCGGCCTGCTCGCGACCGGAGCGCTGGCGTTCGCGATCGTCGTGGTCTCCCGGTGGGCGCGGAATCAGGCGACCGCATGAAGCGGGTCGCGGTGGTCGGGGCCGGCACTATGGGAAACGGGATCGCGCAGGTGTTCGCCCTGGGCGGGGCCGCGGTCCGCATGATCGATGTGGCGCCCGAGGCGCTGACTCGGGGAATGGACACCATCAAGGGCAGCCTGGCCCGGATGGTGAAGAAGGAGAAGGTGACCCAGGCCGCGGCCGACGCGGCGGTGGGCCGGATTCAGACCGGAAGCGACCTGGCCGGGGCGGCGGACGCGGAGCTGGTGATCGAGGCGGCCAGCGAGAATCCGGCCCTCAAGTTCTCGCTCTTCGAGCAGCTGGATCGGATCTGCCCCCAAGGGAGCCATTCTGGCCACCAACACCAGCTCGATTTCCGTCACCGAGATCGCGGCCCGGACCCGGCGCCCGGCCCAGGTGATCGGCATGCACTTCATGAATCCGGTGCCGATGATGCAGCTGGTGGAGGTGATCCGGGGGCAGGCCACCAGCGATGCCACCACCCAAGCGGTGGTGGCCGCGGCTCGCGCCCTGGGCAAGACGCCGGTCGAGGTCAACGATTATCCCGGGTTCGTGTCCAACCGCGTGCTGATGCCCATGATCAACGAGGCCATCTTCTGCGTGATGGAGCAGGTGGCCTCGGCGGAGGCGGTCGACACCGTGATGAAGCTGGGCATGGCGCATCCGATGGGCCCGCTCATGCTGGCGGATCTGATCGGGCTGGACACCTGCCTGTCGATCCTGGAGGTGCTGCACCGCGGGCTGGGCGACGACAAGTACCGCCCCTGTCCGCTGCTCCGGCGCATGGTGGCGGCGGGGACAGCTGGGACGGAAGACCGGGAGGGGCTTTTACGACTACTGAAGATGGGGAAAAGGGCAGAGGGCAGAGTGGGAAGGGAAGCTGCGGGGGTCCGTTCCGACCTTATCCTCAGTTCCCATGTCTCCCCATCTAGCCAACCATGGATCTCTTTCGCGAACTCGCTGCCTACAAGCACGAACAGCTGGTGCTCTGCCACGAGCCCTCCTGTGGGTACCAGGGCATCATCGCCATCCACGACACCACGCTGGGGCCCGCTCTGGGGGGCACCCGGTTCTGGCGCTACGCCAACACCGACGAGGCGATCGTCGACGCGCTCCGCCTGGCGCGGGGGATGACCTACAAGGCCGCGGTGGCGGGGCTCAATCTGGGTGGCGGCAAGGCGGTGATCATCGGGGACAACAAGCGCCCCGACCGGGAGGCGCTGTTCCGGGCCCACGGTCGCTTCGTCGAGACGCTGGGCGGGCCGCTACATCACCGCCGAGGATGTGGGCACCAGTCCCAGCTGACATGGAGTACGTGCGGCATGGAGACCAATCATGTCTCCGGGCTGCAGGGCCGGTCGGGCGATCCGTCGCCGGTCACCGGCTACGGGGTCTACGTGGGGATGAAGGCCACCGCCAAGGTGCGCTGGGGCAACGACAGCCTGGCCGGCAAGACCATCCGGTGCAGGGCTGCGGGCAATGTGGCCAGCTATCTGATCCGGCACCTCCACAAGGAGGGCGCCAAGCTGGTCGTCACCGACATCGATGCCGAGAAGGTCAAGCGGGTGGTGGAGGAGACCATGCGACGGCGGTGGCCCCCGACGCGATCTACGACCAGACGGCCGACATCTACTCGCCCAACGCGCTGGGCGCCGTCATCAACGACGACACCCTCAAGCGGCTCAAGGTCGAGATCATCGCCGGCGGGGCCAACAACCAGCTGGCCGAGGAGCGGCACGGCGAGCAGCTGGAGAAGCAGGGCCTGACCTACGCCCCGGACTACGTGATCAACGGCGGCGGATTGATCAACGTGTACGGCGAGCGTGATGGGCTGGGACCACGAGCGCGCCACCCGCAAGGCGGGGCACATCTACGACACGCTCCTGGTCTTCGCCAGGCCAAGCGGGACAAGATCCCCAGCTATCGGGCCGCCGACCGGTGGCCGAAGCAGCGGATCGCGGCCGTCGCGGGGATGAGCGAGGATCAGAGTGTAGGCGCGGTGCTTTCGACTATCGGCTGTCGGCCATCGGCTATCGGCTATCGGCTGTCAACTGTCAGCTCGTCATCGGCGGTCACCGTCGCACGGCCGAAGCCACGACGAGAGTTGTCCATGCTTAGGTTTCGAATCGACGTATCGCTGAAAGCCTTCAGCCTCCGATAGCCGATAGCCGATAGCCTGCATCGACAGCCGACCGCCGACACCACAGCCTTTCACCAATCACGCATCTTTATCATCATGCCTGAAGTCATCCCGATCGGCGCGGATCACGCGGGCTTCGCCTTCAAGGAGCGGTTGATGCGCGAGCTCCGGGCGCTCGGCTTCGAGCCGCTCGACCTCGGCACCCATTCGACGGACGTCCACCGACTATCCCGACTACGCCCACCCGGTGGCCGAGCGGGTAGAGCACGGCGAGGTGGCGCGCGGGGTACTGCTCTGCGGCACCGGGCTCGGGATGGCGTACGCCGCCAACCGCCATCCGGGCGTGCGGGCCGCGGTGGCCTGGACGCCCGAAGATCGCCGAGCTGTCCCGGCCGCACAACGACGCCAACATGCTGGTCCTGCCGGCCCGATTCGTGACCGAGGAGGAAGGCGTGGCGATTCTCAGGAAATGGCTGGACACCCCGTTCGAGGGCGGACGCCACCTGCGCCGCATCGACAAGATCGAACAGGAGCGGACATGACGCTCGACCACAACGCCTCGCTCCGCCAGGCCGATCCCGCCGTCGCCGCCTGATCGACCAGGAGCTCTGGCGCCAGCAGCACGGCCTCGAGCTGATCGCCAGCGAGAACTTCGCCAGCCGGGCGGTCATCGACGCGATGGGCACCCCGCTGACCAACAAGTACGCCGAGGGGTATCCCGGGCAAGCGGTACTACGGCGGCTGCGAGGTGGTCGACAAGGTCGAGCAGCTGGCCATCGACCGGCTCAAGCAGCTGTTCGGCGCGGACCACGCCAACGTGCAGCCCCACTCGGGGGCGCAGGCGAACTTCGCGGCCTTCATGGCGCTGGTCAAGCCGGGCGAGACCATCATGGGCATGTCCCTGCCGCACGGCGGCCACCTCTCCCACGGCGCGCGCGGTCAACCACAGCGGCATGATCTGGCACGCGGTGCACTACGGGGTGAATCCCGCCACCGGGCGGATCGACTACGACAAGGTGCGCGACCAGGCCCGGCAGGAGCGGCCCAAGACTCATCATCGCCGGGCGGCAGCGCCTACGCGCGGATCATCGACTTCGCGGCGTTTCGCTCGATCGCCGACGAGGTCGGCGCGATACCTGCTGGTGGACATGGCGCACTTCGCCGGGCTGGTCGCCGCCGGTGTTCTATCCCTCGCCGGTGCCCCACGCGCAGGTGGTCACCAGCACCACCCACAAGACGCTGCGCGGGCCGCGCGGCGGGCCTCATCCTCTGCACCGCCGAGTTCGCCAAGGCGATCGACAAGTCGGTCTTCCCCGGCACCCAGGGCGGACCGCTGGAGCACGTCATCGCGGCCAAGGCGGTCGCCTTCGGCGAGGCGCTCACCGCCGACTTCAAGCGCTACGCCACGCAGGTGGTGGCCAACGCCACGGCGCTGGCCGAGGCGCTGATCGAGCGGGGCTTCGCGATCGTCTCCGGCGGCACCGACACCCATCTCATGCTGGTGGACCTGCGGCCCAAGAATCTCACCGGCAAGGCGGCCGAGGCGCTGCTGGATCGGGCCGGGATCACGGTCAACAAGAACACCATTCCCGACGACCCCCAGTCGCCCTTCGTCACCAGCGGCATTCGTCTGGGCACGCCCGGCGCTGACCACCCGGGGCATGGGCGTGCGCGAGATGAAACGCGTCGCCAGCCTGATCGATCAGGTCCTGACCAAGCCGGACGACGCCACGATCGCGCGGGTGCAGCGCGAGGTGGGCGAGCTGACCGCGTCGTTCCCGCTGTACCGGCGTTCCGGCGCTTGACCCCCCTCGGAGCGTTCCCTAGCTTGGCTCGCATGCCTCGACATCCAGGCCAGGTATGAACGAGCTCCAGTTCGCGGACGAGGTGCTGGCCCGCATCCGCCAGCGGGAAGACCGCTTCGACGAGCGGGCCTACCTCTTCGTTCTCGCCGCCATCGAGTTTCTGCAGACCCGGCTTCCGGTCCGCCGCCACGTGACCGGCGCCGAGCTGGCCTGGGCCTGCCGCGACTTCGCGCTGCAGCAGTTCGGCCTCCTGGCCCCCGAAGTCCTCGAGCTACTGGGGCGTGCGGCGCACCGACGACCTCGGCCGCATCGTCTTCACGCTGGTGGGTGTCGGTCTGCTGTCGACTCAGCCCACCGACCGCGAGACGGACTTCGCCGGCGTCTACGACTTCGACGAGGCCTTCCGGGAGCCCTACCAGTGGGAGGGTGTGAGCAGGTGAAGGCTGAGGCGGCTCGAGGCCGAGGGCCGAATCCGATGCCGAGTGTCGACGCATCGGCATCGGTTCGGCATTCGCTACGCGGGAGGTGTATGGAGGCCAGGGACTGGCCGGCCTGCCGGAAGTGCTCGCAGGGCATCGCTGATCCCGCTGTCCGACTACGGCCGCGACGGGGCGCCGATCACCTACAAGGCGTGGGTCTGCACCAATCCCGAGTGCGGCTTCAATCTCCGCATCGACAACGGCGAGATCTCGATCGGACGCACGATTGGGCCGATCATTCAAGTGAGCAGGTGAACGGTAAGCGGTGAGCGGGACATACTCGGAATCCCCGGGTATAGGACCGCTCACCGCTTCCCGTTCACCGTTCACCGCTTCACCCTCACCATGCCCCATCCCCGTCCTCACCCCGAACAATCCGCCGCCTGGGATCGCGGTGCCGAGGCGGCGGCGATCGCGCTCGCAACGCTGATGGAGAACGCCGGCCGCGCGGCCGCCGCGGTGCTGGCCGACCGGTTTCCCGATCGGCTGGCGCGGGGGTGCTGGTGGCGGCGGGCACCGGGCAACAACGGCGGTGACGGCTGGGTGATCGCGCGAGCGCTGCATCGCGCCGACGTGCCGGTCTGGGTCGCGGCGCTGCCCGGGGACGGATCGCCGCTCGAGCGGCAGATGGCCGCCCTGGCCCAGGCCGACGGGGTGCGCGCGGTGGCTCCCGACGGACCCTGGCCCGGCGTCGCGCTCGCGGTGGACGCATTGCTGGGCACCGGCGCGCGCGGCGCGCCGCGTCCCGCCGTCGCAGGCGCTGGTCGAGCGATCTGAACGACCTGGCGCGTCCCCTCGTCGCGATCGACGGACCCACCGGGGTCGATCTCGCTGACCGGCGCCTCGCACGGCGACGCCATCCACGCCGCACTCACGGTCACCTTCGGCGGTCTCCGGCGCGGCCACCTGCTGGCCCGGGACGAGGTCGGGCGACGTGGTCGTGGTCGACATCGGTCATCCCGCTGCCCCAAGCGACTGGCCCCTGCTGGTGACCGACCAGCTCGCCGCCGGTGTGGCTGCCCCGTCTTCGAGGCTCGCGATCACAAGGGCACCCGCGGACGGGTGGTCGTGATCGGTGGCGATGCCGGCATGACCGGGCGCCGTCGCGCCTGGCCTCTCGCGCCGCCTTCGCCGCCGGCGCCGGACTGGTCCACGCGGTCGCTCCCGCGGCCACGGTCGCCGCGCTCATCGCGGCGGAGCCCGACCTGCAGACGCTGCGCGCATCCGCTCGAGAGCGCCGCTCACCGCCGAGCTGCTGGCACTGCTCGAGCGGGCGGATGCGGTGGTGATCGGCCCCGGGCTGGGTCGCGCGCCGCGGGCGGGCCGACCTTCGTGCTGCAGCCGTCGCGGCTGGGCCAAGCGCGGTGGTGATCGATGCCGACGCCCTGGTGGCCTTGGCCGGGCGGCTCGAAGCCGCTCGGGCGACTGCGGCCGTGGCGGCCGGTGGTGCTGACGCCGCATCCCGGTGAGTTCCGCACGCTCTTCCCCGAGCGCGCCGCGGCGCCATGGAACTCGATCCCTGGACGCGCCGCGGCGGCGGCCTCGCGCGACGTCGGTGCCGACCGTCCTGCTCAAGGGCGTGCCCACCGTCGTCGCGCGTGACGGTCAGCGCCGCTACACCGTGGCCGCCGGGCAATCCGGGCCTCGCCACCGGCGGCAGCGGCGATCTGCTGAGCGGCTTCATCGGGTACCGCGCTGGCGCCAGGGACTCGACGCCCGAGATCGGCGGCCGCGCTCGGCGCCCAGATCCTGGGCCGCGCCGCCGATCTGGCCGCGCGCCGCGTCACGCGCTCGAGGCCTGCGACCGATGGATGTGGTGGCCGCCCTCCCCGATCTCTGGCGCTCCTGGCACACCCTCCAGGACTCCCGCCCGCCCGCTCGGCCCCCGATTCTCCTGGAGCTCGACGCTCCGGAGACGGTCTAGCCGGTGAGCGGACTGCCTGATGGCGATGTCGAGAGAGACGGCCCCGGTGGGACGGAGGGCGGAGAGGGTAAGTAATCCGATGCGCTGGGTGGTATTTCCCCTGTCCGCCCCGACCGCCTTGTCCGCCCTGTCCGCCTTGTCCATCCTGTCCGCCCTGACCGCCATTCGCTTGCCGGCTCAAAGCGCGTGGTCCCTGGCCGATCGCGCGGTGGTCGGGTCCTTCCGCCATATCACCGCCGTAGCCGCGGCGCCCGATCGGGTCTACCTCACCTCACCATCCGCGCTCCTGACCTGGAATCCTCAGCTCCGCAGCTGGGACGGTCCCTTCGTTCCACCCGATCCCCGAATGCTGGACCAGGTGTTCTGCGGCATGGTGGATCCCCTGGACAACTCCCTCTGGCTGGGACGCGCCGAGGGCTGGGTGCACTTCACGCCGCAGGGTGCGCGCTGGGGCGCCGGGATGGCTCCCGCCGCGGTGCTCGATATCGCCTTCGATTTCAGCGCGCCGGCCAAGGGTCTCTATCTCCGAACCCCCGATGGTTGGGGCGTGGTAGGACGAAAAGGACTGGCCTGGAAAGCCAGCGATCCGCCGGCGCGGCCGCTGGGACCGCTGTTCGTCGATCAGGCGCTGCGGGCTCTGCCCCAGCTCAAAGTCGGTGGCACGACGGGGTCCGATGGCGCGCCGCCCGGCTGGCGCTACACGGCGGCGGCTCAGGCCTTTGGCGGCCACGGTTGGTACCTCGGAACTCAGGGCCGGGGACTACTCTATCTGGCGGAAGGGGCCGCCCAACCCGAGGAGCTGCGGTTCGGTCTGCCCGAAAACGAAGTGGGTGGCGTGGTCGAAGCCCCCGGCGGCGTCTGGGTCAACACCCCGGCATCTTATCCAGGCGAGCCCGAATTCACCTACGTCTCCCTGGATCTGACCGAGTTTCGCTGGCTCTCGCCCCCAGTGAAGGGAGTGCCGAGCCTGGGCAGCGTGTATGGAGTGGCGACTCGGGGCCCCGAGCTCTGGGCCGGGAACGAACAGGGATTGCTGCGCTGGGATCCCGACCAAGGCGGCGCCCAGCTCTACGGCTCCTTGCTCGGCCTGCCCAATACCCGGGTGATGGCGGTGGCGGCGAGCAATCGCATCGTCGCGGTGGGAACCGCCGCCGGTGTGGCCCGCGTGGTCGGCACCCAACTCGAATTGCTCACTCCCGGCTCCAAGGACTCGGTCACCGCGGTCGAGCTGGCCGGTGACACGATCTGGGTGGGCACCGACCACGGACTCTTCGTCGCCCTTCCCATCGAGCCTTATCTGCTGCCGCCGCGCGGCCTCGAGGCGCCGGCCTTTCACGGGATGGTGCGGGCCCTGGCGTGGAACGGGGCCAGCCTGGTAGCGATGAGCGACGATCACTTGTTCTGGCGCCGGCCCAACGGCCGTTCCTGGGCGGTGGGTCCTTCGCTCTCGAGCCGGCTGGGCTCGCTCCGCGCTTTTGCGCCGTATCGCGACGGGTTCTTCATCGCGGGAGACAAGGGATTTGGTTTCGCCCGCGCCGATTCGGTGCCTCGGCGGGTGTTCCCGGCTCCGGCCGACGTGCCGGGTCAGG
The DNA here is from genome assembly GCA_963704015.1 of uncultured Gemmatimonadales bacterium. GTDB lineage: Bacteria > Gemmatimonadota > Gemmatimonadetes > Gemmatimonadales > GWC2-71-9 > DATIWD01. Next base: position 46,221 of record CAVPGI010000006.1, read on the forward strand.
TTCGGCAGATGGTGGTAACCGACGACTACCTCTGGATGGCCACGAGCCAGGGGCTGATTCGCTGGCGACTGGATCTGGTGGCGCCATGAGCCACCTCGGCCTGGGACCCGGGGCGGAGTTCGATCGGATCCGCGCCATCGAGCAAGCGCTGGGCACTGCCGCGGGAGACCTGGGAGACGATTGCGCCCTGATTCCCGTGGGCGAGGAGTTCTTCGCCCTCAGCATCGACCTGTCGGTCGAAGGCGTCCACTTCCGGCGAGAGTGGCTGTCGCTGGAAGAGATCGGGTGGCGGGCCGCCGCCGGTGCGCTCTCGGACCTGGCCGCGGAGGCCGCGCGGCCCGAAGGCCTGCTCGCCTCGGTCGGTCTCCCCAAGGAAAGCGACTCCCAGGACGTGGCTACCGTGATGGGGGGCGTGGGTCAGGCCGCCGCGTCCGTGGGCGCGCGGGTGCTGGGCGGCGATCTCTCCAGCGCTCCCGTACTCACCATCGACATCGCGGTGGTGGGCCGCACCGCTCGGCCGGTCAGGCGTCGAGGCGCCCAACCGGGAGACGGGATCTGGGTCACCGGGGAGTTGGGTGGAGCGCGCGCGGCACTGGCCGCCTGGTCGGCCGGGGAGACGCCGGTCACGACGGCGCGACGCGCCTTTGCGCACCCGCTTCCCCGAATCGGGGCGGGGCACTGGCTGGCGGAGCATGGCGCGCATGCGCTGATCGATCTGAGCGATGGCCTGGCCGGCGACGCCCAACATCTCGCCGCCGCCTCCCAGATCTCGATCGAGCTGGCCCTGGAGCGGGTGCCGCTCCATGGCGCCGTGCCCGCCGCCGCCGCCAAGGCCGGCCAGCCCCCGGCCGTCTTCGCGGCGCTGGGTGGTGAGGATTACGAGCTGCTGGTGGCGTTGCCCCGCGGGTTCTCCGCGCAGGACGCGGCCGCGCTCGAGCGCGAGCTGGGGATCCCGCTCACGCTGATCGGAAGGGTGAGCGCCGGAAGCGGCGCCGTGTGCCGGCTGCAGGGGAGGGAGGTCGCCCTCACCGGATTCGATCACTTCGCATGAGGAGCCTGCTGAGCGCCGCACGGTACCTGGTGACCCTGTTCGTGGGCACCGTGTACTACGGACTCAAGGTGATCGTATCGGCGACGCTCCGGGTACCCTATCGGCCAGGCGGCGTGTTCGACAGCGCGCCGGTGGGCTGGGGACGTTTTCTCCTTCGAGCCAATGGCCTCCACGTGAAGGTCGAGGGACTGGAACACCTGCCCCCGGGCCAGTCCTGCGTCTTCGTGTCCAACCATCTCTCCTGGGTGGACATCTGGGCGCTGGTGGCCGTGCTCCCCGATTCGCCCCGCTTCGTCTCGAAGAAAGAGCTGCGGCACTTCCCCATCATTGGGCGGGCCATGGAGGAGGCGGGGCAAATCTTCATCGACCGCCAGCAGATCCGCTCGGCCATGGATGCCTATCAGAACGCCGCCAACATTATTCGTTCGGGGCACTCCGCCGTGGTCTTCGCGGAGGGGACCCGGAGTCGGACCGGCGAACTGCTGCCATTCAAGAAGGGCCCCTTTGTACTGGCCATCGCGGCCCAGGTACCGGCGGTGCCGGTCCGGGTCCTCGGCACCTATCAGGTCTTACCCCGGGGCAGCAACGTGATTCGCCCCGGGCCCATCACGGTCCGGGTGGGGGAACCGATTCCCACGACTGGGATGACGTATGAAGATCGGGATGGGTTGAGTGAGAAGGTCAGGAGGGCGATGGAGCGGCTGGGAGAAGGGGGAGATGGGAGGCGCTGAAGAGCTGGGACCAGGGACCAGGGACCGGGTGTTGAATGCTGAGGCCTCCAGGGTTGTCATCCCGAGGGATCTCGGTTCTGCGTCCTTGATCCGAGATCCCTCGGGTCCGTCGCTCGGCGACGGTACCCTCGGGATGACACCCTGGCAGGTTCACATCCCCGCCTTGTCCGCCTTGTCCGTCCTGTCTCCCGTTCCCCGTTCCCCGTTCCCCGACTAGTCTTCACCGTTCACGTCTCTCAAACCAGGTCACCATGTCCACCATCATCGAGGTGCGCGGCCGGGAAATTCTCGACAGCCGGGGCTATCCGACCGTCGAGGCGGAGGTGGTGTTGTCGAGCGGCGCCACCGGCCGGGCCGCCGTGCCGAGCGGGGCATCGACGGGAGATCATGAGGCGCTGGAGCTGAGGGACGGAGATCCCAAGCGCTACGGCGGCAAGGGCGTGCTGCGCGCGGTGCAGAACGTGGTGGACGTGATCGGCTCTCGCTTGGAGGGGATGGCCGCGGAGGACCAGATCGCGGTGGACGCCGCGATGCTGGACCTGGACGGGACACCCAACAAGGGCAATCTGGGCGCCAACGCGATGCTGGCGGTCTCGCTGGCGGTGGCCCGGGCGGCGGCGCAGGATTCGGGGCTCCCGCTCTACCGCTACCTCGGCGGGCCGCTGGCGCGGGTGCTGCCGGTCCCGATGATGAACATCTTGAATGGCGGGGTGCACGCCTCGAACAACGTGGACGCCCAGGAGTTCATGGTGATCCCCATCGGGGCGGACACCTTCGAGGATGGACTGCGTATGGGGGTCGAGACCTTCCACGCGCTCAAGAAGGTGTTGACCCGGATGAAGCTCTCGACCGCCGTGGGAGACGAAGGCGGATTCGCGCCGTCCTTGCCCTCCAACGAGGCGGCCCTGGACCTGATCATGGACGCGATTCAGGAGGCGGGCTACGAGCCGGGGCGCGACCTCGCCATCGCGCTGGATGTGGCCGCCTCCGAGCTGTACCAGGACGGGCAGTACGTCTTCAAGAAGGGGGATGGCTCGCGCCGCACCGCGCAAGGCATGATCGAACTCTACGGCGGGTGGGTGGATCGCTATCCCATCGTGTCCATCGAGGACGGGCTGGCGGAGGACGACTGGGAGGGCTGGCGCCTGCTGACCGACGCGTTGCACGAGCGGATCCAATTGGTGGGAGACGATATTTTCGTCACCAGCGTGGATCGGCTCCGGCGCGGGATCGAGGAAGGGGTCGCCAATGCGGTGCTGGTCAAGGTCAACCAGATCGGCACCCTGACCGAGACGCTTCAGTGCATCGAGATGGCCAAGGGCACCGGCTACGGGGTGGTGATCTCGCACCGGTCGGGGGAGACCGAAGACACCTTCATCGCCGATCTCGCGGTGGCCACCGGGGCGGGGCAGATCAAGACCGGGAGCGCCAGCCGCACCGATCGGATCTGCAAGTACAACCAGCTGCTCCGGATCGCTGAAGAGCTGGGAGACGTGGCCCAATATCCCGGCAAGGATCTGTACGCGCTATGACGCGGGCGCGCTGGGTGGCGGTGTTTGTCGTGGTCCTGGCGCTGTTCTTCGCTCTGCAAGGTGGGGAATACTCGACCTGGGACTGGTGGCGGCTGCGGGGTCAGGAGCGGGAAGAAAAGGCGGCGGTGGCTGACCTCGAGCGCGCCGTGGATTCGCTGGAGAAGCTGCTCAAGGGGGTCCAGACCGATCCCCGAGTCCAGGAGCGGATCGCGCGGGAGCAGTACGGGATGATTCGGCGGGGAGAATTCCTTTATCGCCTGGTTCCGCAGACGGATAGTGGGAACGGGGAACGGTGAACGGGATACCGCGGTAGAACGGTGGAACGGGAGAACGGGGGAACGGGAACGGCCCGTCGGGGCGGGCCCCCGTGCCCGCCCCGAGCTGCGCGAGGGAATCTCAAGGCTTGTCGTTTTCGAGGATTACAGCTAACAGGGCTGATAAGGTTGAGGTCGAGGTTCCGGCTCGCTAGGATTGTCTCTCGCGGTGGAGGAGTGGAGGGGAGGGGCCCGTTCTTCCGTTCCCCTTTTTTCTCCCGTTCTCCCGCCGTTCGGCAGGGTAGCTCAGGTGGTTAGAGCACGGCACTCATAATGCCGGGGTCGCGGGTTCGAGTCCCGCCCCTGCTACTTGTCCCGAGCCCGCGAAGCGCGGCGAGGGATCTGTCCACAGATTGCACAGATTCACACCGATTGATCCCGAAGGCTATCTAGCCTCCGAGAATTGAATCTGTGTCAATCGGTGAAATCTGTGGATCCCGCCGCCCTGCTATGTCCACAGATTACGCAGATTACACAGATGATACAGATGTCGCCGAGGCCCCCGAAGACGGGGCCTTTGTCTTGGCCTCCCCCGTCTACCGAAGAGACGTCAGCCAGCCGGTCTGACCCGACAAGGCCAACGCCGCCCCCCAGAGCAGGGCAGAGATCACGATCCAGATCAGGGCACGGGACGCGAGGGCCGCGGCCCGCACCGCGGGCGGAATGCTCGCGCCCACTGCGGCGCCGGCCAGACCGAAGCGCAGCACTGCCATCGGCGACGGAAGCAGGTGCGTCGTCATCGAGCCCCCGAACGCGAGCAGACAGCCGACTACTAAGCCGGCCATCGCGAGCTTTCGCACCCAGGAGCCAATCGGTGCTATTGCGACCGACGGTGTCCCACCGACCGCCCCGACACCGGCACCTGCCGTCACGCCCCCGCCTCCCACGGCCGGGGCCGAAACCGGCCACGCCTCCGGAGCGGCAAAGCTGGGTGGCGGGCTGGGTGCCGTTGGATTGGGGGTCACCGACGGCACGTTGACCTGTGGCCCGTGCGGGCCCCAGGGAGATGAAGGTGGATACCCGGTCATGGGAACTCTCAGCCTCGAGTGGAAGGAAGGCGCGTTGCCGCCTGCTCCCGCAACCATGTAGCGCCTGACGGTGGCCGTCAAGGCGGGTGGACGCTGGACCGTCCTTCCTCCTTCAGCTCTCTGAGGTAGCGACTGGTGCTTTCCCCTTCCGGCGTCCCCCGATACTGATCCGCGAACCGCGCCAGCTCGACCAGCAAACGATCCCGCCGGCCGGTCTCCCGGTAGAGCTCGATCAAACAGTTCGACGCCCGCCGTTGTTCCGCCGCGACTGACCTCCCGCGACGAATGTCCAGATAGATCCGCTCCGCCGCCTGCGCGTCGCCGAGGTGCTTCCAGTGGACCCAGGCCAGGTTGAAGCGGGCGTTGAGGTCTTGGGGGTGGTCGCGGAGATGGGCCTCGTAGCTGGTCACGGCCTCGCCGTAGAATCCCCGGGCCACCAGCGATTCCTGGGCGGAATAGCCCGGGGTGGGAGTCAGGTCGCCGGTGGAATACACCACCTTGGCGAAGCTCCGCCCAGCCGCTCCGCTAGTCCGCAGCACCAGCTCCGCGAGCAGGTAGTTGAGTCCGGCATTCAAGGCCAGGAGTCCGACCCACGGTAGCAGTCCGGTGGGCCTGAGGAACGCCCCCTCGGCGGCCAGCAGAATCACCCAGAGCGGGATACCGATCAGTACCCGCGCCTTGAGCGCCTGACCCGCCTCACCGGCGTCGGTGTCTCGCATCTCCGCAGATTACACCGATTACGCAGAATGTTTAGGGGGGGATGTCGGGCGCCTTGGTCATGGGGAAGGACCAGGCTCGGCTCGACTCGAGCCATCCACAGATCACACGGATTGCAGCCCGTGAACCCTCTGTGTCATCTGTGGACGTAGATCTGGCGCCCCTCTCGGAGCCCCGGTACACTCGTGGCATGCGCGCCGGTGTCCTCCTGTGGTTGCTACTCGTGAGTGCCGGACGGGTCCCCTCTCCCGAGGATTCCCTCCGCGCCGCCGCCGCCACCGCCCTTGCCGCGATAGAGGGCGACTCGGGCGCGGCGGTGCGCAAGCGGTTCGAGCGCCAGCTACGGGAAGCGTCTGATCCCGCCGCCGAGTTGGGTCTGGCCTACCTGGCGCTCTTCTCCTACGACTATCAGGACGCCGATCGACGGTTTCTGGCGCTGCGCGATGCGAGCGCGGCAGGGGGACCGATCGCCGCCTACGCCCAGCTTGGGGTGGCCCAATCGGCGCTGGGTCGCGGACAGGTCGCGCGGGGCGACACCCTGATCGGCGCCGCGGTGTTGGCGGCGCGCGCGGCCGGAGCACCGCTCATCGAGGCCGAGGCGCTGTTGGCGCAAGCGTTGGCCGCGGCCCGCTTGCGGGGACCCGCGGTTGCCGAGTCGGCGCTGGTCCGGGCCGAGGGTCGGTTGCCGCCGGGAGCGACGGCGCTGGGCGCTCGCGCGACCTGCGTCCGGGCGCAACTGACCACGGCCCGCGATCTCGCTCGGGCGAGCAGTCTGGCGCTGGAGGGCGTCCGGGTCGCGCGCGCGGCGGGAGCGCTGCGTCCCGAGGGCTATTGTTTGTTCGTCGCGGCCGGGGCCATCGGAAACGAGGGCAACGCCGACTCGTCACTGGCGTTGTTTGCGCAGGCGGAAGTGGTGCAGCGGCGGGCACGGGATCGGGCCGGCCGCGCGGCCACGCTGCAGTGGCGTGGCTATGCGCTCTACGACCAGGGCTCGTACGGAGAAAGCCGCAGTGCGTTGACCGAGGCGCTGGCGGACGGGCAGGCCTCGGGCAATATGTCGCCGGTGGCCTGGGGCCACATGATCTTCGCGCTGCTCGACCTCGCCACCGGGGAGCTCGATGCCATCGCGGCCCATGCCGACGCCGCGGAGTCGCTCTTCGTGCGGAACGGCGATGCCATCGGCGCCGTTGCGCTCGCCAACTTCGAGGTGCAGCGCGCCCGAGTGGTGGGGGACACCGCGAGGGCCCGGGCCGCCGCCATGCGTTTCGCCGCCGGGGGTGACCGCTACGGTTGGCATTGGCCGGTCTTCGCGCAACGGGAGCTGGCCTTCGTGGAGATGGATGCCGGCAACTGGGTCGCGGCGGCCCGGCACCTGGACACCGCGCGCACGCGGGCCCGGACCCTGGGCGCGAGTGGGCTGGAGCTCTCCGTCGAGCAGGACTTCGGCATCCTGGCGCTCCGGCAAGGGAACCCCCGGGCAGCGCGAGCGATCCTCTCCCGCGTGGTATCCCGGATCCCTGCCGACGAGGCCTCCTTCCGGCACTACACGTTGACCCAGCTGGCACTGGCCCAGCTCCGATTGGGCGAGGTTGACCGGGCCGCGGCCACCGCACGCGGAGCCGCCGACGAGCTGGACCGCTGGCGTGAGGGCCTGGACGACCGGCGCCTCCGGCAGACGGCCTTCGACCTCCGGCGGTTCGAGGACCCCTCCTTCGCGGTGGCCGACGTGGTGAGCGGCCTGGCCGCGGCCGGCCGGGCCGAGTTGGCGTTCGAGCTGGCGGAACGGCGTCGAGCGCGGAACCTGCTGGACCGGATCGTCCTGGCCGAGGGACTGGCCCGCGAACCGGGCCGCGCCCCCCGGTCGTCCGCCACCGTGCTCGGCGCCGGCGAGATCGCGGCCAGGTTGCCGGACGACCACACCGTGATCGTCGAGTTTGTGCGGGGGAGCCGCTCCGCGCCGACTACTGTGTTCCTGCTGACGCGGGCCGGCCTCCGGGCGGTCGTTCTCCCGGCCTCGGTGGAGCTGAGCCGCCGGGTCCAGCGTCTCATCGGCCTGCTCGAGGCCGGCGCCGGCGCCGATTCCCTCGCGCAGTCGCTGGGCGAGGAGCTGCTCGCCCCGCTCCTTCCGGTCATGCCGCCGGAGACCACCCGGCTGGTGATCGTGGCGGACCTGGATCTCCATGGTCTCCCCTTCGAGGCGCTGCCGGTGGACGGGCGACTCCTGGTGGACCGGTTCAGCATCAGCTACGCGCCATCGGCGTCGGTGCTGGCCCGCCTGTGGCGGCGCGAGCGCGGTCCGGGAGCCGCTACCCTGCTCGCCTTTGGAGACCCGCGGTTTACGGCCGAGGCGGAGGCCGGGTCGGCGGCACAGGTGTTCCGCGCGGCCTTCGACCGAAACGGCGGGCTGCCGCGGCTCCGGGCCTCCGCCCGGGAGGTGCGCGCGGTCGCCCGGTATGCGGATCAGGCCGACGTACGCCTCCGGGAGGAAGCGAGCGAAGCGGGCCTCAAGCGGGCGCCGCTCGGGCGGTATCGCGTCATTCATCTCGCCACCCACGCCCTGGTGGACGACCGATCGCCCGCCCGCACCGCTCTGGCCCTGGCACCCGGCCAGGGCGAGGACGGATTCGTGAGCCCCTCCGAGATCTCCGCCCTCGGACTCGACGCCGACTTGCTGGTCTTTTCGGGCTGCCGCACGGCGCGGGGGGAGGTGACGGGCGGAGAAGGGGTCGGTGGGTTGGCGGCGCCGGCGATCGAGGCCGGCGCCCGGGCGGTGCTCGCGTCTGGCTGGCTGGTGGGGGACGAGCAGTCGGCGCGGTTCATGGAGCGCTTCTACGGACACCTGGCGTCGGGGCAGTCGCTGGGTGAGGCGCTTCGGGAGACCAAGCTTGAGCTGATGCGCGCGGGCGTTCCGGCCGGGGTGTGGGCCAGCTTCACCCTGTTGGGCGATCCGCACACCCGGATTGCACTGCATGCGCCAGCGGGGGCGTTCCCCTGGGCGGCGATCCTTCCAACGCTCGCGCTGCTGGCGCTCGGTGCCTACGGCGTGACGTGGATGAGGCGACGAGGGGGCGACGCGACTTCGACGCCCTCGGGAAGCACCGCGACCACGACCCAGCGGTAGGCTGCCTGGGTTCCGCCCGCCCCGATCGGGGTGTAGCTGGCGGTGGTATCGGCGGTTTCGATGGCGGTGACCACGGTCCCGGCGTCGGTCAATAACTCGAGCCGGTAACCGCGGGCCCCGGGCACCGGCCGCCAGAGGAATGGAATGGCCCCTTCCACGCGCGCGTCGGGAAGGGGACGCAGCTGCACCGGTGCTCCCTCGGCCGTGGGAGCGCGGGTCGGCTCGATGGCGCGGTTGCGAAGGGTGACGACGCCGACCACGGCGAGCAGCACCGACGCGGCGAGGGCCAGGGGCGCCACCCGGCCCCACCAGGGACGCGCTGCCGCCGACCGGGCGCCCTGATCGATCGCCCGTAGCAGCTCGAACTCCGCCTGCGCGCCCTTGCTGGCGAACACCCGATCGAGGATCCGCAGCCGCTCGGCTTCGGCGCCTTCTCCGGCCACCAATCCCCGGATCTCTTCCGGCCCCGGCGCGCCGCTATCGCCGGCATCCGATCGGCGGGCCTGATAGGCCTTGCGCAGGTCTCCGTCGCTCATCGTATCCCCTCCGCCCCGACCCCGCGCACCGACAGCGCGGCGCGCAGGTCGGCCAGCCCCCGGTACACCAGGTTTCGCGCCTTGGCTTCGGTCCAGCCCAGAGTCGCGCCGATTTCCGCGGTGCCATAGCCGGCGAGATACATCCGGACCACCCCGCGCCGGTTCTCCGCCAGGTCCCCCAGCGACTGCTCGATCAGGTCGCCCAGCTCGCGGGTGGCGAGCCGATCCGGTCCCTGCAAGTCCCGCGATTCGAGGCCGGCCATCATGTCGATCGGGTCGGTGCTGCCGGCCCGCCGGGCCCGGCGTCGGCGGATGAAATCGAGCGCCACCGACTCGGCGGTTCGGTACACGTAAGACGCGGGCAGACCGGCGATCCTCTCGCCTTCGCCGATGGCCTTCCACACCCGGATCCGCACCTCCTGGAAGACTTCATCGACGTCGGCCGGATCGAGCCGGTGCGCTTGCCCTACCAGCCGCACCTTGTCCGCGCAGCGGGCGATCAGGGCGTCGAGCGCGGCGGAGGCCTCGTCGGCGGGCGACATGGGGCAAATGTACCGGCGGGGGAAGGGGCCGCCAGACAGAGCGAGTGAGAGGAACCGGGGGTGGGCTGCGTTGGGGGAATAGATCGAGGTCGGCCATTGGCGGCCAGGACCCGGCGATCGGCCATGCCGCTCACCAGAACCCCCCGGGAGGTTACTCATGCCCATGCTTTTTGCGATGCGGGCGCTGCGGCGCCTGGCGGCCTTCTCAGCCCTCTCGCTCCTGGCCACGGGGTGCGCCACCGACCTCCCTTGCGACCCGGAGCTGGACCCCCTGGGTTGCCCGGCGTTCCAGCAGATTGGCGTTTCTGTCACCGGGGCCGGCACGGGTAGTGGACAGGTCGTAGCCGAGGACATCAACACGGTGCAGATCGACTGTGCGATCCAGGGTACAACGGAACATGGCCCGGTCTGCAACCACACCTTTCCCGACGCGGGGGGAGGAGGCTCCTTCCGTCTCGTGGCCACCCCGGACGCCGGGAGCGTCTTCACGAGCTGGGGAGCGGGGAGTTGCAGCCAGGTCTCCGGGAACATCTGCATCCTCGACTTCAGCGCCTCGGACGGCGACGTGAACTTCGACGTCGTGGCACAATTCGACCTCGCCTCCAATACGGACCTGATCGAGCTCTACAACGGGACCGCGCAGAACGCCAATATCGTGGTGGGTAGCGAAACTCCCTCGGCCGCCAACAGTCTCGGGCCCTCAGGCACCCGCGATGTAGCGATTGCGACGGCGGTCGGCACCGTCGTGTCGGCGAAGGCATACGTGGGCGGCAGCCAGGTCGCGTCCACCAGCTGCACCGTCACCGCGGCGGCCTGGCAGGGTGGGGGCCATCCGCTGGTGGCCTTGTTTACCGAGGGAACCTACATCCTGACTTGCAGCAACTTCTGAGGATTCTATCGCGCCGCGGCCCACAGGAGCCCAGTAACTACGATCCAGATCAGGGCTCGGGATGCGTGGGCCGCGGCCCGCACCGGTGGTGGAATGCCGGCACCCGCCGCGGCGCCGAAGATGGATAGCCGCTCATGCGTTCGGATATGCTACGAGAAAGGGCCGGCGCCCGACCATCGGGCGCCGGCCCTTCAGCCGGTCCGGGAGTCGGCCCGGCCGCTACTCGGTGGTCTGCCCGGCAAAATGCTCCTTGGACGCCTCGGCCTCCGCCTTGGTGGCCTGGACGGTTCCATCGGCGTGATGGGGCGGCGCGTAGATCGTGTAGAGCTTCAGCGGCTTCTCGCCGGTGTTCCTGATGTTGTGGCGCGCGCCAGCCGGGACGACGATGGCCATGTCGCTCTCGACCTTCGTCTTCTTGCCGTCGATCCAGACCTCGCCCTTGCCCTTCTCCACCCGGAAGAACTGGTCCCCGTCGTCGTGGACCTCTTCGCCGATCTCCTCGCCCGGTTGGAGGGCCATCAGCACCAGCTGCAGGTGAGGGCCGGTATAGAGCACTCGGCGGAAATCCCGATTCTCCTCGGTCCGCTCTTCGATGTCCCCGATGAATCCCTTCACGGTGTCCTCGCTTTCTACGGTATCGGGCAAGCCCGATGTGTCCCTCAGCTTCGCCTCGCGATCGCCGAGTGACCGGCGCTCTTCGGAACCCAAGCTACGTCCTACGGCAGGAAGAAGGTGAGAATGGTGCGTGAGGGTGCCTTTAGACGGTGGTAGGCCCTGAGACCTCCGCGCTCAGCGTAACAGCCCGTACAGGACCAGACCCATCCCCACCATCGCTCCGGTCGCGCCGACCGCGTGGCCTACGAAGAACAGGCTGTTGACCCCCAACGGAATGGGATTCAATCCTCGCTCTCCCGCCCAGGCGCCGACGATCAGGGCGAAGACGAAGCCGTATGCCGACGCGACCAGAGCCCAGGCGGCCACCGCCATGATGGCGCCACCGAAGTCCGCTTGGTGGCTCAGGAGACCGACGACCAGCAGCAGCAGCCCGTCCACCAGCACGGTGGTGTGGGCCACCCGCCAGGCCTGGATCCGGCTCGCGCCCCGATCGCGGATGATGGCCAACCAGAATGGGAACCCCGCGAGCAGGCCCAGGAACACGACGATGCTGCCGTGCACCAGCAGCAGCCGGATGGGGTTGCCAGTCACGGCTACGATCCCTGCACGTTGGTAAGCTCGAGGAGCGAGCCGTACATACCCAGCGTGATCCGGGCCAGCGCCCCGAAGTCGATCTTCTCGATCGTGTCCTCGGGTGTGGTGTGCGAAGCGGACCGGAAGGCGCCGGTATCGGTGATCTGGATGGCGCGGTATCCCAGGCGCCAGAAGGAATTGTGGTCCGACCACCGGGCGCCGGGCACCCAGCGAGGCACACTGCCTGCCTCGATGGGAAAGGCGCTGCCCTTCCGGAATCCCCGGGTCGCCGTGACCACGCGGGGCCGGGAGCCGAGATCCGTGATGAATCCCAGAAAATCGCCGCGGCTCGGATAGAACAGGGAGAAGGGGAAGGGCAGCTTCTGGCTGCCGGGCTCGTGCTTGTAGATGCCGATGGCGTCCATGGACATCATCACCCAGATGTTCTCGCCGCGCTGGCGGGATCGCCGGGCGTAAAGGAGGCTTCCCATCGACTCGGTGTTGTCGTAGGGAGGTTCCTGGGTCGTGAAGGCCACCAGACGCAGCGTCCGGTCGGGCTGTTGGCTGCGTAGCAGCTCACTGAGCTGGAGCAGCACGGCCATGCCGCTGCCATTGTTGTTGGCGCCGGGCGAGTCGGTCCAGGTATCGTACTGGGCGCTCAGGAGGACGATCTCCGATGGCCGCGTGCGTCCCGGGATCTCGATCTCCAGGTTGGCGCACTCGATCCCGTTCACCAGGAAAGTCTGGTCCCGCACGGTGTAGCCTTGGGCGGTCCAGCGCGCGCGGATCCACTCCGCGGCGCGGTGGAGCGACGCCGGGTGGGCCGGATTCCTCGGCCCCACCGTGTCGGCGAGGTAGGACACGTCCGACCGGAGCGAGTGTTGCAGGGTCGCCAGGGCGGCCTGCTTCGTGGCCTCGAGTGGCTCTCCTTCCCAGCTTCCCTTGCACGCCATCATGTACCAGGAGGCAAATCCCAACACGCTGCCGGCGACCGCGAGGGCGAGCAGCACCATTCTACCTCGCATCGGGCAGCCTCCAGTACAGATTGCGAAAGAGCCGGTTCTTGGCGGGGTGCGGGATCAGGTTGGAGAGCCAGCTGCCCAATCGCGTCGCCGGATCCCCATAGGACCACGTCCGGTCCTGCTCCAGAATCCTGACGATGTGGGCGGCGACGGCTTCCGGTGGCCGGATGAACCAGTCGGGGACCCGGCTCATGTCCATTCCGGCCGAGCTCATGAAGTGCGTTCGCGTGAACCCCGGGTGGACGCAGAGGACGTGCACCCGGGTTCCGGACAGCTCGCAGGCGAGGGACTCGCTCAGGCTCGACAGGTACCCCTTGCACGCGCCGTAGGCCGCCAGGCCGGGGTAGGGCAGCCGCGCAACGGCGGAGCTGATGTTGACGATCGCGGCCTCGGGCCGGCGCGTCAGGAGCGGGAGGAGCTCGTGGATCAGTCGAGTGGGGACGAGTGCATTAAGGGTGAGGGTCTGCTCGATGTCGCTCCAGGGAGACGAGGCGAAGCGCCCGAAGCGACCCCCGCCCGCGTTGTTCACCAGAACGTCCGGCGGATCCTCCCGGCTCCGGACCCAGTCCACGAACGAGCGCATGCCCTCGGCACGGGCCAGGTCACCCGCATGGGATGAGACCACGGTGCCGCCGGTCGCGAGCTCCTGGGCCAGGCGACCGAGTTCCTCCTGCTCCAGACCGGTGAGAAGAAGCCGGCAACCCTTGCCCGCAAGGGCACGGGCCACGGCTTGTCCGATGCCGCGCGAAGCACCGGTGACCACCACCGTCTTGCCTGCCAGTTGCATCGCCGACCCCCTCCTCCCCACCGGCGGCGGAACCCCGTGCCACCCAGTCTGCCGAGGACGCGCAGCGCAGACCATAGGCAGCATGCAGGGATGTGCTGCAAGTCGTGATGAGATACGAGTGAAACTTCCGTCAGGCGTTGGGGCTCGCGGCCCGGCAGCATCGATCCCGATTCAACTCTCACGCGGGATTCTTCATGGCTTCACGAGGGTCATGGGATCTTGGGAACAGCCGTCCCGGCACTCTGGGCCAGCAGCGCCTCTCCTGGGGCGGCGAAGGAGAGTGCACCATGAACCGGAACCCCTCGCTCGCGACCGGCGGCACTTGTGCGATCGCCTTGGCAGGCTTCTACGTAGCCTCGAGCCTTACCTGCCTGCTCTTGCCGGCCGAACAGAAGGGCGGGACGATCCTGCACCAGCCGGCGCAGTATCTCGAGTCCCTCGCTCGGAATTCGACAATGCTGGTCGCCAACCATCTGAGCATCGGAATCGGGGCGCTGTTCGGGATCGGGGTAGTGATCGCGGTGTGGGAGTGGACCCGGCCGCTGGCCACTGGATGGATGTCATGGCTCTCGGCGCTGGGGGTGCTGGGCTTTGCTGTAACCGCGGTGGACAATTTCCAGATCGCCGCAGTCGACCCCATGCGGGCGGCCGACTTCACCCGGGCCGATGCCATGGGCCGCGCCGCTATCGCTGCCACCAGCTCCACCATCAGCATCGACCCGCAGATGTGGTTGAGCTTCGGTCTGACCGGAATCTGGATCCTGGCAGCGAGCTGGGTGATCGCGCGGCACCGGCTCCTGCCGGTCCTGCATGCGGTGCTGGGAGTCGTGGCGGCGGCATCCTATCTCTTCATCGAGATCGCGAGCGTCACCAACACGCCCGTGCTGCTCCTGGTGTCGGCGGGGGTGGGGGGACTGGTCGTGGCCCCGATTTGGTACACGTGGCTCGGTGTGGCCCTGCGTCGAAGCGGGCGGAGCGAGAAGTTTGCAACCGCCTAAGCGCTGCGCCGACCGGCTCCCCGTAGAGGCTATGAACCGGTCACGATGTTCTCCTTCTCGTCACCCTTGTCCTTCGTCCCGCCGCACCGCCGCGGCTAGACAAGGCGGACAAGGCGGACAAAGCGGTCAGGGCGGTCAGGGCGGTCGCTAGTCGTGGCGGGCCCCCGTGCCCGCCGCTGACGTATGAGGGCCCCTCGTTACCCGGGTTCCTGGTCCCCGGTCCCAGTTCACCACTTTCGGATGCAGGGACTAAGAGTGTGAACCGCAGAGGCGCCGAGGACGCAGAGGGCTCCCAGCGTACCTCTGTCATCCCGAGCGCAGCGGGGGATCTCACGGTCAGGATGCCTTCGTAGCTTCACCGTTCATGCGGAACCTTCCGGGTTCCCTCAGAACCCAGAACCCAGAACTCAGAACCGATGCAGGGTGGGGTAACACAAGTTCTTCTCTGCGTCCTTGGCGCCCTCGGCAGCTCCTTCTTCAAGCTCGCCGGCACCTGGATGCAGGCCCGAGATCCCTCGCTTCGCTCGGGATGACACGCGTGGCGGGGGGCAACACAAGCCTTTCTCCGTGCTTCTCCGTGCCTCCGTGTCTCTGTGGTAAGAAGTGGGGCGGTGGGGTGGGGACCTGCGTAATCTGTGGATCTGCCTTCATCCGCGGTCAGCTCCCGGTTCCGGCGGGAACCGCCAGTCCCCGCTCCACGCGGGCGCTGGTGCGCCATCCCGCTACCAGATCGAGTAGCTCGGTCGGATGGCGGTGTTGCACCTGGACCGGGCCGGCATAGACCACGCCCGAGCTTCCATCGAGGGAGAGGACCTCTCCCTCCTGGATCACCTGACCTCCGAGCCTCAGCTCGCGGCGGACCCGGTCAATCGCCAAGCCGCGGCATCCGACCACGGCGACCCTGCCCAACTCCCGGGCGACCAGGGCGGCATGCGAGGTCCGTCCGCCTTCGGCGGTGAGGATGCCTGCCGAAACCGCCATCCCCTCGAGATCAGTGGTGGATGTTTCCGCTCGCACCAGGATCGGTGTGCGTCCCTTCCGGGCCATTGCCACCGCGGTCGCGGAATCGAGGGCGACCGGGCCGCTGGCCACCCCGCCGCTGGCGGGTGTCCCCTTTCCCAGCACCGTCGCCCCCTCTACCGCCGCCACTCGGGTCTCCACGATCTCCGCCAGGTCGAGCCCTTCCAGCCGGCTGAGCGCTTCCGCCGGCGTGATCAGCTCCTCGCGGACGAGGTCGCAGACGATCCGCAGCGCCGCGAGCGGGGTGCGCTTGGCACTCCGGCCCTGCAAGAGGTAGAGCCGGCCTTGCTCCAGGGTGAACTCGAAGTCCTGCACGTCGCCGAAGAGCCGCTCCAGGCGCTCTGCGATCCCGGCCAGCTCGGCATAGACCACCGGGAGCAGCCAGGCCAGCTCACCTGAGCTACTCGGGGTCCGGCGGCCAGATACCACGTCTTCCCCCTGCGCGCCGAACAGGAAGTCCAGGTAGAGACCCGGCTCGCCGGTGGCGGGATCACGGGTGAACCCCACCCCGCTCCCCGAGTTGCCGCCCCGGTTGCCGAAGACCATCGCCTGCACGATCGCCGCCGTGCCCGCCGCGTCGTCCAACCCGTGCATCGCACGGTAGCGGACTGCCCGCTCGCTGCGCCAGGAGCGATAGACCGCCTCGAATGCCTCCTGCAGCTGGCGGTCGGGGTCCATGGGGAAGGCTTCTCCGATCATCTTCTGGAACAGGGCCAGCCAGTCGGTGGTGAGGGCTCGCAGGGCGGCCGAATCGAGCTCGGCCGGGTCCGTGACGCTCCGGCTGGCGAGCCAGGCAACGAGCGCTTCCTCGAAGGGCGCCGGGTCTGCCCCATGCACGGTCTCCGCGAAGGAGCGGACCAGCCGGCGCAGTGAGTCCCAGAAGACCCGGGCGTTCCCGGTCGCGCGCAAGAGCGCGGGTTCGAGCCCCGGCGTGAGCCCGACGTCAAGGATGGTGTCCATCATCCCGGGCATCGAAGCGGCGGAGCCGGAGCGGACCGACACCAGCAGCGGTCGCCTTCCTCGCCCGAAGGTCTGGCCGGTGCGCTCCTCCAGCCGGGCCAGCTCGCCCTGGAGTTCCTGGGCGAAGCCGTCCGGGAGCCGTCCCCCGGCCTCGAAATACCGGCGACAAATCGAGGTGGGTACTACGAAGCCGGCGGGCACCGGGAGACCGGCGTTGGCCAGGCGGATGAGGTGCCATGCCTTGGCCCCAACGACGTCAAGGGGTGGCGGCTCCCCGGGAGGGGCGCCGGCGCCAAAATGGACCACGCCGATCATGCGATCCGGAGCCGCTCGAGGACGTGACTGCGGAGGCCCAGGGCCGCATGCATCAAACCATCGGCGGCGGACTCCAGCGAGCGGGCGACCTCGCCCAGCCGCAGCGCCTGGCGAAAGTCGGTGGCCCGGGTGAGAATCGTGCTCCGGGCAGCACGGTAGGTCGCATCGGCCTGGTGCTCGGTGGTGAGAGTCTGGTCCACGGCTTCCAGGAAGTCGGCGTAGTCCTCGCGGCCGCCGTGGGGCAGCGCCATGGCCGTGGCGACCGCCCGCGTGTAGGCCTCCGCGCCGCGGACCACGGCCTCGGCCAGCTGGCCGACCGGGGCGAGGAGACCCTCCTCCAGCGCGGCGTCGCTCGGGAGTGCCAGCAGGAACCCCGCCTCCTCCAAGTCGTCGGCCGCGTCGTCGGCGCGGGCGAGGAGATCCTGGATGCTGGTGACCTCGGTCCAGCGCTGGGCCAGCTGCCGAGCCTGGTTCACCAGCTGGTCGGCCTGGTGCTCCCAGGTCCGCGCCCGTTCGGCGTGCCGGGCCACGAAGCCGTGATCGCCCAGGCGGGCGCGCACCAGCGATTCCCGCAGCCCCGCGGCCAGCTCCACGATCAGGCTGGCGTGATCGCGCAGCAGGGAGAGTGCCGACCCCTCCGCGGTGGCGACGTGGCGAACCAGCTCGGCCCGGAGCGCGTCCCGCAGCAGAAACTCGGAGCGATCGTGGCGCAGCCCCTCGGACGCCAGCCGGAGCACCGACTGCAGAAACTCCTCGGTGGCCTTCCCCCCCAAGGCCTGGTCGAGCCGCTCACCGGGACGGAGCGGCAAGCGTACCGTCTCCAGCACCTCGGAGAGCATTCGATCCCCGCCCAGCCTGAGGAAGGCCATGTGGCCGAGATCCTCCCGAGCGGCCCACTCGAGGAGAGCGATGGCCTTGCGGTTGCCGCAGAAGTTCCGGAGCTGCTTGCGGGCCCGGTTCCAGTCGATCAGGAACACCAGCCGGGAACCTAGGTGAGCCAGGAACTCCTCGAGCTTGGCCTCGTCCCGGGCCGCAAAGCGCCCGACCACCAGGTGATACCGGCCTTCATCCTCGGCGATGGCCGAGGCCCGGGTGACGGTCTCGGACCACTCGACCGCGAACGGCGCCAACTGCCGCTGGAAGAACCCCAGCCGCTCGACGTGAATGTCCGAGCAGGTCACCGTGGCGACAAGATCCTCCACGTGCAGGACCAGGACGTGGGCGTCGGTTTCCCCGATGTCATTCTGGATGACCAGCCGGCCCTCGTGCAGGGTTGCGGTCGTGCCCAGCCCCGGGTGGTCGAACCGGAGCGGCGCGGTTCGATTGAGCCCGCGCATGAATGCGGCAACCAGGCGGCGGCTCGCGTCGTCGAGACCGTAGGCCAGAGCCCCGTCCACCGTCTCGGTCGCCAGCTGGGACTGGAGTGCATTGAGCCGGGTGTGCAGATCTAGGACCAGCAAGTGCAGGCTATCTCCGCGGGATCGAACCCCGGAGGTGAGCTGGGTGAGCCGCTCCCGGGTTACCTCCTCCGGCACCGGCCCGAGCGTGGCGAGCAGCGCGTCGAGCCGTGTGGTGTAGTCCTGGCCGCGCGCCCCGCCCCTTGGCTCCACCGCAGCCAGCATGTCGCGCACCGCCTGGATCGCCCCGGCCTCGACTACTGCCCAGCCCGGCACTTGGTAACGACCGGGGAATACCAGAACCGCCTCGGCGGTCAGGGCGTCGAGCTTGGCATCGGCCACGCCCGCGGCCACGCGCTCTCGTTGAAGAGTCGGCGCGGGCACCTCGGGCTGATCCGCATGATCCAGGGCTGCCTGGAGCAGGGAGAGGTAGTACTTGACCCGATCGTTGGCGGCGACGCCGCGGTTTACCTGGGCGGGAACCAGCAGCTCCCGCTCACCCAACTCGGCCAGGACCAGGGTCTTGGGACTCATGGTAGGCGCACCTGCGGTTCGAGACGCTCCAAGCTAGCCCCACCGGCTTGAAGATTCCTCTCAGGGCCTGCTGAAGAAGCCGTGAAGAGACGAGGTTGTTACAGAAGAGGTGCCTACCGTTACATAGGGGTGGAGCCCACGTTGCACCCGGTGTGGTGGTTTTCCTGAAGACCGGCGCCATCGGCGATCAATGGATCGCTGGCGGAGCGGCAGTTCGAACGGTATGCTGGACCCGATTCCAGGCTACGTGTTCATCACCCGATGGAGAATTCTCATGACATTCCTCAAGACCTCGGCGCCCTTGCTGGCGGGGGCGCTAACCTTTGCGGTGGCCCTGCTCTGTGGCACCGGCACTGCCCGGGCGCAGGACCCCGTCAAGGTCGCGCCCAAGAATTTCAAGGTATTGATGGAGAACGATCGCGTCCGGGTGCTCGATTTCACCGCCAGCGCTGGCGAGAAGATCCCCATGCACTCTCATCCGGCGTACGTCAGCTACAGCATCTCCGGGGCGGGGAAGACCAAGTTTACGTATCCTGATGGGAAGACCACCGAGCCGAGCGCCAAGACCGGCCAGGCCACCTGGCACGACGCCGAGACTCACGCCAGCGAATACGAGGGGAGCGGCAGTACCCACGTCCTGCTGATCGAGCTCAAGGCTTCAGGCGCAGAGCATCACGAGCACGAACACGACTGAGACTTAACGAGCGCCTGGTGGCCAGTCTCTCGATCCACAGATTTGTCCGCAGATTCCGCAGATGTGTCCGCAGATTTCGCAGATTAGCGCAGATTATTTCGGGAATCGTTGTGGGTCAGGATCAAGCGGCGATAGGACAGGGTCCGTGTTCCGAAATTGAGTAGCAGTCCGCGGGAGAGACCGCTGGCTTTGAGGTAGTTGATGAGCTGAGCCTCCTCAGATCCAGCGAGGACCTTCAGCGCCTTGAGCTCTACGATCACCTCTCCGTAGCAGACCAAGTCGGCCCGAAAGCTGGCGCTGAGTCGCCGCCCCTTGAAATGAACCGGTAGCGGGACCTCCGACTGAAAAGGAATCTCACGCGCACTCAGCTCAGAGCGCATGGCTTCCTCATAGACTGATTCAAGAAAGCCATGCCCCAGGTGCCGATGGACCTCCATCGCGACTCCGATGATTGCGAACGTCTGTTGGTCGCGTTCCTCAAGTCCTTGCATTCTGTGCGCTTCACTAGCACGCCACGCACTCCTGCATCCGCCGTCTGCCAAACACACCCAGAAAAATCTGCGTGAATCTGCCTGAATCTGCGGATAGTTGTTTGACCTAAATGATTGATAGTTAAAGCCTTGCGCGGTGATAGCTTTTTAGCTATCATAGCGCATGCTTCGATGCATCCCGCGCTCCTCCTTCGAACCGCCCGCACCCGCGCCGGCTTGAGTCAGCGGGAACTCGCGCGTCGAGCGGGGTCGGTGCAGTCGGTGGTTGCGCGGATCGAGCGGGGGCAGGTGAGTCCCAGCTGGGATACGCTTACCCGTTTGCTGGCGGCGGCCGGGTTCGAAATGGAGCCTGAGGTGAGAGTCGCCACGCCGGCCACCCCCTCGGGTCTCGACGATGTTCCGCGCATCCTGGCCCTCACCCCCGAACAGCGCCTCGACGAGCTGCGCAATCTGAGCCGGCTGGTGGCGGAGGCGAGGCGTGTCTAACCCGGCGCCGTTCGACCCCGAGCGCCTTCTCACCACCCTGGCCAGACATCGGGTCCGCTACGTCTTGATCGGCGCAGTCGCCGCTCGACTGCAGGGCTTCCCCCGGGTCACCGCCGACGCTGATATCACTCCCGCCCGCGATCGCGAGAACCTCGATCGCCTGGCGGCGGCGCTGCGAGAGTTGGACGCGCGGGTCTTCACCGAAAACCTGCCGGAGGGTCTGGCCTTCGATTGCAGCGCCGCCACGCTGGCGCGCGGGACCATCTGGAACCTGGTGACTTCGGCCGGCCGACTCGACTTGGCCTTCGTGCCCTCCGGCACCGAGGGCTACGAGGATCTGGCCCGCGGCGCCATCAAGTTCGAGGTCTACGGCGTGCAACTCCTGGCGGCAAGTCTGCCCGATCTGATCCGCTCAAAGGAGGCTGCGGGACGCCCTCAGGATCGACAGGATGTGATCGTGCTGCGAGAGATTCTGAGTCGAAGCGGAGGCGATCGGCATCAGAAGGGAAATCGCGCTGATCCGGTTTTGGTTCTGGGTTCGGGGTTCTTGCTTCTGAGTAGGAACGTGTCAGCCCTGTCCGCCCTGCCCGCTCTGTCTTGTCCGTCTTGTCCGGCTTTATCATATGGTATAGTCCCTGCTCACCTACCCCCCAACCCCGGGAGGTCCTGGCAGGGTCAATCTCGGCCTCCCGTCGTATCTTAGCCTCGTTTGCCGACTTCCCGGCCCTCTGTACAATGGAGACCGGCTGGGGCAGGCCCCGGAAGGGGCCAAGGGCACCACTTCTGCTGATTTGGCGCCACAAGCAGGGGAGGAACTGTTGCAACCCTACCACGGCCAATGACATCCCTCGCCGGTGTGACCAGCGCTAACGGGCCGCAGCCCAAGTTGGTGCTGTCGCGCGACCTGGCGGATTTCCTGATCGCCTTTTCGGGCGCGTTTCAGCGCTACGGGATGTACCCCGACGGCCATCCGGCCCTCGAGGAGGCGATTCGGAATCTTCACCGGAAGCTCGAGATCCTCTTCCTCGAGCGCTCCGGCGTAACCGTGGGCGCCACGCCTTTGCAGCTGATCGTGGCCGGGGTCCCCACCGATCCCGACCACTCCCTCCTGCGCGAGCTGGCCATTCACCTCCACAGCCGAGGCATCGGAGGACTCAAGATCCTGCGCGGCGCCAAGCGCTCCGAGCTGGATGGCCTGCTCACGCGTATCGCTCGGGACCTGTCCGGTCAGGCGCCTTCCGCCGATCGCCCGTCGCGCGGCCGCTGGCAGCACATCCGGCTCTATCCGTTGAACTACGCCCAGCTCGAGCTGGTCGAGGAAGAGGACGAGCAAGAGGCACAGGAGATCCTGGCCGAAGGCGGCGACGCCTGGGCCAGCCGGCTCTGGCGGGGTCTGGCCTGCGCCGCCCTGGGCGACGATTCGGTGGACGACGCAGCCGATATGGATCCGCTGGAGCTGGCCATCGCCATCGATGTCCACGCCTACGATCCCGAGTACGACCGGAAGATCCTGGCCAGCCTGACCGACTTCGCGGAGGCCTGCCGGGGCCGCTCGCGCAACGAGTCGGTGGCGATCCAGCGGCATCTGGCCCGCCTGCTCTCCGCGCTCTCCCCCAAGACGCTGCAGCGCCTGCTGGCCATGCGGGGAGACGGGGCGATCCAGCGCCACTTCCTGCTCGAGGTCACCCACGTCATGGCCGCGGGGGTGGTGCTGCAATTGGTCGAAGGCGCCGCCCAGGCCTCCGGCCATTCCATCGCGCCCGGCATGCTCCAGCTGCTCGGCAAGCTGGCGGCCCACGCGGAGAACGCGCCGCCCGCCCGCCGTCCCTGGGCCGACGAAGCCTTCCGCGAGCTGGTGCGCCAGGTGGTCGAACGCTGGGAAGGTGCCGAGCCGGGCGCGCCGCTCCCGGCGCTCAAGGCCGCGGCGGCGGAACGGGCGCACAGTCATTCCGGTCCCCACACGACCTCCGATGCCGCCCGCGCCTACGCACCGGAACCGGAGCGGATCCTGGTGATGAGCCTGGAAGGCGGCATGCTCGAGCCCGGGACCATGCGGGCGGCGGACGGCATGGTGGCCCGAGGTCAGACCTGGCGACTGCTCGACATCCTGCAGCTGGTGCCGCCGCTCGACCCGGTAGGCCGCGAGCTCCGGACCCGCGTCTTCCACCCCAACACCGTGAGCGTGCTGCTCAGCCTGGCGCCGATCGACGTCAAGACGCTGGACCGGCTGGTGCCCAGCTGCGGCCCCGGCGCCATCGCGCCCATGCTGGACGCGCTGGCCAGCGAGAAGGATCGCCGGATCCGCTCGCGTCTTCTCGATCTGCTGACCCGCTTCGGCAGCTCGGTGGGCCCCGAAGCGGTGAGCCGCATCAAGGACGCCCCCTGGTACGTGCAGCGCAATCTCCTGAAGCTGCTGGGCACCCTGCCCACGCTGCCGAAGGAGTTTTCTCCCACGGCCTGCATGGCGCATCCCGACGCGCGGGTGCGGATCGAGGGGCTCAAGCTGCTGCTCAAGAATCCCTCGACTCGCGAGCGCGCCCTGATGGATGCGCTACGCTCGCCCGATACCGCGACCCTGCGGCTGGGGCTGGTGGCGGCGCTGGACGGTTGTTCCAAGGCGGGTGCCCAACTGATCATCGATCAGCTGCTCTCCCACTCGATGCCGGCCGACCTCCGTTCCATCGGGCTCAGGGCCATTGCCCCGGTGCAGGAGCCCGAGGTGATGGAATGCCTCTGGCGCTACGCGGTGCGCCGGCGCTGGGTGTTCCTGACCCGGTTGGCGCCCAAGACCCCGGACATGGTGGCGGCCCTGGCCGGCCTCTCGACCCACTGGCGGACCCACCCGCGCGTGGCCCCGGTGATCGACGCGGGTATCGTCCACCGCGATAAGGAAGTGCGCGAAGCGGCCGGCGCCACGCGCCTGCTGCCCGGCGCGCCTCCCGGACCCAAGGTGATCATGTGAGCCAGGGCGTCCCCTACCTCCACTCGCTGGCCCATGCGCTGACCACCATGCAGCTGTATGCGGTCGGTCATCCCGCCCGGTCACGGGTTGGGGCGATGACATTCGCCCGGTTGCGCGCGCTGCTGGACGAGGATCCCTGCCCGCACTTCACGTTCATGGACGGGGCGGTGATCCTGGGCAACACTCCGCTGCCCGATCTCCAGCACTGGCCCTGGGCCAAGAAGTTGAACGACCTGGGCGTCCAGCGGCTGGAGTTCGATCCCACCGTGAGCCTCGACTCCTACGGCCTGTTCCTCGAAGACCTGCTGGCCCGGATCACTACCGACCGCGACCACAACGACCCGTTGCCGGCGCGAAACGGCATCAAGAGCGGGCTGGTGCGGGTGTCGGGGGAATGGGAAGGGCCCACCCCGGAGGCGGCCTCCCACGGCGCCACGCTCCCCTACTCGCTGGGCGAGGAAGCCGACATCGTGCGCTGGATCTACGAGCGGGCCGAGATGCTGCACGACATCCCGCTCGACGAGGTGGAAGGCGTGGTCCGTTCGCTGGCCGTGGCCATGCACGCGGATGGGGAGCTGTTGCTGCCGCTGCTCCAGCTCCGCACCGCGGACGAATACGCCGCCCGCCATGCCATCAACGTGTCCATCATCGCCATGACCTTTGCGGAGACGCTGGACATGGCGCCGCGGGACGTGCGCGCCTTCGGCATCGCGGGCCTGCTGCACGACATCGGAATGACTCGGATCCCCAAGGAAGTACTGGCCAAGGAGGTGCTGTCCTCCACCGACCGGGAGCTGGTCCGCCAGCATCCGCTGGACGGGGCCCGCCTCCTGCTCCGCAAGAGCGACGAGCACGAGATCGCAGCCGTGGCGGCCTACGAGCACCACGCCCGGCCCGACGGCTCCGGGTACCCGGTGCTCCGGTTCCCCCGGAATTTCCACTATGTGAGCAAGGTGATCGCGGTCTGCGACGCCTACGACGCGCTGCGCTCGCCCAAGTCCTATCGGGCGGCCTGGACCCACGACCAGTCGCTGGGCCACATCGAAGCCGAGGCGGGGCGCTCCTTCGACCACGCGGTTGCCAGCTCGTTCGTGGCCATGATGCGGCGGCTGGAGGGACGGATGGTGCCGGGGGATCAGGCCGGCGAGCTGAGGCCCTTGCTCCCCGAGGTGAGTTCCTTCGAATACCGGCCCAGCAACGGCCCGCGGCTCCTCTCCAACGGCTCCCACGGCGCTCCCACCTGAGTCCCGGCGTTACTCGCCGGATTCGCGGTACCCTACCCGTAGCTTGAGTGGCCAGGAGACTCGGCGGCGACGTCGCGGGTCTCCCCACGACGATTGGAGCGTGCGCTCCAGCGCGGCGACTTCCCCCGCCTTGCCCGCGGCCACCAGCTGACGCACCGCGGACCAGGTCCGCACGTACGCCATCAGGTCGGCCAGGGTCCACTCCACGATCATCTCGAAGCCGGGTGGCGAGACCTCCCGGAAGGGGAAGGGCACCAACTGGTAACCCGACTCGATGATGGCCCGCTCGTGGGGCCAGTAGGGGCCCGCCACATCGTAGTGGAAATGGTGCAAGGCGGCGGTGAGATCCGGGTCGTCCAGCGTCGCGGCGACATATCCCCAGATCGCCACTGCGCCGCCGGGCCGGACCACGCGCCGCGCCTCCGCGTAGAAGGCCGGCAGGTCGAACCAGTGGAGCGCCTGTGCCACCGTGAGCAGGTCGACGCTCCCCGCTTCGAGCCCGCTCTTTTCGGCGGGAGCCACTCGGTAGGCGATCCGGGGATCGGGGACCGCCTCGGCGAGCTGGGCCGGGCTGGCGTCAGTCGCGATCACCTCGCGAAAATGGGCCGCGAGGCCTCGGGCTGCCTGGCCACTCCCGGTGCCGCAGTCCCACGCCCGCTCGCGCTGTGGCACCAGCTCGGCGAGATACGCGAACAGCGCAGCCGGATAGGTCGGCCGCGCGGCGGCGTAGAGGCCCGCTACCGAAGAGAAGTGATCGGGGAAGGTCGGCACTGGTTCTGGGTTCGGAGTTCGGGGTTCTGAGTTCTGGGTTCTGGGTTCGGGGTTCTGAGTTCTGAGTTCTGAGTTCTGAGTTCTGAGTTCTGGGTTCTGAGTTCTGGGTTGTAAGTTCCGGGCCCTGGGTTCTGGGTTCTGGGTTCTGAGTCTAAGTGGTGTTCCTGTGCCCCTGACTCCTGATCCCGACCCTGACCCCTGACCCCTGACCCCAGACTCCAGACTCCTGACTCATTGATTACCATTCACCGAAATGAAGAAAGCCATCAACTTCATCGGCGCCACCGTGGGCGGCTACGCCGGCTGGTACCTGGGGGCGCGGGGCGGAACCATGATCGGGTTTCTGGTCAGCGTGGTGGGGAGCGGCCTGGGACTCTACCTGGCCATCCGCTGGTCCGCCGACAACCTCCCCTAGCCGGTCATCCGCTCGACCTGCCGCTGCCAGGCGCGCACGCCGAGCCAATGGACGCTAGCCAGCAGGAAGGCGGCGGAGAGGGCCTGCGCCAGTACCAGGAGTAGGGTGGTGGTAGGGCGCACCAGTCCCGAGACGGCGCCGGCCACCGCTCCCGCCACCACGAAATTCCCATAGGGCGCCCCGCCCGCAGTGGTCGCGCGTCGAAGGCTCAGCCCGAGAATAGTTCCGTAGGCGAGAGCGGCCAGCAGGACCCGCAGCACCTTGGGCCAGTTTCCCTGAATCGCCAGCCCCACCAGCGCGCAGCCCACGATCGCTCCCAGGAGCAGGAGGCTCTGGAGCACTGCCCCCCGAGGCGTGAGGCCGGCGGCCAGTCGAAGCGGCGAAGCTGATTGCGTCATCGCTCAGATCCAGCGGCGGACCTCCGAGCAGTAGCGCCGGTAGTCCTCGCCGAACTTCTGGGCCAGGACTTCCTCTTCCATCCGAACGAATCGGGTCTGGATCAGGGCTACGAAGACCGGCACCACCGCCAAGGGAGCCCAGGCTCGGAGCCCAAGCCCCACACCCAACAGCACCACCACCATGCCCAGGTACATCGGGTTGCGGCTGTAGTGAAACCAGCCGTCGGTGACCAGTACGCTGGCTTCGCCGAAGGGGTCGATGGCGGTCTGGCGTCGGTCGAATTCCTTGGCTGGGGCAATGATCAGGACCAGGCCCGCGATGAGGATGGGCACGGCCAGGAGGTGGAACGGGGGCGGCACCGGAAGCGGGTAGGGCAGGAGGAGGCGCAGGGCCACCATCGCCACCAAGGCGAGGAGGAAGTAGCGGGGCGGGCGCCAACGCTGGGGACTCACCGGGCGATCGACGGCTTCAGGCGAGGACCGCGGCGTGCACCAGAATCATTCAGCCGGCTCGGGTACCATCGGGAACCGGGCGCTCGGGCACCGCCAGCGCCGGCAGGATCCCGTCCTCGTATCCCAGATCGAAGAGCATGGCCTCCGACAATCGGCCCGCCATGCGGCGGGGCTCCAGGTTCACCACGAAGAGGGCCTGGCGACCGACCAGCTCGCCGGGTTGGGCCCGCTCGCGCTTGAGACCGGCCAACACCTGGCGGCGCCGGTCGCCGAAGTCGACCGTCAGCTCCACCAGCTTGGGCGATTCCGGCACGTCCGCCACCGCGGCGATGGTTCCCACCCGGATGTCCAGCTGCTTCAATGCCGCCAGCGGAACCGGCGCCCTGATCGGCGCCGGTGTAAAGGGAGCGGGGGCGCTCATGCCCTCGCGTGGGCCAGCGGCTCCACGCCGTAGCGGGTACGCAGCGTTCCCATGTGATGGGTCACGTGCCCCGGAATGATGTAGAGGAGCGCGCGGGCGCTGATGGTCTTCCCGTTGGAGGTGCCGCGGCGCGCCCATGCCTCGGGCTCCATGCTCCGGACCAGGGCCAGAGTCGAGGCGCGGACCGCCGTGAACTCGGCCAGCACCTCCCTCAGCGTGCGCCCATCGAATCCCGCCGTTTTCATGAACTCGTTCTCGTCGAAACCGGGTAGCGGGGTGGTATCGGCCCGCGCGATCCGGAGCATTCGATAGCTGAATACCCGTTCGCTGTCCGACAGGTGGCCGATCACTTCCTTGATGCTCCACTTCTCGGGGGCATAGCGGTAGCCGGCTCGCGATTCAGGAACGCCGGCGAGCAATGCCGGCACCGACTCCAATTGGGCGGTCAGCTCGAGCGCCGGATCGCCGTCGGTGGGGACCTTGGAGATGTAGGTCTCGTAGAAAGGAGAGTACTCGTCGGCCGCGGGGCGGGGAACGGTGAGCGTCATGAATCGAATCCTTTCGTCGTTTCCGGAATGGTTCAATCCGCGGGCCGGATCCGCAAGAGCATGCCCTGGTCCACACCAATGTAGAGGAAACCGTCGGGCCCCTGCTTGACCAGCCGCACCCGCCAACCGCGCCCGCCCAGGATCCGCTCCTCGCGTATCACCTGGTTGCCCTGGAGTACCAGTCGGTTCAGGTGACGCCTTCCCATGGCGCCGATGAACAGGTTGCCTCGCCAGGCGGGGAAGGCGGCGCCGGTATAGAACTGCAGGTCGCTGGGCGCGATGGACGGCACATAGTAGTACACCGGCTGCTCCATTCCTTCCTTCCAGGTGATGCCGTCGCCGATGGTCTCGTCCGAGTATTCACGGCCGAAGGTGATGATCGGCCATCCGTAGTTGAGGCCGGGGCGAATCAGGTTGACTTCGTCTCCTCCCTTGGGCCCGTGCTCGTTTTCCCAGAGGTCTCCGGTCTCGGGTCGCAGGGCGAGTCCCTGAGGATTCCTATGACCGTAGCTCCAGATCTCGGGCCGGGCGCCCGCCCGGTTCACGAACGGATTATCGGGCGGCACCCGGCCGTCCTCGAAGAGCCGGAGCACCTTGCCGTTGTCGCTGTCCAGATCCTGGGCCCGGTAACGCTCTTCGCGTTCGCCCACGGTGATGAACAGGTAGCCGTTCTGAAGCACCAGACGGCCGCCGTAGTGGTAGGCGGTGTCTCCCGGCGGCACCGCGGTGAATAGGCGCTCGCGGCTCTCGAGTCGAGTGCCGTTCAAGCGGGCGCGGTCCACCACGGTGACGCTGCCGGTACCGCTCCCCGCCTTTTCGGAATACGAGAAGTAGATCAGGTGGTTGGGCGTAGTTCGGATGGAGGATGACCTCGTGGAGCCCGGCGTCGTTCTCGCCGAAGACGGAGGGTACGCCCTCGATCGGCGTACGGGCGCCGGTGGCGAGGTCGAGCAGACTCATCCGGCCGCTCGGTCGTTCGGTGATGAGGGCGTGGCCATCGGGCAGGAAGGCGAGACTGGAGGGGACCTCGAGACCCGTGGCCACGACTTCGACCCGGATCCGCGCGTCCATCGTGTTGATGGGGCCGTAGACGGTCCCCA
>CAVPGI010000007.1:0-553834 GCA_963704015.1 uncultured Gemmatimonadales bacterium
GCAAGACGGTGCGGCTCGCCATCGACGAGGGCTTTCGCCACGCCATGAACGCCATCGTGGACTCCAACGTCACCGCCGTGCTGACGGCGCCTTCCTCTTCCAGTTCGGCACCGGCCCGGTCAAGGGCTTCGCCGTGACGCTGATTCTCGGCATCGTCGCCTCGATGGTCACCGCGATTTTCGTGACCCGCACCTTCTACATGATCTGGTTGAAGCGGCGGCCGGCCCTGACCACGTTGAGTATCTGACGATGCGATTCTTCGCCAACGCCAACTACGATTTCATCGGCGTCCGGCGGCTACGCCTACGGCGTCACCGGCGCGGTTCTGGTGCTGGGCGGCCTTGCTCGCTCCACCCTTGGCCTCAACTACAGCATCGAGTTCACCGGCGGCACCCTGGTCCAGATCCAGACCGACCGGCCGGTGGACGCGGCGGCCATCCGGACCGGCGCTGGACCACGAGGGCGTGACGGGCGCCGAGATCCAGCCGTTCGGCGGCGCCCAGCGAATTCGTGATCCGGGCCCGCACCGCCACGCAGGGCGACCGACGCCGACAACACCGAGGCCGACGGCCACCGCGGTGACCGGCGCCCTGGACGGCACCCTGGGCAACGGGCACGTACAGCGTCGCAACGCACCGAGGCCGTCGGCCCCAAGGTGGGCGGCGAGCTCCGGCAGAAGGCGCTGTACGCCATCCTGCTCTCGTTCGTCGCCGTGCTTGATTTATCTGGCCTTCCGCTTCGAGTGGCGGTTCGGCCTGGCGGCCGTGGTCGCCACGGCGCACGACATCCTGACCACGGTGGCCTTCATCAGCGTGCATGAAGCTCGAGGTGAGCCTGGTGGTGGTCGGCGCCGTGCTCTCGATGGTCGGCTACTCGCTCAACGACACCATCATCATCTTCGACCGGGTGCGCGAGAACCTGCACAAGTACAAGCGGGACGACTTCGCCGACGTGCTCAACCGGTCGATCAACGAGACGCTGCCGCGCAGCGTGCTGACCCACGGCACCACGCTCTCCACGCTGCTGGCCCTGGCGCTCTTCGGCGGCGAGGTGATCCGGCCCTTCGCCCTGGTGATGTTCTTCGGCGTCTTCACCGGCACCTTCTCGTCGATCTACATCGCCGCGCCGGTCCTGCTGGCCATCGAGCAGCGGTGGCCCGGCGCCGACGCCCGGGGCTCGACAGGTCAAGGCCGCGGGAACGCCGCCTCAGGCGGCGGGAGCGGTGCCGGAAGGCGCTGCCGACGGCCTGATCGTTCGCCGTGCTGGTCGACACGCACTGCCACCTCGCCGACCCGGCCTTCGCGCCGGACCTGCGACGCAGGTGCTGGGCCGCGCCTGGGCGGCCGGCGTCGGCCACGTGGTCGTGATCGGAGAGTCCCGGGCGGCGGCCGGAACGGGCGCTGGCGCTGGCGGGTCGCGAGCCCCGGCTCTCGGCCACCGTCGGTATCCATCCCCACGATGCCGGCGGGCTTCGATGAGCACGGCGGCCGAGTGGCTGCGGGGAGTCGCCCGGGATCCCGCGGTGGTCGCGATCGGCGAGATCGGGCTCGATTACCACTACGACCACTCGCCCCGGCGCGCTCAGCGCCATGCCTTCGAGCAGCAGCTGGCCCTCGCGGCAGAGCTGGGCCAGCCCGCGGTCATCCACGCCCGGGAGGCGGATGACGACGTGGCGGCGATTCTGCGCAATCATCCTCGGACGCGGCGCCATCCTGCACTCGTTCAGCAGCGGACCCAGCCTCTTGCGGGCGGCCCTGGATCTGGGCCACTATGTGTCCTTCAGCGGCATGGTCACCTTCAAGAACTGGCGGCTCGACCCGGCGATCCGTGAGGTGCCGCTGGACCGCCTGCTGGTCGAGACCGACGCGCCCTACCTGGCGCCGGTGCCCCATCGCGGGCGGCGGAACGAGCCGGCCTTCGTGCGACAGGTCGCCGAGCGGGTCGCGGTGGTGCGGGGCCTGCCGGTGCGAACAGTTGATTGCCGCGACGGGCGCCAATGCCGGTCGCGCGTCTTCGGATCCCGAGTGGGTGTGCCCGGAGAGGAGCGTGTCTCGAACGACCAGGTCCCGTCGGACATCGAGATCGCCCAGGCCGCCAAGCTGCGGCCCATCGCCGAGGTGGCCGCCGAGGTCGGGCTTGGCCCCGACGAGATCCTGCCGTACGGCCGCTACAAGGCGAAGATCACGCGCCGAAGCCGTCGCCCGGCGGACGCCGAAGGGACGGCTGGTCCTGGTGACCGGCATCAATCCCGACGCCGGCCGGGGAGGGGAAGTCGACCGTCACCGTCGGCCTGGCGCAGGCGCTGCGCCGCCTGGGCAAGAAGGTCATCGTCTGCATCCGCGAGCCGTCGCTGGGCCCGGTGTTCGGCGTGAAGGGCGGGGCCGCCGGCGGCGGCTACGCCCAGGTGGTCCCGATGGACGAGATCAACCTGCACTTCACCGGGGACTTCCACGCCGTCACCTCGGCGCACAACCTGCTCTCCGCGATGCTGGACAACCACCTGCATCACGGCAACGCCCTGGGCCTCGACACCCGCCGGATCACCTGGCCCCGCACCATCGACATGAACGACCGGGCGCTGCGCCAGATCGTCGTCGGACTCGGCGGCATGAACGGCGGCCCCACCCGCGAGGAGCGGTTCGTCATCGTCCCCGGCAGCGAGATCATGGCGATCCTCTGCCTGGCCAGCGACCTGCAGCGACCTGGAGCGGCGGATCTGCGCGGATCATCGTCGGGCTCACCCGCGAGCGCGAAGCCGGTCACCGCCGGCGACCTCAAGGCCGCCGGCGCCATGACGCTGCTGCTCAAGGACGCGATCCTGCCCAACCTGGTGCAGACGCTGGAAGGCGGCCCGGCGCTGGTGCACGGCGGGCCCTTCGGCAACATCGCCCACGGCTGCAACTCGATCGTGGCCACCAAGCTCGGGCTTCGCCCTGGCGGATATCGTGCTCACCGAGGCCGGTTTCGGCGCCGACCTGGGCGCCGAGAAGTTCTTCGACATCAAGTGCCGCTTCGGCGGGCTCAAGCCCCGAGGCCGCCGTGGTGGTGGCGACGGTGCGCGCGCTCAAGATGCACGGCGGGTGTCAAGAAGGAGAACCTGGGGACGCCCGACGTCGCGGCGCTCGAGCGCGGCCTGGCCAACCTCGAGGGCCACGTCAAGAACGTGCAGAAGTTCGGCGTGCCGGTCGTGGTGGCGCTCAATCGGTTCCTCTCCGATACCCAGGAGGAGCAGCAGGCGGTGCTCGAGGCCGCCCGAGGGCTGGGGCGCCCGCGCGGCGCTTGTGCGACGTCTGGGCCCGGGGCGGTGAGGGCGGGGAGGAGGTCGGCAAGGAGGTGCTGGCGGTGCTGGCCGAGGGCAAGGCCGACTTCAAGCCGCTGTACGACGCCGCGCTCCCGATCAAGCAGAAGATCGAGACCATCGCCACCGGGATCTATGGCGCGGACGGCGTGAACTTACTCGCGCCACCGCCGAGAAGGCGATCGCCCAGTGCGAGGAGATGGGGCTGGGACAGACGCCCGGTCTGCATGGCCAAGACCCAGTATTCCTTCAGCGACGACGCGACCAAGCTCGGGCGTCCCCAGGGCTACCAGCTTCAGCGTGCGGGACGTCTATCCCTCGGCCGGCGCCGGATTCGTGGTGGCGCTGGCCGGCGAGATCATGACCATGCCGGGCCTGAGCAAGACGCCGTCTGCCGAGGCCATCCGGGTGCATCCCGACGGCACGCATCGAGGGGCTGTTCTAGATGGAGAGCATGGCCGAGTCTCGCATCTGTCACCACCGACGACGCCCCCAAGGCGATCGGCCCCTACAGCCAGGCCATGGTGGCCAACGGGATCTCGTCTACACCGCGGGCCAGATCGCTCTCGATCCCGCCACCGATGGAGATGTCCGCGGCGGAATCAAGGAGCAGACCGCGCGGGTGCTGGCCAATCTGCGGGCGGTGCTCGCAGGCCGCGGGCTCCGATCTCTCGAAGGTGGTCAAGACCACGGTCTTCCTGGTGGACATGGCCGACTTCACCGCGATGAACGAGGTGTACGGCCAGGCCTTCGGCGATCACAAGCCGGCCCGCACCACGGTGGCCGTGGCCGCGCTGCCGCGCGGGGTCCGGGTCGAGATCGACGTGGTCGCGACGGTCTGACGAGCGCGCGAGGACCGAGCCCTGGGTGGAGGATCGGTGACCTGACCGCTCACCGCGCACTCAGTACTCAGTACTCAGTACTCAGTACCTCGCTCATCGTCTTGGGGGTGGATCGGGCCTGGTGGTCCGGCCGGTCTTCAAAACCGCGACGGAGACGCCTTCGGCGGCTCCGGTGGGTTCGATTCCCACACGCTCCCGCCACCCGGGAGAGCCCCGCTGTCCCGGTGCTCCCAACCCTTTGAAGTCGACCCTCCTGCTCGTCAATCCTGCGGCCGGTCGGGGCCGGGCCGGTCGCCTGAAGGACCGGGCGCTCACCGCCTGCCGTTCGTCATGGAGCGATGTCGTCATGGCGGAGACCACCGGCCCCGGTGACGGGGTCGAACGGGCCCGCCACGCGGCCGAAGACGGAGTGGAGCGGGTACTGGTCCTCGGCGGCGATGGCGCCGTGCACGAGGCGGCCAATGGGATCCTGACCGCCCGCACCTCGCCGCTCCCGCCCCTCGGCGTCTTGCCGGTCGGCACCGGGAACGACTATGCCAAGCTTACCGGCACCGCCGGACTCGGGATCGAACAGGCGGCGGATCGGCTCCATCGGGGCAAGATCCGCAGGCTGGACGTCGGCCGGATGGCCGGTGAGTACTTCGTCAACGCCGCCGGCGTGGGGTTCGACGCGGAGGTGGCCCGGCGGGTGAATGGGATGCGGCTCCGCGGCCCGCCCGCCTACCTGATCGCGGTGGCTCAAGCCTATAGGTCCTTCAAGCCGCGGCGGATTGGGCTGTTCACTCCCGCCGGATGCGTCGACGAAATCGTGTTGCTGATCGAAATCGGCATCGGCGGCGTGGTCGGCGGTGGCTTCCGCATCAACCCCGGCGCCAGCCCCGACGACGGCCTGTTCGACGTGTGCGTGGTTCGGAGCCTGTCGCTCTTCGAGTTCGTCACCCGGCTCCCGTTGGTGATGCTGGGGTGGCACACCCGGCTGCGGCAGGTCCGATGCTTCAAGACCGATCGGCTGACCCTCGAGTCCGCGGATGGTCCATTGATGGCCCACCTGGACGGCGAGGTGCGAACCCTCGGACCCCCACTCGAGGTGACGCTCGAGCCGGCCCGGCTTCCGGTGCTTTGCGCATGACTGCCATGGATGCCTCCCGCTCGGAGCCGCGACGCCACTTCGCCAGCGACAACAACGCCGGAGCCCATCCGGACGTCCTGGCGGCCATCGCCCGCGCCAATCAGGGCCATGTGGCGGCCTATGGAGACGATCCCTATACCGCAGCGGCCTTGGAGCGCTTCCGCGAGCACTTCGGGCCGCAGGCGGAGGCCTTTCTCGTCTTCGGTGGGACCGGGGCCAACGTCCTGGGCCTTCAGGCGGTGACCCTCCCCCATCAGGCCGTGATCTGCCCCGAGAGCGCCCACATCGACCAGGACGAGTGCGGGGCGCCGGAGCGGTTTACCGGGTGCAAGCTCCTCACCGTGGCCACACCCGACGGCAAGCTTCGACCCGCCGATATCGAACGCCACCTGGTCGGCATCGGCTTCGAACATCACGTCCAGCCCCGCGTGGTCTCGATCAGCCAGACCTCCGAGCTGGGGACGGTCTATACCCCGGACGAGATCCGCAGCCTCGCGGCCTCGGCGCACGGGCACGGCCTCCTGCTGCACATGGATGGGGCCCGCCTGGCCAACGCCGCCGCGGCGCTACAGGCCGACCTGCGGACCCTGACCACCGATGCCGGAGTGGATCTGCTTTCGTTCGGCGGGACCAAGAACGGACTCCTGGGGGCGGAGGCGGTGGTGTTTCTCCATACCCGCGCCCCCGAGCATTTTAAGTACATCAGGAAGCAAGGGATGCAGCTGGCGTCCAAGATGCGATTCCTGGCCGCCCAATTCGAAGCGCTGCTCGGTGGCGACCTCTGGCGGCGGAACGCCGCGCACGCCAACGCCACCGCTCGGCGCCTGGCCGATGCGGTGCGGACCCTGCCCGGAGTCAGGATCACCCAGGCCGTCGAGGCCAATGCGGTCTTCGCCGTGGTGCCGGCGCGGGTGATCGCCCCGCTCCAGCGGCGTTATCATTTCTACGTGTGGAACCAGCGCCAATCCGAGGTGCGGTGGATGACCGCCTTCGACACGACCGACGAGGACGTGGACGGGTTCGTCGCCGCCCTGCGAGAGCTCCTGGCGTGAGGCCGGCTGCGGCCGCTGTGACCCTGCTGCTCGGTCTCGCGCTGTGGCCTCACGGTGCTCCGCTCGCGGCCCAGGACTCCCTGGCCCAGGCTCCCCCGGTCTCCGCGTCCGTGCCGGATACCGCGCCTGCCGCGCCTCCCCCCGATTCGCTCGTGCACCGGCCCCGCGTGAGCCCGTTGGGGTCGCTGTGGCGCTCTATGCTGGTGCCCGGGTGGGGTCA
The DNA here is from genome assembly GCA_963704015.1 of uncultured Gemmatimonadales bacterium. Lineage (GTDB taxonomy): Bacteria > Gemmatimonadota > Gemmatimonadetes > Gemmatimonadales > GWC2-71-9 > DATIWD01. The sequence continues at coordinate 6,542 of CAVPGI010000007.1, forward strand.
GGCCAGGTTGGGACGCACGCTCACGGCGGCGGTCTTCGTCACCACCGAAGGGATCTGCCTGGGGATGACACTCAAGGCCGAGCAGGAACGGCGTTGGCTGCGCAGCATCGATGACCCACGGGGAGAGTCCAAGGCCAAGGAGGCTCAGGACTGGCTCGTGCTCTTGGTCTTCAACCATCTCATCTCCGGCCTCGAAGCCTTCGCCGCCGCCCACCTGGCCGGGTTCCCCGGCGATCTCGGCCTGCAAGTGGCGCCGTCCCCGACGGGCCTGCACGCCGAAGTCACCCTGCCTCTACCCAGACCGTGAACGCGGCTCCGATCGGGATCTTCGATTCCGGGCTCGGCGGCCTCACCGTCATGCGGGCCATTCAACAGCGGCTCCCCCATGAGTCCACCGTCTATTTCGGTGATACCGCCCGAGTGCCCTATGGGCCCAAGAGCCCGGAGACCGTGCGGCGCTATAGCCTGGAGATCCTGAGCTGGCTCCTGGAGCAGGGCGTGAAAATGGTGGTGGTGGCCTGCAATACCAGCACTGCACACGCCCTGGACACCCTGATCGCCGCGGCGCCGGTTCCGGTCGTCGGCGTGATCGAGCCCGGGGCCCGCGCGGCCGTCCGGGCGACCCGCGGCGGGCCGGTCGGGGTGATCGGAACCGCCGGCACCATCGCGAGCAACGCCTACGCCAAGGCGATCCACACCCTGCGGCCCTCGCTCGAAGTGCGGCAGGTGGCCTGTCCTCTCTTGGTTCCGCTGGTCGAGGAAGGCTGGTTCGATCACCCGGCCGCCGAGTTGGTGGCTCGCGAATACCTGACGCCACTATCCGCGGCCAAGATCGACACGCTGGTTCTGGGCTGCACCCATTACCCCTTGCTCAAGCCCCTGCTGGCCCGGATCATGGGGCCGACCGTTACCCTCATCGATAGCGCGGAAGAAACTGCCAGCGCCGTGGCAGCTGCCCTCACCGCGGGAGGGCTGGAGGCCCCCTTGAGTGGTCAGGCGACCTACCGCTTCACCGTGAGTGATGACGAGGCGCGCTTCCGACTGGTCGGCTCCCGCTTCATGGGAGACACTCTCTCAGCAGCGAGTGTGGTGCAGCTGGGCTAGGTGATCGTGAGGCGGGGAAGGAACCGGTTCAGCGGGCGAAGCGGTAGAGCTGGGCTCCGTCTTCGGTGGCGATTGCGTAGCAGTACCCATCCAGCCAGGCGCCCGGGTTGAGGTACTGCCGCCCCGGTTCCGGCTCGGCCAGCGCCGGCCGATGGGTGTGGCCCATCACCACCAGACCCAGGGATGGATCCGCCGCCAGCGTCTTGATGGCCCATTGCTGCTGCAGTTCGGCCGCTTGGCGGATCACTTCAGGGTCCCGTGTGGTGTCGCCCAGGGCCCCGCTCAAGCGGTCGGTCAGCCAGAATACCAGGTCTGGATGGAGCAGGCGGAACAGGGTCACCGTCGCGGGAAGCTTGGTGACACGGTGGAGGACTCTGGCGCCCCAGTGGCGTTCCGTAATCCCGTCGCCGTGCAAGGCCAGCACCCCACGTCGCCCGATTTCGAGCCGCGCCTGATAGGGGAAGAACTCGATGCCGAGATCTCGGCTCCAGAAGGTCTCGCCCCAGCGGTCATGATTCCCACCCGTCATCACGACGGGGATCCGCTTTGCGGAGACGAGCCAGCTCGGCGACGACGTGAAATCCGGTACGCGGCACCACGCGGCGATACTCGGCCCAGAACTCGAACAGGTCACCGTTGACCAGGAGGCAGTCGCCCAGAGTGGGCACGGCCTCGAGAAAGGCCAGGAAGGCTTCCTCGCGTTCGGGTGAGTCGGGGCCCAAATGGGCGTCTTGGACGATGACGAGGCGGTGCCCGAGCACGAGGGCGAAGATAGGGCACTCCGGCCAAGCAGGGAAGCAGTTGTGGCGCCTGTGGTTCCAGCTTCGGGAGGTGCGGTCGTGGCGGCCATCAGCGAGACCACCGTTCGGGTGAACTATTCAGAGACCGACCAGATGGGCGTGGTCTACCACGGCCGCTACGCCGTCTGGCTGGACATCGCGCGCACCGAGCATCTGCGCCAGGCCGGCTTCAGCTATCGCGACCTGGAGGCGGAAGGGGCGCGTCTGGTGGTGACCGACCTTCGAATTCGCTACCGCAAGCCCGCCCGCTACGATGACCTGGTGAGGATCCGCTGCTGGGTGAGGGAGTGTGTGCCTCGGCGGGTGGTGTTCGGCTACGCCATCGAGGACAGCGCCACCGGCACCCTGCTGGGCACCGCGGAGACTTCACTCATCTGCCTCGACCAGAGCCATCAGCTTTCCCGTCTGCCGCCAGCGGTCGTCAGCGCCCTGGTGCGCTCCGACGACCCGGTTCGCCTCTGAAGTCGATGCACGTCACCCCGTCAGCCGTCGTCTTTCTTCTCGCCTCGCTCATCGCCCCGGGTCGAGTAGAGTCCCAGGTCGAGCAGCTGGGCCGCTTGCTCGCGATGGAGGACTCCCGAGTACTCGTTTCCAGCGAAGTCCGCAGTGCGCTGAGTGCTTCGGATCCGGACATTCGGCGCGTCGGCGCCATGGCGGTCGGTCGGATACGCGATCGCGCCGGGACCCTCTGGCTGAGCCCCTTGTTGGCCGATCCCGATTCCACGGTTCGTCTGGCGGCCGCCTTTGCGCTTGGACTCCTGGAGGATTCGGCGGCGGTCCCCCAGCTGATCCTGATGATCGAGACCGAAGGCTCGGGATCGGCAGGGGAGGAGGCTGTGACCGCTCTGGCCAAGATAAGGGGTGGACGAGCCACCGGGTTCCTCGCGGAACTCCTTGCTGGCAAAGCACTTCCGGATCTGGCAGACAAGGCAGGTCTGCGAGCCCGCGCTGCGGTAGAGTGCTTTCGCTTGGGCCGATCGGCCCCGGTCCCTGAGTTGATCGCGTTGACGATTTCGAGCGACGACGATCTGCGGTTTGGGGCGGTCTATGCCTTGGGACGGACCCATGCGGTGGCTGCCCAGCCTGCGTTGATGGCGGCGCTGAGGGATCCACTCGCTTCGATCCGCATGATCGCGGCGCGGGCGCTGGTTCGGAGCTACGCCGATTCAGGGGGCCTGGATCCTGAGACAGTCGGCGTCGAGCTGGTCGGGCTGCTGGGCGATTCGTCGGCTGGGGTACAGATCAACGCGCTAAGGAGTATCAGTAGCTACTCACATATTGTCGACCAGGGGGCAGTTCAGCCCCTCATGGGCGTCTCAATGGGCAATTTAGCAGTACAGGCTACAACTACGTTCGCAGCCCTTGGTGGGACGAACTCGGGAAGTACCCTGTCCCGATTGGCCAGCTCGAGCCACCTGTTCGCTCAGCGCCGGGAGGCCTTCCTAGGCCTCGCCAGAGCCGATTCCGCGCTCTTCCATCGCCTGGCGTCTCAGTGGAGCACCGCACCGGATTGGAGGCTGCGCGCCGCCGCCGCGGAGGCCTGGGGACTCTTGGGAAACGGCGACCGATATCGCGGGACTTCCTTCCTCAACGACCGAGACGGACGTGTGATCGCGGCCGCCCTCGTCGCCCAGAGTGGAGGCGACGCTATCAGTGATGGAACCCGCAGCGCGGCACACCGCCTCCTCGCCCACCCGGATGCGGTGGTCCGGAGTGTGGCGGCGGATGTCTTGTCGCGTGCGCCCGACCCCTCCGACCTCCCCGGACTCGCCCGCGCCTACCGACGGGCGCTCGGCGATTCCATTCCCGACGCCGCCACCTCGGCGTTGGGGGCCATCAAGTCCATTTCGGACATTTCCGAGACGCTTCGCGCGCGGGTGGCCGACGACTTCATCGGCCCGACACCGCGGCCCTCTGTGTTCCTGATTCGGCGGTGGGCTGACCAGCAGTGGCCGGATTTGGCCGAGCGGTGGCGTCCTCTCTTGCCGGTGGAGAGCGGCCATCCTCCCGAGTACTATCAGCGGATGGCGCGCCGCTACCTCCTCGGCGATAGCGCCGGCCGGTACCCTCGGGTGCTGGTCCAGACCGGGTCGGGCGGGCCCATCGAATTGGAGCTGTTCGGCCCCGACGCGCCCCTGACCGTAGACAACTTTCTCCGCCTGGCAGGGCTTCGCTTTTTCGACCACCGGCGTTGGCACCGGGTGGTCCCCAACTTCGTGGTGCAGGACGGCGATCCCCGGGGCGACGGAAGCGGTGGTCCGGGCGGTGCCATTCGCGACGAGATCAATCCGCGGCGCTATGAGGCGTACGTGGTGGGCATGGCGCTGTCCGGCCCCGGCACCGGCTCGAGCCAGTGGTTCATTACCCTGAGCCCGCAGCCGCACCTGAATGGGACCTACACCGTGTTCGGGCGGGTGGTGGCTGGAATTCCCAATCTCTTGTCCCTCACCCAGGGCGATCCGATCGTGAGTATCGGTTCAGGACTCCGGGCGACGCGGAGGTAACTATTGATCTGGCAATACTTTCGGCTTGACCCTCCGAGGTGGGCTTCCTATCTTGCACTGGGAGCCGCGGCCGCCTGCAGCCACGCCGAGCCGCGGCTGCTACCGGAGCCCGCCCTGCCGGTCAGTCGGGAACAGGTCGAACAGTGGGTGGATTCCACCCTCCCTCGAAATCGCGTTCTCCACCGATTCAAGTGGAGTTTTCACGACGACCAGGGAGGGTCGGGAGGTCGGGGGAGCGCTCGAATCGCCGGGCCGGATTCCCTGCGCTTCGATGTCGCCGGCCCCCTCGGAGCGGGGAAGACCTCGGCCGTGGTGATCGGTGATTCCGCTCGCTGGGTGGATCCCGAGAAATCGCTGCGCGATCTGGTGCCTAACTATCCGCTGCTCTGGGCCATGTTCGGCGTGGCGCGAGAGCCTCTGCCGGACGCCCAGCTGAGGGGATTCGAGGACGCCAGTCGCCGGGGCTGGGAGGAATCCTCGAGTAGTGACACGGTGACCTACGTCCGCATCGCCGGCAAGACCCCGCAATTTCAGGCGGAGGTGCGGGAGGGTGGCAAGGTGGTGGGGCGGGTCGAGACCACATTTCGGGAGGACGGGACGCCGGTGAAGTCTCGCCTCACGGTGCCCAGCCGGGCGGCGCGATTGGATGTCAACTTCTATTCGACTACGCCGGCGGACTCGTTTCCGCCTGGCATTTGGTTGCGCCGCCAGCCTTAGTCTCCTCGCGCTGGATGGGTGCCTCTACGGCTTCAAGGGCGGCGGACTCCCACCGGGGGTCAAGACCGTCGCGGTGCTGCCGTTCGAGAATCAGACCCCGGAGCCGACCTTGACCCAGGACGTGCTCACCTCGGTGCGGCAGGCGATGGAAGGGCGGCTGGGGCTGCGGCAGGCGGGGGAGACTCAGGCCGATGCCGTGGTTCGGGGATTCATCAACCGCTATGAGCCCGATCTGCCGGTCGCCTATACCGGGACCAATCAGCAGGTGGAGGTCACCAAGCGACTGGTGCAGATCACGGTGAGTGTGGAGATCGTGGACCAGAAGCAGGGCAAGACCCTTTGGCAGCGCAGCGGCCTCACCGAGGTGGGCGACTACGCCCCTCCCAACGAGCGCGAGGGCCGCCAGAAGGCACTCGACAAGATCGTTAACGACATCGTCGAAGGGGCCCAGTCCCAATGGTGATTGGTCGGCGCGGGAACCAGCGCGGCGCAAGCCAGATCGGATGCCTGATCTCGCTGATCCTGTTTGGCGCCGCGATCTACTACGGCGTCAACATCGGGCAGGTCTGGATGCGTTACTACCAGCTGGTTGACGAGATGGAGGTGTCCGCGCGCCTGGCGCCCAGCCTCACCGACGCGGTCATTCGTCGCCGCCTGGAAGCCAAAGTCGACGATCTCAAGCTGCCGCCGGAGGCCGCCAAGTTCACCATTACCCGTTCCGGGAAGCCACGGGCGATCACCATCGAGACCCAGTACAGCGAGACGGTCGACCTGCCGCTCTTCAACCACACCTTCGTCTTCACTCCGAAGGCGGTCGAACCGCTCTAGCTTCGGGCGGGCCCCCCTCCACGCCTGGCCGATCGCGCCGATGATCGACACCAGCGCCAAGATCCGAACCCTCGCTCAGGCCGCCGCGTGGCGCCACGCCCGGCCCGGGATCGTGGTCTTCACCAATGGGGTGTTCGACCTCATTCATCCGGGCCACGTGATGCTCCTGGAGGCGGCGCGGGCGGAAGGGAACGCGCTGATCGTGGGCGTCAACACCGATGCCTCCGTGCGGCGCCTCGGCAAGAGCACCGAACGCCCGATCGTGCCGCAAGAGGCACGGGCCCGCGTGGTGGCGGCGTTCGAGGCCGTGGATTGCGTCGTGCTGTTCGATCAGGACACCCCGCTCGAATTAATCACCGCCCTGGAGCCCGACGTTCTGGTCAAGGGCGCCGACTACAGCCGCGGCAACACCGTGGGGGCCGACGTGGTCGAGGCCCGCGGGGGGCGCGTCAAGCACGTCGACCTGGTCGCCGGTTTTTCTACCACCTCCATCGTGGAGCGCCTTCGTGCCTCGTCCTGACGGCCGGGCCAACGACCAACTTCGCCCCGTGGTCCTCGAACGACAGGCCAACCCCTACGCCGAAGGGTCCTGCCTGATTCGCCTGGGCGGTACCCTGGTCCACTGTACCGCCAGCGTGGATCAGGGAGTGCCAGGCTGGAAGAAGGGAACCGGCGAGGCCTGGGTCACGGCCGAGTACGCCATGCTGCCCCGGGCCACCCAGGAACGCACCCCGCGGGAGCGGAACGGTCCCGGCGGGCGGACCCACGAGATCCAGCGCCTGATCGGTCGGTCGCTCCGGGCCGCCATGAGCACCCTGGCCTTCGGTGAATACACCATCCGGGTGGACTGCGACGTGCTGCAGGCCGACGGCGGCACCCGCACGGCGGGAATCACGGGAGGCTGTGTAGCCCTGGCCGACGCCTGTGCCTGGCTGGCTCAGCGGACCGGAATGCCCAACCCGTTCGGCCGCCTGGTAGCCGCCGTCTCGGTGGGGATCCTGGCGGGTGAACCGCGGCTCGACTTGGCGTATGCCGAGGACAAGGATGCCGGCGTGGACGCCAATATCGTGATGCTCCACCCCGATCAATTCGTGGAGGTGCAGGGCACTGGCGAACATGGGACCTTCTCCCGGGCCGAGTTGGACACGTTGCTCGAGCTGGCCCAGGGGGGCATCCACTCGCTGTTCCAGGCCCAGCAGGCGGCCCTCCGCGGGTGAGGCTCCTGGTGGCGACGCGCAGTGAGGGAAAGCAGCGGGAGCTCCTCCGCCTTCTCGCCGCGGGCGGCCAGGCCGCGGTCTTTCCCGAGGACGCCGGCATTCCAGAGACGGCTGAAGAGGTGGCCCTCGAGTCGGGCGACAGCTTCGAGATCAACGCTCGGCGCAAGGCGGAATACTTCGCGCGCCGGACTGGATTGCCTACCCTGGCCGACGATTCGGGGCTGGAAGTCTTTGCCCTGGGGGGAGCGCCGGGAGTGCGATCCAAGCGCTGGGCGGGTGCCAGCGGATCGGGGGCGGAAGTGGACGCGGCCAACAATGCCGAGCTGCTTCGCCGGCTTCTGGGTGCTCCCGAGCCCCGGCGTCGGGCCAGGTATCGTTGCGTCCTGGTGTACCTGCCGGTCGGGGGAGGCGTGCCCGAGATCTTCGAAGGCGAGTGCCGCGGTGTGATCCTGGAGGCGCCACGCGGGAGCGGCGGCTTCGGCTATGATCCTCTGTTCCTCAGTGATGAGCTGGGGAAGACGCTGGCGGAGGCTAGCGCCGAGGAGAAGGACCGAGTAAGTCACCGGGGACGGGCCGTCCAGGCCCTGATCGCGCGCTTAGGCGGCGGGGGCGGAGAACCGGCCTAAAGGAGCAGTCACCTGGCGTTGGAATCCCGTCCCGGATGGACCCGCGTCGAGCGCCTGCCAAAGCGGGTTCGCCGACCGGTCGCCCGACCGTGGTCATCCGTGTGAAGAAGGGCTCACACGAATGTCTCGCCTTCTTACAGCGCCCTTCCCTATTCATTCGGCAGCATCGACTTCTACCGAGCCCTACCTGCGATGTTCGGCCATTGCTCCCCGATGATCCGCCGCGGGCACGCTTCGCCCACCGCGGCCGTAGTCTGGGTGGCCTTCGTGCTATTTACGGTCGTATCCCCGCTCGCCGCGCAGCACCCACCGGACCCGTGGCGCTTTAGTAGGGCAGAGGCATCCAGTCCAGACGGCGAGGCGGCTCTGGTTTCCTTTGCCGACCAGCAGATGACGGTCCAGCCCCCGCTGGCCACGCAACCGCTCATGGCCGTCGACTCCCTGCCTGGGCAAACGCTGGCACAGGCTAACCAAGGCGATCCGGCCCCGTTCACGACCACTGGACCCGAGACCGGGTCGGGCCCCAGGGCCTCCACCTGGTCGTGGGCATTCACGCCGAGCGTAGTGACCTCCAGCGTCATTCTTCAGCCTGCTGCGGCCGGTGAGATTCCGGCCGGGGCCGAGCAGCCGCCCATCGCCCAGGCCGCGGCGATCGAACCCGAGTTCCAGCTCCAGCCACGCTTCTGGTGGGCGGCCAGCGAGGTGACGCTGGCCAACGTGATGGACTGGATGAACCACCGATTCATCCTGCAGGCGGGCTGGACCCATGTCAGCCCCAAGACGTGGGTCAGCAATGTGACTGGCGGGCTCCAGTGGGACTACGACCCGCTGGAGATCAACAACGTCACCCACCCCTTCTCGGGCAGCCAGTACTTCAACGCGGCCCGGGCCAACGGCTACGGGTTCTGGGCCTCGGGAGCCTTTGCCATGGGTGGCAGCGTGATGTGGGAGTACCTCGCCGAGACCCAAAGCCCCTCGCCCAACGACCTGATCAACACCTACCTGGGGGGGATGGTCTATGGTGAAGTCGGGTGGCGCGTGTCCGCGTGCATTCTCGACGACAAGGCCACCGGGGTGAATCGCTTCCTCCGGGAGCTCAGCTCACTCCTTATCAATCCGGGGTTGGGGGTACATCGTGTGATCCATGGGGACGCATGGCACACCCGCCAAAGCATGCCGGCCGTTTCCCACGGCCCCATTGGTCTCGATCTCCAGATGGGCCCGAGGCAGTCTACCTCTGCGACCCCGATCGTCGATCAACGCCTCACCAGCCTGCAGCCCAGCTTGTCCTTCCGGATCGCCTACGGGGATCCATTCGAGTTCGGGAGCCATGCTGTATTCTCCACCTTCACCCTCCAGACCGAGATGACGGGCCCGCTGCTCACCCGGCTGTCGGTGGCGGGCATGCTGGCTCGCCCCAGTCTGACCGGGACCGACGAGGACCGGAGCCTGATCGGCCTGGAGCTCGAATCCGAGTATTTGACCAACGCGGCCTACCGGTTTGCCGCGTCCAACCTCACCCTTCGCCACAGCACCCGGCGCGGCACCGCGCACGGATGGCGTCTCGGCTCCACCGTGGGAGCCACCGGGGTGATCTTGGGCGCCGTGTCCAATGGCCAGCCCTTCCGGCCGGGGAGGGACTACGATTACGGCCCCGGGATGGGCCTGCGATTGGGAGGGCAGGTCGAGTACTCGGGTCAACCGCTCCTGAGCGTGGGATATGATGGCTACTGGCTCCACAGCCTCATGGGCCCGACCAGCACCAACTGGCTACAGAACGCCGGAGTCCAGGTTCGCACCCCGCGCCTGATTGGCCTTTATGGAGCGGTGGACTACCAGGTCTACTGGCACATGAGGGAGTTTCATTCGGGGCGCACCGATCGGCTCCGGAGCCAACAACTGAGCGTCTTCCTCGGCCTCTCCGGGCAGTGATCCGCGCCGAAGGAACCGCGAGCGGTTCTCCGGGACGGTTCGGTCCGCTTCTCCACATTCCGGGATAGATGTGGCGTTAAGGTGGGCGATTGTCTTCTTGCACCTCCCATCCCGTCGACTTCTCGGCCTTCCCCTTTCGATGTACTGTTCACGGCGCAGTCCGCAGGGCAACGGGGTGTGGCGCAGTCCGGTAGCGCGCCTGCTTTGGGAGCAGGAGGTCCCGGGTTCAAATCCCGGCGCCCCGATCGATCTCTCGTGATGCACAGCGCTCAAGTTGATGACGGGTCGGCCCAGTCGGGCCAACCCCTACGCCGCCGCGATCACACTTCTGGCGAGGCATCCGCATGAGCTTGACCCGGAGTGAGGGGGTGGTCAGGGGAGCAGCGGCGCTGCTGACCGGGCTCTTTCTCGGGTTGTTGGCCATGCTCGAGGTCGGTCGGCGCGTTCGGATCCATCGGCGGACTCAGGGGACTGATGACGAGAGCCCCGGTCTTGGCGTGGTGGACGCTGGAGTGTTTGGCCTCCTGGGGCTTCTGATCGCCTTTACCTTCTCGGGAGCCGCATCGCGCTTCGATACCCGCCGGCAGCTGATCATCGAGGAGGCCAACGACATCGGCACCGCCTACCTGCGGCTCGACCTGCTTCCTGCTGATGCCAGAACCGCGCTCCAGGAGAAGTTCCGGCAGTATCTCGACGCCCGGCTGGACACCTACCGGAACGTCACCGATCGCGAAGCCACCCAGGCCGCCCTGGCCCGGGTCGCCGAGTTGCAACACCAGATCTGGACCCGGGCGGTGCAGGCCAGTCGCCAGGTGCCGACTGCCGACGCCGCGATGCTGTTGCTGCCGGCCTTGAACGCGATGTTCGACATCGCCTCGACCCGGATCGCGACCACTGCGATCCACCCCCCGGGAGTGATCTTCGCGCTCTTAGTCATCGTGGCGCTCTTGTGCTCCCTGCTGGCGGGCTACGGCATGGCCGGTGGCCGGGACGTCCGAGACTGGGTCCACATCCTCGGCTTCGCGGTTGCGCTCACCGTTACCGTCTACGTCATTCTGGATCTCGAGTATCCCCGGCTGGGATTCATCCGGGTGGATGCCTTCGACCAGATCCTGGTGGACCTCCGAGCCAGCCTGCAGTAAGACCCGCTTCCATCAACCGTACCCAGCCTCCACGGGGCTTGTTGGGCTTCTGCCCCGCAGGGGGGGGCGCCTTCCCGTGATGGCAGGCATGCATAAACTGCATCCACCTGGTGTAAATGACTATATTTCTTGATGTAAACTGCATGCGTGCACACTGGTTGGTGCAATATCTGCAGATTCGCCTTGACAGTCTGCAAATTCAGCCGTATCTTGGGCCGTCCCCTCCTAGCCGCAGTACCATTTCGACAGAGGAAAGCCCATGTACCGGCCTAACTGCCCCGGGAGCGTAACTCACCACGTCTGTCTGGCCGGGCGAAATCAAAACCGCGCCTTCGCGTGCGTCTCCTCATCCGCGGCTGCCCGGAGCAACCATCCTGATCTGGGCTTGATGCTCAACGCGCGCATTCTGACCGCTTCTTGAGGTCCTGCCGCCTAGCTTCGTTGGCACGGAGGGAACCGACCGGGGGTGCCGCTAGCCGGCGTTTTGCCGTTATCACTCCCGGGCGGAGCCCCACCAGGATCCCGCTGGAGGTGCTTTGGTTCTAGCCGCCGGGGGCTCCGTGCGGCGCTCTCACTCACTTTGTTGGAGGACAGGTCAATGAACCGGTTTGGCGGGTTCGTCATGTTGCTCGGAATCGCTGCCCTCACGGTCGGGGTCGCTCCGCTCGCAGCCCAAGCCGCGGCCAAGGACTCGACCAAGCCGGTCGAACCGCCCGCCCCCGCCCCCGCGCCCAATCACGTCGAGACCAATCTTCTCGGCCTGAAACTGAGCGGGTATGGAGAGGTGTCCTACATCTACTCCAACAACCCGAACGGCTCGGTGATCGCGGGCCGGCTGTACGACCAACGCCACGATCAGTTCGCCCTCAACGCCTTGAAGCTGGTCATCGAGCGACCCTACGCGACGGACAAGGTGGACGGCGGGGTGCGGGCCGACCTGTTGTTCGGCCAGAACGCCAATGAGATCCACTCGGGCGGGCTGACACTGGGCAACAACGGCGACGTCACCCAGCTCTTTGTGACCCTAAACCTCCCGACCAAGAACGGCAACGGGTTCCAGCTCAAGGCCGGGAAGATGGTGACGTTGATGGGGCTCGAGGTCATCGAGACCCCCAACAACCCCAACTGGTCGGAAGGCAATCAATTCATCTTCCTAGAGAACTTCACCGCCCTGGGCCTGAGCGCGGAGTACAAGTTCAACTCGCATGTCGATGCCCAATTTCGTTTGATCAATGGGTGGGACGTGGTGGAGGATAACAACACGAAGCTGTCGGTCATGGGGCGGGTGGGGCTCTACCCGGACGCCCAGACTTCCATTGGCGTGGTGGGCTTCGTGGGACCCGAGCAGTCAATTGCAGCCGACGCGACGCAGGCCAATCGATACGGGATAGACGTGCTCGCGAACCACAAGTTCGGGAGCAAGATCAACGCCTGGCTCCAATGGGACTACGGCCAGGAGAAGGCCAATCCGGCTCTTCCCGACCCAACCCAGGATGCCAAGTGGTGGGGGATCGGCGGCTGGTTAACCTACGACTTCAACCCGAAGGTCGCGGTTGCTCTCCGGGCAGACTACGTGGACGACAAGCAAGGGGCCCGGACCAGCAACTTTCACTTCCCGGCCAACCTGGGGAATCAGTTCGGCAGCGGAACCGTGACCCTCAACCTTCGGGCTTGGCCCAACCTGCTGGTACGCCCCGAGGTCCGTTACGACAGCTCCAGCTTGAATGCCTATGATGGGAACAAGAACCAGGTGACCTTCGCGGCCAGCGCTGCCTATCTCTTCTGAATGGAGACCAACGGTATCCGGTAGCCGGGGACGTCGAACAGCGGGTGGCTGGGTCGCCGTTGCCGGTTGCCGGCTCCGCCGTGCTTGAATAACCCCACATAGGTCGCAGCTCCTCCAAGCTCCTCTCATGCTGCCGCCTCGCTGGCGTGGACCAGCGAGGCGGCGATGTGCATCCCCCCCTTCCCCCATTCTCCCATTCCCTCATTCCCCCGTGTACTATCCTTGTCGTTCGCAGTCCCAGGACTGCGCCCGTAGCTCAGTTGGATAGAGCATCAGCCTTCTAAGCTGAGGGTCGTAGGTTCGATTCCTACCGGGCGCACTGATCGCGCGGCGCATCGCCGCCGGCGCACCAGCCTCCATCCCGGTCCCCACGTGTCATCGCTTCGGATCCCCACGGCGCAGGACCTCCGCACCCTGCTCCGACTCGCCCTGCCCCTGGTGGTAGTGCAGGTCGGCATGATGGCCATGGGCCTGGTGGACACCATCATGGTGGGCCACCTCTCCGCCCAGGCCCTGGCCGCCGTGGCTCTGGGCAATCTCTACTTCTTCGCGGTCTCGAGCTTTTCCCTGGGGTGCTTGCTGGCGCTGGACCCGGTGGTCGCGCAAGCCGTGGGCGCGGGAGAGACCGAGAGCGTGGCCCGCGCAGTCCAACGGGGCCTGGTCCTGGCCGGTCTGCTCACGGTGCCGACCATGCTCTCGTTATGGCCCGCCGACCTGGTGCTCCGCTTCCTCCGCCAGCCCGCGGACGTGATCCCACTCGCCGGAGACTACGCCCGCATCTCGAGCCTCGGCGTGGCCGGGTTCCTCGCCTTCGTAGTCCTACGGCAGACCCTGCAGGCGCTGGCCCGCATGAGCCCCATCGTCTGGGTGATCGTGATCGCCAACCTGGTCAACCTGGGGCTCAACTGGATCCTGATCTACGGTCACCTGGGTTCCCCCGCCTTCGGTACCGACGGCTCCGCCATGGCCACCGTAGTCAGCCGCTGGGTCCTGGCCCTGGGACTTTTGGGTTTGGCTTGGCGTGAGCTCAAGCCTCGGCTGGTTCCGGTCCGAGCCGGCATTCTCGACGGCGCTCCGTTGCGACGGCTCTTCCTCCTGGGCGCGCCGATCGGAGTCCAATACCAGATGGAGTACGGCGTCTTCGGCGTGGTGGGCCTCATGATGGGGACCTTCGGCACCGAGCCCATGGCCGCCCACCAGGTCGCCCTCAACCTTTCCTCCGTCACCTTCATGGTGCCGATGGGGGTCTCCGCTGCGGCCGCAGTTGCGGTGGGCCACGCGGTGGGGCGGGGCGACATGGACGGCGCCCGCCGAGCCGCGGGAGCGGCTTTGGCCTGCGGGGTGGGATTCATGCTGCTGGCCGGCGCCACCTTGGGATTGCTGCCCGGTCCCTTGGCGCGGGTCTACACCGGGGTGCCCGCGGTGATAGCGCTGGCCATGCAGCTGATCCCGATCGCCGCGGTGTTTCAGGTCTTCGATGGGATCCAGGTGGTCTCGATCGGCATCCTGCGCGGCCTGGGCGATACCCGGACGCCCATGCTGATGAACCTGCTGGGATTCTGGCTCCTGGGTCTCCCCACCAGCCTCGCGATGGGGATCCAGCTGGGCCTGGGCCCGCGAGGGCTCTGGTGGGGGCTGGTGGTCGGCCTGGTGGTGGTGGGGAGCACGCTGCTGCTCCGGGTCCGGCATCGGCTGAGTCGAGACGTGAAGCGGATCTCGATCGAGGGGGCTCGGGCCCAGGCATAGCAAACGGCCGGCTCATCGCCGGCCCCAACTCGCTCTACTGGGATCCTGGGTGCTAGTGGGCGCGGCCGCCTTCGTCGGTCGGTGCTGGGCGGGGCGTCGGAAGATCGCTCAGCGACTCCAGGACGATCTCCGGACCCAACACTTCGTCCAGCGGGACTCCGCTCTGCAGCTTGGGATCCAGCTCGAACAGCACCGCATCCCCGGCATAGCGCAGGGCACGGACCAGCGCGCGGTCGGGTGCCCGCTCGTCGCCGAAATGGTGGCGGGCCTCCAGCATCGCCAGCTGCTCGACCAGGAGTCGAGCCACCAGGAGCAGGTCCCCGCAGCAGGCCTCGGCCACCAGCAGGTCAGTCAGGGAGCTGTCGGCCCGGTCCCCCACGGCCACCACCCGCTGGATCGCCGCTTCGTACAGATCCGAGATTGTAGTAAACACGCGGCCCCGCGCCTGCTGAATCACCCGGCGTTGGGCCCCGAGTTCCTTAATGAGCTGGCGTTGGACCTTGGGATCTTCGGTGAGGCTGACGGGGAGCGCCAACCAGAGACCGGGCATCGGCCGCTCCAGCTGGTCGGCCAACATTGCCTTGACCGCGAATTCACAGTCGCCGGTCAGGGTGGCGTACCGATCCGCTGCGCGTCCCAACGATCCTTCCTGTGCCCAGAGTTGCAGCAGCGTTTCGTAGGCCTGGTCGCCGGAGGGCTTGGAGGAGTGGGATCGCATACGCCAACCCATGGGGCAGGGAACGTGCCGTCCATTCCCCTAGTGGTAGGCGTTCTGGAACGGCTCCGATGTCGGCTCCAAGTGCTTGGGCCCATGCCAGTTATCAACTGTGAGGCGAGGCCTCACTTAAGCACCCGAAATGGCGCCGAATTTTCGGGTCCGTGCCAGGGCATAGGAGATTGCAATGAGGCATCGCCGCTCTCGCGAGTTGATTGGGTCATAGATCACGAATTAGCTTCGAGCGGCTCTCCTCTTTAAATAGATCAACATCCACTCCGGCGATTCGACCTTGGCCTCTTCTCCCGCACTCCAGCGACTCGAGACTCCGGTGGCGGGAGTCCAGGAGATTCGGGCTCGCTTTCCGGCCCTCGCCCGTGAGGTGGCCCGACAACCGGTGGCCTATTTCGACGGTCCCGGGGGGACTCAGACCCCGCGGGCGGTGGTGGAGGCGATCGAGGACTACCTCTATTACCACAACGCCAACACCCATTGGGCCTACCCCAGCAGCGTCGAGACCGACCGCATGATCGCAGCCGCTCGGGGGGCCCTGGCCGATTTCCTGAACGGGAAGCCCGAGGAGATCGCCTTCGGCGCCAACATGACCACCCTGACCTTTCACCTGGCCCGCGCCCTGGGGCGGGGATGGGGCCCGGAGGACGAGGTCATCGTTACCGAGCTGGACCACCACGCCAACATCGCCCCCTGGCAGGCCCTCGAGCGGGAGCGCGGCATTACGCTCCGGCGAGTCCCGCTTCGCGTCGAAGAAGGCGACCTCGACTGGGCCGCCCTGGAGCAGGCGTTCTCTCCGCGAACCCGACTGCTGGCCTTGGGTGCCGCGTCCAACGCGCTGGGCACCGTGAACGACATACCCCGGGCCGCCGCGCTGGCCCGTTCGGCGGGGGCTCTCACCTTCGTCGACGCGGTCCACTATGCGCCCCACTTCCTGGTCGACGTGCACCAGATGGGCTGCGACTTCCTGGCCTGCTCGGCCTACAAGTTCTACGGGCCTCACGTCGGCGTGCTCTGGGGTCGGCAAGACCTCCTGGCATCGCTCGATGTGCCCAAGCTGGACCCCGCTCCGGATCAGGCCCCGGAACGGATGGAGACCGGAACCCAGAACCACGAGGGGATTGCGGGAGCCGCGGCCGCGGTGGAGTTCATGACCGGCTTGGTACCCGGACCCGCGCCCCGTCGCGAGCGGCTGACTCGCGCCTTTGCCGAGCTCCATCGCCGAGGGCAGGAGTTGTTCACTCGGTTGTGGGAGGGCCTGGGATCGATGGCCTCGGTCCGCCGGTACGGGCCACCCCCATCGCGTCCGCGCACGCCCACGATCTCGTTCGCCGTAGCGGGTCATCGTCCCGTCGCGGTGGCCCAGGCCCTGGCCGCCCGGGGCGTCTTCGTCTCCCACGGCGATTTCTACGCTACTACCGTGGTAGAGCGTCTGGGTCACGCCGCCGATGGCCTGGTACGGGCCGGCTGTGCCTGCTATACCACCGAAATGGAGATCGATCGCCTGCTCGAAGGCGTGGCCTCGCTCGCGTGAGGTCGGTCCTGACTCCGCCCTTACCGGAGTGGGGCTCCTCCAGTACCATCCAAGGCATTCCCCCATGGCAACGGTCACCGCTCCCGGTGTAGTGCGTGCACCCCGTGGTCGCCAGCTCTCCTGTCGAGGCTGGCACCAGGAGGCGGCGCTCCGCATGCTGATGAACAACCTCGACCCCGAGGTGGCGGAGCGACCCGAGGATCTGATCGTCTACGGTGGCGGTGGCAAGGCGGCGCGGAACTGGGAGTGTTACGAGCGCATCGTGACCACCCTGCGCCGGTTGGCCGACGATGAGACCCTGCTAGTGCAAAGCGGCAAGCCCGTCGGCGTGTTCCGCACCCACGAAGAAGCCCCCCGAGTCCTGATCGCCAATGCGCACCTGGTGCCCCGCTGGGCCACTTGGGAGGAGTTCCGCCGACTCGAGGCACTGGGCCTCACCATGTACGGCCAGATGACGGCCGGCTCCTGGATCTACATCGGCAGCCAGGGGATCGTGCAGGGGACCTACGAGACCCTGGCCGAGTGTGCCCGCCAGCATTTCGGCGGGACGCTGGCGGGTCGCATGGTGGTGACGGCCGGGTTGGGTGGGATGGGTGGCGCACAGCCTCTCGCCGCTACGCTCAATGGCGCCGCCTTTCTGGGCATCGAAGTCGATCCTGCCAGGATCCAGCGCCGGGTGGAAACGGGCTACTGCGATCGGATCTGCACCGGGTTGGACCAGGCCCTGGAGCTGGTGCTGGAGGCCAAGCGGAGCCGGAAGCCGCTCTCGGTTGGCCTGGTCGGCAACGTAGCGGACGTCATGCCGGAGCTGGTGCGGCGGGGTGTGGTGCCGGATGTCCTTACCGATCAGACCTCCGCCCACGATCTCCGGCTGGGCTACATCCCATCGGGCTTGTCTCTGGAGGCGGCCGCCGACCTGCGAGACCGCGACCCGGTCGGGTACGAGGTGCGGGTGCTCGACTCCATGGTGGTCCACGTGAAGGCCATGCTGGAGCTGCAGAGTCGGGGCGCCATCGCCTTTGACTACGGCAACAATCTGCGCGGCCAGGTGGCCGATCGGCGGGGCATGCGGGAGGCATTTCAAATTCCCGGCTTCGTCCCTGAATTCATCCGCCCGCTGTTCTGTCGAGGGGCGGGACCGTTTCGCTGGGTGGCGCTGTCGGGGAATCCGGCCGATATCGCGGAAACCGACCGGGCGGTCCTGGAGGCCTTCCCCAAGAACGAATCATTGGCGCGCTGGATCACCCAAGCGCGCCAGAAGATTCACTTTCAGGGCCTGCCCGCCCGAATCTGCTGGCTCGAGTATGGCGAGCGGGCAGAGATGGGGCTCCGGTTCAACTGGCTGGTGAAGAAGGGCAAGGTGGAGGCGCCCATCGTGATCGGGCGCGATCATCTGGACACCGGCTCGGTGGCCTCGCCCAACCGGGAGACCGAAGGGATGAAGGATGGCTCCGATGCCATCGCCGATTGGCCGCTGCTCAACGCCATGCTCAATACCGCGTGCGGCGCCAGCTGGGTCTCCCTCCATCACGGGGGAGGGGTCGGGATCGGTTACTCGATTCATGCCGGGATGGTCTGCGTGGCGGATGGCACCGAGTCGGGGGATCGCCGGCTGGAGCGGGTCCTGACGGCGGATCCGGGCACCGGCGTGATGCGCCACGCGGACGCCGGCTACGAGATCGCGATCGAGACTGCCAAGCAACGCGGCGTGGACTTGCCGATGATGGAGCGGTGAGCCGATCATCGCCCCAGGGCCCATCGACCATCGAGCAGCGGCCCATTCACAATCACCCGTTCGTCTCCCACTCATGCCCGTCCTGAGGAACATCGGGACCCTCGCCACCTGCGCGGCGCCGGGAGGCCAGGGGGAGCTGCATGCCGTCTCGAAGGCGGCCCTGGTATGGAAGGGCCCTACCATCCGCTGGGTGGGCGCGGAGCGTGAGCTACCCGGGGAATGGCGCAACGAAGAAGCGTGGGACGCCGGTGGCCGGTTGGTGATTCCGGGATTGGTGGATTGCCACACCCACCTGGCCTTCGGCGGCTGGCGGGCGGAGGAGTTCGAGCAGCGGATCCGGGGCCGGAGCTATCTGGACATCGCCAGCGCCGGTGGCGGCATCGCCCGGACGGTGGCGCTGACCCGGGGCATGTCCGAGGACGCTCTCCTGCAGCGTACCGCCGCCTTTGCGCGAGCCATGCTGGCGCTGGGGGTCACCACCATCGAGTGCAAGAGCGGGTACGGCTTGAGCCTCGAGTCCGAGCTCACCCTGCTCACGGTGTATCGGCGTCTCTCCCAGGTCATCCCGGCTCGAATCGTCTCCACGCTCCTGGGCGCCCACACGGTGCCGGAAGAATTTCGCAATCGGCGGTCGGCCTATCTGGAGATGCTGGTCCGCGAGCTGATTCCGCGAGTGGCTCGAGAGGGGCTGGCCTCGTTTTGTGATGCCTTCGTCGAGCAGGGCGCCTTCACCCGGGAGGAGGCGCGCACCGTCTTGCTGGCCGGCCGAGCCCATGGGCTGCGCCCCAAGCTGCACGCCGATCAGTTGAGCGACGGAGGTGGGGCCGAGCTGGCGGCGGAGTTGGAGGCCGTGTCGGCCGATCATCTGGAGCGCGTCTCGCCTCGGGGGATGCACGCTTTGGCCGCCGCCGGCGTAGTGGCCGTGAGCCTCCCCCTGGCGACGCTCTACCTGCAGCACGCCCCGATGCCGGCGAGGCAGTTGATCGAGGCCGGGGTCCCGGTAGCGGTCGCCACCGACTTCAACCCCGGTTCCGCCCCCAGTTGGCATCTGCCCTTGGCCATGCTGCTCGCCTGTACCCTGCAGAGCATGACGCCGGCGGAGGCCCTGAAGGGGGCGACCCTGGAAGCTGCCCGCGCCCTCGCCCTGGAGCAGCGGGTGGGGTCGTTGGAGACCGGCAAAGCCGCCGACTTCGCCGTGATCGATGCGGAGAGTGTGGACCAGTGGGTGTACTACTTCCGACCCAACGCCTGCATCCTGACTGTAGTGGGTGGCGAGGCGGTCTGGAAAGGGTCGTGAGGCCCTCGTTTCAGGCGCCGATCGCAGCCTCGACGGCCGCCAGAGCCGCCTTACTGTAGCGGGCCGCTTCCGCCACTAGGGCCGATGCCTCGTCCGCCAACGCCTTGCCGGCTCCCGCTTCGAGTCCCGACAGGTTGATCCGGACATTGTAGACTGCGCCCCGGCAGGCCGCCTCGGCGAGCAGCGCGCCCACGCCGGCGTCGGACACCGCGTTGCGGTTCCCGGTCTCCGCGACGGCGGCGGCCAGGCGGGCAACCGCTGTAGCCGCGCGGGCGGTCTCGAGCGGTACCCGGGCGGCGCCCAGGAGGGCTTCCCGGAGTGCGGCGGCCCGCGCCGCGGCGGCGGCGGCGGGTTCCTTGGGTAGCCGCAGGGCCGCCGTAACCGCCGCATAGGAGTCGGCGTCTCGTTGGACCAGGCGCGCCAGGGCGTCCTGGAGCTCCGCCGCTTCGTCGGCCACCCGCCGCATCTGGGCTTCCACCTCCACGTACTTCTTCTTACCAATCGTGAGCCCCGCCACCATCCGGGCCAGAGCGGCCCCCAAGGCTCCGGCGAGCGCCACCACGCTTCCGCCCCCCGGCACCGGGGTGGGGGCCGCCACCGAGGCCAGGAAGGCAGCGGTCCCGGCAGCGGCCGGGGACGGGGAGGGGGAGGGGGACGCGGCTTCCCGGATCCGGTTCTCCAGGATCTGGGAGGGCTTGAACTGGGCCAGTTGGAGGTGCTGGGTCGAGACGGCGTCGAGGGCGCGTTGGGGAACCAGGCCGACGATCTCGCTCCAGGTCACCCGGGCCCCCCGGTGCTCGGCCTCCAGCTTGACCTGATCGAAAGCCCTATGGATGGGGGTCTGGTCGGTGTCGACCAGGTTCATGGAGACCTGGGCCTGGTTGTCGACCTCCAGACCCAGGGCCTTCACGAAGGGGAGCCCCCCGGAGGAACCCCGGACCGCCTTGGCCACCTGTTTGGCGATGGGGAGGGCGGTAGCCGGTCCCAGATAGACATTAAAGGCGACCAACAGGGGTCGGGCGCCGATCGCCACCGCTCCGAAGGTTGGGTGAATGTAGTGCGGTCCGAAGTCCGGGTCGCGCAGCTGGTTATGGCCTATCTCATCACGTAATCCCTCAAACTCCCCCCGACGCACATCGGCCAGATTCGCGCGCTCGGGCCGAGTGGCTGCCTGTTCGTAGAGGAAGACCGGGATCTCCAGCTCTCGACCCACCCGCTCGCCCAGCTTCCGGGCCAGGGCCACGCACTCTTCCATGCTGGTCCCCTCCAAGGGCACGAAGGGGACCACATCCGCCGCCCCCATACGGGGGTGCTCGCCCTGGTGCTGGGTGAGGTCGATGCGGTCCCGGGCGGTCCGGATCCCGGCAAAGGCCGCGTCCACGGCCCGGTCCCGGTCGACCACGAAGGTGACCACGGTCCGGTTGTGGGCCGGATCGGAGGAAACATCGAGGATCGCCACGGTCGGAATGGCGGCGATGGCGTCCCTAAGGGCCGCAATCACTTCGGGGCGGCGGCCTTCTGAGAAATTGGGGACGCACTCGACCAGGGACATGGAGGCTCCGGAGGGTCTGGGATGGCGAGAAGGCGAGTAAAGTAGTGAAAAAACTGGCCGGAAGGGCAGGGTGTAGTGGCCTGGAGCGGTGGTGACGGGGCGGTTGTGGTGCGAGAGCCGGTTTGGGAGCCAAGTACTTGTGTTTCGAGGCGGTTTACCCCTTGACCTTAGAGGCTCGTACGGGTACTCTTTGGGGCTCCTGGAGTCCCGGGAGTTCATTTCCGCTCTTTGACAATCGATGTGTGCTATGGGTGGACGAGTGCGGACCCTGTGAGCCGGGCCGGTGCAGAGCCGGTCTGGTGAGGGTTTTGACTCTGTACACGTGATTCCGACGATTTAGAAAACACAGTCGTTCGGGACCGAGCTACATATCAAGCTTAACAAGAATTCTTGGAGAGTTTGATCCTGGCTCAGGACGAACGCTGGCGGCGTGCTTAACACATGCAAGTCGCACGGGACCCGCAAGGGTTCAGTGGCGGACGGGTGCGTAACACGTGAGGAACATGCCCATCGGTGGGGGATAGCCGGCCCAACGGCCGGGTAATACCGCGTACGACCCTTGGGGCGCATGCCCTGGGGGTGAAAGCAGCAGTGCGCCGATGGAGTGCCTCGCGGCCTATCAGCTTGTTGGTGAGGTAACGGCTCACCAAGGCGACGACGGGTAGCTGGTCTGAGAGGATGGCCAGCCACATTGGGACTGAGACACGGCCCAGACTCCTACGGGAGGCAGCAGTGGGGAATATTGCGCAATGGCCGAAAGGCTGACGCAGCGACGCCGCGTGTGGGATGACGGTCTTCGGATTGTAAACCACTGTCGGGAGGGACGAATGCGCCGCAAGGCGAGCGACGGTACCTCCAAAGGAAGCACCGGCTAACTCCGTGCCAGCAGCCGCGGTAATACGGAGGGTGCGAGCGTTGTCCGGAATCACTGGGCGTAAAGGGCGCGTAGGCGGCCGGATAAGTAGGAGGTGAAATCGTGCGGCTCAACTGCACGGCTGCCTTCTAGACTGTTCGGCTAGAGCACGGTAGAGGCAGATGGAATTCCCGGTGTAGCGGTGGAATGCGTAGAGATCGGGAAGAACATCGGTGGCGAAGGCGGTCTGCTGGGCCGTTGCTGACGCTGAGGCGCGACAGCGTGGGGAGCAAACAGGATTAGATACCCTGGTAGTCCACGCCGTAAACGATGGGTACTAGGCGTCGGGGGGAGCGACCCTCTCGGTGCCGTCGCTAACGCAGTAAGTACCCCGCCTGGGGAGTACGGCCGCAAGGCTGAAACTCAAAGGAATTGACGGGGGCCCGCACAAGCGGTGGAGCATGTGGTTTAATTCGAAGCAACGCGAAGAACCTTACCTGGGCTTGACATGCACGGGAAAGCCGGTGGAGACATCGGCCCCTCTTCGGAGTCCGTGCACAGGTGCTGCATGGCTGTCGTCAGCTCGTGTCGTGAGATGTTGGGTTAAGTCCCGCAACGAGCGCAACCCTCGTCCCTAGTTACCAGCGGGTCATGCCGGGCACTCTAGGGAGACTGCCGGTGTCAAACCGGAGGAAGGTGGGGACGACGTCAAGTCATCATGGCCCTTACGTCCAGGGCGACACACGTGCTACAATGGCCGGTACAACGCGTCGCCAACTCGCAAGAGTGCGCTAATCGCTAAAAGCCGGTCTAAGTTCGGATTGTGGTCTGCAACTCGACCACATGAAGCTGGAATCGCTAGTAATCGCGGATCAGCCATGCCGCGGTGAATACGTTCCCGGGCCTTGTACACACCGCCCGTCACGCCATGGAAGCTGGGGGGACCTGAAGTCGGTGGGCTAACCGCAAGGAGGCAACCGCCAAAGGTCAATTCAGTGACTGGGGCGAAGTCGTAACAAGGTAGCCGTAGGGGAACCTGCGGCTGGATCACCTCCTTTCTGGAGCACCGAGTAGTCGCGGCCCCTCGGGGACGCGGACGAAAGGTCCCGGAAGTCGCCCGCACTCGACCCCACTCATAGCGCACATTGATTTTTTCGCTCTTTGACAATTGAGGGATGGATGGTTGTGGTAGGAGCGAGCCTTCGGGTTCGCGCCTACCGGTGTGAGGAATCCACACCAGGCGCGGGAACACTATCGCAAGTGTCCCTGCGCTCAGTTTGAGATCAAACGCAATAAGGCACATGGTGAATGCCTTGGCATCGAGAGGCGATGAAGGTCGTGGTAAGCTGCGATAAGCCCGGGGGAGCTGCACACAAGCCGTGATCCCGGGATGACCGAATGGGGCAACCCGTCGGGCCGCGAGGCCCGTCACCCCGCAAGGGGAGCCAACCCGGGGAACTGAAACATCTCAGTACCCGGAGGAAGAGAAATCAACCGAGATTCTCCTAGTAGCGGTGAGCGAACGGGGAACAGGCCAAACCTGGGGGGCATGCCCTCCGGGGGTTGTGGGACCACAACATGGGATGCACGACGCTAACGTGAAGCGGCCTGGAATGGCCCGCCCCAGAGGGTGAAAGCCCCGTAACGGCTCGCGTACGGCCCCTAGTGGTATCCCGAGTAGCGCGGAGCACGTGGAATTCTGCGCGAAGCCGGGGGGACCACCCTCCAAGCCTAAATACTCCTCGATGACCGATAGTGCACGAGTACCGTGAGGGAAAGGTGAAAAGTACGCCTGGTGGCGAGTGAAAAAGATCCTGAAACCGTGTGCCGACAAGCGGTGGGAGGGTCCGCAAGGGCCTGACCGCGTGCCTTTTGCATTATGATCCGGCGAGTTACTGCTCACGTGCAGGTTAAGGCCCTCAGGGCCGGAGCCAGAGCGAAAGCGAGTCTGAATAGGGCGACAACGTACGTGGGCGTAGACCCGAAGCCGTGGCGATCTACCCTTGAGCAGGTTGAAGCCGTCGTAACAGGCGGTGGAGGACCGAACCCTTGTGGGTTGAAAACCGCTGGGATGACTTGAGGGTAGGGGTGAAAGGCCAATCAAGCTCGGAGATAGCTGGTTCTCCCCGAAATATATTTTGGTATAGCCTCGGGAAATGAGTTCACAGGAGGTAGAGCACTGGATGGGTCCGGGTCGTGAATAACGATACCTCCCCCAACCAAACTCCGAATGCCTGTTGAATGCTGCCCGGGAGGCAGTCGCGGTGCGCTAATGTACCGCGGCGAGAGGGAAAGAACCCAGAACGTCTGCTAAGGCCCCGGAGTGGCGGCTCAGTGTAGCAAAGGATGTGGGTATGCTGTGACAACTGGGAGGTTGGCTTAGAAGCAGCCATTCCTTTAAAGAGTGCGTAATAGCTCACCAGTCCAGCGTAGCCGCGCCGATAATGGTCGGGACTCGAAGCCGCCCGCCGAAGCAACGTCTTTCACACGCAAGTGTGAAGGGGTAGGGGAGCGTTCCCAGAGCGGTGAAGCCGGGGCGGAAGCCTTCCGGTGGAGCGATGGGAAGTGAGGATGCCGGATTCAGTACGCGAGAAACAGGGTGAAAACCCCTGTCACCGTAAGCCTAAGGGTTCCTGAGCCATGTCGATCAGCTCAGGGTCAGTCGGTCCCTAAGTCGAGGCCGAAAGGCGTAGACGATGGAAAACGGGTCAACATTCCCGTACCAACGGTTGGCCGTTATGAGTTCGAGGAGGGACGCAGGAGCAAGGTCACTGGCGGGTGGTGGAATATCCGCTGCAAGGTGGTAGACGGTCCCCGGTAGGCAAATCCGCTGGGGTAGTCGAGAACCGACGCCGAAGGGGTCGCAAGGCCCCGTCAAGAGTGGCTGCCGCACACTGCCGAGAAAAGCTTCGCGAACCAGGACTGCCGTTGACCGTACCGTAATCCGACACAGGTGGGCGAGGCGAGAAGCCTAAGGTGCTCGAGTGATTTACGGAAAAGGAACTCGGCAAAATGACCCCGTAACTTCGGGATAAGGGGTGCCGGCAGTACCTGACACCGTACAGGTGAAGGGGAGACCGGCCGCAGAGAATCGTCCCAAGCGACTGTTTAGCAAAAACACAGGTGTCTGCTAAGGCGTACTCCAAGCCGACGTATAGACACTGACGCCTGCCCGGTGCCGGAAGGTTAAGGCAAGCGGTTAGCCGCAAGGCAAAGCTGCGAACCGAAGCCCCGGTAAACGGCGGCCGTAACTATAACGGTCCTAAGGTAGCGAAATTCCTTGTCGGGTAAGTTCCGACCTGCACGAATGGCGTAACGACTTGGGAGCTGTCTCTTCCGTAAGCTCGGCGAAATAGCAGTATCGGTGAGGATTCCGATTTCCCGCGACAGGACAAAAAGACCCCGTGCACCTTTACTACAACCTGCCATTGAATGTCGGTATGACCTGCGTAGCATAGGTGGGAGCCGTTGAACTCCCGGTTTCGGCTGGGAGGGAGGCAACAGTGAAATACCACCCTTGTTTTACTAACATTCTCACTCGGGCGGCAACACCGCCGAGGACCGTGGCAGGTGGGTAGTTTGACTGGGGCGGTCGCCTCCTAAAGAGTACCGGAGGCGCGCGATGGTGCCCTCAGTGCGGTCGGTAATCGCACGTTGAGTGTATACGCAAAAGGGCGCCTGACTGCGAGCGCGACGGCGCGAGCAGGGACGAAAGTCGGCGTAAGTGATCCGGTGGTCCCGTGTGGACGGGCCATCGCTCATCGGATAAAAGGTACGCTGGGGATAACAGGCTTATCGCGCCCGAGAGTTCACATCGACGGCGCGGTTTGGCACCTCGATGTCGGCTTATCACATCCTGGGGCTGGAGAAGGTCCCAAGGGTCCGGCTGTTCGCCGGTTAAAGTGGTACATGAGCTGGGTTCAGAACGTCGTGAGACAGTTCGGTCTGTATCCGTCGTGGGCGTGGGAGTGTTGAGGGACGTCGTCTCTAGTACGAGAGGACCGAGACGAAGCGACCGCTCGTGTACGGGCTGTCCCGCCAGGGGCATCGCCCGGTAGCGATGTCGCGCGGAGATAACCGCTGAAAGCATCTAAGTGGGAAACTCTTCCCAAGATGAACACTCCTGGGTCTCAAGACCCCTGAAGGGCCCTGGAAGACTACCAGGTTGATAGGCGGCAGATGCACGGGGGGCAACCCCTTTAGTCGAGCCGTACTAATCGCCCGTGAAGTTTGATCTCTCCCGGATTCCTCCACACCACCCATCCTCCCTCTTTCCTTAAATGGCTGACGACTAGCGCGCAGGGGCCACACCCGGTCCCATTCCGAACCCGGCAGTTAAGCCCTGCAGCGCCGATGGTACTCCGCTCGAGAGGGCGTGGGAGAGTAGGCCGTCGCCAGCCGTCCCTGTAAGCCTGAAGCCCACTCGGTCATCACCGGGTGGGCTTCATGCCTTTGGACGCCTGGCCGGGCGGCCGGTCCCCCATCGCCGGCCTACGGAGCGCGCTTCCCGATCACCTCGCGCACCAGGTCCGCCAGGGTCGCCGCGGCCACGGCGTGGCCCCGCTCGTTCCAGTGCCCGTCTTCCGGAAAAATCAGCAAGTCTCCCCTCGGCAGCGCCTGAGCCGCCGAGACGAACCGCGCGGTCGGATCGAGGCAGCGCACGGCGGCCGCCGTACAGATCTCGCGAAAACGCCGGCTCTCACGGTCCTGGTCGCCGAACGGTGGAATTTGGGAAAACCCCTGCGACTGACGCGCGCCGGCCGGATAGAGCGCCTCCGGCCCCGGGACCAGCATGACAATCAACTCGGCTCCGGCCGCTCGGGTGATGGTCCGCATCTGGGCTAAGAGGCGTTCCGTTATCAGCAGCGCGGTGTCGGCTGGAGGGGTCAGGCTGTCGGCGAAGACGCTGTAGAGGGCCTGGACCCTCTCCGATCCGCCCGGCGTCAGGATCGGGACGTTGGGGGTGCGGCGCAGGATGCGCTTGGCGAGACGCAACAGTCGCGAGTGGAGGCGGATGGCACTCTTGGTCGCCTGCCAGAGGCTAGCGAGGCGCGGCGTGACGGAATCGGCGCCCGGCGCGGGGCGAGGCACCGGGACATTGGTCAGCACCAGCGAGTCCCCGGCGATGCGAAAAACCGGTTTGGCCCCGCGGGGGTAGCGGTCCCGATTGTTGAACCAGATGTCATTGCCCACAAACAGCACCACCACCAGGTCAGGCTCGTAGCGGAGCCCCTCGGTCTGGAGCCAGAGCAGCTCCTGGTCGGTGCTATAGCCGCCGGTTCCCAGCGCCACGATGTCCACCGACAAGGGCTGCAGCATCGCTTGGGCAAGTTCGGGCGCGCGGTGTGGTAAGGCGACGGTATACCCCTCGAGATAGGAGTCCCCGACCATCACCACGCGATAGGATCCGGGAGGCTTGGCGTACGCATGCAAGGGACCCCGATAGGCCCTCGCATTGTACTCCAGATCCACCACGAACTCGGAGGTGACATACCTTCCGTGGCGCCCCGGGATGTTCCGCCATCCCCGGAGGGAGTCGTATTCGATGAAGAGGCGCTGGTGTTCGGTTGGTGCGGGCGGGAAGTCGAAGGCGGCGAGGACGGCTTCGGCCGCCAGAACGGTGGCCACCATCGCTGCGATCGAGACCATCAGTCCCAGCATTCCCCTGCGGATCCGACCGGGCGCGGCCACTGCGGTTGACTCCATTTTGGGATGGCGCGGCTCGGCAATTTATGGGCCCGCCGAGGAGGGGGGAGACCCCCGCGCCTCCCCATCCCCGCGCTCCGTTGCCGCTGGCGGGCCCACGCGTTACCTTTGGCGCGGGTGATTCCCGGGCTGGCACTCGCGCCAGCCCGTTCTGGTTCCGAGGTTCATGATGATCGAAGTCACCATCGGCGAAAGCGACCGCCTCGACGGCGCGCTCCGCGCCTTCAAGAAGAAAGTCCTCCGTTCGGGCATCCTCCAGGACCTGCGGCGGAAGCGCTACTACCTGAAGCCCAGCGAGGCCCGGCAGCTCAAGTCCGCCGCCGCCCGCCGCCGCCGCCGGTCTCGCGCGGCGCCCTGATCACGGCTCTAACTGCGTCTCGCGAATAGCGGCCCCGGCTCCCCGGGGCCGCTTCGTTCTTCCGGCTTTCCGCCCCGCCCTCCGACCGCCAGATTCCGCCATGCCCAGCTCCCCCTCCCGCTGCGGGCACGTGGCCCTGGCCGGCACGCCCAACGTCGGGAAGTCGTCCCTCTTCAACGCCCTGGTCGGTGAGCACCTGGCCATCGTGAGTCCCAAGCCTCAAGCGACCCGCCTGCCGGTGGCCGGCCTGGTGACGAGGGACCAGATCCAATTCGTCTTTCACGATCTCCCCGGCCTCCTCGAGCCCCAATACGCCCTGCAGGCCAGCATGCGGCAAGCCGGACTCGACGCCCTCGGCCAAGCCGACCTGGTGCTGTATCTCCATCCCGCCCCCAAGGCGCCGGCACCTCCGTTCGCCCAGGCGGCCGGCCTCGACACGGCGCCTCGCGCTCCGGTCCTCACCGTCTACACGATGGGAGACCTGCTGCCTCCCGGCCGGCGCCAGACCTGGGACGAGGAGGACCTCCTGGTCAGCGCCCACACCGGGTTCGGCCTCGAGACGCTGCTCGAGCGCGTAGGGCCGCTCCTGCCCGAGGGCCCCTTTCAATTCGACCCCGACGACCTGGGGACTCAACCCCTCCGCTTCTTCGTGGGGGAGTATCTCCGGGAGGCGGCCTTCGAGCGGTTGAGCGAGGAAGTACCCTATTCCGTGGCCGTCGAAGTCGAGGAGTTCCGGGAGGACGAGCATCCGGTGTACATTCGAGCCACGCTGTTCGTCGAGCGAGACTCCCAGAAAGGCATCGTGGTTGGCCGGTCGGGCGCCACCTTGAAGGCGATCGGAGCCCAGGCCCGGGCCCGATTGGAGACCCTGCTGGGGCGCCAGGTCTACCTGGACTGCTGGGTGAAGGTCCTGCCCGATTGGCGCCGCCGGACCGCGAGCCTCGAGCGGCTGGGATTCCCCCCCATCGAGGGCGGCGCATCCGCCGATCGACGCCGATGATGTTCGACCGTTCTTCTTCGCGGAGCCTCCATGCCGCTCGCGCCTGAACTGCTGGAGATTCTGGTCTGCCCCAAGTGCAAAGGCGACCTCGAGTATCGTCTCGAGCCCGAGTCGCTGGTCTGCCATGCCTGCCGTCTGGTCTACGCGGTCGACGACGGCATCCCCATCATGTTGATCGACGAAGCCCAACCCCTCTGAGCCACCGGCGCCATGGTGCGGCGGCTGCTCCTCATCGCGATTCCCCTGAGCTGGGCGGGAGCGGCGCTGCACGCGCCGTCCATCCTCGTATTCGTCCTGGCCTGCCTGGCCGTGCTCCCCCTTGCCGGCTACATGGGGGAGGCGACCGAGCGGTTGGCGGATCACAGCGGTCCCACCCTGGGCGGCTTGCTCAACGCGACGTTCGGCAATGCCGCCGAGCTCCTGATCGCGCTGGTCGCCCTCCGGGCCGGGTTAGTGGACCTGGTCAAAGCATCCATCACCGGGAGCATTCTGGGCAATCTTCTCCTGATCCTCGGCCTCTCCCTGATTGCCGCCGGTCTCCGGCGCCCTACCTTCACATTCAACCGGGTTGCCGCGGGGATGAGCGCCAGCATGCTGGGCCTGGCCGTCGTCGGTCTGTCGTTCCCGGCCATCTTTCACAGCCTGCACCAGAACGCCGCTCTGGCCGAGGAGCGGATGTCGGAGCTGGTTGCAGTGGTGCTGGGGGTCACCTACCTCTTCTCGCTCCTGTTCTCACTCAGGACCCACCAGGCGCTCTTCGGGGGTGGGTACACGGTGGAGGGGCCGCCCCAGTGGACGGTGCGGAAGGGGCTGCTGATTCTTGGCGTGGCGACCGCCGGCGTGGCGGTGGAATCGGAGATCTTGGTGCACGCCACGGAATCGGTGGCTGCCACCCTCGGCTGGACGCAGACGTTCCTGGGTCTGGTCGTGATCCCCCTGATTGGGAACGCGGCCGAACACGCCACCGCCATCGTGGTGGCGCGCAAGGGCCAGATCGACCTCGCGCTCCACGTGGCGCTGGGATCCAGCACCCAGGTGGCGCTGTTCGTCACACCGGTTCTGGTGCTGGCGAGCCTGCTGATGGGGCAACCGATGGACCTGGTTTTTCCGCTCTTCCAGGTCGTTTCGGTAGCACTCGCCACCGCGATTGTGTCCATGATTATGCTTGACGGGGAGTCCCACTGGTTCGAGGGCGTACAGCTCCTGGCGGTGTACGCTCTGGTGGCAGTGGCCGGCTACTTCATTTGACTTCCGTGGCGGAGGCCCGTAAGTTAGCTTAGCACATCTTCTTACAAGGGGCAGGGGGTGCGGACTCGCCCGACGATTCTCTACTATTCGCCGGACCCGCGCCTGGTTCCGGATCTTGTCCGCCACTGGGCGGAAGCTAAGGGTTTTCCTCTCGAGACCCTTCCCAGTCCCGAGGAAGTCCAGGCCATCGTCCTCCGCGGGTTTCCGTGTTTCCTGGTTGTGGACGCGGATCGCGGCGGGACGGACGGCGTGCGGGTGGTGCGCCTTCTCAAGAGCGACGCCTTCACCGCCATCGTGCCGGTGATCGTCCTCTCGGAGACGCACGACCCGGAGGCGGTGCGCAGCTGGTTCTCGGCCGGGGCGGACGAGGTGGTGAGCGGCTTGTTCTCTCCCGCCGAGCAACGGGCCCGTCTGGATGCCGCGCTGGTGCGGACCGAACGCGATGTCTCGGTGCATCCCTCGACCCGGCTCCCGGGAACCACCGAGATCGAACGAGAGCTCAAGCGGCAGCTGGATAGCGGAAACGACTTCGCGGTCTGCTACGCGGACCTGGACCATTTCAAGGAGTTCAACGACCGGTACAGCTACAACGATGGGGACCGGGTGATTTACCTGCTTTCCCGCATCCTCCACGATGTGGTTAAGGGTATGGTGGGCGCGGGCGGGTTCGTGGGGCACATCGGCGGCGACGACTTCATCTTCGTGATTCCGACGCCCGAGGTGAGTCCGGTGTGCAGCGAGATTCTGGAAGTGTTCGACACGTTGATTCCCCTGCAGTACAATGAACAGGACCGGCGGGCGGGATACTTCTTCGGGAAGGACCGGCGGGGCCAGTTGCACCGGGTGCCGCTCATGACGCTCTCGATCGGGATCGTCACCAACCGAAACCGGCGCTTTACCCACCCCGCCCAGGTGAGCGAGCTGGCGACGGAGATGAAGAGCTACGCCAAGACGCTCCCCGGCTCGGTCTTCGTTGTGGATCGGCGCCATTCCACCGAATCGGATTCGCCGGCCGACCGCCGTCCGTCATCTCCGCAGGCGAGGAACGCTCCATGAACGTGACCTGCCCCAGCTGTGCGACGGTGTATCGGGTCGATCCCGCCAAGGTCCCGGGTGGGGGCGTACGGGCCCGGTGTCAGGTCTGCGCCGCGGTCTTTCCGGTGCTGCGGGAGGTGGATCCCGCTCCGCCCGTTGCCGCGGCCGCCTCGCCGGTGGTGATGCCGGCCGCGCCGGCACCCCGCATGGCTCCGGCCCCCGCTCCGGCGCCGCCTCGTCCCGCACCGCCACCACCGCCCGCTCCGGCTCCTCCACCGCCGGCAGCCGCGCCTCCGCCTCGTGCGCCGGCGCCTCCCCCTCCTGCGCCCGTGATGCCGGCACCGCCGCCGCGGGCTCCGGCGGCACCACCCCGTCCGACCGCGCCCCGCCAATTCCCGCCGCCGGTGCGACCGACGGTGGGTCCTGGAGGGGCCCCGGTGATGCCCCCACTGGTTCGGCCGACTGTGCCCTCGGCACCTGGGGCTCCTCCCGCAGGACCGCCGGTCCGGCCCAACGTGCCGTTCGCGCCGAGCCAGGGTGCTCCGCCGGCCGTGCGCCCGACCATTCCTTCGCCGCCGGCCGCCCCGCCCGCCGGGCGTCCGACGGCCGGGCCGACCATCGTCACGCCAAGGGTGGAGCCGCCGGCTCCACCGCCAGTTCCCGAAGCGCCGGCTGCTCCCGTCGGCAAGGCGCCCGCCCGACCGGTCAATCCGTTCCTCTCCCAGGATCCGTCCCAGAAGGCCAAGCGCTTGGCCCGCGCCCTGATCTCCGATCTGGCCGTCTACTATCCCGATCGCCGCAAGGAAGGGCTGCGCGCCGGGACCCTGAAGCAGCTGTTCGACGAGGAGATCAAGAAGAGCTGGGAGGAGTACACCGAGCAGGTCGGGAAGGAGTTGGCGGAGTCCACGACCTTCTTCACCGACGCCCTCAACGAAATCCTCGCGAGCGGCCAGAAGGTTTTTTGAGGGCGGGAAATCCGGCGGCGAGGGGCGAGCGGGGAGGGTGCCGCTCGCTCTCGCCGCCTGTGCTTCCGTCTATATTTCACTTGCAGGGAACGAACCACGTCCGTCCGGAGAGGCCCGCGATGTCCGAGACAACCGAACGACTCGAGGATCTCCACCGCCGCGTCTCCGAGCTGCGAGACTTTCTTTGACCTGGGGAGAAAAGCCCGGCGTCTGAGCGAGCTCGAAGCCCAACAGGCGGAGGCGGGGTTCTGGAGCAATCCCGACCGCGCCCGGGCCGCGGTACAGGAGATCAAGGATCTCAAGCGCTGGATCGCTCCCTACGACGGGATCCTGCGGAGACTGGAAGACGGCCGCGCCCTGGCGGAGCTGCTCGAGGCGGAACCGGACCAGGCGCTCGCGACCGAGCTCCAGGAGGAGGTAGACAGCCTGGGCGCCGCGGTGGAGAGCTACGAGCTGCAGACCATGCTGCGGGGTCCGGACGACGCGCGGGACGCGCTGCTGACCATTCATCCCGGCGCCGGGGGCACCGAGTCGCAGGATTGGGCGGAAATGCTGATGCGGATGTACGTGCGCTGGGCGGAGCGCCACGGCTGCACGGTGACGATCCTGGATCTGATCCCTGGCGAGGAGGCGGGTATCAAGTCGGTGTCGATCGAGATCAAGGGTGAGTACGCCTACGGCTACCTCAAGGCCGAAAAGGGCGTGCATCGCCTGGTGCGGATTTCCCCCTTCGATTCCCAGGCTCGCCGACACACCTCGTTCGCCTCGGTGTTCGTCTACCCCGACATCGACGACACCATCGAAGTCGAGCTGCGCGACGAGGACATCAAGATGGACGTCTTCCGCGCCTCGGGCGCAGGCGGGCAGCACGTGAACAAGACGTCGTCGGCGGTGCGGCTCACCCACCTGCCCACGGGCATCGTGGTTTCCTGCCAGCAGGAGCGCAGCCAGCACAAGAACAAGGAAACCGCGATGAAAATGCTCCGCGCCGCGATCTACCAGCGGAAATTGGAGCAGCAGGAGGCCGAGCGCGCCAAGCTGGAGGCCACCAAGACCGACATCTCCTGGGGCAACCAGATCCGCTCCTACGTCTTCCAGCCCTACACGATGGTCAACGACCACCGCACCGAGGTCAAAGTCAGCGACGTCCAGCGGGTCATGGACGGCGATCTGGACGGTTTCATTCAGGCGTACCTCAAGCGTTTCGGAGGCAAGGCCGCGTGAGCGTCGCACCGCCGCGGTCGTTCGTCGAAGAGGCTCGGCGCGCCAAGCTGACGGCCTTGGCCGAGCTCGGCGTAGCACCCTACGCCTACGCCTACCGGCGGACCCATACCGCGAGCGAGGCCCTCGCGACCTACGCCGACGCGATGGGGGAGGAGGGTCCCGAGGTCTCGGTGGCCGGGCGGCTGGTCTCCTTTCGCGGCCAGGGGAAAACCAGCTTCGGCCATCTGGAGGACGTCACCGGTCGGCTGCAGGTGTATTTCCGGGCGGATCAGCTGGGCGAGCGCTACGAGCTGGTGAAGCTGCTCGACCTGGGCGACTACGTCGGCGTCCGGGGGCCGCTGTTTCGCACCAAGGCGGGAGAAGTCACCGTCCGCGTGCAGCAGGTCGAGCTCCTGGCCAAGTCCCTCCGTCCCCTCCCGCTCGGGAAGTCGCCGGCCGGGGAAGAGGGGGAAGTGAGCTACGGCGGACTGGCGGATCCGGAGACCCGCTACCGCCAGCGCTACGCCGATCTGGCCGTGCACCCCGGGATACGGGAGACCTTCCGGCTTCGGGCCCAGGCCATCCGCTGGCTGCGGCGCTTCCTCGACGACCGCGGGTTCCTCGAGGTGGAGACCCCGATTCTCCAGCCGCTCTACGGCGGGGCTGCGGCCCGGCCCTTCGTGACGCACCACCATACGCTGGATACCACGCTCTATCTCAGGATCGCCGACGAGCTCTATCTCAAGCGGCTGGTGGTGGGCAACCTAGAGCGGGTCTACGAGATCGGCCACGACTTCCGGAACGAGGGGATGGACCGGACCCACAACCCCGAGTTCACGATGCTGGAGTGCTACCAGGCCTACGCCGATTACCGCGACATTCTGGAGCTGACCGAAACCATGATCTCGGGTCTCATCCGGGAGTGTTGCGGCAGCTTCAACGTCACGCGGGAGGGCACCGTCCTGGATTTCACGCCGCCCTGGCCCCGCCGTTTCTTCCTTGAGTGCATCGAGACCACCGCCAAGCTCGACCTGCGGCGGGCGTCGGAACCGGAGCTTCGCAAAGCCCTCGAGCGCCGCGGGGTGGCGGCGGAAGAGGCCGCGGCGTTGTCGGGAGGGCGGCTCCAGGACGCGGTGTTCAAGGCCTATGTGGAGCCGACGCTCATCCAGCCGACCTTCGTCCTGGACTACCCCCGGCTGCTCTCGCCGCTGGCGAAGGCGCACCGGGAGGATCCGTGGCTGGCCGAGCGGTTCGAGCTGTTCGTGCAGGGAAGGGAAATCGCCAACGCCTTTAGCGAGCTCAACGATCCCGAGGAGCAGCGCCAGCGCTTCGAGGAACAGGCCCGCGAGCGCGCCAAAGGAGACGACGAGGCCCAGCAGCTCGACGCAGACTACCTGCGGGCGCTCGAGTATGGCATGCCGCCCACAGGCGGACTGGGAGTCGGGTTCGACCGACTGATGATGATCATCGCGAACCAGCCGTCGATCCGGGACGTGATCCTGTTCCCGGCCATGCGGCCGGAGGCCGGATGAGCGGCCCCGCGGCGGGAGGCCGCGCCAGGATCCGCAGCCTGCTGCGGTGGCCCACTCGGCTGGAGTGGCGGATCGCGATGCGCTACCTGCAGAGCCGCCGATCGTCGCGCGCGGCCTCCCTCAACACCGTGATCTCCATCGGGGGAGTCGCCGTGGGGGTGATGGCGCTGGTGGTGGTGCTGGGGGTCATGAACGGGCTTCGGAATGACCTCCGCGAGCGGATTCTGATCGCCAATCCCCACCTCCGCCTGCTGACCTTCGGCGCCGGTCTCCGGCTGGACAACTGGCAATCGGTCATGAAGCAAGTCGCTCGGGAGCCGGGAGTCGTGGCCGTGGCGCCCGAGGTGATCACCCAATCCCTCATTTCCGCCGGGCACGACTACAGCGAGGGGGTCCAGATCTTCGGCTTCGATCCCGATACCGGTACCCGGGCAGTCACGTCATTGCCCAGCTCGGTGACCCAGGGCGACCTCACCTTCCGGACCACGCGCCACGACGTCGACGGCGGGGTGGTCCTGGGGTACCGTCTGGCCACAGCGCATGTCCGCCTTTCCGGGTGACGTCGTCACCCTGGTACCTCCGTCCGAGGGCAAGGTGAATCCGGCCCTGGGCGTCGCGGTCCCCAAGTTCTGGCGGTTCGAGGTCACTGGCCTGTTCAATACCGGAATGTTCCAGTACGACAACCAATTCGTGGTGATGTCGCGGGAGGTGGCGCAACGCTTCTCCGGTTTGGGAGACGCCGTGTCCGGTCTGCAGGTCAGGGTCGAGGATCCCTGGAAGGCGCCCGAAGTCGGTAAGCGCCTGGAAGACCGCCTGGGCTACCCCTATCGCGCCCTAGACTGGCAGGCCCAGAACCAGACGTTGTTCAGCGCGCTGCAGCTGGAAAAGGTGGCGATGGGGTTGATCATTTTCTTCATCATGATCGTGGCGGCCTTCAACATCGTGGGTACCCTCACGATGGTGGTCGCCGACAAGACCCGGGAGATCGGGATTCTGCGCGCCATGGGAGTCACCGCCTCCTCGATCGGTCGAATCTTCCTGCTCCAGGGGGCGGTGATCGGCGGCGTGGGTGTGAGCTTGGGCCTGGCGGGAGGCCTGCTGGTGGCCGCGGCGGTGGACCGCTGGCACTGGATCCCCATCAATCCCGCGGTGTATTTCATCGATCACCTGCCGGTGCACGTGGAATTGCTCGACGTCGTGGTCGTGATCCTGGCCAGCCTCCTTCTGGCGATCACCGCCACTCTGCATCCTTCACTCTCGGCCGGACGGCTCACCCCGGTCGAGGCCATACGGCACGAATGACGGCGGCCCTCGAGGCGCGAAAGTTGCGCAAGGTCTATCAGGGTGGAGACGGCCAACCGCTGGAGATTCTGGCCGATCTGGACCTCTCGGTGCGCCGGGGAGAGTTCGTGGCGGTGGTGGGGGCCAGCGGCTCGGGAAAGAGCACGCTGCTGCATCTGCTCGGCGCCCTGGACGATCCCACCGAGGGCACCGTCCAGCTGGACGGCCAGAGCTACGCCGATTGCGCTCCGGACGAGCTGGCCGATCTCAGGAATCGCAAGCTGGGGTTCGTGTTCCAGTTTCATCATCTGCTGCGGGAGTTCACCGCCATCGAAAACGTGATGCTGCCGCTCCTCATCCACGGTGCCGCCGATACCGCCGCCCGGTCCCGGGCCGAGGTGCTGCTGGCCTCGATGGGCCTGGCTGGACGGATGACGCACCGTCCGGCCGAGTTGTCGGGCGGCGAGTTGCAGCGGGTCGCGGTGGCGCGGGCACTGGCCATGGAGCCGATGGTGGTCCTGGCCGACGAGCCGACCGGGAATCTGGATCACGCCAACAGCGAGCGCCTGCACGATCTGTTCGCGGGGCTCTCCCAGCAGTTCGAGACCGCGCTGGTGGTGGTGACCCACAACCGGCTGCTGGCCGATCGCGCCGACCGAGTGCTTACGCTGGCCGATGGCCACCTGGTGCCGCTGCCCCGGGCGGAGGCGGTGCCCTGATGCAGTGCACCCAGTGCAACGAGCGGGAAGCGGTCATCCACCTGACCCAGATCGCCAACGAGCAGGTCCAGACCCTGCACCTCTGCGAGAAGTGCGCAGCGGAGAAGGGGGTGGAGACCTCCTCCAACCTGGGCAAGACTCCGATCGGGAGCTTCCTGGCCACGATGGCGGTGGGGGAGCCGGGGACGGAGGAGGCCGCTCTCCCAGCCTGCAGCGGCTGCGGCGCCACGCTGATGGACTTCCGGGAACTGGGGCGGTTGGGTTGCCCGCTCTGCTATCGCAGTTTCGAGGAGCCGCTCCGGGAGCTGCTCCGCCGCCTGCACGGCTCCAGCCGTCACGTGGGGAAACGCTACCGCTCGTCCCCCGAGGGGGCGCAGGTGGCCATGGTGGAGCAGGACCTCCGCGAGCAGCTGCGTCTCGCCATCGCGGCCGAGAATTTCGAGCTGGCGGCCGAGCTGCGGGACCGTCTCAAGGTGCACGAAGGGAACGGCGGAAGCGGGCGAACCGTCGGATGATCGACTTCAGTCTGCTCAGCGACGGCGGGGTGGGCTGGCTCGACGCGAGCGGCCCCCATAGCCACCTGGTTCTTTCGACCCGAGTGCGGCTGGCGCGCAATCTGGCGGGGCGGGTGTTCGGCACCCGGACCACCAGCCCGATTCGGCTCGACATCCTGTCTCAAGTCGAGACCGCCGCCCGCGAGACGGCGTCGCTCAGGCATGCCACCCTGTTCCGCCTCGAGCATCTGGACCGGATCGACCGTCACCTGCTCCACGAGCGCCACCTGGTGAGCAAGGAGTTGGCCGGGCTGGACGGCGATCCGGGGGTCCGCCCCGGCTCGGCGCTCATGGTCCAGGGCCGAGTCGGCGCCATGCTGAACGAGGAGGACCACCTCAGATTGCAGGCGTTGAGCTCCGGTTTCGCCCTGGAGTCCACCTATCAGGAGGTCGACCGGCTGGATAGCGAGCTCGGGCAACGGCTTCCTTTCGCATTTCACCCGGAGTTTGGTTACCTTACCTCGTGCCCCACCAACGTGGGGACCGGGCTCCGGGCCTCAGTGCTCATCCACTTGCCGGGCTTGGTCTTAACCAAGGAGATCTCGAAGGTCCTGCAGGGTCTGGCACAGGTCGGTCTGACCTACCGCGGATTGTATGGTGAGGGGAGTGAGGTGGTGGGCAACTTCTTCCAGTTGTCCAACCAGACCACGCTGGGGAAGTCGGAGCAGGAATTGCTGGACTACCTGGGCAAGATGGTTCAGCAGGTCATCGAGTATGAAGAGGAAGCACGGCGCGTGTTGTGGCGGGACGTTCCCGCCATCGTAGAGGATCGGGTCTGGCGGGCCTACGGCCTGCTGCGATATGCGCGCACGATCTCCTTCGATGAGACCATGAACCTGCTGAGCGGGATCCGGCTGGGCGTGGGACTCGGCCTGATCAAGAACGTCGGGATGTACGCGCTCAACAAGCTGTTGATCTACACCCAGCCGACTCACCTGGCCGTCGCCGAGGGCATCGCCCCGGACGATCCGGAGCTGGGGGTTCGCCGGGCTCGCGAAGTTCGTAAGGTTCTGGAGGACGAGGCGGGACGTCGAGGGTGACCCTATGAACGGCTACAACTTCACGGATCGGGTCCGGAAAGTCTTGCAGATGGCTCGCGAAGAGGCGGCCCGCCTGCATCACGAGTACGTCGGTACCGAGCACATTCTCCTCGGGCTCATCCGGGAAGGCGAGGGGGTCGCCGCGGCGGTGCTCACCAACCTCAACGTCGACCTGGAAGAGATCCAGCAGAAGATCGAGGAGACGGTCAAGAAGGGCAAAGCGGCGGCGGCCGCCGGACCCGACCTGCCGTATACCTCGCGGGCCAAGAAGGTCCTGGAGCTGGCCATGACCGAGGCGCGCGAGCTCAACCACTCCTACGTGGGCACCGAGCACCTGCTGCTGGGACTGCTGCGGGAGGAGAAGGGGATCGCGGCTCAGGTCCTGACCGACGCCGGCGTCAATCTCGAGCAGTCCCGCGCGGAGACGCTGCGCCTGCTGGGGAGCGACATGCC
This sequence comes from uncultured Gemmatimonadales bacterium, assembly GCA_963704015.1. Classification (GTDB taxonomy): domain Bacteria; phylum Gemmatimonadota; class Gemmatimonadetes; order Gemmatimonadales; family GWC2-71-9; genus DATIWD01. The sequence goes on from CAVPGI010000007.1 coordinate 45,736, forward strand.
TCAGCCGACGGCCAGCACGCCCACGCCCGCCGCCGCCCCCAAGTCCGACAAGAAGTCCAAGACTCCGGCCCTCGACCACTTCTGCCGCGACCTGACTCAGCTCGCCGCCGAAGGGCAGCTCGATCCCACGATCGGGCGGGCCAAGGAGATCGAGCGGGTCATGGAAATCCTGGCCCGGCGCAAGAAGAACAATCCGGTACTAATCGGCGAGCCGGGGGTGGGGAAGACGGCCATCGTCGAGGGCCTGGCCCTGATGATCGCCAACGGACTCTGCCCCGACGTCCTCCGGGACCATCGGGTGCTCTCGCTCGACATGGCGGCGGTGATCGCTGGCACCAAGTATCGCGGCCAGTTCGAGGAACGGCTCAAGGCGGTCATGAACGAGATCGCCCAGAACAAGCAAATCGTGCTCTTCATCGACGAGCTGCACACATTGGTCGGGGCCGGGGCGGCGGAGGGCGCCATTGACGCCTCCAACATGCTCAAGCCCGCGTTGGCCCGCGGCGAGCTGCAGTGCGTCGGCGCCAGCACGCTGAACGAGTACCGGAAGTACATCGAGAAGGACGGGGCCCTGGAGCGGCGATTCCAGACCGTCATGGTCGAGCCGCCCACGCTGGACGAGACGGTCGAGATCCTGCGCGGCCTGCGAAAGAAGTACGAGGACCATCACCGGGTATCGATACCCGACGAGACCCTCTCGGCGGCCGCCAAGCTCTCCGATCGCTACATCACGGACCGGTTCCTCCCAGACAAGGCGATCGACGTGATCGACGAGGCGGGGGCGCGGGCCCGGTTGGCGTCCCAGGTGCCGCCGACGGAGGTCTCCAGTCTCAAGGGCGCGCTGGAGCAGGTCAATCTGCATAAGGAAGAGGCGGTCCGGGACCAGAACTTCGAGCGCGCGGCCGCGCTGCGGGACCAGGAGCGGGATCTCCAGACCCAGATCCGCCAGAAGCAGGAGGACTGGGAGCGGGAGCGGCAGACCCGCCGTCCGGTGATCGACGAGGAGGCCATCGCCTTCATCGTGTCGCGCTGGACCGGCATTCCGGTCTCGCGCCTCCAGGAGGCGGAGGCCGCGCGGCTGCTCCGCATGGAAGACGAGCTCCACGGCACCGTGGTGGGACAGGACGAGGCGATCAAGGCCATCTCGCGCGCCATCCGGCGCTCCCGGGCCGGCCTCAAGGACCCCAAGCGGCCGATCGGCTCGTTCATCTTCTGCGGGCCTACCGGCGTCGGGAAGACCGAGCTGGCGCGGGCACTGGCCAAGTTCCTGTTCGCCGATGCGTCGGCCCTGATTCGGGTCGACATGTCGGAATACATGGAGAAGTTCTCGGTGTCCCGCCTGATCGGGGCGCCTCCCGGCTACGTGGGGTACGAAGACTCGGGGTCGCTCACCAAGGCGATCCGGCGCAAGCCCTACTCGGTGGTGCTGCTGGACGAAATCGAGAAGGCCCACCCCGATGTGTTCAACATTCTTCTCCAGGTGCTGGATGAAGGGCACCTGACCGACAACTATGGACGGGTCATCGACTTCAAGAACACGGTCGTGATCATGACCTCGAACGTGGGTGCGCGGGACATCATGCAGGGGAAGACGCTGGGGTTCCACGGCTCCGACAGCAAGACCTCGTTCGACAAGATGTCGGAGAAGATCCGTGACGAGATCACCAAGGTCTTCAATCCCGAATTCCTCAATCGGATCGATGACGTCATCGTCTTCCATCCGCTTACCAAGGAGCACATCGCTTCGATCGTGACCATCATGCTGCGCGAAGTTCAGCAGCGCCTCGGCGACGAGGTGAAGCTGACGCCCGCCGCGGTGGATTTCCTGGTCGAGCACGGCTACGACCAGAATTACGGCGCCCGCCCCCTCAAGCGGGCGATCCAGAAGTACATCGAAGATCCCCTCAGCGAGCGGGTCCTACTGGGAGACTTTGGGCGGGGGGACGAGATCGAGGTGGACGTGGCTCCCGACCGCAATTCGCTGGTCTTCCGTGCTCTGAGCGCCTCCAAGGCGTAAGCCCCCAGCGCCGTTCGGGATCTCCGGACGGCGCTTCGAGTTCTGGTTGCCCTTCATGGATCAGTCGTGGTATCGAGCTCTGGTGGCGGTCCCCTTCGCGCTCGCGGCGGGGGTCGCGGCGCTCTCCGCTCAGGAGGTGCCGACCGGTCCGCCGGTGGACACCATCCTGGTCGAGGGCAACCAGCGGCTCAGCAGCGGCCAGATCATCGGAACCGCCGGGATCGCCCTGCATCAGCCCACCAACTACCGGGAAATCCAGCGGGCCATCACCGCGCTGTTCGGGACCCAGCAGTTCGATGACGTCCAGGCCGACCAGGTCGACCTGGGCGATGGACGCCTGGGCCTCAAGTTCCGGGTCGTGGAGCGGCCGGTCCTGGCACGCTGGAACGTCAAGGGAGTCGAGCGGCTGTCCGAGAAGTCGGTCGGGGATCGGATCAAACTGGTCTCAGGGCGCGCCCTGGACCGCTCAGCCCTGGCCCGGAGCGTGGCCTCGATCGATTCGCTGTACCGGAACCGCGGCTACTACGCGGCCAAGGTAACCGCCAACCAGCTGATGCAGCCCGACAACAAGGTGGTGGTGATCTTCGAGATCGACGAGGGCAAGCCGGTCGCGATCAGCCAGGTGGTGATCGACGGGAACAGCCAGTTTTCGGATGAGACCATTGTGTCGGAGATGGCCAGTCGGCCCGAGGGCTTCTGGTGGTTCCGGAAAGGCCAGTTCGACGACGCCAAGCTGGAGCGTGACCTCCGTGAGGGGCTGCCCAAGTATTACGGCAGCCACGGGTACATCGATTTTCAGGTCGTGGACGACTCGCTCTCGGTCGACTCGACCAGTGGGAAGGCCACGCTCCACGTCGCGGTGGATGAGGGGGCCCGCTACCAGATCGGGGCCTTCGAGATCAACGGCAACCGGCGGTTCTCCACCGACGAGCTGGCGGCCCTCTATCCCTTCAGCGTGGCGACGGCCACCTCGGTCAAGCAGATCTTCAATCAGGCCGATTGGGACGCTGCGACCGAGCGGGTCCGCGACCTCTACGCCAACAACGGCTACATCTACGCCCAGATCGAGGCCGAGGAGAGCCGGCGGACGGGACCGGGCGGGACCCCGTTCATCGACCTGCGGTGGAACATCCGCGAGGGCTCCCCGGCGACCGTCAACCGGATCGACATCGTGGGGAACGACATCACCCACGAACGGGTGATCCGCGAGGCGATCGTGATTCTTCCGGGGGAGCTGTTCAGCCGGGATCGGCTGCTCCGCTCGTATCAGAACATCTCCAACCTGGGCTACTTCCAGCAGCCCATGCCGCCTCCCGATATCAAGCCCACCGCCAACAACGTGGACGTCGACGTGGTGTTCCGAGTCCAGGAGAAGCGGACGGGGAGCATCAACTTCGGGGCCTCGATCGGGCAGGGCACCGGGCTCGGGGCCTTCATCGGGCTGCAGGAGCCGAATCTCTTCGGGCGGGGCAAGAAGGGCCAGATCAATTTCCAGTTCGGCCGGAACATCTTCGATCTCACCCTCACGTATACCGACCCGGCCATCCGGGAGAGCCGGATCTCGGGCACCCTGTCGATCTACAATTCGCGGCAGCGCTACATCGTGGGCGACCTGGGCCGCCGGTACCAGCGGGGCGGGAGCGTGCAATTCGGCTTCCCCTTCTTCGGCTCACGCTACACCAGATTCTACACCTCCTACGGGTTCCAGCGGATCACGTACAAGGAGGGCTCGGTCGCCCTGCAGGCCCAGTACCAGTGCAGCAACTGCACCCGGTCGACGCTGGGCTTTCAACTGGTCCGCGATACCCGGATCGACATGCCGTTCCCGACCTCGGGCGCCTACACGAGCAGCACCTTCGAATTCAATGGCGGCCCGCTGGGTGGCACCGGCGACTACCGCAAGCTGGACTTCGAAGGGAAGTGGTTCGCGCCCCTGGGCTCCCTGGGCACCGACCCCTATTCCAAGAACGTCAGGTTCCTCGTCGGCCTTACCGCGCGATCGGGCTTCATTTTCGGGGACGCCGGCCCCTTCTTCACCGAGCTCTACGCGATGGGCGGGACCTACTACGGGGTGCCGCTGCGCGGCTACGACGAGTTCTCGATCACGCCCAACGGGTTCGACCCGTTCGCCAACTCGAGCGCCGCGGCCAGCCCCAATTCGTTCGGCAAGTCGTACGCCGCATTCACGGCCGAGATCGGCGCCCGGATCAGCGGTATCTTCTACGTGAACACGTTCCTGGACGCCGGCAACAATTTCCGCACGCCGCAGCAATATGATCCGACGCGGCTGTTCCGCGGGGCCGGGTTCGGGCTGGCGCTGATTTCGCCCCTGGGTCCCCTGGGGCTCGACATCGCCTACGGCTTCGACAAGGTGGACCAGTTCGGGCGCAAGGCCCCCGGCTGGAAAGTCCACTTCAAACTGGGCAATTTCTTCTAGGCTGGATTCATTCTCTTTCGCCCTTTTCTCTCAGGAGTCGCATGATGAAGGCTCATTGGTTGGGGTTGGCACTGGCGGCGGTGGGCGTGGCGACGGCGGGTGCCGCTGCTGCCCAGGCAGGTGGCGCCGGGACGGCCGCGCCGGGTCCCATGAAGGTCGCCGTGATCGACCTGCGGAGTGTCTTGCAACAGTCGCCCGGCTATTCCCAGGCGGAATCCACGTTTACCAAGGAAGTGGAAGGGTATCGCGTGGAGATGAGCCGGATGCAGGACTCTCTGGTGACCGCGCAGAAGGAGTTCGAAAAGGCCTCGGTGGTCATGAGCCCCAGCGCGCGGGCGGCGAAGCAGAAGGACCTGGATGCCCGGCAGAGTCGGATGGAACAACGGGCCTCCGAGCTGCAGCAGAGGGCGGCGCAGCGTGAGCAGGAGCTGCTCGCTCCGATTCAGAACAAGGTCAACGGCGTGATCGACGGCCTGCGCAGCGAAGGCGGCTATTCGCTGATTCTCGACGTGAGCGCGGCCAACAGCGGCATCCTCTTCGCCGACCGGTCGCTCGACATCACCCCCAAGGTGCTCGAGCGGCTCAAGGCAGCCCCGTAGCGCGGGTGGCCCGCAACCGGCTCTCCGCCCAAGCGGTCGCCGACCTGGTCGGCGGCCGCCTGGTGGGCGACGGGGGGGTGACCCTGGACTCGGTCGGACCGCTCGATCGAGCCGGTCCGGCCACCCTCTCCTTTCTTGTCTCGGGCAAGTATCTCCCGTATTTTCGTGCCTCCTCGGCTGGGGCGGTGCTCCTGCCCGAGTATCTGCTCACGGAGCCCGAAGGCCCCGGCACCCGGATCGTGGTGGCGGAGCCCTACCGGGCCCTGCAGCAGGTGGTGCCGGCGCTCTATCCCGTCGAGTCGGTACCGCCCGGTGTGGATCCCACCGCCCGCCTGGGATCAGGGGTTGAGTTGGGGCCCGACGTATTCGTCGGGCCCCATGTCGTCCTGGGGCGAAAGGTCCGGATTGGTGCTCGGACGCAGCTGGGCCCCGGCGTCGTTCTGGAAGACGAGGTGACGGTCGGCGAAGATTGCCGGATCGGACCCCACGTGGTCTGCTACCGCGGGGTCGAGATCGGCTCGCGGGTGATCATCAAGGCGGGCTCCGTCTTCGGCGGGATCGGGTTCGGCTACGCCACCGGCGCGGAGGGGCACACGCGCATTCCCCACATCGGCCGGTGCGTGTTGGAAGACGACGTCGAAATCGGGTCCCTGACCTGCGTCGACCGGGGCAGCGTGGACGATACCGTGATCGGGCGCGGGACCAAGATCGACAACCTGGTGCAGATCGCCCACAACTGCCGGATCGGTGAGCGCTGCCTGATCATGGCCACTTCGGGAATCGCTGGCAGTGTGCGGCTGGGGCGGGAAGTCATCGTCGGCGGGGGCGTCGGCATCGCCGACCACGTCCAGATCGGGGATCGGGCCCGCGTGGCTGCCCGGAGCGGCATCTTTGGCAGCTGGCCCGGTGGGATCACCGTCGGAGGCTATCCCGCCCGGAACCATCGCGAATGGCTCCGGAGCCAGGTCGCGATCTACCGGCTGACGCCGATCATGGAAGAGCTGGAGGCCATGGTGAAGGAACGGAGACCCGGTGCCACGTCGGACGATTGAACGCGAGGGGAGTCTGCACGGCACCGGGCTGCACACCGGCGCTGCCAGCACCGTTACGGTCCGGCCCGCACCGGCGGGGCAGGGCGTCGTCTTCCGGCGCATCGATCTCACCGACCATCCCACTATTCCGGCCCGGGTCGAGGAGGTCGGGGCCACCGAGCGCCACACCGCGCTGGGCCAGGGGGAGCGCGCGGTCCACACGGTCGAGCATCTGATGGCGGCGGTGGCCGCGCTCGAGCTGGACGACCTCACGGTCGACCTCGATGCCCCGGAGCTGCCGATCTTGGACGGCTCGTTCCGTCCGTTCTTCGACCTCCTCCGAGGCGCCGGTGCCCGGGAACAGCAGGGTGAAGTCGCCACCTATCGCATTCAGGCACCGTTTCAGGTGACCCAGGGCGATGCGACCTACGTCGTGAGTCCGGCCAAGGGCCTGCGTCTCACGACCATGATCGAGTGGCCGCATCCCTGCATCGGCCGCCAGACCGGCACCTACGACATCCGCGCGGACAGCTTCGCCACCGAGCTGGCGCCCGCCCGGACCTTTGGCTTCCTGGCCGAGGTCGAGGGCCTGAAGGCGAAGGGGCTGCTCAAGGGCGCCACGGTGGAAAGCGCGGTCGTGCTCTCGCCCGACGCCGTGGTGGGCACCACGCTGCGCTGGCCGGATGAGTTTGTCCGCCACAAGACGGGAGACATTCTGGGAGACCTGGCGCTGCTGGGCGGTCGGGTGCACGCGCACATCATCGCGACTCGACCCAGCCACGATGGCAACGTGACCCTGGCGCGAGCCATCGGTCGAACCGGTCAACGCGAGGGTGGCTTCGCCATGGACATCGGGCAGATTCTCGACGTGCTCCCCCACCGCTATCCTTTCCTGCTGGTGGACCGCATCGTCGCGCTGGAAGGCACCAAGCGGATCGTGGGGATCAAGAACGTCACCATCAACGAGCCGTTCTTCCAGGGGCATTTCCCGGGACATCCGATCATGCCGGGCGTGCTCATCATCGAGGCGATGGCGCAGGTGGGCGGGATGCTGCTCATGGGGGCGGTGGAGGACCGCAAGGATAAGGTCGTCTACTTCATGTCTCTCGACAACGTGAAGTTCCGGCGGCCGGTGGTGCCGGGCGACCAGCTGCGCTTCGAGCTGGAGATGGTGCAGATCCGGGGGAAGACCTGCCGGATGAAAGGCACGGCCTTCGTGGACGGACAGGTGGCGGCCGAAGCGGAGATGATGGCGCGCGTGATGGAGCGATGAGCGCCCGGATCCACCCCAGCGCCATGATCGATCCCTCGGCCGAGCTGGGGGATGGGGTGGAAATCGGCCCCTGGGCCATCGTCGGACCCCGGGTTACCCTCGCGGACGGCGTTCGACTGGGTCCGCGCGTCAGCGTGGTCTGTAACAGCCGGATCGGACCGCGGGTGCAGGTCGGCGAGGGCAGTATCGTCGGGGGTGACCCCCAGGACCTCAAGTTTCAGGGCGAAGAGACCTGGGTCGAGATCGGGGCCGGCACGGTGATCCGTGAATACGCCACCGTGAATCGCGGCACCGCCGCCTCGGGCAAGACCTCGGTCGGCGAAGGCTGCCTGATCATGACCTACGTCCATCTGGCCCATGACTGTCACATCGGAAACGGGGTCATCATTTCGAACGCGACTCAGCTGGCTGGCCATGTGACCGTCCAAGACTTCGCGACCATCAGCGGCCTCAATGGCGTCCACCAGTTCGTCACCATCGGGACCTACGCCTTCGTGGGCGGGGTGAGCCGGGTCAATCAGGACATTCCCCCTTACGTCAAAGCGGTCGGGAATCGCCTCTATGGCCTCAACGTGATCGGCCTCCAGCGGGCCGGGTTCTCGGCGGAGACCATCGCCGCGCTCAAGCGGGCCTACCGTCTCTGCTTCAATTCCGAGCTCAACCTGACGCTCGCCCTGGAGCGAGCCCGGGCCGAGCAGCCGTTGCTGCCCGAGGTGTCCCGCTTCGCCGACTTCGTCGAAACCTCCTCGCGGGGCGTGCCGGCATGACCGCCCGGCTCCCGGTGGGTGTAGTCGGGGTCGGAGCGCTGGGACTCCATCACGCGCGGCACCTGGCCAGCATCGGTGAAGTGGATCTGGTGGGAGTCTACGATGCGGCCCCCGCACGGGCGACGCAGGTAGCCGGCGAGGTGGGGACGACCGCGTATCGTGACCTCGACCGGCTCCTCTCCAAGGTGAAGGCGGTCACCATTGCCGTCCCGACCCCGGCCCACGCGGAGGTGGGACTGCAGGCGCTGGAACGGGGCATCGCGGTGTTGATGGAGAAGCCGCTGGCCGCGACCGTGGCGGAGGCCGATCGGCTGATCGCGGCGGCCGAGCGTCACGGAGCCCCGCTCCACGTGGGGCACATCGAACGCTTCAACCCGGCGATCCGTGCGGCCGGACCCTACCTGCATCACCCCCGATACATCGAGAGCAACCGGTTGGCGCCGTTCCAGCCGCGGGGCACCGATGTGGCGGTGATTCTGGACCTGATGATTCACGATCTCGACCTCATCCTGCACCTGACCGGCGGCGCCGAAGCGGTGGAGGTACGGGCCTCCGGGGTCGCGGTGCTGTCTCCCCATCTCGACATGGCCAATGCCCGGGTGGAATTCGCCAATGGCGCCGTCGCGAACGTCACGGCCTCGCGGATGGCGCGGGAACGGATCCGGAAGCTCCGGATCTTCCAGCCCACGGGCTATCTCACGCTCGATCTCGCGGCCGGGCACGGCGAGTTCATCCGGTTGAAGCGCGACTGGCGGCCTGGTCAGGGGACCCGCCTGGAAGACATCGCCGAGCGGGTGGCCCTGGTGGCTCCGGAGGCGGACGCGCTGGCGCTCGAGCTCAGGAGCTTCGTGAGCACCGTGCTCGGGGAGCCGGCGGCGGTGGTGACCGGCCGGGAGGGAAGAGCCGCCCTCGCCCTGGCGCTCCAGGTAGCCGAGGCGGTGGCGCAGTCGCCGGTGTCGCTGCCCGCCTCATGAACCCCGCGGCACCGCGGCTGCTGCTCTCAGCCGGGGAGCCATCGGGAGACCTGCACGGAGCGAGCGTGGTTCGGGCACTTCGCACGCGCTATCCCGAGGCCTCGATCGACGCCGTCGGAGGGTCCCGGATGGCTGCCGAAGGCGCCCGGATCCGGTTTTCCATCGAGCGTCTGAGCGCCTTCGGCCTGGTCGAAATCGTCCACAAGATCCCCGCCCATCTTGAGCTCTATTGGGACCTGCGGCGCAGCTTTCGCGAGCGGCGCTACGACCTGGTCATCCTCATCGACTATCCCGGCTTTCACCTCAATGTGGCCGAGGCGGCCCGGAAGAGCGGGATCAAGGTCCTCTACTACATCGCCCCCCAGCTCTGGGCCTGGTATCCCGGGCGAGCCCGGCGGTTCAGCCGAGCCGTCGACCGGCTGGCGGTGGTGCTCCCGTTCGAGCCGGCCTTCTTCGCCAAGGTGGGCATGCGGGCGGACTACGTCGGTCATCCGCTGGTGGACCAGGGTCCAACGATCAGCCGCAGTGCCGCACGGGCCCGACTGGGCCTTCCGGCCGGGGAGCGGATTCTCGCTATCTTTCCAGGCAGTCGGGTGCAGGAAGTCCATCGACTCTGGGCCTTGTTCCGGGAGACTGCACTGCGACTGGTGGGCGAGGGGCGCTGCGACCGGGTCATCGTGGCCGGCGTGCCGCTGGGCGAGTATCCGGGACCGGGCCCCATCGACATCCGCTACGACGATTCTCAGGCCGTCATGGCAGCGGCGGACGCCGCGCTGGTGAAGTCGGGGACTACGACGCTCGAGGCGGCCCTGGCCGACACGCCCATGGCGGTCGCCTACCTCACCAACCGCTGGAGCTACGAAATCGGGCGCCGCATGCTGTCGGTGCCATGGATCAGCCTGGTGAACCTGGTCGCGGAGCGTGAGGTGGTGCCGGAGTTCTGGCAGCGTCCGCTCAACAGCGAGATGCTGGCCGCGGCGGTGCGGCCGTTGCTCGATCCGGCAGATCCACGCACCATCACCCAGCGGGCCGGTCTCGCCGAGGTGCGGCGGAAGCTGGGGAGCCCGGGTGCTGCGGAGCGGGTAGTGGCCATCGCGACCGAATTGCTGCAGGGATGAGACTCGGGGTCACCCCGGAGGTTGGCGCGCGACTGGTTCGCCCGCTGATCAGTGCCCTGGCTCACTCCTGGCGCATCGAGACCTCGCACGAGGAGTATTGGCGGGCGCTCCATGAGGCCCGGCGCCCGCTGATCTTCATGTGCTGGCACCAGGCGCTGCTCCCGCTGCTCTGGCGGCATCGTCGCCAGGACATCGTGATCGTGGTCAGCGAGGCGCGGGACGGCGAATACCTTCGCGGGTTCGCCGAGTCGATCGGCTATGGCGCCATCAGCGGCTCCAGCACGCGCGGGGGCGCACGCGCACTCCTGGCTGCGGTGCGTGAGCTCAAGGCCGGGCACGCGGTCGCCTTTACGCCCGATGGCCCCCGGGGGCCGCTCCGCGAAGTGAAACCGGGGGTGGTGGTGGCGGCCCAGCGGGGAGGGGGTATCATCCTTCCCCTCCATGCCGCGGCCGACCGGGCCTGGCGACTCAAGTCCTGGGACCGCTTCATGATTCCGCAACCCTTTGCGCGGGTCCGCGTGTCTTACGCCGAGCCGTTTGCGGTGGAGCCGGGGGACGAAGGGTTCGCCCAGGGAATGGCCCGCGCGCAAGCCGCGCTGGATGAACTGGTGAGGGCGGCCGGATGCCTACACGCCGACGAGACCGACACCGGGTAATCCGGTGGCTGTGGACCAGCCGCCGGCTCGACGCACGTCTGGCGCGGCTGGCCCTGTTGCCGGTGGCCGGGCTCTGGCGCTTGAGCATGGGCGCCCGGTCGTGGTGGTACGCCCGGGGCTGGGGCGAAGTCCACGAGCTGCCCCTGCCCGCGGTCACGGTCGGCAACCTGACGGTAGGCGGTTCGGGGAAGACCCCCATCGCGATCTGGATCGCGCGGCACTACGCGTCGCTGGGATTGACCCCCGGGATTCTGCTCCGGGGTTATGGACGGGATGAAACGCTGGTTCACCAGCGCGCGGTGCCCGGGGCGCGGGTGGTCGCCGATCCCGACCGGGTGGCGGGGGCGGAGCGGGCCCTGGCGAGGGGCGCGCAGGTGCTGGTGCTGGACGACGCGTTCCAACGACTCGACCTGCGCCCCGACTGCAGCATCGTGGTCCTGAGCGCGGAGGCGAGCCGCGCCGTGCACTGGCCGCTGCCGGCCGGCCCCTGGCGTGAGGACTGGTCGGCGCTGGCCCGGGCCGACGCGGTGATCGTGACCCGGAAGCGGGCCACGCCGGAGTCGGCCGCCGAGCTGGCCCGGGCCGCGCGCGCCTCGGTGCGGGGCCCCGTAGGTATCGCCCATCTCCGGCTGGCACGGTACGAGGGACTGCTGAGCGGCCGTCCCACGGCGCCGGAAGCGCTGCTGGGGCGGCGGGTGGTGGCGGCATCGGCGATCGCCGACCCCGAGGCCTTCGTGGCTCAGACCAAGGCGACCGGCGCCGCGGTCCAGGTGGCCACCTGGCACGACCACTACGCCTACCGCGATGAAGACGTCGCGTGGCTGGCCCACGCCGCTCGGCGGGCCGATCACGTGGTGATTACCGAGAAGGACGCCGTGAAGCTGCGCGAACGCTGGCCGGGGGACGCACCGGAGCCGTTGGTGGCCGTCCTCGACCTGATCTGGGAGGCCGGCGAGGCCGACATCATCACCGCGCTCGATGCGGTAGTAACGCCGGTGGACCGGTTCTGAGCTCGCTCGACGGCCCCGGGACTTCGACCCAAGGAACGCCATGACTACCACACAACCGCGTGCCAGCCAGGACGTCATCCGCCCCGACAAGGATCGGTTCCTTGGTGAAGAGAACCCTTTCGAGGCCATGATGTTGCGCTTCGACTATGCGGCGCACCGCTGCGGGCTGGACCCGGGGCTCTACAAGATCCTGCGACACCCCGAGCGGCAGTTGATCGTCTCGGTCCCCATTCAGCGGGACAACGGCGACATCGATGTCTTCACCGGCTTCCGGGTGATCTACAACACCTCGCGAGGCCCGGCCAAGGGCGGGATCCGCTTCGACCTGCAGGTGACGCTCGACGAGGTCAAGGCGCTGGCCGCCTGGATGACCTGGAAATGCGCCGTGGTGAACATTCCGTTCGGCGGCTCCAAGGGTGGCGTGGTCTGCGACCCCAGCACCATGTCCAACGCCGAACTGGAACGCCTGACCCGGCGCTACACCTCCTCGATCATCGACCTCCTGGGCCCCGATTCCGATGTCCCCGCCCCCGACGTGAATACCAACGAACGAGTGATGGCCTGGGTGATGGACACCTACTCCATGCACAAGCGGCACACGGTGACGGCCGTGGTGACCGGAAAGCCGATCGAGATGGGCGGATCGTTGGGGCGCCGGGAGGCGACGGGGCGGGGATGCATGATCGTGACGCGGGAGGCCTTGAAGAAGCTGCGCATGCCGGTGGCCGGGACCCGGGTGGTGGTTCAAGGATTCGGAAACGTGGGGTCGATCGCGGCCCAGCTGATGGAGGATCAGGGGATGACCATCGTCGCCGTCAGCGACAAGTCAGGCGGCATCTACAACCCCAAGGGCCTCCGGATCAAGGACCTCATCCAGCACGTGCGGCACCATCGTTTCCTCAACGGCTATCCGGGGGCCCAGGCCATCGATAACGAAGAGCTGCTCACCCTGGACTGCGATGTGCTGGTGCCGGCCGCGCTCGAGAACGTGATTACCAGCAAGAACGCGGCACAGATCAAGGCCAGGGTCATCTGCGAAGGGGCCAACGGCCCGACCGCCGCGGGCGCCGACAAGATCCTCAATGACAAGGGCATCTTCGTCATCCCCGACATCCTCGCGAACGCGGGTGGGGTGACGGTGAGTTATTTCGAGTGGGTCCAGGATCGCGGCGGCTATTTCTGGGACGAGGAAACGGTCAACCAGCGCCTCGAGCGCATCATGGTACGCTCCTTCGATGAGGTCACCAGTACGGCCAGCCGTCACGGACTGGACAACCGGATCGGCGCCTACATGCTCGCCATCGAGCGGGTGGCGGCGGTGCACCGGCTGCGCGGCATGTATGCCTGAGCGGTTCGGGCGAGCGAGCCGGCGCTAGGCGGTGGAAATCGCGATTCTCGCGGTGGGCAAGCTTCGGCCCTACTTCCGTGAGGCCTGCGACGATTACTTGCGACGACTCGGGCGGTACGCCACCGCTTCCGAGTACCAGGTGCCGGAAGCCTCCCGGGCCGGCACCGCGGCGGTGCAGCGTCGCGAAGAGACCGCGCGCCTCCTGGCCCGGCTCCCCACTGCCGCCCGGCCGGTGATCCTGTCGCGTCAGGGGGAGCCCTGGAGCAGTCGCGAGCTGGCGCGAGAGCTCGCGCGCTGGAGGCAGGGTCGCCGCCCGGTCGCCCTCCTCATCGGGGGTTCGCACGGTCTCGATACCGAGCAGTTCCAGGCGAGCGACCGCCGGTGGAGCCTGGGTCCGCTCACCCTGCCGCACGAGTTGGCCCGTGTGGTGGTCTGCGAACAGCTCTATCGGGCCTTCACGATTCTCCGGGGGGAGCCCTATCACAAAGGCGCTGAGCCGTGAAAGGTGAGAGGGAAACCGGCTGGATGACGCTCGGTGACCGGGTCCGGTCCCGCCCCGCCCCGTCCTCATGACCGAATGGTTCGAGGAGTGGTTCGGGGAGGAATATCTCCACCTGTATCCGCACCGCGATGCGCGGGACGCGGAGGCGCTGCTCGGCCTGGTGCGCCAGACGCTCCCCTGGCAGGAGGGCTGGCGGGTGCTCGATGTCGCCTGCGGACAGGGACGGCACCTGCGAGTGCTGGCCGGGATGGGGGTCCGACCCATTGGCGTGGATCTTTCCCAGAGCCTGCTCCGTAGGGCGCGCGAAGTGACCGATCGGCCCCTGGTGCGCGCGGACATGCGCCTGCTGCCGATTCGCCCCGCCTCCATGGATCTCACCCTGAACCTCTTCACCAGCTTCGGCTACTTTGCCAACGACGACGAGAACGCCATGGCGCTCGCCGCGATGGCGGACACCGTGCGGCCCCAAGGCTGGTTCGTGCTCGACTTTCTCAATGCCGACGCCGTCCGCCGGTCCCTGGTCCCTGGGAGAACGCCACGCTGGGAGAGGTCCAGGTCCGCGTCGAGCGGCGCATCACGACCGATGAGCACTTCGTGATGAAGACCATCGTGACTCCGGACGGGCAGCGGTTCCTGGAGCGGGTCCGCCTGCTCCGGGGCCCGCAGCTGGAAGGCATGTTCCAGTCGGCCGGTCTCCAGGTCACCCATCGGTTCGGCGACTACGCCGGCGCTCCCCTCCAGGAGGAGAGCCCTCGCACCATTCTGATCGCGCGGCGGGCATGACCGTGCGCTTCGTGCCGACCCCGTTGGCGGCATCACTCCGGTGGCCCGAGCCCCGGGAGGGAAAGATGCCGCCCCTGGGCTCCGCCATTCAGAAGCCTCCAACCGCGGTGCCGGCCTTCGAGCAATCGATCGCGCCGCCTGAGCGAGCCGGGGGTCCTGGTGGTGACCACGGGGCAGCAGCCGGGGCTCCTCACCGGCCCCTTGTTCACCATCTACAAGGCGCTCTCCGCCGCCGCGCTGGCCCAGGTGCTCGAGGCGCGATGGAAGCGGCCGGTGGTGCCGGTGTTCTGGATCGCCGGGGACGATCACGACTTCGCCGAGGCCAACCACGTCTCCTGGCTCGGTAGCGACGGGACGGTCGTGACCAAGACGCTCCGGGACCGGCCTCCCGATGCGCCGCTGACGCCGATGTACCGGGAGCCGCTGGGCCCCGACATCGAGGCCGTGCTGCGCGACCTCGCCGCCGACCTTCCGCCCTCGGAGTTCCGGAGCGCTACGCTCGAATGGCTGCACCGCCACTACGTCTCGGGAGCGTCGCTGGGCGGAGCCTTCGGCGGCGCGCTGGCCGAGCTCTGCGCGCCCTTCGGCGTCGTCTGCCTCAATAGCAGCGACCGGAGCGTCAAGCGCGAGATGGCGCCGCGGCTGCTCCGCGCCCTCGAGCTGGCGCCCAGTCTGGAGCAGGAGCTGGGGGACCGGGCGGTGGAGCTGGCCCAGGGAGGCAGCGATCCCGGTGTCGCGATGGCCGACGGTGCCACCCTGGTGATGGTCGAAGGACGTCTGGGGCGCGACCGGTTGGTTCGAGACTCGAACGCCTTTGTGACCCGTCGGAGCGGAGAGCGGTTCGATTTCGAGCAGCTGAAGCGCATCGCCGCGGAGACCCCCGAGCGTCTGTCGCCCAATGTGCTGCTGCGCCCGGTCGTGGAGCGCGCGCTGCTGCCGACCGTGGCCTACGTGGCCGGTCCGGGAGAGCTCCGATATCTGGAGCTCACCCCGCCGCTCTATCAGAGCCTGAGCGTGGAGCGCCAGTTGCCCCTGCCGCGCTGGTCCGGCATCCTGGTCGAGCCGAGAGTCGAGCGCGTGCTGGAGAAGTTCGGGGCCACGGTGGAGGAGCTGCTCAAGCCGGGGGCCGCCCTGGAGGCTCGCGTGCTGCGCACCCAGCTTCCCGCCGAGGCGCTGGCCGCGCTGGCGCGATTGAGTGAAGCGACCGAACGCGAATACGGCGTGTTGGCACGAGTCGCGCGGGATCTCGATCCCACCATGGAGCGGCCGGTGCAGAGCGCCCAGCACCAGGTGCTGGCCGGGCTCCGGGACGTGGAAAAGCGTCTGGTCCAGCACCTGAAGAAGCGGCAGGACACCGAGGTGGGACAGATCGCCCGGGTGCGCGCCGCCGTGCTGCCGGGCGGGAAACCCCAGGAGCGGATCCTCACCATCGCCCCATTCCTGGCGCGCTACGGCACCGCCCTTCTCGAGGCGTTACACGGGGAGATCCTCCGCTGGTATCAGGCCGGCCTTGAACACGCCGGGCTTCCGTCGTAGACTCGGACCATGTATCTGATCGGCATCATCCTCCTGGTCGCCCTGCTCATTCCGATCATGGGCATCCTCATCGATTCCCCCATCGGTCGGGCCCTGGCGCGGCGCCTGGAGGGACCGGAGCCGGTGCCGGCGAGCATGGCCGAGCTAGCCAAGAAGGTGGAATTGCTGGAGAGTGAAGTCGACGACCTCCACCGCTCGGTGGAAGCGTTGCAGGAGGAGAGCGCGTTCTATCAGCGCCTGCTCGAGGAATCGGCCTCTCGACCCACGCTCCCGCCGCCGAAGCCCTGACCGCGCGCCCCCGGCCGGCCCGGCCGGCGGCGATGGTGGCTGCCGGCATCCTCTTCTCCCGGATCCTCGGGTTCGTCCGGGAACGGGTCTTCGCCCACTACTTCGGTAATTCTCCCGCGGCCGACGCCTTTCGCGCCGCGCTCAAGATTCCCAATCTGGTCCGCAATCTCCTGGGCGAAGGCACGCTCTCCGCCTCGTTCATCCCGGTCTACGCCCGCGCCGCCGAGCGGGGCGATGCCCGGGCGGCCCGCGCGCTGGCCGGCGCCACCCTCGGGCTCCTGACCGCCATCACGGCGGTGTCGGCCCTGCTGGGCATTTGGCTGGCCCCGGCCATCACCGACTTCGTCGCCTTCGGATTTCCACCTGAGACTCGGGATCTGACGGTCCGTCTGGTCCGGATCCTCTTCCCGATGACCGGGCTCATGGTGGTCTCGGGTTGGTGCCTTGGAATCCTCAACACCCATGGCCGCTTCTTTCTTCCGTACGCGGCGCCCGCCGTCTGGAACATCGCCGGGATCGCGGCGCTCTGGGGCTGGGCGTCCTGGCGACCCGGTGCCACGACGGAAGATCTCGCCATCGCGCTGGCGTGGGGCACTCTGGTGGGTAGCCTGCTCCAGGTCGGGATCCAGCTGCCCACCTGTGCTCGTCTGCTGCAAGGGCTTCCGCTTTCCCTCGACCATCGCAATCAGGAGCTGCGAGCGGTGCTCCGCTCCTGGGTCCCGGTCATGATCGGAGCAGGCGTGGCCCAGTTGGCCTCGATCGTGGATACCCAGCTCGGTTCGCTGACCGGTCCGGGTGGTGTAGCGGCACTGGGTTATGCCCAGCTGCTGCAGACCCTGCCGATCTCGCTGTTCGGCGTCTCGGTGGCAGCAGCGTCGCTTCCCGATCTCTCCCGGGAGGCGGACGGGGAAACCGGCCGCCAGCTGTTGCGCGACCGCCTGGGCGCCGGCTTCTCCCGGATTTTCTTCTTTGTCTGTCCGGTCGGCCTCGCCTACATCGTCCTGGGCCGGCCGCTGGTGGCCGCCCTCTTCCAGACCGGAAGGTTCGGCACGCTGGAGACCGAGGTGGTATCCGGAGTGCTGGCCGCCTACGGCGGTCGGGCTCCTCGGCTTCGCCACGGTCAAGCTTTTTGCGTCGGGATACTACGCCCTGCGCGATACCCGGACACCGGTGCTGGTGGCGGCGACCTCCCTGGCCGTGGGCGCCGGGCTCTCGCTCTTCTTCATGTATCGCACGTCCTACGGAGTGGCGGGAATCGCCTTCGGCTCGTCCCTGGCCGCCTTTCTGAACACCATCCTCCATGTGATCGGTCTCGACCGGCGCCTCGGCATCACGATCGTGGGACGGAGCGAGCGGGTGGCGGTCGGACAGGTCGCCCTCGCTTCGATCGTCGCGGCCTCGGCGGGGCTCGGGATCCTGAGGCTGGCCGCGCGCTGGCACCCGATTCCGGCCGCGGCCGCCATCTACGGCGTGTTCGGGCTCTCGTATCTGGTCGCGGCGGCACTTCTGGGCAACGCCGATGCGCGGCGGCTGGCCCGAATCGCCCGCTGACCCTTCTCCTCCCGGTGGGCTGGACCGGCCCCCTATTTTTCATTCATGACGGATCTCCCCGAGGTACTCCAGCGCAAGCTGGACACGCTACCCGAGGGCCCGGGCGTTTACCTCTGGAAAGGCGCGGGCGGGGAGGTGCTGTACGTCGGCAAGGCCAAGCGACTCCGGAGCCGGGTGCGGAGCTACTTCGCGGCCGACCACTCGGGCAACCCGATGCACGAGGGGCTGCGGCGGCTGATCGCCGATGTCGACACCATCGTGGTGGCCCGCGAGCCGCAGTCGCTGCTCCTCGAAAACAACCTGATCAAGGAATACCAGCCGCGCTTCAACGTCCGGCTCAAGGACGACAAGAGCTATCCCTCGATCGCGGTCACCTTGGGCGAGCCCTTCCCGCGGGTGCTGGTTACTCGTCGCCTGAACCTGCCGGGCGCCCGGTACTTCGGACCCTACACCGACGTCGCTCACCTGCGCCGGACCCTCGGGATCATTCGACGGATCTTCACTGTCCGGAGCTGCGCCGACGACCTGCCCAGGGAGAGGCGCGAGCGCCCCTGCCTGGACTACCACATCGGGCGGTGCCAGGCGCCCTGTGTCGGTTGGCAGACGGCCGAAGATTATCGGCGCATGATCGGCGAGGTGCTGGCCTTCCTCGAGGGCAAGACGCTGGACGTTCGGGAGACGCTGCGGAGCATGATGGCCGAGGCCAGCGAGCGCACCGACTTCGAACGGGCCAAGGACCTGCGAGACACGCTGCGCTGGCTGGAACAGCTGGAGGCGCCCAGCGCGGTGCAGGTAATGGGCACGGGAGACGCGGATGTCGTGGGTTATGCCCGCGACGGGGACGATGCGGTGGGGTTGCTCTTCCGGGTGCGGCAAGGGCGCATCATCGCGCGGGAGCACCGCTTCCTGGAAAACGTCGAAGGGGAGCCGGACGAGGCCATCCTCAGCGCCTTCCTGGCCCGCTATTACCTCCCCTCCGAGGACCGGGCTCGTCGAGTGGTGCTGCCGTTCCCGCCTGAAGACCTGGAGAGCCTCCAGGCGCTGGCTCCGGGGAGCGCGTGGTCGTTCCCGACTCGCGGCACCGCCCATCGCTGGGCCACCCTGGCCGAACAGAACGCCCGGCACTTGCTCGAGAGCCTGCGGATCGAATCCTTCGAGACCGACGAGCGTGCGGAGGATCCGGTCTACGCCCTGGGGCGCGACCTGGGTCTGAGCGGGGTACCGCGCTCGGTGGTCTGTATCGACATCTCCACCAATCAGGGCCGCGATACGGTGGGGAGCCTGGTCTGGTTCGAGGCGGGCCGGCCCAAGAAGAGCGAGTACCGCAAGTTCAAGATCAAGGGCGTGGCGCAGCAGGACGACTTCGCCGCCATCCACGAAGTGGTGACGCGCTATCTGACCCGGAGAAGAGAGGAGGGGCTGCCGGTTCCCGACCTCTTGGTGATCGACGGCGGAAAGGGCCAGTTGAGTGCCGCACTGGAGGCCGCCCGTACTCTCGAGTTCCAGGAGCTCCCCATCATCGGCCTGGCCAAGCGAGAAGAGGAAGTCTTTCTGCCGGGACGCACGGAGAGCCTCAGACTCCCCCGCCGAAGCTCTTCTCTTCGGCTGCTCCAGCGGGCCCGGGACGAGGCCCATCGCTTCGGCCTGGCCTACAATCGGAAGCGACGAACCGAGCGGACCATCACCTCGGAGTTGCTCAGCATTCCTGGAGTGGGCCCCGCCAAGCGGCGGCGCTTGTTGGAACGCTTTGGTAGCCTGGCCGGGGTCCGCAGCGCGTCGGTGGCCGAGTTGGCCACGGTTCCGGGGGTCTCCAAGGCGCTGGCCGAGCGGGTCCAGGCACACCTCGACGAGTAGCCCTGGCACCTTTTCGGGCGATTTGCCAGCCGCCCGGCGCCCGGCGATACTTCACCCATGTCCAGTGGCCGCTTCGCGATACTCGACCCGGCCGCCGGGATCAGCGGAGACATGCTGCTCGGCGCCTTGGTCGCCAACGGCGCTCCGCCCGAATGGATCACCGGTCTCCCTGCGCGCCTGGGGATTCCGGGGGTCAAGGTCGAGCTGCACCGCGTTCTCCGCTGTGGGATCGAAGCCACCCAGGTGACCGTCCGCCTGCCGGACGGAACCACCGAGGGCCCCAGCCACGCCTATGGCGATTCCCGTTCCCATCCGCATCCGGTACCCCATCATCACCACGGCCCTGCAGAGCAGGATCACCATTCGACCGGGCAGGCGGACCACCGGCACGTCGGCGAGCTGATCGGGATCATCGAGCGAGCTCCCTTGTCGGCAAAGGTGCGCGAGTGCGCGAGCCGCGCCTTCCGGCTGCTCAGCGAGGCGGAAGGCCGGGTCCACGGGGTCCCTGGGGAGGATGTGGCCTTGCACGAAGTGGGGGCTATGGACGCGTTGGTGGACATCGTAGGCACCATCGAGGGCTTCGAGCGGCTGGGCATCGAACGCGTCTATCACCGCCCGCTGGCGCTGGGAGCGGGATGGGTGCGGGCAGCGCACGGGGTGATGCCGGTGCCGGCTCCGGTGACCGCCGTGTTGGTCGAAGGACTGGAGGTCGGACCCAACGGACCGGTGACGGGAGAGGCCACCACGCCGACCGGCGCCGTCTTGCTTCGGGTGCTGGGTGCCGGGGCTCCTCCGACCCGCTGGCGCATGGTTCGGAGCGGCTGGGGCGCGGGTAGCCGGGATCCGGCGGAGTATCCCAACGCCCTTCGGTTGCTGCTGGCCGATCCCGTGACGGAAGCGGCCGAGGTTGTCATTCTGGCCACCGACTTGGACGACCTCAGCCCGGAATACGTGGATCCCCTGCGAGACGCTATGGTGGCGGCGGGCGCCCTCGACGTGCAGGTCTGGACCGTGCAGATGAAGAAGGGCCGGCCCGGTTTCCGCCTCGAAGCTACGATCGCCGCTCCGGACGCCGAACGCGTGACCGAGGCGCTGTTTCGCCACAGCACCACGGCCGGAGTGCGTCGTTGGACGGCGGAACGGGTGACGTTGCCGCGGCGGACCATCGAAGTGAGCGCCGGCGCCGGTGTCGCCGTGCGGGTCAAGGTGATCGAGACGCCGGGCGGCCCGCGGGCCAAGCCGGAGTACGACGACATCCGGGCGGCGGCGCAAGCGCTGGGTCGGCCGGCCCATGAGGTGGCCCGGGAAGTACAGGAGCGAGCCCAACTGCTCGCGGCCGGCACACAGCCGGCCGGACCGAATTCATCGACGAGAGAATCCGAATGAACAAGTTTCTGGCCCTGGGTCTGCTGATCCCCGTTGCCTTCGCCCCAGTGGCCGCACAGGACCCGGGAGTCGCGGCCCTGGTGGCCACCACCATGAGCGCCAACAAGAAGTTCATTCCGCCGCTGTGTCCGGTGAAGGCCACCGGCAAGGTGAGCGAGGGTGGGAACTGGTTGAGGGCCGCCGTCGAGGCGCCCGATCCGGCCAAGCGCTCGAATGCACTGGAGGAAGGCACCCTGGCGCTCAACCGGGCCATTAATCAGGAGCGGCAGGACCGGAACGCAGCCGCCTGGTACTACCTGGGTCGGATTCAGCTCATGCAGGGTGACGTGGTGGGTGCCGACTCGAGCTTCACCCGGGCCCAGAAGCTGGAACCCAAGTGCGAGCTCGATATCAGTTCCTATCGGTCGCGGGCTTGGGAGGCCCTGGCCAACAACGCATCCGGACTCCGCAAGCAGGACAAGAATGATGCGGCCCTGGTCTATCTCCGGGCAGCCGATCAGATCTATCGCGCCAACGCCTACGCGCCGATCAGCATGGGGGAGATCTTCAGCGCAACCGGCCAGAACGACAGCGCCTTTGCCTACTTCGAGCGGGCCAAGGCGATTCAGCCGCAGGACTCGGCCAGTGTGGAGCTGCACAACCTGGCGACGTTTGACTACGGCGTCGTGGCGCTCGACCTGAAGAAGTACCCCGAGGCGATTGCGGCGCTCAATGAATATGTGAAGGCGCAGCCCAATGACCCGCAGGGTGCCCGGGTGCTGTCCCGGTCCTACGAGGCCGCCGGCAAGCCCGATAGCGCCAAGATCTGGAACGACAAGGCAGTGGCGTTGGGCGGTGCCGCCGCCACCGCCGCTGCGGTCAGCCCCGCCGACCCGACCGCCCTCAACCCACTGTTCGATCAGGGAGTGGCCCAGTTCAACGACAAGAACTACCAGGCGGCGGTGACCACCTTCAGCACCATCGTGGAGAAGTCCCCCTACTACCGGGACGCGCTGTTCAACCTGGCCAACTGCTATCTCGGTCTCAAGAACGGCCCCGAGCTGGTCAAGGCCGCGACGCGATTGGTCGCGATCGAACCTCTGAACGAGGTCGACTACACCCTGCTCGGCCGGGGCTATCAACTAGCCAACGACCAGCCCAGCGCGATCAAGGCCGTGGAGAAGCGGGAAGCCTTGCCCGTGAACGTCCAGGTGACTGGGTTCCGGATCAAGGCGGAGGGGGCCACACTGTCGGCCACGGTTACCGGCCGGGAGCCTAAGGACCTCTCAGGAACGGCCCTCAAGGTACCAGTCCCCGCTGTCGTGGTGGAGTATCTCGACGGCACCGGTGCCGCGGTGGCCACCCAGGAGGTGGCGCTGCCGGCGGTCACGGCGGGAGCCAGCCAGGAATTCTCGGCCGAAGGGAAGGGGAAGGGCATCGTGGCGTGGAGGTATCACACCAAGTAGGAGTCGCCGGGGTGCGACCGATGCTGGCGAGGAGTAGCCGGCCCCCATAGCTTATGCCGGCGAAAGATCTTCAGACCAGGAGTTCGGGTATGGCCGAAGCGCCCTCCGCGCCGAGCAGGGAGTTCGTCCGGGAGGAATCCGTTGCCCGGTTACTGCGGCAGCTGCTCGCCGATACGGTGAGCGATCTGGATGCCAGTGAGGCAACCATCTGGACCATCTCCGCCGACGGACTTCACCTGGATGCCGCCCTGAACCACGGGCCCACCACCGAGGTCGTCGAGGCTCAGTCGGTCCCCGTGAGCGAGAGCGTGGTCGGGTTGGTGGCGTCCACTGGATTCCCCATGTGCATCGGTCCCGAGGACTTCCACAATCCTCAGGTCGATCTGGCGACCAAGACCCGAACCCTGGCCATGGCGGCCGCCCCATTCTCCTGCGCCCGGGAGCCGGCCGGAGTCATCTCCGCCATCAACCCGACCGCTGGGGGGCTGTTCTCCGCCAGCCACCTGGAGACCCTCAAGTGGAAGGCCTACCTCCTCGGGCTGATTCTCGAGGACCAGCGTGCCCACTGACCGGGCTCGACGAAAGAGAGTGAGGATCGGCGACACACCCCTGCTCGTGTTGATCAGCCGGTCCCTGAATGACGATGTGGCAGGCAGGGGACGAGACGACAACCAGCGAGCCCTGGCCGCGGACCCCCGTGCCAGGGCTCTTTTGACGTCGCTGCGGGAGGTACGAAGCCGTTTGGCGGCGTTCGGGGCGCTGCCGACGCCGCCCCTTCGGCGTCTGCCGGAGTCGGTATGGGAACGCCTCTCGCAGCCCCGGGACCGCCGGCTGAAGGCGGACGTGGTTGGGAGGGTCGCCCCGCAGTTCGCCGCTGATTTCCAATTGGCGCAGGACGCAGCTCGGGGAGACCGTCAAGCGTGGGAGAAGATCTTGCGAACCTTTGGCCCCTCGCTCTCGGCCCTGATCACCCAATACGGGCTGGAACACGAGCAGGACGATATCCTGCAGGACATCTTCCTGCTGCTGTGGCGGCGGATTGACACCTACCGCGGCGATGCGGCGCTCAAGACCTGGATATTGCGGGTCGGCATCAACCACCTGAACAACTACCGGCGCCGGGTGGACGCCAAGCGTCGTCGCGAGGTGGCCACCGACACCTTGAGCCCTCCCAATGGCCAGTTCGACGTGGCCGGAGGCGAGGAGCTGAGTCCGGAGCGCCAGCTGGAGCGCAAGACGTTGCGGGAAGCCATCCAGACGGCGCTGTCCCGACTCACCCCCAGCCGGAAGATCGCCGTGGTACTTCGGGACCTGCAGGAGCTGTCTTACGACGAGATCGCCTTGATCCTGGGGATTCCGGAGGGGACGGTGAAATCCCGGGTAGCACGAGCGAGGATGGACCTGGCCGTCTTGCTGGCCGGGCGCACGGACTGACGCCGCGCCCGGCGCGTAGTCAGCCGGCCGCGGTCTTCTGGGTGCGCGCTCCCGCAGTTCGATCGGTCAACTCGGCGTAGGCAGGGCAAGTCCGCAGCAGTTCCTCGTGGGATCCCACCGCCGCCACACGGCCGGCTTCCAGGAAGATGTTGAAGTCGGTCGCGATCACATCCATGTCATGCGTGATGATCAGGCAGGTACGGCCGACGGTCGCATCCAGGACCCGCGCGGCGAGGTCCCGCATTCCCTCCGGGTCGACTTGCGCCAGGGGCTCGTCGAGGATCAGGACCCGTTGAGGTCCACACAGTCCGCGAGCCAGCGACACCTTGCGGCGCTGCCCACCCGAGAGGGGCACTTCGGCGGCGAGGACCGTGTCGAGACCGTCCGGCAACCGAGCCGCCACGTCGGCCGCCCCTGAGACCTTGAGGGCGTAGTCGAGGGTCTCAGGCGGGCACTCCCGGCCGAACAGGACATTGGATCGCAGCGTCTCCAGCAGGAATCCCGGCGCATCGGTGAGCAACGCGATGGCGTTCCTCTTCCACTGCAGGGGCCAGTGGGTCACGTCCACGCCACCCACCAGGAAGCTCCCAGAGGAGGGTTGGTAGTCTCCGGCCAGCACGCGTGCGAGCGAAGTCTTCCCGCAGCCGGATCCGCCGACGATCCCCACCCGGGCTCCCGGGGGGATGTCGAACGAGATCCCACGCACGATCTCTGAGGCGGCACCGGGATAGCCAAAGTGAAGGTCCCGGACCGCGAGGGCCGGGGGCGTCTTGGTTCCGGCCAACTGTGCCGCGGCCGCCGGTGGATCGCCGGGGTCGGGAGTGCCGAGAATCTTGTAGATCGAATGCAGGTTGGGCCCGAACTGGAGCAGCAGAGTAGGGAATGAAACCAGGGTCGCGAACGGTGTGGCCAGCTGGCCCAGGAGCGCCATGCCGCCGATGATCCCGCCGGCATCGCCCTTGGTCTTGGCGATCACCAGAATGATCAAGGGCAGGTTCAGGTGCTGGAAGGTCTGGGTGATGATGCCGCGCACACCGGTCCAGACCCGAATCGCCACGTTCTTGGTTTCGGCGGTGGTCCAGGCGTCCACGACCGCCTGTCCCTTGGTCTTCTCCCCGCCCAGATAGAGGAGATCCCGAAGCACGTCGAAGAACCGCGTGGTGATGGCGGCCGCCCCGCCTAGGGCCGCGCGGGACTCCTCGAACGCCCGGCGCTCGGCCTTCTGGGTCACCAGCATGGAGGTCAGCTGGGCGATCACGGAGAGGACGATGAAGGCGCCCAGGATCAGCCAACCGCCCTGGACCTGGGTCACCAGGGTCCGGGCAAATACGATGAATAGCACCACCGCTTCCATCACGCCCAGCACGCCGGTCGTCAGTAGGGAAGCGGTCCCGTCCGCGTCGGTGCGCAGGATCTCCGCCGAGGCACCCGACCCTCGCTGGACTCGAGCGGTGGCCGGCTCCCGGTAGAGGGACCGCAGCACATCCTCGCGTATCTCCCGTTTCAGCGAGATGCCGACCCGGGACCGGAGCACGTCGCGAGCCAACTGGATCAATCCACCGATGACGAAGAGCAGGACCAGGATCGACAGGAGAGGCAGCCACTGCTCAGTGGAATTGAGGTTGAGTAGCGCCAGAAGCTTGCCGCTCACCGAGCGGGCCGGGCCGGCGCCGGGCGCGATGGCTCCCGACGCCCCGCTCACGATGCGGGGGAGGGCACTGGTGATCTGTTGGAGTCCGGTGATCGCGGTCGAATTCAGATCGGCGTAGAGGTACGCCATTCCGAGGACCAGCAAGGCACGGGGGAGAAACTGGATGAAGTAATTCCGGAGCCCGTAGAGCGCCTTCATGTCGGCGCCGAAGGACGTCCGTTCCCGAGGCATGGCCTGCGGGGGCCCTCCGCCGGGCGGGGGACCGACGCGCACTGCTCCCCCCATGCCCTGGGGTCCAGGCGCGCCACCAGGACCGGCGACGCGCACCGCGCCACCCGGAGGTGGTTGTCCGTTCATATGGAGGGAATCAATGACAATGCCGGCCGGGTCGCGTCCGGGTGCGACCGGGGGCCGGAGCGCCACGAGGGCGCCGGCCCCCAATCGTACCTGGGCTCAGACGAAGCCCAACTCGGTGCCGTACGGATGATAGTGGTCGCCGCGATAGTACCACCCGTCGACGGCCAGGAAGGTCCCGTACAGATAGTTGCTGTGCCACACCCAGTCGCCGTAGATGTTCAGCGCCAGGTGGCGGCCCTCGACGTCACCACCGCCGCTCTCGCCTCCGCCCACCGGTCCGGACTTCGCGGTATCGGGCGTCTTGGTGCCGTAGGGGGTCACCGGAGAGTGGCCAAGCTCGGCGAGGCGAGTCAGGCTGAGGAGGTGCTTTTCGGCGACGGCCCGGGGGAATTCGTACACCATTCCTCCGGGGCCCGTCAGGAAGACGGTATCGAGTTTCTGGGGCGGCTTCTTGGCTGCGGTGGCCATGAATCTCCTCGCTCCGGCCGATCTGATCGCCGGTCATGAATGGTGTAAACGACGAACTCCTGGGGTCCGGTTCCGGGTCCCGGTTCGTGCGTCCGGAGGGCCTGGCATACACCCTCCATGATGGGGCGCCGGGTTCGGTCACCCCGTGGCTGCTTCCCTACGATCCATTGGACACAGGGTCCCTAGAAGCGGTTCCCGAGGGTGAAGCCGTCTTTACTGGCCAGCCTCTACCGGGGACCGGGTTCCGGGGGGCGGAGAAGATAGCGTTGGGACTGCCACTCGGCGAGAGGGGGGCGCCCGTCACCCCTTTGCCCGCTTCCCCTTCGGGGCCTCGCCGGGGGCCTTCCAGGGCGGCGCCATGCCGTACAATGCCGCCTTGACTTCGCAGGCGTTCCAGTCGGGCCGCAACTGGCGGATCCGGGCGGCGACCGCAGCCACGTGGGGCGCCGCGAAACTGCTGCCGATCTCGATCACGTACTGCCCGTCCTTCCAGGGGACCCGGATGTTCTCCCCGCGGGCCACGAACTCCACCATGGACCCGAGCCGCCGTCGCATGGCCAGGGCTTCCAGCTTGCCGTAGTCGGTGGAGATGACGGTGGGGAAGAACCCCGGCAGCTCCATCTTCTTGTAGTCGAAATTGTTGCACGCCGAGACCAGGAGGACGTTCTCGGTGAACGCCCGATCCACCACGCGCTTGTAGCCTTCGAGGAATTGCAGGTTGGGAGTCCCGAAACTGCAATTGATGATGCCGAACTTCTGACTGATGGCCCAGTCGAGGCCGGCCAGGACTCGCTGGGAGGAGGTGCGCAGGTCGCCCCCGAGCACCCGGAGGCTTTCGACCGTGGCCTCTGGAGCGAATTCCCGAAGAATCCAGGCGACCGCGGTGCCGTGCCCGAACAGGTCCACGCCCTGCTCCCGGACGACATTGAACGCTCCACCGGTCGCCTGGACTAGTTGCCAGGTTGGGATCTGAGACCCCTTGAGGGCCGGATGCGAGGTCTCCACCCCTGAGTCCACGACCAGGATGCGGATGCCTTTGCCGGTCGCCGAATCGACCTGGGACTGTTCGAGAGCCGTTGACGGACGGTTCATGGCGTTCGACTCCCCGATACGGGAACGGAGGCGGTGGAAGAGCGGGAAAGAACATACACCGGGATCGTACCGGCGTGCTTGGCGAGCCCGAGGCGCCCGACCGGTTGGCAGGAGAAGTCGGTCACCCGCTCGGCCGCCGCCAGCGCCGCGAATTCCCGGCTGGCGTATGCCATGCCGGGCGGGGTGACCGGCTCGAGACGCGCCGCAGGGACCACGTGCTTCCCGGTAAAGGTGCGTTGCCGCAGAATGGGATCGGTGCAGGAGAGCAGGGGCCCCGCGTGAAGCGCAACCCGCAGGTTCAGATCCGGCCGCAAACCCTTCGCCGCCCAGTCGGTCTTGGCCATGAGGTCACACAGATCCAACCCGAACAGTCCCGCGTCGCGCACAGAGTTGAAGACGAAATAGAGTCCGTCGCCCCAGGTGTTGCCCACCACGGGAGCATGACCCGAGCCCGCGATCAGGTCCGCCACTGCTCCAAGGAAATGGTCCACGAACGGCTTGATTTCAAGATCGCCCATGGAGCTGAAGTGGACCACGTCCGCGAAAATCACGGCCATGATCCGCACTTCGAGCTCCCCAACGTCCTTCTGAGGCTCTTGGGAGGCCGCGGCCGTTCCGGTCGAGCGCGCCCCGCCTACCAGCTCGCGCAGGTCGATCACCTCCACCGGATAGCCGAGCCGGCGCCAATCCTCGACGATGGCGGCAGTCCCCCCGGCACCGTCCCCGGTCGCTCCGTCCCACAGGACCAGAGGGACCAGCTCGGTGTCGAGGACCCGAGCGTGCAGGGAGGCCAGCCCCAGCAGCAATCGGTTGGCGTATTCGTAGAACACTGCCGAGGAGGCGAAGCGCTGAGCCGTGGCCACCACCACCTCGGAGCTGGCTTCCAGAACGCGCGCAAATCGGGCGTCCCAGTCTCCTCCGGGAGCGACGGCCACGCTGTCTTGGGCGAACTGGTCGCGGGCATAGGGGAGGACCACGTTGGTCTGGGCCGGGCGGGCCGCCATCGCCTCCAGGAACAGGATGTCTCCTCCGCAGGCCGCGGACGCGTAACCGAAACCGGCGTCCAGACGGCGGAGCCGCTCCGCGATGGCTTCCTTGACGGCGGGCTCCGCCCGCGCGGGAAAGCGTGGGGAGGGGCGCTCGGATCGATCGATCATATGACCGGCAAACACCACGACCTTGGGTATCCGCAGGAGGGCCTCGAGGAATCCAGCGGGCCGTCCGGTGGCAGCTGCAATCAGCCGCGCATTGCGCCGGGTACTCGATAGATCGCCCAAGCGGCCCAGCCCGGCCTCTGTCGCCTCGCGGTACCAGCGCTCCGCGTCCCGCTCGTCTCCCAGAATGAGGGCCGCCTCGCCCAGCGTTGCCCGCGCGTAGTAGAGGTCCCCCCCGCTACGCTGCAGTTCCTCGTACTCGGCCAGGCAGGCCTCGCGCGTCTGCCGGGCCAGATCCAGCGCCAGCTCGCGCCGCCCCAGGAGGAGTGCGGTAGTGGCAGCGTTGACTCCTGGGTAGCTCGACCTGGTTAGGCGAAAGCCTTCGAGGTAGACCTCATGCGCCAGCGTCCACTGCCGTTCGCGCTCGCCCGGGTCCGGCGCCGTCTCCGCGAGATCCTTGTGGGTGCGTGCCAGAATCCCCAGCGTCTCGGCGTCCAGGTGCCCCTCCCGCCTGAGTTCCATAAGGATGGCGTTCGCACGGTTGGGGGCCCCGCTCTTGGCGAGCGCCAGCGCCTGCAGCTGCCGCAGACGGACATCGCTCTTCCAGTACCGGAGACCCTCCGACACCACATCGTTGGCCAGGAGCGGGGATCCGCGCTCAGTCAGACGACTGGCCAGCCGGCGATAGAGCTCCGGGTATGGGGCCCAGCGACTCTCGGTGTGCGCGCGCCACAATTCCACCAGCGTCTGCAGGTCCGGCGACGGCGGACCCTGAAGTTGATCCAGAATCGCGGCGGTGCGCCCCTCGCCGGGGGATTCGCCAGGAGTCCCGGTGGCGGCCGGCTGGACGAATCGATACCCGAGGGCCAACATCGCCTTTAGGGTGCCGTCGACGGTCCGGCGGTCGAACTCGCGCTCCGAGTCCGGCAGGGCGTCGTAGGAGACCAGACAGGGGTGCAGCTTGCGCGCGTCGTCGCGCGCCGCCCCGTAGGTCCACCCTTCCGCGAAGCGGGCCCGGGCCCAGACGTCGTGGACGTTGCGGGCCAGCAGCTCGGACAGCTCGATGACCGGTGGATCGAGCTCGACGCTCGATACATCGAGGGGCGCGGGATGATACGCGTCGGGTGGCGGTGACGGCATGCGTTCGGGAGTGATGGGAGGGCTAATCTCCCTCCCGGCAGGCGTGCTGTCCAGAGCACCGCGCCCGACGTGTGACTGCCTTGACATTGCTCCAGGCCAGTCGCAACTTCTCGCGTCCCCGCTCGTAACTTTGCCGAGGCTCGATGGGATACCTGCCCGGTTTCGATCACGACATTTTCATCAGTTACGCCCACGTCGACAACGACCCCCTGACGGAAGGCCAAAAGGGGTGGATCGACAGTTTCCACAAGACCCTGGAAACCCGGCTCACCGGACTGCTGGGAACCGAACCCAAGGTCTGGCGCGATCCGGCGCTCAAGGGCAACGACTACTTCGATCAGGTCCTCCCCGCTGAGCTACAGCGCACTGCCATCCTGGTCTCGATCGTGACGCCCCGCTACACCAATTCCGAATGGTGCCTCAAGGAGCTGCAGATCTTCTGCCAGGCCGCCGAGGCCACCGGCGGGGTGCAAGTGGGGAACCAGGCCCGGATCTTCAAGGTGGTAAAGCTGCCGGTCCCGATCGAGCGCCATCCCCAGGCCCTGCAGGGGCTCCTGGGCTACGACTTCTACGATCGGGATCCCAAGAGCAATGCACCGCGGGAATTCGGCTTCGAGTTCGGCGATGCCGCGAAACTCAACTTCGTGCAGAAGGTGAACGATCTGGCCTATCAGATCGAACAACTGCTCGAAAGCTTTCGATCCAGCAGCGCGGAGATCGTCAAGAAGATCGTCCCCCGGTCCGGGCCGACCGTGTATCTGGCCACCACTAGCGACGATCTCAAGCAGGTGCGGGACGCGATCCGACGCGAGTTGGAGCAGCGGGGGAACCGCGTCGTCCCCGATCGGGAGCTTCCGGGTCCCGGCCCGGAGCTGGACAGCCTGGTGCGGGAGCAACTCAAGGACGCGGTGC
The DNA here is from genome assembly GCA_963704015.1 of uncultured Gemmatimonadales bacterium. Taxonomy (GTDB): domain Bacteria; phylum Gemmatimonadota; class Gemmatimonadetes; order Gemmatimonadales; family GWC2-71-9; genus DATIWD01. The sequence goes on from CAVPGI010000007.1 coordinate 76,519, forward strand.
TCTCCATCCACCTCATGGGGGCCGAATATCAGCAGGCGGTCCAGCGCCAGAACGATATGGCGGCCGAGCGGGGTGCCGCGTTTGGGCGAATTATCTGGACGCCGCGCGAGGCGGCGGTTACCGACGAGAAGCAACGCAAGTATCTCGAGACACTCAGCCACGATCCGGGCAGTGCTGCCTTCCTCCAGACACCGGTTGAAGAGCTGAAGACGGTCATCCAGGACAAGCTGCAGGGCGCCGAGGCTAAGCCAGAGCCGGCGGCACGGAGCGAGGGCCCTCCCATGGTCTACCTGATTCGGGAGACCCAGGATGCGGACTCGGCCAGGGCGGTGGAGGATTTCCTGTTCGATTCTGGCTGCGAGCTGCTGCTTCCCGCCGAAGAGGGGGATCCGGCCACCATCCGCAAGGATCACGAGGAGAAGCTCCGCACTTGCGACGCGGCGTTGATCTACGCCGGGGCGGCCGCCGATTCCTGGCTCAACGTGCAGCTCACGGAGCTGCGCAAGGCCCCCGGGTACGGTCGAGAGGGTCCGATGACGGCGAAGGGGGTCTTCCTGGCTCCACCGGACAAGCCCTGGAAGCAGCGGTACCGGACCCACGACGCGACGGTGATCAGGCAGGCCACGGACTTCGACCCCGAATTGCTGAAGCCGTTCGTCGGGCAGTTGAAAGGTGGCGGAGCCGGTAAGTGACGGGTCCGGACGCGCGCGGGAATCCCTTCCCAGGCCTTCGACCATTCGAGCCGGACGAGTCCCATCTCTTCTTTGGGCGGGCCGGTCAGAGCGACGAGCTCCTGAGACGTCTGCAGGAGAATCGTTTCGTGGCGGTGGTTGGCTCTAGCGGCAGCGGCAAGTCGTCCCTGGTGCGAGCCGGGCTGCTTCCATCTCTCTACGGCGGCGTGCTCCGGAGCGCCGGGTCGGGATGGCGGGTGGCGGTCTGCCGCCCCGGCGGCGATCCCATGGGGAACCTGGCCCGGGCCCTCAACGAACCCGGCGTCCTTCGCGACCAGGAGCCGGATCCCATCGTGGTCACCGTGACCGAAGCGATGCTCCGGCGCGGCGCCCTCGGCCTGATCGAGACCGTGGCCGAAGCGAGACTCCCGGGGCGGGAAAATCTCCTAGTCGTGGTCGACCAGTTCGAAGAGATCTTCCGGTTCCGGCGGACCTCCGAGCACGCCGATGATGCGGCCGCCTTCGTCAAGCTACTGCTGGAGGCGACCAGCCAACGCGGCGTTCCGGTCTACGTGATCATCACGATGCGGTCCGACTACCTGGGCGACTGCTCCCAGTTCCGCGACCTCCCCGAGACCATCAACCGAGGCCAGTACCTGATTCCCCGAATGACCCGGGATGAGCGGAAGCTCGCCATCACGGGACCGGTGGCCGTGGGCGGCGGCGAGATCACCCCGCGGCTGGTGAACCGGCTGCTCAACGACGTGGGAGACAACCCGGACCAGCTTCCGATTCTTCAGCACGCGCTGATGCGCACCTGGGACTACTGGACCCAGCACGCCGCCCCAGGGGAGCCGCTGGACCTCCAGCACTACGAGGCCACCGGCGGGATGGCGGAGGCGTTGTCGCGCCATGCCGACGAGGCCTATGCCGAGTTGGGAGACGAACGGGCCAGGCTGGTCGCCGAGAAGCTGTTCCGGCGCCTCACCGAGCGCGGGCAGGACAATCGGGAAACCCGCCGGCCGACTACGCTGGCCGAGCTGTGCGCCGTGGCCGAGTCGCCGGAAGCGGATGTGGTGCACATCATCGATGTCTTCCGCGGCCAGGGTCGCGCCTTCCTCATGCCGCCCGACCACACCCGCCTGGCCCCGGACTCGATCATCGATATCTCCCACGAGAGCCTGATCCGGGGCTGGACTCGGCTCCGGGGTTGGGTCGAGGCGGAGGCGGAATCGGCGCGGATGTACCGCCGACTGTCGGAGACCGCCACCCTGCACCAGGCCGGGCAGGCCGGCCTCTGGCACGACCCCGATCTCCAGCTATGGCTCGAGTGGTGGAAGCGGACCGGCCCCTCCGCGGCCTGGGCTCGGACCTACGACTCCAACTTCGAGGCGGCCGCGGGATTCCTCGAACAGAGCCGAATCGCCCGGGACGCCGAGGCGGCCGAACGGGAGCGGCACCGCCGGAGGCAGCTGAGCAGGACGAGGGCCTTCCTGCTCGTGGTGACGGCCGCCCTCGCGTTTTCGCTTTGGCAGGGAACCGTGGTCCGGAGAAACGCCCGGATCGCGACCTCGCGCGCCCTGGCCTTTCACTCCATCCGGACTCTCCGGGAGCACCCCGAGTTGGCCCAGCTGTTGGCACTCCAGGCAGCCGCCGAGGTCTACGACAAGGAGAGAACCATTCCGGCGGAGGCGGAGGACGCCTTGCATCAGGCGCTGGACGTACCGGAAGTCAAGCTCCAGCTCAAGGGCCACACCCAGCAAGTCACCAGCCTCGCCTTCAGCCCCGACGGACGGCTCCTGGCGACCGCCAGCTTGGACAGCACGGCCATTCTGTGGGACCTGGCCTACGGCCGGGAGTCGTTGACGGTCAAAGGGTCCAGAGCCTTTGACCGGATTCGCTTCAGTCCCGATGGCAAGCGCTTAGCCACCACCGATGACGCCGGGACCACGGTGGTCTGGGGGGTCGCCAACGGGCATAAGCTGTTCACGCTGCCCGGGGATTCAGGCGACGCCCAATACCCCATTGCCTACAGTCCGGACGGCTCTCGCTTGGCGACGGCGGCCGGGAATCAAGTCATCCAGCTCTATGACTCCACGGGCAAGAAGACCGTGAAGACCCCATCTCTTTCGGGGACCATCTACGACCTGACCTTTAGCCCTGACGGCCACCAGCTGGCCGCCGGGGTCGGCAGCGCCGTCAAGGTCTGGAACCTCTCCAATGGGAAGAACATCTGGTCATGGAGCGAGCCCAGCGGCGATGGCATATATGCCGTAGCCTTCAGCCCCGGCGGTGAGCGCCTCGCCGTCTCGGGAAATTCCTCCACAATTACGCTGCTTCGCGCGGACTCCGGCCAGGTACTGCACAGCTTCCGCGGCCACACCAATACCATCAACAGCCTCGCCTTCAGTTCGGACGGCTCCCGGCTGGCAAGCGGCAGTTATGATCGGAGCGTGATCGTCTGGGATACCGCGGGGCGAGTCCTGACGCGGATGATGGACCAAGGCGGCTGGGTACACGCAGTAGCCTTCAGCCCCGACGGTGAGTTGCTGGCCAGCGGTGGGAGTGACTCGGTCGTGCGGGTCTGGGCCAGCGCTAGTCGCGAGCTCCTGAACTTCTCCGTCGTGGGCAATCCCTTCATCTCCCGCAATGCCTTCATCTCCCGCATCGCCTTTAGCCCCGACGGCCGGCGGATCGCAGTCGGGGGTGATATCCCCCGGGTCTGGGACGGTCGCGCCGGGGAATTGTTGCTGTCCCTCTATGGACACACACGGGCCGTGTGGGCCCTCGGGTACAACGCGGACGGCACCAGGCTGGCCACCGGGAGCCTCGATTCCACGGCGATCATCTGGGACGCGGTTTCCGGACGGAAACTCCGCACCTTCAGGGGCCATCACGGACAGGTAGAGAGCCTGGTCTTCAGCCCCGACGGCAAACGCCTGCTGACCGGGAGCGCAGATCATACGGCCATTATCTGGGACGCCGACTCGGGGCAGCCGCTGGTCACGCTCTCGAAACACACCGATATGGTCTTTACGGTGGCGTACACCTCCGACGGGAAGTACGTGGTCACTGGCGGGAGGGACAATGCCGCCATGATTTGGACCGCGGACTCGGGCCGTTTGCTGAAGACGCTGACCATGAAGAATTGGGTGACCGCTGCTGCCTTCAGTCTAGACGGGCGGCGTCTCGTCACCGGCGATCGTGACGGCGTGCTGGTCATCTGGGATCGTGCCTCCGGAAAGCGGCTGCTTACCCTCCCCGGTCATGCCGGCGGCTTGCAATGGATCACCTTCAGCCCCGATGGGAAACGTCTGGCCACCGCCAGCATCGACTCCACAACCAGGGTCTGGGATGCCTCCTCGGGGAGGGAATTGATCACCCTGAGGGGGCGGGATTACGCCTATGGGGTTTCCTTCAGTCCCGACGGCCTCCGGCTGGCGACGTCCTTCGGGGACGGCTCGGTAAGAGTGTATGCCCTGAGCGGAGAAGACCTGATGCGGCTGGTCTGGATGCGGATGGTGCGTCCCCTGTCAGCAGAGGAGTGCCAACGTTACGCCACCACTGCTCCATGCCCGACTCCAGCCGGCTCTCTGGTCGTGGAGGCCAAGAACTTGGCACGCTCCGGCGACGTGGCCCGGGCGGTGGCGGATCTCGAGAAAGCCAAGCGACTCGACCCAACCTTGACGCTCAGTCCTGCAATCGAAGCCGGCCGACTGGCGGCCGAGGCGCCGCTCCGGCAGGGTGAGGCCTGGGCCGCTACCGACATGGACAGCGCTCTGGTGAAGTTCCGCCGCGCCGCTGCGTTGGATTCGTCTCTGGAGGGGCGGGCCCACCTTGCCGAGCGGGCGATCGAAGGAGGCACCCGGGCGGCTGCGAGGGGCAAGGTCGACCAGGCCCTCGCCGCCTTCAAAGCCGCCCAGGAGTTTGACCCGGAGCTGAAGGTCTCCCCCACCGACCTGAATTCCTTGTGCTGGTGGGGAAGTCTGTACGGGCACGCCGCCGACGTGCTCGACGCGTGCGAAAAGGCCGTGGCCCTCTATCCAGAGAACTGGCAGATCCTGGACAGTCGAGGGTTGGCGAGGGCACTCACCGGGCATACGGCCGAAGCCATCGAGGACTTTCAATCCTTCCTCGACAAATCTCTGAACGAGAGGCAGAACGATGAGCGAACTCAGGGCCAGCGGGCCAGGCGCCAGAGATGGGTGGATGCCTTGCGGGCGGGCAAGAATCCTTTCACTCCTGAGGAGCTCAGGAGCCTACTCTACGAGTAGCCTCTGCGGAGCAGTCTAGCAGGCCCCACGGGTTGACACCGCCGAGCGGCGCAGGCCACATTCCTCGTAGCTTCGCGGGCGTAATTCAGTGGTAGAATGCCAGCTTCCCAAGCTGGACGTCGCCGGTTCGAGTCCGGTCGCCCGCTCTGTGGCGGTTGTTCCATTGGCCGTTTCCCCGATCCCTCCTTCATCCGCGGACGCGGCCTTTCTTCGGTCAAGCCGGTCTCTCCAGGGCACGGGACTTGAACCCCTCCGTGGGGCCAGTAAGTTTGGTGCGCCGGCGCGGGACCGCGCGCCTTCAAGCAACCCCTTGCCAGCCATGGAGCTAACGTGCACCCGACTCTTCGTTCGACCCTGATCGTCGGCGCCCTGACTGTCCTCGTCGCCGTCCCCGGCCGGGCGCAGTCCAAGAACCTCCCTGCCGGTGTCACTCCGGAAATGATCGAAAAGGGCAACCAGATCTTCCACGGTACCGGCCTCTGCTTCGCCTGCCATGGAGCCGATGCCAAGGGAACGGTGGGACCCAACCTGACCGACGCCGAGTGGATTCACAGCAAGGGCACCTACGAGGAAATCATCAAGGGCGTCACCGACGGGGTGACGCTGGAACAGGCCAAGCTGGGCAAGGGGCCCATGCCTCCCAAGGGCGGCTCCAGCATCAGCGACGACGACGTCAAGGCGGTAGCGGCCTACGTCTGGAGTCTGAGTCACACCGGCAGCTGAGTCGAACTCGGCGGGCTTGATCTCGCCGGGCGGGGCCACCATCTTGGGGGCCGCTTCGTGGGGGCAGCGCATGCGTTGCCCCCATATGATTTCTACCGGTGGTGCAGGATGATCAAGGTCGCAGCCGTCGCCCCCCATTCGATCGCGGAGGAAATCGGGCTTCAAGCCGGAACCGAGCTGCTCAGCGTCGACGGCCGGGAGTTGGAGGACTTCCTGGATTGGGAGTTCCTCACCGCCGAAGACCAGTTCCTCCTGCTGGTGCGGGAGCCGGGCGGTGAGGTCATCGAGTTCGACATCGAGCGGCCCGAAGGGCTCGCCATGGGGGTCTCCCTGGAGCCGCCTCGAATCCGCCGCTGCGCCAACCGCTGCGACTTCTGCTTCGTCGACGGACTTCCCCAGGGCCTCCGGCCCACCCTCTACATCCGCGACGACGATTACCGGCTCTCCTTCAAGTACGGCAATTTCGCCACCCTGACCAACCTCAAGCCCCGGGATCGAGCCCGAATCCTCGAGTATCGGCTCTCCCCGCTCTACGTGTCGGTCCACGCCACCGACCCCGTGGTGCGGAGATACCTCCTCCGCAATCCGCTGGCGCCCGACATCATGGAACAGCTCACCGACTTCGCCTCCCACGGGATTCAATTCCACACCCAGGTGGTGCTTTCTCCCGGGGTGAACGATGGGCCGGTGCTGCGTCGCACCCTGGCCGAACTCTACTCGCTGGGGTCCGCGGCCTTGAGCGCCTCGGTGGTGCCGGTGGGCCTCACCGAGTTCAGCAAGCACCAGCTGGTTCGGGAGCCGACCCGCGCGGAGTGCCGGGCGGCGTTGGCCATCGTGGAGGCGCAGGCCGAGGCGGCGCGGGCGGAGCGGGGCAGCCCCTGGGTGCACGGCGCCGACGAGCTCTATCTCGGGGCCGACGTGGAGCTGCCCCCGGCTTCACACTATGGTGAGTTCGAGCAGGTGGAGAACGGAGTCGGCTCGGTGCGCTACCTGCAGCAGCGGATCGGCGCCGCCGGGGCACAGCTGACCGGATGGGCCGGCCGCCGGATCGGGGTGCTGACCGGAACTTCGATGGCCCGCCTGATGCCGCAGGTCCTGGGTCCGCTGGCCGCTGCCACCGGCGCCCGATTCGAGCTGATCCCGGTCGAGAATTCCCTGTTCGGCCCCTCGGTGACTTGCGCCGGCCTGCTGCCGGGGGCTGCTTTGCGCACGGCGCTGGCGGAACGGCGAGACCTGGATCTCGCGCTGGTGCCCGGCGAAGCCCTCAACGACGACGGACTCTTTCTCGACGATCTCGGCTTGGACGATCTGGTGGCCAGCGTTCCGGTCGAGGTGCGGCCCTCCTACGACTTCGCCGACGCCCTCGCTACCGCCGCGGTCGCGTGAGCCAGCCCACCGTCGCCATCATCGGCCGGCCCAACGTCGGCAAGTCCACCCTCTTCAACCGCCTCCTGGGGGGACGCCCGGCCATCGTCTCCGAGCAACCGGGGACCACCCGCGATCGCAACTTCGGCGAGCTGGAATGGAACGGCCGCCGTTTCTGGCTGGTCGATACCGGGGGACTGGTGCCCCGATCGGCCGACTCCATGGATCGAGCGGTCCGGGAGCAGGTGGACCGCGCAGTCCAGGAATCCGACCTGGTGTTGCTCCTGGTGGATGGCCTGGAGGGCCCCAACCCGGTGGACCGGGAGATCGCCGACCGGCTCCGGCAGAGTGGGCGCACGGTGCTCCTGGTGGTGAACAAGCTGGATGACCTCCCCAATGACCAGGGCCGCCTCCCGTTCTACCAGCTGGGCCTGGGGGAGCCGCTGGGGACCTCCGCCCAGGTGGGAAAGGCCAGCGGCGACCTGCTCGATGCCATCGTGTCCCACCTGCCTGCGGCCGAACCGGAGCCCGAAACCACCGACGTGATCCAGGTCGCCGTGGTCGGAAGGCCCAATGCTGGAAAGTCTTCCCTCATCAATCGCCTGGTCGGCACCGAGCGCCATTTGGTCCATCCCGAGGCCGGAACTACCCGGGATGCCATCGATTCCCCCTTGCGGTATCATGGCAAAACCCTCAACTTCATTGATACTGCGGGGTTACGGCGGAGGGCTAAAGTAGAAGATGACCTCGAGTTCTACTCGAACCTCCGATCGCACCGCGCCATCGAGCGCGCCGACGTGGTACTGCTCGTGGTGGACGCGCTCCGCGGCTTGGAAATCCAGGACCTGCGCATTGCTACCGAGGCATGGGACCGCGGCTGTGGACTCATCGTCGTGGTCAACAAATGGGATTTGATCGAGGAGAAGGAAACCAACACGGCGCGCCGTGGAGAAGAGTCGCTGGTGGAACGAGTGCCGTTCCTCCGGTATGTGCCGTTCGTCTACGTCTCCACGCTCACCGGTCAACGGGTGGCCGGCTTGAAGGATCTTCTGCTCACCGTGGCCGAGACGCGGCACACCCGGGTGGGAACCGCGGAGTTCAACCGGGTGCTGGAGCAGCTGGTGCAACGGAGCGCGCCGCCCCAGAAGCCGGGCGAAGAGGTGAAGCTGTTCTACGGCTCCCAGATCGGCACCGCGCCGCCCAGTTTCGCCATCGTGAGCAATCGGCCGCGGGACGTGCCGGAGTCGTATCAGCGCTATCTGGTGCACGGGATTCGAGAGACCTGGCCGTTCCAGGGGTGCCCGGTCCGCCTCAAGTTCTCGCCCAAGAGCCGGCGGGACCGCTAGGCCGGCGGGGGCCCGAGCGGTCGAGCGGCTGGTCTCCGTGATCATGCTTCAGGCACTGCCCTGGCTCGCGGCGTCGTATTTCCTGGGGGCGATTCCCACCAGTTACCTGGTGGCGCGTGGATTGGGCGGGATCGATCTGCGCAATGTCGGCAGCCGCAACTTGGGCGCGACCAATCTCTACCGGGTGATGGGGTGGAAGTACGCGGTGCCGGTCGGGCTGTTCGACATGGCCAAGGGGGCGATCCCGGTTTGGTTCTTCGGCCCCCGGGTACCGGGGATCCCGCTCTTTCCGGTCCTGTGCGGGGCCATGGCCGTGATCGGCCACGCGTTCTCGGTCTTCGTGCGGTTTCGAGGAGGGAAGGGAGTCGCGACCGCGGCCGGCGTCATAGCGGGCCTGGCGCCAGTGGCCTTCCTGGTGGTGGCGGCCATCTGGGTGGTGGTGGTGCGGGTAAGCGGCTACGTGTCGCTCGGGTCGGTGATCGGCGCCTCGGTGTTCCCGCTGGCCGATTGGCTCCTGCAGCCGGCGCGACGGACCCCGCTCGACCTGGGCATGGACCTGGTGCTGGCCGGAATCATCGTCTGGAAGCACCGGACCAACCTGCAAAGGCTGATCAAAGGGACCGAGCATCGCTTCGGGAGACGGGGGAAGGACGCCGGGGCGGCGGCTACCCCAGCCCCATGAGCGGCATCGCGATCCTCGGGGCAGGGAGCTGGGGAACCACCCTGGGAGACCTGCTGGCCCGCCGGTCCGAGGGGAGCAAGGACGGTGCGGTGCGGATCTGGGCCTACGAGCCTGAAGTGGTCGAGGCCATCAACCTCGATCACGAGAATCCGCTCTACTTGCCCGGGGCCGCGCTGGCGGCGGACCTCCGAGCCTTCGCCGATGCCGAAGAGGCGGTGCGGGATGCGGCAGTAGTCGTTTCGGCCGCGCCTAGCCATGCGGTACGAGGTGTGGTGGAGCGGGCCCGACCCGGTATCCGGCCGGGAACCCTGGTGGTGAGTGTCACCAAGGGAATCGAAGCCGGTACCCTCAGCCTGATGACCCAGGTGCTGGGGGAGATGCTACCGGGGACCAGGATCGCGGCGTTGAGTGGGCCCAGCTTTGCCCAGGAGGTCTACCATCGGCAGCCGACCGCCGTGGTGGCCGCGGCAGCCGATCCGGGCATCGCTCAAGAGGTGCAGGGCGTCTTCTCCACCCCGCGGTTCCGGGTGTATTGGCATCGGGACGTAGTGGGGGTGGAGCTGGCGGGGGCGCTCAAGAACGTGATCGCCATCGCGGCGGGGATGCTGGAAGGGCTGGGACTGGGAAATAATCCGCGCGCGGCACTGATCACCCGGGGCCTGGCGGAGATCACCCGATTGGGCCTGGCCATGGGAGCGGATCCCCTCACCTTCGCTGGGCTGGCGGGGATGGGCGATCTGATCCTTACCACCTGTGGGCAGCTGAGCCGCAATCGGTCGTTGGGCGTGGCGCTGGCCCAAGGCCAGACCCTGGAGCAGTACACCGCCGCTCATCGCAGCGTAGCGGAAGGCGTCAACACCGCCCGGAGCGCGCGGGCGCTGGCCGAGCGGGTAGGGGTGGAACTCCCCATCTGCGACCAGGTGTGCCGGATCCTCTTTGAGGGGAGGACCCCGGTGCAGGCGGTGGCGGACCTGATGGAACGAGCCCTCAAGTCGGAGCAGTGGCGGTGACCATGGCGCGGCCAGTACAGGAGTTCTTCTCGATCGGTGAGGTCTGCGCGCTCACCGACTTGAAGCCGCACGTGCTTCGCTACTGGGAGAGCCAGTTCCGGTTCCTGAATCCCGCCAAGAACCGCTCGGGAAACCGGGTGTACAAGAGCCGCGAAGTCGAGCTGATCATGCTGGTCAAGCACCTGCTCTACACCGAGAAGTACACTATCGAAGGCGCCCGGCAGCGGATCGACCACTATCGCCGCACCGGCGAGCTTCGTGGGGCGGCGCGCAAGGCCCTCGCCACCGAGACCATTCAGGAGCTGCGGATCGCTCTGGAAGAGATCGCCGATCTGCTCGAGGGCAAGACCCCCAAGGCTCGACCCGAACCGGATCCCAACCCGAAGTGAGCGGCGCCGACACCCGGCCCGTCTCCCGATGAACATCCTGGTCAGCAACGACGACGGCATTCTGGCCCCGGGTCTCGGCCTGCTGGCGGATGTCTGTCGCACGGTGGGCAGCGTGACCGTGGTGGCGCCCGATCGCGAGCAGAGCGGCACCTCCCACTCCCTCACCTTGCACCGGCCGGTCCGTCCGGCCCGCCGCCACGACGGCGCCTATCAGGTGGACGGCACCCCGACCGACTGCGTGCTGCTGGCCCTGGGCACCCTGATGCCGGAGCGGCCGGACCTGGTCTTCTCGGGCGTGAACCACGGTCCCAACATGGGAGAGGACGTGCTCTACTCGGGAACCGTGGCGGCGGCCATGGAGGCCGTCACGCTCGGAGTGCCGGGCATCGCCATCTCCTTTGCGGGGAGCGATAGCGATTTCGAGACCATGGCGAGCTACCGGGATCTGTTGAAACGGCTGGTCCGACAGATCACGCAGGTCAAGGAATTTCCCGCGGATACCCTGCTCAACATCAATCTTCCCAATCGCCCCGCGTCCGACGTCCAGGGCATCCGGGTCACCCAGCTCGGCAGCCGGTTCTTCAGTGAGTCGCTCAGCCGGATGAAGGATCCCTGGGGCCGGGAGATCTTCTGGATCGGCGGTGGCACCATTCACTGGACCGGTGGGGAGGACTCGGACCACCAGGCGGTGGCGGCGGGTTACATTTCAGTCACGCCACTCCACATGGACCTGACCAACTACTCCCTCATCGAAACCGTCCGCGGATGGTCACTGGAACGATAGGGGAAGGGGACAGCTACGGCGGGTATCGGAGTCGGCTGGTCGCCGAGCTCCAGCAGAAGGGCATCCGGGATCTCGCCGTCCTCCGCGCCGTGAGCCAGGTGCCACGCCACCTCTTCGTTCCTGAATCGGTGCGACACCGGGCCTACGAAGACTCCGCGCTTCCGATCGGAAACCAGCAGACCATCTCCCAGCCGTTCGTCCAGGCACGTTATCTCGAGCTGGCGGCCCTCAGCGGCCGTGAGAAAGTACTTGAAGTCGGGACCGGGTCGGGATATCAGACCGCTCTCCTGGGGCTGCTCGCGAGTGTGGTATTCACCGTGGAACGGATCGCGCCGTTAGCCGAAGCGGCCCGGGCCGCACTGCGGGCGGCCGGCATCGCCAACGTTTCGGTCCTCGTGGGAGACGGCACCCTGGGCTGGAGACCGTTCTCCCCGTTCGACGCGATCCTGGTGGCGGCTGCCACACCCTCCATCCCACGACCCCTGGTCGAGCAACTGGCTCCTGAGGGACGGTTGATCCTCCCTCTGGGCGAGCGCGGCTCTCAGGTCCTCACCCTGGTTCAGCGACAGGGAGACTCGGTAGTGACCCGCCCGCTCGACGACGTCCGCTTCGTTCCGCTGGTAGGCCAGTTCGGGTTCCAGGCCTGAGCGATCCACCCGCCAGATGCTCACGGCGTTCGTCCAATGGCTCATCGCCTCGATCTCGAAGCTCGGCTATCTCGGCATCCTGGCGCTGATGGCGATCGAGTCTTCAGTGCTGCCGCTCCCCAGCGAGCTGGTCATGCCCCCGGCGGGCTACCTGGCTGCCAAGGGAGAGATGGACCCCTACCTTGCGGTCCTGGCCGGTACCGTGGGTAGCATCGTGGGGGCGTTGCTCAACTATGCCTTGGCGGTCCTGGTAGGCGAGCCGGTCCTGCGGCGGTACGGGAAGTTCGTGCTGGTCTCGGGGCGCTCGCTCGACCGGGCCGAGGCCTTTTTCAATCGCCATGGGGAAATCGGCACCTTCATGGGTCGCCTGGTTCCCGTGGTACGCCACCTGATCTCCATTCCGGCGGGGATGGCCCGGATGAACCTGGGCCGTTTCGTGGTCTTCACCGGCCTCGGAGCGGGAATCTGGTGCTCCATTCTTACCGGGATCGGCTGGCTGATCGGCCGTCACGAGCAGGCGCTCGAGGAAGCCACCGTGCACGCCTACACGCGGCAGGCTCTCCTCTACCTCCTGCCGATCCTCGCTCTCGGACTCGCGGGCTACACCTTGTGGTATCGCCGGGGAGCTGGCCGCGCCCAGTGATCCTGCGATTCTTCATCTCAGGCCAGGTCCAAGGGGTCGGTTTTCGGTGGTTCGTGGCCCGACACGCGGGTGCCTTGGGCCTCCAGGGGTACGTGAGGAACCTCCCCGACGGCCGGGTAGAGGTGTTGGCGGAGGGTAACCTGGAGGAATTGGAGCGGCTCGAGAGCCAACTGGTGAGGGGCCCGGGGCGCGCCCAAGTCGATGCTGTGGAAAAGTCGGAGATTTCGGATGAAGGTGCTGGCTATAAATCCTTTGAAATTATATAGTTACAGTCTTAACATCGGGTGTTCTCAAACTCCTGCAAGGATCTATGGTCTCTGACTCGGTGCTGCGGACGCTGCGTGCCATCCCCGACTACCCTAAGCCGGGCATCACCTTCCAGGACATCACTCCGGTGCTCCAGAATGCCGCCCTCTTCAAGCAGGTGATCGAGGCGCTGGCGGAACCGTTCCGGACCAGTCAGGTGAGCCACGTTCTAGGTATCGAGGCCCGGGGATTCATCCTGGGCGCCCCGGTGGCGATGGTCCTGGGGGCGGGGTTCCTACCGGCGCGGAAGATGGGAAAGCTGCCCTGGCAGAGAGTGACTGAATCGTATGATCTGGAGTACGGAACCGATGCCCTCGAGGCCCATGAGGACGCCTGTCCCCCCGGCTCGCGGGTCCTGGTCGTAGATGACGTCCTGGCCACTGGTGGAACGGCTGCGGCGGCCGGCGCTCTGGTGCAGCGCCTCGGGGGAGCACTGGTGGGCTGGTCGTTCCTGCTCGAGCTGGCCTTCCTCAAGGGCGGGGAGCGGCTCACCGCGGCACCCTATCGCGCCATCGCGATAAAGTCCTGACCAGGGGTCCGAATTGTCCCCCTGCGGCCTGTTCGGCTAGATTTCCATGCTTCGCCCCCGTAGCTCAGCCTGGATAGAGCAGCAGTTTCCTAAACTGTTGGTCGGACGTTCGAATCGTCTCGGGGGCACCAGATTGGTTGCCGGCGCCAGGGGCGCCCGAGTAGAATAGTCCCATTTGGTACTACGGAGCCTCATGACAACCGCCACCGAACCCGCAGTCACTCCGGCCCCAGTCACTCCCGGACCGAGCCCGCTGAGCGCTTGGCTCGCGAACCGGAAGAATCGCTTCACCGCGATCGCTGGGGGGGCGGTGGTCGTGGCCGGCCTCGTCGTCTGGCTGGTGATTCTGGATGGACAAAGGAAGGAAGCCTACGCGGATCGGGCGCTATCAGTCGCCATGAGCGCCGCGGGGGCCAACAACCTCCCACTGGCCTCGAGCGAACTCCAGAAGGTCATCTCGACCTACGGCGGAACCCCAGCCGCAGGCCAGGCGGTCATCATGCTCAACCAGATCCGGTTGGCCAGCGGCCAAGGGGAACTGGCCATCACCGGCCTCCAGGAGTACCTCAAGACCAAACCGGAGCCTCGCTTCGCGGTCCAGGGCTGGGGGCTGTTGGGCAGCGCGTTGGAGAACGCCAAGCGCCCCTCGGAGGCCGCCGCCGCCTACCTGTCCGCATCGGAAAGCGCCACGGATACCTACCTCAAGGCCGAGTACCTGACCCAGGCGGCCAGAGCCCATTTGAACGATGGGAAGCCGGACGAGGCCGTGAAGCTGTACCGCCGGATCATGAGCGATTTCAGCAAGACGCCTGCGGTCGGGGAGGCCTCGGTCCGGCTGTCTGAGCTTACCAAGGGAGCGATGTAGAAGTCGGCGAGAAGGTCTGGGATAGGGTGGATAAACGGGGCGGCTCTGCAAAGCGCCTCGTTTTGCTGAGGTTAGCTAAATGTCGTATAACATATGTTATGTTAAGTATGCATCTGTGTGGATGTGGGAAAGTTTTGAGATCCCCTAGCCCTTCATAGCCTTACAACTCCAACTGGCCGGTAAAGACCAGCCGGCCTTCACCTGCCAGCCAGACATCCTCCACCCGAGGTCCCTCAACCCGGGCGCGAACCCGGAGTGGCTTCCCACTTCGGGTGGTCAGGACCAGGGGTGACTGCGCCTGCCCCCGGAGGATCAAGGCGACGGCGGCAGCCACGGCTCCGGTCCCACAGGCCAGTGTCTCCCCTTCGACTCCTCGCTCATAGGTCCGCATCGGCCACTGGCCGTTACCGTCCGGGCCCCTTGGGCCCGGGGCAACAAAGTTCACGTTGGCGCCCTGGGGGCCGCTCAGCGGGTGGCGGCGCAGCTCCCCACCCCGTCCGTGGACCTCTACCTGGTCGATGTCGTCCACCAGGACTACCAGATGCGGCACTCCCACGCAGGCCAGATAGGCAGCCCGTTCGGAAGGCCCTAGCCCCAGGCCGGTGACCGGGGCCGGGGCGGCAAACCCCTGGAGGTTGAGCTCGGCCCAGGACTCGTCCCCCACGCACCGGGTTGGAAAGGTCCCTGCCCCCGTCATCAAGCGCATGCCGGAAGCCGGGGCCAGCCCCAACCGCGCTGCCAGGCGGGTGCTGCAGAGCGCCGCGTTGCCGCACATGGCCGCCAGGGATCCGTCGCAGTTATAGAAGTGCATCCGGACTACCGATGGCTCCACCGGCTCCAGGATCACCAATCCGTCTGCGCCGACCCCTTCCCGCCGGTCGCAGACCTCCCGGATCCGGTCGCTCGGCCAAGCGGACGGCTGGTGGTGGCGCCCATCGAGCATCACGAAGTCGTTGCCCGAGCCACTCATCTTGTAGAACGTGGTTCCGCTCATAAGTCGCCCATCAGGGACCGGAGCCGGAGCCACCAGACCATCCAGACCGCCTCGCGCACGATGCTTCTACTCATCTTGCTCTGGCCCTCCACCCGCTCGTGAAAGACGATGGGAATCTCCACCAGGCGGAATTTCTTCTTCCAGGCCCGAAAGCTCATTTCGATCTGAAAGGCGTAGCCGTTGGAGCGGACGTTGTCCAAGTCGATCGCCGCCAGCACCTCGCGCCGGAAGCACTTGAAGCCGCCGGTGGAATCCTTGAGCGGGAGGCCGGTGACCCAGCGGGCGTAGAGGTTGGCCGCCAGTGACAACAGCAGCCGCGAAATTGGCCAATTGATCACGTTGACGCCCGTCTTATAGCGAGACCCGATCACCAGGTCGGCCCCTTCGATAGCCTCCAGGAATCGCGGCAGAGCGGCTGGATCGTGGGAGAAGTCGGCGTCCATCTCGAAGATCGCGTCGTACTTGCGGGAGAGCCCCCACCGGAACCCGGCCAGGTAGGCCCGCCCCAAGCCTTCTTTGCTTTCCCGGTGCAAGCAGTGCACTCGGCGGTCCTCCGTCCCCAGGCGATCGGCCAGCGCTCCGGTACCGTCGGGGGAGTTGTCGTCCACCACCAGCACCTCGAGGCGTTCGTCCTGTTTGAGTACCTGGGGGACGATCTGCGCCAGGTTCTCCCGCTCGTTGTAGGTCGGAATGATGACCAGGGCCCGGTCAACCATCGGCCGCTTCCTTCCTCCGCCATCCGCCGCCGGCGATCCCGATCCCCAGCAGCGCGAGCAGAGTCAAACCCGAGATCATGAGGCCGGTCTCGGAACCAGGGAGTCCGGTATTCCAGGGTCACCTCGCGGGCGCCCGCCGGCACCGGCACCGCCATGAGGGTGTACTGCGCCCGCAGCAACGGCGCCGGCCGGCTATCGACCTCCGCATGCCAGTCGGGGAAATAGTTCTCGCTGATGAAGAGGTAGGCCGGCGCGGCAGGCGGCTCTTGTAGGTGGAAGCGATAGGCGCCCGCCCGCGGAGCCTCGGTGGTGACCTTCGCCGCCAGGGTTTCCGGAATCGCGGTAATGGTCGCGACCCCGGCCGGTGCGTCGGGTGCTACCAGCAGGAGCCGGCGGGGATCAAAGCGAGGATCCATCAGCGTCGGCACCACCTGGGTGTCGGGTGTGCGCAGGGCCTCCCGGACCAGGTAGGCAAAGGGCGCGGCGTCCGCCACGCGATAGAGAAATCCCGGGACGCGATCGTCGGTCTGCAGCGAGTCGCCCACCGGGACCAAGGACGCAAATTTCACGGCCTGGGGCACCACCACGTACTTCACCGCCAGCAGATGCCAGATGTTGGGATTGCCGGCGTTGCTCCAGACGTTCTTGCCACCCATCAGCTCGTCGTAGCGGTGCAGCTCGTTGCCGTGGTAGCCCAGCACCGAGCGGATGCGCTGGGTCATCAGGTAGGTGTCTTGGTAGAGCCCCAGGGGCAGCACCCGGTAGGGCTCCTCTTCGGTCGGCAGGGCCTGCACGACCTGATCGGGCGCGAAGGTCTGCCGCGCCGGCGGGCTCCAGCGGATGTAGCGGCGTTCCACGCTCCAGAGCTCGAGCAGCACCAGCCCGGCCACGGCCAGACTCCACCATTCCGCCTTGGTCCAGCGCCAGGCAAGGGTCGCGAGGAGACCCCCGGCCAGCAGCACGCGGAAGGTGTCCAGCCGGAAGGCGGGATAGTTGCTGGTCGCCTGCCCCACCCGTTCAGCCGAGGCCAGCGCGCGGGTGACGGGCTCCCAGGCCCCGACCAGCGCACCGAAGGCGACGAAGGCCAAGACGCCCAGCCAGGTGAGCCAGACTCGGCGGGTGGGTTCCGCATCTCCCTGGATCAGGGCCTGGGTTCCCATGGCCGCCAGCACCGCGGCGCTGAACGAGGCCAGGTAGAAGATCATGGCGGCGGCCCGGGTCATCTTGATCCCGGGCAGCAGGTAGTACGGCAGATAGTAGAACGGCGTGTGACCCGCCGAATCCGAAGATGATGGCGTAGATGGCGAGGGCCACCCAGAACCACGCCAGCTTCCGCCGTCCCGGAAGCCGGAAGGCGAAGGTAGCCAGCATGAGGACGGTGACCCCGACGTACTCGCTGTGGAGCTTGAAGAAGTTGCGACCCCAGTACGATTCCAGCGTCCCCGAAAAGGCGGGCCAGATGGCGTTGACCAGCTCCTCGGGCGGCATCGACCAGGAGGTGGCGTACTCCCAGCCGCTGCTGCTGCTCCCGGCGGCGGCCCGGGGCGAAGAGGCGAGATACTCGAAGAACGGCGCGATCTGCGGCGCCGCCACCAGGAGGCCCACCACGATCGCCAGGCTGAAGAGACCGAACGACACCAACGGCCGGTGCTCCGCGGGCCGCTCCCCGCTCAAGAACACCAGGAAGATCCAGAAGAACCCAGCCGCCATCAGCAGGTAATAGGTCATCTGATAGTGGGGCGTGAGCAGCGAGAATCCCACCACCGCTCCGAATCCGAGGTAGCGCCGCCAGTCTCCCCGCGTGACCGCCTGGTAGAGCAGCATCAAGGCGAGCGGCAGAAGCGCGCTCACATAGAGCTTGCCGTCGTGTCCCGGGCTCACCATGGACACCACCTGCCCGCTGAACAGGTAGGCCGCGCCACCCACGAAGGCGGGGCCCCAGTCCAGCCGGAGCGCCCGGAGAAAGAGATAGGTGAAGCAGCCGGCCAGGACGATGTGCACCATGAATCCCAGCGACACGCCGACGTCGACCGGCAGGATCAGCCGCAGGAGGAAGGTGGGATAGAGCGCGTCCCCGTGGCCAGCGGCGAAGGGAAGTCCGCCGAAGATGTAGGGATCCCACTGGGGCAACGCGTGATGGGCCTTGAAGTACTCCGCGGCGAAACCCCGGAAAGCAAATCCGGTTCTGGCGTCGCTCACCTCGTTGATGAGGAAGGCCCCGCCCCAGAAGGGCCAGAAGGCCAACGCCACCACGAGGGTGTAGAGCCCGGAGGCGGTGAGCGTGGGGTAACGCTGGATCAACCGCTGCATCGAGAGTCTAGGCCGGAGGAGTGGACGAGGGGGCTCGGGTCGAACGGAACCAGGCGATGACCGAGCCCGCGGTGAGGATCTCGATCCCCAGCAGCCAGATCCGGGATCCCAGGGCGAGCACCAGGGCGCGAGGAGCTCCGATGGCGGGGCTCAGGGCCGCCACCAGCGCCGCTTCCCGCACCACCAACCCTCCCGGGGCGAAAACCGCCAGGAGTCCCGCCACATAGCTGGTCGTAAAGGCGCCTACCGCGAGCAGGAGTCCGGGGTGGGTCTCACGCATGAGCGCCTGCCCGAACAGCCAAAAGGCGATTCCGTAGTTGACCCAGCTCACCACCAGCGTCCCCATATAGCGCACCAGCATGCCATGCTGAGGATGGGGCGCCGGTACTTCTCGGCCCAGCATCCGCCCGAGGAATCGTCCCAGGCGGGGCGAGAGCCACGGAAATCCGAGGATGATACCACCCAACAGCACGATCGCCGCCGTAGTGGAGGCCAGCTCCGGGATCCCCTGCCCCCAGGCGCCCAGGAATTGGGGAGCCAGGATCAGACTGAGCGCTAGCCCCGCGCCGAGAAAGAGGAGCTGCTGCAGCAGCACGGCGCCCATGGCGGCCACGGGCGAGACACCGTGCTCCCCCACCATGGCGGCGAGACCGACGAATTGCCACACGGCACCCGGCACGAAGCGAGCGAGGTTGGTGGTGAACCAGATGTAGAGTGCTATGGGGTAGCGCAACTGCTGCTGCCACCAGGCGAGGCTGGAGACCCAGGCCCGGATCAGCAGGGCGTAGGTCAACACGGTGAGCACCGACGCCAGCAGGAGCGGCCCCCAGGAAATGTCCAACGGCACCTGGGTGAGGCTGGGCCAGGTCGAGCGGACGGTGCGAATCAGAAACCAGGACGCCGCCGCGAGCAGGCCGATCTGAAGCAGCGCCCCGAGAACCCGACCGAACCGCCTCACCGCAGCGGACGTACGGCCGAAGACGCGCGCTGGCTCGGATGCATAGCGGGCGAAAGATAGCGGCCCACCGGGGGCCCCAGAAAGGTGGTATACTATGCCGCATGCGCGTGCTCCACGTGCTCGCCGCGTTCCCCCGCACCTCCGATGACGTCATCGTTCCCTGGTTAGTCGAGTTGCTCCAGCGGCTCCGGGCCCAGGGTGTGGCCGTGGAAGTCTTCACCTCGGCCTACCGGGGTGGCGGTAACCGGGAATTCGACGGAATCCCGGTCCATCGGTTTCGCTATGCCCCGGCCAGCTGGGAACGATTGACCCACGAGGAGGCGGCCCATGATCGGATGCGCCGGTCGGGGTTGTTCCGGGTCTTGCCGGTGTGGTACGTGATAGCTGGGGCGGTGGCCATCGGGCGGTTGTGCCGGCGGGAGTCCTATGACGTGATTCATGTCCACTGGCCGCTGCCCCACGCCCTCTTCGGCTGGATTGGGCAGAAGGTTGGTGGCGCCGCGATCGTCACCACCTTCTATGGCGTGGAATTTCAGTGGGCCAAGCGTCCCGGGTCTCCGTTCACCAGGTTCCTGACCTGGGCGGCCCGCATCTCCCAGACAGTGGTCGCGATCTCCACCCATACTGCCCGGCGAGTGGCCGCCTTGGCGCCGGACACGGCGGTTCGGGTGGTTCCCTACACGGTGGCTCTTCCACCGGCAGGCCGTCGCGAGGCGCCCGCGCCAGGTGTATTCCGGATTCTCTTCGTTGGGCGCCTGGTCGAGCGCAAAGGGGTCCGCTACCTGCTCGAGGCACTGGCCCGCCTGCCCGGGCGCGTGGGGGCTCGGCTCGAGGTGGTGGGAGACGGGCCGGAGCGCCCCGCGCTCGAGGCGCTGACCGAGCGGCTGGGAGTAAGCGGGCGGGTCACCTGGCGGGGCTGGGTCTCGCAAGCGGAGCTCCAGCAGGCCTACGCCCGGGCCAGCGGGTTCGTGCTCCCGGCCGTCGTGGATGCCCGGGGCGACACTGAAGGGTTGGGCGTGGTCCTGCTGGAGGCCATGAACCAGCGGGTGCCCGTGATCGCCAGTGGGGTCGGCGGCATCACCGACATCGTAAGGCATGAGGACACGGGGCTGCTGGTCCCCCCGGGCGACCCGGACGCACTGGCCGCTGCCCTGCTCCGGCTCGCCCTGGACGCACCCTTGGGAGCTCGTCTGAGCGAGCGGGGCTATCGGTTGCTGCAGGAGCAATTCACCTGGGATGCCATCGTCCCGGCGTGGAAGGGGATCTACGCGGCGGCCGCTGAGGCACGGGGCCGGACCACGAAGACGAACTGATAGTCGAATCGGAGCGGCAGCAATCGCCACAGCTGCCCGACCAGCCAGCCACCCACCCGGGCCAGGGGGCCGCTCCCAGAGCCGGATCGGAGTCGAGTAGCGTGCCAGGGATCGGCGTGTACGCCCAGCTCCTCGAACCCCGCCTGCTCGAGGAGCGCGCGCCACTCCTCCAACGTCAGCAACCGCTCGTTGATGTCTTCCTGCGCGGTACCCCGTCGCCCCAGGACCCACCAGCCGAGGAACCGACGATTGGGAACCATGATCGCAAGGCGGGCGGTGGGCCGCACGACCCTGCGCATCTCGCGCAGCCCCGCCTCCATGTCGGCGAAGTGCTCCAGCGAGCCTAAACAGGTCAGGTAGTCGACCGACGCCGCGCGCAGGCAGAGCGACTCGCCGCTGGAGACGGCCAGGAGCGCAGCGGGCGCCGCCGCCCGGGCAATGCGGACCGCCTGGTCGGACAGATCGACGCCGACCGCCTGAAGGCCACGGGCAGCGGCGGCGGCGAGGACGTGGCCGGTGCCGCAACTCACGTCGAGGAGAGTCCGGCCGGATTCCGGCTGAAGCAGCTCGAGGATCGGAGGGTAAGCCTGGGCGGGCCGCATGGAGGCGGTGCCCTGGGTCGCGTAGTGCCGGTTGTACCAGGCGCGAAGATCGCCTGTAGTCGGGCTCACCGCTCGTCGTCGAGGCTCGACCGGCTCAGGGCTCCGCGCGGGACCTCCTGGCGCAGAGCCTGAATGTCCTCACGCAGCCCCGCGATCATTTCGCCCACGAAGCCGAAGCCGAACAGGGCGATCCCGCTGATGATCATGGTCTCGACCAGGTTGAGGAACGGGCGGAAGCCGATCCCGTAGCCGAACCGGAGCACCAGGGCCACGATTCCGGCCAGCAGTCCCACCAGGAAGAGCGAGGCCCCGGCCACGCCAAAGAACAGGAGCGGCTTCCGGCCGAACCGGAGCTGGAACCACACCGAAAGCAGGTCGAGGACGCCCACGGGAATGCGGCGCCAGGTGAACTTGGAGACCCCCGCCTGGCGCGGATGCACTGGGACCGGTCGGGAGGCCACGCGGAACCCCTCCGCGGCGGCCATCACCACCATGAACCGGTGCCAATCGGGGCGCTGCGGGAGGGCCTGCACGACTTCGCGACGGTAGGCTTTGACGGAATTGAGGTCGGTGACGGAGACGCCGAACAGGTAGCGGGAGAGCCCGTTGTACACCGCGGACACGAAGGCCTTCTCGTACTTGCCCTGCTTGGTGCCGGTGACCACGTCCGCCTCTCCGGCCAGCACCGGGGCCACCAAGCCCGCGATATCCGCCGGCACATACTGGAGATCGGCCGGATAGAACACGAAGACGCGCCCCTCCGCGACCCAGGCCGCCGAATAGAGCGCGTCGGTGATGCCCCGCTGGCGCCGGTGGGTCACGACTCGGAGAAACGGATACTGGGCCTGCAGGTCCTCCAGCACGCTGGGCGTCGCGTCGCGCGAGCCGTCGTCCACCACCACCACCTCGAAGGTGAACGGTGCGGCCCCGAGCGCGGTCGCGCACTGGCGCAGGAACTCGGGCAGACTCTCCGCCTCGTCCTTGGCGGGCACCAACACGCTGACGTCCACCGGTCGCGGCGCCAGGCGGGACCGGCTCATACCCGTTTGCGCATCCGCGCCGAGAGGATCCCCAGCTGGTCCCGGTACTTGGCCACCGTCCGGCGGGCGATCTGAATGCCCTGCTCCGCGAACTTGTGGACGATCTGCTGATCGGTGATCGGGTTCCCCGGGTCCTCCTCTCCCACCATCTTCTCCAGCTTGGCCCGGATCGACCGGGCGCTGGCGTCCTCGCCGGAGCTGGTGGCGAGCGCGCTGGAGAAGAAGAACTTGAGCGGCAGCACTCCCCGCGGGGTCTGCACGTATTTCTCGTTGGTCACCCGGCTGACCGTGGACTCGTGCATGTTGATGACCTCCGCCACCTCGCGGAGGGTCAGGGGCTTCAGGTACTCGATCCCCTTCTCGAAGAAATCCCGTTGCCGGTCCACGATGAAGTTCATGACCTTGAGCATGGTCTGGCGCCGCTGCTCGATGGCTTGAATGAGCCAGTTGGCGCTGTTCATGCGCGAGGCGATGAAGTCGCGATTCTCGGGGGTGAACTTCTTCTTGTCGCGGGCCAGTTCCTGATAGGAGCGGCTGAGCCGGAGGCGCGGCATGCCGGTGTCGTTCAGGAAGACCAGGTAGCGGCCGTCCACCTTGTCCACGATCAGATCCGGAATGATGTACCCCTCGCTCCGGGCGGAATACTTGAGTCCGGGCTTGGGGTCGTAGTGCGCCAACTGGTCGGCCGCGGCCTGGACGGCGGCGGGCTCGACACCGAACTTGCGGCCCAGGTCGTTCCAGCGGTGAGCGATGAGATCGGGGAACGCCTCGCTCACCAGGCGGAAGGTGAGCGAGCTGGTGTCTTCCTTTTCCTGGAGCTGAAGCAGCAGACACTCCCGCAGATCGCGGGCGCCTACGCCGGGCGGGTCGAGACGCTGGATGATCTTCAGCATCTCCTCGACTTCGGCCATGGTGTAGAGCGGGAGGCCCTGCTCCGTCGCAGGCGCGGCTTCCGTTTCCTCGCCTTCCTCGCCCTCCTCCCCGGTCGGCTCGGGCGCCGCGTAGGAAGCGATCAGCTGATTGACGGTGCCGTGGATCTCCTCGATCGAAGCGCCGAGGTACCCGTCCTCGCTGATGTTGCCCAGGAACTCCTCGGCCAGGAGCATCTGGCGGGGCGTCAGGTCCTGGAGCTGAAGTTGGTCCCGAAGGTGGTCGATCAGAGTCACGGGCCTCCACCGAGACCGGCTCGACGTACTCGCGCTCCTCGTATTCCTCGCGCGATCCTCCCACCTCGAAGCCGTTCAGGAGGATCTCCTCCCAATCGGTCTTCTCCTCGGTCTTGGCGGTCTCCTTCTCCTCGGTCTGGGTGGCTTCCTTGTTGTTCTCCTCTTCCTCCGGCTCCACCAGCTCCAGGAACGGATTGTTGAGCAGCTCCTGCTTGAGATGCTGCTGCAGGTCCATCATGGGCATGTAGAGCATGTCCATGGCCTGATACAGCCGGGGATTGATCCGGAGGTCCTGCCGGAGGGAGGTCTGCTGGGACAGGCCCGTCTTCATGCCACGCTCTCCTGGCGCGACCGCAGCCGGCTCGTCAGCGTGGGTCCCAGATAGAGTCGCGCCACCTGCTCGTTCCGCACCAGCTCCTTGACGGTTCCGGACACCTGTACCTTGCCCTCGAACATGATGTAGGCCCGGTCCACGATATCGAAGGTCTGCTCGACATTGTGATCGGTGATCAGCACCCCGATGCCGCGGTGCCGAAGGCTGGCCACGATGGTCTGGATGTCGTGGACCGCGATGGGATCGACCCCCGCAAAGGGCTCGTCCAGGAGCATGAACTTGGGTTCCGTCACCAGGGCCCGGGTGATTTCCAGGCGCCGACGCTCTCCCGCCGCTCAGCGCGTAGGCCTTCACTTTCCGGAGGTGCTTGATCGAGAGCTCGTCCAGCAGCGATCTCCAGGCGATGCCGGCGCTCATCTCGACCGATCGGCAGGGTCTCCAGGATGGCGAGGACGTTCTCCTCGACGGTGAGCTTCCGGAACACCGACGGCTCCTGGGCCAGGTAGCCGATCCCGCGGCGGGACCGCTGATACATCGGAGCTCCCGTGAGGTCCTTACCGTCCAGGGTCACCGTGCCCTCATCGGGCCTGATCAGTCCGGTGATGAGGTAGAACGTGGTGGTCTTCCCCGCCCCGTTGGGGCCCAGCAGCCCCACGATTTCTCCCTGCTCCACCCGCACGCTCACCTCGTTGACGACCCGGCGACGGCGAAACGACTTGCTGAGATTCTGACCCTCCAGGACGCTCCCTTGCTGGATCCGCATGGTCCCGGTCATCCGAAGGCTCCGGCGGAAGCCGGTCTTCCCCAGGGCCACCAGCTCGATCTGGGCCGCGGCGCGATGGCCGGCCGCCTCCTCCCACCAGAGTCCATGGGCCCGCACGTGAGTCCAGGTCCCGTCGTCCGGCCCGGCGATCCAGCCCTCGTCGGCCAGTCGGGGGAGCACCGACCGGTTCAGATTCTCGTGCAGTTCCTCCGCCGACAGTTGGTGTCCTGCCGAGCCGCTCACCTCGGTGTAGCAGTTCTGGAAGATGTCCCGGAAGCCCAGGGCGAATTCGGAGAAGGTCAGGCTTCCGTCCGGCCCGGCGTCCCGCACCACCGCGGCGAGGGCCAGCGGAAGCGAGAGGTCCCGATCCCGGAGCCCCGACAGCCAGGCATAGGATGGAGCCGTCACCGGGAGCTCCGCGCGGTGGCCGAATCGGCCTTGAGCGAGTCGGGAGGGGTGGTATGCGGATCCATCTCCACTCCGTCCACCTTGCCGTGGATCTCCACCCGCGCCACGGCCGCGGGCCCGGTCTGATCTTTCATGATCACCCGGATCCGGTCCCCGCGGGAATAGTTGAGTGAGGGCCGCCCGGGTCGTTTGTCGTCCTGGATGCGGTAGTAGGACTTGGCGTCCTTCTGCGCCTCCACGGTTTGCAGCCGGGTCTGGGACACGCCGCCCGAATCCTTCTGTGCGAAGTGGGCGACGACCGTCTCCCCGGCCAGCCAATCCCGATCCTGGCCCACGGAATCCGGTGGACCACCTACCCAGGCCCCACCAAAGGCGCGCGTCTCGGTCAGGTAGCGCTCGGGCGTATCGATGGCCAGGGAGTCGGCCCGGATGGTGTACTGCGCGGTGATGGCCAGTGGACGCAGGGTATCGCCCCAGGCGAGCGTCTGGACCAGGCGGGCGGTCTTCACCTCGAGACCGATGGTATCCGCCTTGAGATCGAGGTCGCGGCTCACCGCGTGGCCGTCGCCCTTAGAGGTCACGAATCGCAGTTGCCGCTGCTCCAGGCGGAAGTCGATGCGCCGGCCGGTCAGCGTGAACTGGTCACTGCCCATGCCGCGCATCACCGGCCCCCCGAGCAGGGTGCCATCATTCCCGGCCCCGGTATCCAAGCGGAGCGAGTCCCCCCGAGCGGCGAAATCGCTCCGGTCGATGGTGACCTTGCCTCCGGCCCAGACGCGATCATCTCCTCGCATCCGCACCCGGTCCGCGACGATGATGTAGGGCTCCTGTGGGCGGCCGGCCGAATCCAGCGTGACGTAGCGGATGCTGGGCCGGCCCACGGCGTAGCTCTCGGTCGTGTCCCGGACGCCCGGAATGACGCGCAGATAGTCCAGGGCCGGACCCTGCAGGGTGGAGCCGTTCACCAGATTCTCGGTGACCACGTTGCCCCGGGCCTCCCACCGTTCGCCGTCCTTGTAGTAGGTGCCGCGATCGGCGCTCATGGTGACCGTGGAATCACGGTAGCGGACCCGGCCGACGTACTGGACCACTTTGCCTCCGTAGGCCGCGACGCTATCACTGCGCATGGTCACCTTGGTGCCACGACAGCTCATCTTGACGCCACCGCTGGCGAAGTAATTGATCCCGCCTGCGCCGGAGACCTGGACGCCGGTTCCCCCGACCGAATCGAGCTGAAACAAGCAGCGCTCCGACTGCGCCGCCGCCGGCCGCACGACCACGCACAGCAACACCAGGGCCAGACGTTTCATTGGCCCGGCAACAGCACCCCGCCACTGGGCTTACCCCGCCTGACCTCTTTTTGCCCGCCCCTCGGTTGCTGGGTGACGACATTGCGGAAGTCCGGGTCGGAGTGAAATCCGTTCCCCTCCAGGTGCTCCTCTCCGTTCTCGTAGACGAACGGCTGGTCCGAGGAGATGGTGTTGGTCTTCTGGTCGTAATCGAGGATGGGGCTCGAGAGGCGGCGCCCATCCGGCGTCCGCGCGATCACGTTACCACGAGCCTTCATCGACCCGTCGCGCATGAAATAGGTCCCTGAATCTGCCGTCACCACCGAGGTGACCTTCCCGACCGAGTCGTAAAAGGTCACCGTGAGCGCTCGCAACTCGGCGATCTGGGTCGGCTCGTAGAGCCGCGCCGTATCGGCCTCGACCAGACTCCGGCGCACGCCCTGCTCGGTGATGTAGTGCGACATCCCTTCCAGCAGCTGGTCGGCGGTATCGGCCTTCTGCAAAGTCACCGTGGGCTTCACCCCGGTGTCGGTGCAGGCGGTCACCGCGACGGTCAGGGCGGACAAGACGGACAAGAGGGACAAACGCCAGCCCTGGCGGCCCCGACCGACCTGTCCGCCTTGTCCATCCTGTCCGCCGTCTCTCATCACACCGCGCCCGCCCGCATCAGATCGTGGAGATGCACGACCCCAAGCACCCGGCCGTCCGCCTCGATCACCGGCAGGGCCATGATGCCGTAGCGCTCCATGGTGCCGACCGCCGAGGCCGCCAGGTCGTCGGGACCCGCCGTCTTGGGCGTCCGGGTCATGACCGAGCGCAGCGGCTTGGCCAAGAACTCGGTCTCCCGTTCCGCCAGGCGGGACAAATCGCCGGCGCTGAAGACGCCGGTGAGCCTCCCATCGACCACCGCGACCACTAGCCCGCGCTGATGCGCCAGGGTGAGGGTGACTTCGCGCATGGTGGCTCCCTCACTCAGGGTCTGGCACGGAGCCATGACGTCCCGCACCCGCAGCAACAGTCGCCGGCCCAGGCGGCCGCCCGGATGCAGCGCGGCGAAGTCGTCACGCCGGAACCCTTTCGTCTCCAACAGCGCGATCGCCAGGGCATCACCCAACGCCAGGGCCACGGTAGTGCTGGCGGTCGGGGTCAGGTCGTAGGGACAGGCCTCCTCTTCCACGCCGGCATCCAGCACGATGGTGGCCGCGCGGGCCAGCAGGGAGTCACCACCGCCGGTGATCGCCACGATCGGGACCCCCAGCCGCTGGAGTGAGGCGAGGAGTCCTGCCAACTCGTCCGATTCTCCACTCTTGCTCAGGACGATGGCGACGTCGTTCCGGTCCACGATGCCGAGATCGCCGTGCAGCGAATCGACCGGGTGGAGGAAGGTGGCCGGGGTCCCGGTGGAAGTGAGCGTGGCCGCGATCTTCCGGGCGATGAGGCCGGATTTCCCCAGCCCGCTGAGGATCACCCGGCCGCGCGAAGCGGCCAGCAGTTCGACCGCTTTGGCAAACGCTCCATCCAGCCGGTCAGCCGCGTGGGCGACTTGCTCAGCTTCGAGCCGCAGGACGCGCCGGCCCGCCTCAACCAGCGCGGTCGGATCGGGCGCGGTACTCACCACGCTCCTCGAGATAGGCGCGAACGCCGTCATCCCAGCTCCCCCTCGCCTTGAGCAGCACTTCGACGACTTCTCGCACGGCCCCAGACCCGCCTGAAGCGTGGGTCACGTAGACCGCCGCGCGTTTCACTTCCTCGACCGCGTTGGCCACGGCCAGCGGCAGCCCGACGCGGGCAAGCAGGGGAAGATCGGCCAGATCGTCGCCCACGTAGGCCACCTCCTCCCAGGCCAGGCCCCGGCGCCGCAAGAGATCGGCAAAGGCGGGCAGCTTGCGGGCGCTGGGCTCCTGAATCACTTCCGCGATCTGCAGCTCGGCGCCCCGAAGGGAGGTGGCTTCCGAAAACCGGCCGCTGACCAGGGCAGCCTCGATGCCCATGGTCCGGAGCACGGTGAGGCCGAGGCCGTCCTGGATATCGAACTGCTTGAACTCGACGCGCACGCCGTTCACCAGGCCCACATAGATGGCGTTATTGGTGAGGACACCGTCGACGTCGAGGGCCAGCAGCCGGATCCTGAGCGCCTTGTCGGTATCGATCACGAGCGCCTCTGGGCGGTTAGACATGCACCGCTTCCCGCGCCGCCATCCAGATCTCGAGCGTTCGGCCGAGCAACTCGCCCAGCCGCTCGAGTGGCCACTGCGTGGCGCTGTCGCTTCGGGCCCGGTCCGGATCGGGATGGGTCTCGAGGAAGAAGCCGTCGACGCCGATGGCCGCGGCCGCGGCCAGGAGCGGAGGGATGAGCGGCCGGAGCCCGCCACTGGTGCCGTCCCGTCCCTGGCCCGGCTGCTGCACCGCGTGCGTGGCATCGAAGACCACAGCAGTGGCCCCGATCTCCCGCAGACGGACCAGGTTTCGAAAATCCACCACCAGGTCCCCGTAGCCGAAGAAGTTGCCTCGCTCGGTGACCGCTACCTCGGTGGCCCCGCCCTCTCGCGCCTTTTCCACCGCACCCCGCATCTCTTCCGCGGCCATCCACTGCCCCTTCTTGATATTGAGCGGTTTGCCGGTGCGGCCGGCGGCTACCAGGAGATCGGTCTGCCGGCAGAGGAAGGCGGGGATCTGCAAAGCGTCCACGACCTCAGCGGCGGCGGCGGCGTGGTCCGGCTCGTGAATGTCGGTCAGGATGGGGAGCCCGCTCAGCGAGCGGACCCGCTCGAGCGCCCGCAGGCCTTCTTGCAACCCGGGGCCACGGTTTCCCGAGAGCCGGGCGCGATTGGCCTTGTCGAAGCTGGCCTTGAAGCAGATCGGGAGTCCATGTCGCTCGCGCAGTCGGACCAGCGTTTCCGCCACCCGGGGGAGCACGTCGCCGGGCTCGATCACGCACGGCCCGGCGATGAGAAACGGCGTCCGCGCGAACGACCAGGTCATCGGTGCCGGGTCTCCGCCACCGGGGCCGGCTTGACGGCCGGGGCCGCTGCTGGGCTACTCGCGGCCATCGCCTTCCGGCGCTTCAGAGCCGCGCCGACGAAGCCGGCGAACAGGGGGTGCGGCCGGGTAGGCCGGGACTTGAGCTCGGGGTGGAACTGGCAGCCGATGAACCAGGGATGGTTGGGAAGCTCGATGACCTCGACCAGCCCGCCGTCCGGCGACTGGCCCGAGAGCCTGAGCCCATGCTCGGCCAACACGTCCCGGTAGGCATTGCTGACCTCCCACCGATGGCGATGGCGCTCGCTCACCTCGATGGCGCCGTAGGCCTGGGCCGCCTTGGACCCGGGACGGAGTCGCGCGGTGTAGGCTCCCAGCCGCATGGTGCCGCCCAGATCGGAGACGTTCTTCTGCGAGGCCATGAGGGAGATCACCGGCGCCTCGCACTCGGGCTCGAACTCGGTGCTGTTGGTGTCCGGCATCCCGCAGACGTGCCGGGCGAACTCGATGATGGCCACCTGGAGTCCGAGGCAAATGCCCAGGAACGGCAGATCATTCTCCCGGGCCCAGTGGACCGCCTCCACCATCCCCTCGATGCCCCGCACCCCGAAGCCGCCCGGGACCAGCAGGCCGTCATACCCTGAGAGAATGGCGCCGGTCGTGGCCTGGTCGGTAAAACCGTCGCTGGAGACCCAGTGGATCTCCACGCCGGCATCATGGGGGATTCCCCCGTGGACCAACGCCTCATGCACCGACTTGTAGGCATCCTGGAGATCGGTGTACTTGCCGACCACCGCGATCCGGACCTGCTCGGCGGGCGTCAGAATCCGATCGGTCATCGCCTTCCAAGCGCGCAGGTCGGGCTCCTTGGTCTCCAGGTGCAGCCGCTGGCATACCTCGCGATCGAAGCCCTGCTCGTGGAAGCGGAGCGGGATCTCGTAGATCGACCGGACGTCGGGGCTCTCGATCACGCAGCCGAAGTCGACGTTGCAGAAGAGCGCGATTTTCCGCTTGATGTCGGCGGAAAGCGGGCGCTCGCTCCGACAGACCAGAAGATCGGGCTGGATTCCGATCTCCATCAGCTCCCGCACCGAGTGCTGAGTCGGTTTGGTCTTCACTTCGCCCGCGGCCGCGATGTAGGGGACCAGGGTGAGGTGAATGAACAGCGCGTTTTCCCGGCCGACTTCCTGGCGGAACTGCCGAATCGCCTCCAGGAAGGGCAACGATTCGATATCGCCGACCGTTCCGCCGATCTCGGTGATGACCACGTCGTGCCCCGGCGCGGTGCGCCGGATGCAGTTCTTGATCTCGTCGGTGATGTGGGGGATGACCTGCACGGTGGAACCCAGATACTCGCCGCGCCGCTCCTTGTTGATGACCGTCTGGTAGACCCGGCCGGTCGTGATGTTGTTCATCTGGGAGAGCGAGCGGTCGATGAAGCGCTCGTAATGCCCCAGGTCCAGGTCGGTCTCGGCCCCGTCGTCGGTCACGTAGACCTCGCCATGCTGGAACGGCGACATGGTCCCGGGATCCACGTTGATGTAGGGATCGAACTTCTGCATGGTGACGCTGAGGCCCCGCTCGACCAGGAGTCTTCCGAGTGATGCGGCTGCGATGCCTTTCCCCAGAGAGGAAACCACGCCGCCGGTCACGAAAATGAACTTGGTCGCGCTGGAGCCAGGAGTCATCGCATCACCTCTGGGCTAGGAGCCAGTGCGCCTCGGCCTGGCGCAGGTCTTCGGGAGTGTCGACGCCCGGCAAGGCCGGCTGGTCGAGGCGGGCTACACCGATGGCGAAGCCGTGTTGCAGCGGCCGCAGCTGCTCCAGCTTTTCCGCCTCCTCGGCCGGCGTGGGCGGCAGGCTCACCCACCGCTCGAGGGCGCCGCGCTGGCAGGCGTAGATCCCCAGGTGCTGCCAGTAGAGACCGGTACCAGGATGCCCCGCGTCCCGCCGATGCGGGATCACCGCTCGGGAGAAATAGAGGGCCCGGCCCTGGAGGTCGGTGACCACCTTGACCCGGCTGGGATCGGACGCGAGGGCCGGATCGAGAGGTGCGGCCGCCGTGCCGATGGGGTCGCCGTGGCGAACCCGCGCGACGGCGCCCTCGATCGCCGCTGCCGGCATGAAGGGCTCATCCCCCTGGATATTGATCACGATGTCGAACCGGGCGAACTCGGGTCGCCGAGCCACCTCGGCCACCCGCTCGGTGCCGTTGATATGGTTGGAACCCGTGAGCACCGGGACGGCTCCGGCTTTCTCCACCACTCTGGCGACCATGGGCGAGTCCGTCGCCACCACGATCTGATCGGCCACGGCACAGGCGCGGACCTGTTCCAAGACCCGGACCACCAGAGGCTCGCCGGCCAGGAGTTGAAGCGGTTTGTTAGGGAGTCGCGTCGAGCCGAGCCGGGCCGGGATCACGCCAAGGATTGGCATCTCCCAACGTAATACCGGGCAGAGCCGGAGTCAAAAGTCATGCCGCAGCGGGAGCCGCGTGGTGGGGGCGACCTAAGCGGTTCTAGGCCAAATCATTACCCTACGGTGGTGAGACTGGCCTCTTTCTTGTGCGCCACCTCGAGGAGGAAGTTGGAGACCAGCCGCTTCCCCTCCTCCGTGCCCACCGACTCGGGGTGGAATTGCACCCCGAAAACGGGATCCCGGCGGTGGCGAAGGGCCATGATTTCCTCTCCGGCCGGCCGATCAGCGGACCAGGCGGTCACCACCAGGTCGCCCGGCAGGTCGCGCGGGGCGACCACCAGCGAGTGGTAGCGCATCACCTCGAGCGGGTTGGGAATCCCACGAAAGATTCCCAGACCATCGTGCCGTATCGAGGTGGTCTTACCATGCATGAGGCGTCCCGCGCGCACCACTCTCCCCCCATAGGCCTCGGCGATGGCCTGGTGACCCAGACATACACCGAGGATGGGCACCCGTCCCGCCGCGGCCCGAATCAGCGGCACCGAGATCCCGGCGTCGCCGGGGGTGCCCGGGCCCGGGCTCACGATGATCGCCACCGGATCGAGCGCCAGCACCTGCTCCGGCGTGATGGCGTCGTTCCGGTAAACGGTCGGCTCCACCCCCAACTCGCCCACGTACTGGACCAGGTTGTAGGTGAAGCTGTCGTAGTTGTCGAGGACGATAAGCATGGGGGCTCTAACCTAGAGCGGCCCCGGGCCTGGGACAAGGCACGGGGCGGCCCCGAGAGCATCAGCGTGTCGGCTGGGTGACCTTCGGCTTCGGCTTTTGGCTTTGCTTCACGTGGGCTGAATCCACGACGCGCTGGACCTCGATCCGGATTGATTCGGCGTTGACGCTCAGCGACTCCGCCATCTGCATCAGCGAATCCGTCGCCTGGCTCGCCGAATCGCCCCTTCCCGACAGATCGATGTCGATGGTGTGGGTCCTTAATCGTTCGGCCGCCTCGGCCGGGAGCAGCAGCGGCCGGTGCGTGCCGCCCGGGTGGAACATGATGTCCCCGAACGAGACCAGCTTCATTCCTGACGTATCCGTGACGCAGCGGAAACTTTCGTTCCGAACGTCTACTCCCTTGCCCTTCGGCTCGGGGACCACGTCCGTCACCAGGGTGCAGTTCTTGAGCCGATCCTCGGCCCCGGGCTGAGTCAGATCGATGGTGAGGTGGAGACCGGAGACGTGCTTGGGGTCGCTCCGCATGATGACGACCTTGCTGAAGGTGCCGAGCTGTTGCTGGTCGACCTTAAACGGAAGAAAGGCAAGCGGCAGGGTGATCGGATCGCTGGAGCCGAGCTTCTGGTTCAGCGCTCGCTTCCCCGCCTTCCCCACCGTCACGATGACCATCCCAACTGCAAAGACGCTCAGGGCGCCCAGGGCAATCCTTATCCAGTAGTTCCGCATAGTCAGCTCCCGTTTAACGGGATCAAGGTGTTTCACTTAGAGACGTAGGAAGGTCGCCCCGAGTTTCAGGCCACGGAAGCCTCCTCCTTACTCCCCTTTCCCAGCCGACCGTACCGTAGCGCCAACGGGGGGAGTACGAACAGGCTCAGGATCGTGGACGTCGCCAGGCCGCCCAGGATCACCACCGCCATCGGGCCCTCGATTTCCCGGCCGGGGTCGCCGCTGCCCAAAGCCAACGGTAAGAGGCCGAGACCGGTCACGGTGGCTGTCATCAGGATTGGCCCCAACCGCTCGGCGGCTCCCCGCAGGGCGGTTTCCGGCCCCCAAGTCGCCCCCTCGACCCGCACCAAGTGTTCGTAGTGGGAGATCAACATCACGGCGTTCCTGGTCGCGATGCCGAACAGGGTCACGAACCCTACCAGTGATCCCAGCGAGAGCAGTCCGCCGGACAGGAAGACTGCCAGCACGCCTCCGACCAGCGCCAGGGGCAGGTTGGCCAGGACGAGGACCAGCCGACTCACCTCACCAAAGGCCAACCAGAGCAGCAGCACGATCCCGGTGCCGGCCAGGAAACTGTTGAGAAGCAGCTCTCGCTGGGCCTCGCGCTGCGCCGCTGCGGTGCCCCCCAGCTCAGCGTAGATCCCATGCGGGATGATGCCCGGTTGGCGCAGGCGATCCTGCACCTGCCGGGCGAAGGTGGAGACATCGCCGCCCGAGACGTTGGCCGTCACGGTCTGCACCCGCCGAGTCCCCACGTGGGAGATGAGATAGCGCCCGGAGGTCCGTGACACGTCGGCGATATCGGACAGGTTGGTCATCCGACCGCTCTGGGAGAGAATCGGCAGGCGGGCCAGATCCTCGGGGCGAGTCCGGGCGGCCGAGTCGAGGATCACGACCACGTCGGTGGTGCGGTTTCCCTCGAAGATCTCGGTGACCTTGGCGCCCCGGGTAGCCGCCTCGATGGAGGCGAGCACCTCATCGGCGGTGAGGCCGGCGGTCGCCACGTCGCTGGGACGGAGCCTCACGGTGACTTCCGGAACCACGGGCGGCGCGTCGTACTGGACATCAGAGGCCCTCGGCACCCGGCGGACCAGAACGGCGACCGTCCTGGCCGCCGCATCGAGACTGTCGAGGTCGTCTCCCACAATGCGGATCACGACTTCGGCGGTGGAGCCCGTCAGCGTCTCTTCGATCCGTTCAGCCAAGAATCCCCGGATGGCGAAGCTCAAGCCCGGGAATCCGGTCAAGCGCCTCCGGAGGTCGTCGGGAACCGTACGAGCGGCGGCCCCGGTCAGTGGCACCAGGTCCACCTCGAGCTCGCTGTAGTGGGGCCCCCATGTGTCCTCGGAAAGCTCAGCACGTCCCGCCCGCTGGGCCACCGAGCGTACCCGGGGATCCGCCCGCAGGGCGGCGGTGACCTGATCGCCGAGGCGGAGCGACTCGTGGAGCGAGGTCCCCGGCACGGCCGACATGTGGATCAGGTAGTGGCCTTCTCGGAACTCCGGCAGGAAGGTGGCGCCGAAGAAGGGCAGCGTGGCGGCGGCGGCCGTGCAGACGATGGCGGTGACGGCCATGACCGGCCCGGGCCGGCCCAGCAGGGCCCCCAAGGTCGCGGTGTAACCTCCCTTGAGTTTGGCCAGGACGATGGAGTCATGCTCGCGGTGCCCTCGACGCGCCAGCACCAGCAGGGTCAGAGCGGGCGTCACCGTCAGCGCCACCACCAGCGAGGCGAGCGTCGCGAGGATGTAGGCGATGGCCAGCGGGCGGAACAGGGCGCCCTGGACGCCGGTGAGCTTGAGCACCGGTACGAACACCAGCGCCACCACGAAGGTGGCATAGGCCACGCTGCCCCGCACCTCGAGCGAAGCGTTCACCACCACTTCGGCCACCGGTCGAGGCCGGTCGAGGGCCCGGTTGAGCCGCAGCCGGCGCGCGATGTTCTCCACGTCGATGATGGCGTCGTCCACCACCTCGCCCAGCGCGATGGCGAGGCCACCCAGGGTGAGGGTGTTGATGGTGAGGCCCAGTGCGTTGAGGACGATGAGGGCGGTGAGCAGCGAGAGTGGGATCGCCGTGAGCGAAATGGCCGCGGCCCCAACGTCGAAGAGGAAGAGCAACAGCACGCCGGCCACCAGGAAGGTGCCGAGCAGGAGAGCCGCGGTGATGTTGTGCAGGGCCAGGTCGATGAACTCGGAGGGACGGAAGAGGTTCGGGTGCAGGATGAACCCGCCGGCGTTGATGGCCGGAGCCAGGCCGCGCAGGGCGGCCTCCACGTCGGCGGCCACCTCCTTGGTGTTGCCGCCCAACTGGGCCGAGACCACGATCACGCAGCCCCGCTCCCCATTGATGCTTCCGTCCCCGAACTTGGGCTCCGCGCCTTCCACCAGACGTCCGACATCTCCCAGACGCAACAGGGCCCCGTTGCGTTCGCGAATGACGCTCTGGGCCAAGGCCTCCGGGGTGGGCAGCTGGCCCTCGGTCCGCACGATGATGCGCTGATTGGCATTGTCGATCACACCGGCCCCACGCAGGCCGGTGGCGCGGGCCGCCGCCGCCAATACCTCCGTGGTTCCGATGCCCAGGGCACGAAGCCGGTTGGGATCCAACTGTAGTTGCAGTTGCCTCACCTCCCCACCGAACACCGCCACCTTGGACACACCCGATACGGCCAGGATTCTGGGCTTGATGGTCCAGTCCACGAAGGTCCGCTGCTCCATCAGGGTCCGGGTCTTCGAGGTGATGCCCACAACCAGGACCGTGCTCGACGAGGAGGTGAGCGGGCTCAGCACCGGAGGCTCGACCGCCGCGGGTAGACGGCCGGCTACGACGCCCAATCGTTCCGCCAGCGATTGGCGAGCCCGGTACAGGTCGACCCGCTCCCCCAACACCGCGGTGATGATCGAGAACCCTTGCAGGGACTGGGAGCGGAGCGCCTTGAGACCGCTGACGCCATTGATAGCGTCTTCGATGGGCTTGGTGACCAGAATCTCGACCTGCTCCGGCGAGAAGCCCGGCGCTTCGGTCTGAATCGAGAGCTGGGGCGGCGCGAACTCCGGGAAGACGTCGAGCTTGGATTGCGACAGGACGCCGGCTCCGTAGGCGACCAGGGCGCAACCGAGCCCGATCACGACGCCACGGCGCCGGACGGAGAAACGAACCAGACCCGCTAACATGGGACCTGCACCGGTTCGATCGAGCTGCTCCTCACTCGCCGACCTCTTCACCCACGACGATCTTGGCGCGGAACTCCTCGGACAGCAGCTGCTGGGCCCCTCGAGTCACGACCGTATCGCCGGCCGCGACTTCTCCGGCCTCGAGCCAGCCGCCGGGCACCGGCCGCTCGGCCGAGATCCTGGTGCGGAGGTAGCGACCGGTGCCCCGCTGCAGGAATACCCAGGTGAGGCCGTCCCACTGGACCACCGCGTCGTCGGGAATGAACACGCCGCGAACCAGGGTCTTGGGGTCGGCCACGAAGGCCTGCACCGCCGCGCCGGGACGGGCGCCTGGCCAACCGTGGTCCAGCCGGTAGAGAAAGGCCGGCCATCGGGTCAGGGGATCGGCCTCGGGCGCCGACCCCACCAGGCGGGCGGGGAGCCGGGCCTTGGGGTGCTCCGCTGGGGCCACCAGGATAGAGGCGGGCGGTTGCTGTGGAGCTGCAGCACCCCAGGCGATGCGAGCCAGGGGTCGGGCGTAATCGGTGATCTCCAGCAACCCCTGCCCCGCCTGCACCAGCTCGCCGGGTTGGGCCAGGACCCGGCTCACCACACCCGAGCGCGGGGCCGTGAGCGGCAGGGCATCGGACACCTGTCCGAGCACGGCGCCGGCCGTAACCGGGTCGCCGAAGGCGGGCCAGTGGGTACCCTCCGAGAGCATCAGTCGCCCCGCGACCGCGGCGCGAACGATGGCGAGGGCCGAGGGGTCGGTCACGATTTCTCCGGCCAGCCCCAGCTCGCCGGGGCGCTCCTGCGGGCGAAGGACCGCCGTGGCGATCCCGATCCGCCGGTTGGTGGCACTGTCGAGCACCACGGCCGCCTGGCCTTCGGTGACTACCATGCGGCTTGGCTCGGTAGTCGCCTGGCTTTCCGAGGACGCCGACGCCGCGCGGCGCTGCAGCCCCGCACGAATCAGCCAGGCTGTTCCCGCGACAACCGCGATCACCACCAGTGCGCGCCGGATCATGGCAGAGTGTCCTTCAAGGGTGGGTTTCCGCGCGGCTCATTGGCGGGGTTGGGCCAGCGTGATGGCGGATCGCTGCGCCAGACCCCCGCGGCGGCTTCGAGCAGGGTCCCCGCCTCCCGCCGCTGCTGGTCCGCGGCATGCCGGGTCCGTTCGGCCCGGACCCGAGCCAGATCCAGGAAGGCCAGCTCCAGTCGTGACGTCTCGCCGCGGTCGTAAGCGGCCTGGGCCCGGTCCGCCCGCTCCTGAATCAGAGCGAACAACGAGTCGGCCGACGCCTGCAAGGCCGTGGTCACCGAGCAACGCTCGAGTCC
This sequence comes from uncultured Gemmatimonadales bacterium, assembly GCA_963704015.1. Classification (GTDB taxonomy): domain Bacteria; phylum Gemmatimonadota; class Gemmatimonadetes; order Gemmatimonadales; family GWC2-71-9; genus DATIWD01. The sequence goes on from CAVPGI010000007.1 coordinate 113,988, forward strand.
CACGTCGAGATCCGCCAGCGCGGAGTCCTGGACCACCGCCACCTGGGCCGCGGCCACTCCGCGCCGCGCCTCGGATTCCGCGATGGGTCCGCGATTCCGATGAAACGGGATCGTGGGCAAGGCGAACAGCACCGTCCACTTGTTGATCCCGTGATCGAAGAAGAGGCCCGGCCCCAGGGTAATGTCCGGGTACTGCCGGGCAATCTCTACCCGGACATCGGCCTCCGCCACGCTGTAGCCGGCCAGGGCGACGCCGACTTCGGGCCGGGACCGGACCACCAGGCTTTGGAGCGAGTCTCGGGGGAGCGTGGCGGCGACGGTGCACCAGGAACCCTGGGGTGGCATCACCTTGAGGGTGTCGAGCTGGGCGGGAACCACGCCCACGGAAGCCGCCATGCCCGCCATCGCCTCGCGAAGTTCACGTTGGGCCAACCCGCGTTCGACCAGGGTTCCCTGCAACTCGGCCTCGTTCTGGGCCAGGTCCGAGCGCGTCACCACGCCTTCGCGATAGCGACCCTTGAGCACGGAATCCAGGGTGCGAAGCGCCCTCAACTCGGCGCGGACATCTCCCAGCTTGAGCTCGGCCGAGGCCAGACGATCAGCCATGCGTCGAACGTCCATCGCCTCCTGCCAGGCGACCAGCGAGACCTCCTCCTCGGCGAGGAAGGTGCGGGCCTGCGAGCGTGCGATGCGGGCGCCCCGCTTCCCTCCCAGCTCGAAGGTGAAGGCCAGCGTGCCCGAGACTCCCCAGGGCGGCTCCCCACCTCCGCCGGAATAGTCCTTCTCGACGCCGACCGCCAAGCCGGGCTGGGGACGGGTGCCCGCCGTGATCTGACTCGCGATCGCCTCGGTTCGTGCCGCCCGGGCTCGATCCAGGGCCGGGCTCCAGTACCATGCCGCCAGCGCCAGGTCTCGCGCCTGCCACCCGGTGGTGGCGGGATCCAGGCCCGCGGCGGACAGGTAACCCTGGAGGCCGGGATCGTCCAAGCCCCGGGCGTTGTAGGCGGCGGTCAGCGCGGCTTGGTCAACCGGGGCGGGTTGATAGGGCGCGCAGCTCAGCAGGAGGCTCAAGGCGAGCACCGATCCCGCCGGCAAGCGCCAGGCGCGCAACTCCGCGATGCGGCGATCGGCCATGGGCGACTCGATCACCCGCGGGGATGGTACTGCTTGTGGACCGAGCGCAGATATTCCCGGTCGACGTGGGTGTAGATCTGGGTGGTGGAGAGATCGGCGTGGCCCAGCATCTCCTGGACGGCGCGCAGGTCGGCGCCCCCCTCGAGGAGGTGGGTTGCGAAGGTGTGCCGGAGCGTATGCGGGGTGACCGGTTTGGTCACGCCGGCCGCTGCTGCCAGTCGCTTCACTACTCCCCAGGCGCCGACCCGGGACAACGGCGCTCCGCGACGATTGAGGAGAACCCGGTTGCGACCCTTGCCCCGGTCGAGGGTCGGGCGCACCTGGTGCAGATAGACCGAGACCGTCCCGATGACGTTGCGGCCCACGGGAACCAGGCGCTCCTTCGAGCCCTTGCCCAGCACCCGCACCACCCCCTCGTCGAAGCGCAGGTCACCCAGGACGAGGCCGCACAGCTCGGAGACCCGGAGCCCGGCTCCATAACCGAGCTCGAGCAGCGCGCGGTCGCGCCAGGCGAGGGGATCGTCGGGACGGGCGGCTTGGAGCATGGCCTCGACCTCCGCTACCGAGAGCGTGGGCGGGAGCCGGCGCCCGCGACGGGGAGATTCGAGGCGGTCGCTGGGATCGGCGGGCACCAGGCCCTCGGCGACTAGGAACCGGTAGTAGGTCCGAATGGCGGAGACCTGCCGGCGGATGGTGGCCGGGCTCAATCCCAGGTCCTTCAGGGCAAAGACGAATTCCCGCAACAGGTGGGCGGTGACCGATGCCGGGTCGTGAACGCCCCGCCCTTCGGCGAACGTCGCCATCCGTTGCAGATCCCGCAGGTAGCTCTCGACGGTGTTGGCGCTATGGCCGCCTTCGAGCTGGAGATAGTCGCGAAACTGCTCCAGGGCGAACTCCCTCAGGTCGGTGGTCACGGAGTGCTGCCGGGGATGGACGCGCCCTCCTGGTCGAGGCCCAGCAGGACCGCAGCCCGGAGCAGCAGACGCTCCTCCTGAGGCTGCAGGGTCTCTCCGCTGGCGGCCAGGGTTCGTAACCGCTGATAGAGCTCGACGCGCGCGGCGCGGTCGTAGGTTCGGCTCACCCGCTCGGCCAGAGCGCTCGCATCCCGAGGTGTAGAGGCCGGCGCGGCGGGAAGCGACCATTGCTCGCGGAGCCGGCCTTCGATGGCCGCCAGGTCTGCGGGGCCGAAAGACCGATCGGACCGAGCCAGCTCGAGCAGGAGCATCGCCGCCGCCGCCAGCGCCGGATCGCCGCGGGCTCGGTTCTCGGCGGTGACATCGAGCCCAAAGGCTGCGTGCAGGGCGGACCAGAGACGGTCCTCTCGGCTGACTCGCCGGCGCCACACGAGCCAACCAATCACAAACACCGTCCCCGCCAACCCCACCAGGAACAGGGTCCGATTCAAAGCCTCGATGACGTGTCGGATCGATTCCCACTCCGACCCCAGCGCGACACCGAGGCCGGTGATGGCGGCGTACCAGAGGGCGGCGGCGAGGGCGACCGGAATCAGGAGCGTCGTGGGGCGCAGATCCACCAGGCCCCCGAAGGGCGCGACCACCGATCGCGGCCCGGGGATCAGCCGGGTCAGGAAGATTCCGGGCACTCCGAAGCGAAGGTATTGGCGCTCCATCTCGGCGACGGCGCTGGGGGGAAGAATCCGGCGTCCAATCGGGCCCAGCACGAACGCGCGACCGTAGCGCCGCGCCGCCCAGTAGACCAGCCCCGCTCCTACCAGATTGGCGGACCAGGCAGCGAGGAAAACCCCGAACGGGCTGACGACCTCGCGGCGGGAGAGAAACCCGGCCAGTGCCACCACGGCGTCGGAGGGCATGGGGGGAAACACGTTCTCCAGGGCCGCGCACACGGCGACGATGGCGTAGATGGCCCCGGGAGGCAGGCCGACCAGTCCATCGAGCAGCTGGTCGATCAGCGGGCCTCCACCGTGGCCACCGCCAGCGCCGCGATGCCCTCTCCCCTCCCGATGAATCCCATCCCTTCGTTGGTCTTGGCCTTGACCGAGATGCGGCCCGGCTCCAGGTCGAGATGCGCGGCCAGGGTAGCGCCCATGGCGTCGAGGAAGCCGCCCAGTTTGGGCCGCTCCGCGATGATGGTGATATCGGCCTGCTGGGGGTGGCAGTCCCGGTCCCGCAGATGGTCCCGAGTCGCGCGCAGGAGCTGGAGCGAGTCGGCGTTCTTCCAGCGGGGATCCTTGTCGGGGAACAGGCGACCGATGTTCCCTGCCCCGGCCGCACCGAGCAGGGCGTCGATCAGCGCGTGGGTGACGACATCGGCGTCGGAATGGCCGGCCAGACCGGCATCGGACGGAATCCGCTGGCCGCCCAGCACGAGCGGGCGGCCGGCTTCGAAACGATGGGAGTCATAGCCGATACCGATACGAAGCATGGCGAGCGTCTAGCGTGGGCCCGGAACCCCGAGGAGGGTAGGCACCCCCTCAAGCCGCGACTGTCGCGGGATCCTCCAGAATCGAATAGTCCTGCCGTCGCCGGCGCACGGTGTAGCCGGCGTCCCGGATGGAGCGCTCCATCTCCTCGACGCTGGCCCGGTGTGTGGTACCGGCGGAGGAGACCACATTCTCCTCCATCATGAGGCTTCCGAAATCGTTGGCGCCGAACCGGAGCGCCACCTGTCCGATCTTGAGACCCATGGTCACCCAGGACGACTGCAGGTTGGGCACGTTGTCGGCAGATGATCCGGCCCAGCGCGAGGATCCTGAGATAGGTGACGGCATCCGTCTTCTTGCTGTCCGCCATCTCGGTCCCGTCGGGCTGCAGCGGCCAGCAGATGAAGGCTGTGAAGCCGCCGGTCCGGCTCTGCAGATCCCGCACGCGAAGCAGATGTTCCACCCGATCGGCGTCGGACTCGCCCAATCCATACATCATGGTCACCGAGGTCTTCATGCCCTGGCGGTGGGCCTCTTCCTGAACGCCCAGCCACTCCTCGGTCTGGGCCTTCTTCCGGGCGACCCGCTGCCGTACCTCGTCGACCAGGATCTCACCGCCACCCCCCGGAATGCTGTCCAACCCCGCGGCCTTGAGCTCGCGCACCACGTCGGCCACCGAGAGCCCAAAGCGCTCGCTGAAGAACACCACCTCGGACGGCGAGAAGCCATGGATGTGGATCGGGTGATGCCGCTTGATGTAGCGCATCAGGTCCAGATACCACTCGAAGGGGATGTAGGGGTTGTGGCCGCCCTGAAGCAGGATCTGCACCCCGCCGATGGCCTTGCACTCGTCAATCTTCCGACCGATCTGCTCGTAACTCAGGACGTACCCCTCGTGATGCTTGGGCCGGCGGTAGAACGCGCAGAACTTGCAATCGGCCACGCACACGTTGGTGTAGTTGATGTTCCGGTCGATGATGTAGGTGACGACGTTCTCCGGGTGCAACCGCCAGCGCTCGGCGTCCGCCAGGCGGCCCAGCTCGAGCAGGCTGGCCCGCTGGTAAAGCTCGAGATAGTCCCGGAACTCGCCGGAGGCGCGATCGACGGTCATCAGGCGGCCGTGATGAAGGAGAGTGACCCGTCCGGGACCAGGCCATCGGCGGCCAGGCGACGGAAGAAATCGGTGAGCCCCGCCAGGTGGCGGTACGACAAGGCGTAGTCCAGGTCGCCCAGGTAGGCGCGGCACATCTCGAGGCTTACCCCACTGGTGGCCGCGGCGGCCTCCGCCAATTGGTCGAGGTGAGCCAGGCCCCATCGGCGGGACTCGAGCAAGGCCTCGTGCGTGCGCCGCACCGCCCGCTCGGGCGCGTCCCGCCGTGCAGCCCACACCGCGAAGACGAACGGGAGTCCGGTCCAGTCCCGCCACTCGGCGCCGAGATCATACCGGTAGGGGTAGACCCCCCGGGCGGTCAGCATCAGGGCCGCATCGCCGATCACCAGCACGGCCTCGTGGGGGAATTGCCGCAGCGCTTCCAGATCGCCCGATTCGGCGCGCACCGTGGCGAGGCGCGGCGCGATCTGCCAGCGGTGGCGGCAGAGCAGCTCGAGGAGCAGGACCGAAGTACGGGACGAGGCGCTCAGCAGCACCGTCGCGTCGTGGAGCTCTGCCAGGGGGCGTTTGGCGAACAGGGCGACGCTGTGGACTGGCCCGTCGCAACTGATGGCGAGATCGGGCAGCAGGTGATAGGCGGCAGCCCCGCGGGCGTAATCGACGGCCGAGACCACGCTCAGGTCCAGCTCGCCGGCGGCGAGGAGATCGTCCAGCTCCGAGGCGGTCCCCGTGATCAATTCCCCATCCACCGCGACCAGCCCGCGATCGATGGCCGCATAGATCGGAGAGCAGTTGATCCAGGGAATCCGGCCCAGTTTCATGCGGCGTGCACCACCGGGGCATGGGCTCCTTCCTGGAGCCGGCGGGGCTGCCCGGGAGGATCGTCGAAGCTCTCCCGCACCGGACGGTAGAGGCTATCCCGCTCGACCGGCCGCTTGCCGGCCCCGCGGATCAAGGCGACCAGGTCGATCGTACTCGAGGTGCATCGGCGTCTGGGCCCCGGCCTCGTGATAGACCCGCTCGTAGACCACGGTCCCCTCGACGTCGTCACACCCGAAGCTGAGCGCTACCTGAGAGAGAAATGCCGTGACCATGGGCCAGTGCGTCTTGACGTGCGGGATGTTGTCGAGGAAGAGTCGGCCTACGGCGATGTTCTTGAGATCCTCGAAGCCGGTGGTGGCAGTCCCCACCCGGCCCAGCTCCTCGCCCAGCTCGTTGTGGTCCGGATGGTAGGCCAGCGGGATGTAGGTGAGGAACCCACCGCTCTCGTCCTGCAGGCTACGCAGCATAGCCAGGTGCTCGATGCGGTCGTCCGCCGTCTCCACGTGCCCGTAGAGCATGGTGCAGTTGCTGGGGATTCCCAGCTGGTGGGCGACGCGATGCACGTCGAGCCACTCCTGCCCCGTCAGCTTCCGCTCGGCGATGGTGGCCCGGACCGCGGTACTGAAGACTTCGGCTCCCCCGCCCGGCAGACTGGTCAGCCCGGCCTCCTTGAGCTCGAGCAGAATCTCCCGTACCGGCCGCCGCTCGATCCGGGCCAGGTGGGCGATCTCCACCGCCGTCAGCGCCTTGATGTGAATGTCGGGATGGCGTTGCCTGAGCCCGCGGATCAAATCGGTGTAGTAGCTGAGGCCAAGCTTGGGATGCAGCCCCCCCACGATGTGAAACTCGCGCGTCGGTGAGCGTCTCGCCTGCTCCGCTTCCGCGAAGACTTCTTCGAGCGAACGGGTGTAGGCGCCTTCCTCCTTCGGCATCCGCGCGAACGAGCAGAAGACGCAAGTGTTCCGAAGAACGCAGACGTTGGTGGGATTGATGTGCTGATTGGCGGAGAAGAAGACGCGGTCGCCGTTCAGGCGCTGATTGGCGTAGTCGGCGAGCTGGCCCAGACTCAGGAGGTCGGCGGTCTGGTAAAGTGCACGGGCATCCGCCGCTTCCAACCTGCGGCCTTCCAGCACCTTGGTGGCTACCAAGCGGAGGTCGGGGTCCCTCATCTGGGCTGGGTCAACTGGCCCCGACATCGTATCTCCTTGCTGGATCTGAAGTAAGCCGCGCCGGCGGTAATCTAACCCGACCCCCGGGGGTTGTCGATTGCCGAGCAGGCCGCGGCTGGCCCTTCGGCTGCCCACTCATGGCCGGGGGAATCCCCTTTCGGGAAGGCCTTGGGGAGCCTCGGTGCCTGTTCGGCACGCGAGTTGCTAGTTCAAGGCCGACAAAGACTTCTGGGCTGATTTCAACTAACGAAAGTGCCCATGTTGCGGATCAAGCTGGCGTCTGGCGAGGAGACCGTTTTTCGCACTGTGGCCGAGCTCGCTCTGGGGATCCAGAACGGCCTGGTCACCTCGCGCGCGTTGATTTACCACCAGCGTTCCGAGAAGTGGATCCCGGTCACCGTCCACCCGGCCTACAAGACCGCGCTCGAAGGCGGATCGGCCTTGGCGGCCCAGGCTGCGGCGCCGACCACCACGACCGCGGTCGAGGAGCCGCCGGCACCGCCCCAGCCGCGCCCGGCCGCCGCAGGTCCCAAGCCGGTAATGCCGTCACCGACGCCGCCACCGCCACCGATCGCCACACCCGCGCAGCGAGTCGCCGCCGCACCAAAGGTGGAAGCGCCGACTCCCGCGCCGCCGAAGGCGTCAACTCCGCCACTTCCTCCGGCTCCAGCGCCACCGGTGGTCATTGCGCCACTGCCGGAGGTGGAACCGCCAGCTCCGGCACCGCCGAAGGCCCCAACTCCGCCACTTCCCCCAGTTCCTGCGCCGCCGGTGGCCATTGCGCCGCTGCCGGAGGCGGAGCCGCAGGCCCCGGCACAGGCGAAGGCCTCAACGCCGCCGCTTCCTCCGGTTCCTGCGCCCCCCGTGACCATTGCGCCGCTGCCGGAGGTGGAAGCGCCGGCTCCGGCGATTCCGGGGCTGGTCACTGACAACGCCCCGATGGGACTGGAGCTCGACGAGGCCGCACCGGCCAAGGCGCCACCGGCCAAGGCCGAGCCGGTCTCCGGAGCCGAGGCTCCGAAGCCGCCCGCCGCCGCGCCCCCGTCCGGTGACGAGCCGCCACAGCTCCTGTTCACCAGCGAAATCTCACTCACGGACATGACGACCCGGCGCTCGGGGCCGAACCCAGTGCTGGTCGAGCCTCCGCGCCCCCGGACCAGCGGCCCGGTCGAGGTGCATCACGCCGCGCCAGCGCCCCGTCGCACTCGCAAGCCGCCGATCGCGCTGACGGCAGCGCTGGTCCTGATCGCGGTGGCCGCTCTAGCCACCTGGGGCTTGCTGCGCTCGCCCTCAGCGCCGGCCCCCGTTGACTCGACGGTTGCGACGGCCCCGCCGCCGACTCATCCAGCGGTCGCTACGGCTCCGACGCATCCCGAGGCAACCCCGCCCACCGCGCAGCCCGCGCTCCCGCCCGATTCCCTGGCCCGCCGGTACGCCAATGCCCAGGACTCGGCCCGAGCGGAGTTCGACACCGCGCTGGTGCGGATTCACTTCGGACGCTTACTGGTGGCGCAGCGCCTGGGCTCGTTGGATAGCCTGCGGCTTGCGCATCAGGTCATCACGACCGCAGCCGGCGTGCTGGGCGCCTATCGGACCAAGGGTGCCGCGATCGATCAGTCCTTCCAGGATTCGGCCAATGCCCTGGCACAGCGGCAGGCCTGGTCGGCGTCGGACCTGGCCGCGTGGAAGGCCCGCCCCAGCCGGTTGGAGTCCCCTGAAATGGCGCGGCTGACGGATTCCCTGCTGGCCAACGTGGATGGCGTCTATCAGGTCCTGACCAGCCAGATGGGACAGTACGACTACACGCCTGCGTCCATCGCCTTTCTGGACCCGGAGAGCATGCAGAGGTACGCTGGATACCGGAGCTGGCTGACTCGGCGGGTCGCCGCGCTGAACGGCGTCCCCTCGGCCAAGCTCTCGCCGGTCCTCGCCACCGTGCTGCGTGCGGTGGGCGCGGTCAATCTCCCTGCCGCGTTCGCCAAGGAACCGGTGATCCCCACCGCGCCCGATCTCCCGAAGGACTCCGGCAACTAACCCAATCAGTTGTTCAGGAAGCGGCCGACCCGGGAGGTATCCGGTGGCCTCTGACGCCTAGGCCGCCAGCCGTCCGACGGCCAGGGTGACGTTGTGCCCACCGAACCCGAACGAGTTGGACAGCGCGAGGTCGACGGAGCGCTCCACCATCTTGTTGGGGGCGGAGTCGAGGTCGCACTCGGGATCGGGGGTGACCTGGTTGATGGTGGGCGGGACCTTTCCAGTGCGCACTACATTGAGCGCCACGGCGAATTCGAGGGCCCCGGCGGCTCCCAGCAGGTGACCGGTCATCGACTTGGTCGAACCGAAGATCAGACGGCGGGCGTGCTCTCCGAACACCTTCTTGACCGCCTGGGTCTCGGCGATGTCCCCCTGGGGCGTGGAGGTCCCGTGAGCGTTGATGTAGCCCACGTCGGTGGCGCGTAGGCCCCCGCTCTGCAACGCGTCCCGGATGGCCCGCTGCGCGCCTTCGCCCTCGGGAGCCGGGGCCGTGATGTGGCTGGCGTCGCCGCTCATGCCATAGCCCAACACCTCACCCAGAATATTGGCCCCACGCCGCTGGGCGTGCTCGAGGCTCTCCAGCACCACGATGGCGCCGCCGTCCCCGAGCACGAAGCCATCCCGATCCTTGTCGAAGGGCCGGCTGGCCTGTTCGGGAGCATCGTTGCGGGTCGAGAGCGCTTTCATGTTCTGGAAGCCGGCCACGGCCAGGCCGGTGATCGCCGCTTCGGCTCCACCGGTTACCATGGCCTCGGCCTTCCCGGCCTTGATCAGCTCGTAGGACTCGCCGATGGCATGGGCCGAGGAGGCGCAGGCGGAGACCGTGCAGAAGTTGGGACCCCGGAGTCCGTAACGGATGGAGACCAGCCCCGCCGCAATGTCGGGGATGTACATCGGAATGAAGAAGGGGGAGACCCGATCGGGGCCCTTCTGGAAATAGGCGGAGAAGTTCTCCTCGAACGTCATCATCCCGCCGATCCCACTTCCGATCAGGACGCCGGTGCGGTCGGGGTTGGGGAAACGGCCCTCGAGCCCGGCCTCGGCGATGGCCTGCTGCGCCGCAGCCAGCGCCAATTGGGCGAAGAGGTCGTAGCGACGCGCCTCTTTCCTGTCCATATACTGGGTGGCATCGAACCCCTTGACCTCACAGGCGAACCGGACCTGAAGCTTGGAGGGATCGAACTTGGTGATAGGCGCCGCCCCGGAGCGCCCGGCCAGGAGGGCGTTCCAGGTTTCGGCAGCAGTATTGCCCACCGGCGTCACCATACCGACGCCGGTGACCACGACCCGATGTGGCAATGCGACTCCTTATTTTCCTATCTTTTCGTGAAGATACTTGAGGGCGTCCCCTACGGTGCGCAGCTTTTCGGCCTCCTCATCCGGGATGTCGATATCGAACTCCTTCTCGAAGGCCATGACGAGTTCGACCGTGTCGAGGCTGTCGGCGCCGAGGTCCTCCATGAAGCTGGCCTCGTTGGTGAGCTTCTCCCGCTCGACGCCCAGCTCCTCGACGATGATGTCCTTGACCCTCTCATCCACGCTCACGTTGCTCATGGCATCCTCGGTTGGGTTTGCAGTCCCGCCGGTTTAGAAAGTCATGCCGCCGTCGACCACCAGCACCTGGCCGGTAATGTATCCCGCCAAGTCAGAGGCCAGAAAGAGCACGGCCCCGGCCACATCCTCGGGGCGCCCCAGTCGTTCCAATGCGATCCCGCCTAACATCGCGGCCCGCGCCTCCGGAGGCAAGCCGCTGGTCATATCGGTCTCGATGAACCCGGGGGCCACGCAATTCACCAGGACGTTCCGGGCGGCGTACTCCTTGGCGACCGACTTGGTCAACCCGATCAGCCCGGCCTTGCTGGCCGCGTAATTGGCCTGGCCCTTGTTGCCGGTGATGCCGACGATGCTGGTCACGTTGATGATGCGGCCGCTGCGGCGCTTCATCATCCCCTTGAGCACCGCCTTGATCGCGGCAAAGGCGCCCTTGAGATTGGCGTCCAAGACCGCGTCCCACTCGGCCTCGCTCATCCGGATCACGAGGTTGTCCTGGGTCAGACCCGCGTTATTCACCAGGATGTCGATCGGGCCCAGGGCCGCTTCGACCGCGGCCACTACGCCCGCCACCTTGCCGAGATCGGCCATGTCGCAGGCCACCCCCACGGCCCGCTCACCCAGGCTCTCCGCGACCGCTCTGGCCTTGGACTCGTCCCGGCCATGGATCGCGACCTTGGCGCCCGCTCGATAGAACGCCACCGCGATGGCGTGCCCGATGCCCCGGGTACTTCCGGTGACCAGCGCCACTCGCCCCGAGAGATCGATGCTCACCATGGACGCGGGCTCCGCGCGTTACGCCTCACCTTGACTCAACCACTGCTCGACGTCCTGCGCCGTTCCCAGGGTCACGGCCTGGGCCCCGGGGACGGCTCGCTTGAGCAGCCCGCTCAGGACGTTGCCCGGCCCGACTTCGAGAAAGCGGGCACCGGGGCATCGGCGAGCCGCCTCCTGAACCCCCTCCACCCACCGTACCGGAGCGGTCAACTGGGCCGCGAGCAACCGAGCCGCCTCGGCCGGGTCGGTCACGGCGGCGGCGGTCGCGTTGGCGATGACCGGAAACCGGGGCCGCTTGAAGGTCGTGGCGGCCAGGGCGGCCGTAAGGCCGGCCACCGCCGGTTCCATCAGCGGCGAGTGAAATGCCCCGCTCACCTTGAGCGGGATGACGCGCTTGGCTCCGCGGGCGCGGCACCCCTCGCCGGCTCGCTCGACAGCCGCGGGATCGCCCGAGATGACGGTCTGATCCGGAGCGTTGAGGTTGGCCGCGACCGCCACGGCCCCTTCCCGGGAGGCCTCGTGGCAGGCGGCCTCCACGGCGGCGGTCTCCAGCCCCAGCACCGCGGCCATGGTGCCTGGCCGGCGCGCCCCGGCTTCCAGCATCAATTCTCCACGACGACGGACCAGCCGCGCGGCGTCGGCGGCCCCGAGAGCACCCGCGGCGACATAGGCGCTGTACTCGCCCAGACTGTGTCCCAGGGCCAGCGCCACGTCGGCCAGCCGTTCCCGCACCACCGCGAGCACGGCCGCGCTGTGAGCGAGGATGGCCGGTTGCGCGTTGTGGGTGAGGGTCAGCTCTTCTTCCGGCCCCTCCCACATGAGCCGAGAGAGGGGGAACCCCAGCGCGTCATCCACCTCCGCGAAGGTCCGCTGGGCCTCCGGGAAGCGGCCGGCGAGATCCTGTCCCATGCCGACTTTCTGTGCCCCCTGTCCGGGGCACATGATGACGCTTACCACCGGATGAGCGCGCTACCCCACGTGAAGCCGGCCCCGAAGGCCACCAGCAACACCAGGTGGCCGGGCTTGAGTCTTCCTTCCTGCAGCGCCTGGTTCAAGGCCAGCGGGATCGAGGCGGAGGACGTGTTGCCGTAGCAGTCCACGTTGACCATCACCTTGTCCATGGGCAGGCCGGCATGCTTGGCGGTGGCCTCGATGATCCTGATGTTGGCCTGGTGCGGCACCAGGAGATCGATCTCTTCCGCCTTGACGCCGGCCCGTCGCAGCGCCTCGTCGCACGCCTCGGCCATGGTCAGCACGGCCGCCTTGAAGACTTCGCGCCCCGCCATCTTCATATAGTGGGATCGCTCGCGAACCACCTTCTCGCTGATCGGATCGTTGGAGCCGCCACCGGGGATATAGAGCAGCGGCGCCAGCTTGCCGTCCGACCGGATGAAGTTGGAGAGTACCCCGCGGTTCCCCTCTTTCACCCGGCGCAGGATGGCCGCGCCGGCCCCATCCCCGAAGAGTACGGCGGTCGAGCGGTCCTGGTGATCGGTGATGGTCGAGAGCTTCTCCGCCCCGATCAGCAGCACGGTCTCCGCCTGCTCGGACGCGATCAGTCCCTCGCCCACGGTGAGCGCGTAGAGAAACCCGGGACACGCGGCAGACACGTCGAAGGCTGCGGCCCGGTCGGCTCCCAGTAGCGCCTGGAGATCGCAGGCCGTCGAAGGAAGGAGCCGGTCGGGGGTCGCGGTCGCGACGATGATCGCGTCCAGGTCGGTCGCGGCGACGCCGGCCTGCGCCATGGCGATCTCGGTGGCCCGCTGACTCAGGTTGGCCACCGTCTCGTCCGGTCCGGCCCAGTACCGCTGCCGAATGCCGGTCCGCTCGACGATCCACTGGTTGGAGGTCTCGAGGGTCTTCTCGAGATCGGCGTTGGTGACCAGCCGTTCGGGGACGGCCACGCCCAGGCCCTGAATGGCCACGAAGGGGCGATGAATCATCGGGTGCCGGCCGCGACGCGCTGGGCGAACTCGGCTCCGACGTGCTGGCTGAGCCGGTGGTCGACGGACTGGACCGCCACCCGAATGGCGTTCTTGAACGCATTGGCCGTCGAGGCGCCGTGGCAGATGATCGTGATGCCTTTGACCCCCAGCAGCGGGGCGCCGCCGTAGTTGGAGTAGTCAAGCACTTCGAAGACCTCGCGCATGTCGGCCCGCTCAGTACTTCGGGCGCCTTCTTCCGGATCAAGGGAATGATCAGGCGACCCATCGATTCATAGAACTTGAGGACGATGTTTCCCACGAAGCCGTCGCAGACGACCACGTCCACGGTGCCGAATCGAGTGTGGCCCCCCAGAATATCGCGCCCCTCGATGTTGCCCACATAGTTGAGCCCGGGCGCCTGCTTGAGTAGCTGATGGGCGTCCTTGGCCTGGGCGTTCCCCTTCTCGTCCTCCTCGCCGATGTTGAGCAGTCCGACCTTGGGGCTGGAGCGGCCGAGCACGTCGCGCATGAACACGGTGCCGAGATAGGCGAACCCCACCATCTCACGGGGGCTGCAGTCGACGTTGGCCCCCGCATCGAGGACCAGCACCGGCAGATGGGCGGTGGGAAACAGGGTGCCCACCGTCGCTCGCTCGACGCCGTCATGCAGGCCGAGCTGCACCGTGGAGCCAGCGAGGACGGCGCCGGTATTCCCCGCGGACACGAAGGCATCGGACCGATCGGCGGGCTGAAGGCCCAAGCCGACCATGATGCTGGAGCGCGGCTTCCGGCGCAGGGCGGCGATGGGCTTCTCGTCCACCCCCACCACGTCAGGCGCGTCGAGAATCTCGAGTCGGGAACGATCGAAGCCCGGGTGGTTGGCCAGTTCGGCCTCGATCACCGCCTGGCGGCCGACCAACTGCAGCCGCAGTTCGGAGAGCTCGGCGAGCGCCAGCAGCGCACCCTGGATTTCCGCGTGCGGTGCGTGGTCGCTCCCCATCGCGTCCAGAGCGACGCGGATCACCGTCAGGCGTCCTCGACCTCGATCAGTTTCTTGCCCCGATAGTAGCCGCAGGTGGTACACACGCGGTGCGGCAGCTTGGGGGAGCCACAGCGCGGGCAGGCCTGAGTCGCCATGACCGCCGCGCGGTCTTGGCCGCGCCGTAGCCGCTTCCGGGACTTGGAGAGTTCTTCGCTTGGGAACCGCCATGAGATCCTCAGTCGGATGTAGCGGGAGCCGGGCAGCGGCACGGCCCCAGGTTGAGATTGGCCCCGCAACGGGGACAGAGCCCGGCGCAGTCTTCGCGGCAGAGCGGAAAGGCCGACGACCGCCAGTGCCACTTCCTCGCGAACCGCGGGCCGGACATCTACTCGAGTCACGGGCTCCTCCAGCGGATAGACGCTGGGGTCGTCCGCAGCATCGGGGTCGGCGCTGAACAGCACGTCGACCTGGGTCTCCAGAGGGTACGCGATGTCGGTCAGGCACCGCCGGCAGGCCGCCCGCACCGTGCCGGTCAGCGTGGCGTGCCAGAAGAAGTCACCTTCGCCGCTGGCCTGCAACCTTCCCCGCACCTTCAAATTCCCGTCGAGGTCTAGATCAAGCCCCTCGAAGGTGGGATCCTTGGGATCGAGGGTGTCGTTGGTCTCGACCGGCCCCTTCTTAAGGAGCCTGACATCGGTGCAAAGCATAGCTGCTTAAGCTATTCGGGACAACGACTTGGGTCAAGTCAGCGGTCCGCGCAATGGAGTCGGTTCAGGGGTGTTTAGGGGTCTTTCCGCCCACCGCCATCCCCCACAGGCTGGCCAGCTCCGCCTCGGAGAAGAAGAAGTGGACCTCCTTCTTGGCGTTCTCCGAGCTATCCGAGGCATGAATGGCATTCCGAGACCTCGACTCGGCATAGAGCTTTCGCACCGTTCCAGGCGCGGCCTCGGCCGGGTCGGTAGCGCCGATCACCTTCCGGAGATGGGCCACGGCCTCCTTGCGCTCCAGAGCCATGGGCAGGCAAGGGCCACTGGTCATGAACTCGATCAACCGGTCGTAGAAGGGTCGGCCCCGGTGGACCGAGTAGAACCAGGCGGCTTCACCCGGGGTGAGCCTGACCAGCCGCGTGGCGCGCAGGATGAATCCTTCCCGTTCCAGGTGCGCGAGGATGAGCCCCGCCTTGCCGGTGGACATGGCGTCGGGCTTGATGATTCCCAGAGTCAAAGTAGGCACGCGCGAAACTCCTCGAACCGGTTAAGAGACTCAGGCACGCAGGCGCGCCTGAACCAGAGCGACCACCTCGGCGGGACGCCGCATGATACCGAGCCCGGCCGCCTCGAAGGCCGCCAGCTTCTCTTCGGCGGTGCCGGAAGAGCCGGAGATGATAGCGCCCGCGTGACCCATCCGGCGACCCTTGGGCGCCGTCTGTCCGGCGATGAATCCGATCACCGGCTTGGTGACCTCGGCTCGGACGAACGCAGCCGCCCGTTGCTCATCGGTACCGCCGATCTCGCCGATCATGATCATCAGGTCGGTGCCGGGATCCTGCTGAAAGGCGCGGAGACAATCCACGAAGGAGGAGCCGATCAGCGGGTCGCCGCCGATGCCGACGCAGGTGGACTGCCCGATGCCGTTCCGGGTCAAGTGATTCACGACTTCGTACGTGAGCGTCCCGCTGCGGGACACCAGGCCGACCCGTCCGGGCTGGCAGATGTTCCCGGGAATGATGCCGACCTTGGAGGCACCCGGCGTGATCAGGCCGGGGCAGTTGGGCCCGATCAGGCGGCTGCCCCGTTCCCGCACGTAGGGGATCACCTTGATCATGTCCATCACCGGCACGCCCTCGGTGATGCACACGATGAGCCGGAGGCCGGCATCCGCCGCTTCGTAAATGGCGCCCGCGGCGAAGGCGGCCGGGACGTAGATCACGGAGGTATCGGCCCCGGTCGCCTCGACCGCCTCCGCCACGGCATCGAAGACCGGCACACTGCCCTCGAAGGTCTGGCCCCCCTTCCCGGGGGTCACTCCCGCGACGATCTGGGTCCCATACTCAAGCATCTGCCGGGCGTGAAAGGCGCCCTCGCGGCCCGTGATGCCCTGCACCATCACCCGGGAATTCCGGTCGATGAAGATGCTCACGACCGCCCCCGCGCGAGTTGGACGACACGCTCGACGGCCTGGTCCATGTCGCTCAGGGCGGTCATCCCGACGCCCTGGAGAATCCGGAACGCTTCGGCCTCGTTGGTCCCGGTAAGCCGTATCACGATGGGAACGGCCACCTTGAAGGCACTGGTGGCTTCGACGATTCCGTTGGCGACGTCGTCCGTCCGGGTGATCCCGCCGAAGATGTTGAACAGGATCGCCTTGACGTTGGAATCGCGAGTGATGATGCGCAGCGCGTTCACCACCTTCTCGGGATTCGAGCTGCCGCCGATGTCCAGGAAGTTGGCGGGTTCCCCTCCGTAGTATTTCACGAGGTCCATGGTCGCCATGGCGAGACCCGCTCCATTCACCACGCACCCCACGTTGCCATTCAGCTTGATGAAGCTCAGTCCGGCTTCCCGGGCCGCCACCTCGCTGGGCTCTTCGGCCGACTCGTCGCGCAGCCTGGCCAAGTCGGGCCGCCGGTCCAGCTCGTTGTCGTCGATGGAGATCTTGGCATCCAAGGCGAGGACCCGTCCGTCCGGCGTGGTGACCAGCGGATTGATCTCCGCCAGGGTGGCCCCGTTGCCGGTGAACACGCCGTAGAGACGGCTCATGATCTGGGCCGCCTGCCGAGCCTGAGTGAAGTCGGCGTAGAGCGTCCGCGCGAGGCCCAAGCCCTGGTGGGGCAGCAGGCCGTATCGGGGATCCACCGCTAACCGGGTGATTTTCTCGGGAGTCTGGGCGGCCACCTCCTCGATGTCGATGCCGCCGGCGGCGCTCACCATGAAGACGGGCCGCTGACTTTCCCGGTCGATGATGAGGCCGACGTAGCTCTCGGTCGCGATGTCGGTCGTCGGGGCCACCAGGACCCGCTTCACCTCGAGGCCGTTGATCCGGAGCGCCAGGATCCGTTCGGCCACCTCCGCGGCCTCGGACGGGGAGCCGGCCAGCTTGACCCCGCCGGCCTTGCCCCGGCCGCCGGCGTGGACCTGGGCCTTGATCACGACCTGCCCCCCCAACTTGCGAGCGATGGCTTCAACCTCGGCGGGGGTGGTGGCGACCTCCCCATCGGGCAGTGGAATCCCGGCCGCCTTGAGCAGCGCGCGGGCCTGATACTCGTGGAGATTCACGAGGCGCTCACGATCGTGGTTCCCGCAGTTCCGGTCAGCGCGCTCAGCCCGTCGGCCAGCTGGGCGATGATGGCGCGCTTCCCTCCCGAGCGGACGAATGCCACCGCCGCCTCGACCTTGGGCCGCATGCTGCCGACGCCCAGCGCGTCGCCTTCGAGCAGAGATTCCGCGGCACGCACGTCGAGGCGGCGGATCGGTTGAGCCTGGGGCGTGCCCCAATCCCGATAGACCGCATCGACGTCGGTGAGGATGACCAGGACCTCGCAGCCCAGCTCCCGAGCTAAAATCGCGGCGACCCGATCCTTGTCGACCACCGCGTCCACACCCTCGAGCCCCAGCTCCGGATCAGGATAGACCGGTGGCCCCCCGCCGCCGGCGGCGATGGTGATGACCCCCTGCTCCATGAGCCGCCGAACCACCGGGGCCTCCACGACGGCTTGCGGAACCGGGCTTCCCGTCAGGCGACGCCAATTGCCCGCGCCGTCTTGACCGACCGGCACGCCCATCGACCGAAGGGTGGTGAGACGGTCTTCCGTGAGCACGTGGCCGATCGGCTTGCTAGGCGTCTTCAGTCCGGGGTCGGCGGGATCCACCAGCGTTTGCGTCACCAGGGTAACGACCTCTCGCTGCACGCCGGCGCGGGCCAGGGCATTCTGGAGCGATTGCTGAATCATGTAACCGATCCAGCCTGCGGTGGCCGCCACCAGCACGCCCAGTGGCAACGGCTCCGCCAAATGGCGGGCGAATTCGTGGCGCACCATTTCGTCGCCCACCTGGGGACCGTTGCCGTGGACCAGGGCCAGTCGCCAGCCCCGCCGGGCCAGCTCGACGATGGGGGCCAGACTCTCACGCGTGTGCCGGAACTGATTGGCGATGGTCGCGCGCTCGCCGGCGCGGGCCAGCGCGTTACCGCCCAGGGCGATGACGACGGACGAGGGGCGGTCGTGGGGTGGCTCATTCACGGGCCCCAAGCTAGTTGAGCCTATCGGAGAGTGGCAAGCTCGCTATTTGTGGCGACCGGCCCCGCCTTGCAGCACCCGTTTGAGGGCCTCGAAGGCGCGCCCGAATGCGACGAAGTCTCCCTGCCGCAGCGCCGAATCGGCCCGGATGGCCCAGGCCCGCGCCTCTTCCAGCTGGCTGCTGAGCGAACCGGTCGCGATGACCGGCGTGGTGAGGCCGAGGAGATTGCGATACGCGTCGTTCAGGGTGCGGCCCGCGCCCAGGCGATCGCCCAGCGCGAGACTGACCCAGATCATCGATGGGTCACCGTTGGGCGAATTGGCATAGGCCGGCTGATAGGCGCCGAGGCCGGTCGCCCCTAGCCAGTAGCGTACGGTGCCGTCTTTCCATTGGCCGCCACTCTCGCGGACCGAGTCGCGGATCTGGGTATAGGTGGGAAACCGGCTCCAGCGATTCTCGAGCGCGAGGGGCGAAGGCAGGGCCTGAGCCGAATCCAGTCGAAAAAGGCGGAGCGATTCCCACCCGTCGATCATTCCCCCGGACACCACCGCCACGATCTTCCGGTGATCGGGGTCCTCGTAGGGAACCAGGAAATGAAGGCCCAGGGTGTCGGCGTCCCAGACCTGGTCGGGCGGTACCGGCTCCTCGGTGGGGCCGGCCCCCGCGCCAACCAGGGCCCCTACCTGCCAATGCTGCCCCTGGAGAATGGTGGCCTGGGCCCGGAGGAGGGCCTCTGGATACCACACTTCCCGCTGCAATTCAGCGGGGA
Source organism: uncultured Gemmatimonadales bacterium (assembly GCA_963704015.1). Classification (GTDB taxonomy): domain Bacteria; phylum Gemmatimonadota; class Gemmatimonadetes; order Gemmatimonadales; family GWC2-71-9; genus DATIWD01. Next base: position 132,898 of record CAVPGI010000007.1, read on the forward strand.
GCGCCGAGGCCGGTTGGATCAGCCCGCCCGTGATGGCGGACCAACGCTCCGCCAGCGGATCCGCCGTCCGCCGCAGGTAGATCCTGGTCTCGCCGGTCTCGGCGCGAATCACGGCGACGAAGGCGGCCCGCACCGAATTGACGACCCGGTCTCTCCAACGCACCTGGTCCGCCAGCGGAAAAGTGGCGCTGACGAGGTACCCGTCCACGACCCACACCAGCTCGTCCCGCACCAGTCGCGCCGCCGGCACGTCCCATTCCGCGAAGGGGGCCAGCTGAGCCAGGCGCTTCATGGGCGAGAGGTTCCAGAGGACTCCAGCGTTGGGCGGAAGGGGGCGGAGGAGCTCGCCGGCCTGGAGCGTCCATGCCAGGGCGATCCGGCGGCCCCAGGATCCGATCGAGAGCGCGGTCCCGCTGGTATCCAGGACGTAGTCGGGAGCGCCGGGCCGCACGGCGCGAGGGGAGAGGTCCAGGCGACTGACCGGCTGCAGATAGCCAAAGGTGTCGGCCTCCTGGTAGGCGAGGGCGCCGCCCAGCACTCCGGTCCGGTCATCGGCCACGGCGGAGAGTGTAGGGTGCTGGTTGTTCGCTGCGTGGAGAATCAGCCAGGCCGGCCGGGGACGTCCTCCCACGGGAATCACGGCCCGATCGGCGCTCAAGACTGCTGCGGAGTCGGGCGCGGCCACTCGTACAACCTGGTTGGCCGCCCAGAGGGCCGCCGGCGCAGGGAGGATCCCCCGCGTTGGAGCTGCGTGATAGGCAGTGTCCTTCAGCGAATTGAGCCCGTAGGCGAGCCCCTCGATCCGCCGTCGTGTGGCCGCCGACACCACGCCGGATTGGTCGCCGGCCAGGAGCGGCGGGAGGGCGCGCCCGAGCAGCGCGGTGAGCGAGAAGACCACCCACCCCGCCAACATCCACCGATGCTTCGGTCGCCAGGCCCAGACCGCGGAAATGACCGCAGTTCCCAGCGACACGACGCCCAGGACGTGGGCGACGGTGACCTGAGTGTGGAAGTTCCCGTCGAGCGCGGGACCCTCGAGGCCGGCGACCAGCTCGTAGGGGCGCAGCCAGTAGTCCCAGGAGAGCGCCAGGGCGCAGGCGGCGAGGAGGGTACCCAAGTGCGCGCGAGCGTAGTCGCTCACGGCCAGCCGGCGGGCCGCCCACCGCACCGACCCGATCAGAGTGTAGAGCAGGATCACGGTGCCCAGTGCCAGCAGGGCCAGGAGCATGCCGTACCCCTGGAGCAGCCGCCACAGCGGGACCTGGGCCAGATAGAGCCCCAGATCGTGGTTGAGCAGCGGCTCGGTCTCGGCGTAGCTCACCCCATTCCAGGCGATGAGGACGCGACTCCACCATGATCCGACGCCGGATCCGGCCAGGAGCCCCAGCAGGAGCCCGGCGCCGATGGCCGTCCCCAAGAGCGTTCGGGAGGTGAGGGCCTCCTGGATCTCGAGATTGGCCACTTGGCGGGGGACCTGCACCGATCCGATGGCGCGCGCCACGGCACACAGATGGCCGACGAACCAGGCGCTGGCCACGACGATGCCGGAGATTTCGAGCGCGAGGCGCAGCAGATGGAGCCGGGTCACGAAGCGCGCGGCCGGGGCGGACAGCGTCTGTGCCCACCACACGTCGGCCAGCACACCGGCCGTCCATCGGCCCACGAACAGGACGGTGACCAGAACCACCGCGAGCGCGGCCAGCCGCCAGCCCTTCTTGGTCACACGAGCGCCGGGATGGGGTGAGGAATGCGGGTCTAGGCAGTAACCTGCGCGCGGACCCCGTGCTGCGCCAGCCAGTCGAGGATCTCGCGACGATAGGCCTCGAGAGCCGCGGGATCGGTGGCCTCGAAGCGAAGCACGAGGACCGGCTGGGTGTTGGAGGCGCGGATCAGCGCCCCATCCCTTGGGGAAGGTCATGCGCACGCCGTCGATCGTGTTGACCGGATAGCGCGCCCCGAAGTGTCGGCCGCCTCGGTCACGATGTCGAACTTGGTTTCCTCGGGGCAGTCCACCCGGATCTCGGGGGTGGCGAAGGTCTTGGGAAGGTCGGCCAGCAGGCGGCTCAGCCCCCCGGGCTGGGCCGACACGATTTCGAGCAGGCGGGCCGCCGCGAAGAGCGCGTCGTCGAACCCGTAGTAGTCGCCGCCGAAGAACATGTGGCCGCTCATCTCGCCGGCGAGCGGGCGCGTTCGAGCTCCTTCATCTTCGCCTTGATCAGCGAATGCCCGGTCTTCCACATCACCGGCTCGCGCCCCGGCCGCCTGCAGCGCCTGGGGAAGCACCTCGGAGCACTTCACGTCGAAGATGACCGGCATGCCCGGCCCGAATCGTCGGACGGCGTCGCGCCCGAAGAGGACCAGCAGCTGGTCGCCGAAGATGATCTGGCCCGGTCTCGTCCACCGCGCCGATCCGGTCGGCATCGCCATCGAAGGCGATGCCCAGCTCGGCGCCGGTCCGGCGGACCTCCGCCTGGAGGTCGCGCGAGGTTCTCGAGGACGGTCGGATCGGGATGATGGTTGGGGAAGGTTCCGTCGGATTCGCAGAAGAGCGGCGTCACTTCGGCACCGAGCGCCTGCAGAGGTCGCGACCGCGATCAGGCTCGCCACCCCGTTGCCGCAGTCCACCACCACCTTGCACCGGCGCTGCGAGCCGGTGCCGCTCGACGATGGCCTCGCGATAGCGCGGAGAGCACGCGTGTCATCGCTGCGTCTCGCGCCCCGCCCCGTCCGCCAGCGTCTCGCCCGGTGATGATGTCGTAGAGGGCGAGGATCTCGTCGCCGTGCACGGACTCGCCGGCGAGCACCATCTTGAAGCCGTTGAACTCGGGCGGATTGTGGGAGCCGGTGACCTGGAGTCCGCCGTCGGTGCTCAGCGCGTGAACCGCGAAGTAGAGCGCGGGCGTCGGCAGCATCCCCGACATCGACCGCGGTCCCGCCCGGCTCCGCGATGCCGGCACGAACCGCGGCGGCGAGACGCTCGCCCGACGGACGGTTGTCGCGGCCGACGGCGAGGACCGGGCCCGTGCCCAGGCGGTCCCAGGCCGACGGTGGCGAAGGCCCGCCCCAGCGCGCGGGCCAAGCTCGGGCGTGAGCTCCCTGTCCACGAGGCCGCGGACGTCGTATTGGCGGAAGATGGACTTCGGGGACCTGCACCGGCGGTCTCGCGGTCGAGGGCCGCCTCCGGGACCGGCCAGGGCCCGGCGAGGCGCGGCCGTGCTGCCAGGAGCGCCTGGCGCTCTGCTCCGGCGACGTCGAGGACGCGCGGCGGGCCAGCACGCCGAGCACGAGGATGGCGACCACGGCGACGCCAACGACCCAGGCCGCGGCGGCGCCAGCCCGGACCTCGCGTGTGGACCAGCGGCGCCCGGGCCGGCCGCATGTACATCGCCATGATGACCGGCAGGTAGTAGCCCGCCGACACCACGCTGGTGAGCACCAGGACCACCGCCAGCGACGCTTCTGATGCTGCTGCCGACACCGCGGACAGGATGTACCACTTGCCGATGAAGCCGAGCGTGCCGGGGAAGCCGAGCAGCGACAGCATGCAGACGCTCGAGCGCGAAGCGCGAGCCACGGCCGCGCGGCTCGCCAGGCCGGCGATGTCGTCGAGGGTCACGTCCCGCTCGCCATCCCGGCCCAGCGCGGCGAGGAGGCCGAAGGCCGCGAGCGTGGTCACGCCGTAGGCGAGGAGGTAGAGCATCAGCGCCGCGAGCCCGAGCGGCGCTGCCGGGCCAGAGCGCGACCAGCAGGTAGCCCGCGTGGGCGATCGGAGCTGTAGGCCAGCATCCGCTTGAGCGACCTTCTGGGCCAGCGCCACCAGATTGCCCAGGACCATCGTGAGCGATCGCCAGGACCCAGACGACCGGCTGCCACTGCGCGCGCGGCCGCCGGGAACGCGTCGACCAGGACCCGGGCCAGCGCGACGAACGCCGCCGCCTTGACCGCCGGTCGCCATGAAGCCGGTGACCGGCGTCGGCGCACCGTCGTAGACGTCCGGGGCCCACATGTGGAAGGGGACCGCCGCCACCTTGAAGCCGAATCCGATCAGCAGCAGCCCGAGCCCGAGCCGGCCATCAGCGGGCAGGGCGCCGGTCGCCGAGCTGGGCGCCGATGCCAGCGCCAGGTTGGTGGTGCCGGTGGCGCCGTAGACCAGGGCGATGCCGTAGAGCAGGAAGCCGGAGGCGAAGGCGCCGATCAGGAAGTACTTGAGGCCGGCCTCGGCGGAGGCGGGCTCGCGCCGGTCGTAGCCCGCCAGCACGTAGACCGCCACCGACATGGTCTCGAGGCCGAGGAAGAGGACGATGAGGTCCTGGGCGCCACCATGAACAGCATGCCGACGGTGGCCAGCAGCATCAGCGCGTAGTACTCGGGCGCGAGCAGCTCGCTCGCGCTCGAGATAGCCGAGCGAGAGGAGGATCGTGGCCGGCGGCGCAGAGCAGGATCAGCGCCGCCGGAGACGTAGCGGAAGCCGTCGAGCGCGACCATCGCCGCGAGGCCCGCGCCGCTCGGCCCGCCGGAGCGCCAGAGCCAGGCCAGCGCCGGCGCCGGCGAGCGACGAGGCCGGCGAGGCTGAGCCAGCCGGCCAGGCGGCTGTCGCGCGCGCGGTCCGGTGGCGCCAGCTCGACCACCAGCAGCACGACCAGCGCCGCAGCGGCTGAGCAGCACGCTCCGGGAGCAGGGCCGAGCGTCATGCCCCAGCGGCGTAGTCGAGATCGATCGGCGTTCATGCGGTCGCGCTCCGCCGTGCCGGCGTCGATCGCTCGGAGCGGGCGTAGCGCTCGAGCCCCGGCCGGGCCAGCTCGAGATAGCGCTTCGCCGCGGCCTCCATCCGGTCGAGCACCGGCTGCGGGATAGAGCCCGATCCAGACCATGCCCGACCACCAGCGGCAGCATCACCCAGAGCTCGCGCGGCGTGAGGTCGGTCGAGCTGCTCGTTCTCGGGATTGTCGAGCCGGTTGAAGATGATCCGCTGCAGCGCCCAGAGCAGGTAGGCCGCCGCGAAGATGACGCCGGTGGTGGCGAGGCCGGTGGCCCACGGGATGGCGGCCGAAGCTGCCGAGCAGCACCAGGAACTCGCCCACGAAGCCGTTCAGGCCCGGCAGGCCGATCGACGCCAGCGCGGTGACGGTGAAGATGAGGCTGAACACCGGCACCACCCGGGCGATGCCGCCGTAAGTCGTCGATCACCCGGGTGTGGCGCCGCTCGTAGAGCATGCCGATCAGGAGGAACAGCGCGCCGGTCGAGAGGCCGTGGCCGATCATGATCATCAGCGCGCCCTGGACGCTCTGCAGCGTGCCGGCCCAGATGCCGAGCATCGACGAAGCCCAGGTGGCTGACCGAGGAGTAGGCCACCAGCTTCTTGACGTCCGGCTGGACCATCGCCACCAGGGCGCCGTAGATGATCCCGATGACCGCCAGAGTCACGCACCAGCGTGGTCACCGACGGGACTCAGGGCCACCTCGGGGAAGAAGGGGACGGCGAACCGGAGGAAGCCGTAGGTCCCCATCTTGAGCAGCACGCCGGCCAGGAGCACGCTGCCCGCGGTGGGCGCCTCGACGTGCGCGTCGGGCAGCCAGGTGTGGAACGGGAAGATCGGCACCTTGATGGCGAAGGCCAGGGCGAAGGCGGCGAAGAGCCAGGGCGCCGCGGGTCCCGAACGATCGCGGCGTGCTCCAGCAGGTCCTCGTAGGCGAAGGACAGCGTTGCCGGTGGCGCGCGCCGACCTGCCAGACCATGACCAGGATCGCCACCAGCATCAGGAGCGAGCCGACGCATGGTGTAGATGAAGAACTTGATCGCCGCGTAGAGCCGGTTGGTGCCGCCCCAGATCCCGATGATGAAGTACATCGGGATCAGCATGACTTCCCAGAAGACGTAGAAGAGGAACAGGTCGAGCGCGACGAAGACCCCGAGCATGCCCGGTCAGCAGGGTCAGCATGCAGGGCGTAGTAGCCCCGCTCCCGCTCGGTGATGTATTGCCAGCTGCCCAGCACGCCAGCGGCATGAGCGCCGGTGGACAGCAGCACCATGAAGAGCGAGATGCCGTCGAGCCCGACCCGGTAGCTGATCCCCCATGCGGGGAGCCAGGGCACGCACGACGCCGAACTGCATCGCCGCCGCGGGTCGGATCGAAGGCCCACCAGAGCCCGAGCGAGAGCAGGAACTCGAGCAGGCGTGACGACGAGGGCGATCCGCTTGGCCGGGCGCACCGGCGCCGAGCAGGACCGGCACGCACGCCGACCAGCGGCAGGACGCAGCAGCGCGTGTGAGGATCCAGCGCTCGTAGCCGATCGACGCGAGGAAGCTCAGTCATGCTGGCCTCAGCTCGCCGACCATCGCCGAGCACGTACAGCGCGCCCGACCAGGAAGACCGCGATGTAGACGCCCGACCTGCCCGGTCTGCAGCCGGCTGCCGAGCCAGCCCAGCGCCGCGGGAGACGCCGGCGGCGCCGTTCACGCCGGCGCCGATCGACGAGCCCTGGTCGACGCGTCTTCCAGAGCACGACTCGGGAGAAGCCAGACGAGCGGCTGCACGATGATCGCGTCGTAGAGCTCGTCCACGTAGTACTTGTGGTAGAGCACCTTCCAGAATCCCGGCGTCCGGCGGCGCGTCGCGGGCCGGGACGATCGGCGCGCGCCAGCGTCGCCCGCCAGCCCGGCAGACCAGCCCGACCACGCGCGATCGACCACGGCGAGCGCCGACCAGCAGTCGTGCTCGGTCGGAGCCGTGGGGCAACGCGGCTCGCTCACGGACTGGCGCTGCGCCGCCGCGGTGCACCGGCTCGAGCCAGTGCTCCAGCCAGTCGGTGGCCCGCCGAGCGAATCCGGGCAGGTTGAGCCAGCCACCCGCCAGGCTCAGCAGGCCCGAGCACCACCAGCGGCCCGGTCATGATCCACGGCGCCTCGTGCAGGTGCTCCTGCTCCTCGCTCCCGGTGCGGTTCTCTCCGAGGAAGGTCATCGCCATCAGGCGGGCCATGTAGAACGCGGTGAGCAGCGCGGCGACCGCGCCCATGGCCCAGAAGACGCCGGAAGATCGGCTCGTGCTCGCCCCGCGCCGAAGGCGACGGCGAGGATCTCATCCTTGGAGAAGAATCCGGCGAAGGGCGGAATCCCGGCGATCGCGAGGGTCGCGATCCCCATCAGCGCCGAAGGTGACCGGCAGGTAGCGGCGCAGCCCGCCCATGTTGCGCATGTCCTGCGCGTCCTCGTGCGAGTGGGTCGCGTGATAGGCGTGGTGCATCGCGTGGATCACGCTGCCCGAGCCGAGGAACAGCAGCGCCTTGAAGAAGGCGTGGGTCACCAGGTGGAAGATGCCGGCGGCGATGGCGCCGGTCCCGACGCCCAGGAACATGTAGCCCAGCTGGGAGACGGTCGAGTAGGCCAGCACCCTCTTGATGTCGTACTGGCGGAGGCCGATCGTGGCCGCGAAGAGCGCGGTCAGGGCGCCGATCCCGGCGACCACGGTGCTGCGACACCGGCGCCAGGGCGAAGAGCACGTTGGTCCGGGCCACCAGGTAGACGCCGGCGGTCACCATGGTGGCGGCGTGGATCAGCGCGGAGACCGGCGTCGGGCCGGCCATCGCGTCCGGCAGCCAGGTGTAGAGCGGGATCTGCGCCGACTTGCCGGTGCAGCCGAGGAAGAGGAACAGGGTGATCGCGGTGACCAGTCGCGCCGCCGGCGGCGAGCACTGTCCGGCGCCCGGTCGAAGCACGTCGGCGAAGTCCAGGCTCCCGAACGCCTGCCAGAGCAGGAACATCGCGACCAGGAAGCCGAAGTCGCCGATCCGGTTGACGATGAAGGCCTTCTTGCCGGCGTCGGCGTTGGCCTTGTCGGTGAACCAGAAGCCGATCAGCAGGTAGGAGCAGAGCCCCACGCCCTTCCCACCCGATGAACATCACCGGGAAGCTGGAGCCCAGCACCAGCACCAGCATGAAGGCGACGAACAGGTTGAGGTACGCGAAGTACCGGGCGTATCCCGGGTCCGCCTTCATGTAGCCGACGCTGAAGAGGTGGATCAGGCTTCCGACGCCCGGTGACCACCAGCAGCATGACCATGGAGAGCTGATCGAGCTGGAAGGCGAAATCGACCTGAGGTCGCCGACCGGGAGCCAGGGCCAGAGGTCACGACGGCCGCCGCCTCGGCGTCCGTGCGCCCGCTCCCAGGAGCCGGGAAGATCGCGAGGACCGACAGCGCGAACGAGGCCGAGGAGCACGCCGGCCCCGATCGACCGACACGGCCGTCTTGGCCCGGGGCCGCCAGCAGCGCCAGGGCCCCGTTCACCAGGAAGCCCAGCAGCGGCAGCCCGACGATCGGCCGCCAGCCAGGCGCCGGCCCCGGCAGCGCCGCTGCGGCCGCTGCGTCAGGATCGCGAGAGAGCGGCGCATCAGCCCTGGAGCAGGTTGATGTTCTTGAGGTCCACCGACTGGTGGTGCCGGAACATCGCGAGGATGATGGCGAGCCCGACCGCGGCCTCCGCGGCGGCCACCGTCATCACGAAGAAGACGAAGACCTGGCCGCCGAGCCCGTGGACCTGGGCCAGGGCGACGAAGCGTCAGGTTCACGGCGTTGAGCATCAGCTCGATGCACATGAAGAGCACGATGGCGTTGCGCCGGATCAGCACGCCGGCCACGCCGATGGCGAACAGGATGGCCGAGAGCAGCAGCGCGGGCCGAGCAGCATCAGATCCTCCGCTTGGCCAGCACCACCGCCCCGACGATCGCGGCGAGCAGCAGGATCGAGGTGAGCTCGAAGGGCACCAGGTAGGTCTGGAACAGCGGCTGCGGCGATCGCGCCGACGACACCCCGGCTCGGCGACTGGCCTGCGGCGGCCGTCGCCCGCCGTCGAACACCATCGCGGGATCGGCGAGACGGCGGAGCCGGTGTACTCCAGCGCCAGCCGCTCCGGCGGTGTACCGCCGCAGCGCGGCCAGCTGCGGCCAGCAGCAGCCCACCGATCACCAGCGCCAGCGACCCAGGCCGGCCAGCGCTCGCAGGTCGGACGTCGCTGGCCCAGGTTGAGCAGCATGATGACGAAGAGGAACAGCACCATGACGGCGCCGGCGTACACCAGCACCTGGATGATCGCCGATGAACTGGGCGTCGAGCAGCACGAAGATCGCCGGCCAGCGCCAGCATGGTCGAGACCAGCCAGAAGGCGGACGCGATCGGGTTGCGCTGAGTGATGCAGAGCAGCGCCGAAACGACCGCCACCGCGGCGAAGACGTAGAAGACCGCGTCGAGTCATCTACTCACCCTTCGGATCGGTCGGGTCCCAGAGCGTCGAGACCGGGTGGGTCTGGGCGACAGAGCCGCTCGAGGTCGTAGACGAACCGGTCGCGGCTGTACTCGGAGTTCTCGTAGTGGACCCCGACGTGGATCGCCTCCTCGGGGCAGACTTCCTGGCAGTACCCGCAGAAGACGCAGCGGAACTCGTCGATCTCGTAGATCAGCGGGTAGCGGTTGCCCTTCCTCGTCCTCGCCGGGCACCAGCTTGATGCAGTTGGCCGGGCAGATCTGGGGACAGAGGCCGCAGGCGACGCACTTGGACCGGCCCTGCTCGTCGGTGAGCATCCGGTGGGTGCCGCGCCAGCGCGGGCGAGATGGTCCAGCTCCGCTCGGTGCTCTTCTGCTCCGGGTACTGCATCGTCACCTTGGGCTCGAACAGCTTCTTGAAGGTGAGCGCCATGCCCTTGAGCGTGGCCCGGACGTAGCTCACGTCCTGCCTCGGGCCGCTTCATGACCTTCACGCCGATCGCCATGGCTGCCTCAGCGCCGCCGTCGCCCGGCCGGCCGGGTCGCCGGCGGGTCCGCCGAGCCGCTGATCAGGATGGCCCGCGGTCGAGCACGCAGGAACACGAGGAAGACGCCAGCGGCGAGGTTGAGCCGGAACAGCGCGTCCCATCTTGACCGAGCTCGGGCTGCCGCCAGCCAGCGTATCGACACCGTAGATGCCGCGCCGCGACCAGCATGACGTAGGCCGAGGCCGATCGGCATCAGCACCTTCCAGCCGAGCGCCATCAGCTGGTCGTAGCGGAACCGCGGCAGGGTCCACCGGATCCAGATGAAGAGGAAGATCCAGAAGAAGACCTTGAGGAACATCACGCAGGCCGGTCGACCAGCGTCTGGAGCAGGCCGCCGGCGTCTCGTCCCAGTGGGTGAACGGGAATGTCCCAGCCGCCGAAGAAGAGCGAGTCACCATCATGGCGGAGACGGTGATCATGTTGGCGTACTCGGCGATGAAGAAGAGCGAGAACTTCATCGCGCTGTACTCGGTGTGGTAGCCGGCGATCAGCTCGGACTCGGCCTCCGGCAGGTCGAACGGCACCCGGTTGGTCTCGGCGAACCCCGAGACCAGGAAGATGAAGAAGGAGAGGAAGAGCGGCAGCACGAACCAGAGCCCGTGCCTGCTGCTGCGCGATGATCTCGCGAAACGAGACGTTGCCCGGTGAGCAGCAGCACCGGGACCAGGCTCAGCCCCATCGCCACCTCGTAGGAGATCATCTGGGCGCTGGCCCGGAGGCCGCCGAGCAGGCTGTACTTGTTGTTGGAGGACCAGCCCGGCCAGCGCGATGCCGTAGACCCCGATCGAGCTGATCGCGAGCACGAACAGGAAGCCGATCGGCAGATCGGCCACCGCCATCGGCATGAGGCCGTCGATGGACGAATCGGCCGAGCAGCGGCAGCGTGAAGTCGAAGTCGACCGGCAGCGGCGCGCGCCCAGGGAATCACCAGCGACAGCATCAGTCGCCGGGATGAACGACAGCGCCGGCGCCAGGACGAAGAGGATCCGGTTCGGTCTGCGCCGGGAAGGTCTCTTCCTTGAGAATGTTCTTGAGCCCGTCGGCGAGCGGGCTGGAAGCAGCCCGCCGAGCCCGACCCGGTTGGGCCCCAGCCGGTACTGCATCCAGGCGCAGACCTTCCGCTCCATCAGGGTGAGTAGCGCCACGCCGACCAGGGTGATGGTGAAGACCAGCGAGCAGCTTGACGACGCGTGAGCAGCAGGAAGCCCTTGATCTCGGGCGTCATGAGGCGGCTCCCGCGGCGCAGGCTCGCCGATCGGCGACGCGACCGGTGAAGCCGAGGTCGGCGTAGGTGACGTCCGCCCAGAGCCGGCACGCTCGCCGGCCAGCAGCCGCGAAGGCCTCCGCGGCCGTCGCGGGCGCGGGCATCGCCGGCCACCGGCGCCAGTGGCGCTCGCCGCGACCCACCACGCCGGCCGGGCCATGCCCGGGCTGCGGCCTTGGCCTGGTGATAGCGCTGGACCCGCCGGTCGCGGTTCACGAAGGTGCCGTTCTCCTCGGCGACGTTGGTGACCGGCAGGACGACGGGCGCCGCCGGCAGCGCCTGCGGCTCGCACGGTGCCGAGCACCACCACCGCGCCGGCCGCTGCCGACCAGCGCCGCCTCGGCCTCGGTCAGCTCGACGTCCAGCAGCACGACGAGCGCCGGCGCCGGTGGCGGCCTTGCACGCGCCGCGCTCCAGTCCGTCGCATAGCCCAGCAGCCGGGCCCCTTCCCCGTTGGGCGCCCGCTCCCGCCGCAGCGCCAGATTCGGGACTCCCTGGAGCGGCGCCTCGCTCCCCACCGGGACCTGCACCGCCGCGGTGAGCTGCGTCCCGGCGAGCAGGCGCTTGCACCATCCCCAGCGACTCGGTCGAGGCGCCGGCCGGAGGCGAGCAGGACCACGGCCCGCCGCCCGCCCGACCAGCCCGGCGAGCCGGTCGAGCGCCGCGTCCCAGTCGGTGGCGACGAGCCGCCCGCCGTCCCGGACCAGCGGGGCCTCGATCCGGTCACCGCGGTTCATCCAGCGATAGTTCATCCGGCCCGTGGTCGCAGATGAAGTGCCGGTTGACCTCGAGGTTGGGCCGCGGCCGGAGCCGGACCACCGTCGTCGTCGCGGGTGTCGATCGTGATGTTGCAGCCCTGGCGTGCAGCCGGTGCAGACGCTGGCGGTCTTGTCCAGGTCCCAGGCCCGCGCCTTGTGCAGGAAGTCCTTGGAGATGAGCGAGCCGACCGGGCAGAGATCCACCACGTTGCCGGCCCACGGATGGTCGAGCTGCTGCTCCTCGGTCGATGCCGATGTAGGCCCGGTCGCCGCGCTCGGAGACGTTCAGGACCGGCCTCGCCCGCGACGTCCTCCATGAACCGCACGCAGCGGGTGCAGAGGATGCAGCGGTTGGGGACGTAGAGAACGTCGGGACCGAAGTCCTCCACCGGGTTGTACCGCTTGGCGTACTCGCTGTAGCGGGTGCCCGACCGGCCCTCCTGGAACACGTAGTTCTGCAGCTCGCACTCGCCGGCCTGGTCGCAGATCGGGACAGTCGAGCGGATGATTGATGAGCAGGAACTCGAGCACGCCCTCGCGCGCCTTCTTGGCCTGCTCGCTGTCGACGTGCACCACCTGCCCCTCGGCCACGGTCGTGACGCAGGCCGGCATGAGCTTGGGCGCCTTCTCGACCTCGACCAGGCACATCCGGCAGACCGCCGGCGACGGCAGCGACGGGTGATAGCAGTAGTGCGGCACGAGGACGCCGGCCTGCTTGGCGGCCTCGATGATGCGTGCGTCCCCTTGGGGACGCTCACCGGCATGCCGTCGATGGTGACGTTGACGAGTTCGCTCATATTCCGGCTCAGGTACTGGCGTGCCATCGACGTCGGGCCGGCCAGCTCGACCGGCAGCTCGCCCCGCCAGCCGACTTCGTCCGATTCAGGTACGCCTCGAACTCCGCCGCGGAACTTCTTGATCCCGCTCACCACCGGGGCCGCGCAGGAGTCGCTCAGCACGCAGATGGTCTTGCCGGTCATGTTCTCGGACAGGTCGAGCAGCAGGTCGAGATCCTCCGGCTTGCCCTTCCCGGCCAGAATCCGCTCCAGGATCCGCGTGGTCCAGGCGGTGCCTTCGCGGCACTGGGTGCACTGGGCGCAGGACTCGTGGGCGTAGAAGCGCGCCAGCCGCATGATCTGGTAGACCATGTCGGTCGAGTCGTCCATGACGATCATGCCGCCGGATCCGAGCATCGAGCCCTTCGCCACGATGCCCTCGTAGTCCAGCGGGCAGTCCTCGACCTCCTGCCGCCGTCATGATCGGCACCGAGGAGCCGCCGGGAATCACCGCCTTGAGGGTTCGGCCCGGGCCGCATGCCGCCGGCCATGTCGTAGATGAGGTCCTTCATCGGCGTGCCCATCACGACTTCGTAGTTCCCCGGGCGCTGCACGTGGCCGCAGACCGAGATCAGCTTGGTGCCGGTGCTCTTGGGATTGCCCAGGCAGAGCCCCTTGTACCACTCGGCGCCCCGCGATGAGGATGTGCGGCGACGGCGGCGAGCGTCTCGACGTTGTTGATCGTGGTCGGCATCCCGAAGAGCGCCGGCCGCGGCCGGGAACGGCGGCTTGATCCGCGGGATTGCCGCGCTTGCCCTCGATGCGAGTTCATCATCGCGGTCTCTTCGCCGCAGATGTAGGCCCCGGCGCCGCGGTGCAGCACCATGTCGATCCGCTTGCCGCTGCCGAACGCGTTCGCGCCCAGCGCGCCGTTCGCGTAGGCCTCGTCGACGGCCGCTGCCATGATCCGGTACTCGGATCGGTGAACTCGCCCCGGATGTAGATGTAGCTCCGCTCCGCGCCGATGGCGTAGGCGGCGATGGCGCAGCCCTCGATCAGCGCGTGCGGCGTCCAGCGCATGATCTCGCGGTCCTTGAAGGTGCCGGGCTCCGATTCGTCGGCGTTGCAGCAGAGGTAGTGGGGCTTGCCGACGTCCTTCGGCATGAACGACCACTTGAGCCCGGTCGGGAACCCGGCACCGCCGCGGCCGCGGAGCCCGGAGCTCTTGACCTCCTCGATGACCGCCTCGCGGCGTCATGCCCAGCGCCTTCTTCAGCCCCTCGTAGCCGCCGCGCTTGACCCAGCCGTCGAAGCTGCGCGCGCCCGCGTCCCCGAAGTAGCTTCGAGAGGACGACGGTCTCCTTTGGGATGACTGGGATGCGGATAGCCCATTACTTGTACCCCTGCAGGATGCCCGGCGACCCGCTCCGGTGTGACGCTCTCGATGAAGTCGTCGTCGATCAGGATCGGCGTGGCGAACCCGCAGGCGCCCAGGCATTCCACTTCGATGACCGTGAAGCGGCCGTCCGGGCTGGTGGCGCCGAGCTCGCCGCAGCCGGTGTGCTTGAGCAGCGCCTTCACCACGTCCTCGGCGCCGCAGATGTTGCAGGGCGACGTGGTGCAGACCTGGATGAAGTGCCGCCCGACCGGGTGGGTGTGATACATCGTGTAGAACGTGACCACGCCCTTCACGTAGGCCGGCGTCAGCCCGAGCACCTCGGCCACCTCGGCCATCGCCGGCTCGGAGATCCAGCCCCGCGCCTCCTGCACCATCCAGAGCGCCGGCAGCAGGCAGGCCTGCTTGGTCGGGTAACTCGGCGAACAGCGCCTCGAGCCGCGTCGCGGGCCTCCCCGACGAAGACCGGCTGGTAGGTCTCGCTCCGTCGCCGTGCCGAGCCGTGCGGCGCTCATCGGTCGATTTCTCCCATCACGATGTCCACGCTGGCGTTGATGGCGATCACGTCGGACAGCAGCACGCCCTCGCAGAGCTTGGGCAGGCAGGCCAGGTTGATGAACGACGGCGGCCGGATGCGCCAGCGCACCGGCTTGGCGGTGCCGTCGGAGACGAAGTAGTAGCCCAGCTCGCCCTTGGGGTTCTCGATGCCCATGTAGGCCTCGCCCACCGGCGCCTTCACGCCTTCCATCACCTGCTTGAAGTGGAAGATCATCGCCTCCATGTCGCTCATCGCCCGCGACTTGGGCGGCAGGATCACCCGGGGATCGTCCACGTTGATCGGCGCGCCCTTGAGCCGCGCCAGCCGGTCGAGCGCCTGCTCCAGGATCCGGATCGACTGGCACATCTCCTCCAGCCGGACCCGGTAGCGATCGTAGATGTCGCCGTGCTCGCCCGACCGGCACGTCGAAGTCGTAGGTCTCGTAGCCGAGGTAGGGCCGGTCCTTCCGCACGTCGTAGTCCACGCCCGCTGGCCCGGAGCATCGGCCCGGAGAGCGAGTAGTTGATCGCCTCCTCGGCGCGCGATGGCACCCACGCCCTGGGTCCGGCCGCACCAGATGGCGTTCCGGGTGAACATCGTGTCCACTTCGTCCAGCGTCTTGGGGAAGGTGCGGCAGAACTCGCGCAGGCCCGTCCTCCCAACCCTCGGGGATGTCGGCCATCAGGCCGCCCGACCCGGGTGAGGCTGGTGGTGAGCCGGGCGCCGGTCCACGCCTCCTGCAGGTTGTAGATCCGCTCCCGCTGCTGGAAGGACCAGAGGAACGGGGTGTAGGCGCCGAGGTCGATGCCGGTGGTGCCGAGCCAGACCAGGTGCGAGATGATCCGGCTCATCTCGCAGGCGATCACCCGGAGCACCTGGCAGCGCTCGGTGATCTCGATCCCCATGAGCTTCTCGGCCGCCAGCGCGAGGCACACGTTGTTGGCCATCGGCGACAGGTAGTCGGTGCGGTCGGTGAGCGGGATGATCTGGTTGTAGTGCCGGTACTCGCCCAGCTTCTCGAAGCCGGAGTGCAGGTAGCCGATGTGCGGGATGCACGCGCATGACCGTCTCGCCGTCCAGCTCGATCACCAGCCGGAGCACGCCGTGGGTCGCCGGGTGCTGGGGGCCGATGTTGATCAGCATGTGCTCGGCGCCGAACTCGTCGTCCGGCTCGAGCGCCGGCGGCCGACGCCGAGCGGGACCCGCGTCGGGTCGCCCTGCGGCGTCGAGGCCCGGGGTGGCGAGCGCCATCTCGACCGTGCGGGTGCTCATCGCAGCTTCCCCCGCTCGCCCCGCGCCAGCCGCTCCCGCACGTCGGCGGGCAGCTCGTCGAAGGCCTCGGCGATGCGACAGCTCTTCCAGGGAGTAGTGCGCCTCGGGGTTGGCGGCGAGCGCCTGGCGGGTCTGCTCGGCCCGGCTGAAGTGGCCGCGGAGCGGGAAGTCCTTCCGCAGCGGGTAGCCCTCCGCGTAGGTCTCCCACATCAGGATCCGGCGCAGATCGGGGTGCCCGCGGAAGCGCGACGCCGAACATGTCGTAGACCTCCCGCTCCAGCCAGTCGGCGCCCTTCCAGAGGTCGCAGACCGAGTCGACCTCGAGCGGCGCCCGCTTGTCGAGCTCGATCTTGACCCGCAGGTCGGCCTTGCGGTCCAGCGAGCGCAGCTGGTAGACCACCTCGAGCGGCCGCTCGGCGTCGCGGTACTCGACCGCGGTGACGTCGGTGAGGTAGTCGAAGCGCTGCGCCGGGATCGTCCCGGAGCCAGGCGAGGATCTCGTGGGCCCGGTCCCGCGCCACGTAGACGATGGTGTCGCCGCAGGACACCGCATGCCCGTAGCGACGGCCGCGCCGAAGCGCGGACTGCAGCGCGGGACCCGAGGGCGAGAGCGCGGCTCACGCCGAGCGGGTCTGGTGCACGGAGTTGCCGAACGGCTCGCGAGATCTCGTCGATCCGTTCGGCGGGGCAGGAACAGGCCGTCGGGGCCCAGCACCTGCTCCTGCCGCGGAGGGCGGCATCGGTCAGGCTCTCGCCCGTGATCTTCTTCTGCAGCAGCATGATGCCGTAGAGCAGCCCTTCGGGCCGCGGCGGGCAGCCCGGGACGTAGACGTCGACCGGGATGATGGTGTCGATGCCCTGCACCATGGCGTAGGTGTCGAAGATGCCGCCGGACGAGGCGCAGGCGCCCATCGAGATGGCCCACTTGGGCTGCGGCATCTGGTCCCAGATCCGCCGGATCACCGGGGCCAGCTTGAACGGCAGCCGGCCGGCGCAGATCAGCACGTCGGCCTGCCGCGGCGAGAAGCTCATGCCGCTCCATGCCGAAGCGGGCGAGGTCGAAGCGGCTGGCCGCGGTGGCCATGAACTCGATGGCGCAGCAGGCGGTGCCGAACGGCATCGGCCAGAGCGAGTTGGTGCGGGCCCAGTTGGTCAGAGTCGAGAGCTTGGTGGTCACCCAGTTGGGCGAGACCGCCGGCAGCTTCGGCCTTCGATTCCGGCGCCGGAGAGACGTTCAATCCCATTCCAGCGCCCCGCGCTTCCAGACGTAGACGTACCCCACCGCGAGGATGACGATGAAGACGAACATCTCGACCAGCAGCAGGCCCCGCGATGTCGGTCAGCTGCTGGAAGGCCGCCGCCCAGGGAATCATGAAGACGGTTTCGATGTCGAAGACGATGAACAGCATCGCCACCAGGTAGAACTTGACCGAGAACCGCTCCCGGGCGTCCCCCAGGACCGGCATGCCGGATTCATACGGCGCGATCTTGGTCGGGGTGCGCGGCGGTAGCGTCGAGAGGATGTGCGAGACGCCCAGCATGAGGATGGCGTTGGCGACCACGAACGGCCAGTGACCAGCAGGACCGGAATGTAGGGCTGGAGCATCGGAAGCCTGCTCTCGTGAAAAAATTCACTAATGGCGGCGGAAAGTTAACCGACGTAGGAGGTGAGTCAACCGGATCGAAGGCCGCGCCATCGATCCTCGCCGTCGCCAATCGGCGGGTGCCACGACCGCTTCCACCGGCACGACACTCCCGTCCTCGTTCCCCGTCCCCCGTCTATATTCCCGCCCATTCCGGCGCCGCTAGCCTCGCCGCCCAGCCCTCTGCCCTGCCGCCCACATGTCCATCAAGTCCGACCGCTGGATCCGCCGCATGGCCCACGAGCACGGGATGATCGAGCCGTTCGTGGACGCGCAGGTCCGCCAGGTGGACGCCCAGGGACGGAAGGTCATCTCCTACGGCGTCTCCTCCTACGGCTACGACATGCGGGTGGCGCCCGGAGTTCAAGATCTTCACCAACGTGCTCTCGGCGATCGTCGACCCCAAGGAGTTCGACGCCGGAGCTTCGTGGAGTTCGAGGGCGACGTCTGCATCGTGCCGCCCAACAGCTTCGCCCTGGCCCGCTCGGTCGAGTACTTCCGGATCCCCCGGAACGTGCTGACGATCTGCGTGGGCAAGTCCACCTACGCCCGCTGCGGCATCATCACCAACGTGACGCCGTTCGAGCCGGAGTGGGAAGGGCACGTCACCCTCGAGATCTCCAACACGACGCCCGCTGCCGGCCAAGATCTACGCCAACGAGGGGATCTGCCAGGTGCTGTTCTTCGAGGCGGACGCGGACGACGTCTGCGAGACCAGCTAAAGGACAAGACGGGGAAGTACCAGGGGCAGCGCGGCGTGACGCTTCCCAAGCTCTAGGGATTTCCCGGGGCGAGCGGCCGGCGAAAGCCCACACGGCCGCGCGGCAGACTCGCCCGGCACCCACCTTGCAGACTCTCTTTCGAGACTATGCGGCTTCTCTGGCCCTTTCTGTTCCTCGCCCTCCCCCTCGCGGCCCAGCAACCGCCCGCGCCGGCGGAGTCCTTGCCTCCCCCGCCCCCTGGCAGGGGGGTCGTGCGCGGCCTGGTCCTGGATACCAGTCTCTTCGCCCCGATGGCGTGGCCTCAGGGGAATGATCAGCGACACGTGAACGGCGCCCCGGGCCCCGGCTACTGGCAACAGCGGGCCGATTACACCATCAAAGCCATTCTCGATACGGCGGCCAAGCGGCTGACCGGCACCGTGACCATTCGCTACACCAACCGCTCTCCCGACACCCTTTCCTTCGTGTGGGTGCAGCTGGACCAGAACCTCTTCCAGGCCGGCAGCCTCGGCTCTCTCCTCAACTCCACCGACAGCCGATCCGGCGGTCACGGATTCGTGGGCGGGTACCGCATCGAGGGGGTGACCCAATCGCCGGCCGATGCCGCGTCGACGTCGCGGACAGGGGGCAAGAAGGCTCCACCGCCGGCGCCAGCCCGACTCACGCCCCGGATCGACGACACGATGATGTTCGTGCCGCTGGCGACGCCCCTGCCACCGGGTGGCAGCACCGTGCTGACCATCGACTACGGGTTCGACATTCCCGAGATGGGTGCGGATCGGATGGGCCGGGAAGGAAACACCTATCTGATCGCCCAGTGGTACCCACGAATGGCGGTCTACGACGATGTGAACGGCTGGAACACCCTGCCCTATACCGGCGATGGCGAGTTCTACCTGGAGTTCGGCGATTTCGACTACGAGGTAACCCTCCCGTCCGGGTTCCTCATGGCGGGGACCGGCTTGGTGCAGAATCCCCAGGAGGTCTATACCCCGACCGAGCGGTCGCGCCTGGGCCTGGTGGCCAAGAGCGACAGTATCGTCCACCTCGTCACCGAGGCCGACTTGGCCCCGGGCTCCCCGCGCGGGACTCGGCGCGGGACCACCACCTGGAAGTTCCGGGCGCAAAACGTCCGCGACGTCGCCTTTGCCGCGTCACCGGACTACCTCTGGGACGCTACCAGCTGGAACGGGATCACGACCCAGGCGGTGTACCGCGCCTCGGCGGCCAGCCTCTGGCAGCACGCCGCCGATATGACCCGTGCCTCGATCCGGGAATACAGCACGCGCTGGTTCCCCTACCCCTACCCCCAGGCCACCGCGGTCGAAGGCCCGGTCTCCGGCATGGAATACCCGATGGTCGCCATGGAGGCCAAGGGCGAGAGCATCGCGGACCTGTTCGTCGTGATCGCCCACGAGCTCGGGCACATTTGGTTCCCGATGATGGTAGGATCGGACGAGCGACGGTACGGCTGGATGGACGAGGGCTTCGACGAGTTCATGAACCGGTTCGCCGAGTCCGCCTACCTGAACCTGGACATGACCGAGCTGCGGAGGCAGTACACCGCGGACATCACCGCCATCGACCAGCTCCCCGGCGCCCAGCCGATCATGACCGGCGCCAACCGCTTCCGGGGAGTCTACCAGCTCAACAACCTGGCGTATTTCAAGCCGATGCTCGGACTGTACATCCTGCGGGAGAAGGTGCTGGGGCCCGCGGTGTTCGACGCGGCCTTCCGGGAGTACATCCGTCGCTGGGCCTTCAAGCATCCACAGCCCGCGGACTTCTTCCGGACCATCGAGAATGTCTCGGGTAAAGACCTCGCCTGGCTCTGGCGGGGATGGTTCTACGGCACGGGCGGGGTGGACCAGGCGATCGAAGGTGTGCGCCAACGCAGCAACACCGACGGCACCACCACCGCGCTGATCGTCCTGCGCAACCAGGGACCGGTGGTGATGCCGGTGGAGATGCGGATCATCCTGACCGACGGTTCGGTCAAGACCCTGAGCTATCCGGCCGAGATCTGGATGCGGGGGGAGCGGTATAACGTGTTCCTCCAGCTTCCCAAGCCGCTCCAGTCGGTCCAACTCAATCCCGACGGCCTGCTCCCGGACGTGATCCCCGCTAACAACAGGTGGGGCGCCCCGCAGCCCTGAGTGGGGTTGGGGGCCCTAGCCCCCGAAGTGGATCCCCGCGGTCAAGCGGATATCGTTCTGGGTCGGCGCGCTGACGCCTCCCGTGCTCGAGGTCGGCGTAAAGGAAGCCTTGTAGATATTGTCGTCGGCGTTGATGGTGAGGCTTACGACCCGACCCAGGCGGAAGCCTAAGGTGGCACCGACCACCCCGCCGATGTCGCTGTAGTCCGCTTTACTACTGAAAGACTTGGGGCTGTAGGCGTTGACGCTGACGCCGCCGCTGAGCATCAGCGAAATCATGCTCTTCTTGGGGAGCAGATAGAACATCAGCCGCCCGGTGCCGGCGAAGGTCGACGCGTCACCTTGGCGCACGGTTCCGGCGGAGTCGAAGGTGATGGTCGTAGGGCTGTAGTCCCCGGTGGCCATCATGCCGACCCGGCTTCCGAACCAGATTCCCAGCCGCAGGCCGACGTCGAAGGCGACATCGAGCTTGTAGTTTCCGTTGGTACCGCTGGCGAGGTTGACCAGCTCGTTCGACGGGATGTACACGCCGAAGGTCGGCGAGAAGAAGGCGCCCTGCCCCATCGCGGGCTGGGCCTCCAGCACCAAGAGCGTCACTACCAGCGCGACAAGACCGAGTGACCTGCTTCCAACCAGCGAGCGGGACATAAGTACTCCTTGAGTCCGGGACCGGAGGAGACGTGGAAGACGTCACACAATTCGAAATGACCGGCGATTTGGCAAGATCGCGAACCTGCACAAATGGTGCCGGACCGTGGGCCTTAACACTCTGCATGGCCCTCTGTACGGCGGCGCTGAGCGCCCAGACCTCACCCGCCCCCGCCGCCGTCCCACCCCCGCTCACCGATCAGTCTCCCTTCCGCGCCCTCTCGCTCCCGTCGCCCACGGCGGCTCGGACCGCCTCCGGCGCCCCCGGACCCGGATACTGGCAACAGCGTGCGGATTACCTGATCAAGGCCAGCCTCGACACGGTGTCCAGGAGCGTTTCGGGCGAGGAGCGGATCACCTACGCCAATCAGAGCCCGGACACGCTGCGCTTCCTCTGGCTCCAGCTCGACCAGAACTACTTCGAGGTGGGGAGCCGGGGCTGGTACCTGCATCAACCAGGCACCCGATTCGCGAGCGCCGGGGACGGAGGCTACACCATCACCCGGGTAGCCGCGGGGGCGGTCTCGAAACCGGGTGGAAAGACCTCGCCCGGCGCGGAGCTGCCCTACATCGTCACCGGCACCATGATGCGGGTGGACTTGGAGCGGCCGCTCCCGCCGCGCGGGCGCCAGGTGCTGGAGATCGCCTGGTCATTCCCCTTCGGCAGCATCAGCAACCGCATGGGCCTCACCCGGATCGACGGGGTCGATGTGTACGAGGCGGGACAATGGTACCCACGCATGGCGGTGTACGACGACGTGCATGGGTGGAACGTCGATCAGTACCTGGGAATGGGCGAGTTCTACCTGGAGTATGGGAAGTTCGACGTCAGCCTCACGGTCCCGGCCTCGATGATCGTGGCCGCGACCGGGGTCCTCCAGAACCCGCTGCAAGTGTTGAGCGAGACCGAACGCAGCCGGTTGGCGCTGGCGCGGCGGAGCGACAGCACCGTGATCATTCGGGGCAAGGACGAGGCAGTCGAGTCCGTGGCGGGGACCCGGACCTGGCGCTTCGTCGCGGACAGTGTTCGGGACTTCGCCTGGGCCGGTTCGACCCACTTCGTCTGGGACGCCGCCCGGGTCAACGGTGGGCGCACGCTGGTCATGAGCTTCTTCCCGCCGTCGGTGGACTCGGTCTGGAGCCACGCCACCCAACGGGGCAAGGCGGCCCTCGAGCACTACTCGCGGAAATGGCTGCCCTACCCCTACCCGACCATGAGCAACGTGGAGGGGGTCGAGGGGGGGATGGAATACCCCATGATCGTCTTCATCGACCAGCGGGAGCGGGCTGATTCCCTGGACCGGGTCACCAGCCACGAATTCGGGCACACCTGGTTCCCCATGGTGGTGGGCAGCAACGAGCGGCGTTATGCCTGGATGGATGAGGGATTCAACACGTTCATCAACTATTACGACTGGCAGGCCCGCTATCCGGGCGAGCCGAACTCGATCATGAGCGTAGCCAGCCAGGTCGCGCTGGCCCGCTCCGGCCACGAGGTTCCCCCGATGACACCGGCGGACCGGGTCCCGGACGAGCGCGTGAACGACCGGGGCCTGTTGGGCTGGGTCATGTACAACAAGACCGCCCTGGCCCTGGTCCTCCTGCGCGAACGGGTGGTGGGGCCGAACCTCTTCGACAAGGCCTTTCAGGAGTACATCCGGCGTTGGTCCTATCGGCATCCCACGCCGGCCGACTTCTTCCGGACCATGGAGGAGGGCGTCGGCGAGGACCTGAGCTGGTTCTGGCGCTCCTGGTTCTACACCACTGAGCAGCTCGACCAGGCCGTGGATTCGGTGACCCCGGCGACCGACTCGCTGGGTGGGACCTTCGTGTACCTGAGCCACCCCGGGCCCATGGTCATGCCGGTGGACATCGAACTCACCTTCGACAACGGCTCGAGCCTCCGCCGCACGCTGCCGGTCGAGATCTGGTATGAGGGTCCAAAGTACCGCTGGCGGGTGTCGGGATCGCGCCACGTGGTCGGGGTCGTCATCGATCCCGATCAAGCCCTGCCCGACGTGAATCGAGACAACAACGCCTGGTCGGCGCGCGCGAGTCCCTGAGGCGGGCGGGCGCGGCTAGCCTTCCGCGGCCCCCATGCGCTCCTCGCGCCAACCGAGGCTGGCCCTGAGGTAGTCCCGGTGCATCCGGGAGATCCATTCGATGCTGATCTGCTTGGGGCACGCCTCCTGGCACTCGCCATGCCAGGTGCAGCCGCCGAAGCCTTCCAGATCCATCTGCCGCACCATAGTCAGCGCCCGCCGCTCGCGCTCGGCCTGCCCCTGAGGCAGCATGCCCAGATGGCCGACCTTGGCGGCGGTGAAGAGCATGGCGGAGGCGTTGGGGCAGGCGGCGACGCAGGCCCCGCAGCCGATGCACTGCGCCGCGTCCATCGCCCGGTCGGCGTCGTGCTTGGGCACCGGGAGGGTGTTGGCCTCGGGCGCCGACCGGTCGAGACGCTGACGTAGCCGCCGGCGGCGATGATCCGGTCGAAGGCGCCCCGGTCCACCACCAGGTCCCGGATCACCGGAAAGGCGCGGGCCCGCCACGGCTCGATCACGATGGTATCGCCGTCCTGGAAGCTGCGCATGTGGAGCTGGCAGGTGGCGGTGCCCTTCATCGGGCCGTGGGCGACGCCGTTGATCATCATGCCGCAGGAGCCGCAGATCCCCTCGCGGCAGTCGTGATCGAAGGCGATCGGCGACTCCCCCTTCCCCATCAGGCCCTCGTTCACCACGTCCAGCATCTCGAGGAACGACATGTCCGGGCGATGTCGGTGGCGTCGTAGCGCACCATCCGGCCCGGGCATCGGGGCCGGCTGTCGCCAGACGTGGAGGGTGAGGTTCATGGCTCGAGGACTAGGAGGGGCATCGGGCATCGGGCATCGGGAATGCTTGTTCCCTCGATACCGCGGGAACCCGGTACCCATTCTCACGCCGAAGCCTGCACAGCTGATGCCTGATGCCAGATGCCTGATGCCTCACTTGTAGCTCCGCTGAGCCAGCTGCACGTTCTCGAACTCCAGCGGCTCCTTGTGCAGCAGCGGGGCTGCCGCGGCCCGCGTACTCCCACGCCGCCACGTAGGCGAAGTGTTCGTCGTCGCGCAGCGCCTCGCCCTCCTCGGTCTGGTACTCGTCGCGGAAGTGCCCGCCGCACGACTCCTCGCGGTGCAGCGCGTCCCGGCACATCAGCTCGGCGAACTCGAGGAAGTCCGCCACGCGCCCGGCCTTCTCCAGCGCCTGGTTCAGCTCCTCGTCGCTGCCCGGCACGTTCACGTTGCGCCAGAACTCGTCTCGCAGCGTCGGGATCCTGCGCCGAGCGCTTGCTTGAGCCCGGCGGCGCTCCGCGCCATGCCGCAGTAGTCCCACAGGAGCTTGCCCAGCTCGCGGTGGAACGAATCCACCGTCCGCTTCCCCCGGATCGACGAGCAGCGTTGGCCGCCCGGTCGGCGACTTCGGCTTCGACGGCGCGGAACTCCGGATGATCCGCCTCGAGCGGCTCCAGTCTCGCGGTGGCGAGGTAGTCGCCGATGGTGGTGGGAAGGATGAAGTAGCCGTCGGCCAGGCCCTGCATGAGCGCGCTGGCGCCCAGCCGGTTGGCGCCGTGGTCGGAGAAGTTGGCCTCGCCGATCACGTGCAGCCCGGGGATGGTGCTCATCAGGTTGTAGTCCACCCAGAGCCCGCCCATCGTGTAGTGCACCGCCGGATAGATCCGCATCGGGACCTGGTAGGGATTCTCGTCGGTGATCCGCTGGTACATCTCGAACAGGTTGCCGTACCGCTCCCGGATCGTCGGCTCGCCCAGCCGCCGGATGGCGTCGGCGAAGTCGAGGTACACGCCGAGTCCGGTCTCGCCCACGCCGCGTCCCTCGTCGCAGACCTCCTTGGCGCTCGCGCGAGGCGATGTCGCGCGGCGCCAGGTTGCCGAAGCTGGGGTACTTCCGCTCGAGATAGTAGTCGCGCTCCGCCTCCGGGATTGTCCGCCGGCGGGCGCGTGATCGCCCTTCTGCTTCGGCACCCAGACGCGGCCGTCGTTGCGGAGCGACTCGCTCATCAGGGTGAGCTTCGACTGGTACTCGCCGCTCACCGGAATGCAGGTCGGATGAATCTGGGTGAAGCAGGGATTGGCGAAGGCGGCGCCGCGCTTGTAGGCCCGCCAGGTGGCGGTGACGTTGCAGCCCTTGGCGTTGGTGGAGAGGTAGAAGACGTTGCCGTAGCCGCCGGTGGCCAGCACCACGGCGTCGGCCAGCGCGAGGACTCGACCCTGCCCGGTCACCAGGTCGCGGACCACGATCCCGCGCGCCCGCGCCGTCGACCACGACCAGGTCCAGCATCTCGGTGCGGGGATACATGCGTGACCGTCCCGGCCGCGACCTGGCGCTCCAGCGCCTGGTAGGCGCCCAGCAGGAGCTGCTGGCCGGTCTGGCCCCGGGCATAGAAGGTGCGCGACACCTGGGCGCCGCCGAACGAGCGGTTGGCCAGCAGCCCGCCGTACTCCCGCGCGAACGGCACGCCCTGCGCCACGCACTGATCGATGATGTTGACGCTGACCTGGGCCAGCCGGTAGACGTTGGCCTCGCGGGCCCGGAAGTCGCCGCCCTTGATGGTGTCGTAGAACAGCCGCTAGACGCTGTCGCCGTCGTTCTGGTAGTTCTTGGCGGCGTTGATGCCACCCTGCGCGGCGATGCTGTGGGCCCGGCGGGGCGTGTCCTGGAAGCAGAAGCACTGGACGTTGTAGCCCAGCTCGCCCAGCGTGGCCGCCGCGGACCCGCCGGCCAGGCCGGATCCCGACCACGATGATGGTGTATTTCCGCTTGTTGGCCGGGTTCACCAGCTTCATCTCGAACCGGTGCGGTCCCACTTCTGGCTCGAGCGGCCCCGCCGGGATGTCGCGTGAGTTCGATGCTCAGCTCGCGAGCACGCTCCGTGCCTCACCGGCGGATCGACGCCCAGCGACACCGCGATCGGAATCGACCGCGAAGCCCGCCACAGACGAGCACGCGTCACCAGGCGCCAGCGCGCCGCCGGCGGCCGGATCGATGCCGGCGGATGGCTCACGGCCCAGCGATCTGGAACGATGCTCCAGATGCCGTGGTACAGGTGCAGGCCCAGCGCCACCATCGCGACGCAGTAGAACAGCGACACACCAGCGGACTGCCGAAGCCCGATGATCGACGTTGCGCGTACGACGTCCGCCCTGCGACGAACTGCGGCGTGGACGGTGCCGGTCGTGAAGTGCAGGAGGTGGTAGACGATGAAACCGAGCAGGAGCAGGCCCCGCCCCAGCGCATGGTCCGCGAGGCGAGCGTGGCCGACCTGCGGCTCACGCTCCGGCGTAGCCGACCGGACGCGCCGCCCGGTCGCCGGGTCGAGCTGGACCAGGCCGGCCACGAC
Organism: uncultured Gemmatimonadales bacterium; assembly: GCA_963704015.1. GTDB lineage: Bacteria > Gemmatimonadota > Gemmatimonadetes > Gemmatimonadales > GWC2-71-9 > DATIWD01. The sequence continues at coordinate 159,270 of CAVPGI010000007.1, forward strand.
GTGCAGCACCAGCGGCGACCAGCAGCACCAGCCGGACCGCCCAGAGCAGCTCGGGATCTGGACTTGAGCAGCGCGCGCGTAGCGCGTTGATCCGCTTCGGGCCCTGCGAAGATCAGCAGGTTGCCGGCCATGTGTCCGATGACGAAGGCGACCAGCATGAGCCCGGTGACGGCCATGACGATCTTCTTGCCGACGGTGGAGCGCACAGAACCGCGGCGACCAGGAGTCCATCCCCGGTCACCGCAGCGCCTCCATGGTCTCGCGGACCGCCGCCGGCGGAGCGCGTGCAGCTCGGCCCGCTCCTCGTCGGTCAGGGTGACCTCGACGATCTGCTCGAGGCCCCGGCGGCCCAGCTTGCAGGGCACGCCGCAGAAGACGTCCCTCAGGCCGTACTCGCCCTGCAGCCACGCCGAGCAGGGCAGGATCCGCTTCTTGTCGAGCGCGATGGCCTCCGACCATCTGGACCGCGGCCGCGCTGGGCGCGTAGTAGGCCGATCCGGTCTTGAGCAGGCGCCACGATCTCGGCGCCGCCGTTCCGGGTCCGGTCGACGATCGCGTCGAGCTTGTCCGCGGTCGAGCAGCTGGGTGACCGGGATGCCCGACACCGTGGTGTAGGAGATCAGCGGCACCATGGTGTCGCCGTGGCCGCCCAGCACCATGGCCTGGATGTCCTCCACCGAGACGTCCAGCGCCTCGGCCAGGAAGGCGCGGTAGCGCGCGGTGTCGAGCACGCCGGCCATGCCGATCACCCGCTCGCGGGGGAAGCCGGTGGCCTTCATGCGCCACGTAGCACATCACGTCGAGCGGGTTGGACACGACGATGACGATGGCGCTCGGGCGCCACGCGCTTGATCTGCTCGCGCCACCGAGCCCACGATCCCGGCGTTGGTCTTGACCAGGTCGTCGCGGCTCATCCCCGGCTTCCGCGCGATGCCGGCGGTGACGACGAACAGCTCGGAGCCCGCCGCCTCGTCGTAGCCGTTGGTGCCGATGACCCGGGTGTCGAAGCCCTCGATCGGCGCCGACTGCCACTGGTCGAGCCCCTTGCCCTGCGGGACGCCCTCGACGACGTCGACCATGACGACGGTGCGCGCCGAGGTTCTTCTCGGCGAGCCGCTGGGCGGCGGTGGCGCCGACGTTGCCGGCGCCCGACGACGGTGATCTTGTTCAGCATGGGGCGATCCCGTGGCTGGTGCGGCGGATGAGAGAACTGGAGCCCGGCGGGCTCCCGCAACACAAAGCTAAAGTTTGGCCGTGGGGTGGGCAATCACACCCGCCGCCGACGGTTCGGGCTACGGGCGGGAGCCGCCTGGTCTGCGGCGGTGCCGTGGGACGCTCCCTGAAGCCGCCGGGCTGCCGATTTCACGCTGCCCGCCGTCCCTGGTCTGCGAATCGCCTCGTACAGCACGATCGCTCACCGCCGTCGCCAGGTTGAGGCTCCGCACCGTCGCCCGGCATCGGAATCCGGAAGCAGCGCTCCGGATGCTTCTCCAGGATCCGGGCCGGCAATCCCATCGGTTTCGTTGCCGAAGACCAGACGCTGTTCGCCCGGAAGGGCGCCTCGGAGTAGTCGCTGCTCCGCGTTGGCGGAGAAGTACAGGCAGCGGTCCCGGCCGATCGCGTCCCGGAAGGCGCGAACCAGTTGGGATGGACCCAGAGATCGACCTCGTCCCAGTAGTCGAGCCCCGCGCGCTTGAGATCGCCGTCGTCGAGCGAGAAGCCGAGCGGCTCGATCAGGTGCAGCGGCGTGTCGGTCGCGGCACAGAGCCGGGCGATGTTGCCGGTGTTGGGCGGGATCTGCGGCTCGATGAGGGCGACGTGGAGAGCCATTACCGGGCAAGGCGGACAGGGCGGTCGTTCCCTCTCTCCGCACCGCGGAGAGGGGACAGGCGGTGAGGCTAGCCACCGCGGGTGTGCATTTCCCGCTGGGGATCGGCGCGCAGGCTCTCGACCTGGTAGAGCACGCCGCGGTCCGGGTCCGGCCGCGCTCCTCCGCGCCGCGATCGGCCCTGGCCCGCCAGACGTCCCCGATCAGCGCCGCGATCTCCTCGTCGCTGGCACCCTGCCGCAGCGGATCCCGCAGGTCGAGCCCCTGCTCCGCGTAGAGACAAAGCAGCAACGTCCCGTCGGCGGTCAGCCGGCCCGGTCGCAGGTAGCGGCAGAACGGCGCGGTGGTCGAGGCGATGATGCCGAAGACCAGTCCCATCGGGCAGCCGAAACCGCTCCGCCGGCGCTCGCGAACCCGGCTGCCGAGAGGCTCCGACCGCGCCGTACCGCTGCCCAACCGATCCAGCATCTCGGCGCGCGAGACCACGCGCTCCCACGACCACCGGTGGCGCCGCCCACGTCCATGTATTCGATGAAGCGGACCTCGGCCCCCGCTCGCGACCGAACTCGAGCAGGTCCACCAGCTCGTCGTCGTTGAAGCCGCGGATGATGACCGTGTTGAGCTTGAGCGCCCTCGAACCCGGCCTGCCGGCCGCCGCGATGCCTTCCAGCACGTCGGCGTGGCGATCGCTCCGCGCGAAGGCCACGCATCCGCTCCGGCCGCAAGCGTGTCGAGACTCACGGTAAGCCGGCCCAGCCCGGCCGCCCGGAGCTCGCCGGCCTGCCGGCCGAGCAGGATACCGTTGGTGGTCAGCGCGAGATCGTCGAATGCCCGTGCAGCGAGGCCAGGCGCTCGACCAAGCTCGACGAGATCGTGCCGCAGCAGCGGCTCGCCGCCGGTGAGCCGGATCTTCTCGACGCCGAGCCCGGCGAAGATGCCGGCCAGCCGGTCGATCTCCTCGAAGGAGAGGATCGACGCCCGCGGCAGCCAGACGTACTCCTCCTCCGGCATGCAGTACCGACACCGCATGTTGCACCGGTCGGTGACCGAGATCCGCAGGCTTCCAAGCGGCCGCCCCAGCCGATCGAGGGTCTGCTCGCGAGAGCGATCAGCCACGGGTCACCTCCGCCGGCGGACCCGGCGCCTGGGCGCCCGTGGGATCGACCCACGCGATCGCTGCCGTCGGCGTAGTGCTCCCGCTTCCAGATCGGCACCCGACGCTTGACCTCCTCGATCACGTAGCGGCAGGCCTCGAACGCGGCGCTCGCGATGCGCGGCCGCCGCGACCACCGCCACGGCCACGTCGCCGATGGCGAGGTCGCCGAGCCGGTGTTCCAGCGCCACCGCCACCGGCCAACGAGCTCCGCCTCGGCGACGACAGGCGCGACACTCGGCTTCGGCCATCGGCTCGTAGGCGGTGTACTCCAGCGCCGGCACTGCCCGATCATCATGGTGATTCCGGACCATGCCGAGGAAGCAGGCGATGCCGCCGCGGTCGGGGGCGGCCACCCGACGCGATCAGGCGTCTGATTGGTCGATCGGCCGGCGCACCAGGTAGGTCACTCATCCTCCGGCCATCGGCGGCAGGATCGCCATCTCGTCGCCGTCGCGGACCGGCGCGGCGAGCTTGGTGTGGGCCTGGTTCACCGCCACCAGAGGACGCTCGGGGATTCGTTCCGCGCCGGGGAACATGGCCCGAGCCTGACGAACCACGTCTCCCACAGTCGCCGGCGAGCCGACCGTCACCTCGGCGCTCTCCCGGCCGGCCAGGTCGGCATAGCTCGCGAAGAGCAGCACTTTGACCCGGATTTTCTCGGGCATGCAGGATCAGCTCCCTGAGGTTGGCCTCATCGATGTAAGTATAATTCCCCCATCATCCTGCCAAAGAACAAAGAGAGCCGGGCTGGCCCGGCTCTCTCTGGTGTTGCACTCGACGTGGGGGCTAGGCCGCTTCGGTAGGGGAGGACTCTTCCTCCTCCGCGACCAGCGCCCGCAACTCCTTGCTGGGCTTGAACACCGGCACCGGGCGCGCGGCCACTTCCACCGGATCACCGGTGCGCGGGTTCCGCGCCATGCGGGTCTTCCGGCGCCGGATCTTGAAGGTGCCGAAACCGCGTACCTCGATGTTGTGCTGCTTCTTAAGCGCTTCCTTGACCGCGTCCAGGAACGCGTCCACCACGCGGGCGCAGTCCTTCTTGGAGATCATGGGACCGGCGGTGCGGGCGATCGACGCGGTCACCTGTTCGACGAGATCGGCCTTGGTCATGCATCCCCCGGAGGGTCAGCACGGGCGGCCCCGGTGCCAAGCAGTCGGCCCACGCTGAGACAGTAGGAGCTTACCTGTTGACTGTCAAGGGGTTGGCCCACCGGCGGTCGCCGGGGACCCCATCAGACGCAGGAATTCGCCAAAGTGGGGGTAGGCGTCGTGCGGTCCCGGAGAGGCTTCCGGGTGGTACTGCACTGCGAAGACCGGAAGTTCTTTGTGGCGAATACCTTCCACGGTTCCGTCGTTGAGATTGAGGTGGGTGACCTCCAGACACCGGGGGCTCCGGGCACCCCAGACGTCGTCTCCCTCCACCGCAAAACCGTGGTTCTGCGAGGTGATGAGCACCCGTCCGGTGGCGAGCTCCCGCACCGGATGATTGCCGCCCCGGTGGCCATACGGCAGCTTGACCGTGCGAGCCCCCGAAGGCGAGCCCCAGGAGCTGATGGCCGAGGCAGATGCCGAAGGTCGGGAGGCCGGTCGTCGGCCAGTTCGCGGATGTTCGGGATGGCGTACCCCACCGCCGCCGGGATCGCCGGGACCGTTGGAGAGGAAGAGCCCGTCGGGCTTCAGCTCGCGCACCGCCGGCGCCGGCGTCGTGGCCGGAACCACCGTGACCCGGCAGCCCGAGGCCGACCAGCATCCGGACGATGTTGCGCTTCATGCCGTAGTCGTAGGCCACGACGTGCGGGCCGTCGTTCCCTTCCGTACCAGACGCTGGCGAGTCGTGGCCCGGAGGCGAGGTCGAGCCCGTCCATCGAGGGCGAGTCCATCAGCTGCAGCGTGATCGCCGGCGTGGGCTCCTGCCCCTCCGCGATCACGCCGCGCATGGCACCGCGCTCGCGGATGTGCCGGGTGAGCCGGCGGGTGTCCACGCCCTCGATGACCGGAACCCGGTACTCCGCGCAGCCAGTCGTCGAGGCTCCGGGTCGCACGCCAGTTCGAGGCCCGGCGCGACAGCTCGCGCACCACGACGCCGCGTCACCTGCGGGCGGCCGGACTCCATGTCTTCGCGGATTGACCCCGTAGTTCCCGATCATCGGCGCCGTCATCACGACGATCTGGCCGAGGTAGCTGGGATCGGTGAAGGTCTCCTGGTAGCCGCTCAGGTTGGTGGTGAAGACCACTTCGCCGAAGGCGGGCGGCCGTCGAGCGCGGCGCTGGTCCCGGCGTACCAGGTGCCGTCCTCCAGCAAAACAAAAGCGGGGCGATCGGTCATCCGGTCACCCCGCTCGTCGGTTCACGCCCGCGGATCACGGCTGCTTGGGCTTCGGCGTCGTCGGCTGGGCCGGGGCCGGAGTGGCCGCCGGGGCCGGAGCCTGCGCTCCGGCGGGAGCCGGGGTCGCAGTGGTGCCTGGCGCGGAGCCGGAGTCCGGGCCGGTGCGTCGATCGGGAAGCGCCGGCTCGGTAGACGTCGGGACCGGCTGCTGGCGCAGCTGCTCCTGCACGCTCGGTGGCCCCACCTGCCGGTTCGGCGAGACGATCGAGAGCAGCAGCGAGAGGACCAGGAAGACCCCGCCGCACCACCAGCTCATCCTGGTCAGCAGGTTGGCCGCCTGGCGCCCGCCCGACCACCAGATCGGTGGTGCCGCCACCCAGCGAGGCGAGACCACCACCCTGCCCCGCCTGAAGCAGCACGACGGCTGCCAGCAGGAGGGCGTCGAGGATCAGGAGGGTGAGGAGGAAATAGTACATGCCGGGGAAAAGACTAATCGGAGGAACCCCGGGATGGTAGGGCGCCGGGGGGCGTGACTCGCCGTTTCTTCGGTGATCGCTAACGCCCTTCCTTACCCGTCCGACCCCGACGATTTCAGCCCACCCCTCGGGGTCGAGACTGGCCCCGCCCACCAGGACGCCATCGATTTCCTGCTTGCGCGATCAGAGCTGAGGACATTGCTCCTGGTTGACGCTGCCACCGTAGAGCACTTGCGCCCGGCTGGTGGACCCCAGACGCGCCAGCTCCTGGCGTATGGCCCGGTGGACCTGCGGCCGCGTCCTCCGGCGTCGCATTCCGGCCGGTGCCGATGGCCCACACCGGCTCATAGGCGATGAGCACCCGCGCGAGCTCCGCGGCATGAAGGCCGTCCAGCCCGGCCTCCAGCTGCCGAGTCACCACCGGCCGAGTCTGGCCGGCCTCGCGCTCGGCGAGCTTCTCTCCCACACAGAGGAACGGCTGCATGCCGGCCGCGAGCAAGCGCCCGGACCTTGCGCCCGGTCTCCACGTCCGTCTCTCCGAAGACGTGCCGTCGCTCGGAGTGGCCGACCAACGCACCGACGGCGCCGGCACGGCCTGGACCAGGGAAATCGACAGTGGCTCCGGTGAAGGCACCCTTGGGCTCCCAGTGGATGTCCTGGGCTCCGACCCGGATGTCGGGCCGCGACCCGAAGGCTGCCACGGTGGCCTCGATGGATACGGCGGGAGGGAAGAACCAGAGCGCGCGCTCCGGATCCGGCATGGTGAGCGCGCAGGAACCGCGCCGCAAAGTCCCGGGCCTCCGACGGCGCCTGATGCATCTTCCAGTTGGCCGCAAAGATCAGCGAGCGCACCGGGGGCCTGGTGGACCGGGGCGTCACGCGTCGTCCAGGGCCGCCACGCCCGGCAGCACCCGGCCTTCCAGGAACTCGAGGGAGGCTCCGCCCCCAGTGGACACGTGGGTCACCTGGTTTTCCAGACCGGCCGCAGCGATCGCCGCCGCGGAGTCACCGCCGCCGACCACCGTAATGGCGCCGCGCGCGGTAGCCTCCGCCATCGCCCGCGCGACCGCGAGGGTACCGTGGTCGAACGGTGGAGTCTCGAAGACGCCCATCGGTCCGTTCCAGAACACCGTCCCCGCCCCGGCGATGCGCCCGGCGAAGTCTTTCTCGGTGGCGGGATCGATGTCGTACATCGCCCACCCGGCCGGGATCTGGTCCCTGGGCACCACGCGCCGCTCCGCCTGGGGGTCCAGTTTCTGCGCGACGGTGGCACCAACCGGCAAGACCAGCTTGGCGCCCGCGGCCGCCATGACCCCTCGCGCCAGATCGATCCGATCCGCTTCCACGAATGAGATCCCGGTCTCCAGGCCCATCGCCCGGAAGAAGGTGCACGCCATGGCTCCGCCGACCAGGATCTGATCCACCCGTGGCAAGCAGGGACTCGATCAGGTCGATCTTCCCCGAGACCTTGGCCCCCCCCAGCACCGCGATGAAGGGACGCTTGGGGTCTTCCAGCGCCTGGCCGAGATAGCGCAGCTCCCGCTCCATCAGAAAGCCGGAGACCGCCGGCTTGAGCACCTTGGCGACCGCCTCGGTGCTGGCGTGGGCTCGATGGGCGCGTCCCGAACGCGTCGTTGACATACAGGTCGCCCAGCCGCGGCGAAGGTCTGCGCCAGTGCGGGATCGTTCTTCTCCTCGCCGGGGTCGAACCGGGTGTTTTCGACCAGGGCCACGCCTCCGCGCGGCAAGCGGCGAGTCGCGGCCACGGCGTCCGGCGCGGCGGGGTCGGTAATGAACTCCACGGGAGCGCCGAGCAGCTGCTCCAGGGCACGGCGGCAGGGCTGCAGAGAGAACTCGGGGTCTGGACCCTTCTTGGGGCGACCGAGATGGGAGAGGAGGACCACCCGGGCACCGTGCTCCCGGAGGTACTTGATGGTCGGGAGCGAGGCCTGGATCCGGGATGCGTCGCGTGACGACGCCTTCCTTGACCGGACAATTGAAGTCCACTCGGACCAGCGCGCGGCGGCCGTCGAGCGCGGCCGGGTCGAGGGACTGGAGCGAGCGTTTCATCGGGTTGGCCCCCGGTCCTCGCTTATAGCCGGGCTCCGACGTAGCGGAGCAGGTCGACGCAGCGGGCCGAGTACCCCATTTCGTTGTCGTACCAGGAGGAGACGTGGACCAGCGTGCCGTCGACCACGTTGGTGAGGGCCAGGTCCACGATGCTCGAGAACAGGTTGCCGATGTAGTCGACCGAGACCAGCGGCTCCTCGCTGACGGCGAGGATGCCCTTGAGGCTCCCCGTGGCCGCCGCGCGGAAGGCGTCGTTGATCTCTTGGATCGACGTCGCCCGCTTCACCGTGCAGGTCAGCTCCACGATCGAGACGTCCGGAGTGGGGACCCGCAGGGACACGCCGTCGATCTTGCCCTTGAGCTCCGGCAGCACCAGGCCGGTGGCCTTGGCGGCCCCGGTCGTGGTGGGAATGATGGAAAGGGCCGCGGCCCGGGCGCGCCGCAGGTCCTTGTGGGGCAGGTCGAGGATCTGCTGATCGTTGGTGTAGGAGTGGATTGTGGTCATGAACCCGTGCACGAACCCGAAGGCGTCCAGGATCACCTTGACCACCGGCACCAGGCAGTTGGTGGTGCAGCTGGCGTTGGAGATGACGTGGTGCTTCTGGGGGTCGTACTTCTCGTGATTCACCCCCATGACCACGGTGATGTCCTCGTTCTTGCCCGGGGCGGAGATGAGGACCTTGCGGGCGCCCGCGGCCAGATGTTTCGCCGCCTTTTCCTTGTCGGTGAACAGCCCGGTGGACTCGAGGACCACGGTCACGCCCAGGTCCTTCCAGGGCAACTGGGCGGGGTCCTTCTGCGACAGTACCTGGATCCGCTTGCCGTCGATCTCGATCCCGCCTTCGACCGCGCGAACCTTGCCGCGGAAGGCTCCGTGCACCGAGTCGTACTTGAGCAAGTGGGCCAGCGTCGCCGCGTCGGTGACGTCGTTGACCGCCACGAACTCGAGGTCGGAGACCCCGCTCATCGTCGCCGCCCGCACGACATTGCGACCGATCCGACCAAAACCGTTGATCCCGACCCGCAGCGTCATGGCAGACTCACTGAGTGAGGGGACAGCAGAGAAATGGGCTCCATCGCTCGCGCAAAGGTAACCGCCTTCACCGGTCCGGCTCCAGCGGTGCCCAGAGCGGCGGCCGCGGCGGCCAGGGTCGAGCCGGTCGTGAAGACGTCATCCACCAGCACTACGGCGCCCGGCGTCCGGTCGGCGCGAAAGGCGCCGGCCACGTTGGCGCGCCGCTCCTCGGGGGTCAAGTCGGTCTGGGTCTTGGTGTCCCGCACCCGGCGCAATGCATCGGATACCGGGAGGCCGGTCAGCTTGCCGAGCGCCGAAGCCAGTCGGGCGCTCTGATTGTAGCCCCGCGCCCGCAGCCGCCGAGGGCTCAAGGGGATCGGCACCAGCCGGGCCGGGGCGCCCAGCGGCGAGAGCCATCTCATCGCCAGGGCCATGGCCTCGGTCACCCGCCACCATCCATCGTACTTGAGACGGTGGACCGTCTGACGGGCTGAAGGGTCGAGCCAGACCGCGCTTCGCACCTCGACCAGCGAGGCCGGCCAGTCCCGGCAGACCCGGCATTCAATCCCGGTGAGCACCGGCTGGCCACACCGAGGACAAAGCGGATCGGAGATCGGGCGCCAGCGGGAACGGCACAGGGAGCAGATGAGAGGGTCTTCCGCCGCCACCCCGATCGGCTCCCGGCAGAGCAGGCATTCGGCGGGCAACAGCCACCGCTCCAGGGCCTCGAGGGACGGCCGCCAGCTCAGCGAAGAGCATCGCCTACCGCCGCCCGCATGACCTCGACAGGAGGATCCTCCTCGGGGAACCAGTGGCGGAAGGCGGCCGCCCCCTGTGCCACCAGCATCTCCCGACCATCGGAAGCGCGCAGGCCCGACTGGCGCATGTTGCGGACCCAGACCGTCTCCTGCTTGGCGTAGACCATGTCGAAGGCAATGGTGGCCTCGGGCGCGTCGTCCAGCGCGATGGGCAGGTGATCGGCGGCATGGAGACCGAGGGGCGTAGCGTTGATCAGCACCTCGCATTCCTTCAGGCTCGCGACCCCAACGCCCTGCTGCCGCACCCACTCCTCGAAGGCGCGCTTGCGCGCCATGTCCCGCGAGCGCACTGCCACCCGGGCGGACCGCTCCCGCGCGGCCGCCACGGCCGCCCGTGCCCCACCACCCGTCCCCGCGACGAGCCATGTGGTGGCCGGAGCCTCGAGCCGGTCGAGCGCCGCCAGCACGCCGTCTACGTCGGTGTTGTCCCCCGCCAATCGATCGCCGGAAAGCCAGAAGGTGTTGCAGGCTGCCAGCCGACGAACCCGCTCCGAAGGCTCGTCTACGGAGGCGGCGCCCACTTCCTTGTGGGGGACGGTGAGGTTGCCGCCGCCGCCCGCGTGTGCCAGCAACCGCATCGCGGCACCGACTTCGGCGGCATCGCAGCGCAATGGGACGTAGACCGCCTCGAGTCCCAACACCCGAAACGCCGCGTTGTGCATGACGGGGGAGAGCGAGTGTTCGACCGGCGCACCCAGAATGGCGAAGACCCGCGTGCGGCCATCGATCATCCGGACCGGGCCTGCAGGCGGGTCACCACTTGATCGAGCAATTCGACCAGCTCGTCGTAGGTCTCGCGGTATCCTTCGAGCTGGCCGCCGAAAGGGTCGCTGACTTCGGCGGCAGGCGGCCCGCTCGCCCGGCCATGGCCCGCGTATTCGCTCAACAGAAATGTCTTCCCCGCCCCACCCAGCTCTTCGACTCGCGCCCGGTGATGTCGAGCCATGGTCAGCACCAGATCGGCCGGCTCGACCAGCTCGCGAGTAAGGAGCCGAGCCCGATGGGCCGACAGGTCGAGCCCGTGCTCGAGCGCGACCAGATAGGCACCCTCGGACACCGGCGCACCATCCCAGGCCCCGGTTCCCGCCGAGCCCAAGCTCACGCCATCGGCGCCGCGGGCCGCCAGCGCCCGGCGGAGGATCTCTTCCGCCATCGGGCTGCGGCAGGTGTTGCCGGTGCAAACGAGAAGGATGTGCATCCCAGATTCGCTCACGCGATCGTCCGTTGAATCTCCGACCACGGTACCGTTCCTTCGCGGACCAACCTTGGCCGCTCGCCCACGCAATCGACCACCGTCGACGGGAGTCGGGCCGGTAGCGGGCCCCCATCGAGGATCATCAGTCGTCCGGCGCGCACGTCCTCGCCGAACGAAGCCGCCATCGCCTCCGCCGACTCGACCGGAGCCGCGCCGGCGCGGTTGGCCGAGGTCGAGGTGAGCGGGGCGTCCAACGCGGCGATGAGGGCCGCCATCGCAGCGTGGGCGGTGTGCCGCACGGCGTACCCACCGCTGGATCCGCGCAGGGCCGGGGCAAGTCTATCGCCGCCGCAGGGCACCACCAGGGTCAGCGGCCCCGGCCAATAGGCGCCGGCCAGCGCCGAGGCTGCCGTGCCGAACTGGAGACCCCAAGCCTCCGCCATGGCTCGGCTCGCCACCAATAGAAGGAAAGGCTGCCCCTCCGCTCGACCCTTGAGCCGTCCCAGGGCGGCGACCGCCGCAGGCCTGGGCGCCGACCCCAGCCCGTACACGGTTTCGGTCGGATGCCCCAGCAGTCGATCCTGACCCAGGTGCTTCCGCACCGCTGGTATCGCACCGGCCACGTGTTCCAGACCCCGGAACGGCACGATCATGTCGGCCGGGAGGCCATCAACTCGGCGAAGGCCAGGTCCTCCGGAGTCGTCACCTTGAAATTACGTACGGAATCGGGGACCACGCATACCCGCTCACCCAGGCGCTCCACCAGCATGGCGTCGTCGGTGGCGCGGAGTCCATCGCCCGTGGAGGCCGTATAGGCGCGCTCCAGCATGGCGCGGGGGAATCCCTGCGGCGTCTGCGCCCGCCACAACCGCTCCCGCGGGAGCGTCCGATTCACGCGGATCGGATCGGCGTCGGATCCGGTTTCCTTCAACGTGTCGCTCAGGGGGACTGCCGGAACCGCGCCCCAGCCCTCGCGGGCCTTGGCCATGACGGCGTCGATCATGGTGCGTTCGACGAACGGCCGCGCCCCGTCGTGCACCAGGACGAGGCGGCACTCCGGTCGAAGGGCGACCAGGCCCGCCGCGACCGAGTCGCACCGCTCGGCACCACCGGCGACCACGGTGAGCTTGCTCCCCAGCATGGCGGCCAGCCAGGAGGGCGGAGCCGTCACCTGCTCCGACGGCAGCGCGAGGACGACCTGGGCCACCTCGGGATGGTCGAGAAAGGGCCGAAGCGCGCGCAGCACCAGGGGGACGCCGGCGATCTCCCGATACTGTTTGGGGACCGCCCCACCCAGGCGGCTTCCCTGCCCCGCCGCGACGACGACGACGCCGACGTCACGCGGCAAGCGCCCGCACCAGTTGATCGATGTGACCGGACGCCGACCACCTTGAGGCCGGCCAGCTGAACGCTGTTGCGGTCGCTCGACCGAACACGCGATGGAAGCCCAGCCGGAGCGCTTCGGCGAGTGCGGCGCTCGACGCCGCCGATCGGCCGCATCTCTCCACCCAGCCCGATTTCGCCCAGGAAGAGTGCGTCCGGCGGAGCCGGGCGGTCATTGAGACTCGAGAGCAGCGCGGCCGCCACCGCGAGGTCCGCGGCCGGCTCGGTCAGCCGGAGGCCCCCGGTGACCTGCACGAACACGTCGAGGTCGGCGAAGGAGGTCTCCACCTCGCCGCTCGAGCACCGCGAGCAGGACCGCGAGCCGCTTCTGGTCGAGGCCGGTGGCCACCCGTTGCGGCGTGCCGTAGCCGGAGCGCGACGGCCAGCGCCTGCACCTCGACCAGCACCGGCCGGGTGCCCTCCATGAGGGCGGTGACGGCGCTGCCGCTGATGCCGTCGGCGCGCGCGGCCAGGAAGACGGCCGACGGGTTGGGCACCGCGATCAGCCCGCCGGTCACTCATGCTGAAGACCCCGATCTCGTCCACCGAGCCGAAGCGGTTCTTGGTGGCGCGGAGGAGCCGGTAGTCGAGCGTGGCCTCTCCCTCGAAGTAGAGCACCGTGTCGACGATGTGCTCCAGGGTCTTGGGACCGGCGATTCCGCCGCCCTTGGTGACGTGGCCCACCACCATCACCGTGGTCCCGCGACTCCTTGGCGAAGCGCATCAGCCGGGCGGCGCACTCCCGGACCTGGCCCACGTTGCCGGGCGCGCTCTCCAGCGCTTCGGTGTAGACCGTCTGGATCGAATCGAGGACCAGGATCTCCGCGCCCACCGCGGCGGCCGCTTCCAGGATGGCTTCGAGTCGGGTCTCACCGAGGACGTGGACCGCGTCCGGTCGGTCTCCTCCAGCCGGTCGGCCCGCAGCCGGAGCTGCTCCGGCGATTCCTCGCCGCTGGCGTACAGCACCCGGCGACCCGAGGTCTCGAGCCGCGCGGCGACCTGTAGGAGCAGGGTCGACTTGCCGATGCCCGGCTCGCCACCGACCAGGATCATCGATCCGGGCACCACGCCGCCGCCCAGCACGAAATCGAGCTCGGGGAGTCCGGTGTGCCAGCGAGCCAGCCGGGACTCCTCGATGTCCCCGAGGCGGGCCGGTGGCGGCGCCGAAACACCGCTCGGCCCACCTCTCAGGCCCCGCGCGGAGCGGACGGCGCGGAACGGCGATCGGCTCCTCGGCGACGGCGTTCCACGCCCCGCACCCCTCGCAGCGACCCACCCACTTGGGGTGGTCGTGGCCGCATTCGGTGCAGCGATAGACCGAACTGGCCTTGGCCACCGTTGCCCTCGAACTCCTGCCGCTCGGTTCGGTTGTCGAAACGGGTGAATTGCTTCTGGAAATGCAGGTGCACCACGCCGGTGGGCCCATTCCGGTGCTTGGCCACCATGACCTCCGCCTTCCCCTCCAGGCTGTTCCCTTCCTTGTCACGGGGCCCTCGTACATCTCCGGTCGGTGGATGAAGAGCACCACGTCGGCGTCCTGCTCGATGGCGCCGGAGTCCCGGAGGTCGGAGAGGATGGGCCTGCGGTCCCCACCCCGCTGCTCGGACGCGCGGGACAGCTGAGACAGGGCGATCACCGGGATCTCCAGCTCCCGGGCCAGCGCCTTGAGCGACCGGGAGATGTCGGAGATCTCCTGCACCCGGTTCTCGGAGTACTCCGGGCTCCGCATCAGCTGGAGGTAGTCCACGATGATCAGGCCGATGTCGTTCTCGAGCCGGAGCCGCCGGGCCTTGGAGCGCATCTCCAGCAGGGTGAGCGCCGGCGTGTCGTCGATCCAGATCGGGCAGCCGGAGAGCACGCCGGCCGCCCGAGCCAGCATGGTGAAGTCGGAATCGCTCAACAGTGCCCCGCCGCACCCGCTGGCTGTCGACCCGGGCCTCGGCGCACAGCATCCGCTGCACCAGCTGCTCCTTCGACATCTCCAGCGAGAAGACCGCGACGCCAGTCTGCGCCTCGATCGCGGCGTGGGCCGCGATGTTGAGGCAGAAGGCGGTCTTCCCCATGGACGGCCGAGCGGCGACGATGATCAGCTCCGACCGCTGGAACCCCGAGGTCATCTCGTCCAAGTCTACGAAGCCGGACGGAACCCCGGTAATCCGTTTGCCGCTCTTCTGGAGCGTTTCGATGCGCTCCATCGTGGGCCACAGCATTTCCTTGAGCCGGGTGAATCCTTCGGTGTCGCGGTGCTGTGAGATCTGAAAGATCCGCGACTCGGCGACGTCGAGCAGGTCGCCGGGAGTCGAGTGGCCGTCGTAGGCCTCGCTGGATGATCGCGGTGGCGGCCTCGATCAGCTGCCGGAGGATGTGCCTTCTCGCGGACGATCTGGGCGTGGAACTCGAGGTTGGCCGCGGTGGGCACCGCGTCCACCAGCTCGGCCAGGTAGTCGATGCCGCCGACCGCCTCCAGCTCGCCGCGGCGGAGCAGCTCGTCCCGCAGGGTGACGTGATCGATGACCACCCGCCGTTCGAGCAGCCGGCGCATGGCCCGGAACAGCCGGCGATGGGCCTCGCGGTAGAACACGCTGTCGTCGAGCAGCTCCGCGGCACGGAGCGCGGCGTCCTGGTCCAGCATCATGGCGCCGAGGACCGCCTGCTCGGCTTCGTTGCTCCAGGGCGCCGCGCGGCCCGACGTAGGTGTCAAGCGTCGAGTAGCTGTCGGGCGATACGGACGTCATCCCAGGTGGGCTTCTTCCAGTTCGGGTTGCGCAGCAGTGCCGCGGGATGGTAGGTCACGACCAGCGGGATGCCGTCCAGACGATGCACCTTGCCGCGCAGCTCTCCCAGGCTCTTCTTCACGCCGAGCAGTCCTTCGGCGGCGGTCCCGCCCAGGGCCACGATCACCTTGGGCTGGATCAGCGCGAGCTGGCGGTGGAGATACGGGAGGCAGGCCGCGACCTCATCCGGCAAGGGCTTCCGGTTCTGCGGCGGCCGGCACTTCACGATGTTGGCTATGTACACCGAATCCCGCGGCATCTCAATGGCGGCCAGGATGTCGTTGAGCAGCTCGCCGGCGGGCCCCACGAACGGACGGCCGGTCTCGTCCTCGGTCGCACCGGGGCCCTCGCCGACAAAGCATCAGTCGCGCCTTGGGGTTGACCCTCGCCGGGCACCGCGTGCGGTGCGTCCCTCGCAGAGTGGACACTTCCGGCATCCGCTTCACCATCTCCGCCAAGGCCTCGAGCGACGACAGCTCGGCGATCGAGTCGCCCAACAGGGACGGCGTCGGCAGGGTGATGGTCAGCCCGGGGCCGGGAATCGGGGGAGCTCCGCGCTTCCACTTAGGCAAAGAGGACTGAGGACCGGGGACTGAGGACTGAGTCGGGTCACGGGTACCCGGTGCCTGGTCCCGGGTGCCGGTCGAGGACTGAGTCGGGTCCCCGGTACCGGGTGCCCGGTGCCTGGTGCCTGCCTCCGCACGCAACAGCGGCGAATCGGGATCGACCACCACCTCTCCCCCGCCCAGCTCGATCTGCTGCTCCAGGTACTGTCGCCGAGGATCAGCCAAGGCGCGCCTCCACCGCGTCGAGGATCGCTTCCGCGACCTCGCGCTTGGACGCCAGCGGCAAGATGCGGGCGCCTCCCTCGCGATCCAAGATGGCCACCCGGTTGGTGTCGACCTCGAAGCCGGCTCCCGGCTCCAGCGCGTCGTTCACCACGATCAGGTCGAGAGCCTTTCGCTCCAGCTTGGCTCGGCCCTTCGCCAGCGCGTCGCCGGTCTCCAGCGCGAAGCCCACGATGACGCTTCCGGGCCGCCGGACGCCCGGTGGTGCTGGCCAGGATGTCGGCGGTCGGCTCCATGGGGATCGCCAGCGCGCCTTCGACGCGCGGCCGCTTGTTCCCGCTGGGGTCGCGGGGCCGGAAGTCGGCCGGAGCCGCCGCCATGATCAGCACGTCGGCCGCGGGTAGCTCCTGGCGGACCGCCGCCTCCAGCTCGGCCGTGGTCTCGATCTGGCGGAGGTCCACCCCGATCGGCTCGGCCAACCCGGAGGGTCCCGAGATCAGCACCACCTCGGCTCCGCGGGCCCACGCCGCCTCCGCCAGACGATACCCCATCTTGCCGCTGGAGCGATTGGTTACCACCCGGACCGGATCGATCGGCTCGCGGGTCGGACCCGCGGTCACGACGACCCGCCGGCCGCTCAACTGTCCCGCCGCGACGGAGCAATCGCTCGGCGTGGGCCAGGATGGTCTCCGGCTCGCTCATCCGCCCCGGCTGATCGGAGGAGCCCTCCGCCAGCGCCCCGATCTCGGGACCAACGACGGCGAACCCCGCGCGCTTGAGGGTCGCCAGGTTGGCCTGGGTCGCTGCGTTGGCGTACATCTCGTCGTTCATGGCCGGCGCCAGGAGGACCGGCGCCGCGGCGCGCCAGCAGCAGCGTGGTGAGCAGGTCGTCGCCCAGATCCGGCGCCACCCGCGCGATCAGGTTGGCGGTGGCCGGCGCGACGATGATCAGGTCGGCGGCCTGGGCCAGGCGGAGGTGGGACAGGGCGGTGCCGGGTTCCCAGAGCGAGGTCAGGACCGGGCGGCCGGTCAGGGCCTCAAACGTCAGGGGCCGCACGAACTCCGCGGCCCCCTGGGTCAGGACGACGTCCACCCGCGCGCCGGCCTCGGTGAGCCGCCGGGCGAGGATGCAGCTCTTATAGCTGGCGATGCCGCCCGACACGCCGAGGACGACGTGGCGGCCCGCCCACACGGGCTCAGGCCTCGGAGCGGCGCCGGCGGACGAGCTTGTAGTTGAGGTCGCCGGAGACCAGCGACTCCAGCGCCAGGGTGGTGAGCTTCTGACCGTGCTCGCTGAATGCGATCGCTTGGGGCAGCTCGTTCAGCAGCCGCGCGAACTTGGCGGCCACCAGCACGCCGAGGTACTTGTTGCCCGCTTCCTTGGCGACTTCGGTCGGCGTAATGATGCGCATCGACTCCTCATTCGGTTGAGATCGGGCGCCAACTCGCGCGCCTGAAACTTAGCACTACTTGAGCTCATCCCCCACTTCGGCCTTTAACAGGTTCACGAAGGCCGCCAGCCCCTCCTGACGGGCCACCCGCCGGGTCTCCCCGTCCAGGATGGCGGCCACCTGGGCGACGGCGGCATCGAGATCGTCGTTGACGATCGCGTAGTCGTATTCGGTCGCCGCGTCCAGCTCGTCCAGCGCGTGCGCCAGCCGACGGCGGAGCGCCGCGGGGTCCTCGGTCCGCCGCTCCTTGAGCCGCTGGATCAGGACCCGACCCGACGGGGGAAGCACGAAGACCTGGACGGCGTTGGGGAAGCTGCGGCGCAACTGCCGCGCGCCTTCCAGTTCGATGTCCAGTACGGCCACGCGGCCCATTCCCAGAATCCGCTCGACCTCGCTCCGGAGCGTACCGTAGCGCTCCCCGTTGTAGGTCGCGGACTCCAGGAACTCCCCCGCCCGTTCCCGGCGCTCGAACTCCTCGCGCGCCAGGAAGTGGTAGTCCTTCTCGTCTTCTTCCCCCGGTCGCCGGGCCCTGGTGGTGGCCGAGACCGAGTAGCCCGTGTTCGAACGCGCGGCCAGCAGCCGTTTCGCGATCGTCGTCTTGCCGCCACCCGAAGGCGACGAGAGCACCAGCAGGAACGGCTTCACTCCAGGTTCTCGACCTGTTCGCGGAACTTCTCCAGTTCCCCCTTCATCGCGATGACCTGTTGTCCGATCTCGGCGTCGTTGGCCTTGGACCCCATGGTGTTCACTTCGCGGCCCAGCTCCTGGGCCAGGAAACCCAGCTGCTTCCCCACCGCCTGATCGCCGGCCAGCGCCGCCCGGCAGGCCTCGAGGTGCGTGGCGAAGCGCACCAGCTCCTCGGTGATGTCGAGCCGATCGGCGATGAAGGCGATCTCCTGGGCCAGCCGGTTCTCGTCCGCCGGTTTCCCGTCCAGCAGCTGCGCCACCGATTGGCGCAGCCGGTCGCGCTCGCGGATCAGCCGCTCGGGGGCCCGCGCCGCGATCCGCTGCCCCGCCTGCTCCAGCTCATCCAGGCGCCGGCTCAGCTCGGCGACCAGCGCGGCCCCTTCCCGCGCCCGCATCTGCTTGCAGTCGGCGACGGCCCGAGCCACGATCGGCTCGACTTCGCCCCAGGAGACCGGGCTCTCCTCGCCGGCCGAGGCCTTGACCACGTCCGGCTGACGGACCACCAGCGCCAGATCCACCTCGCCGGGCAGCGACAGTGCCGATTGCAGTTCCCGCAACCTGGACACCACTCGCCGGGCCCGTTCCAGGTCGATGGTAAGGGACAGGTCCTGGCGCGGCGCCTCGGTCCAGCGCAGGCTCACGGCGATGTGGCCGCGCTCGAAATCCCGCCGAAGGCGTTCCCGCAACTCGGTTTCCAACGGCGCGAGATCGCCCGGAAGCTTCAGGGCGGGATTGAAGTGCCGGTGATTGACGGTCCGGATCTCGACCCGCAGGCGCCCACCGGCTACCGGTCCCTCCGCCGCGCCGAACCCGGTCATGCTGTAGAGCAATCGTTCACCCCGGAGCCGGGAAAGCGGCAAAAGTTAGTGGCAGAGGATGGTGGGGGCTAGGGGAGGTTGAGCGACTGCAACCCGCTTCCTCGGTCTCGGTCAGTTACTGAATTCCCACCGGACCCCGAACGTGTAGGCGTTGGTGGGAAGCGGGAACCCGGGGACGTACTCGATGTCTCTGAGCGCGGCCATGTTCCAGCGGTCCCAGTAGACCAGGAAGCTCAGAATCTTGAACTGGACGAGACTGCGGAAGGCGGTCTTTCCCTTGAGTGTCACCGGAGCGCCGGTGAGATCCCGTCCAATGATGCCGTCGCCCCAGGCCTCCATCCCGATCTGGGCCTTGAAGTCGAAGGCGCCGCTCGGAAACGTGCGCCAGAACTTGGAGCGGATGGTGGCCGAGCTGAAGGAATGAGTCGGCGGCAGCCCTTCCGGAGCGGTGCTCCCCACCGGATCGCTGTACCAAGTCTCGAGCGTGATCCAGCGCAGCGGCGAAATGCGGGCGTACCCCGTGATCCACTCGGTCTCCGGCTGAGGCCCCAGGGTGGGGATCGTCGGATACGGTTGATAGGCGAAGGGCTGAAAGGCGGAGGTCCGCGAGTACGTCACTTCCACCGCAACCGGCCGCTTGTGCCATCCGATCGTGCCCTCGAGGTCTCGAACCGTCTGGGCAGTCGAGGTCAGGATCGACGGCGCGGCCACCACCGAGCCGTAGCGCGCGGCCCCACTCACGTCGATCGAGAGGGGGAGGCGGAGTCCAGCTCGGACGCCTACCCAATCGCTCTGGCGGCTGTCATCGTGAGTCTGATACCCCACATCGGCGCTCAACGCTACCACGGGAACGGGAGACCACGCGGCTGTACCGCGCACGTCGATCGGGGTCCAGTTGGAGCGGTTGAAGATCGAGCCGCTGGCGCTGAACCTCGCGCTCCGGTAGGAAGCGATTGCCCCACCCTGGCTCACTTGATTCTCGACTCCGCTCCCGTTCCAATGGCTCCTCCCATACAGCAGGTCCAGCCGAGCGCCGGTCCCACCCTCCGGTCGGCCGTAGAAGCCGCGCACCTGCATCTCGGTACGTTGCCCATCCAGCGGGGCGCCGCTGGCGGCGGTGTCCCCCTCGGCGATGAAGGGATCTCGCTTGGGATTGTTGGAGACATACTGAACCTGGAGGCCATACTTCGGCTTGAGGAAGCCGAGCTGGGCCCAGAAGCTCCCGTTGCTGTAGTCGCTGCTCTGCCCGGTGACGGTGGGAGAGTCGTTGAAGTCGGCCGCCAGCGCGAAGCCGAAGCCGACGCGGAACCGCTTCTCCAGCGCGCCCACGTACCGGGCGAACCGCTGGTAGCCAGTGGTGATGCCGATCCGGGAGTCGGGCGCGAGCCGGTCGTGCCGGCGGGTATAGAGGTAGACGCGGAGCAGCCCGGGCCAGCGGTCGACCTCCACTCGGCCCAGCAGGCTCAGGCTGAAGAGGGCGGGATCCACGCCCACGCTGTCGGGACCGATGGCAATGTAGGGGAACCCGTCGAGGTAGTACTCCACCGACGTAGCCCCGCGACCCTGATAGTTGGCGTTCTCCGGGCGACCCACAAACCCACCGCGCCAGAGATAGACCCCCGGCACCCGCATCAGGAGATCGCCCACCGTCTCCGCGTTGGTCCAGTCGACCGAGTCCCGCTCCAGCACCACCCGACTCATGGCGGGCTGGGGTCCCTCGACACCGATCAGGGGGAAGACGGGGGTGGCGACGCTCCCTTTCGCCTGGGCCTCCAGGTAGCGCTTGGTCAGGTCCACCGTGTCGGCGCGGACGGTGTCGCCGGGAAGGGTATCGCGCAGGGTCTGCTGGGCGGGGAGGCGGGAGACCAGGAGGATGGACAGCAGGCAGTGGGCAGCCAACCGGACCAGCGAGCGTCGCGATCCCCGTTCCCCGCTCCCCGTGGTGCCGCTCACCGCGTACTGGTCACCGTTGACCGGTGGCTGCCGTCACTGGCCGGCCCGGTCGAGCAGGAACTCGCAGAATAGGCGGACCATGACCCCGGTCGGTCCCTTGACCATGGTGGCGTCTTCGCGCTCGGTGTACGCGGTGCCCGCGATGTCGAGGTGGGCCCAGGGAAACCCCTCCACGAATTCGCGCAGGAACCAGCCGGCGGAGATGCTTCCCGCCGGCCGGCCGCCCGAGTTCTTCACGTCGGCGATGTCGGACTTGATGAGGTCGCGGTACTCGTCCCAGAGCGGCAGCGGCCAGACCCGCTCGCCCGCCCGCTCCCCCGCGCGCCTGACCTCCTCGATCAGCGCGTCGTCGGTGCCCATGACCCCGGTCACCACGTGTCCCAGCGCGACCACCATGGCGCCGGTGAGCGTCGCCGCGTCGAGCACGCAGGCCGGCTCGAACCGCCGCGCATAGGAGAGCGCGTCGCAGAGGATCAGCCGCCCCTCGGCGTCGGTGTTGATGATCTCGATGGTCTTGCCGAGGTGACTCGTCACCACGTCGCCCGGCTTGATCGCGGTGCCCGAGGGCATGTTCTCGGTGGCCGGCATCAGCCCGACCACGTGGACCTTGGGCTTCAGACGGCCCAGCGCCTCGAAGGTGCCGAGGACCGCGGCGGCGCCCGACATGTCGTACTTCATGTCTTCCATGTTCTGGGCCGGCTTGATGGAGATGCCGCCGGTGTCGAAGGTGACCCCCTTCCCGACCAGCACCACCGGCGCACCCGGGGCCGCCCTTGATACTCGAGCGTGATGAATCGAGGCTCCTCCAGCGCTGCCCTGCGCCACCGCGAGCAGCGCCCCCATGCCTTCCTTCGCGGATGGCGGCCAGGTCGAGCACCGTGACCGCGAAGCCGTGCCGTCGCGCCAGCTCCTCGGCGGCATCTGGCCAGGTAGCCGGGGTGCAGACGTTGCCGGGCAGGACCTGGAGCCCGCGGGTGAGCGTCTGGCCGGCCGCGATGGCCGCGCCGATCCGGTGCCCCGCCTCGACCGCGGCGGTCTCGGTCCGGCGCCAGAATCTCGAAGCGCTCGAGCGCCGGCTTCTTGCTCCTCCGGCGGCTGCTTGAGCTCGGTGTACTGCCAGGCCCCGAAGGCAAGGCCCTCCGCGATCACCTGCCCTACCTCCTCGGCGCCCAGGCTCCCCTGTCCTTCCGCAGATAAATGAAAGGCGGCCGTGGGGACCCCGAGGCTCCTCGCCTTCTTGGCGGCAGCGGCGGCCGCGCGTCGCACCGGGCCGCGCCCGATCTCCTCTCGCTTCCCGAGCCCCAGCATCAACAGGCGGGCGGCCCCGCCGGCGGCATAGACCAGAGCGGACTCATCCTTCTTGCCGGCGAAGTCTCCCGACCGATACAGCCGGGTCAGCGCTCCACCCGAAGCGGCATCCAGCGCCTGCAACGAGGGCGGAACTTCCCCTCCGGCCGGCACCGCGATCGCAAGCAGCGGCGTGGCGTAGGCCGCGGGAGCGGCAGGAACGACGACGGTGGTCAGAGTCATGGGGCGACTGGTTGGTGTGGACGGTGCCGTAAGCTAGCGCGTCACGGCCCGGTGGTGCGAATCCCACCCGGGCCCGATCGAATCAGCGTCGACGCCGCATCGCGATGTAGGAGCGGGGAGCCGGGCCGACGTATTCCGCGCGAGGTCGGATCAGGCGCTCGTCCTGGTACTGCTCGAGGACATGCGCCACCCACCCGGGCATACGGCTTACCGCGAAGATGGCCGGGAACAAGTCCGCCGGGATCCCCAAGGCGCGATAGAGCGGGGCCAGATAGAAATCCACGATGGCGTGCTGCTCCAATCGGGCCACCACCGCCTCTTCCAGGGCCCGCGCGGTTCGAAACAGGGCCTCGAGTCCCGCCCGGCGGCACTGCCGCTCCGCCAGCGAGCGCAGCAGCGCCGTGCGCGGGTCCTCGCCACGATAGACCTGGTGGCCGAAGCCGGGAATCTTGCCCTTCTCCGCCACCCGCCGCTCGAGCCAGCCGGTCACGCGGTCGGGGCCCCCGATCTCTTCCAGCAGCTGAATCACGTTTCGGGTGTGCCAACCGTGGCGCGGACCCGAGAGCGCCGCCGTGGCGGCCGCGACCCCCGCATAGACATCCGCTCCGGTGGCGGCGGCGACCCGCGCCGCAAAGGTCGAGGGATTGAGCTCATTGTCGGCTCGGAGGATCAACGCGGCGTCAAAGTCGCGCGCCGCTTCAGGGTCGGGCTCCGCCCCCGACAGCATCCGGAGACAATTGGCCGCGAAGCTCAGGCCCTTTCTGGGCGATTCCGGACGCAGCGATTGGCGCAGCCGATGAAAGGCGGCCACGGCCGTAGGAGTCTGCCCGATCAGGCGCAGCCCCTGGCTCCAGGCCGCTTCCGGCGTGGGTGGCAGGGCAGCCGGCTGATCCAAGGCCGCCACCGCCAGCGCCGTTCGCAACGCCAGCATGGGGTCGGCCGAGGCCGGCACCAGGCGGAGCGCCTTGGTGGTGATGGGTGACAGCCGCTGACTACCACGCAGCTGCTTCGAGAACTCGGCCAGCTCGGCCCGCGAAGGGAGGTCGCCACGGAGCAGCAGGTAGGCCGTCTCTTCGAAACTGGATCCGGCGGCCAGCTCGCTCACCGCATAGCCGCGGTAAGCCAGTCGGCCGCCGTCCTCCGCGGCCCCCAGATCGGAGATCGCGCTCCGGAGTGCGATCACCCCGTCCAGACCCGGCGTGGGCCGAGTTACCGACCCCGGCTCAGGCCGGGCGCTCATTCAGATACTCCTCCTTATACATCCGGATCAGCTCGAAGAAATAGGAAATGGCCAGGGGGCCGAGCAACAACCCCAGGAGGCCGAAGTACCGGATCCCGGCGACGGCGCCGATCAGGGTCACCAGCGGATGGATATGAGCATACCGCCGATACACCAGCGGGCGCACCACCAGGTCCACATTGCCGACCACCACCAGCCCCAACAGGAACAGCACCGTCGCCGCGGCATACCGCTCGCTCAGCACCAGGCTCAGCACGCCCGGCCCCCAGACCATCCCGCTTCCGACCACCGGCAGTACTGCGAGGATCACCGTCACCACACCCCAGAAGGCGGCGTTGGACAGTCCGGTGATCAGAAAGCCCAGCGCCACGAAGAGTCCCTGAACCAGTGCGGTCAGACCGGTTCCGATGATGGTCGAGACGGTCACGTCCCAGAAGCGCACCCGGAGCGCCTCCGCGTTGTATTCCGCGAAGGGGATGAACGGGCGCAGCCAACCCCAGGCCTGGCCCGAGCCCAACGAGAGGTAAAAGAGGACGAACAGCGAGATGAACAGGTTCAGGGTGAAGAGGGTCGCGGTCCCGATGATCTGGAAGGCGTTCTCGCCCAGCCACCGCAGGATGCGATTACCGGCATCGAGGACCTCCGGGCCGATCGCGACGCCCCCGATTTCGAGACCGGCCAGTTTCTGGACTCCGGAGTTCTGCAGGACGCCACCCAGCACCTCTCGAGCCTGCCCCCCGATCAGGGTGGCGAGCGGCAGTCCGACGAGGACGAAGACGGCCAGCAGCAGTGCGACCACCAGCAAGGCCGCCCAGGAGGGCGGCAGTCGCGTGGCGAGCCACCGATGGAGCGGCTGAGTGACCACGTAGAGCACCACTCCGCCCAGGAGGCCGCTGGCGAAGGGGGCCAGCCCGATCAGCAGGCTGACGCCCAGCAGCGCGATCAGCAGGGCTGCCCGCTGCTGATTGTTCTCGAGGAGCTTGAGCGGCATGAAGACTCCGGGACGAAGCGCTGGTCCTGGCGGGCCGCGACAACAATAGCGCGGCGACAGAGCGGCCCACAAGCCTCGCGGCCCCCGTGCGTGGCTGGTCTTGCCCGTCGCGCCGTCCTATACTTCCGTCCTCTCTGGTGCCGCCCAGCCGACCCGTTCGCCCAGGATCCGTGGCCGACATCGACCAGCGCCTTCAGGCTTCCCTTTCCGACCGCTACCGCATCGAGCAGGAGCTCGGCCGTGGCGGCATGGCTACCGTCTTTCTCGCCCGGGACCTCAAGCACGACCGCCAGGTCGCCATCAAGGTCCTGCACCCCGAGCTGGGGGCCACGCTGGGCGCCGACCGGTTCGACCGCGAAATCAAGCTGGCCGCCCGACTGCAGCATCCCCACATCCTCAGCCTCTACGATTCGGGGGAAGCGGACGGCCTCCTCTACTACGTGATGCCGTACGTGGAGGGCGAGTCGCTCCGCGACCGCCTCAATCGCGAGAAGCTGTTACCGATCGACGACGCGCTCCAGATCACCCTCGAGGTGGCCGATGCGCTGAGCTACGCCCATATGCTCGGCATCATCCACCGGGATATCAAGCCGGAAAACATTCTGCTGAGCGGGGGCCACGCCTTGGTGGCCGACTTCGGCATCGCCCGGGCGGTGACCAGCGCCGGTGGCGAAAAGCTCACCCAGACCGGGATGGCCCTGGGCACTCCGTTGTACATGAGTCCCGAGCAGGCCACCGGCGAAGAGGTCGGGCCCCAGCGCCGATCTCTACAGCCTGGCCTGCATGCTCTATGAAATGCTGGCCGGGCAGCCGCCCTTCACGGGTCCCAATGCCCGGGCCATCATGGCTCGTCACGCCATGGACTCGGTGCCGGGACTCCGGCTGGTGCGCGACACGGTGCCGGAGGAGGTGGAGGACGCGATTCTCTGCGCCCTGGCCAAGGTGCCGGCCGACCGGCCCCAGACCGCAGCCCAGTTCGCCGAGATGCTGGGGCTTCCACTCGGATCGACGGCGACCCGTCGAGTCGGGTCTCGGAGCGGAGCCAGCCGGCGCATCAGTACCGCTACCGGCCGCCGGGTGAGCACCGCGACCGGCGGGCGATTGAGCCCGGCCGAAAGCCGTCGGATCAGCACCCAGGAGACGGTACAGCTCGAGGGAGTCGCGGCACGGCGCCGTCCCTGGCTCTGGGGACTGCTCGCGATTCCGGTCGTGGCCCTGGCCGGCTTCCTGGTCTGGCGGCAGCGCGGTCACGCTGGTGCCGTGGCCACCGCGGGCGGCCTCGACCCTCGGCGGGTGGCGGTGCTCTACTTCGACGATCAGAGCACCAAGCACGACCTTGGCTACCTCGCCGACGGTCTCACCGAGGCGCTGATCGGCGCCTTGAGCGAAGTCCCCAGTCTGCATGTGGTATCCAAGGGCGGCGTGGCGCAATTCCGGGGCGGTTCGGTGCCCCGCGACAGCATCGCCCGCGCGCTCCAGGCCGGCACCCTGGTCCAAGGCGCCGTGGAGCAGGAGGGCAGCGGGCTCCGGGCGACGGTCCGGCTGATTGACGGGGGCAGCGGCGCGGAATTTCAACGGGCCAGCTCCGAGCAGCGCGGAGGCGACGTGCTCGCCTTGCGGGACTCGCTGGCGAGAGACGTGGCTCGGCTGATTCGCGCGCGCCTGGGTGAGGAGATCCGGATCCGGGAGCAGCGCGAAGGGGCCAGCAGCCCGGACGCCTGGGCTCAGCTCCAGCGCGCCGACCAGGCCCGCAAACGCGCCGATTCCCTCGCGGCCGCTGGTGACACCGCCGGTCTGAACCGGGAATTCCGTGCCGCCGATTCGCTCGCCGAGTTGGCCGAGCATCTCGACCAGAAGTGGATCGATCCCGTCATCATGCGGGGCACCGTCGCCTATCGGCGGTCCCGGCTCTCGGGCGACGACCCGCCGCAGGCCGGCAAGTGGATCGACGTAGGCATGGGACATGTACAGCGCGCCCTGGCCCTCGATGCCAATAACCCCGACGCGCTGGAGCTCAGGGGCAACCTCCAATACTGGCGCTGGCTGCTCAACCTCGAGCCCGACGCTGCCAAGGCCAAGGCGCTCCTGAAGGCCGCCCAACAGGACCTGGAAACCGCGGTCCGGATCCGCCCAGCACAGGCGGGGGCCTGGGCCACGCTCTCCCACCTCTACTATCAGACCGGCAGCATCGCGGATGTGAGCCTGGCGGCCCGCCGAGCCCTGGAGGAAGACGCGTATCTCTCCAACGCGGACGTGGTCCAGGCCCGGCTGTTCTACGCCTCCTACGATCAAGGGCAGTTCGTGGACGCGACCCACTGGTGCCAGGAAGGCCAGCGCCGGTTTCCGGCCGATCGCAAGTTCGTGGAGTGTCAGCTCCTGTTGCTGGCCACCAAGGGCACCGACCCCAATGTGGGCAAAGCGTGGCGGCTGGCCGATTCGCTCTTCAAGCTGACGCCGGAGCCCGATCGGCCCTTCCAGCGGCTCAATGGACAGATGGTGGTGGCCGCGGTGCTGGCTCGGGCTGGCCTGGCCGACAGCGCGCGCCACGTGGCGGAGCGATCGAAGGGTGACGCCCAGATCGATCCCACCCGGGATCTGGTCGAAAGCGGTGCCTTCGTCTATACCCTACTGGGGGACCAGGACGAGGCGCTCAAGCTGCTCAAGGTCTATCTCGCGGCCAACCCGCAGCGGCGCTCCAACTACGCGGAGGACCCCGGCGTGGCGGTTCCGGAGCCTGGCGGAGGATCCCCGGTTCGCCCAGATGGTCGGCGCCAAGCCCTAGCCTCCGGCCCCCAGACCGCATCTTTCCCGAAACCTCAAACAACCGTTATTGCGCCAACCCGGTTTGGGGAGTATTTCTGTCCCCGATCCCAGCAGGCTCTGACGCGTGCCCGTCCCATCCAGACCATCGGCAGACTCACCTTTGCCTCGTCCTCGACCTTACGGAGTTCACATGCGCCGTCTCCTGTTCGCCACCGCCCTAGGTCTGCTCGCCCTCGGCGCCTGTACCGACCGATCCCAGTCCCCCACCGAACCCAACGTCCCCGATGCCATCAACCCGGCGATAGTGCCCGCCGGCTGCCCGACGGCGGTTCAAACCGCCAAGATGATCGACAAGCTGTTCCCCAGGCCGGGCCAGGACCTGATCGCTCAGGCCAAGTTCGCGGCGATCCTGCTCAAGCTGGCCTTGCATGATGTGGCGGGGGCACGGAACATCATGTTCAACCTGGTGGACTTCATTCTGACCAATTACAACAACCACCAGCTGACCGGCGACCAGTCGGCCGCCACCAAGGCCGCCGTTACGAGCTTGATCAACGCCCTCTACTGCACCGTGGGGTTGCCGCTGCCCAACATTCCGCTGGGCGCATTGGGATCGGACGGCACCACCGCGGTGGTAGGTCCGACGACGCCCAGCGAGGACGTGGTGACCCCCAGCAAGCTGGCGGGGATTCACCTCGAACAGGGTTCGGTACCCCAGCAGACGGTCTTGACGATCACCCGGCTGTCGGACTCGCCGGTACCGCTGCTCTATCGCGGCGACAGCTACCCCATCTACTTCGAGGTCTCCACCTCGCCAGCCGTGACGCTCAACACCGAACAGGTGATCGGCGTGTGCGTGCCGGACGGCGCTATTCCTGATGACAGCATTCCCACAGTTGGGCCCCGGCTGCGGCTGGCCCACAATATCCCACCCTTCACGCCCGGAAGCGTTGAGATCCTGCCGCTGGCGACGCCGGGCTTCCTCAACTGCGGCGGGGAATTCATCATCGGCATGGGCGGGCATGATGGGATTCTCCATCTGCTGCGGTACGGTCTGCACCGGGCCAGCGTTGGCCTGACCGACCTGCTGGCCCCGCAGAAGTTGCTCGCTGCCGTCGTTGGCAGCGGAGGCGTGGGCGGAAAGACCAAGAACTTCAGCCCCTTCGGCGCGGCGGACACGGCGTTCGTCATGTCGCCCAGATCGCCCAGCCCCTTCGTGGAGATCGGCGGTGCGACCGTGGATGCCGCCCACCTGCCTTCGGTGAAGGTGACGACGCCTAAGGGGGATTCGGTGCCCGGTGTGACGGTTACCTTCAGCAGCACCGACAACATCACCGGCGCGGTCCAGCTCACCGATGCCCACGGAATCGCCACGCTCACCAGCTGGACCGTTGGGTTCGCGTTGGGCAGTCACACAGTGACCGCCACGGCCACCCCGCCCTACACCGGCACCACCGGAGTGGCGGGTAGCCCCTACACCTTCACGGCGAACGTGCTGGCCGGCTATCGGTACAGCGCGATTGGCAGTGGTTCTCCACCGTCGGGATTCACAACCGCGGGCTTCGACGACAGCGGCTGGGCCATCGGCCTCGGAGCGTTCGGCGGGAAGGCAGCCAGGGGTCAGACCCAAGTGTGCCCGCTCGACGCCACGGTGCATACGCCGTGGACGGCTGCCACAAGCACCTCCTCGGCCGGCTCGCCCAGCAACACCTCGGACTTGCTGCTCCGGCAGTGGGTCGCCGTGCCGACCGGATTCAGCGGATCGCTCAGGATCAGTGCGGCGATCGACAACGACATGCAGGTATTCGTGAACGGCACCGATGTCACCGCCAGTGCCGGCAGCGGCTCTCTGCTGAATGGGTTCCAAACCCATGATGGTTGCGCGACTGCGGGCAGCTTCGTGTTCACCGCCTCGGGCTCCACGCTGATACCGGGTGTGCCGAACCTGATCGTGGTGCGGGCCCGGGATCGCGGGGTGATCAGCTTCGTGGATCTCGTAATTTCGCTGCTGGCGCCGTAGCCCGACGGTGAGACAGTCCAAGCAGGTAAACGGGAGGTGCCAAGGCACCTCCCGTTTACTTTTCTCCTGGGCAGACAGGAGAGACCCATGGCACTGATCACCGGCATCCACCACGTCACCGCCATCGCGGGCAGTTCGACCTACGTGATTGCTTCCAGACCCATGAGGGGTGCGCTACTCGAGGCAGTTTCGTCTTCACCGCCCAAACTCCATCCTGGTCAAGGGCGGCACCAACGTCATCGCCGTCCGGGCCAGCCACGACTGCTGCAAAACGGGAGGCGGACGATCCGCCTCCCGTTGCATTTTCATGGCCGGCTGGTCAAGCCCATACGGCCTACACCTCGAAAGCCCGCGGAAGAGTTGCGGGCCGTCAGACCTCGAACGACAAGTCGAACACTGAGGAGTCCACCTTCACCAGATGCCGCGCCCTGGCATGCACCTTGATCCGGATCCGATCGCCGTAGCGCGACAGCCGCCGGAGCAGCCGCTGCAGATGGCGCTGGTGGGTCTCGTGGAGTTGATCGATATGAAGCGTGACGGATGACCGGGACTCCCGGAGCAGCCGCTCCAGATGGCCCGCCGCCTGGGTGAAGAACCCGCGGTCCAGCTGCCCCCGGAGCCGGAGTGACAGGTTGGCGGCCTGGTTTCGCACCTCGCTGAGTGACAGTTCGAGGGCCCCTGCCTCCCGATACCGCCGAAAGGCCGTTTCCAGCGTGGCCAGGTAGCCCCGGGCTACCTCCCGCGACCGCTCCACGCCTTCGTCGAAGTGACGATCCACGTAGTCCCGCATCGCCAGCCCCACGATCCAGTCCTCGACCGCCTGGGGAATGAGCCGCGGCCGTCGGAGTGGCAGGGATCCCAGGAACCGCAGCACCCGACCCGGACCCCCGGGTAGCAGCCCCTGTACCCAGAGCCGCCGGAGAATGGCCACCGCTTCGGACCAGCTGTACCGGCTGGTCGCGGCCGGAGCGCGGAGGTAACGCAGCTTGTTCTTGATCCGGGCCGCAATGCCCCGATCGTCGAACAGCCGGCGATGCAACTCGCGATAGCCTGCCACCAGCTCGGCCGGTGTCATGCCCTTGGGGATGACGTTGGTGTAGAGTTTGGTGTTGTCGGAGTTGTTGGCGTCGGCGATCAGCCGACCCTCCTTTGCCAGGCGCTCGTACAAAGGGGTGCGCGGGGCCGCGGTCAGCAACCCGATCATCGCGGCCTGGATGCCCGAGCTCAGGATGAAGCGATACTGGCGGTCGAAGGTCTCCACCGTGTCGTGGTCGAATCCGACAATGAACCCGCCGTAGATGTCGATGCCGTGGGAGTAGACCGTTCGGATCGAGGCCAGGATATCCTGCTTGGTGTTTTGGAGCTTCTGGGCCTCCCGGAGGCTCGCCTCGTCGGGCGACTCGATGCCGATGAACACCCAACCCATCCCCGCGGCTCGGAACAGTTCCAGCAGCTCGGTGTCGTGGGCCAAGTTCAGCGACGCCTCGGTCCCGAAGCGGAAGGGGTGCTCGGGGTGGGCGTCCTGATAGCCCTTGAGGTAGCGGAGCAGGTCTTTCGCCATCCGCTTGTTGCCGATCAGGTTGTCGTCCACGAAGAAGACGTTCTCGGCGCCAAGCTTCCGGAGCACATCCAGCTCGCGCCCCACCTGCTCCACCGACTTGGTTCGGGGCTTGCGCCCGAACATGACGATGATGTCGCAGAACTCGCAGCGGAACGGGCAGCCCCGGGAGAACTGCATGGTCATGGACTGGTATCGGTCCACCCGGAGGAGGTCGAACCGGGGAACCGGCGAGTCTTCGAGGGAGACCACTCCCGTCTCCTGATAGAGCGGCCGGGGCCGGCCCTCCTCGAAGTCGCGGCAGAATTCCTTCCAGATATACTCGGCTTCACCGGCGACGACGGTGTCGGCCAGGTCCTGGTACAGCTCGGGGCAGAGGGACGCGTAGCTCCCCCCGGCCACCACGAAATACCCGCTCTTCTTATAGAAGCTCAGCAGCTCCTTCTGCCGGTTGAATTGCACCCCCATCCCACAGACGCCGATGATGTCGGCGTGAGGCGCGAGGGGGAGTGACTCGATATTCTCATCGACGATGGTGACTTCCCAATGGTCCGGGCAGAGCGCCGCGAGCGTGGCCAGGCCGAGCGGAGGGTTGACCGTCCTCCGATTGGGCAACACCGACTCCATCGCCCAGCGGAAACTCCAGAAGCTTTCGACGAACCGCGGGTTGATGAGCAAGAGCCGCATAGGGTCCTCCCTCCGGTCGGCCCCTCGACCCCCGTCTGGCGAGGTCAGGCCGCGTCCTGGTAGTAGCGGAGAGGGTGTGGGCCAACGGCTACCCGGAGGTCTCCACCCTCCTCCCGCTCACTGCTGACCGCTTACCGATCAATGTTTACAGTGCCCGAGGCGAGAATCGAACTCGCCCGGGGTTGCCCCCGGCGGATCTTGAGTCCGCTGCGCCTGCCATTCCGCCACTCGGGCCTGGGCAAGTATCACCGACTCGACCCCGCCTTCGCAAGCCGCGAGCGGTGCCCGGCTAGGGCTCGGTCTCCTCCACAAATACCTCGCCGCCACTGGCGTCCCTTCCATCGCGAAGAGGTAGACGGGAGGTGCCGAGGCACCTCCCGTTTACTTTTCTCCTGGGCAGACAGGAGAGACCCATGGCACTGATCACCGGCATCCACCACGTTACCGCCATCGCGGGCGACGCCCAAGAGAACCTGGACTTCTACGCCGGCGTGCTGGGCATGCGCCTGGTCAAGAAATCGGTCAACCAGGACGTGCCCGACACCTACCACCTCTTCTACGCCGATGGCGTGGGCCACCCCGGCACCGATCTCACCTTTTTCCCCTGGCCCGAGATGGCCGCCGGCCGGAACGGGGTCGGCCTCGCGGTCGAGGTCGCTCTGGCGGTGCCTGCTGGAAGTCTCGGCTACTGGACCGACCGGTTAGCCAAGAGCGCCGCGGCCGTCGGCCAGGCGACCACCCGGCTCGGGGAGCGGGTCTTGCCGCTGGCCGATCCCCACGGGCTCCAGCTGGCGCTGGTGGAGACCGGCGATCCGCGAGAGTTCGTGCCTTGGGCTGAGGGGCCGGTGCCCGCGACCCACCAGATTCGCGGTCTTCATGGAGTGCGACTCCGGGAACGCAGCCTGACGGCCACGGCCGGCTTCCTCGCGGAGGGGATGGGCTTCAAGGAGGTCGGAACCGAGGCGGGATGGCACCGGTTCACCGCAGAAGGCGGCGGATCGGGGCGAATCGTGGACGTCGAGGAGCTTCCCGGCGACAAGCGCGGGCACTGGGGACCAGGCGCCGTGCACCACGTGGCCTACCGGGTGGCGGATGACCGAACCGAGCTGGAGGCCAGGGACCAGGTGCGGGCCGCCGGCGCGCTTCCGACCGAGGTGATCGATCGGTTCTGGTTCAAGTCGGTCTACTTCAGGGAGCCGGGCGGCGTGCTCTTCGAGATCGCGACCGACGGCCCCGGCTTCGCCGTGGACGAGGCGCCGGAGCAATTGGGATCACACCTGGTGTTGCCGCCGTGGCTGGAGCCTGCCCGACCCCAGATCGAGCGCGGGCTGCCGCCCCTGCGGGATCCACAGATTACACAGATTCCACAGATTGGCTCCGTGTAATCTGGCCCACACGGCGCGGACTTCGCGGATTGGTACTGTGTAGTCTCGGGATCTACCCGATCCACAGATTGCACAGATTCCACAGATCTGTTCCGTGTAATCTGCCCCAGGATGGCACGGACTTCGCGGATTGGTACTGTGTAGTCTCGGGATCCGCAGATGACGCAGAGTTTGCAGATCGGTACCGGGCAGCTCCCGGATCCATCTGCGTAATCTGTGTAATCTGTGGATGGTGATTTGTGGACCCATCTGTGGACTGGAGGTCCTCCATGAAGCTCCATGCTCTTCCGCTGCTCGGCGCACTCCTCGTCGGAGGCGGCGCCACCCCGGCCCTGGCCCAGCAGTCCCAGGAGCACCACCTCGACCTTTCTCTGGCTTTCCGTTTCGGCACCCTCGGCTTCGGGGCCGAGTTGAACAAGTTGCTCATGAGCCATCTGGGAATTCGGGTGGGGGGCAACTACTTCAAGTGGAGCACGACCAAGGACAACAGCGGCATCACCTACGATGCCTCGGCCAAACTGCACGCCTTCTCCGCCCTGGTGGACCTGTATCCGGGCGCCCGGGGCAAGTTCCACCTGACCGGTGGCATCATGACCAACCCGGTGACGGTTTCCGGCACCGGCGTCCCGGAAGCCTCCGGAGTCTTCACGATCAACGGGAACACCTATACCTCCGCGCAGGTGGGAACCCTGAATGGCGAGGTGAAGTACCCCGACGTCGGCGGCTATGTCGGTCTCGGCTTTGGGACCCCGGCCCGGAAGGGGGGGCCGCTGGAGTTCCTGTTCGACATCGGGGCGGTGATCGGGGAGGCCAAGGTCGGGCTCACTGCTACCGGTGCGGCGCCTGGATCGCCGCTGGAGGCCGACCTCGCCGCGCAGGCCAAGACGACCCAGGACGACCTCGACAAGTACGCCAAGGTCTGGCCGGTATTGTCGTTCGGGTTGGCGTATCGGTTCTGAGATTAGCCGGGGCGCAGGGGAGATCCCTCGCCACGGCTACGGCTTTGCGGCAAAGGTGAAGGAAACGACCGGCGCACCGCCCCCTTCGAACGGCCCCGCGCAGGCACCCGATCCCTCCACTGCCTGTGCGTCGAGCCGGGTGATGGTCAGCGTGCACTGGCTCTCGGTTTCGTCGAAGTAGGCATTGCCTCCCTGGCCGCCACGTACTTCGAGTGCAGCGATGAACGGGCGGCCTCCGCTGGTCCAGAACAGGAGGTAGAAGGTGGGCTTCGCGCCGGGCTTGCCCCGCGGCGCAAACGTGAGCGTGGCGCCTCGGCGGCCGTGGGCGCTATCCACGTCGAAGGCGCCGCCCGGCACCAGGGGCAGGGTGATTTCCTTCTCTTTCTGCCGATAGGTTACCTGACCAGTACGGTAGCGAGCCGAGCCACCCTGCGCTACCGCGGCGCTAGCGACGTAGACTGCGAGAACCGAAACCAGCGCCAACACCCTCATCATCGTCGCCTCCCAGCAATTCTCTGGGTGAGATAGCCGGACCGTCGTGAAGGGAATGTGAGAGCAGGGTGAGGCCATCGGCGCCTTCCGGTGCCCTGGCGCGGAACTCGTCTGAGGACTCGCACCCGGACAGGTCTCAGTTAGATCGGCCGGAACAACTCGTGAAGGGAGAGGAGGAACGGCTCGGTGGCGCCCCAGGGGTGCCACAGGAGCCGTTCGATTTCTACCTGCGGGAAAAGGGCACCGGGTTCCCACACTTCGACCGCCCTCTCCTCCGTATCCACCACCCAGTAGACCGGGATCCCCTGTTCCTGATACAGGCGGCGCTTGGTGAAGCGATCGTGGCGCACGCTCGATGGACTAAGCACCTCGGCCACGAGCAGAAGATGCTGCATCCGGGCCCAATCGAGTGTACGAGCCTCCTCCAGGGGCACGACGATGATGTCGGGGGAAACCAGGGTATCCGGTCCCCACGAAATGTCGGAACGAGAACCGAAGAGATAACCAACCGGCTCGAGGCGCACGTAAGCCTGCAACGCCTCGTAGAGTCGTCCCCAGACGACCTCATGCCATGGCCGAGGGGCTGGGGTCACCAACAGCTCCCCGTGGACGACCTCGTACTTGTTGCCGTCCTCAGGGAGGGCGCGGACCATGTCAGCCGTGTAGTAAAGCGGTGCGGCCATGCCCATAGTATCGGCTCGGCGGTGAGAGGAAAGCAAGTGAGCATCGCCGACCAAAGTGGCCGGCGGGGCTCACGGCTTCGTCATCGAATTGATGCGTGGGAAATCGAAACGAAGTGCCCGAGGCGAGAGTCGAACTCGCACGGGGTTGCCCCCGGCGGATTTTGAGTCCGCTGCGTCTGCCATTCCGCCACTCGGGCCAAGGGCAAGTATCACCGACCCGGCCCCGCCTTCGCAAGACGCGAGCGGTGCCCGGCTAGGGCTCCGTCTCCTCCACAAACACCTCGCCCGCCACCGGCGTCGCTTCCATCGCGAAGCGGAACTCGGGTAGCGCCTCCACCTTATTTACGAACCCCAGGAGATCCTCTTTGGTCTCCACCCAGAGGTCGCGATCCACGAGCCCATCCTGAGACTCGTTGTAGACCAGCTGCAGGAAGACGTTCCGGACCCGCGATCCGCCCACCTCGGGGTCACTGATCTCCCGGACGAAGCGCACCAGCACCCCGGGGCCCAGGCTCTCGTCGCTCACCACGCTGCAATGAAACCCGCCCACCACGTTGCCGGCCTCTGACGGCACCGCCAGATACTCCTTGAAGACCCGCCACGCCTCGGCCGGGTCGAGAACCGGGGCCTCGATGCCCTGGAGGGCCAGCATCAGGTCGAGCAGCGGACGGGCCGTGTACCAGTTGACCGGTTGCATGGGGGGGTGGCGGGAAAAAGGTGGTCGATCAGCTCTCGAGGTGCGGTCGGGGCAGTAGCGTCGGCTCGGCTCCAATCGGCTGTCTTCGGCCCCACTCGTCCATCTCCAAGGGACGGACCCGGAGCGGCTCCCGGAGCAGTCCCACCCGGCCGCTCTCTTCGTCCACTCCGACCCCCACCAGTTCCGCCACCAGCCGGGCCCCGGATCCCCCGCTGACCCAGAGCGCCTCGTCCCTGGGCAGGGCATCGGCCTCCAGTCGGCGTAACAGGTCCGCCAGGCGCAACCCGGGAAGGGGAGGTGAGGGTGGTTCAGAGCCGAGGTCGGTCATGAAGGTGACCTGGGCGCGGGGTCGATCCACCTCGACTCGGAGGAGCGGCCTGGCCTCGAGCACGCTTCCCTCGACGGTGGACCCTTCGCAATCCAGGACCACTAAGACCTCGGCGTCCGGCATCTGGTCCACCAGGCCCCGGAGCTCGTTGAGAAAGGGTTCAAGTTCCACGTGAGATCACCTCAAGTACATTCTCAAGTCATTCTCAACCATCGACATCGCCAATCGACCATCGACCACTGGACCAGCGCCCATCCCCCACCTACCCACACATCACTCTCCGCGCCACCCAAGTGGCCTTGAACCCTCCGGCCACCGTGTCGTGGGGAAACTCGGCCACGAAGGCCCCAATCAGAGTCCCATCGGGGAGCGACCGGTCGAACCTGACGTACCCCAGTCGAGAGGCCTCGCAGTCCCCTTCGGCCCGGCAACGATAGGCCCCCGCTACTTGCTCCTTGGCCGGCCACTCGAACCGACGACCCTCGACCTCGGTGGGGCTTCGATAGGTGGATAGTCCGAGGTAGGGCGTGGGAATAGAGGTCGAGTCGGCCGGGCTGGCGGTGAGGAAGACCGTCACGGCGGGACCGTCCCACGGGGCACAGTCCCGCATGGCATAGCTATAAGAGTAACCCTCCGGGAGATGATCCCCGGGCTGGCGGTCACCGGCGCCCTGGCAGGCGACGAGGCTGGCCAGTGATGCGAGGCATAGTCTATGGACGATGGACAATGGTCGATGGACAACCTGGTCGATGGACGATGGTCTATGGACAATGGTCGACGGGCGATGGACAGCTTGGTCGATCGATGGACAGTTTGGTCAATGGTCGATGGACAATGGCCGACGTTCAGATGATCAAGGAGGAACGAAACCAGCGACCATCGACCATCAGCCATAGACCACACCCCAGACAACACCCTATTCCAACCCGACCACCATCACCCGATCGGTCTGCCGGTCGCTGCCGAACCAGAAGTCATGCGCCCCGACATCCCGGAACCCGCATTTCTGGTAGAAGGCGATGGCGCGGGGATTCCGTTCCCACACGCCGAGCCAGAGGGTTTTTCCGCCCAGCTCGACGGCGGCCTCTCGTGTGGCCGCCATGAGTCGTTGCGCCACTCCCCGGCCGTGCCAACGCCGGTCCACGTAGAATCGCCAGAGTTCGACCGGCCCAAGGCCAGTCACGCAGTCCGGTACCTCACCCCTCCGCACCTGGGCATACCCGGCCATCGTTCCTTCCGACTCCGCCACCAGGGTGATCAGGTCGGGACTGGACAGCTCGGCCCCTTGTTGGGCGGCGCCGTAGGCGGACTTCAAGTGTTCCGCGAGGTCCTCGGGCCGGTTCTCCGCACCGAAGGTCTCGGTGAACGTGCGAGAGGCAAACTCCGCCACGGACAGGGCATCAGCCGGAACCGCCCGACGTATGCTCATCTGTTCGCTCACCGGGGAGCGGTCCCGCAAGATCCCGCTCAGACCGGGAACCCTCTCTCCCTCAAGGCGACCGGCGGTCCCAGAATCTCCTGCCAGATGAAGGCAGCTCGGAGCTGCGGCACCGTGTAGCGCGTACGTTTGCGCTCGTGGGGGGCGACCGCCGCGGCGTCTTGCCGGGCCTTCTGCTCGAAGGCGGCGTAGTCCGCGTCGCTGATCTCCCCTTCTCTGGCCTCCACCTCCCGCCGGCGCTGCTCCACCAGCCGGATCAAGTCGTCGTCCTGATCCTCGGCTGCGGGCGCCGGGGAATCTCCCTCTCCCTCGAGGGTCTCCCGGTTCTCCACCTCCTGAGCCGAAGGCAGCATGAGCCCGCGACCCGAGGCCAGAGTGCGGCCGCCGCGCACGGCCTCGCCGGTACGCCGAATTTCCTCGGCGCGCTTAAGCCGCTCGATCTGCTTGAGGACGTCGCTCAGGACCAAGCGGCGGGAGTCGGCCTCGCCAGTCGCCCGAGGCTCCGGGTACTCGACCACCCGCCGCGAAGACTGGAGCCGCTGAGGCTTATCCCTCTCCGGTGGACGCGCTCGCCCCGAGGCGTCCCGCTCCCGGGCCGCATTCTGCTTCATGATCCGCACGATCACGTTGATGACCACCCACGCGACCGCGATCCAGAAGAAGGTGCCCATTCAGGAACCTCGGTATGAGGCGTGAGGCAAGGGGCAAGAGGCATCAGGCATCGGGCATCGGGCATGAAGGAAAGGCATCAGGCAACGGGCATCAGGCACAAGGGTGCGAGGCGCCTGTCATCCCGAGGGTACCGTCGCGGAGCGACGGACCCGAGGGATCTCGGTTCTTGGTCTCGACAACCATGGACCGAGATTCCTCGCTGCGCTCGGAATGACACCCTTGCGGTACCCAAGCCCCTAGACGACCCTCGCCTCAGTCCTCAGTCCTCAGTCCTCAGTCCTCAGTCCTCAGTCCTCAGTCCTAACTGTTGGTGCCTTGCCCCTGATCCTTCCCTCCCCCACCTCCGCCCCCAGCAATGGCCGACCGCATTTGAGTGTCCGCCTGGATGTTCCGGTAGCGCTGGTAGTCCATCACGCCCAGGTTGCCGCTCTTGAACGCCTCGGCCATGGCGAGCGGGATCTGGGCCTCGGCCGCGATCACCTTGGCCCGCTGGTTCTGCGCCTCCGCCTTGAACTCCTGCTCCATCGCCACCGCCAGCGCCCGCCGCTCCTCGGCCTTGGCCTGGGCGATCCGCTTGTCGGCCTCGGCCTGATCGGTCTGCAGCTCGGCGCCGATGTTCTTGCCCACGTCCACGTCGGCGATGTCGATCGACAGGATCTCGAACGCCGTCCCGGCGTCGAGCCCCTTGGCCAGCACGGTCTTGGAGATCAGGTCGGGGTTCTCCAGCACCGCCTTGTGGCTCTCGGCCGAGCCGATGGTGCTCACGATGCCCTCGCCGACCCGGGCCAGGATGGTCTCCTCACCGGCGCCGCCCACCAGCCGGTTGATGTTGGCGCGCACCGTGACCCGGGCGAGCGCGAGCAGCTGAATCCCGTCCTTGGCCATCGCCGCCACCTTGGGCGTGGTGATGACCTTGGGATTCACGCTCACCTGCACCGCCTCGAACACGTCGCGGCCGGCCAGGTCGATGGCGGTGGCCTGCTTGAAGGTGAGCGGGATGCCGGCCTTGTCGGCCGAGATGAGCGCGCCGCACCACGCGCTCCACGTTGCCGCCGGCCAGGTAGTGGGCCTCGAGCTCGTTGATCGAGACGGTGCAGCCCGGCCTTGTGGGCGTTGATGAGCGGGATGACGATGGCGCGACGGATTCACCTTCCGGAACCGCATGCCGAACAGCGTCATGAAGGAGACCCGGACGCCGGAGGTGAGCGCCTGGATCCAGAGGCCGAGCGGAATGAACCGGAAGAAGATGACCAGGATGATGAAGCCGATGAAGAACAGGGCGATCAGCAATCCCGGTCCGAGCGCGAGAAAATCGTTCACGGTGGAGCTCCTCGAGTCTAGAGTGGGAGGCGCGGTCAGGAGACCGCGCTGACGACGTGCCGGTAACCCTCGGTGCGGACCACCTTCATCCGGCGGCCGGCGGCGATGTACTCGCCCTCGGTCACCACGTCGAGCCGCTCGCCAGCCACCTGCGCCATCCCGGCCGGACGGAGGTCGGTGACCGCGACGCCCTCCTGCCCCACCAGGTCGTTCCGCACCGGAGCGGAGATGAACCCCTCCGAGGAGTGGCTGGCCTGGCGGAGCAGGAGGCCGGCGAACCGGCCGCTGTTGGGCAGGTGCCGGACCCAGGCGTACACCACCGCGACGGTGATGACGACGCTGGCCCCCAGCACCGCCAGGGCGCGGATCAGATCCGCCCCGGTGGGCGAGGTCCCCGACATGGCCAGGACCATGGAGCTGCCGATCAGGAGTGCGCCCACCAGTCCGGGGACGAGGGTGCCCGGCGCGGCGAAGACCTCGATCCCCAGGGCGACCACGCCGAGGCCGAGCAGCAGGAGCACTTCCCAGCCGGCGAGACCCAGGATCAGGCTGGAACCGAAGAAGAGTCCCAAGGCGCCCAGGCTCACCAGGAGCCCCAGGCCGTGGGCCCCCGCCTTGATCTCGGTCAGAAGTCCCAGGATGCCGAGCGAGAGCAGCAGCGAAGAGACGATGGGATTGGTGAGGAACCGAACCACGACCTCCGCCCAATTGGGGATCACGGTGATGACCTCCGCTCCAGCGAGTCCCAGCGCGGCGAGCAGGCCTGCCTGATCGTCCACTTGGGCCTTGGCGTACTTGACCTGGAGCGCCTCGGAGGTGCTCAGGGTCAGCAGTTTGCCCGGCTCCACGAGCCCGGGAACGCCGATCTGCTCGTCCACCATGGCCTCGGCGATCCGCGGATCGAGGCCGTGCTCCTCCGCCAGGGCGCGGAACTCCCCGCGCATGGCGGACACGTACTTCTCCGGCGCCTTGACGCCCTCTCCGTTCACCGGAGTCGCCGCACCCAGCACCGCACCCGGCCGCATGTAGATCGCCTTGGTGGACAAGGCGATCAGGGCGCCGGCGCTGTAGGCTCGGGGGTTGACGAAGGCATAGACCGGGACCGCCGAGGCGCGCACCGCGTCGACGATGCGTTCGGCGGCGTCGACCCGGCCACCGGGGGTATCGAGATCGAGAATGACGGCGGCGGCGCCGGCGGTCTTGGCTTCCCGAAGGCCGCGGGCGAGGTAGGGAGCGAGACCCTGATCTATTTCACCGGTGACGGTCAGCCGGTAGACGACTCGACTCTGGGCCCGGCCCGAGGCCGGGGCGACCAGGATCAGGAAGGCGAGTCCCAGCAAAAGGCGCCGCATGGGATCCTCTCGACAGACGGGAGGAAGCTAGCGGCGCCCGAAGGGCGAGTAAAGGAAAGCGGACTAGGGCTGATCGGGAGGACCATCGTCGGGCCGATTCCCGCCACGGCCCCTGTGGTCCGGGGGATTCTCGCGGGCCTGCCGCACCCGTTCCAGGAGCTTCTCGCGCAGCATATAGTACTGCGCGCGCTGCACCGGGCTGAGGTAGGCCGACTGGTCTTTGATCTCGTCTCGGAAGGTCTGGAGGTACTTCTCCCGAACCTGGAGCATGCTTTCCATCAGCCGGGACACGCTGTCCTGGTTGGCGGCGACCCCGGGCCGCAGCTGTCCTGCCAGCGCTTGCCTGAGCTTGCGCTCGTTCTGCTCCAAGGTCCGACGCTTGGCGAAGTAGGTGGAGGCGGTGACCCGCATCTTGGCCGCCTGATCGTCGGTCAGGCCCAGCTCTTCCTGGACCCGGGCGGCGAAACGGTCTTCGATCTTTTGCCGAAGCGCCTCGCGAGCCGCATCGTCCTGCGGCGCCTGACTCGAAAGCGCGCCTGGCGCCATCAGGGCCAGCGCCATCACTCCCCACGACCAAGTTCGCATCAGCCCTCCATGGACCCGAGTACGGATTCCAACTGTTGATTGTCGAGCTCACCGAAGCTAGGCAGATCCGGCGACCCCACGGCGGAGAGCGGCCCCTCCAGATTGTCGAGTACCGTCTCCAGCTGTCCGCCGTCCAGCGTCTCCAGCTCCGCCACCGGAAGCGAGAACGCCTCCGGGAGGGGGGCGGTCCCGCGCTCGGGAGCGGGCCCGCCCCGCCAGAGCACCAGGGCCAGCGCAGCCGCGGCCGCCAGTCCGGTCAGCCAACCACCGCGGCGAATGCGGTCGGCACGGCGCGCCGCAGCCAGCCGGGCCACGACCCGCGACCCCAATTTGTCCGCGTCGAGCGCCTCCGCCCCCTTGCCCAGGCTCCGGGCCTGCTGGATCAGGGCCCAATCCGCCTGGCACTCGAGGCAGCCGGCGAGGTGAGCGGCCTCCTCGGGACTCCAGGCAGACTGGCCGGCCGCGACGGTCGGCATCCGATCCAGAAGGTCTCCACAGGGGATCATCGCACCAGCTCCTTCAGCCGCTTCACGGCGTGATGAAAATGTACCCGCGCCGCACCGGGGGTAGTCCCCAGGGTGGCTGCGATCTCCTGGTACTCCACTCCGCCGTTGACCCGGAGCAGAAAGACTTCGCGCTGGAGCCTGGGAAGCCGAGTCAGGCCTTCGGCCAGCCGCTCCTCGGCGTCCTTGGCTTCCAGGGTGGCGGCCGGGTCGCTGTGGTCGGGCAGGTCCCGGTCCTCGATGGATACCATCAGTCTCCCTCGACGCTTGCGATACTCGTCCTTCACCAGATTGCTCGCGATGGTGAACAGCCAGCTCCGGAACGACGCCTCGGCCCGCCAGGTCTCGATTCGGCGGAAGGCCCTGAAGAGGGCCTCCTGCACCAGATCTTCGACATCGTCGGGCCCCACCCCCGAACTGACCAGAAACCGCCCCAGGGGGGTCGCGTGCCGGGCCACCAGCGCGTGGCGGCGCTCTGGTCACCGGCCCGGTAGGCCTCGACCAGCGCGGCGTCCGACGGCGTCACGGGCTCGGGCCTGGGGTTCATTGATGATGGGCGGGAGACGGGATGGCGGGGAGGGTGTTAAGCCATCCAACCCGGTTGACCCTCTGGGGGGCGACGGCTAGCTTGGGTCCGAACGAACGTTCGGACGCCCGTGCAGACCTATGACAGGCGCCTTCAGCCCTCCTCACGGCCGCCGCCCGCACCTTCGCGGAGCGGGGTTTCCACGCCACCTCCATGCGGGACCTTGTCGCGCGCCAGCGGGATGAGCCTCGCCGGGATCTACCATTACGTCAAGCAGCA
Source organism: uncultured Gemmatimonadales bacterium (assembly GCA_963704015.1). GTDB lineage: Bacteria > Gemmatimonadota > Gemmatimonadetes > Gemmatimonadales > GWC2-71-9 > DATIWD01. The sequence continues at coordinate 202,016 of CAVPGI010000007.1, forward strand.
AAGCTGGAGCTTCTCTACCTGATCCAGGACCGCTGTTTCGCGCAGGTGATCAGCGGGGCCCGCGACGCGCTCGCCGCGGGACCAGGACCCGGAGGCCCGGCTGGCGGCGTTCATCCGGCATCACGTGGTGTTCTTCGCCGCCCACATGGACGAAATGAAGGTCCTCTCGCACGAAGCGGACGCAGCTGGCCGGCACGATGCGGGCGCAGCTCCGCAGCCGGAAGCGGGAATACGTCAATCTGCTCCTCGAACTGCTGGAAGGGGTGGAAGGGTCTCGGATCGGCTCCCAGACCGCCGCCTTCGCCCTGTTCGGCATGATCAACTGGATCTACACCTGGTATCATCCCGACCGGTCCCATCGGCCCCGAGCAGTTGGGCGAGGAGATGGCCCAGCTCTTCCTGGATCGGTTTCATGCAACGCCGCTGCCCCGGCGTCCGCGCTGATGGCCGCCGCACCTGGAGGATGACCGCCTTGACCGCCACCGCCGCTCCCCGACCCGGTGCCCCGGCTCCCACCGACCGCGTCCTCGTCAACTACGAGGTCGCGCGACGGGCTGGCCATCATCACGCTGAACGACCCGCCGGCCAACACCTACACCTATGAGATGATGCGGCAGCTGGACGCCGCCATTCTCGACGCCCGCATGGCGGACGACGCCCACGTGATCGTGCTGCGCGGCCACGGCGAGAAGTTCTTCTGCGCCGGGGCCAACATCGGGATGCTCAACAGCGTGACGCCGCGGTTCAAGTACTTCTTCTGCCTGCACGCCAACGAGACCCTGAACCGGCTGGAGCAGACGCCCGAAGCTCACCATCGCCGCCCTCAACGGGCACTGCGTGGGCGGCGGGCTCGAGATCGCCATGGCCTGCGACCTCCGCATCGCCAAGCGCAACGCCGGCAAGATCGGCCTGCCCGAGGTGAACCTGGGCGTGCTGCCCGGGCACCGGCGGGACCCAGCGGCTCTGCCGCATCGTGGGCAAGTCGAGGGCGATCGAGCTGATGGCCACCGGCGAGACCTTCTCCTTCGAGCGCGGCCGAGGAGCTGGGCCTGGTGAACCAGGTGTTCGATCCCGATGGCTTCTGGGAGCAGGTGCAGCTGTACGCCAAGCAGTTCTGCCCGCCCAACAAGGCCTCCAAGGCGGTGGGGCTGATCAAGCGATCGGTGCAGTCCGGGATCGAGATCCCGTTCGAGAGCGCCCTGGCGATCGAGCGGGAGCTGCAGCAGCAGCTGTTCCAGTCCGAGGACGCCAAGGAGGGGCTCGCCGCGTACGCCGAGAAGCGGATGGCGAGCTTCAAGGCGCGGTAGGGGCGGGAGAACGGGAGAACGGGAGAACGGGAGAACGGGAGAACGGGAGAACGGGAGAACGGGAGAACGGGAGAACGGGAGAACGGGAGAACGGGAGAACGGGAGAACGGGGAGGCATGCTGACTCTCGAGGCGAAACGCAAGACTCAGTTCTCAGGACCCGGGACTGCTCTTAGCTCCCAGCCCCCAGCTCCCAGCTCCTAGCTCATTCGGCAATCGGCACTCGGCAATCGGCATTCCAATGCACACCGAGCTGTTCATCGGCAACGAGTTCGCACCCGCCCACTCGGGCGCCCGGTTCTCGGTGATCAACCCGGCCACCGAGGAGGTGCTGGCCCCGGTGGCGAGCGCGGGCGCGGAAGACGTCGACCGCGCGGTCGCGCGCCGCCCGCGACCTGCTTCGAGTCGGACACCTGGCGCAAGCTCTCTGCCGCGGAAACGGGGCGCCCTGCTTACTCAAGGCTGCCGACCTGCTGGCGGCCCGGCTGGACGAAGCTCGCGGAGCTGGAGACCCGGCAAAACGGGAAGCCGCTCTTCGAAGTCGAAGATCGACGTGATCGCGTGGCGGTCGAGACCCTGCGCTACTACGCCGGCTGGGCCGACAAGATCTCCGGGGAGACGCTGCCGGTGGAGGGGCCGTTCTTCACCTACACCCTGCCGGAGCCGGTGGGCGTGGTGGGTGCCATCGTGCCCTGGAACTTCCCGCTCAACCTGGCGACGTGGAAGGTGGCCCCGGCGCTGGCGGCGGGGTGCACGGTCGTCCTCAAGCCCGCTCCCGAGACGCCGCTCACCGCCCTGGCGCTGGGCGAGATCTTCCGCGACGCCGGCTTCCCGCCCGGCGTGCTTCAACGTGGTGCCCGGCGACGGCCCCACCGCGGGTGGCGCCCTGGTGCGGCATCCCGAAGTGGACAAGATCGCCTTCACCGGCTCCACCGAGGTAGGCACGCCAGGTCATGCGGGAGGCGGCAGACACCCTCAAGCGGGTCACGCTCGAGCTGGGTGGCAAGAGCCCCAACATGATCTTCGCCGATGCCGATCTGGCCGCCGCGGTCAAGGGCGCCCACAACGGGATCTTCTACGGCAAGGGCGAGGTCTGCGCCGCCGGCAGCCGCCTCCTGGTCGAGCGCGGCGTCAAGGACCAGGTGGTCGAGCAGCTGGTGGAGCGGGCCAAGAAGCTCACGCCCGGCGATCCCTTCGCCAAGGAGACGCGGCTGGGGGCGATCGTCGTCCCAGAAGCAGCAGAAGCGGGTCCTGGGATACATCGAGAAGGGGCGCTCCGAAGGCGCGCGCCTCCTGGTGGGCGGCAAGGCGCGCCCAGGTGAACGGCCGAGGGTTCTTCGTCGAGGCCACCGTCTTCGACGATGTCAAGCCCGACATGACCATCGCCCAGGAAGAGATCTTCGGGCCGGTGCTCGCCGTGCTGCCCGTTCGACGACCGTCGAAGAGGCGATTCAGCTGGCCAACCACTCGATGTACGGCCTCGCCGCCGGCATCTGGACCCGGGACATCGGCCAAGGCCCATCGAGTCGCCCACGCCATCCGGGCCGGTACCGTCTGGATCAACAGCTACAACGTCTACGACCCGGTGGCTCCGTTCGGCGGCTACAAGCAGTCCGGCTTCGGCCGGGACCTGGGCCGCCACGCGCTGGAGAATTACACCGAGATCAAGACGGTGTGGGTGGGGCTGTGAGGTGAGAGGGCATGAGGCATAGGACGGGTACTGGCACTGGCACTGGGGATAACGGGACCGGGGACCAGGGAGCGGGGGCCAGGCCGACGGCTCGACAGCCGATCAGCCGACACTCGGACTCAGCTCAGTACTCAGGACTGCTCATGACTGACGCCGTCATCACAACGGCACTTCGGACTCCGGTGGGCCGGGTCGGCGGCGCCTTGGCCGAGGTCCGGGCGGACGATCTCGCGGCGGTGGCGATTCGCGCCGTGGTCGGGCGCGCGGGAATCCCCCGGCCGAGCGGATCGACGACGTGATCTTCGGCTGCACCAATCAGGCCGGTGAGGACAATCGCAACGTGGCGCGGATGGCGCTCCTGCTGGCCGGGCTGCCGGTCGAGGTCCCGGGGCAGACGGTGAACCGGCTCTGCGGCTCCGGCCTCCAGGCGGTGGCCAGCGCGGCTCAGGCCATCCGGGCGGGCGAGGGCGAGGTGTTCGTCGCGGGCGGAGTCGAGAGCATGACTCGGGCGCCCTACGTGATGCTCAAGTCCGGCACGCGCCTGGAACCGCACGCCCCCGGCCGATCGCCGATACCACGGTCGGCTGGCGGTTCGTCAATCCGCAGCATGACGCAGGAGTGGACCATTTCGCTCGGGAGAAACAGCGGAGAAGGTGGCCCGCGCAGTACGGCGTGACTCGCGAGGAGCAGGACGCCTTCGCCGTCGAGAGCCAGCGCCGGGCCCAGGCCGCCCTGACCGCCGGGGCCTTCGACGACGAGCTGGTCCCGGTTCCGCTTGCCCGGTAAGGACGACCAACGGAATTCTGTCGAGACGAGCATCCCCGCGCCGACGTGACCCGCGAGGGCCTGGCCAGGATGAAGCCTGCCTTTACCAAGGACGGCACGGTCACCGCCGGCACCTCGAGCGGCATCAACGACGGAGCGGCGGCGCTGACGGTGCTGAGCGAGCGCGCCGCGGCGGAGCTGGGGAGCGAAGCCGCTGGCCCGGATCGTGGCGACGGCGGTGGCGGGTGTGGATCCGTAGCCGCATGGGAATCGGACCGGTGCCTGCTACCCGAAAGGCTCCTCGCTCGCGCGGGCCTCAAGACCAGCGACCTCGATCTGATCGAGCTCAACGAGGCCTTCGCGGCCCAGGCGATCCCGTGCATCCGCGAGCTGCGGACTCGATCCGGCCCAGGTCAACCTCTACGGTGGCGCCATCGCGCTGGGGCACCCGCTGGGCGCCAGCGGCGCCAAGTTGCTGACCACGCTGGTGCACGGGCTTCGGCGCACCGGTGGCCGCTATGGCCTCGCCACCATGTGCATCGGGGTGGGACAGGGGATCGCGATGGTCGTCGAGCGAGAGAAGGACTGAGGAATGAGAGAATGGGGGAATGGGGGAATGAGGGAATGGGGGAATGTGATTGCCGATTGCCGAATGCCGATTGAAGGAGCTGGGAGCTCTGAGCTAGGAGCTGGGAGCTAGGCGGATTCATGTTCCGTTCCCCGTTCCCCGTTCCCTGTTCCCTGTTCCCTATGCCCCTTACCTGGTGCCTGATGCCTCTTGAGACCTGACCATGCCCTACCGGTACGTGCAAACCAGCGTCGCCGATGGGGTCGGCACGCTGACGCTCAATCGGCCCGAGCCGCTCAATGCCTTCGACCGGGCCATGAGCGAGGAGATGCTGCGGGCCGGCCAGGAGCTGGTCGAGGATCCCGCGGTCCGGGTGCTCGTGCTTACCGGTGCGGGCCGGGCCTTCTGCTCCGGCGCCGACGTGCGCTTCCTGCTCGTCCAGTCTCGAGCGGTCGCCGGCTCGACGACGCGCTGGCGGTGGTGCAACAGGGGAACGCCCTCGTGCGCCTGCTCTACGAAGCGCCCAAGCCGGTGCTGGCCAGCCTCAACGGGGCCGCGGCGGGCGGCGGTGCCAGCCTGGCGCTGGCCTGCGATTTCCGGATCGCGCTCCGACGCAGGCCGTCATGGGCTTGGTGTTTCATCGGATCGGGCCTGCTGCCTGACATGGGCGCCACCTAGTTCCTGCCTCGACTGGTGGGGCCGGCGCGAGCCCTGGAGCTGATCTGGTCGGCCGAGATGGTGCCGGCCGCGCGCTGCCTCGAGCTGGGGCTGGTCAACCGGGTGGTCCCGGCCCGGGAGCTGGCCGAGGAGACCAGGCTCGGTGGGCGTCACGCCTGGCGGCGCTGCCCCACGCTCGCGGCTGGTCTGGCCAAGGCGGCGGTGCTGGCCGGCAACCGCGCCGCGACCTGGCCAGCGCCCTCCAGGGCGAGACGAGCTGCTCAGGCGCGGCTGTTTTCGCAGTCACGACGCGGCCGAGGGACTGGCCGCGTTTCCTGGGCAAGCGCGCTCCCCACTTCCAGGGTCAATGAGGAGCGGTTCCCGATGCGACGGGTCAACAATTTCGACGACTGGATCGACTACTTCCATTACTGGCAGGACTCGATCGGAGTCGCCAGCCAAGGAATTCAAGGGCTCCGCCGTCACCGAGGAGTTCCGCGGCAAGAGCTTCGCGACGCTTCAACTTCGAGGCGAAGTTCGGCGAGCCCGAGGCGGAGACCATCGAGTTCGGCCACTACAAGGGCCAGAGCAAGTGGCCGACGCTGATGCACATCCCCGACCAGCGGATCCGCGACGCGCTGCTCAACCTCATCGTCTACCAGGGCGACACCGAGTTCGCCTCGGTCGAGCAGCAGCGGGCCCTGCTGCAGAACGCGCCCAGCGACTACGACCTCTTCGCCCTGATGCGGGTGATGAGCGAGGAGATGCGCCACGGCTGGCAGATGTCCTACCTGCTCTGCCAGCACTTCGGCGACGAGGGGAAGCGGGAGGCGCAGAAGCTGCTCGAGCGCCGGGCCGAGGAGGGCCAGCGACTGCTGGGCTCGTTCAACGAGATCGTGGAGAACTGGCTCGACTTCTTCACCTACACCCAGTTCATCGACCGCGACGGCAAGTTCCAGCTCAAGATGCTGTCCACCTCGGCCTTCCATCCGCTGGCCCGCTCGATGGGCCCCATGCTCAAGGAGGAGAGCTTCCACCTGGGCACCGGGAACAACGGGCTGCTCCGGATCGTGAAGGCGGGCAAGATTCCGCCCGAGATCATGCAGCGCTACTTCAACAAGTGGATTCCGACCGCGTTCGACCTGTTCGGCACCGACAACTCCTCGAGCGCGCACTGGGCCTACGTCTGGGGTCTCAAGGGCCGGTTCAACGAGCGGGAGACCGGCGATCCCGGCCGACGTGGCGCACCTCAACGAGGCGAGCCGGGAACTGTACCGGCAGGAGATCTCCCGGCTGGTGAGCCGGCTCAACCTCGCCGATTCCGGACCGGGAGCGGCACCTCTACGTGCCGGAGCTCCAGTTCAACCGGAAGATCGGCGTGCTATGCGCGCAAGCGCTTCGACGTGAAGGGCGAGGAGATGTCTCGCCGAGGCCTACCCGGCCTACCTCGCGTCGGTGATTCCGATCGGCCGAGGACCGGGCCCTGCTGCGCGAGATCTTCAAGGAGAACGACTGGATCGAGCCCAAGAAGGCGGAGGAGAACTGAGGGTCATCGCGCACCGGGGCGCCTCGGGCACGCCAATACGAGAACTCTCCCGCGGCCTTTCGGCGCGGCGGTGGAACTGGGGGCGGACGCGGTCGAGCTGGATATCCACGCCAGCCGGGACGGCGAGTTGGTGGTGCACCACGACCCGCGCATTCCGGCCGTGGGGCTCATCGCCGAGACCGACTGGGCCGCCATCGCCCGGCAGCGACTTCCCAACGGGGAGCCGATTCCTCCTCTGGCCGAGGCACTGCGCCTCCTCGAGGAGCATCGACGTCTGGATCGAGGTGAAGACCCTGCCGCCCGCCTGGGACGACGCGGTTGCTCGACACCCTGGCACCGGGCCCGACGCCCGACCGCTACGCCGTTCACAGCTTCGACCACCGGATCATCGCTGCGACTGGGCCGAGCGCCGCCCGAGCCTCCGCGCGGGGCCTGCTGCTCTGCCTCCTACGTGCTGGATCCGGTCACCATGCTGGAGGCCGCCGGGCGCGACGACCCTGTGGCAGGAATGCCATCTGATCGACCCGGACCTGGTAGCGGCCCTGCACCACCGAAACCGCGAGGTCATCGCCTGGACCGCGAATGACGAGGCGGAGATCGAGCGCCTGGCTCGGCTCGATGTGGACGGCATCTGCGGGAACTACCCCGACCGCATTCGCCGAATCATTCAGCGGGTGGCGGCGTGAGCCGACGGGTCGCGGTGATCGGAGCCGGCACCATGGGTCGCGGCATCGCCCACGCCAGCCGCCACGGCGGGCTGGGAAACCCGACTGACCGACGTGCGCGGCGACTCGTTGCCCGCGGCGATCACCGCCATCGACGGCGTCCTGCAAGGGGCGGTCGCGCGGCAGAAGTTGAGCGCCGAGGCCGCCGACCAGATTCGCGGCCGGGTCCACCCGCAGCCTTCCCTTCCCGAGGCCTGCCGCGATGCCGACCTGGTGATCGAAGCGGTCTTCGAGGACCTCGAGGTCAAGCGCGAGGTCCTGGGTCGCGCGGCCGCCGCGGCCAGCGCCGGACGCCTTGCTCGCTACCAACACCTCGTCGCTTTCGGTGGCGGCCATTGCCCAGGGGCAGGCCCGGCCGGACCGGGTCATCGGTCTCCACTTCTTCAACCCCGTCCATCTGATGAAGCTGGTGGAGATCGTGGTTCCCGAGGGCACCTCCGAGGCCACCCAGGAGCGAGGCCTTGGAGGTCGTGCGGGCCATGGGCAAGGAAGCGGTGGTGGTGAAGGACTCGCCCGGCTTCGCCTCCAGTCGACTGGGCGTGGTGCTGGGCCTCGAAGCGATGCGGATGTTGGAACAGGGCGTCGCCTCCGCCGCCGACATCGATCGCGCCATGGAGCTGGGCTACAACCACCCGATGGGTCCGCTCCGGCTCACCGATCTGGTCGGACTGGATGTCCGCTCTGAAAATCGCCGAGCACTTGCACCTGAGCCTGGGCGGCACACAATACGAGCCTCCGGCCATCCTCCGCCGGCTGGTCGCCGAAGGGCGGCTCGGCCGGAAGACCGGCGGCGGCTTCTACGACTATCCAGCCTCATGACTGAATCCTCCAACGTCCTGGTGACGGTCCGCGAGCGGATCGCCCTCCTCGTCATCAACCGCCCCGAGAAGCGGAATGCGCTCGACGCCGCCACGCGCCGTCAGATCCTGACCGCGCTCGACGCGCTCCGGAACAGCGCCGAGGTGCGCGTGGTGGTGATCACCGGCGCCGGCGACAAGGCCTTCGTGGCCGGAGCCGACATCGCCGAGTTCGAGGGCCGCACCCCCATCCAGCAATTCGGGACCATGAGCGGGCCCTCGATCTTCGACGCGGTCGAAAGTTTCCCCCGACCGGTGATCGCCATGATCAACGGCTTCGCCCTGGGGGGCGGCTGCGAGCTGGCCCTGGCCTGCGACATCCGGATCGCGGCCGACACCGCTCGCCTGGGCCAACCCGAGGTCAACCTCGGCATCATCCCGGGCGGCGGCGGCACCCAGCGTCTGCCGCGGCTGGTGGGCACCGGCGCCGCCTATCGCCTGCTCTTCACCGGAGAGATCATCGGCGCCGAGGAGGCGCTCCGGATCGGCCTGGTAGACGAAGTGGTTCCGGCCGCCCGGCTCGAGGAGCACGTCATGAAGCTCGCGGCCGCCATCGCGGAGAAGAGCCCCGTGGCCCTGCAGCTGATCAAGGAAGCGGTGCGAGCCTCCCTGCGGGCGCCTCTGGATGAGGGGCTCAGGCAGGAGCGCGGGCTCTTCGGAGTCGCCTTTGCCAGCGAAGACAAGGTGGAGGGAGTCGCCGCCTTCCTGGCCAAGCGCAAGCCGGACTTCAAGGGCCGCTGAGGCGAACCGGATGACCGCGCCCTATCCGATTACCGATATCCACGTCCACGTCCAGCCCCTGGAGCAGCTCACGCCGGCGGCGCTGGAGGTGTTCCGCCGGGGCAAGGAGAGCCAGTGGGAGGAGCTGGTCGCCCTGGTCCACGACCCGCTGGCCCTGCTCGAGGTCATGGACCGTTCCGGCGTCGAGCGGGTGGGCCTCATCAACTATCCCAGTCCGGACCTCATGGGGTTCCAGGACTCGACCAACGAGTTCTCGGCGCGCTATGCGGAGAAGGCTCCTCACCGCCTGATCGCGGTGGGCGGCGTGCACCCGAGATTCACCAAGGACCCCGAGGGCGACGTCGATCGGTTGGTCGCCATGGGGATCCGCTGCCTCAAGATCCATCCCTGTCACCAGCTCTTCCCAGCCAATGCCTACACCCAGGGGCTGAAGGCGTTGGGGCGGATCTATCGCCGCGCCGAGGAGCGGGGCCTCCCGGTCATGATTCACACCGGAACGAGCGTCTTTCCGGGCGCGCGCTCCAAGTGGGGTAACCCGCTCGAAGCGGACGACGTCGCCATCGACTTTCCCGATCTGCGCATCATCCTGGCCCACGGCGGACGACCGCTCTGGATGGCGGAAGCCTTCTTCGTGTTGCGGCGGCACCCCAATCTGTACCTGGATCTGTCCGGCATCCCACCCGCGCGGCTGCTCGATTACTTTCCGCGCCTGACCGAACTGGGCGACAAGACGCTGTGGGGCACCGATTGGCCCAGCCCGGGGGTGCGGGATCTTCGGCTGAACATCGAGCAGTTCCTGGCCCTGCCACTGGAGTCCGACCTGCAGGAGCGGATTCTCTCCAGCAACAGCCTGCGGCTGTTCCCGGTCCGGTGAACCGACCCCGCCGGGATGAAACGAGTCCGAGCCCTATCGCGTAGGTGGGCCCCAGTTGCCCCCTGAGTCCGTTCCTTAAATAACAGGATGTCTGTGTCCAAGACCGGTTTGCTGCTCGCGTGCCTGTCCCTGGCCGCCGCGGTCTCCCTACCGGGCCAGGAGCCCGGGCGGGTGGCCTACGAGACCTATCAGCTTCCCAACGGCCTGACCGTGGTACTGGCCGAGCATCACACCGCCCAGGTGGTGGCGGTGAACCTCTGGTACGATGTCGGCTCCCGAGCCGAACAACGGGGCCGGTCCGGGTTCGCCCACTTGTTCGAGCATCTGATGTTCCAGGGTTCCGCCCACGTCGCCAAGGGCGAGTTCTTCCAGTTGGTCGAGCGCGCCGGCGGCAGCCTCAACGGCCAAACCGAGGAAGACATCACCCGCTACTTCGAGGTGGTGCCATCCAACCGCGTCAATCTGGCGCTTTGGCTCGAGGCGGACCGGATGCAGTCGCTGGCCGTCACCGACGCCAATTTCGAGAATCAACGGGCGGCGGTGAAGGAGGAGCGGCGGCTCCGGATCGACAACCAGCCATACCAGGCGGCGCTGCTCGATGGCCTCTACGGCGTCTACGACTCCACCAGCTGCTTCCCCTACGCCCACAGCACGATCGGGTCGATGGACGACCTCGACTCTGCCAGCACGGCGGACGTGCAAGCCTTCTTCCGCCTGTACTACGCGCCCAGCAACGCTCGACTGACGCTGGTGGGAGACTTCAAGCCGGCCGAGGTCAAGCCGCTGATCGCGCAGTACTTCGGAGGGATTCCCAAGGGTGAGACGCCCCCGGCGGTCACCTGCACCACCAAGTTCAATTCGGGCGCGGTGGTCCGACGGGAGACCGACAAGCTGGCCAACCTGCCGGCGACCCTTCAGTTCTACCGGATCCCTGCTCACGACCACGCCGACACACCCGCGCTGGCCTTGCTGGAGATCATCCTGGGTCAGGGCGAAAGCTCGAGACTCAACGTCAAGCTGGCCCGCGAGGTCCAGGCGGCGGTCTCCACTCAGGCCGGCGTGTTCGGGACTCGCCGAGGGCCCGGCGTATTCGCGACCATCGCGGTGGCCAATCAGGGCATCAGCGCCGATTCGCTCAACACGCTGCTCACCGCTGAGGTGGCCCGGGTGGCCAACGAGGGGGTGACCGAGGCCGAGCTGACGAAGGCCAAGAACGTCCTCCGCGCCTCGGTGATCAGCGATCGCCAGCGGGCGCTGGACATCGCGGAGGCACTGCAGCATTCGGCCACCTTCCACGGCTCGCTGGAAGCGGTGAATACGGACTTCGCGCGTTACCTGACGGTGACGGCGGACGACATCAAGCGGGTGGCCCAGACCTACCTGCGAGCCGACAACGCGCTCATCCTCCTGGTCTCACCGGGGGGCGCCTCATGAGCCGGCGCGCCTTCGGCCTCCTACTCGCCGGACTCCCGGCGGTGCTCTCCGCCCAGGGCCTGCCGCCTTCCCCACCCACCGCCGGTCCGGTGGAGGCGGCTCAGTTCCCCCCGTTCCGGGAAGCCACGCTTCCCAACGGGCTGCGTCTGGTGGTGGTGGAGAACCATGAACAGCCGGTGCTGTCGGTGACACTGTCCCTCGCCGCCGGGCAGGCGTTCGATCCGGCAGGGAAAGACGGACTCTCCGACATGGTGGCGGGCCTGCTCACCAAGGGCGCCGGACACCGCACCGCCGAGCAAGTGGCGGAAACGATCGAAGGAGTAGGCGGCTCGCTCAACGCCTCGGCGGGGCAGGATTACCTCTCGATCCAGGTGGATGGGATTTCCGTCAATGCCCCGCTGTTCTTCGAGCTTCTGTCGGACGCGGCGATGCGTCCCACCTTCGCGGCAGAGGAGCTGGAGCTGTTGCGCCGGCAAGAGCTGACCGCGCTCCAGGCCGAGCAGACTGAGCCGGACCGTATTGCGGAACGATTCTTCTACAAGGGGATCTACGGGGAACACCCCTATGGCCGGCACCCGAGTCCGGAGTCGGTAGCCAGGATTACCCGCGAGGATCTGCGCGCCTTCCACCTGGCCCGGTTCCGGCCGGCCGGGGCGTTGCTGGTCATGGCGGGAGACTTTTCCCTGGCCGACGCTACGAGGCTCGCGACCCAGGCCTTCGGCTCCTGGACCGGGAAGACCGCCCCGGCTCCTCCATCACCGACGCCTCCCGCGAGACTCAAGACCGAAATCCTGCTGGTGCATCGGCCCAGCTCGGTCCAGTCGACCATCTTGATCGGCAACACGACCTTCCCCGCCACCGACACCAGCTATTTCGCGGCGTCCGTGGCCAATCGGGTGCTGGGCGGCGGCGCGGATAGCCGGCTGTTTCGGATTCTCCGCGAAGAGAAAGGCTGGACCTACGGGGCATACTCCAGCGTGGGACGGCCCAAGGGCCTCGGCACCTTCGAGTCCAGCACCGAGGTGCGGACCGAAGTCACCGACTCTGCCCTCCGGGAGATGCTGACCCAGCTCCGCCGGATGGGGACGGAGCCGGTGCCCGCGACGGAGCTGGAAGGTGCCAAGGGCGCCCTGGTCGGAAGCTTTCCGCTCACCGTGCAGACGGCCAACCAGGTAGCGGGCGCGGTCGCCAGGGTCAAGCTGCTGGGCCTGCCGGCGGACTACCTCAAGAACTACCGGAAGCGTCTCGCGGCCCAGACGGCCGCCCGAGTGCAGGCCGTCTCCCGGAGCATGATCCGGCCCAGCGCGAGCCTGATCGTGGTGGTGGGAGACGGGGTCGCGATCTACCCCAAGCTCAAGGCCATCGCGCCGATCCGGATCGTGACCCCAGAGGGCACTCCGCTCACGGAAGCCCAGCTGATGGCCAAGACCGGGTTGAATCTGGACCTGGCTCAGCTGGCAGAGCGGGAGGACACGCTGGCGGCGATGTCAAACGGCAAGCAGGTTGGGCGCCAGATCACGGCCCTGAGCAAGACCGAGGACGGATTCGAGTATCGGGAAAATACTGAGATCCAGAATCTGGTGAAGCAGGCCACCAGCGTTACCTTCGGGGCCGAAGGTGAGATGCGGAAACTGACCGAGGACGGGACCATTCAGGGCCAGGCGATCAAGGCGGCGCTGACCTACGGGCCGAGCCGGGTCCAGGGCTTCGCCAGTTTGACCACGGCCAAGGGCCCGCAGACCACCGTGATCGACACCACGGTGACGCCCGAGGTCCTGGATGAAAACGTGCTCCAGGGCCTGCTGCCCGCCTTTCGCCTGAAGGCCAGCGCGACCTGGACGCTGCGTGTCTTCTCGGCGACCGAGAACCGGATCCGGGCCTGTTCGCTCAAGGTGACCGGGATCGAGAAGGTGACGCTGCCGAGCGGAGCGGTGGAAGCCTACCGCGTCCTGCTCTCGAGCGACAACCAGGCCGTGACTTATTTCGTGACCACCGGCACCCCCCATCGAGTGATCCGGGTGGTCATCGGCAATACCCCACTGGAATTCGTGAGCACCAAATAGAGGGAGCCATGTCGAGACTGACTGCAGCCTCACTGCTTCTGATGGTCGGGTGCGCCAGCACCACACCGGCCCCCACGACACCGGCACCCACCTCATCTCCGGCGGCGACGACGCCCCCAGCGACCACCTCCACAACGTCGGCGACGTTCACCGACACGATCAGCGTGGACCGACCCCAGTACGCCTCCACCTATCAGCGCCACCCCAATCCCCCGGTGCTGATCCGGAACGCCACGATTCTGACCGCGGCCGGTCCCGAGCAGGCGAACAGCTCGATCCTGTTCCAGGACGGGAAGATCGTCTCGATCGGTAAGGATCTGAGTGCGCCGTCGGATGCGGTCGTGGTGGACGGGACCGGCAAGTTCGTGACCCCGGGCATCATCGATGACCACAGCCACCTCGGGGTCTACCCTGCCCCCGGGATCGACGCCGTCAGCGATGGCAACGAGGCCACCAATCCCAACACCGCGCAGGTCTGGGCCGAGCACTCCTTCTGGCCCCAGGACGCGCAGATCCCGCTGGTGATCGCGGGTGGCGTCACCGTGATTCAGGCCCTCCCCGGCTCGGCCAACCTGATCGGCGGCCGCAGTGCCACGCTCCGGTTGATCCCCGCCCGCAGTGTCCAGGAGATGAAGTATCCCGGCGCCCCCTATGGTTTGAAGATGGCCTGCGGCGAGAATCCCAAGCGAGTCTATCAGAGCCGGGGGCCCTCCACCCGCATGGGCAACATGGCGGGATATCGGGAGGCGTTCAACGACGGCGAGAAGTACCGGCGCGCCTGGGACAAATGGCTCAAGGACCGCAAGGGCGATCCTCCGGCGCGTGACCTCCGCCTCGAGAGCATCGCGGAGGTCCTGCGGGGGCACATCCTGGTCCAGAACCACTGCTACCGCGCCGACGAGATGATGCAGATGATCGACTTGGGCAAGGAGTTCGGATTCCATATCCGGTCGTTCCATCACGCAGTAGAGGCCTATAAGATCGGCGACGTGCTGGCCAGGGAAGACGTGGCGGTCTCGATCTGGTCCGACTGGTGGGGCTTCAAGCTGGAATCGCTAGATGGCATCCCGGAGAACGCGGCGCTGGTGGACAGGGCCGGTGGCCGGGTGATCGTCCATTCCGACAGCCCGGACGGCGCTCAGCGGTTGAACCAGGAGGCCGCGCACATGATGTACGCGGGGGTCGCGATGGGGATTCCGCTCACCCGGGCCCAGGTGATCAAGTGGCTCACGATCAATCCCGCCTGGGCCCTCGGGATCGACAGCACCACGGGATCGCTCGAGGTCGGCAAGAATGCCGACGTGGTCCTCTGGTCCACCGATCCGTTCAGCGTCTACAGCAAGGCGGAGAAGGTCTACAACGACGGGTGGCTGGTTTTCGACCGCAACGACCCCGCACACCGCCCCCAGACCGATTTCAACCTTGGCACCGCCGCACCGGGAGTCGGCCAATGAAGCGCCCCTACACCTATCTGAGCGCCGCGCTGGCGGCCACCCTGCTCCTGGCGCCTGCGGCCAACGCGCAGACCATTGCCATCACCGGGGCCACGATCTATCCGGTTTCGGGACCCAAGATCGACAACGGCACCCTGGTGATCCGGGACGGAAAGATCGTCGCGGTGGGACGGGATGTCGCCGTTCCCAATGGCGCGACCCGAATCGACGCCAGCGGTAAGATCGTGACCCCGGGGATGATCCACGCCGGCACCGATCTGGGCCTCAACCTGTTCGAGTCGGGCGGACAGACCGAGACCCGCGAGGGCACCAAGAGCGGGGACGTGAATGCCGCGTTCAACGTCGGCGCCGGGATCGATCCCCAGAATGTGGCCATTCCTCCCACCCGGATGGAGGGCGTGACCACGGTGCTCTCGGCACCATCGGGCGGGCTGATCGCCGGTCAGGCGGTGGTGATCGACCTCAACGGCGACAAGCTGGAAACCATGCTGGTCAAGTCACCGGCCGCGATGGTGGTGGACCTGAGCGAGGGGGGCAAGCCGGCCGGCGGCGGGAGCCGGGCCGGAGCGGTCCAGCGGCTACGGCAGATTCTCGACGACGCGCGCGAGTACGCCAAGAGAAAGGGCGACTACCGCAAAGCCCAAATGCAGATGCTCTCCGCCTCAGCGGCGGACCTGGAGGCCCTGGCTCCCGTCCTGGGCGGTGCCCTCCCGATCTACGCCATCGCCAATCGGGACCAGGACATCCAGAATGCGCTCCGGATCGCCAGGGACTACAAGCTCAAGATGGTCATCTATGGTGGAGTGGAGGCGTGGAAGGTGGCGTCCGATTTGGCCGCGGCCAAGGTAGCGGTGGCGATCCAGCCGCTCACCGATATTCCCAGCTTCGACGGCCCTGGCGCCCGGCTGGACAACGCGGCGCTGCTCCAGAAGGCTGGAGTAACCGTCCTTAACGTACAGCGGGGCACCGGTCCCAACGATCGGGACGTCCGCTTCGCCGCCGGAAACGCCGTGAGCTACGGGATGACCTGGGACGGTGCGCTCGAGTCGGTGACCCTGTCACCGGCGCGGGCGCTGGGGATCGCGGACCGCTACGGGTCGCTGGAAGCAGGGAAAGTCGCGAACGTGGTGATCTGGAGCGGGGATCCCTTCGAGTACTCCACCCACCCGGTGAAGGTGTTCATCCGGGGGGTGGAGATTCCTCAGAAGAGCCGGCAGACCGAGCTCAGGGACCGCTACAGCACCTTGCCACCGAGCTTCTAGCTTACGACGGTCGACTCCGCGGTATGGGCGGCCTCCGGCGCCGGCACTTCACTTACCGCGACCGGTTCCGCCCGCAGGGCGGCGAGCTGCTTGTCCAAGGTGGCCAGCTCGGCTCCCAGTCCGTCCAGTTTGGCGAGCAGCGCGTCCAGCTGAAGCGCGTCGACTTCGACACCACGCGCTCGCCGATGGGTCAACTGGCCCAACTCCCGGAACGCACCGTCCTGCCTCCGCAGCAAGCCGAGCCGCTGGATCTGTAACCTGCCCTCGTCGAGCGCCGTCTGGGCCCGTTTCCCCATGGCTTCCAGCTCTCGATTGAATCGCTCGATGATCGTGCTCATGATGGTCTCCTCGCTCGTTCCACACTCTGCCCGACCCGCCGGACTCCCCTAAATAAAAACGCCGGGAAGCCCCGGCGTCGCAAGTCCAGTCCACAGATTACACAGATTACACAGATTACACAGAGTAGCTCGTCGGTTGACGAGGCCTAGTTGCTGGCGGCCTGGGCGGGATAGACCGACACCTGCTGCCGGCCCTTGTCCCGAAACTCGAACTTCACCACCCCGTCCACCATGGCGAACAGCGTGTCGTCCGTGGCCCGGCGGACGTTTTTGCCCGGGTGGAACTTGGTACCCCGCTGCTTGACCAGAATGTGTCCGGCCCCCACCCGCTCGCCGCCAAAATGCTTGACGCCGAGGTACTTGGGATTGCTGGTGCGTCCGTTGCGGCTGGAGCCTACGCCCTTCTTGTGTGCCATATCGTCCTCACCCGACCTTTACGTCGGTAATTTTCACTTCGGTAAACCGCTGCCGATGCCCCGTCTTCCGGCGATAGTTCTTCCGGCGCTTGAACTTGAACACGTAGATCTTGGCTTCTTTCCCCTCGCCCACGACTTCTGCCTTCACCGAGGCGCCTTTTACCAGGGGGGCTCCGGTCTGCACCGTCTTCCCGTCCGAGGTCAGCAGGACCTCGTCGAACGTGACCTTGGTCCCCGGCTCGGCGTCCATGAGCGGAAGACGGAGGTGCTTACCCTTTTCGGCCCGGTATTGCTTCCCGAGCGCGCGGAAGATCGCGTACATGGCTAGGATCCCGATCGAGGCCCAACAAAAGAGCGCGTAAGTCTAGTCGGGACATGCCGATCGGTCAAGCCCGAGGGGCCGGTCAGGCCACCGCGTAGATCTCGGTCACATCCCGCCCCGCCGGTCGGCTCATCAGGCGGAATTCATCGACCCGCATCATCGGGTCGTCCCGGATCTCCACCTCGAGGCCGGACGCCTTTCCCAGCGTCGCGATCAACTTGGGCTCCTCCTCGAGGAGATAGAGCGCCACGTCGGGATGCACGCGCACCGCCAGCTGCCGCTCCCGGCGTTCCCGCCCGGCCCGCTTGAGGCTCCGCTCCAGGCGCCGAGCCACGACTTCGGGGGTGAAGACCCGGCCGGTGCCGCCACAGGCGGGACAATCCTCGGTCATCGAGTGCCATAGCGATGGCCGCACCCGTTGGCGGGTCATCTCCACCAGTCCCAGCTCCGAGACCGCCAGGGCCTTGGTCCGGGCCCGATCTCGACCCAGGTGGGTGCGAAGCTCCTGGAGTACCCGGTCCCGATTGGCCCGGGTCTCCATGTCGATGAAGTCGCAGACGATGATTCCGCCCATGTCGCGCAGCCGGATCTGGCGGGCCACCTCCCGGGCAGCTTCCAGATTGGTGCGGAGAATCGTCTTCTCGGGGTCCTTGCGGCCGGTGTAGCGGCCGGTGTTTACGTCGATGGAGACCAGCGCCTCGGTCGGCTGGATGATGATTGACCCGCCGGTCGGCAGCTCGCAGCGGGCCTTGAAGAGATCCTTGATTTCGTTCTCGATGTCGAACTTCTCGAAGAGCGACTGGGGCTCCTGATAGAGCCGGACCCGGCTCATCAGGTCGGGATCCACCTGCTCGAGATACTGCTCGATCTCGTGATGGAGCTCCTTGGAATCGACCCAGAGCGCATCCACCTTGGTGCTGAACACGTCGCGGATCAGCCCCCGGGTGAGGCTGGTCTCCCGCTGGACCAGCGCGGGGGCCCGGACGAAGGTCTTCTTGCGATTGATCTTCTTCCAGAGGGCGAGGAGCGAGTCGATTTCGCGTTTGAAGTGCTCCTCGGTGACCCCCTCGGCTACCGTGCGGACGATCATCCCGCCGGCATCGGAGGGAAGCAGCCGGGTCACCATCTCCCGAAGCTTGGCCCGTTGCTCTCGATCTTCGATTTTCCGGCTCACCCCGACCCGCGAGGCGTAAGGCATGTAGACCAGGAAACGGCCAGGCAGGGAGATCTGGGCGGTGACCCGGCAGCCCTTGGTGCCGATGGGCTCCTTGGTCACCTGGACCAGCTTGGTCTCGCCCTTCTTGAGCAGCTCGGAAATGTTGGGGAGAGCACCCCGAGGATGGACTTCCCGCTGGCGGGCCTCGCCACTGCCCGACCCGTTCCGGCCCCGACCCCGGCGGCGATCGCGGGAGCCGCGCCGCTCTTCCTCTGCTCCGCCTGGCGCCGCCCCGGTCTCAGCCGCCTCCGCGCCTTCGGCAGCGTCGGGCTGGTCGACGTCTTCCTCGCCCTCGTCATCCTCTTCGGGTTCGAGGAGGTCGGAGGCGTGGAGAAAGGCGCTTTTTTCGAGACCGATGTCGACGAACCCGGCCTGAATCCCGGGAAGGACCGCCTCAATCCTTCCCAGGTAGATGTTGCCTACAGAGCGCCGTTGCTCCTGCCGGTCGACCAGGAGCTCGACCAGGCGGTCGTCCTCGAGGATGGCCACGCGGGTATCCCGCTGGCCTCCGTTGATGAGAATTTCGCGTTTCAAAGGGGTGGTCCTCGACCGAGCGCCGCCCGGCTGGGCGGCGAACGCCCGCCGGGCCAATGGCCACGGTCATCTGGATGGGAGGCGGGACTAGGTCGGATCGGACCGCCGTAGCGGTCCGGTGCGTCCGCACGCTGCTTTCCCGCGAAGGCATGCCGAGCCTGCCGGCTCGACTGGAGGGGGCCAGCACCCGAACCGGAGAGAGATGCCTCCCGCCCGGGCCTGGAACTGCTGCTCGCCGCTCGATGCGGCGGATGAAAGTCTGGGAGAGGAAGCGACGCAGCCACCCTGCTCCGTGACGGAGCGAGGGCATACCCAATCGATGGGGGCTCGCCGACCTCATAGGCTAAAGATGCGGCATTATTGGGGTTAGGGCAACAGGCAGGGCCCTGGGACGCGGGGTTGGGCCGGCTAGGC
Organism: uncultured Gemmatimonadales bacterium; assembly: GCA_963704015.1. Taxonomy (GTDB): domain Bacteria; phylum Gemmatimonadota; class Gemmatimonadetes; order Gemmatimonadales; family GWC2-71-9; genus DATIWD01. Next base: position 221,198 of record CAVPGI010000007.1, read on the forward strand.
CCTGGGAATCACGTCCCCCAGAATGTGCCGGGCGATCACGATCCGCTGGATCTCGCTGGTGCCCTCGCCGATCTCGCAGACCTTGGCGTCCCGCATCATCCGCTCGACCGGGTACTCGGTGGTGTAGCCGTAGCCGCCGAGGATCTGGACCGCCTTGGTGGTGGCCCGCATGGCCAGCTCCGAGCAGAACAGCTTGGCCATGGCCGCCTCCTTCTTGAAGGGCTTGCCCTGCTGCTTGAGCCAGGCGGCGTGGTACAGGAGGTGCTTCCCGGCCTCGATCTCGAGCGCCATGTCGGCCAGCTGCGAAGTGCACGCCCTGGAAGCTTCCGATCGGCTGGCCGAACTGCTTGCGGACCGCCCGCGTACTTGAAGCGCCTCCTCGAAGGCCCCCTCGGCGATGCCGAGGGAAAGGGCGGCGATGCCGATCCGGCCGGCGTCCAGCGTCTTGAGGAAGTTGACGAACCCCTGCCCCGCCGCACCGAGGACGTTCTCCTTGGGCACCACCGCATCTTCGAAGATCAGCTCGCGGGTGTCGCTGGCCCGCCAGCCCATCTTGTCTTCCTTCTTCCCGGCCCGCGACGCCCTTGGTCTTGGGCAGATCCGCCAGCGTGGCCGACACCGAGCTTCGCGGCAGCCTTCGCAGATCCACGGTGTCCTTGGTCACGATGAAGCTGGTGATTCCGCGTGTGCCCGTCGCCCGGCTCGGTGCGGGCGGTGACCGACGAAGATTTCGCCGACGCCGGCGTGCGTGATGAAGATCTTGGAGCCGTTCAGGAGGTAGTGGTCGCCCTTGTCCACGGCCGCCGTGGCGTGTGCCCGCCGCGTCGCTGCCGGCGCCGGGCTCGGTGAGGCCGAAGCCACCCAGCACCTTGCCCGACGCCAGCAGCGGCACGTAGCGCCGCCGTCTGCTGCGTCGGTGCCGAAGTCCACGATGGGCGAGGTGCCGAGCTTGGTGTGCGCGGTGATGGTCAGGGCGTGGACGGCGTCCACCTTGGCCATCTCGTGGATGGTGATGTAGTAGGACAGCTGATCCATCCCGGCGCCGCCCAGCTCCTCGGGCCAGGGAACGCCCAGGAGCCCCAGCTCGCCCATCTTCTTGATGTTCTCCCAGGGGAACTCCGAGGTGCGGTCCAGCTGCCGCGCCACGGGCGCGATCTCCTGGCGGGAAAACTCGCGGACCATCTCGCGGACCTGATGGTGGTGCTCGGTGAAATACAGCGAGGGATCCATGGGAATCCGGGCTCCGATCGGGGAGAAAATCGGCAGCCTCAATATAGCCAGGCCCTGCGAGTCGGGGCTCTCCTTCCGGCGGCCGTCAAGTCCCCCCGCCAAGCCCAATTCGGAACCTGTTCCCCCTCCCTTGTGCGATGCGGAACCGACCGGTATCAGTACTCGTCAGGACCCCGAACACCGATCGGACTCATGCCCATCCTCGAGCAACGCAAGCACGCCCGCCTCAAGTATGCCCGGCCCAGCCGGACCGGCCTCTTTCTGGATACGGCCACCCTTCCCCTCGTCGACTGTTCGCAGGTCGGCATTCGGGTGCAGCTCCCGAAAGAACTGCCGCCCCCCGAGGTCGGCTCCATGCTGACCGGCATCGTGTGGTTTCGCCACGGGGACACCGCTCCGGTCGCGGGGAAGGTGGTGCGGGTGACCGACGAGGAGGTCGCCGCCACGCTCGACGATGTCGGCATCCCAATCCAGTCGCTCCTGGCGGAGGCGCAGTTCTTCCTGCGCTCCCGCCGAGGCCTGCGCTGGTAGCGGGACCGCGACCCGGACCTTCACTTCGCTCCTCTCCTCCGCGACTATTCTTAGGACCCCGTCCGGCGCAGAACCTGCACCGGATTCCGGGTAGCCATGCCCCCGACCTCACCCGAGGAGCGAATCCGCGAGATGCAAGCCGCGACCCTCCGGCCGGCCACCGAGCCGCGCCCCCGCCCGCTCCTCTCCCTGGTCCTGCCCGCGTACAACGAATCGGCCATTCTGCAGACGAACCTGACGACCCTGGCCGACTACCTGCGGGGCCTGGAGAGCCGTTATCGCTGGGAGATGGTGGTGGTGGATGACGGGAGCACGGACGGGACCGGTGCCATCGCGGACGAGTTTGCCCGCACCCACCCCGGGGTCCGGGTCGTCCACCACGTCGTGAACATGAACCTGGGCCAGGCCCTGCGGACCGGGTTCGCGCACTGTCGAGGCGACTTTGTCGTAGTGCTGGACGTGGACCTGAGCTATGAGCCCAGCCACGTCGAGAGGCTGCTGTCGACGCTGGAGAGCACCCAGGCCGACGTCGTGGTCGCCTCACCCTACATGCCGGGGGGGAAGGTTAGCCAGGTGCCCCCGGTTCGCCTGCAGCTCAGCAAGTGGGCCAATCGTTTTCTCGGGTTCTTCGCGCCCCAGGCCAACCTGCGCACCATCACCGGCATGGTCCGCGGCTACCGGCGCGAGTTTCTGAAGTCTCTCGACCTTCGCGCGCTGGGGGTCGACATCAACTCCGAAATCATCTACAAGGGCATGCTGCTCCGGGGCCGGATCATCGAGATCCCGGCCCACCTCGACTGGAGTCTTCAGCGCCAGAAGGGCAAGGCGCGGGTCTCCAGTTTCAAGATCTATCGCGGCATCCTGACCTACGTCCTGGCCGGGTTCATCTTCCGGCCGTTCATGTTCTTCCTGCTCCCGGGCGGGTTTCTCTTCCTGGTGTCGATCTACGTGATCGCCTGGATCTTCGTCAACGCCGGCGCGGTGTACGCCCAGCTGCCCCCGATGCAGGGGACCTTCGACGACCGGTTCTCCGAAGCGGTCGCCCAGACCTTCCGGGATCGTCCCCACGCGTTCCTGGTCGGCGGTGTGACGCTGGTGATCTCCCTCCAGCTGGTCAGCCTCGGCATCCTGGCGCTCCAGAGCAAGCGCTATTTCGAGGAGCTCTTCCACATCGCCTCGACGGTGCGGCGGGATGTGGCGCCCGACGAACCGGCCTAGGCTCCGACACCTTCGAGCCGCTGGAGCAGCGCCAGCACCTCGGTCCCCCATTTCCGCAGGAACCGCGGCCCCACCCCCGATATCCGGGCGAGGGTGGGGATCTCCTTCGGCCGGAGCCGCGCCATCTCGGCGATGGCCTCATCCCCCACCACCCCATAGTCGGGGATTCCGGCTCGGCGACTGATCTCGCTCCGCCATTCGCGAAGCGCCCTGACGCAGGGGTCCGCGCCGTCGTCCTCCGAGGGCACGCTGCTTTCCAGGGCCTCGAGAATCCGGCGACCCATCTTCTCGGCCACCACCGGACCCACGCCAACCACGTCGGCCAGCTCGGCCGCCGAGCCCGGCGGGTGCTTCGCCAGGCGCAGCAGCGTCTCCGGCTCCAGGACGGCTCCGGCCCAAGGGGTCTCCTGGCTCGCCATCGCCCGCCTGAGCCGGGTGAGTCGCGCGTTCACGGCCGGATCCGAGGCCTGGGGACGGGAGCGCCGGCTGCAGTGGTCGCATCCCGCGCAGCTACCGATCGCTTCCGCGAAGTACCCCAGCAACGCCGCCCGCCGGCAGCCGGCGCCGGTGGCATACGCCTCGGTCGCATCGATGCGGCCCGCCGCTCGGCGGCGGCGAGCCTCGACCGGCTGCCAGTCCACTGGTCCCCGGTCGGGCCGCAGCTCGTGCGCCAACCGATCCGCCGAGACGAGCACGTTCTGAGGGAAGCGCTCTCGCTCTCCCGGACGCCCCCAAATCCCCTCCAGCAAGCGGCGGGGTGGAAAGGTGACGTCGAGCTGCCGGCGATGGAGTGTAGCGTCCCCCTGGCCATAGAGCAGGAGGCAGCGGGAGAATCCCCCGTCCCTCCCTGCTCTGCCCGCCTCCTGGTAGTAGGCCTCCGGCGACGGTGGCAGCATCCAATGCACCACGACCCGAACGTTGGGCTTGTCGATCCCCATCCCAAAGGCGCTGGTGGCCACCACGACTTCGATCTCGTCGGAGAGAAACCGATCGAGGACCTGCGCCCGCTCTCGCCGAGTCAGGCCGGCGTGATAGGGGTCGGCCAGAAAGCCGTGGTGGCGGAGCACCCGGACCAGCGATTCGGTCAGGTTCCGGGTGGGCGCGTAGACGATCGCGATCCGATCGCCCCCGCGAAGGGTCTCGAGCAGGCGGCAGATTCGGTCCCGCTGATCGGTGACCTGTGCCACGCCGAACCAGAGATTGGGCCGGTCGAAGGATTCGACCAGCACATCCGGCCGCCGGAGTCGCAGGGATCGCTGAATCACTTGCCGGGTCTCGGGGGTGGCGCTTCCGGTCAAGGCGACCACCGGTGGCATTCCCATTCCCTGTCGGAGCCAGCCCAGGCGGCGATAGCTGGGCCGGAAGTCGTGCCCCCACTCGTCCACGCAGTGGGCTTCGTCTACCACCAGACGGGCCGGGCGGGCCTCGATCTCACGGAGAAACGGGGCCAGGCTGCCCAACCGCTCCGGCGAGACGTAGAGCAGGGGCACCTCGGCCCGGCGGAGCGCGGAGAGCACGCGGGCTTGCTCCTCGCGGTCGAGCGTGCTGTTGAGCAGCTCCGCCGCGACCCCGCGCGCGCGCAGCGCCAGGACCTGATCCTGCATCAGCGAGATCAACGGGGACACCACGATGGTGAGCTGGCGGAGGACCAGGGCCGGGACCTGGAAGCAGACCGACTTACCCGCCCCGGTGGGGAGTACCGCCAATACGTCTCTTCCGGCCAGGACCGATTGGACCACGCGTCGTTGCCCGGGACGAAAGTCGGGGTACCCGAAGTAGTGACGAAGCAGGCCCCGGGCCTCCTCCAGCCGGGAAGCCACGGCGGTGGTCATGTGAGAGGATGGTGGGCTCGCCGCTTTGAGCCGCCATCCGTTTCACGCGTGGGGGATCGTTACGATTCTGGCGGGACCGGATCCCGGCCGGGGGCGGATTCCGGCTCGGGAGAGCCGGCGGGACGGGGTTGAGCGCCGAGGAACAGCCGGAGGAGGATGGATGCGCCCAGGGCCACGATCGCGCCCCCGATGATCTGCCGGTTGTCCATCGCCACACCGACCGCTGCCAGCACGAAACCGACGGCGATCACGACCATGCGGGCGACGATCAGGACGTGGCGGACGCGGGTCATTTCTTGAGGAAGCTCTGGATCGCCTGCTTGAAATCGGGATGGGCCCGGGCCAGCGCATTCACCATGGCCCCCAATCGGATCCCTTCTTCCAGGCTGAGATTGTCGAGCTGATAGAACTGCTTCTTGGTGAGCGCCAAGGCATTGGCGCTCCCGCCCGCCAAGGCCATGAGCACGGCCGCCACCTGGGCCGCGAATTCGCCTTCCTTATAGACGCGAGATACCAGGCCGATCTCCCCAGCTTCGGCCGCCGACAAGACACGGCCCGTGGCCGCGAGGTCGAAGGCTACCTTCTCGCCCACCGCGCGCCGTAGCAGGGTCATCACCATCGCGGGCACGAACCCGCGCTGAATCTCGGGATAGCCGAGCTGGGCCGATTCCACCGCCAACACGAGGTCGCAAGCGCTCGCGAGGCCGGCCCCTCCCGCCAGGGCGCGACCATGTACCACGGCGACTACCGGTTTAGGGAGCGCGCGCATGCGAAGGAAGAGAGTCCCCAGACGCAGCGCGGCCTCCTCGTTCACGGCCGGCGGTTGGTCCGCCGACGCCAGCAGCTCCTCCAGATCGGCGCCGGCGCAGAAGTCCTTTCCCTCCCCGCGAATGGCCACTACCCGGACGGCGGCATCCAGCTCGGCCTGCTCCAGCGCGCCGTGGAGTGCATCGAGGGTCGCGCGATCGAGCGCGTTGCGTTTCTCCGGGCGATTCAGCGTCAGGGTGAGAATGCCGCCTTGGAGCCGGGTGGTTATCGCCATGAATCACCTCGCCAACGGCGGCTTGGGCTCGGGCAGCCCGACGGTGCGGGTCCAGACCTGGTCCTCTACCGCGGCGGCCACGACCGCCAGGGGAAAGAATCCCGCGCTCAAGGGAAGCATTCGCTCCGGCAACGCCAGAGTCTGCTGCTCAGTGGCTCCGGGAGCAATGGTCACCGATTGTCCGGGGAGCGTGGTCGCCCGATCGCCCAGGGCTGAAAGACGGATCGACACCTCGGCTGTCCACCGCTCACCGCCGTTGTGCTCCGGCTCGGCGAATGCGGGCACCAGGTCGAGGGCCACGGGACGGTCGCTGCCGGCCGACTCCGATAGCTCCGCCTCGAAACGACTCCTGGCAAAGTGTGCCGGCTCGGTCACCAGTTGCCGGCCGATCGAGTCGCGCAGTGTCATGCCCAGATCGGTGAGGCGCGCCCAGGTAGCGGGGTCCATTTCGAGACCGATCTCTCCCGACACGGCCCATTCGGGGACCGTAATCGGTATCCGCAGCGGCTTCGAGCCCCGCGCCACCACCCGAACACGCCGCTCGGCACCAACCAGGATGATGGTTGGGTTTACGGTAACGGGCGAGGTGCTCCGGTTGGTCAGTGCGAGAACTACCCCGGCTCGCGTCCGGGTCGCACCGATTGCGATTGGACTGGGCGTCACCTGAATGGTGACATTCCCCGCCTGCGCTCCCCACCCCGTGGCTACGGCCTCGTAGACCCCGGACCGCACCTCTCCGGCATCGATCGCCAGGCTCGCGCTCGGCTCGTCGCCGCCAGCTGTGAGCTGATCCGAACCAGCATAGGGCTGGCCACTTGGCTCGTGCAGGAACCCCAGCGCCTGTTGTGATGGGCTGGTCCGCACCATCAACTCGAACGGCCTCCCGGTGTCGGCGGTGAAGGAGACCCGCGTCATCTCTCCCAATCCGAGCCGCTGAGAGATGGGCCCGACCCGGGCGTCCGGAGGATAGGGGACCACGATGGTGTTGACCAGCCGGAAGGCCGGGCCCGCCAGCGTATCGGGACTCCACCCGCTCACGACCGCGGAATAGACCCCCGGGGCCCGCAACAGGTCGGCCCGATACTGGAGGGTGACGGTCACGAGGGTCTGGCTCAGGCGAATCGCCGGTGGTGCGACCAGCCACGGCGCCCCGCTCTTGAGCCGGAAGGTCACGGTCGCGGTATCGCCGGCAGGGCGGATCAGCTGAAACACCTGCGTGGTGTCACCCGGATCGCGGAGCCCGGCCGGCCGATAGGCGGCGCTGGTTCCCTGCTCCAGAGCGCGGACTTGAATGTCGGGGAGCTGGCGTTGGGACTCGAGCCACCGTAGTGCGGCGCCCACGTCAGGCAACCCGGTCCCCTCGTCCAGGAATCCCAGCTCGCCGGCGGGACGCGCCGTCACCATCAGCGCCTGACGAATCTGCCGAGCCGAGGCCGTGTGCTTGGTCTGCGCGAGACCTGAGAGAAGCAAGGCCGCCAGGCCGGCCGCGTGGGGGGAGGCCATGCTGGTTCCTTGCTCGATCTCCTGCCCCGTGTTGTATCGGGGAACGGTGGAGTAGGCCGCGCCGGGCGCCACGATATCAGGCTTGGCCATGGAGCCGCCTCGCCCGCTGAAATACATGAGGGGATCGACAGTGGTGCCGTCGGGTGGCCGGAACCCACCCGCCAGGGTAGCGCCGACCGAAATCACTCTACTGGCCGAGCCGGGGGAGCTCAGGCTGCCGAAGCCGGGGCCGTCGTTCCCGGCGCTAACGCACATGATCACATCCGGATGCTCGGCCAGCACCGAATCCACCATCTCGTCAATACGAGCCACCACGCCGGGGACGTTCCCCAGACCGAAACTCAGGTTCACCACCAGCGGGAGGCGGCGCGCCGCCGCGAAGCGGATGGCGTAGTCGAGCGCCTTGACGATGGCACCGGTACTGGTGACGCCGCCCAGGCCATCGCGCGCGATCTTGAGCCCGATGAGCTGGGCCCCCGGAGCCACGCCGTCGAATCCCTTGATCCCGTAGAGATCGTTGCCGGCCACGATCCCCGCGACGTGCGAGCCGTGGCTGAACCCGTCGAACAGCAGGTCGAGGCGCGGGCTCTTGGCCGAATCGCTGAAGTTGACCGCGAAGTCGAGCGGAGGAGTGCGCCCGGGCGCGTGCCAGCCGAAGTACTCCTTGGCCACCTGGAAGTCGTGAACCGGGCGGTCGTTGTTCAGCGACCCGTCGCCCTCGATGTCGGTCATCAACACCCATCCATCGCTGGCCCGGGCAACCAGAATGGGCAGGGTGTCGGTGGCCAAGCCGTTTCCATTGACGTCGGCCGCCGGGGGGCGGCCCAGAGCGATCTCCGAGAGCGCGCCCCCGTAGAATGGACCCTGGGTGTTGAGGGCGAGGAGTCGGCCAAATCCCCGGAGCCAGCGCCCCGCCACCAGGACCGAATCGCCGCGCGGGGTGAGCGGCTCGAGCGGGACCTCCCCTTCCCCTGAAAAGTCCCGGAGCTCGAGGATCTTTCGATCGCCGGCGCTGGTGGTGCGGAGGCCGGGAATGCCGGGATCGATGCCGCCATCGAGCACGGCGATCAGCACACCGCGCCCGTCATAGGTCGGGTGCCGCCGGAGGAAGGTGGTTACCCCCGTGCTCGTGAGCGGCATCAGGTCCTGCGCGAAGGCCTCGGCGGGGAGTGGTTTGTGGCGGGGCTCTTCGACGGAGCCGCCCGGTCGCAAGGCGCCGCTATCCGCGGGGATCGCGACCTCGCCTTCGGGGTGGGCCCGGGGATCGACGTTGGGTTGCACCGTGGGCGTGGGATGCCCGCAGCCGAGCAGGAGAGCCAGGTATCCGAGGATGGGACGCGCCAGATTCCCCGGCCACCCCCAACCACGCCTCACAACGAGCCGGCCGTCGGAGGCAACACGTAGGGGCCGAGATGGGGACCGGCGTTGTTGGCGGTCACTCGGAGCAGGAAGGCCAGCTGGTCGCGAGTCTCTTCCACGGTGACGATCGAATCCACGTACCCGCGGGCGGCGGCGTACTTGGCGTCCAGCTGATGCTCGTAGTCCGCGCGCATCGCTTCCACGGCCTCTTTGACCGCCGCCGGGGGGTCGCTCTTCTTCTCGCGCGCCTTGGCCAGCTCGGGGCCATGGACCGCCTCGACGGCGGAATCGCCTTCCATCACCGCCATGCGACCGGTGGGCCAGCTCAGGATGAAGTCGGGATCGAATCCCTGCCCCGCCATGGCGTAATAGCCCGCCCCCGAAGCGTGGTTGAGGGTGAGGACCAATTTGGGCACCACGGCGGTGGCCATCGCTTCGACGAACCGGGCACCGGCCCGGATGATGCCGGACTGCTCGGCCTCCGGTCCCACCATGAACCCGCTCACATCCTGCACGAAGAGCAAGGGAAGCCGCTCCCGGCTCGCAGTCTCGATGAAATACGCGGCCTTTTCCGCGCTCTCGGTGTAGATGATGCCACCGAATTTCGGCATCTCGCCCGGGCGCCCTTTGGCCATGCCCCTCCCGTTGGCCAGGATCGCGACCGGGCGCCCCTCGATGTGTCCATGGCCGCAGAGCAGCTCGCGCGCGATGTCGGGCTGAAATTCCTCCAGGCTGCCGCCGTCCAGCAGGCACCCCAGCACGGCATGCATGTCGTAGGACATCCGGTGATCGTGAGGCAGGAGATCATACAGGTCGGCGGGCGGCCGAGCGGGCGGACGCACCGGCCGGAGCGAGTGGGAAACCCCCTGCTCGCGAGGCAATCGGGCCAGGTACTCCCGGATCTTGGCCAGGCACTCGGTGTCATTGGCCGCGCGATAGTGGGCGACGGCGCTCAGCTGCGTATGCGTGCGGGCTCCACCCAAGGTCTCGGCGTCGACCGTCTGGCCGGTGGCGCCCTTGACCAGGTTGGGCCCGCCCAAGCCCATGAAGCTGGTGCCGTCCACCATGAAGATCACGTCCGAGAGCGCCGGCAGATAGGCGCCTCCGGCGACGCAGCTGCCCATCACGGCACTGATCTGCGGCACGTGCAGGTAGTGCCGCATGATGGAGTTGTAATGAAAGATGCGGGCCGCGCCGTACTGGCCGGGAAAGACTCCGCCCTGGTAGGGCAGGTTGACGCCGGCGCTGTCCACCAGATAAATGATCGGGATCCGCTGGCGCATGGCGACTTCCTGAGCGCGGAGGATCTTCCGGATGGTCTCGGGCCACCAGGATCCCGCCTTGACGGTGGCGTCGTTGGCCACCACCACCACGTCGCGCTCCGCCACCACCCCGAGTCCCGTGATCACCCCCGCCGACGGCGCCTGCCCATCGTATTGGTCGTAGGCCACCAGCAGACCCAACTCGAACCAGGGACTCCCCCGATCGAGCAGGCCGGTCACTCGCTCCCGGGGGGCCAGCTTCTTCTGCTCGTGCATCTTGGCGATGCGCGCGGCACCACCTCCCTCTCGCAGCCGGGCTGCGAGGCGGATGTATTCATCGGTCAAGCTGCGCAAACGCTGGCGCTTCGGCGCTCCGGAAGGTGAGGCAGTCACGGGAAAACGTTAGGCGGTGAGGTGCTGGGCGGCCCAGCCCTGGATGTAACGGATCAGATCGGCCGTCGGCGTGCCCGGCCCGAACAGCTTGCCCACCCCCTGGGTTTCCAGGGCGGCGATGTCCTCCTGCGGAATGATCCCCCCGCCGGTGAGCAGGATGTCGGACCGGCCCTGCGCCACCAGCAGCTGGCGGACCCGGGGGAAGAGCGTCATGTGCGCGCCGGAGAGGATCGAGAGCCCCACCACATCCACGTCTTCCTGCACCGCCGCCGTGGCGATCATCTCAGGGGTCTGGTGGAGTCCGGTGTAGATCACCTCCATCCCAGCGTCCCGGAGAGCGGCGGCCACGACCTTGGCCCCGCGGTCGTGCCCGTCCAAGCCCGGCTTGGCCACCAGCACGCGAATCGGTCGTTGGGGTCCCCGCGTCTTGGTCATGGCTCGGTTTCCCGTTCCGCTCGGAGGAGAAGTTCTTCCGTCAGGTCCCGGATGCCGCGGGCGGTCCGGGCATCTCGCTCGTCGTGGTTGCCCAGAGGATCCAGGAGGATGACGTCCATCCCGGCCCGGCGGGACCCGACCACGTCCACCTCGTAGATATCGCCGACATACAGGGCTTCGGACGCCGGAATGCCCAAGCGGTCGAGCGCCACCCGGAAGATGCGGGGGTCCGGCTTCTCGAATCCCACCAGCTGCGAGTCGATCACCACGTCGAAGAAGTGATGGAGCTGCGCCGCCCGCAGCGCCTCATCCACCCGGCCATCGCTATTGGAGACGACCCCCAGCCGCAACCCGGCGGCGCGGAGGCGCTCGAGGGAGCGGGGAGTGTCGGGGTCCACCGCGCTCCAGAGATGCCGCTCATGATGCAGCTCCAACAGGCGTCGGCGAACCGTCTCCAGCTGCTCTCCCGGAACCCCGGCCAGCGTGAAGAGCGTCTCCAGATACACCGTGGCGCGGTCGCGATCGCTCGCCTCCCCGCGTTCCAAGGCCAGCGCCGCCGGTTTGGCCTGCGCCCGCAACTGCTCCGTGGTGAGGGGGACGCCCACCGCACTCCCGACCTCACGCGCCAACCTGGGGAAATCGAGGAAGAGCAGCGTGTTCCCCGCGTCGAACAAGACCGCTCGAAGCTTCAACGGAACCGCAGCAGCGACGCCAACCCCCGCACCGCGGCGCGGGCCTCGGGATCGTAGACGACTTCGACGTCCACTCGCTGCCGCAAGGCTTCTTCGATGGCCTCGTCGGCGATGTCCAGCACCGGCCCAGGCTCTCCCTCCCCGCGGCATTCATTTTCGTCCAGTGACAGTCGCCCGGAGTCGGCGCAGCGGAAGCCGGGGCCACCCGCATCGGCGTCCACCACCAGAGTGCGGACCTGCCCGCGGCCCAGCGCCTGGAGCGTCTCGGCGACGCCGTTGACCGCCCACCCGGAGCCCTGGCCTTCCCGGAGACGGTGCACCAAGGACCGCTCGCTGGCCCGCTCGAACGCCTCGCGGACCACCAGGGTCGCGGCGTGGACCTCGGGGGCGGTGGCGTGCTTGGGATTGAGTCGGGTGGTCCCCATCAGCCGCCGGGCCAGATACTCGTGCAGGAACGGCGTCAGGGCCCCCGCCTCGGGACCCGGGCCGGCCAGCACGATGCCGTGCGCCGATCGCGCCCGGTCCAGCTCGAAGAGCCGATGGGCCACCGCCTCGAGGTGCCGCTGTCGCTCGGCGCGGATCCGGTTGTGATGCTCCGCCTCGCCGCGGCCGGGAGCGTCCCGCCGACTGCCGTGGAACTTTCCACCTCGGGTGGCCGGACTCTGGAGGTCGGCGATCTCTCGAGCGCCGAAGGCGGTCACCTCGAAGAAGCGGGCGGCGGTGCGATCCAGGACCGTGGTAAGAACCCGCCCGAACTCGTCTTCGGTGGAGACAATTTCTCGCACCTGGGGAGAGCGGTCCACCGCCAGCCGTGAGCGATACACCCGGGGGAGCGGAATGGTTTCGAACAGCTCCAGCGGCTCGCTGGCGAAGATGGCGAGTCCCTGAGTCGAAGGCAGGCGAGCCGGGCTCTGCAGAAAATCCTGAATCCGACGGAGATCCCGGGCCACCGCCTCTCGACTGGGGCGCGGCAAGTCGAGAGCGGGAAGTCCCCGCAGTGCCCGCTTGATGCGGTTCTTGACCTTGATCACGTACTTGCCGCCGGCCCGGTCCCGCGGCTCGATCTTGAGGTACAGGCTCACCACCCGATGCTCGTCGGGTCGAATCCGGGTGAGTCGGGAAAGCTGCCGGGGGAGATCGGGGGAGGCCACCATTAGGAAAGGGGGCTAGAAGAAGACCGGCTCGCGGTAGGCCCCATAGACCCCTTCGAGCACCTGCCGGATCTCGAAGAGCGTGCAATAGGCGCGGGCACAGTCGAGCATGGGGCCCATCACGTTGTGGTCCCCCGCGGCAGCAGCCCGAAGGGCTTCCAACCGCTCCGAGACCAGGCGCTGATCCCGAGTGGCCCGCAGTTTGGCCATTCGTTCCCGTTGCGTCGTCTCGGCGTCCTCTCTCACCTTGAGGATCTCCACCGCCGGCTCCCCATCCTCGACGAACTCGTTGACCCCCACCACGACACGGCGCCCCTGCTCCATTTCGGTCTGGAAGCGGGCCGCCGACCGCGCGATCTGGCGCTGGAACCAGCCGGACTCGATCGCCGAGACCACGCCGCCTTGGGCCTCGATCTCCGCGAAGAGGGCTTCGGCCTCGCGTTCCAGCTCCGAGGTCAGGGCCTCCACATAGTAGGAGCCACCCAACGGGTCACTCACGTTGGCGACACCGGTCTCGGCGGCCAGGATCTGCTGGGTGCGGAGCGCGATCCGTACGGAGTCCTCGGTGGGAAGCGCCAGGGTCTCGTCGAGCGCATTGGTGTGGAGCGATTGGGTTCCGCCCAGCACCGCCGCCAGAGCCTGATAGGCCACCCGGACGACGTTGTTGTGCGGCTGCTGAGCCGTGAGTGTGACGCCGGCGGTCTGCGAATGAAACCGCATCTGCCAGCTGCGCGGATCGCGCGCCTGATAACGCTCGCGGAGGTGCCGGGCCCAGATCCGCCGGGCCGCCCGGAGCTTGGCGATCTCCTCGAAGAAGTCGTTGTGCACGTCCCAGAAGAACGACAGGCGGGGGGCGAACCGGTCGACGTCCAGGCCGCGGGCCAGCCCGTGCTCCACGTAGCAGAACCCGTCGGCCAGGGTAAATCCCAGCTCCTGGGCCGCGGTGGCTCCCGCCTCGCGAATGTGGTAGCCGGAGATCGAGATGGTGTTCCACTTGGGTGTGTGCTCCGCCGCCCACTCGAACAGATCGACGATGATCTTGAGGGCCGGCTCCGCCGGGAAGATCCAGGCGTGTTGGGCTATGTACTCCTTGAGGATGTCGTTCTGGATGGTGCCCCGAAGCTCCGCGATGGGAACGCCCTGGCGCTCGGCGGCGGCGACATAGAAACAGAAGACGATCGCGGCCGGACCGTTGATCGTCATGGAGGTCGAGACCTGGTCCAGCGGGATGCCGTCGAACAGGGTCTCCATGTCGGCCAGACTGGAGATCGCGACACCGCACTTGCCGACTTCTCCCTCGGACCTGGGGTGATCCGAGTCGTAGCCCATCAGCGTCGGGAAATCGAAGGCGACCGACAGACCGGTCTGGCCACGGGAGAGCAGGAACTTGTAGCGCCGATTGGTGTCCGCCGCCGTACCGAACCCGGCGAACTGGCGCATGGTCCAGAGTTTCCCCCGGTAGCCGGTGGGATGGACCCCGCGCAGGTACGGATAGTCTCCGGGAAGACCGGACGCCTGAACCAGATCGGGCGGGAGGTCGAGCGGCGAATACACCGGCCGGGTGGCCCGACCGGAGACCGAGGTGAAATCGGTGTCCTGCCGCACCGGCAATATGGCCCAGCGCTGCTGCCAGGCGCGGAACTGCTCGCGGAGACGCTGCAGCTCCTCCTCCAGCGCCGCCGCCCGCGCCGATTGATCGTCGGCCGCGAGATCCGATTCCTTGAGGCTCATGCGCGTGTCCCTTGCTTGAGACCTTCGACCAGCTCCGTCGCAATCTCATAGGGAGAGACCCGCCCCGCCACCAGGTCGTCGAGGCGGAGCTGGATCAATTGGTCCGCCTGGGCTTCCTCCCATAGCCAACGGCGAGCGGCGCGGGTGATCACTTCGCGAGTCCGTTCGATGAGCCGCCGGCGGCGACGTTCCGCCAAAGTGCCGCTCGCCTCCATCCAGGCCTGATGGCCGTCCAGTGCCTCGATCAGCTCGCCGACGCCGTCTCCCTTGGAAGCCACGGTGGCCAACACGGGGTGCCGCCAGACTCCTGGGTCGCTGTGCACCGCCTGCCCCCCCGATCGCCGTTCCTCCCGGACCCCGTGATGAGCGGGCACGTGACGGAAGGCTTGTCCGCCGCGGATGCCGATGGTCACTTCCAACTCCTGGCGCAGGCGGTCGGCGCCGGGGCGGTCGGCCTTGTTCACCACGAAGAGGTCCGCGACCTCCATGATCCCGGCCTTGAGCGTCTGGATCCCGTCCCCCGACTCGGGGACCAGCACCAGGACGGTGCTGTCGGCGGTCCGGGAGACGGCCAGCTCGGATTGGCCTACGCCCACCGTCTCGATCAGGATGCGATCGAAGCCCGCCGCATCGAGGAGATCACACACCTCTCGGGTGGTGGTCGCCAGCCCACCCAACGAGCCGCGCGTGGCCATGGACCGAATGAACACCCCGGCATCGAGGGCCACCGACTCCATACGGATGCGATCGCCCAGGAGCGCGCCACCGGTGAATGGACTGGTCGGATCTACCGCAACCACGGCCACCGTGAGCCCGCGCGCCCGGTAGCCTTGGACCAGCCGCTCTGTCAGGGTCGACTTTCCGGCCCCCGGCGGGCCGGTGATTCCAATGCGCCGAGCCCGCCCCAGAGCGGGGTGGATGGTGGCGAGCAGCTCCTCGAAGCCGGGCCGTTCGTTTTCCACCTGGGAAATGGCTCGGGCCAGGGCCGGGACCCGTTGGGCGCCAAGTTCGGAAAGGAGATCCTTAGCCATCATGTAAGGTCGCCAGGGGAAACGAGATAGGCAAGCTGTTCGGGCTTGACCCAACCCTTCAAGTACCCTCTAAGCCTGACCGCCCCCTAGGTCGCTACTCGTTGGGGGGAGCCGCATGAAGCCCGCGCCGAGCCGCGCGGGTGAGCAGGAAGACCAGCAGGGCCGCGACCAGGATTGCCGCCAAGAGCC
The DNA here is from genome assembly GCA_963704015.1 of uncultured Gemmatimonadales bacterium. Lineage (GTDB taxonomy): Bacteria > Gemmatimonadota > Gemmatimonadetes > Gemmatimonadales > GWC2-71-9 > DATIWD01. Next base: position 236,797 of record CAVPGI010000007.1, read on the forward strand.
AGAGCTCGACGCGGTGGACTCGCCCCAACAGGGAGGCGGCCCTGTCGCTCAGGAAGTACCCCAAGCCGGCCAGAGCCGTGGCCCAGAGCAGACAGGCCAATCCATCGAAGAGGAAGAAGCGGACGACATCGAGCCCGTGAAGGCCCCAGAATACCATGCTGGCCACCCGGGTCCCATAGATGGCGCGGGCCGCGAACAGCTGCCCCGGCCCCAACCGTCGGGCCAGCTGCTCGACGGTTGGCCCCACCCGCCGGTAGACCCGCGTACTCTTCAACCAGGTAGCATGCCAGCGTCCCAGGCCATACCACGCGCTATCACCCAGGAGGTTTCCCGCCGCCCCCACCAGCATGGCCGAACGGAGGTCGAAGAACCCCAGGTGGGCCACGACGCCGCCCAGGATCATGACCAGATCGGCATCCACCATGGAGAGCAGGAGCAGGGCGAGCAGCCCGTACTGGACCAGGAAGTGTTCAAGCTCCATGCTGTGTGCAGGGTACCGGGCGTGGTTGAATGGCGGAATCGCAGGGCCGAAACTAGTTTGCTACCGGATGCGAGCCTCGAGAATCCCGGCGCTCCTGCGCATGGTGCCCGCGCTCTGGGTGCTCTGGCTCGCGTCTCCCGCCGCAGCCGCCGCCCAGAACTTCAGCGGAACCTTCTCGGTGCAGGATACCGCCGGCCAGCGCCTCGTGGTGGTTCTGAACCAGGACCCGCAGGGCCGCGTGACCGGCACCATGCGCGGCGGCGCGGTCTCGATCGTTCTCGAGGGACAAGTGACGGCCGGGGTCCTCAAGGGCAGCCTCGGCGGACCCCAGGCCTCAGGATTCGTCGAGGCCCGGCTTCAGAATGATACTCTGCAGCTGACCCTGATCGACGCCGACGCCAATCACCGGCCTGACCCTTCCAAAACCGGGCAAGTTCGGCTCACCCGAGTAGTCCAGCCCGCCGACACCGCGAGGCACTAGTCGCGAACGGCCTCTACCGAGTCGGCCCCCGTCAAGCTTCCTTCGAGTAGCAGAGCGTCGAGGAAGAACTTGGTGGCCCAGCTCAGGATCTCGAAGCGGCCATAGTCGCCGTCGAAGGGGTAGGAGCCCTTGATACCGCCGCGGAGCCCCGGATCCGGGCTGTGGCAGTTCTGGGTCGATCGAAGGAAGGCCAGGAGCCGACGCGCCCCGGCCTGGTAGCCCGCTTCCCCGGTGATCCGATCGAGCTGGAGCAGCAACCCCGCCAACTGTGCGCATCCCGTGAGGCAGCTCCAGGTGACGGTGGGACGCCAGGAGGAGTCGAAGCGTCCGGGGAGCCGGCCTCGGGCGTCGATGCATCGGCTCAACGCGTCGGCGGCCAGGCGCACCCGATCGAGGTAGCGCTGGTCGCCGAGCTCGAAGTATCCACCCAGCAGCCCCTCCATGGCGTAACAGGTCGTGTGGGTGAGCGGCTGGTCCGGCTGGGAGAGGCAGTTGTCGGCAAACCAGCCGTTGTCTCGCTGCTGGCTCAGGGTGAATTCGAGATTCCGGATCCCGGCGTGCTGATAGGCCTCGCAGCCCACCAGCTTCCCGTAGCGGAGCAGCGCCCAACCGGTCCGGGCGTTGTAGGTCGTGCTGGTGGCCAAGGCAAACATCGAATTCCCCCGGCGCCACGACCCATCTCCGTCCTGCATGGCGACCAGGAAGCGGGCCGCGCGCTCCAGGCCGTCCTGGTACTGCTGATGACCGGTCTCCTCGAGGGCTCGCTGCCAGCCCAGCATGACCTGGCCGGTGTTGAAGACGGCAGGCGTGGGGGCTTCGTCCACGGTCCCGCCCATGACCGCCCCGGTCGGCATCTGCACCCGCAGCTCCCAATCCGCCATGGTCAGAGCCCGTCGGCGCAGATCGTCCTGGCCCAGTCGTTCCGCCAGATCGAAGAAGGTGGGGATGATGTAACCGGTGGTTTCGGGGCAGGAAGGCTGCCATCCCTTGCGGCCGAAGAAGGGAACCCATCCGACGCCGTAGGCCCGCGCCACGCCCCCGTCACCCCCGGCGTACTGCGCCCGCTTGAGCCACTCCACCGCTTCGAGGAAGTGGGCCCGATCGTCCCTCCCATTCCCGACCCATCCTGACGCCTCACGCGCCACTTCCGAGGCCGCGGCCGCGTTGTACCAGCCTGAGCTCTTGTACCACCAGAGCGCCTTGGCTATCAGCTGTCGGGAAAAGACACGGGTCGGGCCCGGCATCCAGTGGTCCCCGTGAGAGTGAACCCTTCGATGTCGTAGCTCGCCGCCCCCGCTTGCAGCCGGCTCTTTGCACGAAGGATCAGCGTCCGCCGCGATCCACCCATCCCCGCGACTCGACCCGCAGCAGCGTGTGCGCTAACTCCAACGTGTGAATAAAGAACCGGAGCGTGCTGAAGGCGCGGCCACGCCTCCGCAACGATCCGACGTTTCGACGTGCAATGGGTGTGCCATTAGTGAGGGGATTCGAAGGCTGGTGGTCCCCGCCGAAAGCCTTACCCCAAGGGCGTTTCGCGCTCGCGGAAGGTGGTTCGCCCTTTGTCGGGGGAGCCGTTCGCAGCGGCTCCCCTCCACAAGTTTGCCGCGCCGATGCCCCACACCCCCCTCTGGGCGGGCCTAGGGTACTCCGCAATTTCGGGTTTCGCTAGGCCAGTTCGCGACGGTCCCACCGCCTGAGGAATCCTCCGGTGCGACAGCCGCCCATGACCTTGGCGGCGACCTCACCCCTTCAGGATCGGAGCACTCATGAAAGGCCCGTTGCTCGCCCTGTTGTTTCTCGCCGCCGCGACCGGTAAGCTCGCCGCGCAGGCCACGCCGGCTCAGCCACCCGCCCACTCCCACGACTCGTCCCATGCCATGCCGGCCAAGCCGGCCACGCCCGCCCCCGCCGCGCTCCTCGACCTCAACACGGCGACCCGCGACCAGCTGGTCGCGCTTCCAGGTATCGGTGAGACCTATGCGGACCGCATCATCAAGGGGAGGCCCTACAAGCGGAAGGACGAGCTAGTCAGTAAGAAGATCGTGCCGAGCGCGACCTATGATAAGGTCAAGGACAAGGTCATCGCCAAGCAGTAAGGGGGAGAGTACAGTACCGAGTACCGAGTACTGAGTACTGAGTGGGGTGGGGGGGACTCAGTACCCAGTACTCAGTACTCAGTACTATCTCATCAGCAGTCTCGCCGCCAGGCCCAGGAGCAGCAGAAATCCGCAGACGTCGGTGAAGGTGGTCACGAAGATCGACGAGGCGATGGCCGGGTCGATCCGGAAGCGTTCCAGCAGGATCGGAATGAAGGCGCCGGCGAAGCCCGCCACCAGCAGATTCCCCGCCATCGCGAGGAAGACCACCAGGCCCAGCGTGGGGCCCTGCCCGATCAGGTAGGCGACCAGGGCCACCACCACCCCGTTGGCCAAGCCATTCGCCAACCCGACCAGCACTTCCTTGCCGATTACCTGCCCGCTTCGGCCCAGGGGAATGTTACCGAGCGCGAGCCGGCGAACGGTGACGGCGAGCGCCTGGGTGCCCGCGTTGCCGCCCATCCCCGCGATGATCGGCATCCAGACCGCGATGGCCACGGTATGCCTCACGATGTCCTGGAAGAAGTACACCACGGCGCCGGCGAGGAACGCCGTGGCCAGATTGACATAGAGCCAGGGCAGCCGGCTCCGCACCGCGTCGGTCCATGAGGCGGCCAGATCCTCGTGGGCGGGGACGCCGCCGAACTTGAGCAGGTCTTCGGTGCCTTCCTCCTGCGACCACGTCGATGACGTCGTCGAAGGTGACCTGCCCCAGTAGTCGCATGTCCGCGTCCACCACCGGGACCGCGGGGAGATTGTATCGGGCCAGCAGACCCGCCACCTCCTCCTGGTCCACCTCGGGGCGAACCACGTGCGCAGCCGGCTGCATGAACTCCCGAATCGGCCGATCCGCGGGACTGGTCACCAGATCCTTGAGCGGGAGCACACCCCGCAACCGCCGGTCCGCATCGGCGACGAAGATCTCGTAGAAGTCCGCGACCTCCCCCCGTTGCCGGCGAATCTCCTCGATCGCGATCCCCGCCGTCGCGACGTCGGGCACGGTCACCAGTTGGGTGGTCATCAGGCCGCCCGCCGTGTCCTTGGCGTACCGGAGCAGGCGCTCGACGTCGTCCCGATCCTCGACCTCCGAGAGGATCCGGGCCTGGTCTTCCGGGTCGAGGCCGCCCAGCATGTCGGCCGCCTCGTCGTCGGGCAGCTCGTCGAGGATCCCCGCCGCCCGCTCGGCGCCCAGCGCGACCAGGGTCTCCTCGGCCTGGGCCTCGTCCGACATCTCGATCAGGGCCTTGCTCGAGAGTCGCTTCGGTAGGGCCTGTACCACCTCGAGCCGCTGCTCATCGTCCAGCGAGGCGAGCACCTCTCCTACGTCGGCCGGTTCCGCGCGCTCGGCCCGGGCCAGGAATCCCTTGAGGTTGCCCGAGCGGATCAGCTCGAGCATGGAGCGCACCAGGGGAAAGGCCCGGCTCACGGCTTGGCTCCCGGGGTCGTCGACTCACCGGTCGACGGGGCGAGGGTCACCGGGGGCACCGGTCCGGGACGAACCAGGACTCGCTCGACCCGTGCCGGCGTGGCCTGCAGCACGTCGAACTCGAGGTCGCGAACCAGGAATCGCTCGCCCGCGTTGGGAATGCGCCCCGCCAACTCGGTGAGGAGTCCGCCCACGGTGCTGTTGCGGGCGCCGGGCAGCTGGAGCCCGAACCGCTCCTCGACCGCCGCAATCGGGGTGGAGCCGTCGATCTCGAGCAGTGCCCCGGCGCCCCGCCCCGCTCGCGACACCGGCTCCTCTCACACCCTCGTCGTGCTCGTCGAAGATCTCCCCGACCAACTCCTCGAGCAGGTCCTCGAAGGTCACAATCCCCAGGGTCCCGCCGAATTCGTCCAGCACCACGGCCAGGTGGCGGCGCTCCCGCTGCATGTCGAGCAGCAGCTCGCCGCAGGTCCGGCTGGGGGGTGCCGCGGTGACCGGACGGACCGGCAACGGGTCGCCCGGCTTGAGCTTGAAGAGATCGAAGGCATGGAGCATCCCGACGATCTCATCCATGGTGCCGCGATAGACCGGGATCCGACTGTACCCGCTCTGGGCAAAGACCTGCGCGATGTCGTCGAGCGAAGCGTCTTCCGGGAGGGCGACCAGGTCGGTGCGCGGCGTCATGATCTCCCGCACCGGCCGCTCGGAGAAGGTCATGACCCCGCCTACCATGAGCAGTTCTTCGTCGGCGGAGATGCCACCGGCGGCACCTTCCCGCCAGAGCGACCGAAGCTCACTGGGCCCCACGGTCGGCCGGGCCGGGAGCAGCAGCCCCACCAGGCGGGACCAGAGCCGCAACGCCGGCGTGACCTGATGGCGCACCGGCTCGGCGTAGAACCGGGCCACCCAGCGAGGAACCAGGTAGCTGCTGAAGAGCACGAAAGGCATCGCCACCAGGACCACGAAGACGGCGAGATACAGCAACGGATCGCCACTGAACACCGAGGGCACGGCGGCTCCCAGCAGGGTCACGCCGAGGGAAGTGGTGGCGGTGGCTACGGCGAGCTGAGCCTCGGTTTCCGCGAACCATTCCAGCGAGCCCGGGCCGCCTCGCAGCTGACGGGACACCGCCCGAGTCAGCTCCGCCCGGCTGACCGAGACCAAGGCGGTCGCGGACACCGCCCCGAATGCGGCCAGGCCCAATCCGGCCAGGAAGACGATCCAGATCATCCGTCTCCCTCGCTCTCGCCGGCGGAGGCGGCGGGCGCCGGAACCTGTTGCACCGAGACGCGCCGCACCCGCCTCCGGGTGATCTGGTCCACCACGAAGTGGAACCCGTCGAGATCGAACGATTCCCCGCTCTTGGGCACCCGACCGAACTCGGCCAGCACCAATCCGCCCACGGTAGCCACGTCCTCCCGGCCGAAGGTGTGGCCCAGCACCGATTCCAACTCGGAGAGCGGAACGCTGCCTTCGACCCGCAGCTCAGAGTCGTCTCGCTGAATGGGGGCGACCTCTTCGGTGTCGTACTCGTCCTGGATCTCCCCCACGATCTGCTCCAGCACGTCCTCCAGGGTCACCAGACCCGCGGTCCCGCCGAACTCGTCCACGACTATGGCTAGGTGGCTGGGGCCGCGCTGGAAATCCCGGAGCTGACGGTCGAGGGTCTTGCCTTCGGGCACGAAGGCGGCCGGCCGGATCAGGGTCTGCCAGGGGGCCGGCTCTGCTTCCCCCGCCGCCGCCTGGGCCAGCATGTCCTTGGCGAAGAGCACTCCGGCGACGGCGTCGGGATCGCCGTCGTAGACCAGGAGCCGCGCGTGCTCCGAGCTACGGAGCGTCGCCACCACTTCTTCCCGGGTGGCCGAGGAGTCGACCGCCACCACGTCGATCCGCGGGGTCATCACCTCGGCGATGGTGGTGTCGGCCAGGGAGAAGAGGCCCAACAGCATGTCCCGGCGGGTCGGGCCGCTCGCACGACTCTCCGGCGCGCGGGGCGCCTGTCCCTTCCGGTCGGCCCAGCCGACCACTCGGAGCAGCGGGCGCAACACTCCCAGGGTCCGGAGGGCTGCCGGCTGCACCCCCTGCGGCAGCTCGGGGGCGACATTGGCCAGCACGCGAGGCAGGATGTCTCCCACCACCCACACCAGGCCCACGCAGAGGGTGAGGCGCCAGAGCGCCATCACCGGGGACCAGGCCCACCAGGAGACCGCCGTGCCGGCCGAGGCACCGGCCAGCACCAGCAACGCGAGATGAGCGACGTGCAAGAGCGCGGAGCGGCGCCAGCCGCCCCTGCTCGGGAGGAAGCTGGGCGGCCAGAACGCGGGGGAGGTCGGAGTCGGCCTCGGCGGCCAGCCCGAGCCAGGCGGCCCAGATAGTGAAGGCGACAGTGGCGAGCGGGGCCAGCCACAGATGCAGGGCTTCGCTCATGCGAGCCTCCGCACGTAACGCTCCTGCCGCCGCCACATGGTCGAGGCGGTGCGACGAGGCCCGGTCGGATGGTCGTATCCCAGCACGTGAAGCACCCCGTGCACGATCAGCCGGATGACTTCCTCCCGCTCCGAGATCCGGCGCGCTCGCGCCTCCCGGGCGGCGATCGCACGGCAGATGTACACGTCTCCCGCCAACCCGCCACCGGGGCCGCGGAGCGGGAATGCCAACACATCCGTGGCCCGATTGTGCCCGAGATAGCGGCGGTTCAGGCGTTGCATCGCGGTGGGGCCCAGAAACGTGATCGACACCAGCGCCTGTCGGCGTTCACCCGCCAGGACAGCCCGCGCCACCCGACGGATCCGGGCCGGCGGCAACGGCAACACCCGCCCGCCCACCATGACCGCGATCCCGGCCCCGCCGCGCGGACCGCCGCGGCGTGCCGGCCTCCCCCGGGACGCCATCAGCCGTTCTGGTCCTCGGCGTAGGCGCGGATGATGTGCTTGACCAGCTTGTGCCGCACCACGTCGCTCTCGTCGAAGTAGCAGAACGCGATGCCGTCGATGCCCGGCAGGATCCGCTCGATCTGGATCAGCCCCGAGTCTTCTCGACTGGCCAGGTCGATCTGGGTCTTGTCGCCGGTGACCACGGTCTTGCTGTTGAGGCCCAGCCGCGTGAGAAACATCTTCATCTGGGCCCCGGTCGCGTTCTGCGCTTCGTCCAGAATGATGAACGCATCGGAGAGGGTGCGCCCGCGCATGTAGGCCAGCGGGGCGATCTCGATCATCCGGTTCTCCAGCGCCCGCTGGACCCGGTCGTGCGGCATCATGTCTTCCAGGGCGTCGTACAGCGGCCGCAGGTAGGGATCCACCTTGGCCTGCAGGTCTCCGGGGAGGAACCCCAGCGACTCGCCGGCCTCCACCGCGGGCCGGGCCAGGATGATCCGCCGCACCCGCTTGCGAGCCAGCGCCTCCACCGCCTTGGCCACCGCGAGATAGGTCTTGCCGGTGCCGGCCGGGCCGATCCCTACCACGATGTCGTGGGTGGCCATCACCTCGACGTAGCCCCGCTGTCCCTGCGTCTTGGGCACGATGACCCGGCGCATGCCGGGCAGTACGATGCGGAGATCCTGAGACCCCGCCGAGGTTTCCCGCTCGCCCCCTTCCCCGGTGTGCTCTGCAATCAGCCGGCTCACATCGTCCGGATTGACCGCCTCGCCCATCCGCGCCAGGTCGATCATGCCCTGCACCACCGGCATGGCCCGCTCCACCTGCTCCACGCTGCCACCCAGATTCACGGTGTCGCCGCGGAGAGTGGCGCGCACACCCAGCTCCCGCTCCAACTCGAGCAGGTTGACGTCGTTCACTCCGGCCAGCAGGAGCGGATCGGCGCCTTCGGCCGACAGACGGTGATGGACGGAATCGGGCACGTCAGGTCTTCTCCCCTGGTTCACGGATGATCTCGAGATGCAGTCCCCGGAGGTCGGCCGCATTCACCGTCGTGGGGGCCCCTTCGTAGAGAGCGCGAGCGGTCGTGGTCTTGGGAAAGGCGATCACGTCCCGCAGGGAGCCGCCCCCGGCCAGCAGCATGGCTACTCGGTCGAATCCGATGGCGAAACCGCCCATGGGCGGAGCCCCGCTCTGCAGCCCGTCCAGCAGGAAGCCGAAGCGGCGCCTCTGTTCCTCGGGTGGAATTCCGAGCAGCTGGAAGACCCGCTGCTGGAGCCCCGGATCGGTGATGCGGATGGAACCGCTCCCCAGCTCATTCCCGTTGTAGACCGCATCATAATGCAGCGCTCGGCAGCGGTCCGGGTCGCTCTCGAGATAGGGAATGTCCTCGGGATGCGGCGCGGTGAACGGATGATGGACAAAGACGTGTTGCCCGGTATCCGGATCGTGCTCGAACAAGGGGAAATCCACCACCCAGCAGAAGGCGTGAGCGGTGGTGGGTGCGAGACTCAGGCGCCGGATCACCTCGGTGCGGACGGCATGCAGCGCCGGCGAGGTGACCCCGTCCGCGCCCACGGCGGCGAGCAGGAGATCGCCCGACGCGCCGCCCAGCGCATCGAGCAGCGGCGTCCCGGTCGCCTTGACCCCCTGCCCCTCCCATCCCGCTTCGCCCCGGCGGGCCCAGATCAGTCCGCCGGCTTTGGCCTGCTTGGCCAAGTCGGTGAGCGCATCCAGATCCTTCCGGCTCAGTCGAGCGCCACCCGGTACCAGGATGCCGCGGAGTCGCCCTCCCTTCTTGAGCGCCTCGTGCACGAAGGGGGCGGCATCGGAACCAACGGATCCGCTCAGGTCCCGAATCTCCAGGCCGTAGCGCAGGTCGGGCTTGTCGACGCCATAGCTCTCCAGTGCCTCCCGATAGGAGAGGTGTTGGAACGGGCGGGCGATGACATGGCCTCCCTCGTCCCACAGGTCCACCAGGATCTGCTCCACGAAGCCCAGCACATCGTCCTGGGTGACGAATGAAGCTTCGAGGTCGATCTGGGTGAACTCGGGCTGGCGATCGGCCCGCAGGTCCTCGTCCCGGAAGCAGCGGGCAATCTGGAAATAGCGGTCGAAGCCGGCCACCATCAGCAGCTGCTTGTAGATCTGGGGCGATTGGGGCAGCGCGTAGAACTCGCCCACGTGGATCCGGCTGGGGACCAGGTAGTCCCGAGCGCCCTCGGGCGTAGGCTTGGTCAGAATCGGGGTCTCGATTTCCAGGAACTGGAGATCGGAAAGCGTGCGCCGGGCGCGTTGAAACAGCCGGTGCCGCAGCATCAGGTTCCGCTGTAACTCGGGACGCCTCAGATCCAGCACCCGATACTTGAGCCGCAGCTCCTCCGCCGGCAGCTCCTCTCCTTCCTTACGGGAGACGGGGATGGCCGGGGTAGCGGCCGGTCCCACGACTTGGAGCGCCTTGACCCGCACTTCGATATCCCGCGTGGCCAGACTCGTGTCCCGGGCCGTCTCCGGGCGGGCCGCCACCTCGCCCGCTACCAGCACCACCGTCTCCTGCCCGATCTCGCCCGCGCGAGTAAGGACGTCCGCCGGAGTCCAGGTGGGATTGAGCGACAGCTGCACCAGGCCATCCCGGTCCCGGAGGTCGATGAAAATGACGCCGCCCAGGTTCCGGATCCGATGGACCCAGCCCCCCAGGCGAACCGCGGTGCCGATCTGCTCGACGGTCAGGCTTCCGCACCGGTGGGTGCGTAGCGCGGTGACCGCGGGAGAAGACTCAGCGCTCTTCGGCGGAGACGATCGTGTCGTGGAACTGCTTGGCATCCGTGGCCTTGAGTAGGGCGTCCCGCACGGCATCCCGTCGTACCAGCCGGGCGATGCGGCTCAGCGCTTTGACGTGCTGGCCGGCCGCCGATTCGGGCCCGACCAGAAGAAAAAAGAGTCGCACCGGCTCCGCGTCCAGCGAGTCGAAGGGGATCGGCTCCGGACTGGCGCCACACACCAGGCTTAGCTGCCCGATGGTGGGGGACTTGGCGTGTGGAATGGCGATCCCGTACCCGATTCCGGTGCTGAGCACCGACTCCCGCTCCTTCACGGCGGCCAGGATATCGGCCAGGTCACCGCCCGATTGCTGAACCAGCAATTCGGTGAGTTCCCGGAGCACGCCAGCCTTGTCGCGGGCACGCAGGGGCAACCGGATCCGGTCCGGGGTGAGGAGATCGGAAAGGAGCACAGGACTCCGTGAAGAAGTGTGGCGGAAAGCTAACGCTGGCTAAGGGTTAGCGGCTAGGGGTGGGCCCGTTACCTTTCCTGTCATGGTATCCCGCGCGCATCCGGAAGGGGCCACCCTGCTGGACCTTACACCCCCTGAGGCCCGGGCTCGGCTGGAGGCCTGGGCAGCCTCACATGGCCTGCCTCCCTTCCGGGCCCGACAGCTTCTGCCCCGACTCTGGCAACGCCCCGTGGCGACTTGGACCGAGGCGACCGACATGCCGGTAGCGGTGCGATCCGAGCTGAATCAGGCCTTCCCCCTTCCGCGACTCGACCTCGACCGCGACCAGCTCTCCGCCGATGGGACTCACAAGTTCCTCTGGAAGCTTGCCGACGGCGAGCGCATCGAGTCGGTCCTGATCCCGAGCGGGAGCCGGCGGACCCTGTGCATCTCGTCCCAGGCCGGCTGCGCCCTGGGCTGCGTGTTCTGCGCCACCGGTCGCATGGGGTTCCGGCGCAACCTCACCCCATTCGAGATCGCGGGCCAGGCGCGGGAAATCGTGTTGCGCCAGCCGGAGCTCCGGCCCACCAACGTGGTCTTCATGGGCATGGGAGAACCGCTGCTCAACTGGCCGGCCGTGGACGTGGCGCTCACTATTCTCAACCACGCCGACGGGCTGGGGATCGGGGCTCGACATATCACGATTTCCACCGTGGGCATCGTCCCGGCAATGGCGGAGCTAGCCCGGCGGCCCGAGCAGTTCCGGTTGGCCATCTCCCTCCACGCCGCGACCCCGGAGCGACGCCGCGCCCTGATGCCGATCGAGCGGAAGTACGATCTCACCCAGGTGCTCAAGGCCGCGGAGGCCTTCAAGAAGCGGATCACCTTCGAGTACGTCTTGATCGCGGGAGCCAACGACGGAGACCGGGACGCGGACGCGCTGGCCAAGCTGGCCCACCGCATGGGCGCCCTGGTGAACCTGCTGCCGCTGCATCCGGGGGGCGCGCCGGACCTGATACCCACGCCGCCGGATCGGATCCGCAAGTTCGCCGACCGGCTTCGGAATCAGGGGGTCGAGGCGGTCGTGCGACGAAGCCGGGGGTTGGATATCAGCGCGGCCTGCGGCCAGCTCCGGATCGAGGCCGATAGGCAACAAACTACCATTCGGCCTGAATAGCGAGTACCATGGATACCAGGCGACTGGAAGGGTTCAGCGACGGCGTGATCGCGATCATCATCACGATCATGGTCTTGGAGCTCCGGGCTCCGGCCGAGCACGACTTCGGCGCGCTGCGCCCACTGTTCCCGGTCCTTTTGAGCTATGTCCTGAGCTTCGTCTACCTCGGCATCTATTGGAACAACCACCACCACATGCTCCACGTCACCCGACAGGTGAGCGGAGGCATCCTATGGGCCAACCTCCACCTCCTGTTCTGGCTCTCCCTGGTCCCCTTCACCACCGCCTGGCTGGGAGGGACTTCCGGCGCGGCGGCGCCCACCGCTCTCTACGGGGCCGTCCTGCTGATGGCGGCCATCGCTTACACCATCCTGCAGTATGCCATCGTGGCCAAGCACGGGCGGCGATCGCTGCTGGCCACCGCCATCGGCAAGGATTTCAAGGGGAGATTGTCGCTGGCGATGTACACGGCGGCGATCCTGATCGCCTACTTCAACGTCTGGATCGCAGATGCCGTGTACGTCGCGGTGGCCCTCATGTGGCTGGTACCCGACCGGCGGATCGAGCGGGTCCTGGCTGCCGAGCATGGACCTCGTCCAGAAGCGACCTGAGCAGTCCGTCGCGCGGGCTCCATCCCCAACAGTGAAGAGGGCGTGCTCGATGGTTCATCGCCACGCGATCGCCTGGCTCATGCCGCTGGCACTCGTGAGCAGCCTGATGTCACCGGCCAGCGCGCAGGATGCCCCCACGCCGCTGGTCGTGTTCAACGCCGGGTCCCTGGGCCCGCCGTTTCACGATCTGCTGACCGCCTTTGCCACCGGACGCGGCGTGGTTCCTGCCCAGGAGAACTCCCCCAGCATCGAGGCGGTCCGGAAGCTGACCGAGCTCGGGAAAGTCCCCGACGTGCTGGCCGTGGCCGACTACAGCCTGCTTCCCACGCTGGTCGTGCCCAAGTACGCGTCCTGGTACGTCCTGTTCGGCACCAACGCCATGGTCCTGATCTACAGCGATCAGTCGATAGGGGCGAAGGAGATCACGACCGAGAACTGGTGGCAGGTGCTGCTCCGCCCGGGGGTCCGCGTCGGCCGGTCGGATTTCCACGTGGATCCCAGCGGCTACCGGGCGTTGATGGCAATGCAGCTGGCGGAGCGCTTCTATCACCAGCCGGGCCTGACCGACAAGCTGGTGGCCGCGGCTCCGGATCAGTACATGCGGCACTCCGAAAGCGATCTCGGCGCCCTGGTCGCGGCGGGGGAGCTGGACTACGGATGGACCTACGAGTCGCTGGCCCGGGCCCACCAGCTCAAATTCGTCCGGTTGCCGCCCGAGCTCGACCTGAGCGCCCCGCGTTTGAGCGACTGGTACGCCCAGGCCAGCGTCCGGATTCCCGGGGCGCCAGGACAGGATTCGCTCACGCTCAAGGGAGAGCCGATCGTGTTTGCCGCCACGGTGCCCACCGACGCGCCGCACCGCGCCGCCGGGGAGGCCTTCATCCGCTTCCTGCTGGGCCAGGACGGACGGGCCATCCTCGACCGATCGGGCTTCCAGGCCCTGCCGACCCCAGTGTTCCGCGGGGACGCGCCCTCATCGGTCAGACCCTGAAGTGCGGCGGCGAAGTGACTAGATTTCGGCTCACCCTTGAAGCCCCTTAAGGACGGAGGCCGAATGTCGAAGCGAGAAGATCAGCGGATCGCCGCGCTGGCCAAGAAGAACGCCGCCAAGGAGAAGCCACCCACCCAGGACAAGGCGGCCCAGTTCGACGACACTCTGCGTCACCAACCACCGGAGCAGGACGGCGAGACCAAGCGTCTGTTCAAGGCGATGAAGCGCCGCGAATTCTGATTCCCGCCATCTCCGCCCCCCCAGAGCAACGCCGAGATCGCCCGCTGACCCTGGGTGAGGAGATCGCCAACGCCCTGACCCACGGGGCCGGGCTGTTAGCGAGTCTGATCGGCATGCCCTTCCTGGTGCTCGCCGCCGCCCGGCGCGGTGACCTGCTGATCCTGGTGGGAAGCCTCATCTTCGCCGCTACGCTGGTGACCCTCTACGCCGTCTCGACCGTCTACCACGCCCTGCCACCCTCCCGCGCCAAGCGGGTCCTCCGGGTCATCGACCACGTCGCGATCTATTTGCTGATCGCCGGGACCTACACGCCGTTCACCATTGGGATCCTGCGGGGCGTCTGGGGCTGGACGCTATTCGGGATCGTGTGGGGTTTGGCCGCCCTCGGCATTCTGCTCAAGACGCTCCCACTGCCCCAATGGCCGGTGGGCTCGACCCTGTTCTACCTCCTCATGGGCTGGCTCGCCGTCTTTGCCTTGCAGCCTCTCGCCGCCGTACTCCCGGGCCCCGCGATCGCGTGGCTGGTCGTGGGAGGGCTGCTCTACACCGGAGGCGTCGTGTTCTTCGTGTGGGAGCGGCCCCGTTACAACCACACCATCTGGCATCTGTTCGTGCTGGGGGGGAGTGGTTGCCATTTCATCGCCCTGCTCTGGTACTTGGGCGCCCAGGGAACCTGAGGCGCCGCCAACCCGACTGGCACTCCGAAGCGATGCCGTACACATTGGGGCGCCGAACGGCGCGGGCCTCGCGGCCGGGCACCGTCTCGACCCTTCCTTCCCCATTGCTTGAGAGGGTACGCATGACCACGTCCCACCGACCCGCCGTGGCGATCCTGGCCGCTCGTGGCGCCACGATCTTCGCGGTCGCCGGGCTGTGCTTCCTGGCGAACTGCGCGCCGCCGTCCAAACAGGGCGCCGTCGCCGCCGGCGGTCGTCCTCACGTCACCATCACCTCCACCGAGACCTTCGACGCCAGCAAGGTCCCGGCCTACACCGGAACTCACGACGCGGTCTACGCCTTCATCGACGCGCATCAGAAGGAGCACCTGGCCGAGCTTCAGCGCTGGCTGCGGCAGCCCTCGATCAGCGCCCAGAACAACGGGATTACCGAGATGGCCAACCTCCTCCGCACCGACCTGCTCCACCTGGGGTTCAAGGAAGCGGAGCTGGTGCCCACCTCGGGGCATCCCGGGGTCTGGGGGTACTACGACGCGGGCGCGCCCAAGACGCTGCTGGTCTACCTGATGTATGACGTGCAGCCGGTCGAACCCAGCGGATGGCAGGTCCCTCCCTTCCAGGGCGCGTTGGTGGACCACGACCTGGGCAAGGTGCTGATGGCGCGCGGCGCCACCAACCAGAAGGGGCCGGAGCGGGCCTTCTTCAACGCAGTCGCGTCCATTCTCGCGGTGGAGAAGAAGCTGCCGGTCAACCTGATGGTGGCGGCGGAGGGAGAAGAGGAGCTGGGATCGCCGCACTATCCCCAGGTGATCGACAAGTACGAGTCGCGCATGCGGCAGGCCAGCGGCGTGTTCTTCCCCTTCAACAGCCAGAGTCCGGACGGGTCGGTCGCCGTGTCCCTGGGCGTGAAGGGCATTCTCTACTTTGAGCTGGAGGCCAAGGGCGGCGGGGCCCACGGCGGTCCCGGGCGCGCGGAGATCCACGGGTCTTACAAGGCGATCACCGACGCGCCGGCCTGGCGGCTGGCGCAGGCGTTGGCGACACTCACCTCGCCGGACGGCAACACCATCACCGTCCCCCACTACTACGACGCGATCCGTCCACCCAATGCCGAGGAGCAGCGGCTGGTCAACGGGATGATGTCCACCTGGGCGTCACAGGAGCAGCTGGTCGCCAAGAGCCTCGACGTGCCGCACTGGCAGGACAGCCTCACCGGCAAGGATCTGCTGGCGCAACTGCTCTTCACCACCACGCTCAACATCGACGGCCTGGTCTCCGGGTACACGGGAGAGGGGACCAAGACGATTCTCCCCAACCGCGCTCTCGCCAAGGTGGACTCGCGGCTGGTCCCCAATCAGACTCCGGACGAAGCGCTCCGGCTGATTCGGGCCCATCTCGATGCCAAGGGATTCTCGGATATCGAGATTCACCAGCTGTCCGGCTACCCTCCGGCGCAGACCTCGGTTGAGGCGCCGCTGGTCAAGGCTGCGATCGGGGTTTACAACAAGTACGGCTTCGTGCCGACGGTAGCGCCGCGGCTGGCCGGAAGCGCGCCCTACTACCAGTTCACCGACCGGCTCAAGCTGCCGATGATCGCGGGCGGACTGGGTCACGGCTCCGGCGCCCACGGGCCCAACGAATACATGGTGATCGAGCCGAAGCCGGGCTCCAAGATCGCGGGGTTGGCCCAGGTGGAGAAATCCTACGTGGACCTGCTCTATGCGTTGGCGGGGGCTCAATAACCGGGCACAGGGCACCGGGGTCCGGGTACCAGGGCCCCACATCCACCCATCCCAAGAGCTTGGGAGGGTGACCACGAAATGGGTAAGCGTGCCTGGGGCCGAGGAGACCCCAGGCTCGCTCCCGAACTAGAACTTCTGGGCTCGGAAATTCACCGACGGGGAAGTTGCACCGCTGTAGCTGACTCGAACGGTCCAAGTACCAGCGGTCCCGACGCTGCTGGTGAATGTGCCGTTGTTGCTCAGGGAGCTCGAGTAGACCTGAGTCCCGTTGGCATCCAGGAGCACCACTGTGGCGGTACCGGCGGTAAGGGTCGTGGCCTGATTCACGGTCGCCTGCGCGCCGCTATTCTGCCAGCTATACGATGCCGTGCCCGTGAAGTTCTGCACGTTCATGACCTGGTACTGAAAATTGTCGGCGACACTGGAGATCTGTGGCTGGATCCCCGGCGCCGGCGCTGTAGGCGAGCTGCAAGCGGCGAGAGTCAGGAACAGCATGGTAGCGATAGACCGACTGGCGAGCATCCGCATGGTTTTCCCCTGTAAGAGAGTGTCACGTCCTGTTGCAGCAACCGTGGTCGCCACTGCAGAATCGCAACCCCCATACCAGCGAGACCAGCGGATTGTCGCCTTACACTGTAATGGTTTACATAGTGTGAAGAATCGAGGCTGGATCATTTCGTTCAAGCCGATGCAATGCGATATTTCGGCAATTCCGGCCTCCCAAGTCCCCTTTTCTAAGGGAGAACTCTCCCCGTGATCACCGTCATGGGCGCCACGGGTAACACCGGCCGCCCCGCCGTTGAGCGGCTGATGGCCCTGGGAGAAAAGGTCCGGGTCCTGGGCCGATCGGCCGAGCGACTGAAGCCTCTGGTGGCGGCGGGAGCGGAAGCCAGAGTCGGAGACCCTGCCGACCCGGTGTTCCTGAGCCAGGCCACGCAGGGGAGCGAAGCGGTGTCGGTGCTGATTCCCCCCGACTACCAGAATCCGGATGTGCTCGGCTATTACGACCGCGTCGGCACCGCGGCGGAGCAGGCCATCCGCCGGAACCGGATCCGGCGACTGACCTTCCTCAGCAGCCTCGGGGCCGAGCTGGCCGAAGGGACCGGACCCATCGCGGGGCTGGGGCACCAGGAGCTCCGACTCTCCGGGCTGGGAGCGGACGTGCTCCTGCTGCGGCCGGGCTACTTCTACGAGAACTTCTACGGCTCGATCCCATTGATCCGCCATCTCGGCGTGAACGGTGGCGGCGTGGCGCCGGATGTGCCCATCACGATGACCGCGGCTCGGGACGTCGGAGTGGTCATCGCCGATGCCCTGCACCAGCGCGACTGGACCGGCACCAGCGTACGCGAGCTACCGGGGCCTCGCGATTACACCATGACGGAGGCCACGAGTCTCATCGGCCGGGCCATCGGAAAACCTGATTTGAAGTATGTCCAGTTCCCCGACGCGGATTTCGCCACGGGTCTGGTTCAGGCCGGCTTCTCGGAGGCCGCGGCGCGGCTCTTCGTGGAAATGGCGCACGCGCTCAATACCAAGACCGTCCACCTGCTCGAGGGCCGCGGCCCCCACAACACCATGCCTACGACCTTCGAGAGTTGGGTGGCCGGACTGGCGGCGGCCTATCGCGCCGTCGGCGACTGATCGGACCACTGCTCCACCACTCCCGAAGTTCAGCGCCGAACCATCGCCCTTGACACTCGGGTGACCAGGCGGAGGTTTGGGCAGGCGTACGGCTCCCTCACCCGGCGGAGGCCCGGTGCCACGCCTGCTCCCTCCCATCCGGTCCGTCAGGCTTCTCCTCCCGCTCGCCCTGGTCGCGGGCGCGCCCAGTCCTGTCCATCAGGATGAGATCCGGATCATCGCGGTCCTGCACACGGGGCTCCCCGAGGACGCGCCCGATTCCGCTGCCGTGCGCGGCCGCTTCGACTCGATCCTCGCCAGCCAACTGACGGGAGCCGGCTACAACGTGCTGGCCCCCGATCGGGCCCAGGCCGTCTGGCAGCGCCTGAGCGATTCGGCGCACGGCTTCTTCGATGCCAAGACCGGCCAGGTCAACCTAGAGAAGCTCCATGCCGTTCGCGCCGCGGCCTGGCGCGAGCTCCACGAGGGGGCGCAGGCCGATCTTCTTCTCTTTCCCCGGATCATCGTCGTCTCCGTCGAGTTCAATGGCGGCAAGGCAATCTGGGACGGGATGACCGAGAAGGTCGCCTCCTCCGACCGGAGCGGGACGGTGCCGGCGGCGAGCTTCATGATCAACGGGATCGATTCCTCGGGCCAGACCAGTTACTGCGGCCGAGGTGGGATTCAGCTGCTCGCCAAGCGCGGGTTCTGGAGCGACAAGATCAAGGAGGTTGATCCCAAGAAACTGTTCGCTCAGCTGGAGCGGGATTCGGCCGCGATCCATCGGGCCCTGCGCCCGCTGGTCGAGCATCGACCCGTTTGCGGCTCATCTTGAGGGCCCGTTCATGATATTCACCATCGCCCGACGCCTCCGGTGGTCCGGACTCGTCGCAGGAACCCTGGTGCTGGCCGAGTGGGCGCCACTCGCCGCCCAGGAGCGTCCGACCCGCGTCGCCCAGCTCCCGGCGGTGCTCCCGGGAGCACTGGACTCCCTCAGAGCTCCTCTTATCGACTCGCTGGTCCTGTCCTGGCTGATCGAGGCCCGCTATGACGTCATCCCACACGACTCGACCGCATCCGCCTGGAAACGGGCGATGGAGTCGGTAGGCGGCATCTATGATTCCGTGACCGGCAAACTCGACTCGGCTCGCGTCGCCGAGGCTCGCCGGTTGCTCGGAGAGGAGATCAGGAGCCATTTCAATGCGGACGCGGTTCTGAGCGTTTTCGCGGACGTCGTCGGCGTCAAGTTCCATGGCGGGAAGGCGAAGTGGGACGGGATCGAGGAGAAGACCGGTGCCGCGGGCGGGCTGGGTGGGGAGATGTTCGGGACCAAGGAGGGCACGCTTAGGGGTCTGACCCTAGTGGCGCGCGTGCGGGACGTCGACCAGAAGGTGCTCCATGAAGGCCGCCGCGGCCTCCAACTGGTCGACAAGGTCCGGGGCAACTCGATGGCGCACGTCCCGGTGGATTCGCTGTTGGTCAACCCAGCGCAACTGCAGGAGGCGGTCAAGCTGGTGCTGGCGGAGTTGCCCAAGAAGGTCCCGCCGACGAGAAAGGACTGAGGGTTCAGGAGTTCGCCCTCGTCCTCGGGAGTCCGCACTCAGCACTCAGCACTCAGCACTCAGTACTCAGTACTCGGTACTCTCCCGTCACCCCGTCGCCCCGAACCCGCCCGAGATGCAGTTGATGGAAAGCAGCAGCCCCGCCAGGTGGTCCATCCGCTCCTTCTCGTCGGTTGCGGCCCGCACCCGGCGCAGCAGCTCGATTTGAGCGCGGCTCACCTGATTGATCGCCGGTAATCTTCGCGCCAGGCGGCGCCGGAAACGCGGGAACCGCTGGGCCAGCTCACCGCCACCGCTTACCCGAAGCACGGTGGTGACCGAGCGCCGGTACTCGTCCTCGATCAACCCGAAGACCCGGTCCCGGACCCGGCTATCGGGCACCAGGGCCGCGTACTCCCGCGCGATCCCCAGGTCCACATAGGAGAGCATCTTTTCGGCCTCGTCCACGATCAACCGGAACAGCCGCGAGTCCGCGAACATCCGCTGGAGCAGCCGGGCGCCGCGGTCCCCACGCACGTCGAGGAAGGTCTCGAGCCCGCTGCCCAGTCCGTACCACCCGGTGATGAAGTGGCGATTCTGAGTCCAGGCGAAGACCCAGGGAATGGCGCGGAGGTCGGCCAGGGTATGGGCCCCGAACCGCCGGGCGGGTCGCGAGCCGATGTTGAGGCGGGTCAGCTCCTCCAGCGGGCTCGCGGCCTGGAAATAGGTGATGAGGTCGGGATGCTCGACCAGACGTCGGTACGCGGCCTGCGCCGCGCCCGAGAGGGCCTCCATCGCTTCATCGAACTCGCCGACCGCCAGCAGCGCCTCTTCCCGCTCTGACTTGAGGGTGTGCTCGAGCACGCTGGCGGCCAGCAGCTCGACCTGATAGGCCGCGGTGCCGCGGTTGGCATACTTGAAGGAGACCACCTCGCCCTGCTCGGTGATCCGCATCCGCCCCTTGATGGAACCGGCCGGCTGGGCCGCGATGGCGCGACCGGTGGGCGCGCCGCCGCGGCTCACCGAGCCGCCGCGCCCGTGAAAGAAGGCGATCGGGACGCCCAGCTCCTCTCCCAGCCGAGTGAGCTTGGTCTGGGCCTTGCTCAGCTCCCAGTTGGACGGCAGGAATCCGCCGTCCTTGTTGGAGTCCGAGTAGCCGATCATCACTTCCTGAAGACCGCCCTGCGCCCGGATGCTCCTCCGGACCACCGGGATGCCCAGCAGCTCCCGCATCATGATGGGGGCGCGTCGCAGGTCCTCGATGGACTCGAACAGCGGCACGATGGGCAGCGTGCAGCTTTCCACACCGGCGGTATCGGCGAAGAGGCCCGCCTCCTTGGCCAGCAGGTAGGCGCCCAGCACGTCGCTCACGTCTCGGGTCATGCTGAGGATGAAGCTCCCGAAGGCCTCGCGGTCGAGTCCCTCTCGACCGGTGCGCACCACCCGGAACATGTCCAGCGTTTCGACCGTCTCCGGCGCCAGGCTGGACCACCGCCGTTCTCCGCGTCAGGGGCCGGGCCAGCTCCGCCAGGATCCAGCTCTTCCAGGTCTCGCCGGTGGGTGGAGGCGCCGCGCCTTCCTTCGCTTCCGTCACCCGCCAGAGATCGGCCAGGGCGTGGTTGAGGGTGGTCGCGTTCTCCCGCAGGTCGAGCCGGACCGTGCTGAATCGGAAGGACTCGACTTCGCGAATGATCGGCTGCACCAGAGCATGGGCCAGGTTCTCGCTCCGGGCCGCGATCAGCCCCCGCTCCAGGATCCGCAGGTCGGCGAGCAGCGCGTCGGCCGAGGGGTAGCCCGTGTCCGCGGAACCGGGTCGCCCGCTGGGCGGCCTCGAGGGTCGCGTCGAGCCGCTTGATCACGCAGGCCAGGTACTGGCGAAAGACTTCGCCCGGATTGCGGACGGCGATCTCGTCCCCTTGCCCCGCTGGCCTCGAGCGCCTTGCGCGAGCGCCCGGCGGAACTCCGTCGCTGATCGGCGCCGCCCGCTCGGTGATGCTGAGCGTCTCGCAGCAGGTCCACCAGCCGTTGCCGGTAGCGCTGGAGGCGACGCGATCCGGTTTTCGTTCAGGGTCAGCCGGGTGACATCGTTGGTGACGAACGGATTCCCGTCGCGGTCGCCGCCGATCCAGGAGCCGAACTGGAAGAACGGCGGGATCTCGAAGCGCTCGCCCGGGTAGGCTCGTGCGCAGCACGCGCTCGAGCTTCTCGAGCAGGTCGGGGACCGCCTCGAACAGCGTCTCGTTGAAGAAGTGGAGTCCCCAGAAGACCTCCTGCGGCACGGTGGGCTTCTCGAGGCGCAGCTCGCCGGTGAGCCACAGCAGCTCGATCTCGTTGCGGAGCGCCGTCGATCAGCGCCTGTCGTTCGCGCGGCGTCCAGCGGGGCGACTCGAGATCCACCAGCCGCCGGTAGATCCGGCGGTGCTTCTCGAGGACGGTGACCCGCTTGGCTTCGGTGGGATGCGCCGTGATGCACCGGGCGGATCGCGGAGCGTCCGAGCAGCTCGTGGATCTCGTCGGCGGGGATCTGGCCGCGAGCCGGCGCCGGCGATCACCTGGGCGAACGTGCCCCGGACCTGCTCGAGCCCCGCGTTCGCTCTCGGTCTGCCGCCGCCGCCGCATGGCGGCGTTCTGCTCGGCGATGCTGAGCAGCTGGAACCAGATGCCCTGGACCTGGAGCGTCCGGGCCAGCAGCTCGGGCTGAGTCCGACGGGGCGCGCTCGGCCGCCCGGAGGACCGGCTCGACGTCGGGCTGCCGCGGCGCGCACGACGTCGAGCAGGAGCTCGAAGAGGAGCTCGACGACCTCGGTGGCGTAGTGCGGCCGCGCTCGCCGCGACCGGATCGGGCGACTGCGGGCAGCTCGGTCCGGCGAACGAAGGGGTGCAGCGCCCCGTGGCGTCACACCACGCGGTCGCGGAGCGGCTGGCCGGCGAAGAAGAGCTTGAGGTTCTCGAGCGCCCGCATCCCCATCGCCACCCGGGTCTCCCGCGTGGCGCTGCCCAGGTGCGGGAAGCAGCACCACGTTCTCCATGGTGAGCGAGCGCCGGGCTCACCCGCGGCTCCTTCTCGAACACGTCGAGCCCGGCGCCCGGCGATCGTGCCTCGCCTGCAGCGCCTCGACCAGGGCCGCCTCGTCCACCACGTCGCCCCGCGCGGTGTTGATCAGAAAGGCGCCGGGCTTCATCTGCGCCCAGACGCTCGCGCATTCATCAGGTGCCGGGTCTCCGGCGTCGCGGGACAGTGCAGCGAGACGAAGTCGGCCTCGCGCAGCACCTCGTCGAGCGTCTCGCGCGGCTCGGCGCCCAGCGCCTTGGCGACTTCCGGCGTGCGGCGGATACGGATCGTGAAAGATGACCCTCATCCCGAACCCGTGGTGCGCCCGCTGGGCCACCGCCCGCGCGATGCGGCCCATGCCCGACCAGGCCGAGCGTCTTGCCGCGTCACCTTGGTGCCGAGCATGTGGGTCGGCCGCCAGCCGGTCCACGACTCGGCCGCGGACATGGCGCTCCCCCTCCCCGGCGCGCCGGGCCACCATGAGCAGCAGGGTCATCGGCGATGTCGGCGGTGTCGTCGGTCAGCACGTCGGGCGTGTTGGTGACCGCGATGCCCGCGCGCCTTGGCGGCCTCGATGTCGATGTTGTTGAAGCCGACCCCGAAGTTGGCGATGATCTTGGCCCGCAGCGGCTCCGCCGCCAGCACGTCGGCGGTGACCTTGTCGGTCACGGTGGGAAGCAGGCCGTCCGCGCTCGTGAGCGCCTCCTGGAGGCCGGTCGGCGGTCGAGCGGACGGTCGTCGGGATTGAGCCGGGCGTCGAACGCGCGGGCCAGCCGCCTCTCGCACGCGGCCGGCAGCTTCCGGGTGACGATGACCACGGGCTGGCGCTCATCGCGCCGACCAGCCGGCCGCTTGGCGGGCTTCGCGGCCAGCACCTTCGCCACGGCCGTGCCCAGCTCGGCCGGACTCGGCGCGACGGTGAGGCCCGGCCGACCGCATGATCTCGGCCTTCTCCGCGGCGGTGTCGCCGAAGGCGGAGATGATCGCCCCGGCGTGCCCCATCCGGCGGCCCTTGGGCGCCGTGAGGCCCGGCCACGTAGCCGATCACCGGCTTGCTCATGTTCTCCTTGACGAAGCAGCGCGGCCTCCGCTTCCTGCGGCCCGCCGATCTCGCCGATCATCATGACCGCTTCGGTCTCGGGGTCCTCCTCGAACAGCGCCAGGATGTCCACGAACGAGCTGCCGTTGATCGGATCGCCGCCGATGCCGACGCTGGTGGTGATGCCCGATGCCGAGCGCCTTCATCTGGGACGCGGCCTCGTAGCCCAGCGTCCCCGAGCGGGTCACCACGCCGACGGTGCCGCGCTGGTAGATGTGCCCCGGCATGATGCCCAGCATCGCCTTGCCGGGGCTGATGATGCCGGCGCAGTTGGGCCCGACCAGCGTCGTGCGCTTCTCCTTGGGGTACCGCCAGCAGGTAGCGCTTCACCATCATCATGTCCTGCGCCGGGATGCCGTCGGTGATGGCAGCAGACCAGCCGGATGCCGGCGTCCGCCGCCTCCATGATCGCGTCGGCGCAGAACGGCGGCCGGCACGAAGATGATGCTGGCCGTCGGCGCCGGTCGCCTCGACGGCCTCCTTCACCGTGTTGAAGACCGGCCGGTCGAGGTGGCGTCTGCCGCCCTTCCCCGGCGTGACGCCGCCGACCACGTTGGTGCCGTACTCGATCATCTCCTTGGCGTGGAACGTGCGCCTTGTCCCCGGTGAAGCCCTGGACGATGACGCGGGTCTTCTCGTCGATCAGGATGCTCATGGTCGTTTCCGGTTCGCGGCCGGGCTTGCCCGAGGCCTTGTAGGCGGCCACCACCTTGCTCGGCCGCCTCGGCCAGCGAGTCGGCGGTGATGATGGGCAGCCCGCTGTCCTTGAGGATCTTGCGGCCCTCCTCGACGTTGGTGCCGGCCAGCCGCACGACCAGCGGCACCTTGAGCTCGACCTCCTTCACGGCCTGCACCACGCCCTGCGCCACCCAGTCGCACCGGTTGATCCCGGCGAAGATGTTGACCAGGATCGCCCCGACCTTGGGGTCCGGCAGGCACCAGGCGGAAGGCCGCCGCCACCCGCTCGGGCGAGGCGCCGCCGCCCGACGTCGAGGAAGTTGGCCGGCGCGCCGCCGGCGTGCTTGATCATGTCCATGGTGGCCATGGCGAGGCCGGCGCCGTTGATGATGCAGCCGATCTCGCCGTCCAGCGCCACGTAGTTGAGCCCGTGCTCGGCGGCCTGCGCCTCGCGCGGATCCTCCTCGGCGTAGTCGCGCAGCTCGCTCACGTTGGGCCGGCGGAACAGCGCGTTGTCGTCGAAGGTCATCTTGGCGTCGAGCGCCAGCAGCTGGCCGTCGGCGGTGACGCACCAGCGGGTTGATCTCCACCATCGTGGCGTCGAGGTCGCGGAAGGCGCGGTAGCAGCCGAGCAGCGTGGTCACCGTCCGGCTCACCTGCGCCGGAGTCGAGCCCCAGGCCGAAGGCGATCTCGCGGGCCTGGAACGCCTGCATGCCCGACCGCCGGCTCCACCACCTCGCGCAGGATCGCGTCGGGCGAGTCGCTGGGCGATCTCCTCGATCTCCATGCCGCCCTGCGGCCGAGGCCACGACCATGATGCGCTCGCTCTTCCGGTCGAGCACGAAGCCGAGATAGATCTCGCGCTCGATGGGCACGGCGGCCTCGATGTACAGCCGGTGCACCACGCGGCCCTCGGGACCGGTCTGGTGCGTCACCAGCCGCTTGCCGAGCAGCGTCCTTGGCGGCCTGGCGCACCTCGTCCTCGTTGGAGCAGAGCTTGATGCCGCCGGCCTTGCCGCGGGCGCCGGAGTGGATCTGCGCCTTCACCGCCCAGCGGGCGCCGCCGATCTCCGACGGCGCGGTAGACGGCCTGCTCCGGGCTGTACGCCACGCCGCCCCGCGGGATCGGCGACGCCGAAGCCGGCGAGCAGCTCCTTGGCCTGGTACTCGTGGATGTCCACTGGCTACGCTCCGTCGATGGCTGAGTCCGAGGTCGTGAGGCTGGGCTCAGGCTTCGGGACCTCTGAGCCTTGACTCCCGACCTCTGCTCCATTGCGCCGCCATCTCCACGACGTTCTGCGCCATCCGGGCCGACGCCGCGTCGATCATCCGGCCGTCGAGCTGCGCCGCGCCGCGGCCCTCGCGCGCCGCCTCGTCGAGCGCCGACCAGGATCCGCTGGGCCCGCTCGACCTCGGCGGGCGGCGGGCGTGAAGACCTCGTTGGCCAGCGCGATCTGCGACGGATGGATCGCCCACTTGCCCTTCGATGCCGAGCGCCGCGCCCCGCCGCGCCGGCCGCGCCGGAAGCCGTCGGGATCCTTGAAGTCGCCGAACGGCCCGTCGATCGGCCGCAGTCCGTAGGCCCGGCAGGCGACGATCATCCGCGAGAGCGCCGGCGTGCCACTGGTCGCCCGGGATAGTCGGGGTTGAGCCCGCCGATGCTCACGGTGCGCGCCCGGCAGCTCGCCGCGTAGTCGGCGACGCCGAAGTGCATCGCCTCGAGCCGGCGGCTCGACTGCGCGATCGCCTCGACGTTGGCCATGCCCGAGCGCGGTCTCGATCAGGACGTCGATGCCGATCCGGTGCGGGATCCCCTTCGCCGTCCTCGATCTGGGTGAGCAGCGCGTCGACCAGGTAGACGTCGGCCGGCACGCCGACCTTCGGAATCAGGATGGTGTCGAGCCGGTGGCCGGCCTGCTCCACCACGTCCACCACGTCGCGGTACATGTAGTGGGTGTCGATGCCGTTGATGCGGACGCAGATCGTCTTGCCGCGACCGCGCCAGTCGTGCTCGAGCAGCCCGCGATCACGTTCTGCCGGGCCTGCTCCTTGTCGGCCGGCGCGACGGCGTCTTCGAGGTCGAGGAAGACGTAGTCGGCCTCGCTGTCCAGCGCCTTCGCGAACATCGCCGGCTTCGAGCCCGGCACCGCCAGCTCGCTGCGCTGCAGCCGGGGGCGGGCCGGCTCGTAGCGCGTATGGCTCATCGGCCGGCGCCGGCGGTGGCCTTCTCCTTGGCGCGGCGGCCGCGGCGCTGCGCGTCGGGCGCGCGCGGCGGCAGCTCGCGCTTGGCAGCGGTGCGGCGGTGCTGCGCCAGTATTCCTCGGCCGCGCCGACGCCGCTGCCCGGCGTGACCTTGATGCCGACGTCGCGCATCGCCATCTCGGCGCCGGCGATGCGCGCCGAGCAGCATGCAGCTCGTTCAGGTCGCCCAGGTGGCCGATGCGGAACAGCTTGCCCGGCCATCCGCGCGAGGCCCGGCGCCCAGCGCGAGGTTGTAGCGCCGGTAGGCGACGTCGATCACCTCGGCGCCGTTGACGCCGGCCGGCACCATGATCGCGCTGACCGTGTCGGAGTACCACTTGCGGCGCCTTGGCGCAGAGCTCGAGGCCCCACGCCTTGACCGCGCGCGCGCGTGCCCTCGGCCAGCCGGTGGTGGCGGGCGAACACGTTCTCGAGCCCCTCCTCGAACAGCATGGCGAGCGACTCGCGCAGGCCGTAGAGCATCGGGCAGCGACGGCGTGTAGGGGAAGTAGCCGGTCGCGTTGGCCTTGATCATGTCGCCGAGGTCGAAGAAGACGCGCGGGCAGCTTGGCCTGCTCGCGCTGCGCCAGCGCCTTCGGGCTGGCGCAGACGATGCCGAGCCCGGCCGGCAGCATGAGGCCCTTCTGCGAGCCGGTGACCGCCAGGTCCACGCCCCACTCGTCCATCCGGAAGTCGATGCTCCCGATCGAGCTCACGCCGTCCACGTAGAGCAGCGCCGGGTGCTTGGCGGCGTCGAGGGCCCGGCGCACCCCGCCGACGTCGCTGGTGACGCCGGTCGCGGTCTCGTTGTGGACGAACAGGACGCCCTTGATCTCGTGGCTGCTTGTCGGCCGCGAGGATCTCCTGGATCGCGCTCGAGCGGCGCGCCCTCGCCCCACTCGACGTCCAGGACGTCCACGTCGAGACCCGAGCCGCTGCGCCAGGTCGATCCACAGGTGGCTGAACTGGCCGTACCGGCAGGCGAGCACGCTGGTCGCCCGGGGAGCAGGGTGTTGGACGAGCGCCGCCTCCCAGGCGCCGGTGCCGCTCGCCGGGAAGATGAAGGGCTGGCCCGTCGGTGGTCTTGAAGACCTTCTTCAGGTCCTGGAACAACCGGAGCGGCGAGCTCGGGAAACGTCGAGGAGCGGTGATCCTCCATCGCGCACGTGCATGGCGCGCAGGATCCGGTCGGGAACGTTGGTGGGACCGGGGACGAAGAGAAGATTGCGGCCAGCCATGACGTCACCTCAACACGTGAAAAGACAGCGCGGCGAAGCGACCTCCGCTCGCGCGGAACCCGGCGGCAGGTGATTATTCCCGCCGGCCCCGGGCGACTCAATCCGTAATCCCGCTCTACTCAACCCGACCTCATGCCGCCCACACTCACACCCGCACAACTGCTTGGCGAATTCTACTGGGCCGCGGTCCAGGCGGCTCAACCACGCCCCGCCCTCACCGCCGCCCTGAAGAGCCTGGGGCCGCCTGCCGGACGCCGGGTGTTCATCCTGGCGCTGGGTAAGGCCGCCTTCACGATGGCCCAGGCTGCCAGCGAGGTCCTTCGCGGGCTGGGTCAGGAGCCTGCCGGGGGTGTCATCGTGGGAACCACGCGCGACCCCGCGCCTCATCCCCGACTCCAGGTCCAACCGGGCAACCATCCCAACCCCGGCCCCGACTCCTTCGCGGCCGCCGACGCAATCGGCGCGCTTGCCGCCCAGGTGCGCGCCGACGACGAAGTCTGGGTGCTGCTCTCGGGCGGTGCTTCCAGCCTCACCGCCGGTCCGATCGAAGGCGTGAGCCCGGCCGAGCTCCAAGAGCTCTACGCCTTGTTGCTGGGCTCCGGGCTCGACATCGCCGCCATGAACCAGATCCGGAAACGCTTCTCCCGCTGGGGCGGAGGCCGTCTCGCGGCGGCCCTGGCCCCCGCCCGCGTGCGTTGCTTCGTGGTCTCCGATGTGATCGGGGACGACTTGGCGGCCATCGGCTCCGGCCCCTGTGTGCCCGACCCCGGCACCGCTGCCGAAGTGCGATCCCGGCTGTCGGCCGCCGGGCTCTGGGCCCGGGTTCCGGCGGCCCTCCGGAGACGAATCGAGGCCACCGAGCGCGGAGAAATCCCAGAGACTCCGAAGCCCGGCGACCCCGCCTTCGAGAATATGCAGGTCCGCCTGATCGTCAGCAACCGACTCGCGCTCGAGGCCGCCGCGGCCCAGGCCCGTCTTCAGGGTCTCAACGCCCTTATCCTGGGCGCCGACCTGGCCGGCGAGGCCGCAGAGGTGGGGACCCGGATCGCCGAGGCCGCGCTGAACTATCGCCCGGCGACGTCCCCGGCGCAACGGGAAATGCATAAAAATACGGTCCTGATCTGGGGCGGGGAGACGACGATAACCCTGGGACCCAACCCCGGCCCGGGAGGAAGGGCCCAGGAGCTGGCCCTCGCTGCCGCCCGGACCCTAGGGGCCCGGAATGGTCGAGGCATCACGATCCTCGCGGCCGGGACCGACGGGCGGGATGGGCCAACCGATGCGGCCGGCGCCTTCGTGGATGCCGAAACCTGGGAGGCGATCCGTAAAGCGGGACGAGATCCTGAGCGGGACCTAGCCACGCACGGGCCCTATCCGGCGCTGGAGGCCGTGGGGGCGCTGTTCAAGACCGGCCCGACCGGGACCAATGTGATGGATGTGGTGATGGCGCTGCTGGAAATGCAGTAGAGGACGCGACTACGGGTGCAGCTCCGGTGGTGGGCGATAGTCATCCCCCAGGATCACGGTGACGTCCACCCGCCTCAGCGTATCCAGCTCCCGTTCGATCTTTCCCCCGCCCAGTGCCTGGGCCACCCGCTCCGCCGGCCCCGGCGCAGTACCGCGGCGGATAATCACCCGCGTCGAGTCTTCCCGCCCCTCCGCATTACCGAAGTAGACCACGTCCAACCCTTCCCGACGGAGCTGTCGAGTCCCTACCCGGGCCAGCCCGGCTCTCGAGGTGCCATTCAGGACTTCGACGAGGACGCGATCGGTATGGGAGGGGATTGGATAGGCGTGCTCGGGGTTCCCGGCGCGGTGCCCGCGCACCACGATGAAGACTGCCAGCGCCGCCGCGAGGGAGACTCCCGCGCCGATCAGGACGCGCGAGCGAACAGACTGTTCCAAAACCTGACCGTTGGCTCGGGCAACGGCCAACCCGACGCGACCAGCCGGGCCACGCGGGCCCGGGCCACCTCGCGCAACACGCTGCCGGAGTCGCGGGGAAAGCGGCGCGCCATGTCGGCCCGTTCATCGGCCTGCGCTTCGCGTCCCGGCTCCAGATAATCGGCGCAGTAGAGCACGCGTCCCACCATGTCCCATTCGGCGAGCCCGAGGCTGTGGTAACGGACCGCGTCCAGGACCCCGCGGTCCACTTCCCCTTCGGCCTTGGCCCGGGCGGCGCTGGCGGGCCCGTGCTTCAGCTCGACTGGCCCCGGCGAGGAGGAGGCCCACTCGTTCAGCTCGTCGCTCGAGGCGTCCCGCATCGCGTCGTGGAGCCAGACCGCCCGGAGCCAGCGGTTCCGCTCCGAATCCGGCACTCCCATTGCTTCGGCCCACTGCATCACCAGGCCGGCCACTCGCTCGATATGCGCCAGCCGCTCAGACGACACGGATGCCCAGGCAGGCAGCGTGGGCCGGAGCCCCGACGGACTCGACCGTTGGTCAGGCACGCTTGATGACCGTGCCTTCGTCGAAGATCGGGCGGTTCCTTTCGTCTACGTGAACGATACGAGGGACGTGGGTGAGACACTCCTCAGGGGTGTACTCGGCCTGGGCCATGAGAATCACCAGGTCCCCCTCGTGTCCCAGTCGGGCGGCGGCGCCGTTCAGCTGGACGATGCCGGAGCGGGCCGGCCCGGGAATGACGTAGGTGGTGAAGCGCTCGCCGGTATTGACGTTGACCACCTGGATCATCTCGTTGGTAATCAGGTCGGCCAGCGTCATCAGCTCCTGGTCGAGCGTCAGCGAGCCTTCGTAATGGAGATCGGTGCCGGTGATGGTGGCGCGGTGAATTTTCGATTTCATCAGGTGGCGATGCATCAGGCAGTTCCTTGACCCAGAATGACGTTGTCGAGGAGACGGGTCCCGCTCCCGCCCACGCGCCCGGCCACGGCGACCACCGTCCCCGCGTCCGCGCGCGCGACCGGCTCCCAGCGCTCGGGATCGACCACGGCAATATAGTCCACGGTCATTCCTGAAAAAGCCTCCAACTCGCCCCTCGCTATCCGTTCCAGCGCCGGACCGTCGTGCTCGCCATCCTGCCAGGCGCGCTCCGCCGCCCGGAGGGCGCGACTGGAGGCCCAGCGCCTGGCCCCGGTCCGCCGAAGTCAGGTACGCGTTCCGGCTGCTCAGGGCGAGACCATCCGGTTCCCGCACCGTCGGAGCGACCACGATCTCGATGGGCCAGTCGAGATCGCGCACCAGCTGCCGGATCAAGGCCGCCTGCTGCAGATCCTTCTGCCCGAACACGGCCAGGTCGGGCTCCACGATGTGAAACAGTTTGGCCACCACCGTGAGCACGCCGGCGAAGTGTCCCGGCCGTTCCCGGCCCTCCCACCGCTCGGCCGCTGGGCCGGGCACGACCCGGGTCTGGTTTCCGGCGGGGTACATCGCCTCGACCTCGGGGGTGAAGAGGATTGCCACTCCGCGCCCCGCCGCCAGTTGTCGATCCCGCGCCAGGTCGCGCGGGTAGCGCGCGAAGTCCTCGCCGGGTCCGAATTGCAGGGGATTCACGAAGATGCTCATCACCACGGTGCCGGTTCGCGCCGCCGCCCGGTCGACCAGCGACAGGTGGCCCTCGTGCAACGCCCCCATGGTGGGCACCAGTCCGATCGAGCGGCCCGCGCTGCGCTCGCCCCGGAGCAGGGTCCGGAGCTCGGGAATGGCCGAACACTCCTTCATTCGAAGCTGTGCTCCGGCCCCGGATAGCGCCCGCCGCGGACCTCCGCCGCGTAGGCCCGTGCCGCCTCGCGGACGGTTCGCGCCAGCTCGCCGTATCGCTTGAGAAATTTGGGCTCGAATCCTTCGTTGAGGCCCAACATGTCGTGCAGCACCAGCACCTGCCCGTCGCACCCGGGGCCGGCACCGATGCCGATGGTGGGAATGGTGAGCGCCTTCGAAATCCGTGCGGCCAACGCCGCCGGGACCAGCTCCAGCACCAGCGCGCAGGCGCCGGCCGCTTCCAGGGCCTGGGCGTCTTCCAGCAGGCGGCCGGCCGCGGCCGCTTCCCTGCCCTGGACCCGATAGCCGCCCAGCTGATGGACCGATTGCGGGGTGAGTCCCAGGTGACCCATCACCGGAATGCCCACGTCCACCAGCGCCCGGACCGTCGCCGCCATGGGCTGCCCGCCTTCCAGCTTCACGCCGTGCGCGCCGCTTTCCTGCAGCACGCGGCCGGCGTTCCGGATCGCCTCCGGCACCGTCACCTGATAGGAGAGAAACGGCAGGTCCACGAACACCAGCGCGCGGCGGCTCCCGCGCCGTACCGCCGCCGCATGGTAGATCATCTGATGCAACGTGGCGCTCAGCGTGGTGTCCCGGCCGGCCACCACCTGATTGACCGAGTCGCCCACCAGCAGCACGTCCACCTCATCGTCCAGCAGGCGGGCGAAGAGCGCGTCGTAGCAGGTGAGGGCTACGATCTTCCGGCCCGCCCGCTTGAGGGCGATCAGATCGGGGACAGTCATCGGTGCCGAGTCGGCCATGAGGGCTCCCGGCTCAGCTTTTCTCGCTGAGACCGCGCTCGATTTCTTCGATTTCCCGCTGCCAGAAGGGGCGCCGAGGCAGCTCGGGATGGGGGATCACCAGGTCGGCCTCGCGCAGCCGGCGCGTGCCGAAGCGGACGATGTCGAGGTCGAGGGTCCGCGGTCCCCAACGTTCCCCTCCGCGTACCCGGCCCTGATCGGTCTCGATCTTCTGGAGCGCCTTGAGGAACCGCGAGGGATCCAGCGCCGTCTCGGCCAGAAGCATCTGATTCAGAAACCGCTCCTGCGGAGGCCCGCCGACCGGCTCGGTTTCCTCGACCGACGAGGTGGCCAGCACCTTGGTCAGCGGGATCCGGCCCACCGCCTCGCGCGCGCGGCTGAGATACGTCGCCCGGTCTCCCTGGTTGCTGCCCAAGGCCACATAGACCCGCTCCACCAGACTCATAGCTCGGTGGCGAAGTGGCGCGCGATCGCGTGCAGATGAGTGGCGACGGACTGCAGCTCCAGAATGGCCCGCTCGAGATCGGCGTGGCCCTGGGCCGCGTCGGCCGCCCGCAGGGCCATCTCATGGGTCTCCTGCAGCGCTCGCGCCGACACCTCCGCGATGCTGGCCATCTCACCGGTGAGACGGCTGGCCGCGGCTTCCTGGCTCTCGGCGGACGCGGCGATGCGGCGGGCGTTCTCCCCCGCGCTGTGCGTCGCCCGCACGATGTCGTCCAGGGCCCGGGCCGCGTTGGCGCTCAGCTCCTCGACGCCCGCCACCGCCTCTTCGCCCCGATCCATCAGCTCCGAGACCTGCGCCACCTGTCCCAGGATCCCCGCCACCAGCCCGCCGGCCTCCCGGGAGGCCGCCGCACTCTGGGCCGCCAGCTGCCGCACCTCGGCCGCCACCACCGCGAACCCCTTCCCCTGCTGACCCGCTCGCGCCGCCTCGATCGCGGCGTTCAGGGAGATCAGGTTGGTCAGGTCGGCGATCTCCCGGATGGAGCCGATGAAACCGATCAGCCGGTTGGTGATCTGATAGAGCTCCGCCACCTGCTGGCTGCTGTCGGCCACGAATCCCTTGAGCTGGACCAGCCGCTCGATGGCGCTCTGGACCTGAATCCGGTTTCGGGCCGCGACCTCGCTGGCCGCCTCTGAGGCCTCGGCCGCGGCGGCGCCGTGGACGGCCACATCCCGCGCCGTCCCGGCCAGCACACCGGTGGCCTCTCGTCCTCCGACGACCCACTGCCCCTGCTCGGCCGCGCCTTGGCGGATCGCTTCGGCCGCGACGGCGACGGCCCCCGAGGCGGCGCGGAGACCCTCGCTGACGCCGCCCAGCCGTCGCACCTGGACGCCGATCCGGTCGACGGTATCTACCAGCGGCCGACGGAGGTCGGAGATGTGAATCGCGGTGGCCAGCTGGCCGGCGAAGGTCGAGGCGGCCGCCACTTCCTTGGCGCCGTAGGCTCGGGCCTTATGATGCTCCAACTCCAGCGTCCCAATGGTCTCGTTGCCGAAGCGGAGCGGCAGGAACAGCAGGCTCCGCGCATCGGGGTCGGGTGAGGTCATCCGATCATCCCGCTGAGAGTCGGCGACCACGACCGGTTGGCCCTCACGCACGGCGATGGCCCTGAGCAGGGGCGCATCCAGGCCCGGCTCGCCCCGGTTGGGGCGGCCGAACTGGCCCCGATAGGCCTGCTTCGCGACGTCGCCCTCGACGCGGTAAATGCGGAAGTCTCCCCAGTCGAGCACCCGATGGGCCATCTGCTCCAGTTGAGAAAAAGCATCGCCCAACGTGATGTTGCTGGTGATGACCCGCTCCCGCAGGTGAATCTTGTTGAGCTCTTCGGCGGAGATCGCTTCCTCCAGAATGCGCTTGGTCAGGAGGCCCAGGACCGCGAGCACCGCCAGCACCGCGACCCAGCCCTCGGGCGCCAGACCGAGGATCGCCCCCACGGCCAGGATCACCGCGCCGCAGGTGAGCAGGTAGGAGAGAATCTCATAGCGAAGAATCATCAGCCGCTCTTCCGAGGCCAGCTTGCCGCGCACCAGCAGGCTGAAGTAGAAGAGCGAGCGGCCGAAGAAGAAGTAGATCCCCAGAAAGGCCACGGCGGGGCCCAGGTACTCGAGGCTGACGCCTTCGGGCGAAGTGCGCACCATGATCGCCGCGTAGATGCCGAAGGCGGCGGCGAAGGCGATGACCTCCCGGCCGGCGTTGATCCACGCAGCCTGGATGGTCTTCCGACGCCAGAAGGCGTCGGCGCTGAACACTCCGAGCCAGAGTGCCAGCAGCACCGGCGTGGGACCGATGGTCACCGCCCCGACCAGCACTGCGATGCCGATCTGGGTGAGGTAGGAGTACTTGGACAGGGGAATCTGCGCGCCCCGGAGCCCGATGACCGCGATCAGCAACACCAGCAGCGGGATCGGCCGGTCCAGCCAGGTGTGATCCCGGGCCAGCGCCGCGAGCAAGACAGCGAGGCCTCCGTAGGCCATCACCGTGGTGGTGCGATCGACCGTCTTCTGAACGTCCAGGGTCACGCGCGTGCCTCCCGCAGCCGGACGCTATCCAGCGCCGCCCGCAGCTGCTCCAGGTACGCCTCCGCCGCTCCCACACCCTCGCGACCCAGCACCTCGACCAGCGCGCTCCCGACCACGACGCCGTCGGCCAGTCCGGCCTACCGTGACCGCCTGGGCCGGCGTGGAGATTCCGAAGCCGACCGCGATCGGCAGCGTGGTGGCGGCTCGCACCCGCGCGATGGTCCCGGCCAGATCGGCCGCCAACTCGGGCGTCGCGCCGGTGACGCCCAGGCGCGCGACGAGATAGACGAAGCCCTGGGCGCCGCGCACCGCTTCCGCGACGCGTTCCGGCCTCGTGGTCGGAGCCACGAGCCGGATCAGGTCGAGCGGACTTCCCTGCACCTCGGCCTCGACCTCCGGGTCGCTGCCGGCCGGCAGATCGGTCAGGAGCAGGCCCGCGATCCCCAGCTCGGCGGCGTCGCGCAGAAAGCGGCTCGAGGCCGTAGCGCAGGATCGGATTGAGATAGCTGAAGAACACCACCGGTTTCGACAGCTCGGCCCGCGGACACCAGCTCGAGGGTGCCCGGCAGGGTCATCCCCTGGCGGAGCGCGTCGAAGGTGGAGCGCTGGATGGTCGGGCCGTCGGCCAGCGGATCGCTGAACGGCACCCCGACCTCGAGAATGTCCGCCACCTCGTCCGCGGCCCGGAACGCCTCCAGGCTCGACCGCGATCGAGGGAAATCCCGCGGTGAGGTAGGGGATGAGCGCGGTGCGGCTGGGCGGCGCGCAGCTGCTGCCACGCGGCCGCCAGGCCGCGAATCAGACAAAGTAGTCGCCGACGACGAGGCCGTAACGGTCAGGATTGGTCACCTTGACGATCGAGCGGAGGAAGCCGCCATCGGGGCTCCGGGCTCCCAGGTTTTCTTCGCGCCCCGGCTGGGAAGCCGCGCCGCCATTGACGTCGATGCGCGATGCGGACCATCGGCCGGTTGAGCAGCTTGGCGTCGGGATTGGCCGCGGCGACGATGGCCACCTCGAAGGTGTCGAGAATGACGCAGGTGCCGACCGGGTAGATGCCGATCAGGTTGATCAGCGCCTTCACCAGCATCGGGTCGTAGCCGCGCCGCGGGTTCTCCCACATCTCGCGCAGCACCTGGTCGGGCTCGATCGGAATGGTCTGGTAGCTGCGGCGCGTGGTGGCGGCGTCGAAGCCGTCGGCCACGGCCACGATGCGGGAATAGATCCCCAGATGCGCGGGCCGGATCGGCCTTCGGATAGCCGGTCAGATCGGTCTTCATGTGGTGCTCGTGCGCCACGAGGATGGCCCGGTAGGGAATCTCGTCGTAGCCCCGCATGCCGAAGAGCGTGAGCGCGCCGAGCCAGGGGTGGGCCTGCATGATGCGCCACTCGTGCTTCGTCGAGCCCGTGGTCTTGTTGAGGATGTCGACCGGGATCCGCGCCTTGCCGACGTCGTGCAGCAGGGCCGCCATGCCGAGGTCGTAGAGCTGCAGCCGGCGAGAGCCCGAGCTTCTTGCCGAGCGCCACCGAGAAGAATGCAGACGTTGACCGAGTGGGTGAAGGTGTACTCGTCGTAGTCGCGGATCGTGGTGAGGCCGACGAGCGAGGTCTCGTTGTTGAGCACCTGGTCCACGATCAACTGCACCGCGCGCTTCACCTTCGTCGACGCTGGTGGTCCGTCCCAGCCGGACGCTGTTGATCACGTCCTTGGTGACCGCCACGCCGTGGGAGTAGGTCCGCTTGGCGATCTCCGTGGCCCGCTCCGGCTTCCGCGCAGAGCTCTTCGCTCTCGCTGCGGCGGCTCGACCTCGATGTGGGTCACGCCCGCCAGCGACCGCTCTCGCGCAGCTCCTCGCAGGCTCTCCGCCTCGGCCCGGGCGGCCGAGGCGTGAGCAGAAGACGCTCAGGAGGACCTGCCACTCGCGCCGCTCGACCCCGGTGACGACCGCAGCTCCCCGATCTCGCAGGCGCGCAGCATGGCCAGGATGTGGCTGAACGAGGCGTAGTTGTCGAGCTCGAGCCGGAGGCGGGTCGCGTTGACGAAGATGAAGTCGCCGGAGAGGCGGATCTCGACCTCGGCTCCGCGGCGCTGAGCAGCTGGGCGGCGGCGGTCTGGAGGTCGTCGAGCGCCTTCTGCACCGTGGCGTTCTCGACCGGGTAGAGCTTGAGGCTGCGGAGCGCGGCGTACATGGCGAGCAGGAGCCCGCGCCCGCCGTGCCGCAGGAACGCGTCCGGACCCGTCGTCGTCGATCTTGGCGGGCGGCGCCGGCTCCGCGACCGGGTCACGCGCTGGCCTCCCGGAGCGCGCGGCTGACGGCGTTGCGGACCACCAGCTCCTTGTCGCCCGCCGCCCGCTGCAGCACCTCGCGGGCCTCCGCCGTCCGGATCTTCCCCAGGGCCAGCGCGGCGCAGGCCCGCGTCTCCGCGCGCCTCCTTGTGCTGGAACATCCCGCCGGGGCATCAGCATGGCGCTGCAGCGGATCCAGCGCCGCTGGGCCCGGCGATCAGCGCGTAGGCCTCGAAGAACGCCATCCTTTCAGTGAGGTCGATCTCGGCGCTGCAGCTTCCCCAGCACCACGGGCTCGATCCGCCGGAGGGCGCCCTTGTAGCCGCTTGCGCCCGACCTCCCGCACCGCCGCCAGCCGGACATCACGGTCGTCGTCGTCCACGGCGCGCTCGATCTGCGGCCAGCGCGCCCGGGGTGGCGATGGCCGGCCAGCGCCTGCACCGACGCCAGCCGGACCGGGGCCTCGGTGTGGCCCAGCGGAATCGCCCAGACCCGGGACCGCCGGCTGCAGCTTGAGCCGGCGGCAGAGCTCGACCGTCGCCACCAGGGCCTCCGACGACGGCTGGCGCAGCAGGCGCAGCACCTCGCGAGGATTGGCCTCCGCCAGACGGTCCGCCGACCCCTCGAGCAGCTCGCGCACCTTGGGGGAGGAGAGCCTGGGCAGCCAGGTGAGCGCGGGCTCCAGTGCCGAGGGCTGGAGCTCCTGGAACAGCTCGCCGAGGTCGTTCTCGCTGGGCTGCGTCGTGGCCTCGTCGATCGACTGCAGCAGCTGGCCCACGACGCCCGGCTCGCTCAGGCGGCTGGTGAAGGCGTCCAGGCGCGTCCGCAGTTCTCCCGCCAGCTTTGGCATCTTGCCGATCAGGAGCCGCGCCTCGCGCAGGATCGTGGCCACCGACTTGAAGTCGCCGGCGTTGAGGAGATTGGGCAGCAGGTGCTCCAGGATGCCGATCAGCTCTCCGTGGATCGCCGCATCGCCCTGGAATTCGAAGATGTCGAAGAGGATCGTCAGGGCGTTGGCACGCAGGTCCTGCGCGTACTCCGACGTGATCGCCTGGGCCACGTATTGAATCTCGGCTTCGTCCAGCCAGTAGAGCGTCGAGTCGAAGTCTTCCAGCTCGATGACGCCCGAGGGCTTGGCGCGGCGCCTCTTCCTGTACGGCCTGCTTCGCCTGCTCGGGCGAGACTTCGGTGCCGGCGGCCGGCGCCGCTCCGCCCCCGAGGATCGGGGCCGCATCGGCGAAGAATTCGGTGAACTGGTAGCTGATGAAGCTGAACTCGTGCTCCCACAAGCAGCGTGAGCAGATCGTCGCCCGCATCCGCCGGCAGGATCCGGGCCCGCTGGACCATCTCGAGGAAGCGCGACGATCTCGCCATCCTCGACGCCCTTTGCGGAGGGTGAGCGACCCGCATGCCGTCCTTGAAGAGGCTCCAGGCGAGGCTCTCGGTCTTGCTGAGCTGGTGGTAGACCACCTGCTCTTCCCAGACGAAATCGGTCTCCGCCACCGTGAGCACCAGCTCGTCGAGCGCTGCCCAGATCGGCTGGAAGGCCGTCCGTGACGGACTGGGCTCGCGCGCTGGTAGATCGGGATTGTTCGGGAGGTACATCTGGAAGGCCCGGAGCCCCTTCACGAGGGTCCGGATCAGCTCCTCGACCTGGGAGACGGCGGAGGATCGCGGTGTCCGGAATCGCCGGTCCCGTCATGCCGGACGCCCCGAGCAGTCGCGGCCACGTGGGCCACGTCCTTGTCGCCCCGCGCCGCTCAGGCAGACCAGCACCAGATCGTCCGGCTGTCCACCGCCCGCGCGGCACCCGCCACCCAGGCGAACGCGTGCGCGGTCTCGAGCGCCGGAATGATGCCCTCCAGGCGGCAGAGCAGTCTGGAAGGCCTCCAGCGCCTCGCGCGTCGGTCACCGCCTCGTAGCGGACCCGGCCGGAGTCCGCAGCCAGCTGTGCTCGGGGCCCACGCCGGGATAGTCGAGCCCGGCCGACACCGAGTGGGCCGGCGAGACCTGGCCATCGGCGTCCTGCAGCAGGTAGCTCAGGCTCCCGTGCAGCACGCCCGGCGTCCCCGCGCTGAGCGTGGCGCTGTGGTGACCGGTGTCGAGCCCCTCGCCGGCCGCCTCGACGCCGACCAGCTCCACCGTCGGGTCGTCCAGGAATCCGCTGAAGATGCCCATCGCGTTCGAGCCGCCGCCCACGCACGCCACCGACCGTGCGTGGGCAGGCGGCCGACGCGCTCGAGGACCTGGGCCCGCGCCTCACGCCCGATCACCGACTGGAAATCGCGCACCATTCGCGGATAGGGATCGGGGCCGACCACCGAGCCGATGATGTAGTGCGTGGTGGGGACGTTGGTCACCCAGTCGCGCAGCGCCTCGTTGGTGGCGTCCTTGAGGGTGCGGGTGCCCGACTCGACCGGTACGACGGTGGCGCCCAGCAGCTGCATCCGGTAGACGTTGAGCGCCTGCCGGGCCACGTCCTCCGCGCCCATGTACACCACGCACTCGAGACCGAAGCGGGCACAGACCGTGGCGGTGGCCACCCCGTGCTGGCCGGCCCCGGTCTCGGCGATGATGCGGCGCTTGCCCATGCGTCGGGCGAGCAGGGCCTGGCCGATGGTGTTGTTGATCTTGTGCGCGCCGGTGTGGTTCAGGTCCTCGCGCTTGAGCAGCACGCGCGCGCCCACGGCCGCGCTGAACCGTGGCGCCTCCGACAGGGCCGAGGGGCGGCCCACGAAGTCGCTTAGCAGCGCATCGAACTCGGCCCAGAAGGACGGGTCGGCGCGCGCCTCGTCGTAGAGCGCAGCCAGCTCATCCAGCGCGGCGACCAGCGTCTCGGGAACGTAGCGGCCGCCGTAGCGACCGAACCGTCCGCCGACGGCGCGCTCACGCGGTAGGGTGATGCCCAACGACCGCCTCCATGAAATGGGCGACCTTCGCCGGGTCTCTGACCTCGGGAAGTCGCTCCACCCTTGAACTTACATCAACCACATCCGGTTGGATAAGGGCGATGGCCTCCGCCACCGAGTCCGGCGTCCGCCCTCCCGCGAGGAACATCCGATGGGAGCCGAGCCGGGCGCGGGCATGGGCGGCATCTCCGGGCCGGGGGAGCCCGCGAATCTCGGCTTCGACCCGAGGACCAATAGGGCTAGCGGCCACGCCGGGGGATTCCGGCCAACCGCCGCGTCAGGTCCGCCGGATCCGGCGCCGCCGAGAGGGCGGTCCCGATCAACACAGCGTCCGCGCCGGCCCGGGCAGCGGCCTCCACGTCCGCCGGGGTCGCCATGCCGCTCTCCGCCACGGCCACCAGCTCGGGGGGACTCCTGCTACCAGGCGCCAAGCCGCCTCCCTGTCGATCCTGAAATCGTCCAAGTCGCGGCTGTTGATCCCGATGACCGAGGCCCCCGAGGCCAGGGCCACGTCCAACTCGCCCTGGGTGTGGACTTCTACCAGAGTCTCCAGCCCCCAGTCCTTGGCCATGCCGGCCAGATCTCGGAGCCGGGCCGCCGGCAGGGCTCGCGTTATAAGAAGCACGGCTGCGGCTCCCGCAGCCCGGGCCTCGAGAATCTGGGTCTCATCCAGAATGAAGTCCTTCCGAAGCACCGGCACCGGGACCCGCCGGACCACCGCCGCTAGATCCTCCAGGCTCCCTCCGAAGTGCTCCCGGTTGGTGAGCACGGAAATGGCCGAGGCGCCGGCCTCGGCAAATGCCGCAGCATGCCGCACCGGATCGAGCCCGGCCTGGATCTCGCCAGCCGAGGGGGAGCGTCGCTTGACTTCCGCGATCAGGGCCACCCGCGGCCCTCGGAGGCCAGCCCGGAAGCTGCTGGGGGGTGGGACTTTGGCGGCAGCCGCCTCCAGATCACGCCAGCGCGCCCGGAGCCCCGGAATGGTGGCCCGCGTGGCATCGAGAATGCTCTCTAACAGGGTTGGCACCTTGCCCTTCGGGCTGTTTTCGGGTACCTTAGTTCGGACTCTTTTCGGTGGTAACCGTAGCGGGAGTACGGAGCGATGCCTCTAACCAAGCGGCAGAGTGAGATCCTGACCTTCCTCCAGGGCTATATCCGGGACCACGGATATGCGCCCAGCTTCGAGGAAATTGCGGGGCAATTCGGCTTTCAGTCGCTGGCCACGGTGCACGAGCATCTGACCAACCTGGAGCGGAAGGGATACATCCAACGGACTCACAACGAGAGCCGGGCCATCGAAGTGCTCCCGCCCAAGGGCCAAGCGGTTGCCAGCGAGATCCCGCTGCTCGGTAAGGTAGCCGCCGGCACACCCATCGAAGCCCTCATGCAGCAGGAGACCCTGGCGGTGCCGGATCAGCTCCTTCCGCGCCGGGGGCCCAACTACGCACTTCAGGTACAGGGCAGCTCGATGATCGACGAGCACATCGTCGATGGCGATTTCGTGGTCGTCCATAGCCAGCAGAGCGCCGACAACGGCGAGCTGGTCATCGCTCTGATCAACGGCTCCGAGGCCACTGTCAAGCGATTCTTCCGTGAGCCCGGCGGATGGATTCGTCTCCAACCCGCCAACGCCGCCATGCAGCCCATGCGCTTCCAAGAGCGCGACGTCTTGATCCAGGGGACCGTGGTTGGCGTGATCCGGAAATACTAGACCCGACCAGGTACGGGGGATAGGACTCCCGGGCCTCTCAGCCCAGCTACCGCTTCCCCATTTCTTTCCGCAGTCGCTCCAGCGCCTGAAGCGCCGCGCCGTCCATGAGAGAGGTCCTGGCCCGCGCCACCGCCGCTTCGAAGCTCGATTCCAGCCCCGAGACGTAGACCGCCGCACCCGAGTTGAGCAGCAAGGCCGCTCGGCCCGCGGGGTCCTCGCCACCCTTGAGCAAGTGAATCACACGGGTCGCATTGCCTGCGGGGCCGGCCCCGGCCAGTCCCGCGAGGTCTGGATGGGCCAGGTCGTACGCGGCCGGATCCAGAACCCAGCGCGAGATGGCGTCATCTCGGACCTCCCATACCTGGGTGCAGCCGCTCGGGCTGATCTCGTCCATGCCTACGTCGGCGTGAACGACCAGCGCGTGAGAGGTGCCCAGGCGGGCCAGGGCTTCGGCGACCAGCGGGGCCCGATCGCGATCGGCGACGCCGATCACCTGGCGGGTGACTCCCGCGGGGTTCGCCAACGGGCCGATCAGGTTCATGACCGTGGGAACGGCCAGCTCCTTCCGGACCGGAATTGCGTGCTTCATGGCCGGGTGGAAGGCCGGCGCAAACAGGAAGGCCATGCCGGCGCGCTCAAGAACCTCCGCGGCGCGCTCGGGCGTCAGGGTGATTTCAAGACCCAGCGCCTCGAGCAGATCGGCCGACCCGCAGTTCGACGTGTAGCTTCGATTGCCGTGCTTCGCGACGCGGGCGCCAGCGCCAACCGCGACGAACGCCGAGGCCGTCGAGAGGTTGAAGGTCCCGATGGCTCCCCCGCCGGTCCCACAGGTATCGATCACGGGAGCGCCCTCGGGCAGGCTCACGGTCTGCATGACCTCGCGTAGGGCCCGGGCGGCGCCGGCGACCTGCTCCGCCGTTTCACCCCTGGCCCGGAGCCCAACCAAGAGTGCCGCGATCTGCGCGGGAGAAGCCTCGCCCCGCATGACCACGCCAAAGGCGGCAGCCGTCTCTTCGCCGGAGAGCCGGCCTCCATCGGTAAGCCGCCGGATGGCGCTGGTCAGGGGGGATTCGGGCATGGCGGATTATAGGTGGTCGGGGGGCGGAACCGACAGCCGCCTTCGAGGCCGTCGCTGCGGCCATCCACCTGCCCCTGCGCCCTCCAAAGGGGTAAATTCCGCTCTCCATGAGCCGCACCTTTCTCGCGCTGCTGCATTACGACGGGGGGGATTTTGTGGGGTGGCAGCGGCAACCGGCGGGTCGCTCGGTGCAGGCGGAATTCGAGCGGGCCCTAGAACGGCTGTGCGGGCGGCGGATCGTCACCCATGCCTCCGGCCGCACCGACGCGGGAGTCCACGCGCTCGGCATGGGGGTCAGCTTCTCGGCCCCCAACCGTTGGGAGGATGAGGCTCTTCGCCGGGCCCTCAACTCCACGCTCCCCCGAGACTGCTGGGTTGAGCGAGTCACCACCGTCAAACCGGGCTTCCATGCCCGGAAGAGTGCCACCGGGCGGCGCTACCGGTACGACCTCGGCACGGACGCTTCCAGCATGTCCCCCTTCCGGCGCCCATACGAGTGGGCCCTGGGGCGGCCGCTGGATCTTCAGTTGTTGCAGGGCGCGGCCGGGCTGATCCTTGGCGAGCACGACTTCTCCGCCTTCGCGGCCAAGCCGTCCGAGCGGCTCCATTGCCGCTGCGAGCTGCGCCAGGCCGAGTGGCGGCGGCGTACCGGCGGTCAAGGCATGAGCTTTCACGTTGCCGCCGATCGCTTCCTGCATCACATGGTGCGATTTCTGGTGGGCACCATGGTCGACATCGGATTGGGCCGGCGACCGGTGGAAGACATGACCCGACTCCTCGCGACTCCGCACAATCAGGACACCAGCCCTCCGGCGCCGCCGCAGGGCCTCTATTTCGTAGCCGCCGAGTACCCGGCGGACATCTATCTCCCCAATGAGATTCCGGCCCCCGCCTCGGTTTAGGTGGGCGCTCGGCG
The DNA here is from genome assembly GCA_963704015.1 of uncultured Gemmatimonadales bacterium. Classification (GTDB taxonomy): domain Bacteria; phylum Gemmatimonadota; class Gemmatimonadetes; order Gemmatimonadales; family GWC2-71-9; genus DATIWD01. The sequence goes on from CAVPGI010000007.1 coordinate 280,181, forward strand.
CCGCGATGGTTTCGGCGCTCGCCTGCCGGGAGCCTTCGGCCAGGCAGGAGGCGGGCGAAGGTTGGCTGGCCACCGCCACGACCATGCAAGCCGGGCGCCCGCGGCCGTCCGTGAGCGAATCGCGGCGCACCGCGCTGGTCGAGGCGGCCGATCGCCTGGGGCCCACCGTGGTCTCGATCACGGTCCGTTCCCGGCAGCGCATCTCACCTTCCCCCTGGGACCTTTTCTTTGTCCCCCAGGAAGCCGAGCAGACCAGCTACGGGACCGGGTTCGTGTGGCGGGCGGAAGGCATCATCCTCACCAATCAGCATGTCGTCGCCGGGGCGGACTCGATCGAAGTGACCCTGCCCGACGGGTCCGACATGCCGGCCAAGCTGGTGGGCGAGGATCCGCTCACCGACATCGCGGTGCTCCGGATCGATCGCGCCGGACTCCGCACCGCGGTACTCGGCAAGAGTACCGACTTGATGATCGGCGAGTGGGTAGTGGCGCTGGGCAATCCCTTCGCCTTCCTGCTCGGGAATGCGGAGCCCACGGTGACGGCCGGCGTGGTGAGTGCTACGGGGCGCAATATTCTCCCGGGGCGTGAGCAACCGGGACTCTATCTGGACATGATCCAGACCGACGCGGCCATCAATCCCGGCAACTCCGGCGGCCCCCTGGCCAACGCGCTGGGCGAGGTGGTGGGGGTCAACTCCTCCATTTTCTCGGAGTCGGGCGGGTCCATCGGACTGGGTTTCGCCATTCCCATCGAGCGGGCGGTGCGGGTGGCCGAGGAAATACTCCGGAAGGGCTCGGTCCAGCGCGCCTGGGTGGGCCTCGAGGTAGCGGGTGCGGAATCCATGCGTGACTGGAAGAGGCAGGGCGGCGTCCTCATCGTCCAGGTGGCGCCCAGCGGCCCCGCCGACCGCGCCGGCCTGCACCGGCAGGATGTGCTGATCAAGGCCAATGGACGGCCGCTGCGGAATTTTCTGGACTGGGAGGCCGTGAAGCTCGACCTCCACGTGGGCGACGCCGTGCAGGTCACCGCCCGCCAGAGCGGACGCACCGTCACGCGCACGCTGATCACCGGCGACCTGCCCAGCGTCACGGCGGAGAAGGTCACGGTCCTCAAGGAGCTCGAACTGGTCAGCGTGACCCCCCAGATTCAGGCCGAGCAGGGCACAGCGAGCGAGCATGGGGCGCTGATCTTTCGCATCACCGACCGGTTGTCCGAACAGACCGGTTTGCAGCAGGGGGACGTGATTGTCGCCATCAACCGCCGCGAAGTGCGGAGCGCCGAAGAGGTGAGGCAGATCGTCAACGCCATGCGCCCGCGCGAGCCGTTCCGGGTGTACTTCGAGCGGCACGGGCAGATTTCGTTTAGCGATCTGGTGCTCCGATGAGCGATAGCCACTATCAGTCTCCCCTGGGGACCCGCTATGCCTCCCCCGCGATGCTGCGGCTCTGGGGAGAGCGGCACCGGATCGGCCTCTGGCGACGGATCTGGCTCGCGCTCGCCGAGACGGAACGGGAGCTGGGCGTGGAGATCCCCGCGGCGGCGCTGGAGCAGATGCGCGCCCATCTGGATGACGCCGACCTGGAAGCGGCGGGCGCCTACGAGCGAACCCTGCGCCACGACGTCATGGCGCATGTGCACACCTTTGGCGATCAGGCGCCGGCGGCCCGCGCGGTGATTCACCTGGGGGCGACCAGCGCGCTGGTGACGGACAACGCGGACCTGCTGGTGATGCGGGACGGGCTTCGCCTGCTGCTGGCCCGGCTGGTGGATGCCGTCGAGCGGCTGGCGGCGCTGGCCGAGCGGACGCGGGCCCTGCCCTGCCTGGGGTATACGCATTTCCAGCCGGCTCAGCTCACCACGGTGGGCAAGCGGGCGACGCTATGGATGCAGGACCTGGGGAGCGATATCGAGGCCATCGCGCACGCGTTGGCCGGCTGGCAGCTCCTGGGGTGTAAGGGAGCCACGGGGACGCAGGCCTCGTTCCTCGAGCTGCTCAAGGGGGACCACGCCAAGGTCCGGGAGCTGGACCGCCGCCTCACCGCCAAGCTGGGGGTCGAGCGGCCAGTGCCGGTGAGCGGGCAGACCTACAGTCGGAAGACCGACGCGCGCATTCTCGATCTGTTGAGCGGAATCGCGCAGTCGGCGGCCAAGCTGGCCACCGATCTGCGGCTGTTGCAGCATGAGGGAGAGCTGCTCGAGCCGTTCGAGTCGAAACAGGTCGGCTCCAGCGCCATGGCCTACAAGCGGAACCCGATGCGGGCGGAGCGTGTCTGCAGCCTGGCGCGGTTCGTGATCGCCACGGCTGCCAACCCCGGCTACACGGCGGCGACCCAATGGCTGGAGCGCACCTTGGACGATAGCGCCAATCGGCGCCTGGTGCTGCCGGAGGCCTTCCTCGCCACCGACGCGATCCTGCTCCTGGTGTCGGACATCGTGGGTGGACTCGAGGTCGTGGAGCCGGTGATCGCGCAACACGTGGCGGACCAGATGCCCCAGATGGCGACCGAGCGCTGGTTGATGCTGGGGGTCGCGACCGGTGGCGACCGGCAAGTGCTCCATGAGACCATTCGCCAGCTCAGCCAGGCCAGTGCGACCCAGGTTCGCGCGGGGAAGCCAAACGACCTGCTGGAGCGGTTGGCCGCCGATCACACCTTCGCGAAGGTGCCGGCCGCCTCACTCAAGGCGGAGCTCGACCCGGTCCGTTATACCGGCCGAGCGCCCCAACAGGTGGATGAGTTCTTAAACGAGTACCTGCGCCCTCTGCTCAAGCGGGTACGTCCCCTGGCGGCCGAGGCCGAGGCCGTGGAGGTGTTGGTATGAGCGTACTGACCTCGAGCAGCCTGCCCCTGCCTCTGGTTCGCCGCGGCAAAGTGCGGGAGGTCTACGCTATTGATCCCGAGCACCTGCTGCTGGTGGCGAGCGATCGGGTGAGCGCGTTCGACGTAGTAATGAAAGAGGCGATTCCGCGGAAAGGCGCCGTACTCACCCAGCTCAGCGCCTTCTGGTTCGAAAAGCTCGCCGCGGTCATCCCGTCTCACTTCGTCACCGCCAGGACCGACCAGATCCTCGCTAAGTGCCCCGAGTTGGCCGCCCACCGGGCTCAATTGGTAGGGCGCGCCATGGTGGTGCGGCGGACCGAGCCGGTGCCCTTCGAATGCGTGGTCCGAGGCTATCTTTCAGGGTCGGCGTGGGCGGAATATCTGGAGCACGGGACCCTGGCCGGGGAACCGCTGCCGGCCGGCCTCATGGAGAGCCAGCGCCTGAATCCGCCCATCTTTTCCCCAGCCACCAAGGCGGAGAGCGGCCACGACATCAACGTGCCCTTCGGCGCCATGGAGCAGGCCCTGGGTCGGGAGGTCGCACTGAGGCTGCGGGGTGCGAGCTTTGCAGTCTACCAGGTGGGGAGGGACCACGGCATCGAGCGCGGCATCATCATCGCCGACACCAAGTTCGAGTTCGGCTTCGACAGTGGTGGCGTGCTTCGATTGATCGACGAAGTGATGACGCCCGACTCGTCCCGCTTCTGGTCGGCCGCGGAATACAAGGTCGGGCGATCGCAGCCGAGCTTCGACAAGCAGCCCCTGCGGGACTATCTGGCCGGGCTGCGCCAGGCGGGACAGTGGAATGGAGAGGCTCCGCCTCCCTCCCTGCCGCGGGAAGTGGTGGACGCCACCAGCGCCCGCTACTTGGAGGCGTTCCGTCGGATCACCGGCTCGGAGCTGCCGGAGGACCGGTGATCCGCGTTGCGCCGGAGGGCCGGCCCTTCATCGCCGGCGCTTGGGGTATCGCACTGGCGTTGGCCCTGCTGCCGACCTGGGTGCCGGCCTTGGTCTGGCTCCCGGTGGCGATCTGGGTGGTGGCGTTCTTCCGGGATCCGGCGCGAACCGGCCCGCGAGGTGAGCAGTATCTCATCGCCCCGGCCGATGGCGCGGTGGTGGCGATCGTCGAGCAGGACGAGCCCGACTTTCTCAAACAACGGGCGAAGCGCGTGTCGATTTTCATGAACGTGTTCAACGTGCACGTGAACCGGTATCCGGCCTCAGGTGTGGTGGGCTATCGCCACTACCACCCGGGGCGGTTCGGCCACGCGGCCGACGAAAAGGCGAGCCTGGACAACGAACAAGCGTCGGTGGGATTGACCACCGCCCGGGGCAAGGTGCTGGTGCGCCAGATCGCCGGGTTGATCGCGCGCCGGATCGTGACCGACCATGAAGTCGGCACGACCGTGCAGCAAGGAGACCGTATGGGTATGATCCGCTTCGGTTCGCGGGTGGATCTCATCTTCGCCCCCGAGGCCCGGGTGCTGGTCAAGACTGGCGACCGGACCAAGGCAGGAGAGACGGTGGTGGCCCAATGGGACTGATCGAAGGCCGCGGGCGCCTGCCGCGCCCCAATGTTCGCCGGGTGGTGGTCGTGGTGCCGAGTGCCTTTACGCTGGGCAATCTCTTTTTCGGCCTCTGGGCCATCATCTCCGCCTACAACCGCAACTTCGTCTGGGCCGCCTGGTTTGTGATGTTCGCCGGGGCGCTGGACATGCTGGACGGCCGGGTGGCCAGGCTCTCCAAGACCGGCTCCCGCTTCGGCGCCGAACTGGACTCGCTGGTGGATGCCATCTCCTTCGGCGTCGCCCCCGCGATGATCATGTACTTTCTCGAGTTCGCCTGGGCCGGCAAGTTCGCCTGGCTGCTCTGCTACCTCTACGTGGTCTGCGTCACCCTCCGGCTGGCCCGCTACAACGTGATGCACGACGAATCGCCCACCCCCGGCTGGTTCACCGGCCTGCCGTCCCCGGCGGCGGGGATGACGCTGGCGGTCTATTACCCGTTCAGCCAGACCTCGTGGTACAAGGCCTCGCTGGAGTACCTCGATCTCCAAAAACAGGGCCTGGCCATCCTGATGCTGGCGCTGGCGTTCCTCATGGTGAGCCGGGTCAAGTACCCGCGCTTTCCCGCCATCGGCTTCCGCTCCGTGAAGGGGATCCTGGCCCTGCTCCTTCACGTGGGCATCCTGGTGGGAGCGTTGGCCGCTCCGAGCCATTTCCTCTTCCCGCTGGGCCTCTTCTACATGACCTTCGGCGTCGCGCGGGGTCTCTTCCTCGGGCTCCTCGAGCGGAACGAAACGGAGCTACAGGCAGTCGGGGGCCGCGACCGGCGCCCGACGCTGACCCGCTTCATGGGCCCCCGGCGCGGGGACCACGAACGCACGGGGAAGCAGCCATGAGCTACCGGGTCCACGTCCGGGTGGTGCCGCGGGCCGGCTTGCTCGACCCGCAGGGACAGGCGGTGGAGCACGCGCTCTCCGCCCTGGGGTTCCGGGAGGCCGGGAGCGTGCGCATCGGAAAGGCCATCGAGCTGGAGGTGCAGGCCCGCTCGGCCGAAGAGGCCGAACAGGCGGCCCGCCGGATGTGCGAGAAGCTGCTCGCCAATCCGGTGACCGAGGACTACAGCCTGGAGGTGGAGACCTGATGCTGCGCGTCGCTGTGGTCCGCTTTCCCGGCAGCAACTGCGACCTCGACACGCTGCGCTCGGCCCAGCGGGTAGGCACCGAGGCCTATTTCGTCTGGCACCGCGACACCGACCTCAAGGGCGCCGACTGTGTGCTGCTGCCCGGCGGGTTCAGCTACGGCGACTATCTCCGGTCGGGAGCGATCGCGCGGTTCAGCCCCATCATGAACGCGGTGCAGCGCCACGCCGAAGGGGGCGGGCCCCTGCTGGGCATCTGCAACGGCTTTCAGATTCTCTGCGAGGCGGGGATGCTGCCTGGGGCCCTGATGCGGAATGTCCGGCTGAGCTTCGTCTCGCGCCCGGTATCCCTGCGGGTGGAACAGACCGACACCGCCTTCACCAACCAGTATGAGGAGAATGCCCTGCTCCGCATGCCGGTGGCCCACGGCGACGGACGGTACGTGGCCGACCCGGAAACGCTTCGGCGGCTGGAAGCCGAGCGGCGCATTGTGGTGCGTTACGTCCGCCCGGACGGTGGCTCCGCGGACGGAGAGAACCCCAACGGCTCGCTCAACGATATTGCCGGTATCTGCAACGGCGCCGGGAACGTCGTCGGCCTGATGCCGCACCCGGACCGCGCCTCGGATCCCGCGCTGGGCCCGGCCCAAGGGGCCGGTTTCTTCCAATCGATGCTGACCTGGGACCACATAGCGAAAGGAGCACGCTAATGCGACCCTGGATTCCGACCATTCTCCTTGCCCTGGCCGCCACTCCGTTGGCCGGACAGACCTCGGCGGTGAAGCCGGGGATGAGTCAGGCCGACGTGGAGGCCGCCTGGGGCAAGCCGCTCACGGCGCGGAGCCGGGGCGACTACACCTATCTCTACTACAACAACGATTGCGTGGCGACCTGTGGCACCCTCGATGTCGTGATTCTCGAGAAGGGCCAAGTGGTCGACGCCATCGTGCGGGCCAGCTACCACCAGTACGAGGGAGTCTCCTCCTCTCCGGCCGACCGGAAGCCGGCCTTCACCAAGCCCTGAGTCGGGGATAACCTGAACCATGCCGCACCATAAGCCTCGCCAGAACGAAGACGAGTACTTCGCCAAGCTGGACGCGGAGAAGATCGAGAAGCAGCGCACGACCGCGCGGGAGCTGGCCAACCTCGCCGAGCGGGCCAGCCACTACGGCAGATGCCCCAAGTGCGGCGCCAGCCTCGCGGCCGTGGAGTTCCATGGGGTGACCGTGGATCAATGCCCTGAATGCCATGGGTTGTGGCTCACCGCCGACGAGATCGAGGCGGTGGTCGCCCACGAGGACCATAGTCTGCTCCGGCAAGTCGTCTCGGACGTGATGACCACGCTCAAGGGGGCCAGACGAGGGCGGGACCAAGACGCCAAGCACCCGCGGTCGCGAAACACCGAATGACGCCTCGTGAGCCAGACCTCTACGCCTGTTAAAGCCTCCCCGGCCACCCGGGCGTTTCCCTTCCCTGGGGAGCGGCCGGTGACGCCGGAGGTCGTCCGCGAGCACAACCTCAACGACCTGCGAGTACGGCCGCATCGTGGCCCTGCTGGGCCGCACCCCCACCCTCACCGAGCTGGGCATCTTCTCGGCACTGTGGTCCGAGCACTGCTCCTACAAGCACTCGAAGCCAATCCTCCGCGGATTCCCGACCACGGGCCCCCAGGTGGTTCAGGGCCCCGGGGAGAACGCCGGCGTGCTCCGCCTCCCCGACGGCTGGGCGGTGGCCTTCAAGATCGAGTCGCACAATCACCCGTCGGCGGTCGAGCCCTACCAGGGAGCGGCCACCGGGGTGGGCGGCATCCTGCGCGACGTCTTCACGATGGGCGCCCGCCCCGTGGCGGTGCTCAACAGCCTCCGGTTCGGTCCGCTGGACCACCCGCGGAACCGCTATCTGTTCGCCGGGGTGGTGCAAGGGCGTCGGCGACTACGGCAACTGCGTCGGCGTCCCCACGTTGGGCGGCGAGGTGGACTTCGCTCCGGGGTACAGCGGGAATCCGCTGGTCAACGCGATGTGCGTGGGACTCCTGCGCGGAGCGGGACCTGATCCGAGCCGCGGCGCACGGCGTGGGCAACGTCCTGCTGGCGGTCGGCGCCCGCACCGGGCGCGACGGGATTCACGGCGCCAGCTTCGCCTCGGAGGATCTCTCCGAGAAGAGCGAGGCGCGCCGTCCGCAGGTCCAGGTGGGCGACCCGTTCACCGAGAAGCTGCTGCTCGAGGCCACGCTGGAGCTGATCGAGCGACGACTGATCGTCGCGATCCAGGACATGGGCGCCGCCGGGCTCACCAGCTCCTCGGCGGAGATGGCCGCGCGCGGCGGCGTCGGCGTCGAGGTGGAGACCAACCTGGTGCCGATCCGGGAGCCGGGAATGACGCCCTACGAGATCATGCTCTCGGAGTCGCAGGAGCGGATGCTGGTGGTGGCCGAGCCCGCGCCGGGTCGCGGACATCGAGGCGGTCTGCGCCAAGTGGGAGCTGACCGCGACGCCGATCGGGCCGCGTGACCGACGACGGACTGTTCCGGGTCAAGCACGACGGCGTGGTGGTCGCCGAGATCCCGGGCCAGCGGCTGGTGGACGATTGCCCGATCTACCACCCGGAGGCGCGCGAGGCCACCGAGGCGGCAGCTCGGCGCGCCGCCGAGCCCGCCGGCGACCTCGCCACGGCGGACCTGCTCGAGGCGCTGCGCGCTACTGCTCGACACGCCCAGCATCGCCAGCAAGCGGTGGGTGTACGAGCAGTACGACTCGACGGTCCAGGCCTCGACCGCTGATCGGGCCCGGCGGCGACGCCGGAGTGCTGCAGGTGGATGGGACGGCTTCGGCCTGGCGGTCACGGTGGACTGCAACGCCCGGCTCGGTGGCGCTCGACCCCTATGAGGGCGGCAAGGCGACCGTCGCCGAGGCCGGCGCGGAACATCGCCTGCACCGGCGCCGTCCCCCTCGGCATCACCGATTGCCTCAACTTCGGGAACCCGGAGAAACCCGAGGTGTTCTTCCAGTTCCGGGAAGCGTGCCGCGGGATCGCGGACGCCTGCCGTGCCTTCGACACGCCGGTCACCGGCGGCAACGTTTCCTTCTACAATGAGAGCCCGACCGGCGCCATCGACCCCACGCCGACGGTGGGCATGGTGGGGCTGCTGGAGCGGCTGGAGCACCGGGTGGGCAGCCACTTCCGGCCGGCGCGGGCGACCAGATCCTCGTCCTGGGCGAGACGACCGGGCGCGCTGGGCGGGTCCGCCTACTGGGCCGAGGTGCGGCGATTTCGTCGGCGGCACAGCCGGCGCCGGTGGACCTCGAGGCGGAGCGCGCGACTCCAGCGCTTCCTGGTGGCGGCGGCGCGGAGGCGGCCTCCTCCGCTCGGCGCACGACTGCTCCGACGGCGGACTCGCGGTGGCGCTGGCCGAGGCGGCGATGGGCGGCCCCTATGCGCCGGCGGCCGTGGGCGCGCGGCTCGACCTCACCGGCTACGCCCGGGGCCTGGCCGCCGAGGCGCTACTGTACGGCGAGGACGGCGCCCGAGCCGTCGTCTCCTGCGACCCGGCGCCAGGACGTCGAGCGCCTGCTCGGCGCCTGGCCGGCGAGCACGGGGTGCCGGTCTTCGCGGGCGGGGCAGACGCAGGTCGGCACGTCGGAGGACTCGGGATCATGCACGGCGCCGGGAGTCGGCACTGGTCGCGTGGATGAGCTGCGGAGCGATGTACTATCGAGGCGATCCCGCGTCGGATGCAACACGTGGACGAGGATCGGGCCAGGCAGTCGCTGGTTCGGGAGGCAGACCAAGCGCATGTGCGGCATCTTCGGCGTTTCCGGCGTTCCCTGACGCGGCCCGGCTGACCTATCTGGGTCTCTACGCCCTGCAGCATCGGGGCCAGGAGAGCGCCGGGCATCGTCGCGATCGACCGGGACGGCGTGGCCCGCGCGCACCGCGGGCATGGGCCTGGTCTCGGAGAACTTCGACGAGACTCCGCGCTGGCACAAGCTGCCGGGCGACGTCGCGGTCGGCCACACCCGCTACTCCACCGCCGGCAGCTCGGTCCTGGCCAACGCCCAGCCCCTGCTGCATCGACTATCGCGGTGCGGCCCGCTCACCATCGCGCACAACGGCAACCTGACCAACGCCGCCGAGCTCCGCCGCGAGCTGGTGGAGCCGGGGGCGATCTTCACCACGCTCCACCGACACCGAAGTCCTGGTCCATCTGATCGCCCGCTCCAAGGCGCCCGACGGTCGGAGGAGCAGATCCGCGAGGCGCTGGAGCAGGCGGAGGGGGCGTACAGCCTGGTGATCACGGTCGGCCGGACGCTCTACGCGGTGGTCGACAGCCGCGGCTTCCGCCCGCTGGTGCTCGGCCGGCTGGGCGACGGGAGTGGTGGTCGCCTCGGAGACCTGCGCGCTCGACCTGGTCGGGGCGCAGGTCGGTCTGCGAGCTGCGAGCCGGGCCAGTTCCTCAAGATCGAGGACGGCGAAGATCACCGAGCTGCCGCGCCTCAAGCCGCGCCCGGTGAGCCGCTGCGTGTTCGAGCTGGTCTACTTCGCGCGGCCCGACAGCACGGTGTTCGGCGAGTCGGTGGACCGGGTCCGCCGCGAACTGGGCCGCCAGCTGGCCCGGGAGCACCCCGCGCCCGGCGCCGAGGTCGTGTTCAGCGTGCCCGACAGCTCCAACGCGATGGCGCTCGGCTACTCGCGAGGTCTCGGGCATCAAGCTGGAGAACGGCCTCGATCCGGAACCACTACGTGGGCCGCACCTTCATCAATCCGACCCAGGCGCTCCGGGTGGCCAAGGTGAAGATCAAGTTCAACCCGGTGCGCGACGTGATCGAGGGCAAGTCGGTGGTCATGGTGGACGACAGCCTGGTCCGCGGCACCACCAGCAAGGGCCTGGTCCAGATGATCCGCGCCGCCGGCGCCCGGGAGGTGCACCTCCGGCTCGGCTCGCCGCCGATCACCGGCCCCTGCCACTACGGCATCGACACGCCGACCCGCGAGGAGCTGATCGCCGCCACCCACTCGATCGAGGAGATCCGCGAGTTCCTCGGCGTGGACTCGCTCGGCTACCTCTCCCTCGAGGGCATGCTCGAGCGCGGCCGGCCAGCGCAACCGACTACTGCCACGCCTGCTTCTCGGGCCAGTACCCCACGCCGATTCCCGACGACATCGTCCAGCTCCGGCACGCCGCCCCCTCGTCGCGACGCTGCGCATGAGCGGCCCCTACACCCAGCCGCTGGTCTACTTCTTCGGCCAGGGCCGGGCCGACGGCACCGCGGCCATGAAGGACGTGCTCGGCGGCAAGGGCGCCGGCCTGGCCGAGATGACCAACCTCGGCATTCCGGTCCCGCCCGGCTTCACCATCGCCAGCACGCTCTGCATCACCTACCTCGAGACCCAGCAGTTCCCGCCGTGGCTCCGCTCCCAGGTCGAGACCAGCCTCCAGCGACTCGAGGCCGCCACCGGACGCCACTTCGGCGGCAGGGAGCAATCCGCTGCTGGTGTCGGTGCGCTCCGGCGCCGCGGTCTCGATGCCGGGCATGATGGAGACGATCCTCAACCTCGGCCTCAACGACACCACGGTCGAAGGGCTGCACGCGGCAGAGCCGGAACCCCGCACTTCGCCTGGGACTCCTACCGCCGCTTCGTCCAGATGTACGGCACGGTGGTGTTCGATCTGCCCAAGCCGCCGTTCGAGCACACTGCTCGAGGCGAGCGAAGCAAGCGCTGCGAGCGTGCCCGCGACATCGATCTCCCGGTGGAGGAGATGCAGGCGCTGGTGCAGGAGTTCAAGGCGCATGATCCAGAAGGAGACCGGGCGAGCCGTTCCCCGACGATCCGATGGAGCAGCTCTGGGGCGCCATCGCCGCGGTGTTCGAGAGCTGGAACACCCGCCGCGCGATCGACTACCGGAAGCTGCACGACATCCCCGACACGATGGGCACCGCGGTCAACGTGGTGACCATGGTGTTCGGCAACCTGGGCGAGGACTCCGGCACCGGCGTCGCCTTCACGCCGGGATCCCATCCACCGGCGAGCGAGTGCTCTACGGCGAGTACCTGCTCAACGCCCAGGGCGAGGACGTGGTGTCCGGCACCCGCGACGTGGAGCCGATCGCGCCGGCTCCGGGACAGCCATGCCGGAGCCTACACCAGGAGCTGGACCGGATGGCGCGGACGCTGGAGCGCCACTTCCGCGACGTCCAGGACATGGAGTTCACCATCGAGCGCGGGCAAGCTGTACATGCTGCAGACCCGCCGCGGCCAGCGCTCGGGCCATGCCGCGGTCCGGGTCGCGTGCGAGATGGTGGACGAGGGGCTGATCACCGAGGAGGAGGCGGTCGCCCGGATTCCGCCCAACGATCTCAATCAGCTGCTGCACCCGACCATCGACCCCAAGGCGCACCTCGATCTGCTGACCACCGGCCTCCCGGCCTCACCCGGGGCCGCCTCCGGCACCGCGGTGTTCGACGCCGACGTGGCCGAGCAGCTGGGGCGCCAGGGCGAGGCGGTGATTCTGGTGCGGCGGGAGACCTCTCCCGAGGACTTCCACGGCATGGTGATGGCCAAGGCGATCCTCACGGCCCGGGGCGGCATGACCTCGCACGCGGCGGTGGTGGCGCGCGGGATGGGCAAGCCGTGCGTGGCGGGCGCCCAGGCGATCGAGGTCGACGAGGAGACGAGGCCGCTTCGCGGTCAACGGCCGACAGGTCGCCGAGGGCGACTGGATCACGGTGGACGGGAGTACCGGGCGGGTCTACGCCGGGCAGGCCGCGCTGGTGCCACCGGAGCTGAGCGGGACCTTCAAGCGGCTGATGCAGTGGGCCGACCGGCTGCGCCACCTCCGGGTGCGGGTGAACGCCGACACCCCGGCCGACGCGCATCGGGGCCGCGACTTCGGCGCCGAGGGCATCGGGCTCTGCCGCACGGAGCACATGTTCTTCGAGGGAGACCGGCTGATCGCCATGCGGGAGATGATCCTGGCCCAGGACGTGGCCGGGCGGAAGCAGGCGCTGGCCAAGCTGCTGCCGATGCAGCGCGGCGACTTCGAGGCCATCTTCCGCGCGATGGAGGGCTACCCGGTCTGCATCCGGCTGCTGGATCCGCCGCTCCACGAGTTCCTTCCCAAGGACCGCAAGGAGATCGAAGAGCTGGCCACGGCGATGGGGAAGCCGGTCGATGTGGTGACGCGAATCGCCGAGGCGATGCACGAGACCAATCCGATGCTGGGGCTTCGGGGCTGCCGGCTGGGGATCATCTACCCCGAGATCACGGAGATGCAGGCCCGCGCCATCTTCGAGGCCGCCTGCACCGTCGCGGCGCGCAAGGGCCGGGTCATGCCCGAGGTGATGATCCCGCTGACCGCGAGCGTGGTGGAGTTCCGGGACCAGGCGCTGCTGGTCCGCCAGGTGGCGGAGGAGGTGTTCCGCGAGCGGCAGCTCACGGTGCCCTTCCTGCTCGGCACCATGATCGAGTTGCCGCGGGCGGCGCTCACGGCCGACGAGCATCGCGCGGGAGGCGCAGTTCTTCTCCTTCGGTACCAACGACCTGACCCAGACCACCTGGGGCCTCTCGCGAGACGACGCCGGCCGTTTCCTTCCCTATTACGTCGAGCACGGGATCGTGGAAGACGACCCCTTCCAGGTGCTGGACCAGGCCGGCGTCGGCAAGCTGATCCAGAGGGCCTGCGAATCGGGACGTAGGGCCAGGAAGGACCTCAAGCTCGGCATCTGCGGTGAGCACGGCGGTGAGCCCCGCTCGGTGGTGTTCTGCGACCGCCTGGGCATGAACTACGTCAGCTGCTCCCCCTACCGGGTGCCGATCGCGCGGCTGGCGGCGGCGCAATCCGCGCTGGCGGCTCGGGGGACCATGGACCGCACCACGTCGACCCTATAGCGACCGCCGGGCCGGCTTCCCACGCGTCCAACCTCGGAGGGCTTATGACCGAAGGCGCCGAGCTGCTCTCCACGACTTCGCAGGATTTCTGGATCCGGATAGGCATGTCACTCCTCTGCGGCGGGGCGATCGGCCTCGAACGCCAAATGCGGGGCAAGGTCTGCGGGGTCCGGACCAGCAGTCTGATCTGTCTGGGGACCGCGCTCTTCGTCGAGCTGGGAGCCACCGCGGGACCGGACCGCGTGGACCCGACTCGGGTGCTGGGACAGGTCGTCACCGGGATCGGCTTTCTGGGCGCCGGCGTCATCCTGGCGCGGGAAGGCCGGATTCTCGGCGTGACCACCGCGGCGGTGATCTGGCTCCTGGCGGCCATCGGCAGCCTGATCGGGATGGGGCACCAGGGCGCGGCGTTCGTCATCACGCTCGTGGCCCTGGGCATACTCGTTGGGGTCGAAGGCATCGAGACGGCCTGGGAGCGGCGGCGAGGTCATCGCGTTTCCCGCGAGCTCGAAGGCATCGAGATCGAGTAAGCTCGCCGGATTTCACGCCACTCTTAACCGCTCCGGCTCTTGGCGCGACTCCTCGTCCTCTTCGTCACGGCGTTCGTGGACATGGTGGGGCTCGCCATGATCGTGCCCCTCCTGCCCTTCTACGCCAAGGAGTACGGCGCCAGCGCCGGAGTCATCGGGGTCCTGATCTCCGCGTTCTCCGTGGCGCAATTGGTGGTCGCCCCGGCCTGGGGGCGGCTCTCGGACCGCCACGGACGGCGCCCCGCCATCCTGGCGGGCCTCCTGGTGACCTCGGTGGCCTACGTGATCTTTGCCTTCGCTGGGTCGGTGGCCGCGCTGCTGCTCTCCAGGATCGTGCAGGGTCTGGGCGGCGGCACCATCGGTGTGGTACAGGCGTACGTGGCCGACGCCTCGCCGCCCGAGGAGCGGACCAAGAGCCTGGGGTGGCTATCGGCGGTTACCAGTCTGGGCGCGGTCGCGGGGCCGGCGTTCGGCTCGTTGCTGGTCGTGGTGGGTGGGCACCGGGGACCGGGTCTGGCCGCGGCGGCGCTCTCGCTCCTGGTCGCGGTGTTCGGGTGGCGGTACCTGCGCGAATCCCGCGGCCTGCGGCAGTCCGGCACCCATCTCCCGCCCAGCAACCTGACGGGGAGAGCGGCGGTGGCACGGGTGCTCCACCACTGGCGCGACCCGGCGTCCCGGTTGATCTGGATCTACGCGGTAGCCATCGGGGCCTTCTATGGGACGATCCAGATCGTGCCGCTGCTCTTGCTGCAACGCTTCGGCATCACCGAGACCAACGTGGGGTACTTCGTCATGTACCTGGGAGCGATCGGCGTGGTGATCCGGGCCCTGGTGCTGGGGCGAGCCGTCGATTGGCTGGGCGAAGCGCGGCTCTCGCGCTGGGGCATCGTCTTCTTGGCCGCCGGCCTGATCGCGACCGGCTGGGCCCGGAGCGGACCGGCCCTGGCCCTGGCGTTCACGCTGATGCCGATCGGGACCGCGTTTCTCTTTCCCTGCGTGACCGGGCTGCTCTCCCGGATCGTCCATGCCGGCGACCGCGGGTTGTACATGGGAGTCCAGCACACCTTCGGCGGGATCTCACGGGTGGCGTTTCCGGTCAGCGCCGGCCTGTTGATGGATCGCTTCGCGGTCGGAGTGCCGTTCTGGATCGCGGGGCTGCTGGTGCTGGGAACACTACCGCTGAGCGGAGCGATAGGGGTGCGGGCCCCGGAGCCAGCGGAGGCGATCGCCGCCCGGCGCATCTCCGCTGCTGACGTCACCGCGGAGCTCCCGGTGCAGCCGGTGAGTCCATCGTGAGCGTCGCCGGACTGGGTGGACCGGACGCCGCCGTGGAGCTCGCTTCCGGCGCGGACGCGACCGGCCGGACCCTGCGACTGGCCCTGCTGGTCATCCTCGCGCTCTTCCTGCTCTACTTTCTGTTCGTCTGGCTGGCTGGTCTCAGGCGTCGCGCGCGATTCCCCGGCGCGACCCAGAGCGGCAGGTTGCGACCGGCAGCGGCGGAGTTGGCCACCGGCGCCGTGACCGTTTTCTTCGACACGTTCGGGATCGGCTCCTTTGCGACCACGACGTCGATCTTCCGGGCCTGGCGCCTGGTCCCGGACGAGTTGATTCCGGGTACGCTCAACGTGGGACACGCCGTGACCTCGGTGATGTCCGCCTTCGTGTTCATCGAGCTGGTTCCGGTGGCCCCGGCCACCCTGCTTTCCATGATCGCCGCGTCCGGCCTGGGGGCCTGGCTGGGCGCCGGCGTCGTGGCGCGGCTGTCGCGGTATCGGGTGCGAGTCGGCATGGGCACGGCGCTGCTGGTGGCCGCGTGCATCATGCTGGCAACGCAGCTGGGCCTGCTACCGGGCGGAGGAGACGCGCTGGCGCTCTCGGGCCTCGCCCTGGCCACCGCCGTGCTGGGCAATCTCATCCTGGGCGCATTGATGACCCTGGGGATCGGGCTCTACGCCCCCTGCATGATGATGGTCTGCCTCCTGGGGATGAACCCCAAGGCCGCGTTTCCAATCATGATGGGATCCTGCGCGCTGCTGTTGCCGGTGAGCGGGATCCGTTTTGTCAGGAAGGACAAGTTCCACGCCACCGCGGCGGTGGGCCTCACGCTGGGCGGGATTCCCGCGCTTTTGATCGCGGCCTACCTGGTGAAGGCATTGCCGATCGGCGCGGTGCGGTGGGCGGTGATCGTGGTGGTGGTGTACACGGCCGTGACCCTGCTCCGAGCCGCGCTCCATGAGCAGCGCGCCTCGAGCGACCGGACGGCGGCGATGGCATCGGCCCCAGCCGCCCTGGAGCCGTGACGGGACGGGCATGAGCATCTCCGATCTGTTCTTCGCGCCGATCCGGCTTCTGATCGACCGGCCCTACTTGGCGCTGGTCCCCGCCCTGCTGTTCTGGATCGGCTACCGCGGCCTCCGGCCCCTGGCGCCGCGCACGGTGTTGGTCGCCGCCGTCACCTGGCTCCTGTACGCCGCGTATGAGACCTATATGTATTTCTGGTCGAAGACGGTGACGGCGCCGATCCGGATCGATCTGCTCCTGCTCACGCCGTTGCTCTACCTGCTCACGTTGGCCGGGCTGGCGAGCTGGTGGCGCGCTACCCGTCGTCCGTAGGGGTCGCACCTCCCGTGGCCTCCACCAGCACCTTGCCGGATCGGCCGATCGAGGAGACGCGGGGGGAGTTCACCCTTTCTACCCGTCGAGACCGACTCGATGTCGAAGCGACCCTGCGACTGCTCACCGCTACCCATTGGGGCGACTGCATCTCCCAAGTGTTGCTCGAGCGCTCCATCGCCAACTCGATCTGTTTCGGGATCTACCACGGCCAACGACAGGTGGGGTTCGGAAGAGTGGTGACCGACCTCGCCACCTACGGCTACCTCACCGACGTGGTCATCGATGCGGAGTATCGAGGGCAGGGGCTCGGCTACTGGATGGTCGAGAGGATCGTCGATCATCCCGACCTCCAGGGGTTCCGGCGGCTGGCCCTGCTGACGCTGGACGCGCAGGAGCTGTATGGCCGTCACGGCTTCGGCACCGACCTGGGAACCCACACCTACATGGAGCGACGCGGGGCCGCGATGGATGCCATCGTGAAGCAGGAGGGTTCCCCATGACCGACAGTATGGCCGATCGCTACCGACGGTGGTTCCGCTACGAAGAGGAGAGTCACTCCAAGGTCGTCGGCTCTCTGGAAGCGGTACCGCCTGATCGCCGTGGGCCCGCGTTTCAGAAGGCGGTGGACCTGTTGGCCCATGTGGTCGCGGCGCGATGGCTCTGGTTGTCGCGCCTCACGCCAACGGTTCAGCGGCCGGCCGAGGTGTTTCCCCAGGGCGTCTCGCTCGTGGACCTGGCCCGGCGCCTAGTCGAGATGCACCGCGCCTGGTCAGACTATCTGGCGCGCCTCGACGCCCCGGAAGTGGAGCGGGTGTTCGAGTATCGGAGTCTCGAGGGCTCCGAGTTCCGTAATCGGGTGGACGACGTGCTCACGCAGCTCTTTGGACACTCGTTGTATCACCGCGGCCAGATCGCCGCCCTGGTCCGATCGCTGGGCGCCGAACCGGCGATGACTGACTTCGTCTATTGGGCCCGCGAGCCCGTGACGTAGCCTAAACCAATGGCGTATCGGGGTTAAACACTCGCCACCGGTACCGCCCTTGCCGACCGCAACTCCGGTCTGCACCTTGATGCCGGTTCAAACCCCGCCGTCGAGGGACGAATTCACCATGCCCTTTCCCATCAGCTGCACCGCGCGGATTCCTTTGCCCCGGCGCCGCCGTCTTCCGGCCCAGGAGGAGGCGCTGCTTCGTCACCTGGAACAGACGATGCGCGAGGAGGGTGCCGGTGACGTGCGGAGGACCGGCGACGGATTCTCGTTCACGATCGACCCGGTCCCATCGATGCTCACCCGGTGGAGTCTCTTCGCCGGCGTGGAAGCAGGAGACGTACGGTTGGCCTGGGCGGTTTCTGATCCTGCCGCCACGGCGCGATTCCGGCTCTCGCGCGCCTTCCTGGTGCTCACGGCCCTTCTCCTGCTGGTGTTCGGGGTCGTGAGCCCCGCCGACACCGTTACCGCGACCGCGCTCCGGGTTGCCGCGCTCTGGAGCACCCTGTGTGGGGTCGCGTACGGCCTCGATCTGCTGCGCCTGCGCAACTTCTTCCGCGACGCGGTCAACCTGGCCCTGGCGGCGTCTCTGGTCCCGTCGGTCCCGAGGACCCCGGGAGTCGAGACCGCGTCGGGCTGAAGGGTTCGGACGCCGCGCGGGTCCCGACCGACTCGAATGGCCATGCCCCGCATCCGCTTGGTCCACTGGGTGCCTGCCCAAGCTCGAGCGAGGGCAGCGCAACTCCGGCGCACCGGTTTCACGGTCGACCACGGAGGGTTTGACCCCGGGGTGCTCAAAACGATGGGGCGGACTCCGCCGGCGGCGGTGGTCATCGACCTGTCCCGGCTTCCGACCACCGGCCGCGACGTTGGCATGGCGTTGCGGACCACCAAGGCCACGCGTCACGTCCCGGTCGTCTTCGTGGAGGGGGATCCGAACAAGGTCGCCCGGGTCAAGGCTCAGCTCCCGGACGCGGTGTACACCACGTGGAGCTCCATCGTGTCCCCACTCAAGCGCGCGATCGCGGATCCACCCAAGACACCTGTGGTGCCGGCCTCCCGCCTGGCGGGCTACAGTGGGACGCCGCTCCCCAAGAAGCTCGGAATCAAGCCGGACTGGGTGGTCGCCCTGCTGGGGGCGCCGGCGGACTTCGCCCAAACGCTGGGGCCGCTTCCACCAGGCGCTACACTGCGCTCCGGCAGCCGAGGGCGCTGCGATCAGGCGATCTGGTTCGTGCGTTCCGCCCGTGAGCTGAGGCAGCGGATCGAGCGGGTCGCTCGGCTCCCGGGGGCGGGGGGACTCTGGATCGCCTGGGTCAAGCAAGCCGCTGAGCTCAAGACCGATGTAACCGAGACCATGGTGCGCGAGAGCGGATTGGCTCATGGGCTGGTCGACTTTAAGATCTGTGCCATCGACGCCGACTGGTCGGGGTTGCGCTTCGCGCGCCGGACGGCGACGCGGTGAACGCCTCGACCGGGCGAGCGGCCCTGGCACCGGAACGGATGATGACCTCTCGGGAAGAGCGGTGGAGCGGCCCGCGGCGCTTGGCGGTCGCGGTGTGGGGACTGGTCTACGGGATCCTGTCCCGGCTCTCCCGGCTCGCGCTGCGGCACCTGCCGCAGGTGGATGGCTTGCCCGTCCTGCTGGGGAGCGGCGCGGGCCCCATGGATCGCCGCTACCTGGAGGCTGCGCTCAAAGTGCTCCGGGAACACGCCCCCAGTCGGCTGAGCCGCCTGCACCGATGTGTGCTCGCCATATTCATTACTCGCCAACCAAGGGTCCACGGTCACTACTCGCGGATGACCGGCACCTGTACCCTCGATTCTACCCGGCTGGAAGCGGACGACCGGTATCAGACCGCCGCGGCCATGGTTCGCGCCGCCACCGAGGCCTGGCTCTGGCGTGCGGGTCGTGGCCGCGACCCCGTCGACGAAAGCCGGATCCTCGCCCTCAGCGATCGGGACCGGCTGCAGCTGCTGCGCCGCGTCTCGACCCTGGCCCGCTCATGATCGCTCGCACCTGGCATGGCCGCGTGCCTGCCGACCGGGCGGAGGACTACCACCAGTTCCTGCTGCGAACCGGGGTGCCCGACTATCGCGCGACTCCCGGCAATCTCGGCGTCCTGGTGTTGCGGCGACTCGAGGAGGGCATCGAGCACTTTCTCCTCATCTCCTTCTGGCAATCGCTGGAGCACATCAAGGCCTTCGCCGGGCCCGACCCCGAGCGGGCGCGTTATTATCCTGAAGATCAGAGCTTTCTCCTCGAGTTCGAGCCGACGGTCACGCACTACGAGGTCTATCCACCGCCGGCGCAGGGGGCACCATGACTGGAACGCTCAAGACTCCCTACCGACCCCGCCAACGCGAGATTCCGGCCGATGTCCTGACACCGGGCGGCTGGATAGCGGGGACCTTCGTCGTCCCGCAGGCGCAGAATCTCCTCGACTTCCTGAACACTTCAGGTCGCTTCCTCAAGCTGACGGCCGTACGCCGTCCGGGGAGAGCCGAGCAGCTTCCGTTCTTCGCGCTGCGGGAAGAGTCCGCGCTGTTGATTGTCCCGCAGGATCGCCAGCGGGTCGTGATGGAACTGCTCCCCGCGACCGTCACTCCGCTCCAGATCTCCTGCGTGCTCACGACCGGACTGCTCGAGGGCCGGATCGAGTTTCTCAAGAACCTGCGCCTCTCGGATTTCCTCCGGCAGCATGAAGGGTTCCTGCTCCTCCGGGATGCGACCTGGGAGCCCAACTCCAGCCGCACGCCGACCGACGAGCGGCGCCAGGTGCCGACGGTCATGGTCAATGCCAATCGCCTCACCGGGATCGAAGAGAGCCTGACTCAGCCGGTCGAAGGCCACCCCCGGGCGTTACCCAGGACCTGACCCTCGGGCGAGCCATTCAGGGGGGCCTCTTGAATCGAAGGCGCGGCTACCGACGCCGACCGCGATGACCTCCTCTCCGCTTCGATGCATTCCGGTGACGCCGGCCCGGTGGCGCGACCTCAAGGCCCTCTTCGGCGAGCGCGGCGCCTGCGGCGGATGCTGGTGCATGGCCTGGCGCCTGGCTCCCAAGGCGTACCAGGCCGGGAAGAGGCGTCGCAATCAACTGGCGCTCAGGCGCCTGGTCGGCCTCGGCCGGCGCCCCGGCGTGCTGGCGTATGTGGACGGGAAGCCGGTCGGCTGGTGTGCCGTGGCACCGCGGTCGGAATACTCGTTCCTCGAGCGGTCCCGGGTGCTGCGCCCGGTGGATGACCAGGAGGTCTGGTCGGTCTCCTGCTTCTTCGTGCTCAAGCCGTTTCGTCGGCAGGGCGTCTCGGTCGAGTTGCTCAGGGCGGCCGTGGCGCTGGCGGGCCGGCGCGGGGCCCGGGTCGTGGAGGGGTATCCGGTGGTCCCGCCCAAGGCGGCCTTGCCCGATGTCTTCCTCTGGACCGGTGCCGCGGCGGCATTCGAGCGGGCCGGGTTTCGCACCGTCGCCCGGCGCTCGAGGAGTCGGCCCGTCATGCGTTACTTCCTTTCTCGTGGAGGCTGAATGCCCGTCCCGCATTTCCTCGCCGTCCTGACCGCCGCGGTCGCGACCATGGTCCTCGGCGGCCTCTGGTATTCGCCCCTGCTCTTGGGACGCCAGTGGATCCGGGCCCACGGCTATACGGCGGACCAGGTGGCCCAGATGCGCGCCACGGCCGGACGCGCCTACCTCGCGTCGTTCCTGTCCTATCTGCTCATGGCGTTGGTGCTGAGCGTGGTGCTGGGTGCGGTCGGGGCCTACGGCGCCGCCCCCGGCCTTCGATGGGGGGCGCTGGTCTGGCTCGGTTTCGCGCTCCCGCTGGGCCTTACGGCCCATTTCTTCTCGACCAAGCCTCTCTCGGCCTTCCTGATCGATACTTCGTACCAACTCGCCTACCTGGTCATCATGGGAGTCATCCTCTCCCTCTGGCGCTGAACCCGGAGCCACCATGAAGCCCGAGCCGCCGCCGCCCGTTGGGACCATTTCCTGGGTCGACCTCACGGTCCCCGACGCCAAGGCGCTGCGCCATTTCTATCAGCTCGTCGTCGGCTGGGAGTGGAGCGGTCTCCCGATGGGCGGGTACGACGACTACTGTATGAGTCCCCCGGGCGCGCCCGGCGCGGTCGCCGGGATCTGTCACGCACAGGGTTCCAACGCCGATCTCCCCCCGGTCTGGCTGGTCTACATCACGGTGGCGGATCTGGACCAGAGCCTGGCCGCCTGCACCGAGCTGGGTGGCACGCTGGTCAGCGGCCCCAAGACCATGCCGCAGGGGCGCTATGCCATCATCCGCGATCCGGCCGGCGCCGCCGCGGCGCTGTTCGAGCCGAGGCCGTGATCCCCGGGCAGGCGTGAGGAGGCCTCCCATCGTCCCGCCAGCCGATCTGCTCCAGGCCCTGACCTTCGCGGCCGACCGGCATCGCAACCAGCGCCGGAAGGACGTGGAGGCCTCTCCCTACATCAATCATCCGATCGCCGTCGCCACGGTGCTGGCCGTGGACGGCCAGGTGACTGACCGCGTACTCCTGGTCGGTGCCATCCTGCACGATACGCTCGAGGATACCGAGACCAGCGTCGCCGAGTTGGAGAGCCAATTCGGCGCCGAGGTGGCGCGGCTGGTGGAGGAGGTCACCGACGACGAGCGGCTTCCGGCCCCGGAGCGGAAGCGGCTCCAGGTGGAGCGTGCACCCCACGCCTCCGCCGCCGCGAAACAGCTCAAGGTCGCCGACAAGATCTGCAATGTCCGCGACGTCACCCTGGCGCCGCCCGCGCGCTGGAGCCGGGAGCGACGTCGGGCCTACCTGGAGTGGACTGCGCAGGTGGTGGCCGGGTGCCGAGGGGTGAATCCCGCGCTGGAACGGGTCTACGACGAGGCCCTCGCCCTGGGCCGGCGCCGGCTCGAGGGCGAGGGCCCGCCCGTCTAGCGGTACTGGCTGGCGACCAGAGCTGGGGGCAGGCGGTGAGGGCTTACGATAAGGCCATGGTGCTCACTCGAGGGTCCCATGCTGTCTCCAGGTTCCTTCCCGAAGGCAGGATCGGAGCGTCGGGGCGGCATCAAGCGGAGGGCCTTGTCGGGCCTTGTTCTCTCCGAGGGGGGCGTTACCATACGCGAGGCAGCCGGGCCGGCCTCGATCGAGGTGCACCGATGACCGAGCATCGCAAGCGCGCTGAAGTGTATCGTCTGGCTCTGACGGCGGGGCTGATCGACCCCGGAGAGGTGGTCGCCTGGGCCCGCGAAGCCACCGGCCGCGACCCCAAGAGCGATCCGGCCCTCCAGGAAATCGCCGGGGGCGATTCGCTTTCCGCCGAGACGGTGGCGGAGCTGCTGGGACGGGTACGAGGGGTCGTCAATACCCAAGCTCTGATCCGCGACCTGTTCGGCGCCATGCACCGCGCCTTGCAAGCCGACCCCGCCAAGGCGGCGCAGGTAACTCAGGTCCTGGAGCGGCTGGCCCACGCGGGCATCGCGCCGGACTCCGCCGCGGAGGTGCGCATGTGGGCCTACGAGGAGCTCCGGCAGCTGGCGGAGGGCGGTACCGTGGGAACCCCCGAAAACCTCCGCGAGGAGCTGCAAGACTTCCTCAAGACCTACGCGCCCTTCGGGGACGATTAGTCCCGGTGCCAGACCCCAACGCGACCTTCGACGGCTCGATCCCGGAGAACTACGACCGGTACCTGGGGCCGCTGATCTTCGACCCCTACGCCCGGGATCTGGCCGAACGTGTGGTCCTGGGTGCGACCACGCGGGTGCTCGAGATCGCCAGCGGGACCGGCATCCTGACCCGGCTGCTCCAGGAGCGACTTCCGGCCGGCGCCTCCCTGGTGGCGACCGATCTCAACGAGGCCATGATCGAGTACGCGCGGCCTCGAGTGCCACCGCACCCGCGGGTGACGTGGCGACAGGCCGACGGGACCGCGCTTCCCTTCCCCGATCAGTCCTTCGACACGGTGGTCTGCCAATTCGGAGTGATGTTCTTCCCCGACAAGGCAGCCGGCGCCCGGGAGGCGTTCCGCGTGCTCCGCCCCGGCGGACAGTGGTTGTTCAACGTCTGGGACTCGATGGAATCCAATCCCATCGCCAGTATCGGAGACCGGTTGGTGGCCGAATTCTTCCCGGCCGATCCCCCGGCCTTCTTCAAGGTCCCGTGGGGGTTTCACGACCGGAAGGCGCTCCAGACGCTGCCTCGCGAGGCGGGCTTCAGCAGGGTGAGGCTGGACGTCCTGACCAAGGAGGCTCGCGGCCCCTCGGCCCAGGATCTCGCGCGCGGCATGCTCGAAGGGTCTCCGATGAGCGCCGCGATCCGTGAGCGAGGCGGCGATTTCGCCGTCCTGGGCGCGGCCCTGGCCTCCCGTCTCGCCACCGCCTTCGGTGACCACCCCATCCGCACACCCATACAGGCCATCGTCATTACGGCCGACAAGTAGGCCGTATTCCCGACCCCCCGACCCCCCCAATCATCATTCTTTTCTCCGCGTAGAGGGATCGGGCTTGACCTAGGGCGGTCCTCCAAGCGAAAATGCGGCGCGATTTCGGGCTGGAACGAGGGAACCCTCAAGGAGGGAGTTGGAGCGTGACCCGGATGCGCTGGACCCGCACTACCCTAGTCGGTCTCCTGTTACCGCTCAGCATGGCCGCCTGTGGACGTGCTTCGGCCAGCCCGGGTGAAAGCGCCCACGTCAACCTGGGGAGTCTCCCGTCGGGGACCGCGACCTACGAGGCGAGCCGCAGCGAGATGGTGCTGGAGATCCCACCGATTGACATTCCGGCCGCCATGCCGGGCCATGACGGCATGATCGTCACCCCAGCCACGCGAGTGACTGTCCCAGTCGGTGGCTTCGTCCACAGCGCGTATGTCGAGGTGGTAGATCCAGAGGGCAACCGGCTTCCGGCGTCCCGGCTGCATCACTTCAACGTCATCGACCCCGGGCGTCGCGAGCTGTTCGGGCCCATCGCCCTGCGACTGTTCGCAGCCAGCAAGGAGACCGGCGACGCCAAGGTGCCTCAGCTGCTGTTCGGTGTCCCCCTGATCGCCGGGAAGCAGCTGGTGCTCAAGGCCATGCTACACAACACCGAGAGTCAACCGGTCCGGGGAGCGCGGGCGCGGGTCGTCTTCGGATTTTCGAAGGGGGGATTGGGCTGGCCGCTGTTCCAGGTCTTCCCGACCCAACTGGACGTGTTGTTCCCGGTCGGGGGTCCTGATGGAGAAAAGTCGTTCGACCTGCCGCCAGGGCGCTCCGAGCAGCATCACGAAGCCTCCCCCGCGGTGCCGGGAACGCTGATTGGTCTGGGTGGCCACGTGCACGACTACGCGCAGTTCCTCGAATTCCGCGACCTGACGGACAACCGGGTGATTTGGCGGGGGGTCCCCTACGAAGATGAGGACGGGACCGTGACCTCCATGCCCTCTGAGCTGTTCTATCGGTGGCACAGGCTCGGCATCCACATCGAGCCCAGCCACACCTACCAAGTGCGCGTGGTCTACGACAATCCGACCGGCGACACGATCAAGTATGGAGGCATGGGGGCGGTCGGCGGACTCTTCGCGCCGGATCGTGCCAGTCAATGGCCCACGATCGACACCACCGACGCCGCCTATCGCCAGGATCTGTTCAACCAGCTCCGGGACGGCAACTCGGTTGGGGAAATGCGCATGATGCACGATCACCATGCCCACGAGGCGGCCGCCCAGGGCCCTGCCGCCAAACCGACCGAGCATCAGCAGCACCAGCACGGCGGGGGGCGCCACCACGAGCACTAAGGCCGGGGCCCCTCGCGCTTCCTTCCCGACACCGTCCAACCCAAATTGAAGGTCAGCGTCTCACATTCGCCCTGGCTCCGGGGAGATTCGACATGACCGAAATGCCGCTCAGCCAGCGGGTCAGCACCATCCGCACCATGCTGGACCAGCTGGATGCGCAGCTCTCGGAGGCCAAGGCGCCCCCGGAAGGATTGGAAGACCTCAAACACACGGTGGACACCCTCCGGACCAGCGTGTGGGCGGTGCTCTCCGCCTCCAAGTCGACCAACTACCACGCCCTGGTCGAACGGTTCCGCCTGCGACGGGCCCTCGACCTGACGCGGAACCTGGTGTCCGACATCGAGAGCGGAAAGACTACGGCGCTCCAGCCCGAGCACGTCGAGCTCCAGATTCTGTCTCAGCAGCTGATCGAGCGCATCGGCCGCCTGAAGCGCTCCTGACCTCGTTCCGATATGTGGGCGGGAATGGCGGAGAAACCGCCATTACCCGCCACCGTCTCATGCCGGTGCCGCCGAACGTGCTTGCCGCCATTGCTGAAGCCATCGAAGGCTACGTCTCGCAGTCGGGACCCGACCCATTGGGGATCCGGCGGGCGGCGCGCCGCCTGGATCTGTTGCCGGTGGTGCGAAATTGGGACGAGTGCCTGGCCCTGACCCCGGACGGTCAGGTGGCGAGCTTCGGGTACGCTGCCGATGCCACGGCTTGGCTGGTCGCGGAAGGGCGAAAGATCAACCAGGTGCGGCTACAGGCGAGCCTCAGGATCCCCGGTTTGCGAGTGCTCGCCCCGGTGCGGCCCGACGCCGCTGACGACTGCCCCTTCTGCGGCGGCACCGGTACCGCGACCGAGGTGACTCAGAACGATCCGGAGCTGGGATTCTGTTACTGCGGCGGCGTGGGTTGGCTTCCCACCGATGACCCGCTGGCCCAGGGGGGCGAAGCACATGCGCCCTGACCGCCGGAACGCCGTCTCGCTCGCCCTGCTGATCGGCTTGGCCGGCTGCGCCAAGGGGATCAACTATCCGGCCGATGGCCCCCGGTTCAGCGGGGTCGCACCGGTGGCGGCGCCTCAGACCACACTCCGCATCGTCACCTTCAATACCCACTTCGCCGAAAAGGTGGGCGAGCAGATCGATCTGTTCCGAGCCGATGCCGATCTGCGCCAGGCGGACGTGGTGGTGCTCCAGGAGATGGACGACGCCAGCGTGGCCCGCATCGCCGAGGCGCTCGGCTTCAACTACGTCTACTACCCGGCCACCTTCCACCCCGTCAGCAAGGCCAATTTCGGCAACGCCATCCTGGCCCGCTGGCCGATCGAGGACGACCGCAAGATCCTGCTGCCCCACGTGGCCGGGAGCCGGAAGACCCAGCGGGAGGCGGTGGTGGGTACCGTGCGGATCGGCGATCAGCGCATCCGGGTCTATGCCGTGCACTTCGGCACCTTGGTCGAGGTCGGCTTCGGCGGGCAGGCGGATCAGGCGCGGGCCGTGGCCGCAGACGCCGACACCAGCTCCATTCCGGTGATCGTCGCGGGAGACCTCAACAGCCATCGCGCCGGTGAGGTCTTCGAGCAGCAGGGGTTCGCCTGGCCCACCAAGAGTCTGGGCCGGACCTACGCCAGGTTCGACTTCGATCACATCTTCCTGCGCGGGGGGGACCTGGCGTGGAGTTCCGCGGGGATCGTGCGCGACAGCCTCCACACCAGCGACCACCGACCGGTCTGGGCCAAGGTGACGGTCCGCCCCGAGGAGGAAGGCGATCTGGGCGCCGCATCGGAGCCATCGCGCGGGCTTCCCTGAGCTTTAGGGTCAGGTATATTGGCGAAGGTCTGTTCTTCCCGTTCCGGTAGCCACCACCCTCTCTCTCCACCGAGCCTGGAACCACTCGTGAGCCTCAAGCGCGCGGTGATCGCGGGTCTGAGCCCTGCCCTGCTGGTCTGGTGCGCGCCCGGTCTCTGCGCGCAGGAGGCGGCCGACTCTCAGGCGGCACCGCCATCGGTGTCGATGCTTCAGGTGGCGACCCCGGAGTCGAGCTATCCCGACCCGCGCATCCTGCCCCCTCAAATCGCCCATTGGATTCCCCGGGACCAGAGCCTCCCCTGCCCCGACTGTCATCCCCCCAAGCGATTCTGGGTCGCCGCCGGCGAGCTGATGGTCGTACAGCTGATCCCCTGGTCCGTCAATTCGGTCATACGGGACAAGAAGTGGGCCAAGATCGGCCCCGACAGCTGGGAGGAGAACCTCGAGAATCCCTGGGTCTGGGACAACAACGCCTTCACGAACAACCAGTTCTCGCACCCCTACCACGGCAGCCTCTATTTCAACGCCGCCCGCACCAACGGGTACAACTTCTGGCAATCGGCCCCTTGGGCCTTCGCCGGCAGTCTGATGTGGGAGCTGGGCTTCGAGCGCTGGGCCCCCGCCCCCAACGACTGGATCGCCACCAGCATGGGGGGCATCACGCTGGGCGAGACCCTGTATCGCCTCTCGTCTCTCACGCTCGACAACACCGCCACCGGCGGTGAGCGCACTTGGCGCGAGATCGGCGCCACCCTGCTCGACCCGGTCCGGGGATTCAACCGGCTGGTCCGCGGGCAAATGAACGACGTCACCGCCAATCCGCCCGACTGGCGGCCTAGCGTGGTGCAGGCCGCGGTGGACCTCGGGTACCGGCACGCCAGCGGGACCAGCTCGCTCTACGGCGCCGGCTCGAGGGACCAGTTCGTCTCCGAGGTCCGGCTCTGGTACGGCGATCTGGTGGACGACCTGCGCAAGCCGCCCTTTGCGCACTTCGATTTCATGGCCCAGCTGGCCAGCCAGAACCGCGGAGGCGCGCTCGCCGTCCTCAAGTCGGTCGGCACCCTTGCGGGATGGTCCCTGCACGAGGGCGCCACCAGCAAGCATCAGGTCGGCGTGCTGATGCATTACGAATACTATTCCAACCCGGCCTACGAGTACGGAGCGCAGAGTGTGAGCGCCGGGTTGATCTCGCGCTGGAATCGGGGCCGTTTGTCAGTTCGGTTCGAAGCGCTGCCGAGAGTGGTGGTCCTGGGCGCGACCCTGTCGGACTACTACAAGGTGCAGGAGGGGCGGGACTACGATTACGGACCGGGTGTGGGCATCAATTCCCGACTCATCCTGAGTTGGAAGGGCCTGGCCAGGATCGAGACCGGGTATACCAGCTCGTACATCCACACCCTGAATGGGGCCGATTCCGACCACTTCGAGGACGCCTTCGGCGCGGAGGCCCGGCTGAGGTTGTTCACCCGGCTCGGCGCCGGGGTCCGGTATGTCAACTATCATCGCTCGAGCAAGTATGCGGTGCACCCCACGGTCACCGTTAACAGTCCCCAGATCCTGATCTTCGGCAGTCTCGCCATCCCGGCCTGGAAGGCCGACGATTGAGGCGCACTATGAGCCCCTCGACCATCGCGCGTGCAGCCCTGACGCTCCTGATCCTGGCCGGCCTGGGATGCTGGCAGGATCCGGTCGCCGTGATCGGTCCGGACAACAATCCGCGCCTGGTCAACGTGACCGATACCCTGAGCTACCAGGCCGATGGGCTGGACAACGTCAACCAGACCCTCACCTGGACCTGGAACAACAGCGGGTCCACTGCCACCATCACCTTCACCAAGGAGCACCTGGTCCCCCATGGGATCACCCAGCTCACGGTCACCGACGCCAATGGGACGGTGGTCTACGACCTGAACATTCAGCTCATCTGGAACGAAGTGCAGCACACCGATTCCGGGGCCCCCGGCGCCTGGACCGTAAACCTGGGCATGTTCGGCACCACCGGGGACCTCGATTTCTCCCTGATCGGCACCCCCTGAGGCCATCGAGGACGCTTGGACGCGCCGGTCGCCATCGTCACGGCAGCGGGGCGCGGCATCGGCGCCGCCTGCGCCCGCGCGCTGGCCCGCCGGAAGTACGCCGTGGTGCTGATGTCGCCCTCCGGGGCCGCGGTGTCCTTGGCTCAGGAGCTGGGCGGCCTCGGGCTCCAGGGCTCCGTCACCGAACCCGCTGACCTCGACCGCCTGGTCCGCGCCGCGCTCGAGCGCTACGGGCGGATCGACGCCGTGGTCAACAACACCGGACATCCTCCCAAAGGCGACCTCCTCGCCATCACCGACGATGAGTGGCATGCGGGGCTTGACCTGCTGGTCCTCAACGTCGTCCGACTGGCTCGGCTGGTCACCCCAATCATGCTCCAGCAGGGCTCCGGCGCCTGGGTCAATATTTCGAGCACCGTCGCCATCCAGCCCAATCTGACCTTTCCGGTATCCTCGGTGATGCGCGCCGGCCTGGAAAATTTCACGCGCCTCTACAGCCTCCGCTACGCGGCCCACGGCATCCGGATGAACACGGTGCTCCCCGGGTACGTTGACAACTATCCCGTGGGCGAGACCGAGCGCGCAGCGATTCCCCTTCGCCGAGCCGGTACGGTCGGTGAAGTCGCGGAGGCAGTCGCGTTCCTGCTTTCGGGAGAAGCAGGATACGTTACCGGACAGAGTCTTCGGATCGACGGGGGCATGACCCGCGCGGTCTGAGGATTTTTCGCCAGCAAGGAAGACCACGCGTTGAAGCTGCTGCGAGCGACAATGAGGCCCAGGAGCCCCAGCTACCCCCGGATCTACGCGGTGGTGCGTCGCATTCCCCGCGGCCGGGTCGCGAGCTACGGACAGATTGCCCGGCTGGCCGGACTGCCGGGCCGGGCGCGACAAGTGGGGTACGCCCTGCACGCCCTCCCTGAGGGATCCCGTGTCCCCTGGCACCGGGTGGTGAACGCGCGCGGTGCGGTGAGTCCCCGGGCGCGATCGGAGGACGGAGTGCTCCAACGCCTGCTCCTCGAAAGAGAGGGCGTCCGCTTCGACGCCGGGGGCCGGACTCGTTGGGATCGGTTCGGCTGGCAGCCGCGTACCACGATGCGGGCCCGCCGCCCGGCGTAGTCTCCATGCGACTCGAGTTTCACTTCGCCTTTGCCGCCCTGGGCCTGGTCGCCGCCGCCACCGGCGGGGTCTGCATTCTGCTCGCAGCCGAGGGGCTGCTGCGCGGCGAGCCCCGGGGCTCGGCACTCCTGGTCTATGGGGTCGTCACGCTCGGATTGGGAGCTGGGCTCTGGGCCTGGGCCCGGCGGTCGCGGGCGCGCTGAACGAGGAGTCCGTGGGCGAGATTCGTGTCTGCCGGGACGACATCACCACCCTCGCCGTGGATGCCATCGTCAACGCGGCCAATACTTCACTGCTGGGGGGTGGGGGTGTGGACGGCGCGATCCACCGCGCTGCCGGTCCCGAGCTCCTCGCCGAATGCCGTACCCTGGGCGGTTGCCCCACCGGAGACGCGAGAATCACTCGCGGCTACCGGCTCCCCGCCCGCCACGTGATTCACGCGGTCGGACCGGTGTGGCGGGGCGGCGGGCACGGCGAGCCGGAGCTGCTTGCGAGCGCCTATCGCTCCGCCCTGGACCTGGCCCGCGGCCACGAGCTCGAGAGCATCGCATTTCCCGCCATCAGCTGCGGGGCTTATGGCTATCCGATTGAGGCCGCGACCAGAATTGCGCTGGAGACCGTGACTCGATTCCTGGCGAAGACTCCCCGGCCTGCGACCGTCTTGTTCACCTGTTTCGACCCCCGGGTCTACCAGGCCTTTCGGGCGGCAGGCGTTGCGGACCGCGCCGTCTAGAGCAGGCTACAGATGCTGTTTCATTCTGCACGCTTGTCAGTCACCGGGTCTATCCCGCATACTGAAGACAAGTCGAATTCATCCGCTCGACAGGACCGGGGGCGCTGTGCACCGCCTGAGGTTCGAATATTCCTCGCCAAGCTTCCTCACGAGTGCTGCCATCAGCCTCGCGTTTCATGGCGCGCTCGTCGGTCTGACCCTCAGACACGACCAGATCCAATCCCGCATGATCGACGAGGGCACGGTGCTGCCCGCGCTGTATCTGCCGCCACCCAGTCATCAGATGAAGCGCGAGGTGACGCCCTCGGAATGGGGCGCGCTGGGCAATCTCAAAGAGGAAATGGATCGGGCGGGCGGGCCTCAACAGCAGGTCGCGATACCGATCCCCGGGATCCAGGAGCAGGAGGACAACGGTCTCCCGGAACCGCAGGGCGGGTTGCCGGCCGGCCTGGCGATCTCGGACGGCGATTCCATCTTCACCGAGGTCTGGGTGGACTCGATCGTGTCCCGGGACGATGCCAGCGCAGCTCCGGTCTACCCGGCGCAGCTGCTCCGGAACAACATCGAGGGAGTCGTCTTCGCCCAGTTTGTGGTGGACACCATCGGGATGGTCGACGTGGAGTCGGTGCGGATCCTCACCAGCACCCATCCCCTCTTCACCAATTCGGTGCAGATCGCCCTGGGCGGCATGCGGTTCCGGCCCGCCACGCGCGCCGGCCGGCACGTCCATCAACTGGTGGAGCAGCACTTTGCCTTCAAGGTCGCCCTGCCGCCGGAGCAGGCCTCCAACGTCGGGTACGACCCCAAGTCCGCCAAGCCGTAGCCTACTCCTTCACTAGCAGCGCCTCTACTCTGGCGGCGGCCTCGGAATCGAGCCCCGCCTCGCGCGCCAGCGCGAGGATCAGCCGACCCAGCGCTCGATAGAGCGCGCGATCCGCCGGCGGCAGCGCCGCCAGGTGCCGCTCGATGGTGACCAAGTCGCCCCGGCGCACCGGGCCGGTGAGCGCCCGGGCGGAGCCCAGTCGCTCGAGATTCTCGACGGTGCCGCGCAGCAGCGGGAGGTAGATCCGGCCGAGGAGCTCCTCCGGAAGCCCGGCTTCCCGGGCCAGCCGCTCGGCCAGCCCGGCGAGGGCGACGGTCGAGTTGGCCAGCAACGCCGCCGTGGCGTGATAGAGCGCCTTGCTCTCACCCGAGATCGGAAAGGGTGTGAGCCCAACGGCGCGCGCCACCAGGCTGGCGGCCTCCACCGCCCGCAGGTCCCCTTCCACAGCGGCATACGCGCCATGGAAGGCGGCCGGCGCCGAGGCCGGATCGGCGATCGTCTGCAGGGGATGAAGCGAGCCCAGTGCGGCACCGGTAGCACCGAGCGGTACCAGCGCTCGGCGATCCATCAGGCCCGAGGTGTGAAGGACCACATGAGCCGCGCCGACCCTCCCGGTGCCGGCCAGGCGCTCCGCGACCGCGGTGATGGCACCGTCGGGAACCGTGAGCAGAATCAGGTCGGCGTCCCCTACATCGAGCGTCTCACTCACCCGCACGGGGAGACCAGGAAGCCATGGCCCCGGGCGCCGAGCCAGAATCAGGACGGGGACACCGGTCCGCTGCAGGGCGAGGCCCAGCCCCTGCCCGAGACGGCCGGCACCTATGATCGTGATGTGATGGGGAAACCCCGACAAGGGATCGGGTGGGGGGCGGTGGGGCGGGCGCGTCCGCGCCCGCCCCACCGCCCCACCCGCCTCAGTTCTTGACCGCCGACGTCGACCGGGACAACGCCAAGTCCATCAGCTCCTTGGGCGTCTGCGCCTTGCGAAGCAGCGCCAGCGCCGCCTGCATCTGCCGGTCATCCTGGGACCGACGGCGGAACTCCGCCGGCCGGCCGAAGACATACCGAGCGATCTCGTAGCCCAACTGGTCGTCTACCAGCGACGCTCCGCCGGCGAAGGTATCCGAGCTCATGGTGACGCCCTTGGCCTTCAACCGCTCGTACACTTTGTCCCGCATCGCCGGCGTCACCTGGAAGCTCTCCGAGGTCACCGACTTGTCGTTCTTGACTTCGAGCGCGTAAGTCGTGAGCACGTCGCGGAACTCGGCAATCTTGGGGCCCATCGACTGCACGAAGGCCCGCTCGCCCGGAGTCAGCGAATCCTGAGTCACCGTGAGATCGGGGACGATGCCGCCGCCGCCCTTCACCAGCCGCCCCGAATCGGTGTGATAGGTGGTGGTGTCGGTCTTGGCAGGGGCCGTCGCCGCCCGGGCCGCCTGCTCGGCCTGGTCGTCTTCGTTGCGCGCGGTGCGCTGAATGGTACGGCCGCTGGGCGTATACCAGCGGGCGGTGGTCAGCTTGAGGGCCGAAACCTCGGATAGAGGATAGAGTGTCTGGACCAACCCCTTCCCGAAGGTCGGTGTCCCGATCACCACGGCGCGGTCGTGATCCTGCAGCGCCCCCGCCACGATCTCCGCCGCGCTAGCGGTGCCTTCGTTGACCAAGACTACGATCGGCAGCCCCGGCCAGGTCTGCTTGGCATCGTCGAGGAAGCGCCGGTTCGAAGCCCGGGTCCGGCCCCGCGTGGAGACGATCTCCTGGTTCGAGTCCAGGAAGAGTTCCGCCACCTTGACGCCCTGATCCAAGAGCCCGCCGGGGTTGCCCCGCAGGTCGAGGATCATGGCCTTCATCCCCTTGCTCTGCATCCCGCTGATCTCATTCCGAAGCTCGGAGCTCGAGTTTTCGCTCACCGGATTGAGCGAGATGAATCCGACGCCGCCCTGGAACAGCGTACCGGCCTGCACCGAGCGCACGTGAATCTGGGCGCGAGTCAGGCTGTACTTGATGGCCCCCGAGGTTCCGGGCCGGCGGACCTGGAGGTCCACCTTGGTTCCGACGTCGCCCCGGAGCGCCTTGACCGCCGTCTCGTTGTTCCAGCCCTCCGTCAGCTTGTCATCAACCGAGACGATCTGGTCCCCGGTCAGAATCCCGGCCCGCTCGGCCGGCGTGTCCGGCAGCGGAGCCACCACCGTGATCCAACCATCCCGCACGTCGATCTGGATTCCCAGGCCGCCGTAGTTCCCGGTCGTGGTCTCGGTCAGGGCCTTGTAATCGTTGCCGGTGAGCAGGACCGAGTACGGGTCGTGCAGCTCCTCGAGCAGGCCGTCCGTGGCCCTCTGGTAGAGCTCGGACTCGCCCAACGAGTCCACGTAGTACCGGTCGATATAGGAAAGCACGTCATCGAACTGACGCGCCTGCTGATAGACGTTTCCGTCGTTCTTGACACCCTGCTGCAGCAGCCAGCCGCCCGTGAAGAATGAGACGATCGCGACCGCCGCCGTCAGCCCCCAGCGATTCCGCATAAATCCTCCGATCCGGTGGCCGTGGCAACCACGAACCACCCGCGTGCAACCTAATCTATCCGGCCGGGAAACCGGGCCGGGTCCTTACCCCGAAGCTCGTCCCAGGTAGAGAGCAAGACCCGTTCCGGGGCCAGCCGCCCATCCAGGTGGACGATGCCGGGGCCCGTCGCCCCGACGTAGTAGGCGGCCACCCGGGCGTGAAAGTCGTGATCTTCACGTTCGAAGCGGTCGTCGGTCCGCCCCTGCTGCCGCCGCCGGGCCTCGCTCACTTCGGGCGGTACATCGAGTACCACCGTCAGGTCGGGCACCAGCCCTCCCGTGGCGAGCTCCGTCAGGCTCTGCACCTCCGTCACCGCCACTCCTCGACCGCCGATCTGGTAGGCCTCGGTCGAGAGGAAGAACCGGTCCGAGAGCACCGTCTTCCCCTGTTCCAGGGCCGGCCGGATCACGTGATGCACCAGGTCGGCTCGGGCGGTGCTGAAATAGAGGAGCTCGGCTCTGGGGTCCCACTCGCGGTCGGGCCGGAGCAGCTCGCGCCGGATCGCCTCCGCCACTGCGGTGCCGCCGGGCTCCCGGACCAGCACCGGGTCCAGCCTGGCCTTCCGCATCCGGGCCTCGAGCCCGGCGATGAGGGTGCTCTTCCCCGCTCCGTCGGGCCCCTCTACGACGAGAAAGAACCCCCGAGGATTCATCCCAGCGTGATGATACTGCTCGTCGCGCCCTTCTCGATGCCCTGCCCGATCAGCTGATTGACCCGCACCATGACCTTGTCGAAGTTGGCCCGCGCGACCACGTAGGCCTGCCCGATCACGCTAGTCTCCAGCTCGCGAACCGCCTGCTCGTAGGACGCGGTGACCGATTCGTCTGGCATCTTCCCCTGGGCGATATGCTCATCGACCTGGCGCGCCAGACGCTGGATCACTTCCAGCTTCTTCACCGTCTCCGGATCCTCGCGGAGGCGACTCTCGGCCCGGCGCAGCTCCTTGCACTCGGCGGTCTGCCCGATCAGCCGTCCCAGCTCTTCCGCCTTCTCCCAGATCATCAGGCTGCACTCCTTCGCGCGAGCAGGTAGCGGGCGCGTCCGAAGAGGTCGTCGTGTACGGTAACTTCCAGCCAACCAGCCCGTTTCGCCAGCCCGGCGAGGACTTGGGCCCGGGTCGTGTCGCACTCCAGGGCCAACCACCCGCCCGGCCGAAGCGCCCGGGCCGAAATCTCGAGCACCTCGAGCGAAGCCCGGAGGCCGTCCGCGCCGCTGGCCAATGCCTCCCGCGGCTCCCAGGAACGCACTGAAGTATCGAGGGCCTCGTATTCGGCGTCTGTGAGATAGGGCGGGTTGGACACCACCGCATCCAATTCCGCGTCTCCCAGCGCCCCGGTCCAATCGCATTCGATGAAAGCCACCTTAAGCGAGGTCAGGTCTCGATTCTCCCGGGCCAGGGCCAGGGCTTCTCGACTCCGCTCCACCACGACCACTTCCTGATAGCGGCCTTCATCGGCCAGGGCCAGCGCGAGACAGCCGCTTCCGGTCCCCAGATCCGCCACCCTCCCCGTCGGTGCCTTGGCCAAAAGGAGATCCACCAGGCCCTCGGTTTCAGGCCGAGGAATCAAGGCCCGCCTGTCGCTCCGAAGGGTGAGGCGGCGGAACCCGACCCAACCGGTCACGTGGGCCAGCGGCTCGCCAGCGGCCCGACGGCGGATCGCGCTTTCGAAGACTTCGACACGTGGCATTGAAGCGCCGTCAGTGGCCATTGGGAGGATATCGGCTCCCGCCGGGGCCCGCGGGTCGATCAGGTCCTGCCAGATTCGAAGCGCCTCCCGGCCCGCTCCGACGATGCCCGCGGCGGACAGACGGTCAGCCGCCTCGCGGAGTACCTGGCGCCGGATCAGAATGGCCTCAGACATTCTGCAGTTCCTGACGGCTCGCCATGCGCAGCGCGTCGATCAACTCGTCCAGACGCCCATCGAGTACGTCAGCCAGGTTATGCACCGAGAGGTTGATTCGGTGGTCGGTGATCCGGCTCTGGGGATAGTTGTAGGTCCGGATCTTGGCCGAACGGTCGCCCGTGCCCACCATGGCGCGGCGTTCCCGAGAGCGGGCCGCCTCCTGGTCCGCGATCATCCGGTCGAGCAGGCGGGCCCGCAGGACCTCCATGGCCTTGAGCTTGTTCTGGAGCTGGGATTTCTGGTCCTGCTGCTGCACCACGATCCCGGTCGGCAAGTGGGTCACCCGGACCGCGCTGTCGGTGGTGTTGACGCTCTGGCCGCCGGGGCCCGACGAGCGAAACACATCGATCTTCAGGTCGTTGGGCTGGATCACCACGTCCACTTCTTCCGCCTCCGGCAGCACCGCGACCGTGGCCGCCGAGGTGTGGATCCGCCCCTGGGACTCGGTGGCGGGGACCCGCTGGACCCGGTGCACGCCCGACTCGCGCCGCAGCAGGCCGTAGGCATCGGGGCCCCGCACGGCGAAGATCGCCTCTTTGATGCCGCCCAGCGTTCCGTCGCTCAGCGAGATCGGCTCCACCGACAAGCCGTGCCGCTCGGCGAACCGGGTGTACATCCGAAAGAGATCCCCGGCGAACAGCGCGGCCTCGTCGCCACCGGTCCCGGCCCGCACTTCCATGATCGCGTCCCGTTCGTCGTGGGGATCCCGGGGCAGCAGCAGCTCGTGCAGCTCGGCCCGCAAGCGTTCGATGTCCTGGGAGAGGCCGCCCTGCTCGCCCCGGGCCATGGCGGCCAGCTCCGGGTCGGGGTCCTTGGCTACTTCACGTGCCTGATCCAGCTCCTCCTCGAGCTTGGAGAGGCGTTCGGCAGCGCGGACGATGGGGACCAACCGGGCGTGTTCCCGGCCGAGCGCGGTGAGTTTGGCGGAATCGCGGGCCGTCGCGGGGTCGGCCAGCAGCTGGGCGACCTCGTCCGCCCGGGCGAGCGCCTGGCGGAGTCGGGCCTCCACGAATTACTCCTGGGTGGCTTCCGCCGGAGCCTTGTCGCCCTGGTATTTCCGCCGGAAGCGGTCCACCCGGCCGGCGGTGTCGACCAGCCGCTGCTTTCCGGTGAAGAAGGGGTGACACTTCGAGCACACCTCGACGTGGATCGCGGGCGAGGTGGACCGCGTTTCAAAGGTGTGTCCGCAAGCGCACTGGACGGTGAGCTTGAAGTACTTGGGATGTAGATTGGGCTTCACGGAACCACTCCTCTTGCTGCCAAGAAAACGGGGAAATGAAGGGGTGAAGTATAGCAACCACCGCCACTTCCGGGCAACCGACGACCCCGCGCCGTGGCCCATCCGCCGGCCATGGTGCACCCTGGATCATGAGAGCCAGCCGCCCCCTCCGTGTTTGACACGACCTGAGCCCGCAACTATCGTAATCTCCATCACTTCCATACAACTTTCGGAGTCGAGGGGAGCGTGCCTCTTCCGCCGCTAGAGGTCCTGAAAAAGGTCCCCCTGTTCGCCAGTCTGCCCGACCAGGAGCTGGCTGCCTTTGCCGAGCTGGTGAGGGAGCGGAGCTATCCCCGGGGGAGCGTCATCCTGTTCGAAGACGACCAGGGGGACTCGCTCTTTCTGCTGGCGGACGGCCAAGTCAAGGTGGTCCTGATCGGGGAAGACGGCCGAGAAGTGATTCTCTCTGTGCTTCGAGAGGGGAGCTTCTTCGGCGAGATGGCTTTGCTGGACGACCAGCCCCGCTCGGCCCACGTGATCGCCATGGAGGACGCCAGCCTCCTGGTCCTCCGG
Organism: uncultured Gemmatimonadales bacterium; assembly: GCA_963704015.1. GTDB lineage: Bacteria > Gemmatimonadota > Gemmatimonadetes > Gemmatimonadales > GWC2-71-9 > DATIWD01. The sequence goes on from CAVPGI010000007.1 coordinate 318,185, forward strand.
CGCGAGGATTTCCAAGCCCGCTTGCGACAGTCTCCCGAGGTGGCGATCGCGTTGCTCCGGGAATTGGCCAGCCGGCTCCGTCGAGCCGACGAGAAGATCGGCGGCCTGGTGCTGCTCGACGTCAACGGCCGGGTGGCGGACCTGCTCCTCCGGATGGCGGACGAGGAAGGCGGGATCCACATCACCCGAAAAATCACCCACCATGTCATCGCCCAGATGATCGGCTCCAGCCGCGAAACGGTCTCCCGCACCATGCGGGATTTCGTGGATAAGGGTTGGATCCAGGTCGGGCGAAAGGACATCCAGCTGCTCAACCGCACGGCCCTGGAACAGTCGGCCGGGCGCTCGTCGTGACCCCCGTCACACCCGTGACCCCTATCACCCGCTAGCCGTGACCGCCAACGTCGCACTGGTCAGCGTTTTGCAGCATATTGGACCCCAGATGGCCAGAGGCGTTTCGTGACTTATACGGTCACGTTCTGGGGCACCCGCGGATCGATTCCGACACCGGGCGCGCACACGGCGCGCTACGGGGGGAACACGTCCTGCGTAGCGGTCCAGGGCCGGCAGGACCAGCTGGTGATTCTCGACGCCGGGAGCGGGATCCGGCCGCTGGGGCACGAGCTTTCGCGGGGGCAGAACGGGGCCATGGGAGTGGACATTCTCTTGTCCCACACCCACTGGGATCACATTCAGGGGCTGCCGTTCTTCCAGCCCTTGAATACCCAGGGCAATACGGTGCGAATCTTCGGCTCGGCCCAGGCCGGAGTCCCGCTGGAAGAGATCCTGGACCGGCAGATGGATCCGGTGGTGTTTCCGGTGCCGCTCAAGGCGCTGGCTGCGGACCTGACGGTCACGGAAATCCGCGGGGGGCGGTTCGAGATCGACGGCTTTGGGGTGGACGCGTTCCGGCTGCGGCATCCCGGCACCACCTTGGGATTCCGGTTGACGCCCCTGGCGGGCGGGGCCAGCATGGCCTACGTGACGGACAACGAGTTGGGCCCGGGCGGCTCCTACGACGTGCCGAACGACTGGCGGAAGGGGTTAGTCGATTTCCTGCGGGGCGTGGACACGCTCATCCACGACGGGATGTACACGGATGAGCTGCTGGCGACCCGGGCGGGATGGGGACATTCGACCCCGGCCCAGGCCGTGGAGTTGGCCAAGGAATCGGGATGCCGGCGGCTGGTGCTGTTCCACCACGAGCCGGAGCACGACGACGAAGCGATCGACCGCCTCTTGGAGGAAACCCGCGCCCGGGCTCGGGCGAGCGCGCCCAAGCTCGAGATCGACGCGGCGCGGGAAGGCATGATCCTGAACCTCGGTTGAGGAGTGTATATGACTCGTCAGGTGTGGCTCACGTTCGCGACGGTGCTTTCGACGCTGGCCTCGTCCGCCGCGGCCCAGGACACTCGGCCGGGCATCGCGGTGCTGCCCTTCGAGAACGGCGGCTCGTATGGACAGGACAAGGAAAACTTCGAGGCCCTGCAGAAGGGAATTCCGGCCATGCTCATCAGTGAGCTGAGCAAGAACCCGGGGGCCCGTCTAGTCGACCGGAGCCAGACCCAGGAGATCCTCAAGGAGCAGGACCTGGGCAAGGAAGGCCGGGTGGATGCCAACACCGCCGCCAAGGTCGGGAAGATCGTGGGCGCCCGCTACGTGATCATGGGGAGCTTCATCGACTTCTATGGCAAGTTCCGGGTCGACGCGCGGATCGTGAACGTGGAGACCAGCGAGATCATGAAGGTGGTCACCAACGATCCCAGCCTGCAGAAGCGGGAGGATCTGTTCAAGATCATCCAGTCGGTGTCGGACAAGATCATGACCGACACCAAGCTGCCGCCGCTGCCTAGCGAGGTGGCCAAGGCCGCCAAGTCGCGCGTGGTGCCGACCGAGGCACTCACCTACTACAGCCGCGCGCTGCTCTATCAGGATCGCGGAGACAACGCCAAGGCCGCCGAGTACTACAAGCGCGCCATCGATGTCTTCCCCGACTACGCGGAAGCCCAGGAGGGATTGAAGAAGGTCTCGCCCGCCTGAGGCGGTGTTCGGCCTCGTAGCGTCGATCGGTCGCGGTACGGCGCGCTGGCTCGCCCGTCTGGGCGCGCTGGCGCGTTTCGCGTTCGAGGCCCTGGGATCGCTCTCCACGCTGCCCAGCGGCGGCCGGAGAATGACCGCGCGGATCTTTCTCAATCAGCTCCGGTTCACCGCCTTGGACGCGGTGGGGCTGATCGTTCTTCTGAGCGGGATTCTCAGCTTCCTGGTCATCTCCTCCTCCATTCGCCAACTCGGGTCGGTGGGCGCCACCGATCTGATCGGCCGCCTCATGGTAGTGATCATCGTGCGGGAGCTGGGACCCATCCTCACCGCCCTGGCCCTGGTGGGCCGGAGCGGCACCGCCATCACCGCGGAGCTGGCCACCAACACCGTGCTGGGTGAGGTGCGCGCCCTCGAGGCGATCGGCATCGATCCCCAGCACTACCTGGTGTTGCCGCGGCTGTTCGGCTGCGTGATCTCCGCCGTCATCCTGACCGTGGTGTTCGATGGAGTGGCCTTCCTGAGCGGATTCCTCGCGGTCAGCACCCAGGGGATGAGCGGCGGCCGCTACCTCGGCATGGTGCTGAGCTCGCTGACCACCGAGGACGTGGCCCTCACGGTTGCCAAGGGGCTGGTGTTCGGCGTCATCGTCGGGGTCCTGCCCTGCTTCCAGGGCCTCTCGGTCCGCCAGGGACCCACCGAGATCCCCCAGGCCGTGATCCGGGGGACGGTGGGCTCGATCGTGCTGATCTTCATCTGCGCCGCGCTGTTCGTCCTGGTGGGCCAGGCATGACCCCGTTGCTCGAGTTCGAGGGGATTCCCCTCCAGCGGCTCCGGCGACGCACCCTGGCGGGCCTGGCTGGCTGGAACCTGTCCGCCCTGCCGCCGGAACCTCCGCTCGAGAACGACAGCGTCACTCTCACGGTGCAGCCGCACGAGACCGTCGCGGTGGCGGGAGACGAGTCCAGTGGGGTGGACAACCTGGGCGGGGTGGCCATGGGACTGGACCATTCGCCCCTGGGCGCGGCCCGCGCCTTCGGGACCCAGATCGCCGCGCTGGAACGCCGCGAGCAATTCGCGTTTCGCCGGCGGATCGGATACCTTCCCGCCGGAGACGGCCTGCTCCACAACCTGACCTTGCGCGACAACATCCGATTGCCGCTGGACTTCGGGACCGAGGTCCGGCCGGGCGAAGTCGCCGGCCGGGTCGAGGTGATCATAGCCCAGGTCCGTCTAGGTCGCGCCGCCAATCTGCGTCCCGCACAGGCCAACGAGGAAGAGCGCCGGCGCGCCGCCCTCGCCCGCGCCATCGCGCTGGACCCGGAGCTGCTGATCCTGGAGCAGCCCTTCGACGGCCTGACCGACCGCGTGGCGGCCGAACTGCTGGAGGTGGCCCGCGGCGGCGAGCTGGCCCACGGGGGCCGCCGGGCGGTGTTCATCACCGGCCAGGATATCCCGGTCCTCCTGCGCCCTCGCGTGGATCGGATGCTCCGCATCGTCCAGGGCCGCGCCGTTCCCGTGAGCCAGTGATATGACCCGTCGCACCGCCGATACCCTGCTCGGTCTTCTCGTCATCTCGGTGGTGGGCGTGTTGGTCTTTGCACTGAGCCGCACCCAGGGGTGGGCCGAGCGCCGCTTCTCGGTGTTCATGATCACCGAGTCGGTCCAGGACCTCAGCGTCGACACCAAGGTCTATCTCCAGGGACTCGAGGTGGGGCGGGTGCAGAGCCTGGCGCCCCTGGTGGATCCCTCCATGGGGCGGCCCCGGTTCGTGGCCAACCTCCGCCTGCGCCGGACCTACGACAACGGCGCCCCGTTGATCCTGCCCACCGGCACTCAAGCCGAGATCCGTCCGTTGGCCGGCCTCGCCACCGGGACGTTCATCGCGCTCGAGGTGCCGGTGCGACCCTACCCGGCAGCGGCACTCTCCCCCGGTGACACCATCGTCGCGATCCGCCGCCCCGGCTCGCTGGAAGCGTTGAGCCAGGTGGCCGATTCGCTCAAGGACCAGGTCAGGGACGTCCTGCACGACGTCCAGGCCCTGCTGGATCGGTTGAACCGGACCGCGGACCTGGCCAACAGCCATCTCCAGCAGATCGCGCCCGAAGTCCGGAAGACGCTGACTGATGCGCAGGCCACCCTGGCCCAGGTGCGCCCGACCCTGAACCAGGCGACCAAGCTCCTGGAGACGGCCGACCAGCGGATGGGGCCGATCCACGATTCGCTCTCGGCCACCCTCGCCGCCGCTCACAGCGCCCTGATTCGGCTGGACACCCTCAGCCTTGCCGCCAACTCGGTGTTGATCCAGAATCAGGAGGCGATCCGGAGGACGATGAACAACATCCTCGTCCTGAGCGCCAAGATGGATCACTTCGTGGACCAGGTGAGCCGGAAGCCTCTCAAGATGCTGAGCGGAGTGCGCCCGTTGCCGCCCGAGTCGCTCCCCCAGTTGTTCCCGCCCCCGTCCCCGCCGGCGGAGGCAACGCCCCCCCCATTCCAGACCCAGCCCTCGCAGCCGTGAGATTCCTCCTGCTCCATTCCGCTGGCTGGAATCCGGCTGGAATCGCCGACGCACTGGCGGCGGAGCAGGTCGAGGTGCGGGCGCTGCCGGCGCCTAAGGACTTGAAGTCGGTCCAGGACGGCCGACCGGCCGTGATCGTGCTCGATCCGGAGAGCCGCGATATCATCGCGCCGCTCACCCTGGGCGCCCTGGTCGAGGCCGGGGCGGCGATCGTGGCCCTGGGGCGTCAGGGCGAGGAGGACGTGCCGGCCGAACTGCCCGCCGACCTGCTGGCGGGGTTCGTCCGGGCGCCCTCCGGCCCAAGACAGCTGCTGGTGGCGCTCCGGAGCGCGTTCCGAGTCTCGGCCGCACGACTGGATGCGAGACGGGCCCGAGCGGAAACCGCGGCCCGCACCAGCGAGTTGGCCGAGCTGGCCGAGATCGGGATGCGGCTCACCACGGAGAAGAACTACAACACTCTGCTCGACCTGATCCTGAGCCAGGCTCGGCGGATCACCCAATCCGACGCCGGCAGCCTCTACGTGGTGGAGACCGACGAGCAGGGCGGCAAATGCCTCGCGTTCAAGCTGACCCAGAACGACAGCCGGCCCGACATCCCCTTCGTCGAATACACCATTCCGATGGACCCTACCTCGCTGGCCGGCTATGCCGCCACCGAGGGGGCGCCGCTGGTCATCGACGACGTCTACGACCTGCCGGCCGACGTAGCCTATTCGTTCAATCGCTCGTTCGACGAGCGGTCAGGCTACCGGACCAAGTCGATGCTGGTCATCCCGATGCAGAATCACCGGGGCGACGTGATCGGGGTGCTGCAACTGATCAACCGCAAGCGCGACACCGCCGCGCGCCTCACCACCCCGGCGGAGGCCGACCGCCAGGTGGTGCCCTACAGCCCGCACACGGTGAAGCTGGTCAAGGCGATGGCGGGCCAGGCCGCGGTGTCGATCGAGAACAGCCAGCTCTACGAGGCGATCGAGCGCTTGTTCGAGGGCTTTGTGCGGGCGGCGGTGACCGCGATCGAGCAGCGGGACCCCACGACGTCGGGGCATTCGGAGCGGGTCGCGGAGATGACGGTGGGATTGGCGAAGGTGGTAGACCGGGCGGAGGACGGGGCCTATCGGTCGGTGCGATTCTCGATGGAGCAGGTGCGGGAGCTGCGCTACGCGGGGCTCTTACACGATTTCGGCAAGGTCGGAGTCCGGGAGAAGGTGCTGGTCAAGGCCAACAAGCTCTACCCGTCGGATCTGGAGTTGATCCAGCAGCGGCATGCCTTCGCGCTGCGCACCGCGCAGTGGCACTTCGAGCGGGATCGGGCCCAGTATCTGGAGGAGCGGGGGCACGAGGGGTACGACGAGTTCCTCAAGGGTCTCCAGGCCCGCTACGACGAGCAGGCGGCCAAGCTGGACCGGTTTCTCCGCCTGGTGCTCGAGTCCAACCAGCCCAACCTCCTGCCCACCGGCAATTTCGAGGCGCTGCAGGAATTCGCCGAACAGAGCTACGAGACGCTGGACGGAACCCCGCAGCAGCTTCTGTCGCCTGGTGAGGTGCGGTTCCTGAGCATTCGGAAGGGAAGTCTGGACGAAGAGGAGCGGCTCGAGATCGAGAGCCACGTGACCCACACCTTCGGCTTCCTGCGCAAGATTCCCTGGACCCGGGAGTTGAGCCAGGTGGCGGACATCGCGTATGGGCATCACGAGAAGCTGAATGGCGTGGGCTATCCCCGCGGGGTGAGTGCGGCGGCGATCCCGATCCAGACCCGGATGATGACCATCTCGGATATTTACGACGCGCTCACGGCCCAGGACCGGCCCTACAAGCGGGCCCTCCCCGCCCCCAAGGCGCTCGACATCTTGCATGAGGAGGTCCAGACCGGGATGCTGGACGGGGAGTTGTTCAGGCTCTTCGTCGCGGGAAAGGTGTGGGATGGGAGAGGGGGCGCGGGGGGATAGGGAAAGGGGAAGGGGGAAAAGGGAAAGGGAAAGACGATAGGGGAACAGGGAACAGGGAACGGGGAACGGGGAACGGGGAACGGGAGATCGTAAGGGTTGTCATCCCGAGCGAAGCGAGGGATCTCGGATCCATCCACTTGGAACCTTCTCAGCACGCCGGCCGTTCTGCTTGGCAAGAAGTACCTGACGTGGACTGTCTTAGAAGCCAGTAGACCAAGCTGGTGACATGTGGAGATGAGTGCCGATCCCTGGTGCCTGGTCCCTGGTCCCTGCTCGCTTTCTCCTGGATACCGCATTATTCGCCCATGCCAGAACGCCGATACAACGACGACGAAGTCGGTGAGATCTTTGCGAGGGCCGCGGAGGGGCCGAAGACCCCTGCCCTGCAACCGGGTCACGATGACGGGCTGACCCTGGCTCAGCTCCAGGAGATCGGAGGCGAGGTCGGGATCGCACCGGATGCGGTGGCGCAAGCCGCCCAGGCGCTCGACCGACGGGGTCGAGCGGGGACTTCGACCCTGGTGGGATTGCCGATCGGGGTCGAGCGCACCGTGGCCCTCGAGCGACCGCTGACCGAGACCGAATGGGAGCATCTCGTCGTGCGGCTGCGCGAGGTGTTCAACGCCAAGGGGACGATCAGCTCCTACGGCTCCTTCCGCTCCTGGACCAACGGGAATCTGCAGGCGTTGCTCGAACCGACCCCGACCGGTCAGCGCCTTCGTCTCCGCACCATCAAGGGTTCCGCCCGATCGGCCATCGTGACCGGCCTCGCCACGATCGGAATCTCCCTGCTCACGGCCCTCGCCGTGGCTCCCGGTGGCCATCTCTCGATGCCCTCCGCGGAATTCTCATGATCACCGCAATCGGAGCCGGCCTGATCGGCTACGGGACACTTCAACTCCCGGGATGGGCCCGGACGAGGCGCCGCCAGATGGAGGCGATTGTGGAGGGCCTCTCACTCCAAACGGAGCCCGAGCCCGGACGGCTACCACCTTCTCCCGCTCCTTAAGGGAAGGACCCGATATGTGCCGAAACATCAAACGGCTGCGCAGACCCGATCGCCAGCCATCTGATCACGAGCTGGAGGATGCCGCCCTCCAATTCGTCCGCAAGATCAGCGGGTTCCATACCCCCTCGAAGACCAATGAGGCAGCATTCCACACCGCCGTTCACGAGGTGGCGGCCGCCGGCCGTGCGTTGTTCGAGTCGCTCGAGGTAAGGGGGACTCAGAGAGAGGCGGCCGTCTGAATGATGCTGGGTGTGCGTCACGCAGATCCCCTGAAGGGGACGGTCATCGCGCTCGCGCTGGCCGCCTGTGCCTATCAGCCGGAGACGGTTCCGCCGTCCCCGCTCCACCTCGTGGTGGACTCGACCGCCTTCCACCGGAGAGGCCAATCACCGGTTGCGGTGCCCTTCACCATCACCAACGCGGGTGAGGCTACCGTTTACGTCGCCCAGTGCAACGGGAACCCAGTGGCCTTGGTGGATCGTCTCGTCTGGGGCTCCTGGCGTTCGTTCGACGGCGGGTTCTGCAATGGGGGTTCCCAGGCGCCGCTCGCGCTCGCTTCCGGTGCCTCCGTTAGCGGCTCCGTCTGGCTCTACGACGGGGGCAACTACCGGCTCCGGGTAGGCACCACTCGTGAACCGGCCACCGACACCGGTTTCCTGGAGATCGCCTCACGGTCCTTCGACATCTGGTAGCGAAGTCGGGGCCACGATCACGGTCCGGCGTTCTCACTGCCATGTCAACGCTGGCGCATCCCCCTGCCGTCCGCTTTACTTACCGTCCTCATCCCAGTGCTTCCTCTCGACCCCGGGAGCCACCGTATGAGCGTGCCGGAGAGCGTTCGCGAAGCCCTCTCCGATCGCTACACCATCGAGCGCGAGATCGGCCGCGGCGGCATGGCGGTCGTCTATCTCGCGCACGACCTCCGCCACAACCGCCGAGTCGCGCTCAAGATCCTGCTGCCGGAACGCAACGCCGACCCCGAGCGGTTCCAGCGCGAGATCTTTTTCGCCGCCCGGCTCCAGCACCCCCACATCCTGACCGTGCTCGATTCCGGCGACACCGGCCCCCGTGAGGCCGGCGCCCGGCAACTCTGGTACACCATGCCGTTCGTGGAGGGCGAATCACTGCGCGACCGGCTGAACCGGGAACCCCGGCTCTCAATCGAGGATGCCCTCCGCATCACTCAGCAGGCCGCCTTGGCGCTGGAGTACGCCCATCAACAGGGGATTGTCCACCGGGACATCAAGCCTCGCCAACCTGCTGCTTACGCCGGACGGGTCGACGCTGGTGGCCGATTTCGGCATCGCCCGGGCCCTCCACTCCGATGACGACCTGACCGAAAGCGGTCAGCTCATCGGATCGCCGCTCTACATGAGCCCGGAGCAGACCGACGACCAGGAACTCGACGCCCGCACCGACCAGTACTCACTGGCGACGGTACTCTACGAGATGCTGGCCGGCGAGCCGCCCTTCACCGGCCGCAGCGTGCATGCGATCGTGGCCAAGCGGCTCGACGACCCGACGCCCAGCGTGCGCCACCGCCGGCCCGAGGTCCCCGCCCGAGTGGATGAAGCCATCCGGAAGGCGATGGCCCCGGAGCCGAAGGACCGCTTCGCGTCCGTGTCTGAGTTCGCCCAGGCGCTCCGGTCGTCGGCCGGGATCGCGGTACCGGAGCCTCGCCGCTGGTCCACGGCGGCGGTGGCGGTGATGATGGCCGCGGTGCTCATCGCGGCGGGAGCCCTGATCACGTCACGCCGGACCAGTGCGGGTGTGGTGCAATCGGAAGGAGCCAAGGTGATCGCCGTGTTGCCCTTCGAGAACCTGGGCGATTCCGCCGACGCCTACTTCGCCGACGGGGTGGCCGACGAGGTCCGGACCAAGCTGGCCCAGGTCCCGGCCGGCGGCCTCGAGTTGATCGCGCGGGGCAGCTCGGTCAGCTATCGCGGCACCACCAAGCGACCCACTCAGATCGCCGGCGAGCTCGGGGCCGACTACCTGCTCACCGGGACGGTGCGGTGGGAGAAGGGCGCGGGAGGCAATCGGGTCCGGGTGACCCCGGAGCTGGTGGACGCGCGCTCGGGTCGGGTTGCGCACACCCGATGGATCCAGCAGTTCGACGCCTCGCTCACCGATGTGTTCCAGGTCCAGACCGACATCGCGACCAAGGTGGTGGACGCCGTGGGCATCGTCCTCGCCGACAGTGTCCGGCGCGAGCTCTCCTCGACCCCCACCGCGAACCTCGCCGCCTACGATGAGTTCCTGAAGGGAGAGGCCGCCTCGGGGGGGATGCGGGGCGACCAGGCCAGTCTGCGCCGGGCGATCGGCTTCTACCAGCACGCCGTCACGCTCGACTCCACCTTCGCGGTGGCCTGGAGCCAGCTCTCCCGAGCCCGGACCTCCCTCTATTCGCTGGGGGTTCCCAGCCCAGAGCTGGGCGCCCAGGCGAAGGAAGCGGCGGAGCGGGCGCAACGGCTCAAGCCCCACGACCCCTCGGTATTCCTGGCGGCCGGCGACTACCACGGCAGTGTGATCCCCATCGACAACCAACTGGCCCGGAACGCCTATGAAGAGGGGCTCCAGCTGGCACCCGACAACGTGGACCTGCTGAGTGCGGCCGCGCAGATGCAGGCCAGCCTGGGCCTGTGGGATTCCGTACCGGCGCGCCTGCGCCGCGCCGCGCAGCTGGATCCCCGTTCGGCTTCCGCCGCGCGCCGGCTGTCCACGGCGGAGATCTTTCTCCGGAACTACCCGGCCGCGGACTCCGCCGCCGATCGGGCGGTGGCGCTCGATCCCGGCAATCCGGGCATGCTCTTCATCAAGGTGCTGGTCACCCTGGCCCGTGGGGACCTCGACAGTACCCGTGCCGTGATCCGTGAGGCGGCGAAGCGGATCGGCCCCGAGACGCCTATCCGTTCTTCGCCAGTTACCAGGACCTCTACTGGGTCCTGGACGACCGCAGCAACGGCTGGTGCTCGAGTCGCCACCCAGCGCCTACGACAACGACCGGGGCGGCCTGGGCCCTGGTTCGTACCGAGCTCTATCAGCTCCGGGGCGACCGCCGGCGAGCCGCCATCTATGCCGATTCGGCGCGACTGGCCTTCGAGGAGCAGGCCCGGGCCGCGCCCGAGGATGCCCAGCGCCGGGTCCTCCTGGGACTGACGCTGGGCTATCTGGGACGGAAAGCGGAGGCGGTGCGCGACGGGAAACGGGGCATCGAGATGCTGCCGATCAGCCGCGACAGCTACTTCGGCCCCTACATTCAATTGCAGCTCGTGCGGCTCTATCTCCAGGTGGGTGAGCCGGAACAGGCGTTGGATCGCTGGAGCCGCGCTCGCGGTCCGTTCTATCTCTCGCCCGGTTGGCTGCGGATCGATCCCAGTCGATCCCTTGTGGAAGAACCCGCGAGTTCCTGGGGCAACCGGACGCTGGTCAGGATTACTACGATGCGGCGTGGGACGTACTCCAGGCTCGATATCGTCGGTTGCCCGGAAGTGCATGGGGTGGCTACAGAGGCCTTCTGCTCGCTCGCCGCAGCTCAAAGCCCTGGAGTCGGCTACGAGGGTAACCCGTAGCTGAAGATGTGCAGCCTACCTCGCGTAGTGAATCGGGGGATCGGGGGCGGTCTGGATGGCATTCTGTCCGCATTGCGCAAAGGAGCTGCGTCCTCGGTCGGTGCGTCCGTCCGATGACGAGAACGCCAGCGGCCAGCCAGGCCGCTGGTTGCGCGTCTGAGGCGTGGAATTGACATGACGTCCCCTACGCAGGGCCGCTACGCCAAGGAGTTCGTCGCGGGTTGGGGCACCATGGACTTCAATGGGCACATGGCCAATACTGCCTACCTAGACCTCGCGGCCGACGTGCGGATGGCGTTCTTCTCCGAGCATGGCTTTCCGCCGAGCGAGTTCCGACGGCTCGCCATCGGCCCGGTGATCAAGAAGGACGAGGTCGAATACTTCCGTGAAGTCGGGCTTCACGACACCGTGACCATCACCTACGCCGTGCTGGCGATGAGCCCGGACGGGGCCCGGTTCGTGGTCGAGAACGAGATCTGGTTGGCCGCCGGCGAGCTGGCGGCCCGGGTCCGCTCGACCGGCGGCTGGCTCGATCTTCGAGCACGCAAGTTGGTAGCTCCGCCAGCCGAGCTGCTGGCCGCCTTCAAGGCGGTTCCCCGTACCCCCGACTTCACGGAGCTGGCTCCCCCCAGAGGGGTAGCTACGAAACCCCAGGAGTAGCGAATCGATGAGGAGCTTCTCGAAGCAGGTTCGTGCGGTCGCCACCATCGCCTTGATCGCCGCGGCGTGTCGCCCGATCCCGACCCCCTCTCGCCCCGATAAGACATCCTCCGAACCGTCCAAGGCCCAGGTCCCTGGCCCCGCCGCGTCCATGTCTCACGGGGAGGCTCCGCTGGGAACACCGATGACCAAGCCCGACCGCGCCGCCGATGCGCCTACCCCACTGGCCGGCCATCGCCTGCGACTCCGGATGACGACGGTCCACATCCGCCACCAGGTCGCACCCGGCGTGGTCTATGACGCCTGGAGCTTTGATTCCATGGTCCCGGGCCCGATCGTCCGGGCGTCGGTGGGCGACACGGTGGACTTCACGCTGGTCAACGGCGGCAACGATCCCGCACTCGATGGACTTTCACGCGGCGGAGATCGCTCCCGACCGCGCCTACCGCAACGTCATGCCCAAGGACAGCATCCACTTCCAGTTCGTGGCGCGGGTGCCGGGTGCCTTCATGTATCACTGCGGCACCGCGCCGGTGGCCGCGCACATCTCCAACGGGATGTACGGCGCGCTGATCGTCGACCCGCGCGGCGGCCGCACGCGCGGCCCGGGAGTTCGTCTTCGTCCAGAGCGAGTTCTACATGGGCGCTCCGTCCGGCCCCGACTCGGTCCACTCGCTGGACTGGGACAAGGTCCTGAACGCCTCGCCCGACTACGTGGTCTTCAACGGGGTCAGCGCCCGCTACGCCACCGCTCCGATTCCGGTCAAGGCGGCGAGAGCCGCTTCGCCTCTACGTGGTGAATGCCGGTCCCAACCGGATCAGCTCGTTCCACGTGGTGGGCGCCATCTTCGACAAGGTGATCGCGGACGGGTTCGGGCGTCCCTTCGACGGCATGCAGACCTGGAATGTCCCGGTGGGCGGCGGGGCGATCTTCGAGCTGCGCCTGGCCGAGCCGGGCGTGTATCCGTTCGTGACCCACGCGTTCGCCGATGCCACCAAGGGAGCGGTGGGCATGTTCCGGGCGGAGGCGCCGTCCGCGGCGTCGCACTGATGCGCGCCAGCCCTTCCGTCGCGTTGGCCGAGCAGCTGCGCGGCTTCGGGCCGGCGGGACTGGCCGCGGTCCTTATTGTCGTCCTCGCCGGCACGGTCACCCTGGGTCCGGTGGCCGTCCCCCTGGGTGGCCTGCTGGCGCTCGCCTGGGCCAAGTGGTCGGCCACGCCTTGGGCGGAGATCGGCTACCGGCCACCCAGGAGCCGGCTCGGGAGCGTGGCGGGCGGCATCGGGCTGGGCATCGTGCTCAAGCTCCTGATGAAAGCGGTCGTGATGCCGTTGCTGGGTGCCGGGCCCATCAATCCAGCCTATCACTATCTCGCGGGCAATCGGGCCCTGCTTCCGGCCGCCGTATGGGCCATGCTGATGGCGGGCTTCGGCGAGGAAACCGTGTTCCGGGGCTTCCTGTTCGAGCGATTCGGGAAGCTGTTCGGGAGCGATCGCGGCGCCAGGGTCGTCATCTTGCTCGCCACCTCCCTGCTGTTCGGACTGGCCCACTTCCGTGATCAAGGGCTGGCCGGGGTCGAGCAGGCCATCGTCACCGGGCTCGCCTTCGGCACCATGTTCGCCCTTACCGACTCGTTGTGGATGCCGATCTGCGCCCACGCCGCCTTCGACCTGACCGCACTCGCTATCATCTATTTGAATGTCGAAGCCGACATCGCCCACCTGATCTTCAAGTAGCCGGACCGCCGGTGGGGTCCCCCGGTGATCGAGAAGAGCCCAGAAACCTATGCCGCTCTATATCGCCTTTCTCCGCGCCATCAACGTCGGTGGCCACACGGTCAAGATGGACCAGCTCCGGCGACACTTCGAAACGTTGGGTTTCAATGGCGTCGAGACCTTCATCGCGAGCGGCAATGTAGTCTTCGCCTCGCCGGCCCGGGACACCGGGGCGCTCGAAACCCGGATCGCGACCCATCTGGAGAAGAAGCTCGGGTACGAAGTCGCAACCTTCATTCGGACCGAGGACGAGCTGGCCCGCGTGGCGGCCCATGAGCCGTTTTCCAAGACCCTCATGGAGCGGGCCTTCGGGCTCAACATCGCCTTCCTGAGCCAGGAGCTCGACGCGGCCGCGCGGCGGAAGTTGCTGGCGCTCAAGACCGAGATCGATGACTTCGCCACCCATGAACGAGAGGTGTATTGGTTGTGCCGGACGAGGCAGGGTGAATCCACCTTCTCCAACGCGGTGCTGGAGAAGACGCTGGGGATCCGCAGCACCTTGCGAGGGGTCAATACCATCCGCAAGATGGCCGAGAGGTACGCGCCCTGACCAGGCGATGGTTGCCGGGCACCGCACCAACCATCCCGTCTCGAGGATCATTCATGGCTGAGCTGACCCTGACCACCTTCCTCACCGTCGATGGGGTCATGCAGGCCCCCGGCGGACCCACCGAGGACCCGAGCGGCGAGTGTGTATCGTCGCGCGGGCGCCCTCAAGACCGGCTCCTTCGCCCTCGAGTGAGGCTTCGGTGCCACCGATCTCATCGCTGAGCGCCGCTCGCGCCGCCGGATCGGGAGCCATCGCGGGCGGGATCTCGGTCCTCGTCTTCACCATCATCCATCACCTCTTCATCAGCAAGATCTGGGACTCGGTCGCCGTGATGCTGATCGTGGGGGCACTCTGCGGCGCCTCGCTGGGATGGAGCTACGCCCTGGTCGCCAAGACGCCCTCCCCCGGCGGCTGGGTCCGCTACAACGCCTGCTATGTTTTCGTCCTGGTTCTGCTCGGCCTCATCTCACTGATGGTGTTCGAGCCGGTGACCACCGTCTCCGAGCTGCTCCAGACCCAGGCGCCCCCGATCGCTCTGTTCCGGCGCACGCTGCCCTTGATGGTCGCGTCCACCGCGGCCACCGCCCTGACGCTGAGCCTGCTCTATCGACCCGACTGGCGAGGCCGGCTGGTCCTCTTTCTGACCAGCACACTCATGGTCTTCCCGCTCGGCCTCAACCTCTCGATTCTCGGCCTGGTCGAGGTCTCCAGCACCACTCTCCGCCTGCTCGCGGCGATGCTCGGTCTCATTCTCACTCTCGCGGCGGTCAACGTGGTGGTGTTCGTGGGCCTCGAGCGGAATCGTTGGCGCGAGTCGAAGTGAGGCAGCGCCCGCGAGCAATGGGCGTGAGCTGATCACCAACACGTCCCACGGTGGGACGGCCCTCGTTGTCCCGGTTGCGATGGCCACGCTATCCTAAGTCCGCCCCTTCTCTGGAGACGGTCGACGTGGCCACGCAACCCGCCTTTCCGTATGAGACCCGCCTCAATGTCTTGCACGCGGCGCTCGAGAAGATCGACCTGCGGCCTCTGGTCGACGGGTGCCGCTTCCCCTGGTACAACCAGACGCTTTGTCGAGTGAATGACTCGGTGGTGCGCCTGGGAGTGGTGCAGGGCGAGTATCACTGGCACAAGCACGATCAGGACGACGAGTTCTTCTACGTGGTCTCAGGCCAGTTCATCATCGACCTCGAGGGCCAGACGGTGACGCTCGACCCCGAGCAGGGCTTCGTGGTGCCCAAGGGCGTGATGCACCGGCCCCGAGCCCCCGAGCGGACCGTGATCCTGATGGTGGAGACGGGGCAGATCGTGCCCACCGGTGACTGATCGCCGAGGACCGGCACTACACCAGGCGCGCGGAGGCCTTTCAGAGCGGCATCGAGTACATTGGACGCCATGTTCGAGGACGATAGGGTACTCGAGTGACCGACGGCACACCGTCCAGCGAATCGGCTGTCCCATGACCGATGAGATTCCTGAGCTGTTCCGCCGCCTCTCCCTCGGCGTCTACATCATCGGCGTCGCCGCCGGCGGCCGGCGCCGCGCGTTCACCGCCGCCTGGGTCATGCAGGTGTCCTTCGATCCGCTCCTCCTCGCCCTGAGCATCCATCCGGAAAGCGCCTGCTATCCCCTGTTGCGAGACGGGGGTGGGTTCACCGTGAACGTGCTGCGACATGATCAACTGGAGATGGCCCGCCGATTCGGCACCGGTACCGGGCGTGGCGACGATCGGCTGGCAGAGGTGAACTGGCGGGCGGGACGCAACGGGTCGCCGATTCTGACCGAGGCTCTCGCCTACTTCGACTGCGAGCTGGCCGGAACTCTCCCGGCCGGCGACCACCAACTGGCGCTGGGCCGAGTGGTGGACGGCCGGGTGATGGCCCCAGGGGCGGCGCCGCTCTTGTACACCGACACCGGAACCATGGACGGTAGTACTGCGCTGTACCCTATGCGCCTGTAGTTTCCTGAGATGACGAGGCCGCTTCACTCATGATTCCCGGACTCGAGGCCCTCGCCCGGCTGCGCGAAGGGAACCGGCGCTTCGTCGCCGGCATGAAGGACCCGTTTGGGCGCATGGTCGAGGCCCATCCGCTCGCACTCCCCCAACAGCAAAGGCCGTTCGCCATCGTCCTGGGGTGTTCGGATTCCCGGGTCCCCGCGGAACTGGTCTTTGGGCAGGGGTTTGGAAGCCTGTTCGTAATCCGGGTGGCGGGGAACATCGTGGCGCCGTCTCAGGTGGGCAGCGTCGAGTTCGCGGCGGAGCGCTTCGGCACGCGATTGGTGGTGGTGCTGGGCCATACCCAGTGTGGAGCGGTACTGGCCACTCTCGAGGAGCTGCGGCAGCCCGCCGATCATCAGTCGCCCAACCTCCGAGCCATCGTGGACCGGATTCGCCCATCGGTGGAGCCCCTGCTGGCCACCCCTCTAGCCAAGGAAGGTGACAGTCTGGTAGCGCTGGCCGTCCGGGCCAACATCCGAGCGGCCGCGAACCATCTGCGGCACGGTTCCGCGATGTTGGAGCGCCAGATCGAGCGGGATGGACTCTTGATCGTCGGGGCGGAGTACTGCCTCGAGACGGGCGTGGTCGAGTTCTTCGACGGGGTTCCCGGGGTGGCCTGAACATGTCGCCCTGGTTCTACGCGCTGTGGTACACCGGGGCAGCCATCGCCACTCTGCTCACCTGGTGGTGGAGCCGGCGGCTCCCTTCGTGGCGCCGGCGCCTGGCCCTGCTGCTGGCCATCTTCGCCCTCGGGTTTACGACGGTCCCGCTGATGAGTCCGGATGGCGGCGTGTGGATCCCGATCGCGCTCTACTATCTCAGCGCAGGGTATGTCCGTTGGCAGGCATGGGGCACAGCGACGCTGGTCATCGGGACCGTATGGTTGTTGCTCTTCGGCGGCGCGCTGGCGCTTCAGCGCCTTTGGACCGTCGCACGTGGCTCTCGAGGCCCCGTCGCGGACTGATCCCCTCTCATACCATGCGCAAACTCGTCTCCAGCGGCAGCCCCTACGAACCCAAGATTGGGATCTCGCGCGCGGTACGCGTGGGCCCCATCATCACGGTCGCGGGCACCGCGCCGATCGGCGCCGATGGCCGCACCGTGGGTCAGGGCGATCCGGCGGCCCAGGCCCGCCGATGCCTCGAGATCATCGCCGCGGCACTGGAGGCCGCCGGCGCCTCACTGAGTCAGGTGGTCCGGACCCGGATCCTGCTCACCCGCATCGAAGACTGGCAGGCGGTGACCTCGGTCCACGGCGCGTTCTTTCGCGATATCCGTCCCGCCAACACCGTGATGCAGGTCTCGCGCTTCATCGATCCCGAATGGTTGGTCGAGATCGAGGCCGATGCGGTCGTGGATGACTCGTTGACCAGCGCGTAACCATCGCCGTCAGACCAGCGTCTTGAGCACCCGATCCAGTCGGGCGAAGCCCTGATCCATCCCGTCCTTCATTCCCGTCTTGAGCGCCGCGTCCCGCGCATCCTTGTTGGGATACTTCACGGTGAGCGTGATGGTGGTCTGACCGGCCTGCTCGGTCAGCACCAGCACATTGATGGTCTCGGGCCACTCGGGTCCCCAGCGCTCGGTCGAGACCAGCCGCTCGGGAGGGGACACTTCCTTGTAGATGCCGCCCATTGCCATCTCATGGCCGCCGGCCTTACGCCAGACGTAGTGCCAGGAGCCTCCGACCCGAAGGTCGATCTCGCAGACGGGCATGGTCCACCCTTCGGGGCCCAGGAGCCATTGGGGAACGTGCTTGGGATTGGTCCATGCGTCGAAGACGATGCGGCGCGGGGCGTCCACCACCCGGGTGATCACGATTTCGGTATCGGTGGGCGTCGCGTAGGTGGTGACGCCGGTCTTGGCTGTGGTGATCATCGGGGCTTCTCCTGTGCCTTGAGGTGGTGAAGATATTTGTCGAGCCGGGCGTAACTCGCGTCCCAGAACTGCCGGAACTCGCCGGCCCATTCGGCGACCTCCTTGAGCGGCTTCGCGTCGAGGGTGCGGGGACGCCATTGCGCCTCGCGCCCGCGCGCGACCAATCCCGCCCGCTCCAGCACTCGCAGGTGCTTGGAGACGGCGGGTCCGCTCATCGCGAACGGCTGGGAGAGTTCCTTGACCGTGGCCGCTCCTGAAGCCAACCGGGTCAGTATCGCTCGGCGGGTGGGGTCAGCGAGGGCGGCGAAGGTGGTGCTCAGGGAGTCCGTGACCATATGTAACCATTGGGTTAGATAACCTTGTAGTTATATATAACTCAGAAGAGCAGCAGTCAATCCCTCTTCCTGGATGGTGCTCGGGCGGCGGTAGTATTGAAGAGCGAGCAGGATTCTTGGGACGAACTAGACTCGAACTGACGAGCCATGCACCGATTCCGCCGCTTACTACCCTTCGCGCTCCCGATAGCGATCCTGTTCTGCGCCGGCTCTCTGGTAGCCCAGGCCTCCGGACCGCGCGGGCCCGAGTCGCCCAGGGCGCGCGTCGCCGTACTCACGGCCGTTCTCTACAACGATCAGGCCAATCTCAAGGAGGCCAGCGATTCGATCCAGTCTACCATCGCGACGACGGTACTCCGCCGGCGCCTGGCCGACGATCTGGGCGATCAAGTGGTCGCGTACGAGGTGGTGGATTCGCTGGCCGGGTCGCCCGAAGCCGCGGCGATCGCGGGTGCGGTGCCCTGCCAGGTGCGGGTGGCCTGCGCCGTCATGGTGGGGAAGCGGGCGGCGGCCGGATGGGTGGTCATGACCAAGGTGAGCAAGACCAGCAACCTGATCTGGCTGCTCTCGGCTCAGTTGATCCGGGTCTCCACCGGCGACATCGTGCTCGACGATTCCACCGAGCTCAAGGGTGAGCCGGGCAGGATGGTGCAGATCGGAGCCCGGAGTTTCGCCGACCGGGTGACGCGGACGGTTCGGGCGGGGGGCTATGTGACCAACTTCCCGGCCGGTGAGCCGGGCTCCTAGCCCGCCGGCTTGCCGGGGGCCGGATCAGGCTTCAGCTTAAGTGCGGGTCTTAGCCTGACTGAGGAGGCACCCGTGTCCATCTACGAGATCCCCGTCACCAGCATCGACGGTACGGCGGGAACCCTCGCCCCCTACCAGAGCCATGTCCTGCTGATCGTCAACGTGGCCAGCCGCTGCCGTTACACCTCGCAATATTCGGCGCTGGAGCTGCTCTACCGCAGGCATCATCCGGAGGGATTCTCGGTACTGGGATTTCCCTGCAACCAGTTCGGCGGCGAAGAGCCCGGCTCCGATGCGGAGATCCTGGGCTTCTGTCTGCGGGAGTTCGAGATCTCCTTCCCCCTCTTTTCCAAGGTTGAAGTCAACGGCCCCCAGACCCACGCCCTGTACAAGTACTTGAAGGAAGAGCCGGCGTTGCGTGACCTGGGCGCCATCGAGTGGAACTTTACCAAGTTCCTGGTGGACCGAAGCGGCAAGGTGGTGAACCGCTACGCCCCCAAGTTTTCCCCGGGCGACATCGAGCCCGACATCGTCCGGGCACTTATGGAACCCGCCGCCGGGCCAATGATCCACTAAGTCCGGTCGACCAGAAGAGCCCCCGAGACCCCAGCCCCGTTACCGAGTCGCGGTGCCTCCCCGCGAGCTTGAGCCTACCTCCGTGCACTATCTGGTCATCGAACATTTCAAGAATCGGGATCCGGTTCCGGTCTATCGCCGGTTCCGGGACCAGGGGCGTCTCGCCCCCGAGGGTCTCACCTACGTGACCAGCTGGATCACGACCGATCTGGCCCACTGCTACCAGATCATGGCCTGCGCGGATCGAGCCCTGTTGGACCAGTGGATGGAACGGTGGCGCGACCTGGTCGACTTCGAGGTACTCCCGGTTCTCACCTCCGCCCAGGTGCAGGCCCAACTGGCTCCACGGCTGTAAATGGCCTCCAGAGACCACCCATGAATCGGATTCGCCCGATACTCCTCGCGGTCGCCATTCCGGCATTACTCGCGGTGTTCTGGAATCCGCCCCCCACCGTCGCGGTGCTCTCCATCGATCTCAACAACCTCCACAAGACCGAGCCCGACTCGGCGATGGCCGGTCGCATCTCGCGCCTGGCTGCCGCCGTGCGCGCGCGTCTGGGCGGAGCCTGCGGCTATACGGTGATCCCCATCGATTCGGTCCGGGAGGCCGAGGCGCACCTCGCGACCGAGTACTTCTACGAGCATCCGGACGTAGCCGCCGGATTGGCGGGTGCGGTGGGCGCCGATTGGGTGATCGTGCCGAGGCTCAACCGCGCGAGCGCCTGGGCGTCCGATCTCCAGGCCCACGTGGTCCGGGTGCGGGACACCATGTTGGTGAGCAATCGGATCGTCGAGCTCAAGGGTCTCGAGCTGAGGCCGGAGCTGGCCGAGCAACTCATCGACCGTGGAGCGGCCTGGATGGCCGACCAGATCTCGCAGGCGATCGAGCATAGTCGGGATCCAGCCGTCACTACCCGGCGCTGCCCACCGTAGGGCCCGGGGCGGCTCATTCCCCAAGTCCATTCTTGCCGCTGCCCGCGAACCGGTAGATTATCGAGAGAACGCTTGAAACGCCGGCCTGAAGGCCGCCAAACGAGGAGCCAGCGATGAAAGGGGTAAGGGTACTAGTGGGCACCCACAAGGGCGCCTTCATCCTGACGTCGGACGCCAAGCGCAAGCAGT
Organism: uncultured Gemmatimonadales bacterium; assembly: GCA_963704015.1. Classification (GTDB taxonomy): domain Bacteria; phylum Gemmatimonadota; class Gemmatimonadetes; order Gemmatimonadales; family GWC2-71-9; genus DATIWD01. The sequence continues at coordinate 338,913 of CAVPGI010000007.1, forward strand.
GGGAGGTCAGCGGCCCCCACTTCGCGGGGTGGGAGATCTACCACCTCAAGGGATCGCCCGCCGATCCCGACCGGCTCTACGCGTCCCAGACCAGCGGCTGGTTCGGGCAGGTGATCCAACGCTCCAAGGACGGCGGCAAGACCTGGGAGCCGGTGGGGAACAAGTTCGCGTACGATGGTGTGACCGGTACGCACCAGTGGTACGACGGCACTCAGCATCCCTGGGAATTCAAGCGGGTCTGGCATCTGGAGCCGTCCCTCACCGATCCCGACCTGGTCTATGCCGGGGTGGAAGACGCCGCCCTGTTCCGCACCACCGACGGCGGGCAGAGCTGGCACGAACTGCCCGGCCTCCGCAATCACGGCAAGGGTCATCTTTGGCAACCGGGCGCCGGCGGGATGGGGCTCCACACCATCCTGCTCGACCCGACCAACCCCAAGCGGATCTACATCGCGATCTCGGCCGCCGGAGCGTTTCGAAGCGACGATGCCGGCCAGACCTGGCGCCCGGTGAACAAGGGGCTGGAATCCAAGTACGCCCTCCCCGATCCGGACGCCGAAGTCGGACACTGCGTTCACCGCATCGCGATGCACCGGTCCCGGCCCAACGTGCTGTTCATGCAGAAGCACTGGGACGTGCTCCGGAGCGACAACGGCGGCGAGCAATGGCGCAAGATCAGCGGGAATCTGCCCACCGATTTCGGGTTCCCGATTGACGTGCATGCGCACGAGCCGGAGACGATCTACGTCGTCCCCATCAAGAGTGACTCGGAGCATTACCCGCCGGAGGGGAAGCTCCGGGTCTATCGCAGCAAGACCGGCGGCAACGAGTGGGAACCGCTGACCAAGGGTCTGCCGCAGAAGGACTGCTACGTCAACGTGCTCCGGGACGCCATGGCGGTCGACACGCTCGATTCCTGCGGCATCTACTTCGGGACCACCGGCGGCCAGGTGTACGCCTCGGCCGATTCGGGAGACAGCTGGAATCCGATCGTCCGTGACCTTCCAGCCGTGCTCTCGGTCGAGGTCCAGACCCTGCAATGATTCGGGTGACGTTGCCGGCCCATCTGCAGACGCTGGCTCACGCCGCCTCCGAGGTGGAGCTCGAGGTCCCCGGGGAGGCAACCCAACGGTCGGTGCTGGACGCGCTGGAGGCCCGCTACCCGATGCTCCGCGGCACCATCCGCGACCAGCTCACCCTGCGGCGACGGGCCTTCGTCCGTTTCTTCGCTTGTGAGGTCGACCTCTCGCACGAGCCCCCCGACGCTCCCCTGCCCGATCCGGTCGCGACGGGGTCGGAGCCGTTTCACGTCGTGGGGGCGATGGCGGGCGGGTAATTCTCCGTGGACCTTCGTGTCTCCGTGCCTCTGTGGTAGGCTTTTCTCAGCGTCCTCCGCGCCTCTGCGGTTCAAATTCTTGCTCAAAGCGGTAGGTGCCTTATGAACCCTCCTGAACGACTCCGCCAGCATCCCGAGAATCGGCTCGCCTCGCCGGTGATGGTGGTGGACCTCAAGGCCGCCGCCCAAGGCCTGCGCGCGGAGCCCCATCCTGCCATCTCCGGCCACCGCCAAATCGCCATCGCGCGGCATGGGCCGGTGACCACCATCCTTTTCGTCTTCGACGCCGACGGCCTCTTGAAGGAGCATCGCGCCGAAGGGACCGTGATGATCCAGGTGCTGGCCGGCCGGCTCCAGGTGCTGGCCGAGGAGGAGGCTCGCGAAGTCAAAGCCGGGGAGCTGATGGCGCTCGCCCCCGGTGTTCTCCATTCGGTCCGCGCGTTGGTTCCTAGTGAAATGCTGCTGACGGTGCACCTGCTGCCCGATCCCGAGGCGGACGGCCCGTAGTCGGTCAGTCGCCCGCCGTCCCGAGCATGGACTCGCCTCACGCCGCTGCCATCGAGGACCTTCGGGCTCTGGTCCTGGTCCTCCTGGCCGACTATGGGCTCGCGGCGGATGCGGCCGCCCGCGAGGACTCGCCGGCAGCGCGCCGTGCCCAGCTCCGCGCCGGGCTGGCGTTGGTGGACGGCGCCTCCTCGGCCCTGCGGGCCATCGCCCGGGCGGACGTCGCGGCAGGACGGATCGTGCTGGCCGCACCCGAGGCGACGATTCTCAGCGGAGAAGCCGGCGACCTCCTGGATGACGGAGCGCCGAGGATCCGGCCTGCCTTCTATTCGGCGCACCGGCTGGTCAAGTTCTCCTTTCTGGTCGCTGCCAAGGCCTTCCGGATGAAGTTCGCTCCGGAGATCGCCGATCCGGGTTGGCGAGACCTGGGCGTGGCCATGGGTCTCCGGCATCGCCTGATGCACGCTACTCAGGCAGAAGACCTCCTGATCTCGGACGCCGACTGGGCCATCGCCTCGCGTGGGCTGGCATGGTTCAAAGCCGAGCTCGACCGGTTTGTTGTGGCGGCTGGGGTGTCGGCCACTGCGGGGGATTCCTAGGAGGCGGGCCTGCAAGGCCGTACTCCCGAGCCAGCATGCAGAGCACCACATACCTTGACCCTCGAGGGCTTGCCTGCCCTCGTCCTCGATCCAGGGAGGCGCACGCATGAACAAGAAATTCGGCATCGCCTGGCTGATCGTCTTCGTCGCCTGGATGGCCGGCAGCTTCGTCATCCATGGGATGCTGCTGCACCAGGACTACGGCCAGCTGCCCAACCTGTTCCGACCGGAGGCCGAAGCCTCGGCGTATTTTCCTTTGATGATCCTGGCGCACGTGATCATGGCCGGCGCCTTCGTGTGGATCTATTCCCGGGGTATCTCGGCGGCACCTTGGCTGAGCCAGGGATTGCGATTCGGCCTCGCGCTCGACCTACTGACCGTGATTCCGACCTATATCGTGTATTACGTGGTGCAGCCGATGCCGGGGGCTCTGGTGGTGAAACAGATACTCTTGGATGGCGTGTTGGTGCTGCTCTTGGCCGCCATCGCCGCGTTCCTGTACCGGCTGGAAGCTCACCGATGACCGTTGCTGGCCGGCATCAGCCGGCGGGGTGAGGCGGTCAGGAGCCTGGCACCCGGTCCGGCCTCGGTCTCCCATCCCTCGGTTCCGCCGAGCAACTTTGCCGCCGACGGGCTATCTTGGGTTGCCCCTGGTTCCCCGTCGTAAAGTTCCTTCCTCGGCCGTCACATAGGAGATCCCTTGCCCAAGCGCAACTACGGATTTGAGAAGCGCCAGAAGGAGATCGACAAGAAGCGCAAGAAGGAGGAGAAGCGGCAGCGCCGACTGGACCGGGCCAAGGCCGCCACGGAGGTCCCCGGAGAAGAACAGCCGCCCCCCGGCGAACTCGGGCCGGACCAGTAGGCCCCGCCACTCGCTGGGCTCCGGGATTGTCTCCCCCCGACGAGGCCGATGGCGCGCCTCGAGAGGACCGCCCGTGAACGATTCGAGGGGACGCGTCTGGAAGAAGATTGCCTTCTTCTACATCCTGACCATGTTGCTGAGCGCGCTGTTCAACGCCCTGGACCGGCGCGCCCCCGGCAACATCACGCTCGCTACCGGGGCAATGTGGTGTCCTGCGTTCGCGGCGTTGGCGACCCGATGGCTCTTCCGCGAGAGCCCGCGGGACCTGGGCTGGTCCTGGGGCACCGGCCATTATCAAGGTTGGGCCTACCTAATTCCGCTGCTCTACACGTTGCCCGTGTATCTGGTGGTCTGGCTGACCGGGCTGGGCGCCTTCTACAACGTGGACTTCGTGCAGAAGAAGGCGGTCGAGTACGGCCTCGTGGGCCTTTCGATCCCGCTCGCGCTGGTGTCGTATCTGGTAATCACCATGACCGCCGGCTTCATCCCCAAGACCGCCCGCGCCCTGGGTGAAGAGATCGGCTGGCGCGGCTTCCTGGTACCGGAACTGGCCAAGGTGACGAGCTTTACCGGCGTGGGGTTGATCAGCGGGCTCATGTGGGCGGCGTGGCACTATCCATCCATACTCTTCAGCGACTACAATGCTGGAACGCCGGCCTGGTATGCGTTGACCTGCTTCACCGTGATGGTGGTAGCCTCGGGATTCATCGCCGCCTGGTTGAGGCTCAAGTCGGGGAGCGTGTGGCCGGCCGCCATTCTCCATGGCAGCCACAACATGTTCGTCCAGTTGATCTTCACGCCGCTCACCACCAACACTGGGAAGACGGCCTACGTCATCGACGAGTTCGGGGCCGGTCTCGCGATCACGACGGTGATCGGCGCGGTGCTGGTCTGGCGTCGGCGGGGAGAGCTCGCGCTCGCCCCACCCCTCACATGACCCACCCGCACAAGATCATCGTGGCGTTGCCATGACCCCACCTGGCGCTCGCCAGCCGCGCGGCAGCATCCTGGCCGCCATGGCGTGGATGGGCGGGCTTTCGCTTCTCCTTTTCTGGCTTCCGTTCCTGGGTCCGTTGATTGCCGGGTATGTCGGAGGAAAGAAGGCAGGCTCGGTGGGCTCCGCCTTGATCGCAGTCTTTCTCCCCGGGCTCCTGTTCGGCGTCCTGTTTTTCCTGCTGGCCACGGTCCTGACCGGGATTCCACTGCTGGGTGCCGTCGCCGGCCTGGGGGGCCTGGCCCTGGCCCTGGGACACGTGGGCCCCCTGCTCCTTGGCGCGGTGGTGGGAGGTCTCCTGGCGTGACCCCAACCACATCGACGATGGACGTTTGGCCGCGGCGGAAGAGCGGCTGAAAGGAGTCCCCTACGCGCAGTCTCCTGGTCCCGAGCTGCCGTGAGCAGCTCCTGCGGCGCTTCCGAAACCTCTCGCCCGAGGCGCCCCCGCGCTGGGGGCGGATGAACGCGCCCCAGATGCTCGCTCACCTGAGCGATCAGATGCGCCACACACTGGGGGACATGCACGCCAAGCCGCGCCGCGGACCCTGGCGGTTGCCGGTGCTCAAGCAGCTCGGCTTGTACCTGCTCCCCTGGCCAAGGGCGAGGTTGCGAGGCCCCTGGGAGGCCTTCGTCAGCAAGCCCACCACGTGGGATACCGATCTGAGCGCGTTCTTCGGTCTGATCGAGCGCTTCGTCCAGGCGGAGAATCGGACCGAATGGCCCGGACACGCGATCTTCGGCTCGATGAATCGGCGGAGCTGGGGATTCTTCTGCTACAAGCACTTCGACCACCACCTGCGCCAGTTCGGCGTTTGATCGGCTGAAACGGCGCCCCAATCAGCCCGATGAGTCGTTTCCTCATCCTCTTCGGCACCACCGACGGACAGACCGGCAAGATCGCCCGGTTTCTCGCGGACCAGCTTCGCAGCCAAGGCCACGAGGTCGACCTCGTGGAAGGCGGAAAGGGGACGCGACCCCGACCCCGCCAGCTACGCCGGGCTCCTGGTTGCGGCGTCGGTCCACCTCACTCACTACCAGCGAGGCGTCCAACGCTGGGTCCGGGCCCATGCATCAGATCTGCGCGGGAAGCCCAGCGCGTTCATTTCGGTCTGCCTGGGGGTGCTCCAGGACGACCCCAAGGTCCGCCGCGAGCTGGATGAGATCGTGCAGCATTTCCTCGAGCGTACCGGCTGGGAGCCGAGCCGGGTCAAGATCGTAGCCGGCGCCCTTCCCTACTCCCGATACAACTGGATCACGAAATGGGTGATGCGGCGGATCGCGCGAAAGGCCGGGCGCGAGACCGACCCGCACCAGGACTACGAGTACACTGACTGGGAGGATCTGCGCCGTTTCGCGGCCGAGTTCGCCCGGGAGACCGGCCGCGGATGATCACAGTTCCCCCCTCCGACCGAGAGACTTCTCCATGAGGCCACTCGTACGAACCACCTTGCTCTTGATCTGCTCCAACGTGTTCATGACGTTCGCCTGGTATGCCCACCTCAGGAACCTTCGGACCCGGCCGCTGCTGATCGCGGTGTTGGCCAGCTGGGGCATCGCCTTCTTCGAGTACCTGCTCCAGGTCCCGGCCAACCGGATCGGCTTTGGCAGCCTGAGCCTCTCCCAGCTCAAGGTCATCCAGGAGGTCGTCACCCTCCTGGTGTTCGTACCGTTCGCCATTCTCTATATGAAGCAGCCGGTCAAGCTGGACTTCGCCTGGGCTGGGCTCTGTCTGGTCGGTGCGGTCTATTTCGTGTTTCGCAGTTAGAGCGAGATCGGAAGCCCCGTGGGCCGCGAGCCAAGATGACCCCCAAAGCCGCCCTGGCATTCGTGCGCCGGCACGGCGTGGTACTCGAGGGGGCCAGCGGGCCAGTTCCCTCTCTGGCCACAGCCGTGATCGGGAGAAAGATCCGTGGGAGCTGGTGGGGCCATCCGAAGGGGCGCGAAATCTTCTGGCTCACCCGGGTGGTCCGCGGGGCTCATGACGTTTTGGTCTGCCGGTTGGTAGACGGGAAGATTACCTACGTGCATCGGCGCCTCTGGCCGGCGCTGGTCCGGTTGGCCCCACGCTTCCCGCGAGCGCGACTGGCGGCCCTTCGGGAATTTCACACCGCAAAGGGGCGCCACGTGGTCCGGTCGGTTCCCTTCCCTCGCTGGGTGCCCGCTGCAGTCCGTCGTCAGGCGCTGCGCCTGGACGAGGACGCGGCCCGAAAGCAGCTGGGCCACTGGCGCCCCTAGGACCGCTGGTCGTGCGTGGCCGGCCGGAAGAGAAGGTCGAAAGCGAGAAACAGGGTCTTGGAGAAGGGGAAGAAGACGAAGGGCGCCACCCCGGCCAGGATCACACCCCCAACCTGAAGCAGGCCCCAGGGAGGCGATGGCCAGGTCAGCGCCAGCACTCCGAGGAATACGGTGGCGAAGATCAGTTCGGAGGCGATGATATTGAACATGTAGGAGCCGACTTGGTAGCCTTCCTCGCCCCGCTCCAGCAGTAGCCCGCACCTGGGACACTCGGCCCGCACACGAAACCAGGAAGTAAAGAGTGGCCCGCCGCCACAGTGAGGGCAGCGGAGTCGCACCGCCCGCCAGACCAACCGCCCAATTCGAGTAAGATTCATGGCCAGGCGGAAACCTACCTGCCCTGGGGCAGCTTGACGACACTGGCGGAACTCAAAGGGTCAGAGTGATGCCCTCACCGAACGCTGGCACCTACCATGTCCTTCGTTTTCAGGACGGCGCCGAGACCGACGCGTTCGTGCGAGCTCTCCAGCGGTACCTGGACAGTCCGCGGGGCGGCGGGTTTCTGCTCCCCCCACGCGGGAGCGAGGTCTGGGCCCCGGTCTCTCTTCGGTCGGCGCCGCTCGAGATCTACCTGAGCGATGATGCGTTGGAGGCTGCCCGGAGCGCTTTCGCCCCTGTCCCGGTGGCGGAGGCCCGATCGGCCGATCGGCTGCCCAAAGGATGCATCCTGATCATGCGGGGAGCGAAACTGAAGCAGGGATGAGTACCTTGATACCCGGCGGAGACGGTCGGCCAGGCGCCGTCGGAACGGGTGACCCACCCGCTCTGGCGAGCGAGGCGACCGAGTAGTATCGTGGTGCCTGTTTCAGAGTCATAAGTCACCCAGCAGAGCGAATATTGCCATGTCGGTCTTCACCAATGCGACTGCCTCGGGGCAATCCAAGGCCTACGTGGCCGCCATCCTCGAGGTGCTGGGTCCCCGCGACCCGATAGAGGTGCTGCGCACCACGCCGGCGGCGCATCGTGCCATTCTCCAGCACTTCCCAGCGCCCTACCTCGGCATCCCCGAGGGGCCGGGGAAGTGGTCGGCGCAGCAGCTGCTGCAGCACCTGGCCGATTCCGGAGCTGGTGTGGGGCTACCGGGTTCGGATGATCCTGGCGGAGGACCACCCGCCCCTGAACGGCTACGACCAGGACGCCTGGGATGAGCGCCTCCACTACCAGGACGCGGATATCTGGGAGGCGCTCGACCTGCTCACCTTCCTTCGCCGCGTGAACCTGCGGGTCCTGGCACGGGCCTCCGACGCCGACCTCGCCAGGGTAGGTCATCACTCCGAGCGGGGCGAAGAAAGCCTGGAGCACAGCATCCGCCTCTATGCCGGTCACGACCTGGTCCACCTGCGCCAGCTGGAGCGGATCCGCACGGCCGTGCTGCCCAAACAGGCCGGCTGAGCCAGGGGTCGGGACCGCTACGACTGGAGGGCACCATGTTTGGACCCAAGGGGCCGGCTTGTCAGAGCTGCGGAATGCCGTTGAGCCGCGATCCGCAGGGAGGTGGTACCGAGAGCGACGCTTCTCGAAGCACCGAGTATTGCAGCCACTGTTATCGGTCGGGGCAGTTCACGGAGCCGGACATCACCGTCGAGCAGATGGCCGCCAAGGTCGAAGGCAAGCTCCGGGAGATGCACCTCCCCGGGTTCCTGGCCCGCCACTTCGCCAAGGGGATCCCCTCGCTCCGGCGCTGGCGGGCCGGCCTCGTCGCGTAGCGCTCCACCCTCAGTCTCCATCACTTTGCCCCATCCTCGGACCACGGCCCTAGCATGACCGCTCCTTCGGAGAAGTCCGACGCGCCCCAGTCAATCCACCGGCGGGCGTTACCTCCTCGCCGGCCTGATCTGGCTGCTGGCCGCCATTGGGGTCGCGGGTTCGGGGCGCCTGAGCGAGCTTTCCCCGCCGGCTCCTCAGCTGGCGATCGTTGGTCTCACCGTTGGGCTCATTGTCCTGGGGATCGCACTCCCCGGCTTCCGGGCCTGGCTGGCGACCTGGAGACTTCGCCAGATCATTGCCCTCCATGTTACCCGCTTCGTGGGGATCTACTTCCTGGTGCTGTACGGTCGCGGAGAGCTCCCCTACGCCTTTGCGGTTCCCGGCGGCTGGGGTGACATCGCCATCGCGACGGCAGCGGTCCTCCTGGTCGTCCTGGTACCGGACCTGACCGCGCATCGCGGCTGGGTGCTCGTTTGGAACGTCGCCGGCTTCGTGGACATCGGCTATGCCGTGCTCACCGCTACGCGGCTGGCCATGGCCGACCCCCAGTCCATGATCACCCTCCTGCGGCTGCCGCTGAGTCTGGTTCCCACCTTCCTGGTGCCCATCATCGTCGCGAGTCACGTGCTCGTGTTCGTGCGATTGCTCAAGGAGTAAGATCGGCAATGACCGAGGCATTCGACCAGAAATTCCGATCGTTCGCCCACACCGCGCTCCGGATCGCGGCCGGGCTGACCTATTTCGTCCACGGAACCCAGAAGCTCCTGGGCTGGTTCGGGGGCTTCGGCCCCAACGGAGGAACGGCGGCTTTGACGAGCCGGTGGGGCGTCGCCGGAGCGATCGAGACTGTGGCCGGGTTCTGCCTCATCCTGGGCTTTGCCACGCCGCCGATCGCGCTGATCGCCTCGGGAGAAATGGCCGTGGCCTATTTCTGGATCCACTGGGGCGGGAGCAGCCAGATGTTCTGGTGGCAGAACCACGGAGAGCTGGTGCTGCTCTACTCGTTCATCTGGCTGCTCTTTGCGGCCTGGGGCGCCGGGCCTGTCAGTGTGGACGCCTGGCTCAAGGAGCGGGGCAAACGCTGAAAGGACCCGGCCGAGGGGTGCCTGAGGTTGACGGGTGATCGATAGAGGCTCGATCCGTGGTGGTCCGGCATGATCTACCTCACGGTTCTGTTCCTGGGGTTGGTCCTCGCCGGACTGATCGGCGTGGCTTGGCGCAGGTTGAGCAGCGCCGAGCGTTGGTTCGGGGTACTGGTGGTCGGCTTCACCTGCTTCGTGCTGTTTGGAAAGATCGGCGGTTGGAGTCCGGCGCTCGCCACCTGGGCTTACCTCGGCCCCAGCGTCATCCTGGTTGGGGCGGGTCTGACCTCCCTGGTCCGGGCCCGGGGCGTATCGGGTATCCGGTTGGCGGTGCTGCTCGTGGGCATCCTTCTCGCGTCCCTGCCGGCTTTGATGATCGGGCTCTTCACCGTTGCGATGTTCCACCATTGAAGCCGAGGGGGAGCCAGTCGCGGGGATCAGACATCCGGCATTGACAGCCCGCCCTCTCGGCCAGAATATCCCTCGTGGCTCGCGCTGCCCCGGCCGGACTGCTCAGGCCGGGGTTCCTGCATCCGACCCAGGTCAGGTCCGGCGGAGGTCTCCTCATGGCGCAGGCGCAGCTCCCGGTGATCCAGCGCCGCTTCGGCGAGACGATGCGCACGGACGCCTGGTGGATCCGGCCGGTCGCCGTCGTGCTCTCGCTCTCCACCTTTCTCATTTATGCGACCTGGGCAGCCTGGCAGGGGGACCACTACACCTACGGCCCCTATATCTCGCCGTTCTATTCGCCTGAACTGTTCGGGCATTCGCAGCATACCTGGTTCGGGCCCAAACCCGCATGGTGGCCCGCCGGGATCACCTTTTCTCCCGCGCTCCTGATTCTGCCCTTCCCCGGGCTCTTTCGCCTGACCTGCTACTATTACCGCGGCGCCTACTACCGCGCCTTCTGGGCCGATCCCCCGGCCTGCGCGGTGGGTGAGCCGCGCAAGACGTATTGGGGCGAAGCCCGATTCCCACTCATTCTCCAGAACGTGCACCGCTACTTCATGTATGTAGCGCTCGGCTTTCTGGTCTTCCTCTCCTACGACGTCTACCAGGCCCTCTGGTTCACTGATCCCGCGACGGGCCGGGTCTCCTTCGGCCTCGGCGTCGGAACCCTCGTCCTGGCGGGCAACGTGGTGCTGCTGAGTGGATACACGCTGGGCTGCCATTCCTTCCGCCACGTCGTGGGTGGATACCTGGACCGCCTCTCGCATTCCCCCCTGCGCAAGCGCCTCTTCGACGGATCCACCTGCCTGAACGGCGCCCATTTGAAGTGGGCCTGGATCAGTCTGATGTCGGTGCCCTTAGCCGATCTCTACATCCGCCTCTGCTCGATGGGCATCTGGACCGACTGGAGGATCTTTTGAGAAGCTGGGAGCTGGGAGCTGGGAGCTGGGAGCTGTTCCCTGGAACGCGCCAGCTCCAAGCCCCTAGTTCCTAGCTCCCAGCCCCAACCATGCCAGACTACCAGACCATCTCCCACGACGTACTCGTGATCGGCGCCGGCGGCGCCGGTCTCCGTGCCGCCATCGCCGCGGCGACCGAGGGCGTCTCCGTCGGCCTGGTCTGTAAATCCCTGCTGGGGAAGGCGCATACCGTGATGGCCGAAGGCGGTGTCGCGGCGGCCCTGGCCAACGTGGACCAGCGGGACAGTTGGCGAGTGCACTTCGCCGACACCATGCGCGGAGGCCAGTACGTCAACAATTGGCGCATGGCCGAGTTGCACGCCAAGGAGGCCCCGGAGCGGGTCAAGGAGCTGGAGGCGTGGGGCGCCCTGTTCGATCGCACGCCCGACGGCCGCATCCTCCAGCGCAATTTCGGCGGGCACAAGTATCCGCGCCTCGCGCACGTGGGAGACCGGACTGGTCTGGAGATGATCCGGACGCTTCAGGATCACGGCATCCATCAGGGCATCGACGTGCACATGGAATGCACGGTGCTCCGGCTCTTTACCGACGGAGGCCGCGTCGCCGGCGCGCTGGCCTACGAGCGGGAGCGCGGGCGCTTCCGGCTGTTCCGCTGCAAGGCGATCGTCCTTGCGACCGGCGGCATCGGGCGGGCCTTTTCCATCACCAGCAACAGTTGGGAGTACACCGGAGATGGGCAGGCGCTGGCCTACCAGGCCGGAGCCGCGCTGCAGGACATGGAATTCGTCCAGTTTCACCCCACCGGGATGATCTGGCCTCCCAGCGTTCGCGGCATCCTGGTCACCGAGGGCGTGCGGGGCGAGGGTGGCGTGCTGCTCAACCGGGATGGCAAGCGGTTCATGTTCGACGAAATCCCCGAGAACTACCGGGGTCAGACGGCCGACAACGAAGAAGAGGGTTGGCGCTACACGCAGGGCGACAAGAGCGCGCGCCGCCCGCCCGAGCTCCTGACCCGCGATCATGTGGCCCGCTGCATCCTGCGTGAGGTTCGGGAAGGGCGCGGCAGCCCCCACGGCGGCGTGTTCCTCGATATCTCCTGGATCCAGCGCAGGCTCCCCAACGCGCGGGAGCACATCATCCGGAAGCTCCCCAGCATGTACCACCAGTTCAAACAGCTGGCGGATATCGACATCACCAGCGCGCCCATGGAAGTCGGGCCCACCACGCATTACATCATGGGCGGGATTCGGGTGGACGGCGAGACCCAGAGCTCCACCGTGCCCGGGCTCTACGCGGCCGGAGAGTGCGCCGCGGGCCTGCACGGCGCCAACCGGTTGGGAGGGAACTCGCTCTCGGATCTGCTGGTGTTCGGGAAGCGGGCGGGTGAATTCGCCGCCGCCTTTGCCAAGGAGCACCGGGCGGCCGGACTCGACCCGACCCAGGTGGACGCGACCGCGCGCGATGCGCTGGCTCCATTCGAACGTGGCTCGGCGGCGGGAGAGGGCCCTTACCAGATTCAGCAACGGCTCCAGACGACCATGCAGGACCTGGTCGGCATCGTCCGGGTCGAAGCCGACCTGCGGCAGGCCCTCGAGCGCCTGGAGGGGCTCAAGGCGCAGGCAGCGCGGGTGGGCGTCGAGGGCAACCGCGAATACAATCCCGGCTGGCATACCGCGCTCGACCTGGCCAACTTGCTCATCATCTCCGAGGCGATCGCCCGGGCCGCGCTCGACCGGCGCGAGAGCCGGGGTGGGCACTACCGGGACGACTATCCGAAGAGCGATCCGGGCGGGGCCCGATACAACATCGTGATCCAGCGGGCCCCCGATGGGACCATGCGCCTCTCGCGCGAGCCCATCCCCGAGATGCCGGCGGAGTTGAAGCAAGTGATCGAGGAGCAGAAATAGGGACCATGAGCATTCCCCAGGAGCCACCGGCGTCGAAGGCGACCTTCCGGGTCTGGCGTGGCGATCGCGAGACCGGGAAACTCGTGGATTACACCACCACGGTGACCCCGGGCATGGTGGTACTGGACGCCATCCATCAGATCCAGGCCGAGCAGGCCAACGACCTCGCGGTCCGCTGGAACTGCAAGGCCGGCAAGTGCGGTTCCTGCTCCGCCGAGGTGAACGGTATGCCCCGACTCATGTGCATGACGCGCCTGAGCGAGCTCCCGCTCGAGAGGCCGGTGAGCGTCGAGCCCATGCGGGCGTTCCCCCCGATCCGGGACCTGGTGACCGACGTCTCCTGGAACTACGAGGTCAAGCGGCGGATCAAGCCCTTCAAACCTCGCCCGCCGGACGCCGAGGACGGCACCTGGCGGATGGCCCAAGCCGACGTGGACCGGGTGCAGGAGTTCCGGAAGTGCATCGAGTGTTTCCTCTGCCAGGACGTCTGTCACGTGCTGCGTGACCACCGGCTCCACGAGGCGTTCATCGGTCCCCGCTTCCTGGTCCACGTCGCCGCCCTGGAGATGCATCCGCTCGACGTGGAGGACCGGATCGACGATCTTCGCCGGGCCCACGGGATCAGCTACTGCAACATCACCAAGTGCTGCACCCGGGTCTGCCCCGAGCAGATCACCATTACCGACAATGCGATCATCCCGCTCAAGGAGCGGGTGGTGGATCAGTTCTTCGATCCGCTGGGGCGCCTGTTCAAGGTGTTCAGTCGCAGGGAGGAGCCATGACCTTCGAGCCCAAGCCGATCTCCAAGGACGCCGTCGAGAGCGCCTTGCTGAAGGCCGAGCGCTACCGCGTCATCAACGACCCCTCCTCCGCTGAGAGTATCTGCCTCGACGTGCTCGCCGTCGACTCCGATAACCAGCACGCCCTGGTCACCCTCCTCCTCGCCATCACCGACCAGTTTCCCGAAGCACCGACCGAGGGCGTGCAACGGGCCCGCGAGGTCCTGCCTCGGCTCGACGACCCCTATCGCCGGGACTACTACGCGGGCCTGATCTGCGAGCGCTGCGCCAAGGCCCAGATGCGCACGGGAATGCTCGGGTCGGGTGAGATGGCCTATCACTGGCTCCGCGAGGCGATGACCTGGTACGAGAAGGCCGAGCTCCGGCGCCCGGCCGGCAACGACGAGGCCATCCTTCGCTGGAACACCTGCGCCCGCCTGCTGACCCGCCACGGGCACCTGCGACCCAGCACCGAAGAGCCGGTGGAGCTGGGGTTGGAGTAGCCGTGCCTCCGGCATCGGTCGTCGTCGGCCGCTATCCCACCGAAGAGCAGGCCCGGCTAGCCCAATCGCTGCTCGATGGCGGCGGGGTCCGCTCCCGCATCGTTCCGGACCCGGCCGGGTCGCCGTTCCGACTCGAGGTCAACGCCGAGGACGGCGAGGAGGCCATCGATATCCTGGGAGCGGGAGATGGCTGAGGCTACCGCCGGTCCCGCACTCGCCTGCCGGCTGCTGCCAGCGGAGCTGCGCGTACGGCGAGAGCAGGTCGTCCGGCTGCTCCGGGACCGCTGCCGCGAGCAGGAGGCGCTGCCCAATGGCTATCGCCTGCGATTCGACCTCAGCGATGGTCTCCTGGCGGAGCTGGCGACGTTGATCGATCTCGAGCGCCAATGCTGCCCCCTTCTCGACTTCCAGCTCACCCTCGAGCCCGATAACGGCCCCTGCTGGCTCCGGCTCTCCGGACCGAAGGGCACCCGTGAGTTCCTCGAAGCGGAACTCGGCTTGGGCACCCGATCGGGTTGCGCCCGAGGGGGCCTCGGACCCATTCTCCATCATGGCTGCCTCCTCCCCGCCGCCGGAACCCATCTACCCGAGGAAGCGCCGCAGCCTCCGAGCCAGCTTCGCCCCGGCTCGCCGTCCCCACCTGAACCTGTCCGACGGCCGTCACCCCGTCCTCGACGTGTCACTCCACGGATTGCGGATCCGTCACCTGGAGCCGGTGCGCCCCGAGCTCGGCGCCCACCTGACCGGTACGCTCGAGTTCCCCGATTCCAGGCCACCCCTCACCCTCGAGGGCATCGTGATCCGGGTCCAGGCGGCGGACGTCGTGATTGAATACGCGGAAGGAGTTCTCCCCGCCGACTGGATCATGGCGGAGGTGGAGCGAAGTCAGGCCAATGCAGGGGCCAATGGAGGCCAGCCAAGATGAGGTTCCTGGACGTTGCCGGCGGCTGCAGCATCGTGGCGCTCGCCCTGACCGCGGCCTGTGGAAGACAGGCCGCACGAGAGGAAGCGAAGGGCGGCGACTCAGCCTTCGCCGAGCTTCAGCGTCGCGGGGCCGTAGGCATGGGGGTGGACCAGTACACCTCCTCGCACGTCTTCGAGCCCCTGCCCGACGGTGGCCGCATCGTGCTCCAGCGCGACTCGTTGGACTCGGCGGGCACCGCCATCATCCGGGCCCATCTCCAGGATATCGCGGCCCGGTTTGAGAAGGGCGACTTCACCATCCCCGGCTTCGTCCATGCGCAGACCGTACCTGGCACCGCGGTCATGGCGGCACGAGCAGGGAAGATTCGTTATGTCGCCGACACACTGCCTCGCGGCGGACAGGTACGCATCACCACGACCGACCCCGAAGCGGTGGCGGCGATTCACGAGTTTCTGGCCTTTCAGCGGACCGAGCACCATTCGCCGGCCCACGAGCACGAGGGCGCCGGCATGAGCGAACATCACTGAGCTGCATTCGAAGGAGGTTCCATGAGAGCCCTATTCTGGTTCCTCGCCATCGGCATCCTGGCGGGATGGCTGGCCGGAAAGATCATGCGTGGCGGGGGGTTCGGGTTGCTGGGAGACCTGGTCGTCGGTGTGATCGGGGCGGTGGTCGGCGGCTGGATCTTCAGCCTCCTCCACATCGCGGCCTGGGGGCTGATCGGTAGCCTGGTGACGGCCCTGGTCGGCGCCATGGCTTTCTTGTATCTGCTTCGGCTCATCAAGAAGGCCTGACGCAGGCCTACCGAGCAGGCCTACTCGAGAATTCCGTGCGACTCTGGACCCTGCATCCCCGCTACCTCGATGCCGCGGGGTTGGTTGCTATATGGCGGGAAGCGCTCCTGGCTCGAGCGGTGCTTCGAGGTCGGACCCGGGGCTACCGGCATCATCCGCAGCTCAGGCGCTTCCGGGAGTCTCCCGCGCCCATCGCCACGCTCAATCGATACCTCATGGAGATCTACCTCGAAGCGGAGCGCCGAGGGTACCACTTCGCTCGGAGCAAGGTCACGGGCCGGCGGCGGCCGCTCGCGCTGCGAGAAACGTCGGGCCAGCTGGCGTACGAATGGCAGCACTTGCTCCGGAAACTCAGGCGGCGGGCCCCGAGCCGCTATCGCGACCTGCGCCGGGTCCGACGGCCGGCGGCCCATCCCATTTTTCGCATCGTGCCCGGTCCGCTTCGAGACTGGGAGCGCGGGGCGGTGACCACCGCACGATCCCATGGCCTATGATTTCCTGACCGAGACCTACGCCACCGAGCGGCTCAAGACGCTCTCGGTGTGGTCCCACTTCCGGGAAGCCGATCTCGACCTTCGCCCCGCGGGCAAGGCCCGTTCCCCCGGGAACAGATGGTGCACCAATGCCTCTCCGAAGACGGCTGGTTCACCCAAGTGCTCGGCATCGACGTGGACTGGCCCAAGCTCCCCACCGAGGAAACCCGCCTGGCCTTCCTCGAGCACTACGCGGAGGCCTCGAAACGCCGGCTGAAGCGACTCCAGGCCATGCCGGCCGCCTGGTTCGAAGAGGGGACCACCTTCTTCGCCACGCCACGCTCGCGGGCCTGGGTGCTGGTCCGCCGCATCGCCCACTCGGCCCATCATCGGGGCCAATTGACCACCCACCTGCGGCTCCTCGACCGGCCGCTCTACTCGACGTATGGTCCTACCGCCGATACCGGCGGCCTGCCGGCCAACGGCGCCGTAGTCCTGTACCGGTACGCATCAGTGGAGCAACTGCTCGAGGCCGAACGCAGCGGCGGGATCTCGCCACCGCTGCCGAAGCCGGGGAAGGAGCCAGTCACGGAACGTCCATGATGACCGTGAGACGAGTCCGCGCTCCGTGACCCCACCCCAAGCAGACCGATCCGAATCGGCCCGCACCACGCTCCACTCTCTCGTCGCCGACGGAAAGACGCCCGGAATCCAGTACGTGGTGGTCGATTCCGCCCGAACCCTGTTCGAGTACGACGGGGGATGGTCCGATATCGGGAATCGGATTCCGATGCGGGCCGACACGACCTTGATGGCCTACTCGATGAGCAAGACCATCACCGCCGCCGCGGCACTCGAGCTGGTTCAGGAGCAGCGCCTCGACCTCGACAGCCCCATCGATCGCCTGGTGGAGGGGAGTCCCTACGGGCCGGCGGTGACGGTGCGCCACCTCATCTCACACACTTCGGGTATCCCCAATCCCATCCCCTTGCGCTGGGTCCATCCGGCCGAGGACGCCACGTTCGACGAGCCGGCGGCCCTGGCGGCCGTGCTCCGCCGGCATCCCCGCCTCGCCTTCAAGCCGGGCACGCGCTACGCCTACTCCAACATCGGCTACTGGCTGCTGGGGAGAGTCATCGAGACGGCGAGCGGACAGCCGTTCACGACCTACGTCACCCGGCTATTCCGCGAGAAACTCCGCCTGTCACCGGCGGACCTGGGGTATGCGATTCCGGATTCGACCCGGCATGCAGGCGGATACCTGGAGAAGTACTCGTGGATCAATCTCCTCAAGCACTTCCTGGTGGATCCCGCCTTGATCGGAACATACGAAGCACCCTGGCTGCGAATTCGGAGTCACTACGTGAACGGGCCGGCCTTCGGGGGGCTGGTAGGGACCGCCAGGGGCTTCGCGGCCTTTCTCCAGGACCAGCTCCGCCATCATTCGCGACTCCTCAACGAGTCGGCCCGCGGACTCTTCTACACGCCACAACAGGTCGCTTCGCACGCGCTGATCCCCATGACCCTGGGCTGGCACGTCGGGGCCCGGCAAGAACGCCACTTTTTCTACAAGGAAGGCGGGGGCGGGGGCTTTCACTGCATGATGCGGTTGTATCCCCGGCACGCCATGGGAAGCGTCGTCATGACCAACGCCACCGGCTTCGACGTGAATGGCTGTCTCGATGCCCTGGACCCATTGTTTCTGACCTGATCCCAACTCCGTGGAGGGACCCTATGCGCTCCTACGTTCAGGCCTCCAGCATGTTGTTCGCTCTGGTCACCGTGGTACACATTCTCCGCCTCCTCCTGCGCTGGCCGTTCGTCATCGCCAGCTACCCCCTCCCTGCCATCGGGTCGCTGATCGCGGTCGCCATTACGGGGGGTATGACGGTCTGGGCCTGGCGGGTGTTGGGCGCCGAGAAGAAGTGAGGGCGGGGCCCTGTCCCCGCCCTAGTGGACGGGAATCGGCGCGATGTCGTCGGTGAGCGGGCCGTCCAGCTCCTGGTAGACCCGGTGCAGGAACCAGTCGACGAGGTAGATGTCGAACATCTGGTTCCGATTCTCATCGTTTCCGGTGATGGTGGCCTGCAGCTCGCGAACGGGCTGCTGCCCTTCGATTTCCGCCCTGGCCTGCTCGACGTCCAGGCCGCGCGCCTTGGCCTCCCCGCCCCGGCGGATCAACTCACGAAATAGTGCGATGTCGGTCCGAAGCAGGACTTTGTCCTTGAGCGGCTCACCGTGGCCCGGAACGATGACGTCGGCCTCGAGGGTCTCCATCCGCTCCAGCGTGTTCAACCATCCGGTGGGAAAACAGCCGAGGGCGAAGGAGATCGGATTGATCAGGAGATCCCCGGTGATCAGGACCCGTTCGTTGGGCAGGTAGAGGAAGGCGTCGCCGGGGGTGACGGCCCGGTCGTAGTGGAGCACCCGGATGTCCCGCTTCCCGAGATGAACAGTCAGCGAGTCGGTGAAGGTGAGATTGGCAAAGGTGTGGTGCACGCCCCGCTTCTGGGCCAGGAAGAAACGATCCTCGCTCAGGTGGCGTTGCAGCTTCGCGAGATCGGCTCCCGGCGGAAACTTGGCCCCGGCGTCGGCCGCCAGCTTGGCCACGTAGTCGATGTGCTCGGGGAGCTGCGTGTCCAGGCCGGGCTGGTTGAAGCGCAAAGCAGGGCCCATCATCAGCTCGCGCGTCTTTTCATGCGAAATGATCTGGAGACCGGGAAAGGCCTTGCGATAGACCTCGGCCCCATACCAGTGGTCCCAGTGCCAATGGGAGTAAACCAGGTAACGCACCGGCTTGGAGGTGAGCTTGCGAATCTCGCCCAGCACAGCGGTGGCGGCGGCGGGGGTTCCGTTGGCATCGAACACCAACACCCCCTGGTCGCTGAGGATGACTACCGCATTGCCGTCCAGGCCCACGTCGCTGTACGGAGGCGTGATGAAGAGGTAGATCCCATCCGCCACCTGGATCTTCCTGGGCGGGACATGCATCGGAGCCTTGGTCTGGGCCGGGAGAGCGAGTGGCAGCAGGAGCAGGAGGAGACCCCTGACGGTGCTGGACATGAAGCGCGACTCCGGAGGAGGGTGGCACGACCCCTCCGTTAACGGGGCCTGATCGAAAAAGGATTCAGGCCCCGCGCCTGTTTCAGCCTGCTGCTTCTCCCTCGAGACCAGCCTCGAAGGGTCCGGTGGTCAGGACCACTGGGTCGCCTCGGTGAACTGAGTGAGGCACTGGGTCCAGCCGTTGGGGCTCTCGACCGCCGTCCGCATCTTCTCTGCCCCGGCCCCGTGGCGCTCGAACCGACGGTGCTCCAGCTCCACCCGCGTCCGCTTGGGCCCCTCCGAGATGAATCGGACCTCGACCTCGCTCGCCTTGGCGAGATCGGGCTCGTATTTCCATTCGGCGGTCAGTTGCCAGGCCAGCACCAGGCGGGCGGGAGGCTCCCACGCCACCACGTGGCCCCAGTCGCACTCTGCCCCCTCCGCCGAACGCTCGAACCAGCGGCCGCCGGCTCGAGGTTCCATCAGGACCGCCACGAAGGGTTGGGGGGCGATGTGGTGCCCCGCCGGCCACCATGACCCGGTCTTCTCGGCGAACAGCGCAAAGGCGCGCTCCCGGGAGGTTTCCACGGTGATGGTGCGCCGCACGCTCGCGATCATAGTCTGCTCCGTCATGACTGATTCTCCTTTTCGGCCTGCTCGGCCGCGGACTTGAACGCCACCAACGCTCGATTCCAGAAACGATCGAAATAGGACCGCAGCTTCTCGACCCCGCCCGGGTCGAGTTGGTACACCCG
Source organism: uncultured Gemmatimonadales bacterium (assembly GCA_963704015.1). Taxonomy (GTDB): domain Bacteria; phylum Gemmatimonadota; class Gemmatimonadetes; order Gemmatimonadales; family GWC2-71-9; genus DATIWD01. The sequence goes on from CAVPGI010000007.1 coordinate 358,840, forward strand.
GCGGGTTCCCACGCGACGATCCCGCACCAGGCCCACCCGCTTCAGCACCCGGAGGTGCTGGGAGACCGCGGGACGGCTGACCGGAAGGTGTCGGGCCAGCTCTCCCACCGAACGCGGGCCGGCGGCGAGGCGTTCGAAGATCGCCCGCCGCGTCGGATCGCCCAGGGCCCCCAGGGGCTGTAGTTGGTAAGCCATAACTTACGGTAAGTATATGCTTACGGACTGCCAGCTGTCAAGAGTCCACCGACCCGCGGTGGCCGTTGCGGCCTCCCTACCGCCGCATACCTTCCCTCAAGACCCGCGCTTTCTGGAGGCGCCACATGCACTTCCTGCTCCTCTACGACGTGGTGGAGGACTACGCCACCCGGCGTGTTCCCTTGCGACAAGCCCACCTCGCCCTCGGGCAGGAGGCTGTGGACCGCGGGGAGCTGGTCCTCGGTGGGGCCCTGGCCAATCCCATCGATGGTGCCGTCCTCCTCTTCCGCGGCGACAGCCCCGCCGTAGCCGAGGCCTTCGCCAAGGCGGACCCCTACGTGCGGAACGGCCTGGTTACCCGTTGGCGGGTGCGGGAGTGGACCACGGTGGTCGGTAGGGACGCGACGACCCCTCTGGCCGCCGGGCTCCGAACAGAGACGAAGAGCTAGGATGCGATACGTGAGCAGACTCGCACCCAGCCTGGGCCTCCTGGCCATTGGCCTCGTGGCCTGTCACCATGCCAAGTCTCAGTCTACGCCTCAGCCGGCGGGCGGCGCGCCCCTGGTCGGAACCGAATGGACCCTGGTCGAGCTCGGCGGCCAGCCGGCCGGACTGGGGGCTGGAGAGAAGCCGGCCACGCTGTCGCTCTCCGAGGCCGACAAACACGCGGCCGGCTTCGCCGGCTGCAACCGGATGAGCGGGAGCTACGAGCTGGCGGGATCCACGCTTCGGTTCGGCCCCATGGCCGTCACCCGAATGGCCTGCGACAAGGGCATGGACCTGGAGACCAAGTTCCTGGCCGTCCTCGAGGCAACCCGGGGCTATCGCCTGACTGCGGAGGGGCTCGAACTGACGGGAGAAACCGGAACGCTCGCCCGATTCGCCCACCAGTGACCACGGAATCGATCTACGACTTCGAAGTCACGGCGCTCGACGGCACGGTGGGCTCAATGGGGGACTATCGGGGCAAGCTCCTCCTCATCGTGAACGTGGCCAGCCGCTGCGGATTCACGCCTCAATACGCCGGCCTCGAGGAACTCTACCGCTGCTACCAGGACCGGGGCCTGGTGGTACTCGGCTTTCCATGCAACCAGTTCGGCAAACAGGAGCCGGGCAACCCAGAGGACATCCGCCGGTTCTGCTCAGATGCCTATGACGTGACCTTTCCCCTCTTTGCCAAGATCGACGTGAACGGTCCCAACACCCACCCTCTCTATCGATACCTCAAGGCCCAGGAGAAGGGGGTGCTGGGGTTGGGGGTGATCAAATGGAACTTCACCAAGTTCCTGGTGAGCACCGACGGCAAAGTGCTCCGCCGCTATGCGCCCAAGGATTCGCCTGAGCGCATCGGGCGGGCCCTTGCCCCACTGCTCCCCGCACCCCGGTAGCGGTCGTGACGTCTCCCGGCGCCGAGCCTTTCGAGCTACCGTTGCGGGTTGAACCCGGGGACATCGACGAGCTCAACCACGTCAACAACGTCGTCTACCTGCGGTGGGTACAGGACGTCGCTATCGCCCATTGGAAAGTCCTGGCCACACCCGCGGAACAGGCGGAAGTCGCCTGGGTAGCGGTTCGTCACGAGATCGACTATCGCCACCCGGCCGTTCCAGGGGACGGGATCATCGCGCGGACCTGGGTCGGCGCCGCCAGCGGGCTGCGCTTCGAGCGGCACACCGAGATCCTGCGGGCCCGCGATCGGAAGCTCCTGGCCCGTGCCCGTACGGTGTGGTGCCCGGTCGATACGCGGAGTGGTCGGCCCAAAGAGGTTTCGCCCCAGCTGCGAGCCCGATTCTCGGCCGCACCAGGATAACCTGAAGGTCCCTACCTACCGCCCTCCCCGCCGAATCAGATCCAACTGCTCCGCCGCCCGCTGCAGCAGGTCCTTCCGGCCGGCCTCCGCGGCATAGCTCTGGAGTGCTTCCAGCGCCTCGCGATTGTAGGGATGCCGGCGAGTGGTGGCATCGAGGAGGGCGAGCGCAGGCGCCGGTTGGCCGAGATCATGGAGGCCGACCGCGTAGACATAAGCGAACCGGGCGTTGGTCGAGTCGAGCCGCACCGCCCGGTCCAGCTCCCCGAGCGACTCGGACGCTCGTCCCTGGCGGATCAGTGAGAGCCCCAGGACGTAGTGCAGATCGGCCGAGGCCGGATTCACCTCGAGCCCGGCCCGGAGAGCGGAATCCGCCGCCGGTTCTCCCCGCAGATGGCGCGCCGCTTCCGCCAGGTCCACCCAGGCGGGCACGAAGCGGCTCCACCGGTCCAACGCGATGCGGAACTCCCGGTCTGCCGTCGCCCAGTCCCCCTGCTCTCCCGCAAATTGCCCCAGGTTGGCATGCGCCTCAGGCCGGTCATCGTTGGCCAGCTGGGCCTCGCGGTATTCCGCCGCCGCCTGCTCGAACGCCTTGCGGTCCTCGGCCGGCCATTGAGCGGCGGGAACGCCGGCCAAGGCCCCGGTCGCGGCCAGCCGCACACTCCGAATCGAATCCGTCAGGAGCGGTCGGCCCATGCGGAGCCGCAGGCTCGGCTCCACCGATTCGATCGCCTCGGCGGCGCACCGGCGAACGCGGGGATCGGGATCGCCCAAGGCGGTTTGAATGGCGCTAAGGGTTCGGGGAGCCGCGTTGGCCCGGATCAGCGCCACCGCCGTGGCGCGGGCGATGGCGGGATACGCGGTATCCTGGGCCAGGGCGATGAGCGCGGCTTCCGCTCCCGGCGCCTGCGTCCTCCCCGCCTGGATCGCCTCCCCATAGTGCGGACGCGTCGTGTCCCGGTGAGCGTACCAGCGGCGGACCGCCGCGGCGGCCCACGCGGGCGACTGGGCGGGGTGGCAACCGGTGCACGGATTGGGGCTTCGCAATCGCGCCGAGAGGTCCGGTCGCGGAATCCGGAAGCTGTGGTCCCTCCGAGCGTCCACCACCATGTAGTTGCGGGTCACCATGTGGCAGGACACGCACCGCGCCTCGGGGGTGCCGGCCGTATGGAAGTGATGCGCCGAGGTGTCGTAGTGCGACGGGAGATGGCAGTTGCCACAGAGCGCGTTCCCTTCCGCCAGCAGCTTGCCACTGTGCGGCTCGTGACAGTCGGAGCAGGTCACTCCGGCTCTCGCCATCTTGCTCTGAAGGAACGACCCGTACTCGTAGACCTCGTCTCGTTGCTGACCGTCGGCGAAGTACAACTCCTCGTCGAGCAGCGCCACCCGTTCGCTCTGCTCCAGCGATGCCCCGGGACGGCGCTCCTTCCAGATGATCCCCCGTCGCGCATGACATTGTCCGCAGGTCTCGACCTCGGTATTGGACTCGAGCGCCTTGGCCCGGACGGCGATGGGCTGGCTACCCTGGAAGACCCAGGTACCCTGGGGATGGCGAGGGAGCCGGACCATGAGCCCCGCGGTCGAGTCGCTCCGGTAGCGCGTCGCCGAATCCAGTCGAGCCCAGGCTAAGTGGGCCGAAGCGGGGCCGTGGCAGGCTTCGCAAGAGACGTCGATCTCGTTCCAGGTGGTCGCGAAGGAGTCGGTCGGGCTTTGATACCCGCGTCGGAGGTCGGTCGAATGGCAGTCGGCGCACATGAAGTTCCAGTTCTGCAGTGGACCGGTCCAATGCAGGATGTCGTGCGCGTCGACCCGCTCCCCGGGGTAGAGGCGGTACCAGCGCTGCCCACCCTCCCCTTTCGGGCGGGCGTCCCACACGATGCTGAGGGCCTGGAGGCGGCCACGTGGGAAGCCGATCAGATATTGCTGGAGCGGATACACGCCGAAGGTGTAGGCGATCCGATAGTCATGGAGGGCCCCGTCCGGCCCCTCGGTCCGGACCCAATAGCCGCCGTCCCGGCGGGAGAAGGTCGAGGTGATGCCGGCGTAGGTGAACGCGCGTCCGGCGAAGTCGCCGAGCACGGTACTCGAATCGGCCGGCTGCATGGCCAGGTCGTGATGCGATCCCCGATACGCCTCCGCCTCCGCCCGATGGCACTCGACGCAGGTACCGCGACCGACATAGTGCGCCGGCTGCCAGGTCGGGCGCGCGGACTCTGGCCTGCACCCGGCGAGGGTCAGGAGCAGCCAGACGGTGGCAAGGCCTCGGAATCCGAGGGAATGGGCTTGTGTCGCCAACGGGCCTCTCAGGGGAATGGCAACCTGTGTCGGTCCCCGAAGGGGCCCCGAGGACCTATCGTCGAGCCCTATCCAGGAGTAGAATGTCTGGCCGCCCGCTTGGCCAAGTCTACACGCCCTTCGCCGAGACGACACTACCCTAGCCGAGCAGAGCCATGGACCTCGACAACATCATCCGCGCCTCCCGCAAGCTGGCCAAGCCCTATCGCGTCACCAATCGGGGCTTTCGACTCAGGGACATCGACCCGGACGACACCAGCGATCTGACGGCCGAGGACAAACCGCGAGCCAAGGAGGCACTGGCGACCGGAATCGAGGCACTGGCCACGCTCCAGGACATGCTCTACGCCCAGGACCGCTGGGGCGTCCTGCTGATCTTCCAGGCCATGGACGCGGCGGGCAAGGACGGCGCGATCAAGCACGTGATGTCCGGGGTCAATCCGCAGGGCTGCCAGGTGGCGTCGTTCAAGGCGCCCTCCCCAGAGGACCTGGACCACGACTACCTCTGGCGCTGCAATCGATTCCTGCCGGAGCGGGGGCGGATCGGCATCTTCAACCGCTCGTACTACGAGGAGGTGCTGGTGGTCCGGGTGCACCCCGAGCTGCTGCAGCGGCAGAAGATTCCGCCTTCACTCCTCGAGGGCAACGTCTGGGACGGCCGCTACCAGGACATTCGCTCCTACGAGCGCTACCTCTCCCGCAACGGGGTGGCGATCCGCAAGTTCTTCCTGCACGTCTCGCGAAAGGAGCAGAAGCGGCGCTTCCTGGAGCGGATCGAAACCCCTGACAAGAACTGGAAGTTCTCCGCCACTGATGCCAAGGAGCGCCAGTCGTGGAAGGACTACATGAAGGCCTACGAGCAGGCGATCCGTAACACGGCCACCGACGAGTCCCCCTGGTACGTGGTCCCCGCCAACAACAAGTGGTTCACCCGGGTGGTCGTTGCGGCGGCCGTCATCGAGGCTCTCGCCTCGCTCGACTTGAGCTATCCCAAGGTGGACAAGGAAAAGAAAAAGGAGTTGGCGCTCGCCCGGGAAATATTGCTCGCCGAAAAGTAGACCGGTGCGTCGGATGAGCCTCGGGAACGTACTCCCGTCAACCGGTCCTCGACCCCCTGGTTGGTGGCCCTGATCCCATGGCGAACGTCGTAACCACCAGTCTCCCTGGTCCCCTGGTTCGGGCGTACGAAAGCCACCGCTACGCCATTCTCTTCTACTCCCTTCTGCTCACCCTGGTGGGCAACCCGCTCCTGATAACCCTCGGCCTGGGAACCGACCTGCTCCAGGGGTTCCTCGCCCTCAACCTGTTGACGGCCGTGCTCGGGGTCCCAAGTGGGCGTTGGCGGGGAATCCTCCTGCTGCTGGCCGCGGGGGTCCTCGCACTGGGTTCGCCCGGGCGTCAGGCCGGAGGAGCCTTGTACGAAGTCGCCTTGGCGGGAGGCTCCGCGATTGCCCTGGTGGCCGCCGGCTCCGCTGTCCGGTTCGCCAACCGGGCGACCGAGATCGACGCGGAGCATATCTACGCGGCCCTGAGCGTCTACCTGTTGGCCGGGGCCATCTTCGGGGTCCTGCACTGGACCGTCGAGCTCGCCTGGCCCGGCTCCTATGCCACCTTCACCGCGGATGCGGCCGGGGGACAGCCGCTGGGGTCCGCGCTCTACTTCAGCTATGTCACGCTCGCGACCCTGGGCTACGGCGATATCGTGCCGAAACTCCCGCTGGCTCGCGGCCTGACGGTGATCGAGGCCATAGGGGGCCAGCTCTACCTGGCCGTTCTGATCGCCCGCCTGGTGGGAGGTTACCTGCGTGCCAGGACGGCCACCTCAGGACGCTAGCTTCGTCTCGATCAGGGAGTCGTGGCGGAACGCTGGTCAGCGTTGGTCTGGACCTCGCTCGACCCAGGCGCCGACCAGCGTGTACGCGACGGCCAGAACCACCGGGCCGATGAAGAGTCCGATGACGCCAAACGCCAGGAGGCCACCAATCACGCCGGTGAGTATCACCATCAGCGGGAGGCTGGCTCCCCGCTTGATCAGGACCGGACGCAGGATATTGTCCATCACGCCGACCAGGACCGTCCACACCAGCAGGAAGGACCCCCATCCCACGCTCCCCTTCCAGAACAGCCAGATCACGGCCGGTACCATCACGGGCAGTGGCCCCAGCTGCGCGATCCCGAACAGAAACATGATGGCGGTCAGAATGCCGACATTGGGAACGCCGCTAACCAGGAGACCCAGCCCGGCGAGGACCGACTGGACCAGCGCGGTCACGATGACCCCGAGCGCTACGGCGCGGATGGCCTGACCAGCGAGAACGACGAGCCTCTCACCCTGTCCTCCGGCCAACCGCTTCATGAACGCCTTGACCCCGGCGACGGCAGTTTCTCCATTCGTATAGAGGATCGCGGAGATGAGGATGATCAGGAGAAACTGGATCACCGTCCCTCCGAACGCCCCCACTTTCGCCAGAAGCCATTGGAGAACGTTGCGAACATAGGGCGTCAGTTTGACGGCCAGATCCTCGGGAGGCATCGCCGCGGTCTCCTGCCATTTCTGGGTCACCCTGGCCCCCACGAGCGGGAGCTTGGCCAGCCAGGCGGGGGGCGCCGGTAGCGCGATCGTGGCCAGGGTCGAGGGCAGATTGGCGAGGCGGTCGACCTGACCGACCAGAGCCCCGATCGCCAGGGCCAGCGGCCCCATCAGCATCAGCGTCAAGAGCAGGGTCATGACCGCTACCGCGAGTCCCCGCTTCTTCCAGAGCCGCCCCTGGACTTTCAGCAAGATGGGCCAGGTGGCGACCACGACCATCGTGGCCCAGATCAGGGCGGGTAGGAACGGACGCATCACCCAGAGGCTGGCCGCGATCAACAGGAAGATGAAGAGGATCGCCAGTGTGATGCGCGTGAAGTCGCTGGAGGGGGCTGGCTCGGCCATGATTCCGTCCGCGTTGAGGCGTCTGTTTCAAGTTCGCGCCGAACTGACCGTCGAATTGGCCCTCGGATGGTAGCGCCCAGGGGCCACGAATGTAAGAACACGGAGACCGGCCATACCCTCCCGAATCCCGCTCCCTAGCCCCTCACGATCCGATCCTTCATCTTGCCGTCATGTCGGATCTGATCGTCCGAATCAAGAAGACTGCCGACGGCGGCTCAGCCCTCACCTGCATCCGGCGGGACGGGACCACCACCTGGCAGCGCCATCAAGGCGCCCGCGGGCGTTTCTTCCCGTGGCATGACCTGACCCATTACGCCGTGGAGACCGTCCTGGGCCGCGCCCACGGCTTCTACGGGCTGGTGGCCGAGGGTTGGGATCTGGATGACTTCGGGGCTCCGTGGCCCCGGGGTCCCGTGCCCTGGGAAGCGGGTGCCGTCGAATTGGTCGTGGGGCTCCTCGATGCCGAACGGTCCGGTGGGGTCTATTGGACGGCGGCGGAGTTCAACCAGGGCGCCCAAGCCCACCTGGTGGCTCAGGGGGACCGGGCGCATGAGCCGCTGGTCCTGACCGAGGACGAGCTGATCCGCATCCGCGCGGCGCGGGCCCGCGTCTTCGCCCAGTGGGCGGCCCTTCCCCCTGGAGAGGCGCTCGAGCTGCCCTTCGAGCGCGCCACCGTTTCGCGCTAAGCGGTTCGCGCTCCCGCGCGCCACGCAGCCATACCCAGCATCGCCAACAACACCAGCGATACCACCGCCACCCAGTCACCCCAGCGGACGTAGAGCGGCACCAGGTCCGAGGTATCCACCCGGAGAACCAGGGAGGTCTTGGTCTCCAGGTGGGTGCGTCCGCTCGGATAGCCGAGGGGGCTCACCACCTCCGAGATGCCGGAGTTGGCTGCCCGCGCAATCCCCATCCGGGTCTCGATCGCGCGCATCACCAGATGGCTCGCGTGTTGGCCGGGCGCGGTGGTGAGCCCGTACCATTTGTCGTTGGTGACGTTGATCAGAAACTCCGCGCCCTCCGCGCGGTAGCGGCGTGGGAGATCCTCGAAAGTCGACTCGTAGCAGATCACCGCCCCAAATCGCCCCATCCCCACCTGATAGACCGGAATCTCGGTTCCCCGATCGAACGCCCCGAAGAATCGGAGCCCCGAGAGCCACCGGGGCGGAACGAACGGTACCCGCTCGACCACCGGGACCAGGTAGTGCTTGCGGTAGATCGGAGTCTTGTCCCAGTTGCCGGTGGAGTCGAACAGGAAAGCCGCGTTGTAGATATCGTAGCGATGGTGTGCGGAGTCGGGTCGCGCATCCAGGCCGCCCAGGAAGATGGGCGTATGCAGCTCCCGCGAGAGCGCGGTGATGGCGTCGGCCCAGTCCCTCCGGCGGAGGAAGTAGTCCGGAACCGCCGCCTCGGGCCAGATCACCAGGTCGGCGTGCGCCGTTCCCAGAATGGCCCGGGTCTGCTGATGAAGATCGGCCACGATGCGGTCAGCCTCGCCTGGGACCCACTTCTCCTGAAACCCGACGTTGGGTTGGATCAGCGCCACGGTACCCAGGGCCCGCACGGCCAGGGTCCGCTCCCGCCAAGTGCCGTAACCGGCAGCCAGGAGGATCGAGGCCGCCAGCGCGCCGAGGGCGACTCGGTGCTGCTGCGGGCGTAGGAGACCCTGCGCGAGGATCAGGTTGGCCGCCGCCAACCAGAAAGTGACGCCGCGGGCTCCGCCCAGGTCTGCCCACTGCACCAGCAGCGGATACCCGGTGAGTGAAAAGCCGAGGCCCAGCCAGGGGAAAGCGATGTCGCCCAGATGAGCGATGACCCATTCCATGGTGGTCCAGGCGGCCGCGAAAGCGATCCAGCGGGGCACCCGGGGCAGGCGAATCCAGATGGTCACGACCCCAAGGCTCAGCAACGACCAGCAGCCGGCCTCACCCAGCACCGTCGCCAGGTAGCCCGCGGCGGAGAGCGGCGTGAAGTGCCAGAGGGCCACCACCATCCAGTGGAGCAGAAGCAGGTTTGCCAGGAAACCGGCCCAGAAGCCGATCCGGGCCGCCGCGGCGGCCGGCCGGGGAGCGTCCAGCGCCTCCTCCAGCAGCCATAAGAGCGGCACCAGGGCGACGAACGACGGAATGATCAGATGGAACGGCGGGTAAGCCAGCGAGAGGAGCACCGCTCCCGCCGCGAGGAGGCCCCAGGTCCGCCTGGGAAATCGGGGAATCCCCTTCACACGGCGACTTCCCGGCCTTCGTCACCCGAGCGATAGATCGCGTCCAGCACCCGGTGCAGAATCAGTTGCTCCTCCAGCTTGGGAGGTTTGGCCTGCCCCCGGATCGAGGCGATGAAGTGCGCCCACTCCGCGCGGTACGACGCCAGGTACGGGTTTTCCTTCCCTGCCGCTCCGGTCGGGGCCACATCGGTGGGCACGCCGTTCAGCTCTTTCCAGACCTGGAGCGGATTGATCCCGGCCCCACCCTTGCTGCCGCGGATCCCCACCCCGAAGCGCTCGCCCTCCCCAATGTGGTGCCAGGTGACGTCGAGGAAAATCGATTGGCCGCCGTCACACACCACGAAAGCGCTCCCCGACTGCTCCACGCCCCGGTCTCCTCCCTGACGATCGAAGGTGGCGGAGACCCGGGTCGGCGTGGGATCGTTGGCCAGCCAGAGGCCGAGATCCAGGACCGCCTCGCCCAGGTCGAGCAGGGCGCCTCCGCCCGCCTCGTTCCGCCGCAGGCGCCATCCCAGCTGGGCCCGCGTGGGACGGAAGACGTGCCAGCTCCCGCGCACGCTCTGGATCTCGCCCAACTCCCCGCTCTGCACGAAGCTTCGCACCATCTGCACGTCGCTCCGGTAGCGGTGATTCATCCCCACCATGACCAGACGGTCCCGCTTCTGGCTCTCCTTGAGAATGCGCTGCGCGCTGGCCACGCTCATCGCCAGGGGCCGTTCGACCAGGACGTGGAGGCCCGCCGACAGAGCCGCGATCACGTGCGGCTCGTGCAGGTGGTTCGGCGTACAGATCACGACCGCCTCGAGCGACTCGGCCCGGAGCAGCTCCTCCATGTCCTCGAAGGCGTCGGGGATCCCCGCCCGCGCGGCCAGGGCCCGGGCCTTGGGGAAGTCGGAATCGCAGATCGCGCCGATCTCGACCGCCTTGAGCTTCCTGAGCACCGGGAGGTGACCGACCTGCGTGATGGCTCCCGCCCCGATGATCCCCACGCGCAAGGGATCCGGCATCTCATCCTCCATGGCGTTCAGTAGATCCGCTCGAGAGCGGTTTCCTGAAAATAGGCGGCCAGGATCTGGGCAAACCCTTGGCCGGCCCTGGCCCGGCCCACCGCCCCCCACTGACAGAACCCGACCCCATGCCCCGCCCCGGTGCCTTCGGCCACCAACCGCACCAACCCCTTTGAGGAGACGTCGGAGCGCAGGGTGAAACTGCTGCTCCGAAGTGGCTGCTCCATCGTCGGGCGCAGGACCTGGCGGATGGCCGGCCCATCCACGGTGATCTCCCGGTCTCCCACGTCGATCGCGATGCGGGACACCCGGTCCGAGGCGGTGCGTTGCACGACCCGGACCGACCGGAGCTTCTCCAGGTTGGGTACCGCTCCGTTGAGGACCGGCGGCAGGGTGCGCAAGAGAATGGCCCGCAGCTCCTCGCCCGACCACTCCTCCCGCCAACGGAATCGAGGCGAGAGGCTGCAGTAGGCCTGGCCGTTGGCGTCCTCGTCCCGGACCGATCGGAGATAGTCCCGTTCCGCGCCGGCAAATACCTCGGTCCCGTCCGCCGTCCGACCGCCGCAGGTGGAGAAGAAGAAGGCATCGATCGGGGAGCCGTGATGGGTCAGGATCTGCCCCGTCGTCTCGCGCACCGCGCGCCAGGAGAGGCCGGACTCCGCCGTGACGCCGCCGTAGACCTGGTCCACCACGGTGGCGTAGAGATCGAAGCCTTCCAGCCGCCGTTTGCCCACATTGCGGATGGCGAAAGTTCGGGAGATGACCGCCTGCGCCGCCAGGGCTTCCGTGTCGGTCGAGTCGCGCCGGCCCATCTCCGCGCTCACCACCCCCGCGAGATAGGACTCGAGCCCCACCCGATTCACCACCGTGAGGCCGGTGCGGTCCCGCACTACGCTGACCCGGCCGCGGTAGGCCCGTTCGTTGACCACCAGTGCGGTGCCGGGGCTGGTGGGCGCCAGCGTGACTTCGGTGAACGAGGGCGAGCGCCACCCGCTGGGGGCGGCCAGCACCACCGTTTCCTTGTCGGGCAGCAGGGTCCAATCTCGGCTGCTCGGGGCCTTCGGCACCACCGCCGCGTTGGGACCCAGCACCGTGATCTCCTGATCCCCGCTCACCCGGACGGTGGGGGCCCCCACCAGCAAGCCGATCCGGAGCTCAGGCTCGCCCACCGGGGGCGGGATGGGTCCGCCGGTGCCGGGCGCACAACCGGCCAGCAGGAGCAGCGCGGCGGGCAGACCGGCGCCGCGACACCCGTGGCGGCGAGGCAGGCCGAGGGGGTCGGAGAGAAGGAGACGCGGCAAGGGGCTAGCCGCGGTAGTTCCCGAAGTTGAGCTCGATGCCGAAATCCTGTCCACGAAGGAACGCAATCACACCCTGCAGGTCGTCCCGGGACGGACTGGTGACGCGGATCTCCTCGCCCTGGATACTGGCCTGGGTCTTCTTGAACGGCTGATCCTTGATCGCCTTGACGATCCGCTTGGCGGTGTCCTGCGGAATCCCCTGAACCAGTCCGATGGTCAACCGGACCGATCCGCCGGAGGCCGATTCGGGATCCGGGATCTTGAGATTGCGGACCGGAACGCCCCGCTTGATCAACTTGCCTCGGAGCACGTCGAGCAACGCGTCCATCCGGAACTGGTCGTCGGCGGCCAACCGGATCTCGGCCTTGGGCCGATCGAACTCGATGCGGCAGTGGGTGCCCTTGAAGTCGTACCGCTGGGCGATCTCCTTGAGCGCCTGATTGACGGCGTTGTCGACCTCCTGGAGGTCGGCACCGGTGGAGATATCAAAGGAGGAGTTGCCGGCCATAGTGGTGGGCTAATTGTAAGGTGGGTCGGGGGCTCTTGACACCCCCACCGCATATTTATACCTTGCCCCAAGTCGGTCGGCGGTGGATTTAATGGCCAATTGCTCCCGCCGGGGCCTCGGGCCCGAACAAAGAGCTAAAGCGCCCGTCCCCCGGGCTTGAGGCTGCGGGGATTTTTGTCACCGGAAACGCGAGTAGCCGCGCACATGAACGCACGCCTGATGTGTTGCTGTATTCCCTGTTCGGCCCGCCCCCAAGGGTGGTCCGCGACCTCGGCACGCATCGGCCCGCGCGTAGATTAGCACCCATCGCGGCCACTCGCTCGAGGCCCGGCTCACCCGATGAGCCGGGCCTTTTTGATTGTCCTGGATCCACCGCCACCGTGAGCAAGAAGGAGCAGACGATGACGCTTCGCCCCGAAACCCTGGCCGTCCACGCCGGCCAGAGCGTCGACCCGGCCACCAACGCCCGGGCCGTCCCGATCTACGCCACCACCAGTTACGTCTTCAACAATACCCAGCACGCTGCCGACCTGTTCGGCCTCCGCGTGTTCGGCAACATCTACACCCGGATCATGAATCCGACCAGCGACGTGTTCGAAAAGCGGATCGCGGAGCTGGAAGGGGGCGTGGCGGCGTTGGCGCTGGCCAGCGGTCAGGCAGCGGAGACGCTCACCGTGCTCAACCTGGCCCGGGCCGGCGACAACCTGGTTTCCTCCCAGACGCTCTACGGCGGGACCTACAACCTGTTCGCCTACACCCTGCCCAAGTGGGGCATCACCACCAAGTTCGTGGACATCCACAACCTCGACCAGGTCCGGGCCGCCATCGACGACGGCACCCGGCTCCTGTTCGTGGAGACCATCGGGAACCCGCGGCTCGACGTCCCCGACTTCGAGCCGCTGGCCAAGATCGCGCACGACGCCGGGATTCCGCTGGTGGTGGACAACACCTTCGGCGCCGCCACCCTGTCCCGCCCCATCGAGTTCGGCGCCGACATCATCATCCATTCCGCGACCAAGTGGATCGGGGGCCACGGCACCGCCATCGGTGGCGTGGTGGTGGACGCCGGGAAATTCGACTGGGCCAGCCCGAGCTCCCGGAAGCGGTTCCCCGAGTTCTCCAGTCCCGACCCATCCTATCACGGGCTGGTGTACACCGAGACCTTCGGCGCCCTAGCCTTCATCATCAAGCTTAGGGTGCAGCTGCTCCGCGATCTCGGTCCTGCCCTCTCCCCCTTCAATGCGTTCCTCTTCCTGCAAGGGCTGGAGACGCTGGTGCTCCGCATCAAGAAGCACTCGCAGAACGCCCTCGAGATCGCCCGCTGGCTGGCCAAGGACAAGCGGGTGGATTGGGTTTCCTACCCCGGGCTCGAGAGCCATCCCGAGCATAAGAACGCCGCGCGCTATCTGCACGGCGGGTACGGCGGCGTCCTGACGTTCGGCGTCAAGGGCGGCCATAACGCAGCCCGCGCCTTGATCGACCGCGTCAAGCTGTTCTCCCTGCTGGCCAATGTGGGAGACGCCAAGTCGCTCATCATTCACCCTGCCTCGACCACCCACCAGCAGCTCACGCCCGAGCAGCAGCGGGCCACCGGCACCACGCCGGAGCTGGTGCGCCTCTCGGTGGGCATCGAAGACGTCCGGGATCTGATCGAAGACCTGGATCAGGCCCTGGCCGGAGAATCCCAGGAGGCAACCGCCGAGGCCGGGGCCACCGCGGCCGCCGCGCGCTAGGCGAGGCAAGAGCATTTTCAACGAGACGCCGGCACAGCCCGGAGGAGGCAGTCATGGCCGTGATCGATGAACTGGTCGCCGCAAACACCCGGTTTTCCGGGGCGCGCAAGGCAGTACATCTCCCGATGCCGCCCGCCCGCAAGGTGGCCGTGGTGACCTGCATGGACGCGCGGATTCTTCCCGGTCGCGTCCTGGGGCTCAACGAGGGCGATGCCCACGTGATCCGGAACGCCGGTGGCCGCGCCCAGGACGCGCTGCGTTCGCTGGTCATCTCGCAACGCCTCCTGGGTACCCAGGAGGTGGCGGTGATTCACCACACCGACTGCGGGATGCAGACATTCTCCAACGACGGCCTGCGGCAGAAGATCAAGGAAGACCTGCACGCGGACGCCGGGGACCTGGACTTCCTCCCTTTCGCGGATGTCGAGCGGAGCGTCAAGGACGACGTGAAGTTCCTGCGGGAATCGCCGCTGATTCCCGAGGCCATCCCGGTCCGCGGGTTCGTCTACGACGTTCGGACCGGCGGCCTGACCGAGGTCGAGGTCTGAATGCATAGCAGCGAGTCACCATGACGGCCCTCTCTCCACGGATCTCCACCGCGGCGGATTTCCGATTGGGAGACTTCCGCACCGCCGGAGGCGCGCTCCTGCGCCAGGCGGTGCTCCGCTATCGCGTGTTCGGGGATCCGGCCCGGGCGCGAGAGCGAGGCTGGAGCCTCGTGTTCCATGCGCTGACCGGGAGCCATCAGGTGGATCAGTGGTGGGGTCCCCTGCTCGAGCCGGGGCAGCCGCTCGACCCGGCCAGCGGACCGGTGATCGCCGCCAACCTGCTGGGAAGCTGTTACGGATCCAGCGGACCCGGGAGCGGCGCCGCGGAATGGCCCGAGCTCTCGACCGAGGATCTCGCGCGCGCCCACATTCCGCTGCTCGAGTCCCTCGGCATCGAGCGGCTGGCCCTCGCCACCGGCGGCTCGCTGGGCGGCATGGTGGCCCTCCAGTGGGCGCGGGTGTCGTCGATCCCCACCGACCGCGTCGTGGTGTTTGCCGCTCCGGCCCGCACCTCCGCGCAATCCATTGCCTGGAATGCCGCGCAGAGGATGGCGATCGAGGCCGATCCCACCACCGGTCTCGCGGCCGCCCGCGCCATCGCGATGATCACCTACCGCTCCTCCGTAGAGTTCGCTCAGCGGTTCGGACGCGAGCGGAACGGGCAGCCGGACCATTTTGCCGTGGAGTCCTACCTGCGCCGCCAGGGCGACAAGCTGGTGGCCCGCTTCGACGCGGCCAGCTACCTGTCCCTCATGAGGTCCATGGACCTGCACGACGTGGGCGACCTCGCCACAGCCGGGCGGGAGACCGCTACCCGGGTAGGGCAAGTCGTCGGGGTCGGGATCGATACCGACATCCTCTACGATCGGGGCGAAGTCCGCGCGTGGGTGGACGCCTATCGCCTGGCAGGTGCGCGGAGCGCCTACCGGGAGATCCGCACCGTCTACGGACACGACGCCTTCCTGATCGAGTGGGACCAGGTGGCGGATATTCTCAGGAAATGAGGGACTGGGGGAATGGCGGAGTGAGGGAATGACGAGTGCCGAGTGCCGATTGAAGGACTGAGGACTGAGGACTGTGCGAGAAGCTAGGGGCTAGGAGCTGGGTGCTGGGAGCTGAACGACTACTGAGTGCTCGGAATATCTCTTCCCCGTTCTCCCGTTCGCCTGTTCTCCCGTTCTACCACGATTACGCCAGGAAGCTCTCCAACGCCCGGGCCCGGCTCACGTGACGGAGCCGGGTCAGGGCCTTTTCCTTGATCTGCCGCACCCGCTCCCGCGTGATGCCCAGCAGACTCCCGATCTCTTCCAACGTCATGGGCTCCGGCCCGTCCAACCCGAAATAAAGGCGAAGGATCTTGGCCTCCCGCTCCTTCAGCGTCGAGAGGACCTCCTCGATCGATTCGCTCAAGGCGTGCTCGAAGGTCTCGGAATCGGGGCCGGCGTTCTGGGTGTCGGGCAGGTAGTCGATCAGCCGGTTGTCCTCACCCGGCGTGAGCGGCGCGTCCAATGAGAGGTGGTTCTGAGAGATCGACAGGGTCTTCTGGACCTCCTCCATGGAGATATCCATGCCCTCCGCGATCTCCGACGGCGTCGGTTCCCGCCCCAACTCCTGCAGCAGGGCCGAGGAGCGCTTGCCGATCCGGTGCAGCGTTCCGGCCCGATTGAGCGGCACCCTCACGATGCGACTCTGCTCGGCCAGGGCCTGCAGAATGGCCTGCCGGATCCACCACACCGCGTAGGAGATGAACTTGATGCCCTTGGTCTCGTCGAACTTGTGGGCCGCGCGGATCAGGCCGAGGTTGCCTTCGTTGATCAGATCGGAGAGGGATACGCCCTGGTTCTGGTATTTCTTGGCCACCGAGACGACGAAGCGGAGGTTACTGCGGACCAACTTGTCCAGCGCCTCTTCCTCGCCAACCCGGATCCGCTGGGCCAGCGTGACCTCTTCTTCCTGCGGAATCAACGGGTACTTGCTGATCTCTCGGAGGTACTGATCCAGCGACCCCTCGTCAAACGAGGGTGCGCGTCGGCCGGATCCCACATGCATGGGGCGCATGAATCTCGGCCGCTATGCCGTGGGGCGCCGCCGGCGGGCGGCAAGATGGAACCAGTGAGTGGACGTCATGGGGTGTGGAGTAGGAGGAACCTTACCCAGGCTGCACCGCTCGCGCAACGGGGTCGCGACGCCGGGAAAGTCCTTTCGCAACGGGGATACATGCAATGTTCTCGCCACGAGGAACGCCCGCCGGTTGGTGCGGCCGACTAACCGCGAATCTTGACTAGGGACAGAACCAGGTGGCGGTCTCCTGGGCGTAACCGAGACGCGGAAGCATTTCGCGGGCGGCAAGCACCAGGCCCCAGAGGACCACCAGGAGCGAAAGCACGTGCGCCAACCCCAGCCGACGGTACCAACTGCTGACCCCGCTCCACACTCCGGCCACGATCACCGTCACGATCGCGCCACAGTAGAGGAACAGGTTGAGCCCGCACCGGTGCAGGTAGGGCCACTGGGTCATTGCCAGCGCCAGCGTCAGCCCCAGCACCACCCGGAGCCAGGTGGTGAACAGCGCCCGGGAGCTGACGACTGCCCCGGGCGAGGCCGCCGCCGCCGGCTTCGCCGAGGCGCCAGTGGCCGGCTGCCGGGCGATCTGCTTGTCGATCTCCGCCAGTTCTTTGTCCCAATCCCGCGGGCGATCGCTCATGGCGTTTCCCGGCTCAGCCCGTAGCGCTCGATCTTCTTGTACAGGTTGGACCGCGGCATCTTGAGCGCACGGGCGGTCTCGGAGACGTTCCAGTCGTGTTCACGCAATTTCTCCGCCAGAAACGTTCGCTCGGCCTCGTGCTTGAAGTTCTCGAAGGTCCCCTCGCCTCCGGCCGCGGCTACCGCCGGTTCCTCGCCAGGCTCGTGGACCACCGGCTCCCCGAGCAACCGGGTGACGTCCTCCGAGGTGACGACCTTTCCCGGGGCCAGGATCAAGAGGCGTTCCACCGCGTTGCGCAGTTCCCGCACGTTGCCGGGCCAGGGTCGCCGCACCAGGGCCTCCATCGCACCCTCGTCGAAGGTGCGGGCCAGCACCCCACTGTCGGTGGTCAGTAACGTGACAAAGTGGGCCACCAGCTGCGCGATGTCGCCCCGGCGATGCCGGAGCGGCGGCACCTGGATGGGAATGACGTTGAGTCGGTAGTACAGATCCTCGCGGAAGCGCCCGGCCGTGATCTCCTCCTCGAGGGCCTTGTTGGTCGCGGCGATCACGCGGACGTCCACCGAGATCGTCTTGGCGCTGCCGATCCGGGTCACCAGGCCTTCCTGGAGCACTCGCAGCACCTTGGCCTGCGCCGAAAGCGCCAGGTCTCCCACCTCGTCGAGGAAGAGCGTGCCGCCGTCGGCCAGCTCGAACTTTCCGGCGCGGTCCATCACCGCTCCGGTGAAGGAGCCCTTCATGTGGCCGAACAGCTCGCTCTCGATCAGCTCCGACGGGATCGCCGCGCAGTTGACCTCGATGAACGGGCCACCCTTTCGCGAGGACGCCTCGTGGAGCGCCCGGGCCACCAGCTCCTTCCCGGTGCCGTTCTCCCCCGTAATCAGCACCCGGGCCGGCGTCGGGCCGACCCGATCGATCAGGTCCAGCACCGCGCGGAGCGCGGTCGACTTCCCCACCATGGCGTAGCGCGGGGCGACTGCCACCCGGAGCCGCTTGTTCTCGACCTCGAGGGCGCTCCGCGCCAAGGCGTTGCGAACCGTGAGCAGCAGGCGGTCGGTGTCGAGTGGCTTCTCCAGGAAATCAAAAGCCCCCCGCCGGGTGGCCTCCACGGCCGTGCTGATGGTCCCATGGCCCGAGATCATCACGATCGGGGCCTCGGGCTCCATGTCCGCCAGCCGGCTCAGGGTGTCGAGGCCGTCGAGTCCCGCCATTTTCACATCGAGAAAGACCAGGTGAGGACGAAACTCCGGGTAGATCGAAATCCCTTCACCGCCGGAGGCAGCCGTCTTCACCTCCAGGCCCTCATAGGTAAGGACCTGCTTGAGCGCTTCCCGCACGCCGGGATCGTCGTCGATCACGAGAATGCGATGGGCCATGGCCTGGATGGGAGCGGAAGGTGGGTGGAGATCATCCGGTCAGACGATGGGCGACGCGCGCGACGTAGGTGCGTCCCTCGGGGCGGAGGCGACTCTCGAAGAGCACCAATTCGTGGGCCAGAAAGCCACCCTTCACCTCCAGACCGGCCAGTCGCTCCACCGCCTCGGGGCGCAGGCGCTCGCCCTGGCGCACCCGCCCGATCGTCACGTGGGGGTGAAACGGACGGGCCTCGATCGGAAAACCCAGCGGCTCGCATTCCCGCTCCACGCGATCGGCCAGAAGCTCCAACGCGGCCGGACCCTCCAGGCCGACGACGATCACGCGGGCCCGTCGGGGTTCTGGAAAGGCCGACACGCCGGTGAACCCCAGGTCGAGGGCCGGCACTCCCGCGGTGGCCGCCTTGAGCGCGCCGGCGATCGCATCCACCTGCTCCTCGGCGACCTCGCCAAAGAACTTGAGGGTCAGGTGAAGCCCATCGGCCTTGACCCAGCGGACCGGCCAAGGTTCCCGCTTGAGCCCGCGGAGCCGCCGCTCGATCTCCTCGCGCGCCGCGTCCGGCAGCGGGAGAGCCGCGAACAGCCGCATCAGCGCACGAGCGGAATCGGCTCGAGGAGGCTCCCCCGCCGGTACCCGCGCCGGTCCAGTTCGACCCGATCGAATCCCAACTCGAGAAATCGCGCCTCGATGCCGGACCAGGCGGCGGACAGACGCCCCATCTGCGTGGGCTCGACCTCGATCGAGGCCGACTCGCCGCGATGGCGCACGCGCAGGTCACCGATCACGCCGAGATCGCGAAGGAAGGCCTCGCCCAACTCGACCTGACGCAACCGTTCTGGGGTGATGCCCAGCCCATAGCGGATCCGGCTCGACAGACAGGGCGCGGCGGGCGCGGCCCACACCGGGATGCTCAGCTCGCGGGCCGCCTCCCGCACCATGACCTTGGACCAGCCCAGCTCCGCCAGGGGCGACCGGATCCCCCGCTCCGCGGCCGCCGCCAGACCGGGGCGGTGCTCGCCCAGGTCGTCGGCATTGGTGCCATCGATGACGGTAGCCAAGCCGTATTCCCGGGCGACGGCGCCGAGCCGGCTCCAGAGCTCGGACTTGCAGAAGTAGCACCGATTGGTCGGATTGGCGAGGTAGTGCGGATCCTCCAGCTCCCGGGTCTCCAGCTCGAGCAGGGGAAGGTCGAAGGTCTTGGCGATCTCCAGGGCCGCGCGGTACTGCGTCTCGGGATAGGAGGCGCTGCGTCCGATCACGGCCAGGAACCGTTCCGGGCCCAGGGCCCGGCGCCCCACCACGGCCAGGAGTGCGGAGTCGACTCCTCCGGAGTAGCCGAGCAGGGTCGAGCCCAGCCCCTCGAGCGCGGCATGCAGTCGGTGAAGGTCCGCCATGCGAATGAACGTAACCGCTCGCCCGGCGGGTCGAAACCCGGTCGCGTGGCTTGCCTCCGCGTGATCGGGAAGTAAGGTTGCCGCCATGCGAGAGCACCGGCTGAAGATCACCGGCACCCTGAGCCTCCCCTGGAGCGAGCTGCACTTCACCGCCACCCGGGCGGGCGGACCCGGAGGGCAACACGTCAACACCTCCGCCACCCGAGTCGAACTCTGGTGGGACCTCTCCAGCAGCCCCAGCCTCACCGAGCCGGTGCGCGAGCACCTCAAGCGGCGTCTGGCCAACCGACTGGACCGGCGGGGGCGGCTGCGTCTGGTGGCCGCCGCCAGCCGAAGCCAGCATCAGAATCGCGAGGCGGCCACCGAGCGATTTCAGAAGCTGGTGGCCCAGGCGCTCCAGGTCCCCAAGGTCCGCAAACCCACCACCGCCTCCAAGACCTCCCGCGAACGACGGCTGGCAAACAAGCTACGCCGGGGTCGTCTCAAACAGACGCGCCGGCCCCCCGCCCCAGAAGACTGAGGCGAAGGGCGGGCCGGCAGGACGAACCGTGGCTAGGGTTTGACGCCGATCGACGCGCTGTAGCGCGTCTGCTCCCACTCCATCTGCAGCACTGCCCCCGTCCCCGCACTGTCCGGCACGATGCTGATCGTGAACTGATCGACCGGCTCGGTCAGGTGCTCCTGCTCGAGCGGCACTTTGGCAAAGTCCTTGGAGGCATCGTATTCGGTGCCCCACTGCTTGGTCTGCGAGTTGATGATGAGCTGAGCCCCGTTGGGCTGAGGAATCGTCCAGAGGGTGTAGTCTCCCGCCGGCACGGCCACGCCACCGATCACCAGGTCCTTATCGGTGCTGAAGCCGGTCGCCGCGTTGGCGCCGGTCCGCCAGACCGCGCCCCAGGGGATGACATTGCCGAAGATGACCCGCCCCCGCCGGCGCGGCCGGCCGTAATCGACCAACAACTTCGCCGCCCCCACCGAGGCCCGGACGGTGTCCCGCGGGGAGAGAGGCCCACCCACTTCTCCCGCCGTCTCGCGAGCGGCCCAGGCCTTCCCATAGGTATCGACGTTCACCGTAGGCAGGCGATCCACCAGGAACTTCTGCGTGGTGGCCAGGCCGTTCCACCCCAGCAGGCGTCCCTGCTTATCGATCTTTACGTAGGCCGGGCTCCCGAAATACTCCACCATCATCGAGTCCGGCCCACGCTTGGCCAAGGCGGTAGGGAATGCGCGATTGGGTCCCATGAACACTATGTCCACGTTGACGCTGTCCTTGCCGGTGGCCAGGGCTTGCCGAATGGCCTGCTCGTAGAGCGCGAAGGAGAAACTCAACATGGGAATCGCTCCGGGGCGGACCGCGATCTTCTGGGTCCAGGAGCTGTCGCCCAGGCGCAGCTCCTCGGTCACGGTGTCGGTCCCGATGGTGGCTACGGCGCTCTGCTTGGGTGAACCGGCCGCGTAGGGTTGCGACGACGATTCGAGGCGGGTCACGATGCCCTTGGCGTTCAAGGTCGCCACGTAGTGCACCAGTCGAGGGCGCGGGACCAGCGCCACCAAGTCGCCTTCCAGGCGGCCCGGAGAACGAGTGAATCGTTCGGCGGCGATGGTGTCGTTCCCCAGGCGGACGATGAGGCCGGCCGTTTCGGTTTTGGACTGCGCGGGAAGCGCGGCAGTCGCGGTGAGGCACAGGGCGAGCGAGGCCACGAGGCTGCGAGTCATGCCGAGAGATCCTTGTAATCGTAGGAGCGGTGAAGCGCGAGGACTACAGTCTAGGTTGGGGCAACTTACGCGGGCAAGGGGCGGGAGGTTTCCTGTCGCGGTGACCCCCCACGCTGAGCAGGTCGGACATTCCACGAATTGGGATAGCCGTGGCGGGTCCTCATGCTACCCGGGTTCCCCGCACCAGGGTGAAGCGAACTCGAACCCCCGCGCTGGCCAGCATATCGACCAGTGCGTCGATGCTGAAGCGGTGGAGGCGGCCACGGACCAGGTCGTTGACTCTGGGCTGGCTGACGCCGAAGAGCTCCGCCGCCTTGGCTTGGGTGAGCCCACGTCGAGCGAGGAGCCGCTCGAGAACCACCATGAGGTCCGCCCGCAGGCGCAGGTGTTCGGCCTCGGGTGAAGAGAACCCCAGATCGCGAAATACGCTACCAGAGCCCTTGGTGATCTTCATGGCCATCGCACTCCTAAGACCGCCTGGGTTGGTTGAACAGAGCCCGAAGTCGGGCACGCCCCACCTCAATGTCGAGGAGCGCCGTGCGTCGGCGCTGCTTGGAAAAGGCGTGCAACACGTAGACGCCCTCGGGTCGGGTCGCGAGAAACAGCACCCGGAATTCTCCCCCGGTGTGAATTCGAAGCCCCCGTACGCCCGGCCCCACTGACGACATAGGCCTCCAATCGCTGGGTTCGAGTCCCCGCTGCACCCTGAACAGCTGGTACCCGAGGTCGCGTCGTGCCCCGGCTGAAAAGGCGCGAACCACGGCCCGCGAGTTTCCCACCCCATGGATGGGCTTGGTGACCAAGGAGAATATATCCGATTGCATATACCACGCCAGCCGGCCTGCGCGCCCGCTCAACGATGTCGCACACTGGTCGGCTCCGGTCCGGACCCGGCTGCCACGCCCAACGCCAACCCCCGCCGATCCAGACTCCGATACTGAATCGCCTCGCTCACGTGTACCGGCTCGATCGATCCGGCACCGGTCAGGTCCGCGATGGTCCGCGCGATCTTGAGAATCCGATGATACGCGCGCGCGGAGAGGCCCAACCGGGTCATGGCCTGGCGCAGCAGTGCCTCCACCGGCTCGCTCACCGGACACCAGGTGCGCAGGTCCCGCGCGGTCATGTGGGCGTTGGCATGTACTCCAGGCGTGGCCTCGAACCGGGCGCGCTGAATCGCCCGGGCGGCGTCGACCCGCTCCCGAATGGCGGCGCTGGATTCTCCGGTGGCACTGTCGGCCAGATCCCGATAGGCCACCGCCGGCACCTGAAGGTGGATATCGATCCGGTCGAGGAGCGGTCCGGAGAGACGGGCCAGGTAGCGCTCGATCAGGAGCGGCTCGCAGCGACACGGATGCATGGGATCCCCGAAGTAGCCGCAGGGACAGGGATTCATCGCGGCGGCCAGCATGAACCGGGCGGGATAGCTCAGGCTCATGGCGGCGCGGCTCAGCGTCACGGTGCCGTCTTCCATCGGTTGTCGCATGACCTCGAGCACGTTCTTCCGGAACTCGGGCAGCTCATCCAGGAATAGCACGCCGCCGTGGGCCAGGCTCACCTCACCGGGCCGGGGACAGGAGCCCCCGCCGATCAATCCCGCGTCGCTGATGGTGTGATGCGGTGCCCGAAAGGGACGCGTGACGCAGAGCGACTGGCCGGGACTCAGGAGCCCGGCCACGCTGTGGACCTTGGTGGTCTCCAGCGCCTCGTCCAGGCTCATGCGAGGCAGGATGGTCGGCAGGCGGCGGGCCAGCATGGTCTTGCCCGCGCCGGGCGGCCCGATCAGGAGAATGTTGTGGCCGCCGGCGGCCGCCACTTCCAGGGCGCGTTTGGCGGAGGCCTGGCTCCGCACGTCGGCGAAATCCACCAGCTCGGTCACCCGCTCGCTCATGAGCGCGCCCACGTCCACGTGGACCGGCGGGAGGCGCGCCTCTCGGTCAAGGTGACGGCAGACGTCCAGCAGCGTCCGGGCCCCCCGGACCTCGAGTCCGGTCACCACCGCCGCTTCGGGAAGATTGGCATGGGGAAGGATGATCCCCTGGCATCCGGCTGTCCGGGCCGCAATGGCCATTGAAAGCGCCCCTCGCACCGGGCGCAGCTCCCCCTCCAGGCCCAGCTCGCCCAGGATGATCTGGGTGCTCAGCTCCCCGTCGGCGATCTGGCCGCTGGCGGCGAGGAGGCCGACCGCGATCGGGAGATCGAGAGCGGAGCCGTCTTTCCGGATGTCGGCGGGTGCCAGATTGATGGTGATGCGCTTGAGCGGGAAGTTGTAGCCGGCGTTGACCAGTGCCGCGGTGACCCGTTCGCGCCCCTCCTTCACCGCCCCCTGCGGGAGGCCCACGGTGGAGAAGGAAGGCAGACCATTGGTGATGTCCGCCTCGACCTCGACCAGATAAGCGTCGACGCCGAGCACGGCGGCGGATCGTACACGGGCGAGCATAGTCGCCCCGAGATTAGTGGCGGTGAGCTGGTTGGTTGGTACCGAATGCGCGCGCCTGGGAGCGTGAAAAGCCGGTACCAGATACCAGGTACCGGGTGCCTGACCCCCTTCCCCTTTCCCCTTTCCCTTTTCCCCTCCCAGCACTCTGTCCTCATCCCTCAGTCCTGCCGTACAACGCTAGCGGGACCGGATCCGCCGCCCGGAGGGAGCGCGCTCGGGCGCATATAGTCCCATCCGATGCGGGTATCCGGCCCCGCGAGTTGCTTCGTTGGCCTGTGCTAGGGGATGCCTAGCCGCTGCTGGTGCGTTTAGCCACACCTCCCACGATGAGTGCGTTGATCACCCGACCGGCTGCCACCGGTCCGTCCATCAGGGCGGCCATCCCTCCGGACGAAAATCCGTGAGCAGGACGATAGGGGCGCGCAAATCTCCCGCGAAGACCAACGACTCGAGGGGCATGGTCCGGTCGAGATCGTCGCGAGAGGGTCCGATGGAGAGCGTGAGCCCCACCCGGAGCACCGGCTGATCCAGCAAGACGGCCGGGACCCCGCGATTGGGAGTCAACGCCATCCCTTCTCGAATGGTCGCCGGGACCCGACCCGAGAGGTACACCGGGAAGGGTTCCAGCGCCCGCAGCATACGATAGGTGAGCGTGGTGGATTCTCCGCCGACGGTCAGCACCCCGAACACCGGGGCATCGAACCGGCCCGGCCGCGGGTAGAGCGCGAACCCGTAGCCGAAATTGCAGCCGTCGTCGCTGGCCAGGGTCAGCGAATCGCGCAGCAAATCGTGCGCGGCGGCCAGCTCTTGAGGGACCGGATCGACGTTCATGCGGGCTTAGAGAAGTCCATTGCCAGGGAATCAGTTCGGGAGAACCAGGGCGGGAGGGTCTAATGCAGAACTCGGACCCTTGTTGATCTGATGCGCTAACTAATTGACATATAATAGCTTACATAAGATTTCCGGATTCCGCCAAGCCGCTTCAGGCCGGCCGACTGTCGTCGGGACGCCGCGGCAAGACCGCCCAGGATCAGACCTCGGGCCAGCGAACCGACACCGTAGTGCCCTGCCCCACCTCGCTCTCGACTTCGACCACCGCACCCCATCCATTGACCAGGCGCCGGACGATGGCCAACCCCAGGCCCGAGCCGCTGGTGGTGGCGGAGAAGCGCGGTTCGAAGATGCGGGGCAAGAGATCGGGCGCGATACCGATGCCATCGTCCGCCACGCTCAGACGGCCCGGACCCACGCGCACCACCACCTCTCGTGCCTTCGCGTTACGGGCGTTCTCGAGGAGATTGACCATCACCTCCTTCACTTCGTTGGCGCGCCCGGGGACCACGTGTCGCCCATTCGCCTCCAGCCGTACCCGGCTCCCCTCCCCCTCCGGTTCTCCCGACAACGCGTAGAGCTGCACCACCTCCGCCACGGCGCCGACCAGCTCGACCTCTTCGAGCGGTGTCGCCTCGGGTGCCGGAGCCGCGAACCGGCTGAAGCCGCGCGCGATGGCGTCCAACCGGTCGATTTCCGACAGGATCCGGTCCGTGGTGTCGTCCAACGTGACGGAGAAATCCGACCGACGATCGCGGAAGGCCCGTCGCAGATGTTGCACCCCCAACCGAATCGGGGTGAGCGGATTCTTGATCTCGTGCGCCACTTGGCGGGCCATCTCGCCCCAGGCCAGGATCCGCTCCGCCTGGGTGATGCCGGTGAGATCGTCGATCGCGAGCACGGTGCCGCCCGGCTCGGTCCCGATGGCAGTGAGCTGCAGGCGGAGCCGGCGGCCAGCCACATCGAACTCGGTGGAGACTGGATTCCCCCCGGGGAGGGGATGGAGATCGCGGATGCCTTCCCGGAGGGGCCGCCACTCCTCGGGTAGCGTGGCGCCGAGGTCGGTGCCTTCTCCCAGCTCCAACCCCAGGATGTCGCGGGCCCGCTGATTGGCGAGCAACACCCGTCCGCGCTCATCGAGGGCCACGACCCCGGTGGCCACGGTCGCGAGCACCGAGGCGGTGCGGCGGCGCGCCGCCTCGAGTGCCGTTTGGCTGCTCCGGATGTCCGCCGCCATCCGATCGAAGGCCCCGAACACCGTCTCGAATTCCACCGGCGGTGGATCCGCCGATACCACCGGTGGCAGTCCCTGCCCCACGGCGACCGCCGACTGCCGCAGGGTGGCCACCGGTCGGGAGAGTGCTCTCGCCACCAACTGGGCCGCGACGCTGGCCGCGGCCAGGCCGATCAGGGTCGCCAGCAGGAGCACCAGAGCCAGGTCCAGCTGATTGAGGCGGAGGGGACCCAGAGCGGCCTGCTGGGGCGTGGCCAACACACCAATCGAATCCGGCGCACCCGGCTGCACCACGCGGTAGCCGATCCGGATCGGCATCACCGACGGGCGTCCGGTACGGGTGATCTCCAGCTGATCCGACAGCGCCATCGCGCGAAAGGCCTCGGGATCGAGCAGCGCGTCCATGAGCCCCAGTTGCGTGAGCAGGGCCGAGCTCTCGGCGACCAGGTTGCCTCCGCTGTAGAGCGCCAGCTCTGCATCGAGGCGGCTCCCCATCTCCTGGAGTCCTTGCGGCAGCACATCGGGTGGCCCCTGCACCAGGCCGCCGGTGGCCAGCACTGCGTCGCGGAGCACTTGCGTGATCAGGAGATCGCGGCCGCGTTGGGCGTCGAGACGCAGGCGGGCCAGGTTCCAGGCGGTGAATCCCGCTACCGGTACGATGAAGAAAAGAGCCAGCGTCACCGCCAGCCGGCCCTGGAAGGATCGGGAGATGCCTCGCCAGACCATCCGCAGGGGTGAGGCGCGCCTCGAATCGCCGCCCAGCACCAGCCACCAGAGCAGGCTGAGGATCGCGGTGTCCGCCAGCACGACCAGGGCGCCACGCACCAGCAACGGGACCGGCCCTCGGAGATCGAGCTGGGCATAGACCCGTCGAGTGCCGCCCGGCAGCAACAGGCGCCGATCGCTGCGTAGCTCCCAGCCGTCGCGAGTCCAGTGGAGGGCGCCGCTATCCACCGCGGTGCCGGGCGCCGGCGGCGAGAGCGAGAGCTCGTAGGGCGGCTCGCCGCTGGGCGGCGGCTCCAACAGCCGGCCCAGCCGATCAGGGAGGATCAGACGGGAGCGCGGCCCGATCGCCACCGTGAGGACGCGGTCGGCATTGATGCGCTCGAGCAGGAGGTAGTGCATGCCCGGCACCCGAAGCAGCGGGATCACCTCCTGCGTGGTGGCCGGCTCGAGGCCGCGGACCAGGGCCGAGACCATGGAGCCGGGCACGTCGAGGGAGTCCAAGCCCAGCTCCGCCTGAGGCGCGCCTCCGGCCGACCAGAGGGCGAGTCGCGTCGGATACCCCTGCTCCTGCAGCCGCGACCCGCGCCAAAGGGTGAACAACTCGGCCGAGGAGGTCGGCGCCGGCGCGTTGCGAACTTCGTCGCCGAACCATTGCAGCACCGGAATGGCGACGGGATCCTCCGCCCCGCCCAGGCTGGCCATGTCTCTCCCCGCGACTTGAAGCCGCCCGTTGAGATCCTCCCCCCACGTTACCAGCGCGGCCGCGCTGCCCGCGACCAGCCCCAGGCCGGTGACCGTGGCCCAACGCGGAGCCGGCAGGGCCACCAGGAAGAGCGGCAGCGCCCACAACAGCGGGTACCAATCGAAGTCCCGCCAGCCCCGGCCCGGTCCGTAGAGAGCCACCCCGGCCAGGGTGATGAGAATCGCGAGCACCGCGCCCAGCACGGCTCGCCAAGCGGGGGGCTCCCGATCGCCGCTTCCTCGGAACAGCGCGGCCGCCACCGCTACGCAGGCCGCGGCCGGGAACACCATCGCCATCTGCCAGGTCATCCAGAGTCCCGCGCGCACCCCGCCGGCGGGCGGCGTGATGCCTCGGCTCAGCTCGCTGATCAGGTAGGGTGCCGCCAGCAGGAGTGCCGCGCCCAGGGCGATGGACCAGGGGTGCCGGCGCGGTCCCCGCTCCCAGACCGAGATGCCCGCCGCGGTGGCGATGATGCCCGCCATCGCGAGCACGCCGGCGGAAGCCGAAAGTTGTCCCAGCAGCGGATGGAAATAGGTCGCGGGCGAAAACAGCGGATCGAGTTTGAGCGCCGGTCCCAGGGGCGAGCGTCCGGCGACCCAGAGCAAGACGAGGAGGAGCCCGTAGCGCTCCGGTGTGGTCCGGGCCAGGAGAAGCGCCAGGCCCAGGGCCAAGATCAGGCTCCAGGCCACCAGCTCCCGGCCCCGGTGGAGGGCACTCTCCTTGGCGGCTCCCTGCTCGGGCGGTATCGACCGCACGACCAGCCACGGTTGAGCCGCGTCTTCCGGTGAGTAGCGCAGGAGTTCCGGGCCCTCGGCACGACCACCTGGAGGCTCGAATTGGAGTCGGACGTCGGTCTCCTGCTGGAACAAGTCGGCGAAGGAACTGGTGCGAACTGGGAGCAACGGATGGGACCAGAGCAGGACCGCGACCTGTACCCGCCGCCCCATGGTCGCCGGGCGTCGCAGCTCGAGGGCCGCCCAATAGGGATCGGATCGAAACTCGACCGAGTCGCCGGCGGCTCGCGGACGCTCCCAATGCCGGCCGGCCCAAGCCCAGGGTGAGCCATCGGTGTCGAACACCACCGCCGCCAGCTCGGGGCCGGAATCGCCGGCGGCCCGCTGGAGTCGGGCAAAGGCCTCGTCCTGATCGCCTCCGGCGACGGCCGCGGCAACATTGGCCAACCGTCGCGCGGCGAGCACCGCCGCATCGAGGCGAACCGACAAGGTGCGACTCGCGCTGCGCAGCGTTCGTTCGCGGAGTGCCGGCCAGCGATGCTCGATCGAGGTCAACCGCCACTGGACTCCGAGCGGGATGAGCGCCAGCGCGCCCACCACGAGGACCAGCGCCAACCGGAGGAGACGCGCCTCTCCGTTCCGATCCCGGCGGCGAAAACCAACCAGCGCCAGCGCCGCAGCCAGCCCCGTCAGGCTCGCCGCGAGCCAGCCGGGTGTCCGTAGCCACTCCCCGGCCGCGACCCCGGCCAAGGCCAGTGCCACAAGCCACCAACGCCGAGACCAGTTCAAATTGCCAAGTCCCTCACCCGATATAGGTTTAAGGCGGCCTGCATCCTCTTCAGCTCCGGTGAGTTCCCATGCCCAGCACCTGGCGTCAACGCGCGGTCTGGCTCACGGCTTGGCTCGTGGTTCACGGTCTCGGGGACGTGCTGTCGGCTCAGGTGGCGGACCGGGGTACCCTGCTCATCCAACAGGGCGGCCACGACATCGGTCACGAGGATTTTCGGGTCCGACCCGCACAGCCGGGCCGGGCCGCCGGCGATAGCGTCATCGCCTCGGCTCGCTATCCCGAGGTTCGCCCCGTGTCCGAGATTCGGGCCACCCTGGAACTCATGGACCCCAGCACCTTCCACTTCGAGCTGCTGACCAGGGGCCCCCAAGGGTCGACTCAAATGTATGCCAGTGGGACTCCGGCCCGGGTGACGGTCCGCTCAGTGGGGCGGACCTCGGAAGCGGCCCGTGAGTTCCCCGGTGGACCGGGCATCATCGTCCTCGATGACAGCCTGTTCTCGCTATTCCTCCCGGCCGTGGACGCAGCCACCGAGGCGGGGGCCCGGCTCACCGGGCTCTACCCACGGACCGGGCGCCGGGTCCGATTTACGGCCACTCGCGAGCGGCAGCCGGTCACCCTAGGTGGGGTCCAGCTTCAGGTCATTCGTCTTATGGGAGACGTTGAGGGCCGGATCTACATCGATGCACAGGGTCACCTTTCCCGAATCGAGCTTCCCGCCTCTGGCATCGAAGCCACGCGCCTGCGCAGTTAGGGCCAACTTGGCGTAACCCGTTGTGAATCTTTGCGACTAGGACGTCGTGTAGCAAGCTGAAACCCACGCCGACTCCGCTTCGTAGGAGGCGTCGGCATCCACCATTCATCAGTGAAGGGCGCACCCATGAGCCGCTGGCCGAGTCTCTTCGTGCTCCTCTCGTTCGTAGCGACCGCCGCCCCGAGCCAAGCGCCCAGCCCGTCGGTCTCCGGTGGTACGCCTGTCGCCCTCACGCTGGCAGAGGCGCTTCGATTGGCGCAGGCCAACAACCCCGAGTACAAGCAGACCCTGAACAATCTCGATCCTGCCAAATGGCAAGTCCGCGGCGCCTACGGGAGCCTGACGCCCAGCTTCGCGGTCTCCGGAGACCTGAACTACACGGGTTCCGGCACCAACAACTTCGGCAACGGGCTGATCGTTCCCAGCTCGGCCCAGGTCGGCTCCGGCTATACGGCCGGGTTCGCATGGCAGGTGGACGGCACCCGGATCACGGCGCCCGGGCTGCAGAAGGCCAACCTGCAGGCGACCGATGAGGAAATCTCCAACCAGGACAACCTGCTCAAGGCCGACGTCACTACCCAGTACCTGATCGCCCAGCAGTCGGATGCCCAGGTGGACGTGAATCGCCAGCAGGTGGAGCGTAACAAGAACTTCCTGGATCTGGCCAACGCCAAGTTTCGGGTCGGCCAAGGCACCCTGATCGAGGTCCGGCAGGCCGAAGTGCAAGTTGGCCAGGCCGAGCTGGACCTGCTGCGCGCGGTGCAGGCCCAGCGGGATGCACGCATCGAGCTGTTCCGGAGAATCGGGGTGGTGCCGCCGGTCTCGGTCGACCAAGTGGTCCTGCCCGACACGTTCCCGGTCGAGCAGCCTGACTACCAGCTGGAGCAGTTACTGGACCTCGCCAGTGAACAGAACCCCTCCCTCAAGGCTCTCAAGTCCCGCAGTCGGGCGGCCTCCCTGGGCGTGCGCTCGGCCAAGTCCGAGTATCTGCCGTCCTTGTCGGTGCGGGCGGGCTGGAGCGGGTACACCCAGCACTTCACCGACGAGGGCCTGCTGATCAGCCAGACCACGACCTCGGCCCAGGCCACCGCCTCCAACTGCAACTTCCAGAACGACATCATCCTGGGCTTACCGGCGCAGAGCCTGCCGAACCCCCCTTGGGCCAACGGCGGAATCATCCCCGACTGCTTCGGGTACGCGGGGCTCAATTCGACCGGGACCGCCCTGAACGATACGGTCTTGAACAACCTCAAGACCTCCAACAACAAGTTTCCGCTCCACTTTACCCAGCAGCCGTTCCAGGCCTCGTTGGTGATCTCGCTCCCGATCTGGGACGGCTTTACCCGGAGCCTGCACGTCGCGCAGGCCCGGGCCCAGGAAGAGGACGCCGCCGAGAGTGTCCGGGCCCGCGGGCTTCAAGTCCGGGCGGATGTGGAGTCGCGCCTGTTTACCCTGAACGCCGCATATCAGGCGATCGGCGTGCAAACCAAGAGCCGGGAAGCCGCCCGGGATCAGCTCCGCCTGGCCCAGGACCGTTACCGACTAGGGAGCGGCACCTCGCTGGAGGTCTCCGACGCGCAGAACGCGGTGCAGCGCGCCGAAGGCGACTACGTGAACGCGGTCTATGCCTACCACAAGTCTCTGACGGCGTTGGAAGCCGCCGTCGGCCGACCCCTTCGCTAGAGAGGAACGCATGTCGCGTCGGATGAAACTGGGCCTGGTCGCCACCATCCTGGTGGTGCTCATCGGAGGGGTGATCGGCCTGACCGCGGCCAAGAGGGGGAAGAAGGCCGTCGAGGTCCGTATGGAAAAGGTGGCCTCTCGAGACCTGGTGGCGGTGGTCACCGCGAGCGGCAAGATCAAGGCTCAGACCCAGGTGGATGTCAGCTCGGACATCCAGGGCCGGATCACGCGGATCGGGGTTAAGGAAGGGGATCTGGTCAAGAAAGGCCAGTTCCTGATCCAGATCGACCCGTCTCAGTATGACGCGCTGGTGTCCCGGCAGAAGGCGCTGATGGCCGGGACCGAGGGCGACTTGATCCGGGCCAAAGCCAACCGGGACCAGGCGAAGCGGCTCTTGGACCGGGCGCTGGAGCTCCAGAAGAGCGGCACCGACCTGGTCTCCAAGGAGCAGGTCGAAACGGCGCAGACCAACTACGAGGTGGCCATCGCCAATTACAACTCCAGCAAGGCTGCCGTGGACCAGGCCCGGGCGGCCCTGGATGAGGCCCAGAGTAACCTGCGGAAGTCCACCATCGTATCTCCTATTGCAGGCCGGGTGGTACGGCTGGCGGTGGAGGAAGGCGAAGTGGCCGTTCCCGGCACCTTTTCCAAGGAAACCGGATTGCTGATGACCATCGCCGACCTGTCGGTGATTCAGGCCAAGGTCCAGGTCGATGAGACCGACGTCGTGCGGCTGAGCATCGGGGACTCGGTGGAAGTGTCCATCGACGCTTTTCCGGACACCGCCTTCGTCGGTCGGGTGACCAAAATCGGCAACAGCGCGAAGCTGACCACCGGGCAGTCCGCCACCGGCACCAGCGACCGGGCCGTCGATTTCGAGGTGGAGGTGACGTTGCAGAAACCGCCGGAGGACATTCGCCCCGACCTGAGCTGCACCGCCCGGGTGGTGACCGATACGCGGAACGGAGTGCTGAGTGTTCCGATCATCGCTCTCACGGTCCGCGATAACACGCCGGTCTCCAGCGAGTCGGCGCCCCGCGACACCACGCACCAGGGCGGGAAGAAGAAGGAGACCGAAGGCGTCTTCGTGGTCAACTCGGGAATCGCGAACTTCAAGCCGGTGAAGGTGGGCATCGCCGGGGACGAGTACTTCGAGGTGCTGAGCGGAGTCCAGTCCGGGGACACAGTGGTGGCTGGGCCTTATCAGACCATTCGTGATCTCAAGGATGGAGCCCGGGTCAAGCAGATCACGAACGACACCACCAAAGGCGGGAAGAAGTCGTGAGCGACGTCGTCATCCAGGCCCTCAACCTGCAGCGGGCCTATCCGATGGGTGGGCAGGCCGTGCTGGCCCTTCGGGGGATCGACCTCACGATCCGGCGGAACGAGTACGTGGCCATCATGGGTCCCTCCGGGTCCGGCAAGTCGACCTTGATGAACCTGTTGGGCTGCCTCGATACCCCGACCGACGGGGAGTACTGGCTCAATGGGCAGGAGGTGAGCCGGATGTCGGACGTGGCCCTAGCCCGCGTCCGCAATCGTGAAATCGGCTTCGTGTTTCAGACCTTCAACCTGCTGCCCCGCGCCACCGCGCTCCATAACGTCGAGCTCCCACTGATTTACGCCGGCGTGCCCGCCCCCGAGCGGACCCGGCGCGCCCGGCACGCGCTGGAGCGGGTGGGCCTGGGCCAGCGAAGCGCTCATCGGCCCAGCGAGCTTTCGGGTGGGCAGCGGCAACGGGTGGCGATCGCCCGAGCCCTGGTGAATCGCCCGTCGCTGCTGCTGGCCGACGAGCCGACCGGCAACCTCGACAGCGCCACCAGCGAGGAGATCATGCGCGTCTTCGGCGCTCTCCGAGCCGAGGGACAGACC
This sequence comes from uncultured Gemmatimonadales bacterium, assembly GCA_963704015.1. Classification (GTDB taxonomy): domain Bacteria; phylum Gemmatimonadota; class Gemmatimonadetes; order Gemmatimonadales; family GWC2-71-9; genus DATIWD01. Next base: position 392,387 of record CAVPGI010000007.1, read on the forward strand.
ATCGTCGTGGTGACCCACGAGGCCTCGATTGCCGCCTACGCGGAGCGACTGGTGGTGCTCCGGGACGGCCGGGTGGACAGCGACTCCGAGCCGGTGCGGGCGGCGGCCTGACGTGCCGGTCTTCGAGGCGGTCCGCCTGGCGCTGGGCGCCATCCGCGAGCAGAAGCTCAAGAGCTTCTTCTCGCTGATCGGCGTCCTGATCGGGGTCACCTTCCTGATCGCTACGATCTCGGTCATCCAGGGCATGAACGTCTACATGCAAGACCGTTTCGCCAACAAACTAATCGGGATCAACGCTTACGAGGTGCGCCGCTTCAACGATTTCAACTCCGAGAACGTTCCCGAGGATACCTGGCGGGAGTGGCTGCGCCGGCCCCGGGTCAACTATCGGGAATCTGCCTTCCTGGCCGATCGGGTGCAGACCCCCACCATCTGGGCCCGCACCTGTTTCGAAAACAACGTCAAGATCCAGCGGGGCAGCCTGTGGACCCGGAGCGCCGAGATCCGCGCGGCGGATGAGGCCTACTTCCGGATCAAGAACCTCGACATCGCGAGCGGCCGGACCTTTACCGCGCAGGAGTCGAAGAACGGCGTCCCGGTGGCGGTGATCGGGGACCTGGTGGCGGAGAAGCTGTTTCCTGGCGTGGACCCGGTGAACAAGACCCTCGAGATCGGCGACTTGCCCTATCGGGTGGTGGGAGTCGCCGAGCGGCAGGGTACCCTCTTCGGATTCTCCCTCGACCGATTCGTGGTGGTGCCCTTCACCTCACCCGCCCGCCGCGAGCTGTGCGGTCCCAATATCGTGCACGAGCTCTGGGCCAAGACCCAGGACATTCCAGCCATGCACGGCTCGATCGTGGAGGCCGAGGGCCTCTTGCGCGTGGCCCGGCAGCTGCGCCCAACTCAGGACAACAATTTCTTCATCGTGACCGGGGAGAGCGCGCTGGGATTCTGGGACAAGATCTCCCGGGTCCTCTTCATGCTGCTGCCCACCATCGTGGCCATCTCGCTCGTGGTGGGCGGGATCGTGATCATGAACATCATGCTGGTGGCGGTGACCGAGCGCACCCGGGAAATCGGCGTCCGCAAGGCGTTGGGCGCCCGACGACGCGACATCCTGGCCCAGTTCATCGTGGAGTCCGCCACGCTCTCGACGGTGGGCGCCGTCCTGGGGATCGGCTTAGGTATCGGGCTGGCGTTCGCGGTGCGGGGCCTGACCCCGCTGCCTGCGGCCGTCGCCCCGTGGTCGATCGGCCTCGCTGTGGCGCTGGGAATGGTGGTCGGGATCATCGCGGGCGTATACCCGGCTCTGCGAGCCTCCAAGCTGGATCCCATCGTCGCCCTCCGGGCGGAGTAACCCATGAACCTCGGCCGTGTCTTCGAAGGCGTCGGCATCGCGCTGGATTCGGTCCGGGCCAACAAGGTCCGCGCCGCGCTGACCATCCTGGGTGTCGCGATCGGCGTCATGGTGGTGATCGCCATGGCTTCCGCCATCACTGGCGTCAACCGGAGCGTGGCCTCGGAGATCGAAACCCTGGGACCCAAGACGTTCTTCGTGCAGCGGTTCTTCCAAGGCGGCATCAACGTGTCGGACGGCTCGGAGGAGACCGAGCCCTGGCGGCGGAATCCCTGGCTGACCGTCGAAGAGGCCGAGGTGGTTCGGCGGCTCCCGGCGGTGCGGAGCGTGACCTGGCGGGAGAGCACCAACGGTCCGGTGAGCTTCGGCGAAACCAAGATCCGGGGGGTGGAGATCGTCGGGTTCAGCTCCAGCTGGATCCTGGTGGTAGGCGGATCGATCAGCTCGGGCCGCAACTTCACCGACCTGGAGCAGGCGGTGGGGGCCCATTATACCGTCATCAACCAGAAGGCGGCCGAGGATCTGTTCGGCAGCCAGGACGCGGTGGGCAAGACCATCAAGATCTTCGGCCAGCCCTTCGAGGTCATCGGGCTCTACTTCGAGCCCCAGAGCCTGTTCGGGAATACCAACACGCCCAAGGTCGTGATCCCCCACTCGGCCTTCGTCAAGGTGGCCGAGTTCGAGAAGGGGTGGATGATGTTCGCGGTGAGCCCCACCGAGACCGCGACAGTGCTGGAGGCGGAAGACGCCGTGACCGCGGCGCTTCGGACCAAGCGCGGGCTCCGGCCCAGCCAGGACAACAACTTCGCGCTGGTGACCCAGGACAAGCTGCTCGACACCTGGAATCAGATCACCGCGGGCTTCTTCGTCGTCATGCTCGCGCTCTCGAGCGTCGGCCTCATGGTGGGCGGGGTGGGGGTGGTCGCCATCATGATGATCTCGGTCACCGAGCGCACCCGGGAGATCGGGGTGCGGAAGGCCCTGGGCGCCACCCGGCGCGAGATCATGTTCCAGTTCCTGGTGGAAGCCGCCACGCTGACCCTGATCGGCGGCATCTTCGGCATGGTGATGGGCGGTCTCATCGCCTGGGGCATCCGTGCTTCGACCCCGATTCCCGCCGCGGTGCCGCTCTGGTCGGTAGTGGCCGCGGTCATCGCCTCGATCATCACCGGAATCTTCTTCGGCCTCTATCCGGCCAACCGGGCCAGCCGGATGGATCCGGTGGAAGCGCTGCGATACGAGTAGCGGCGCCTAGCGAAGTACTCCCTGCGGCGATCAGGCCTCCGGGATCGAACGGCGCACGGCTCCCGGGGCGCCGTTCACGGCGTTCCATCTTCCCGCCTTATCTTCCCCCTATGCCCTTCGGCGAAGCCTTCCGTCTGGCGGTGCAGTCCATCGCCAGCAGCAAGCTCCGCTCGTTCTTCACCCTGCTCGGGATCATCGTCTCGGTCGGCTTTCCTGGTGGCGGTCGTCGCCATCATTCAGGGGATGAACGCGTACGTGAAGGAGAACATCACCGGGGCGGTGATCGGCACCAACGCCTTTCAGGTGCGGCGCACGCCCATCGCACTGGGCCTGGTGGACGATCAGGAATGGCTGGCGATCCAGAAGCGGCCCATCATCACCCGGGAAGACGCCGAGGCCGTGGTCCGCGGCGCCTGCCCGACGCGGAGGCGGTCTCGATCCAGTCGGGGTGGCCCACCCCGCAACGCGACATCACCTACCGCGATCGCACCGTGGGTGACGTGCTGGTCTTCGGGGTCACCCCGCCCTATCAGATCGTCCAGGACTACCGCTTCGCGGCCGGCGAGCCGCTGGCCGACACCGACGTGCGCGAGCGCCGGGCGGTGGCCGTGCTCGGCTTCGACGTCGCCGACAAGCTGTTCGGAGCGCCCGCACGGGCCATCGGCCGCCGGATCCGGATCGACGGGCGAGAAGTGATCGTGAAGGGCGTGGTGGCCAAGAAGGGCCGGGTCCTGGGTCAGTCCTTCGACGGCTTCGCCATGATCCCCTTCTCCACCTTCGAGGCCATGTTCGGGCGGCGGAAGACGACCACCATCTCCGTCAAGATGGCGGACGCGGACGCCATCCCCGAGGCCATGGACCGCGCCGAAGAGGCGATGCGGATCGCCCATCGGCTCCGGCCCGGCGACGCCAACGATTTCACCGTGGACAAGGCGGACGCCCTGGTCAGCTTCTGGCGGAGCCTGACCCAGGTCCTCTTCACCGTCATCCCCGCCGTGGTCTGCATCGGCATCGTGGTAGGCGGCATCGTGATCATGAACATCATGCTGATGACGGTGAACGAGCGCACCCGGGAAATCGGGATTCGGAAGTCGCTGGGCGCGACCCGGCGCGACATCCGGCGCCAGTTCCTGATCGAGGCCGTGGTGCTGTCGACGCTGGGCGGGATCCAGGGCGTCATCGCCGGCTGGGGGCTCGCGACTCTGGTGGCCCAGGCCACTCCGCTGCCGGCGCGGATCACGCTCTGGTCGGTGATCGTGGCGCTGGCGCTGGGCGCGGGCACCGGCATCCTCTTCGGGGTCTACCCGGCGACCCGCGCCGCCCGGCTGGACCCCATCGCCGCCCTCCGGGCCGAATAGGCCGTGATCCTCCACAGCCTCGACCGAAGGCGTGGGCATTGCGTTCGACGCGCTCCGCTCCAACAAGCTGCGCTCCGCCCTGACCATCCTCGGCGTGGTGATCGGCGTGACCACGGTCATGGCCATGGCCTCGATCGTGGAGGGCATCCGTACCCAGATCTTCAACGCGATGGAGACCGCCGGGCCCACGGTGTTCTACGTCATGCGCTACTTCTCGCAGACGCCCCTCAACCCCGATCGCCTGCCCTATGAAGTGCGGATCCGGCCGGTGCTGGACGAGCCCGATGCCGAAGCGCTGCGGCGCGTGCCCGAGATCGCCTACGCGGCCATGTGGGTCCAGATCTTTCAACGCCTGGAGTACCAGGGCATCCGGACCCAGCTGCTCACGGTCTACGGGGCGGACGAGCACTACATGGAGATCCTGGGCGGGACCATGCGCGCGGGCCGGTTCTTCACTCGCTCCGAGATGAGCGGGACGATGGTCGCGGTGCTGGAAGCCGAGACGGCCGACCACCTCTTCGGCGGGGTGGAACCGATCGGCAAGTACGTGCGGGTGGGGGGACGAGCGCTCCGGGTCATCGGGATCTACCAGCGACCGGAGAACATTTTCGAGCCACCGGGCCAGCAGATCGGGGCCGTGATCCCCTTCGAGACCGCGCGGGAAAACTTCCGCTACGACGAGACCAACGCCCTGTTCATCAGCGTCAAGCCCCGATCCGGCGTCCCCGCGCCCCACGTCCACGACCTAGCCACCGTAGCCCTGCGCCGTGAGCGCCGGCTGCGGCCGGGCCAGCCCAATACCTTCGACCTGATCACCCAGGACCAGATCCTCGACACCGTCTCCAGCCTGACCAGCGCGTTCTTCGCGGTGATGGTCGCCCTCTCCAGCGTCGCGTTGCTGGTCGGCGGCATCGGGGTCATGGCGATTATGATGGTGTCGGTTACCGATCGGACCAAGGAAATCGGACTGCGCAAGGCCCTGGGCGCCACCAGGAAAGAGATCCTGTGGCAGTTCCTGGTGGAGGCCGCCACGTTGACCCTGGTGGGCGGCCTGCTCGGCATCGTCGCCGGGCTGGGCGCCGGCGAATTGCTCAAGGCGGCGCTCAATCTCCAGTCCGCCGTCCCGGTGTGGAGCGCGGTGCTGGCCACCGTGGTCTCGATCCTGATCGGCCTGACCTTCGGTCTCTACCCGGCCAACCGCGCGGCAAGGATGGACCCGGTGGAAGCACTGAGGCATGAGTAGAGAGTACTGAGTACCTGGGTACTGAGTACTGAGTGGGTGGTGAGGACTGGTGCCTGGTCCCCGGTAGCCTTGCCCCATGCCTCTTGCCCCATGCCTAATGCCTAATGCCCCACACAGGACTGAACCCATGACTGTCGATCTCCTGGCGATCGCGGCGCACCGTGACGACGTCGAGCTGACCTGTGGCGGGACGCTGCGTAAGGCGGCCGATGAAGGCTACCGGACGGCCATCCTGGATCTCACGGCCGGCGAAATGGGGACCCGAGGCAGCGCCGCGATCCGGGCCGAGGAGGCCGAGCGAGCCGCGAAGATCCTGGGCGTCACCGAGCGGCGCAATGCGGGGCTGCCGGACGCGCATCTGGAGAACTCGGAGACGGCTCGGCGCGTGGTTGTCGAGCAGATCCGATACTTCGCCCCTCGTATCGTCATCCTTCCCTTCCCGGTCGGGCGCCACCCCGACCATCGGATCGCGAGCGAGCTGGGACGGGACGCTTGCTACCTGGCGGGACTCGCCAAGTACGAAGCCGATGGGCCGCCTCATCGACCATTCAAGCTCCTCTATGCGCTCGCCTACCGAGAGGATCCGGTCAAGCCGACCTTCGTGGTGGATGTGGGCCCGCAATTCGAGCGGAAGCTGGCGGCCATTCGGTGCTACGCCAGTCAGTTCGACGGTGCCACCAGCGCCGGCGAGATCTTTCCCACCGGGCAGGACCTCTACTCGCTGGTGGAGGTGCAAAACGCCCACTACGGCTCCCTGATCCGCGCCCGCTACGGCGAACCCTACTTCACCCACGAAACGGTCCTGGTCGAGGACATCGTCAAGTTGGGGGTCCAGAGCCTCTAACCGACGGGGCCGGGGCATCATGGCCATCGCCTGACGGGCCATTATCTTAAGCCGCATGCCAGCGGCGTTCTATCTCGACCATGCGGCGACCACGCCGGTCCGCCCCGAGGTGCTGGAGGCCATGCTTCCCCATCTCGGCGGCGAGGGCTTCGGCAACCCGTCGAGCGCCCACCGGTTCGGCCGCGCAGCCCGAGCCGCCTTGGAGCGCGCCCGGGGGAGGTCGCGACCGCGGTCGGAGCAGAAACCAAGCCAGGTCGTGTTCACCTCCGGAGGGCACCGAGGCGGACAATCTGGCCCTGATCGGCACCTGCCTGGCCGCCGCTCGCAGGGGCGGACCATGCGTCGCCGCCGTAGCGCAGACCGAGCACAAGGCGGTCCTCGCTGCGGCCCATGCGGTCCGGCACCTGGGCGGCGAGGAAGTGCTGCTCCCGGTCGATGGGCAGGGTCTCCTGGATCTCGCCGCGCTCGACGCGCGCCTTGCGCGAGCGGGCCGTCGGTGGTTTCGGTGATGTGGGTGAACAACGAGACCGGCGTCGGTTCAGCCGATGGCGCAGATCGCGGCCCGCTGCGCGGCCGCCGGGGCCTCCTGTTCACACCGACGCGGTGCAGGCCTTCGGCAAGATGCCCGTCTCCGTTCCGCGAGCTGCCCTGCACCCTGCTCACCATCTCCGGTCACAAGATCGGGGCGCCCAAGGGCGTCGGCGCGCTGGTGGTGCGGGAGCGCAAGGCTGCTCGACGCCATCATCCACGGCGGTGGCCAGCAGTTCGGGATCCGGCCCGGAACCGAGAACGTGGCGGGGGCGGTGGGATCTGGGCCGAGCGGCGCAGTTGGCTGGCGGCCCATCAGGAGACCGAGGCCGCGCGCCTGGGAGCGCTGCGCGATCGGCTGGAGCAGCGCCTGCGCCGAAGCGGTGCCCGACTCTGGGTCAGCGGCGCAGGGGAGCGCACCGGGCACCGCACATCCTCAACGTGGTCGGTGCCGGGCGCCGACAGCGAGGCGCTGCTGATGCACCTCGACCTCGCCGGGGTCGCCGCCTCGGGGGGATCGGCCTGCTCGACCGGGCGCGGTCGAGCCTTCGCACGTGCTCACCGCGATGGGCGTCCCGCGCGAGTTGGCGCTGGGGGTGGTGCGCTTCAGCCTGGGGCGGGAATCCGGACCCGCGGACGTCGATCGGGTGGTGGAGGTGTTCCCGCGAGTGGTCGCAAAGGTGCGGAGGTTGGCGGAGACCCTGGGTCGTGCCTGAGCGGGTCCTCGTCGCGATGTCGGGCGGGGTCGACAGCTCGGTCGCCGCGGCGGCACCTGGTGGCGCAGGGCTTACGACGTCGTCGGCGCCACCATGAAGCTGTTCTGCTATGGCGATTCGGTGCCCGACCGCCCGTGCTGCTCGCTCGACTCGATCAACGACGCCCGGACGTGGCTCACAAGCTGGGCATTCCGCACTACGTGCTGAACCTGGAGGATCGCTTCGACCTCCATGTGATTCAGAACTTCGTGAGCGAATACAGCCAGGGACGCACGCCCGATTCCCTGCGTCCGCTGCAACTCGTTCACCAAGTTCCGGGACCTGCTCGCCCACGCCGACGCCCTGGACTGCGCCTTCATCGCCACCGGCCACTACGCGGTGGCCCGGGACGGCGCCCTGTATCGCGGGGCCGACCCGCGCAAGGACCAGAGCTACTTCCTGTGGGGGATCGATCGCGCCGTGGTCGCCCGGATGCTGACCCCGGTCGGCAACCTCACCAAGGCGGAGACCCGGGCCTACGCGCGGCGGCTCGGGCTACCGCACCGCCGACAAGCCGGAATCGGTGGAGATCTGCTTCGTGCCGGACGACGATTACGTCGAGGTCCTGGAGCGGCATCTCCCGGCGGACGCCCCGGCCTTGCGTCCCGGACCGCTGGTGACCACCAACGGGGAGGTGGTGGGTGAGCATCAGGGGTTTGCCCGCTACACCATCGGTCAGCGGCGCGGGTTGCCCGGCGGCTTCCCCGAGCCGCTGTACGTGGTCGCCATCCGCCCGGAGAGTCGCGAGGTGGTGCTGGGCACCGCGGACCAACTGGTGGGTCACACCGTGCGGCTGTCGCGAGGTCAACTGGCTGGCCGAGTCCGCTGCAGCCGGGAGACGATTGCGAGGTGCAGGTCCGCTATCGCGCCCGCGGCGGTGCCCGCCACGGTGGTGGGCCGCTCCGACCACGACCCTGAGTCTGGTCCTCGCGGTTCCCGCCCGGGCCATTACGCCCGGGCAGTCAGGAGTGCTGTACCAGTCCGACGGCCGAGTCCTGGGCGGCGGGGTCATCGCTTGACACCACCGTGCCCCTCTCCCACCGGGGAGATGGGGCGCCGCTCCCGAGTGACCACCGCCGCGCGCCGCGTGGCGGCGCTCTTCTGCCTCGGTTCGCCTTCCCTGGCGGCCCAGCAGGCCAAGCACCCCTTGACCATCGACGAATTCGTCACGCTCAGGACCGTGGCCGACCCGCAGATCTCGCCCGACGGGCAGCTGGTGGCCTACACCATCTCGACGCCTTCGTTGTAGGAGAACCGGACCAGCACCAAGATCTGGTTGGCGCAGGTCGGCTCGGGCGACACCTGGCAGGCCACCAGCGGCGGAGGAAGCGACCGGGCGCCCCGCTGGTCTCCCGACGGCAAGACCCTCGCCTTCATCTCCACCCGGGACGGCGGGCGCTCAAATCTGGCAGCTTCCGATTCGGGGCGGCGAGCCCACCCGAGTCACCAACTTCGACCCTCGGGCGTGCAGGAGTTTCAGTGGTCTCCCGACGGCAAGACCCTGTTCTTCTGGTCGGACGTGAAGTGGCCGGACACCACCGAGGTGGATACGCCGGGCGGGACAAGTACCCCGTCAATGCTCGGATCTGGACCGTCCTGTTCTATCGTCACTGGGATGAGTGGCGGACCGGCCGTGCGCCAGCACGTCTTCCGAGCTGACGCTCAAGGACGGGCAGATCACCGACATCACCCCGGTCGATCGGGACGTCCCGGCCCTGGCGCTGGGCGGCCGCGACTTCGCCGTCTCTCCGGTTGGCACCGAGATCGCCGTGGTGCTCAATCCCGACTCCTCGGTCGCCACCAGCACCAACAACGACATCTTCGTGATGGGCCCGGATGGGACCGGGCGCCAGCCCATTACCACCAGCCCGGCCAACGACCACAGCCCGGCCTACTCCCCCGACAGCCGCTACATCGCCTACCTGGCCATCTCGATTCCCGGATTCGCGGACGATCGCCAGCAGGTGATGCTCTATGAGCGGGCCACCGGGCGGCGGATCCGCGTTAACCGCCAACTGGGACCAGAGCGTGAACGCGATGGCCTGGCTGCCGGATGCCAAGGGGCTCCTGGCCGAGGTGGAGGAAGACGGGGAGCAACACTTCTTTCGGATCGACGTCCCCACCGGCCGGCGTACCCGCGTGATCTCGGACGGACTGGAACACGGCCCTGCAGGTCGCCTCCAAGGGAGACCTGGTCGCCTTTCTCCACGAGAGCGCCACCCACCCCGCCGAAGTCTACGTCGCAGGGGCGGACGGCCGGGGCCTGCGGCCCCTGACCAGGCTGCACGACGACGCGTTCAACGCCCTCCAGATCGCTTCGCTGGATCCCTTCAGCTTTGTGGGCGCGCAGGGGGACTCCGTCTTCGGTTGGCTCATGAAGCCGCCGGGATTCGATCGAGAGCAAGAAGTATCCCTTGATCTACCTGATTCACGGCGGACCCCACAGCGCCTGGCGGGACGAGTGGCATGCCGCGGTGGAATTACGCGCTGTTCGCCGCCCGAGGCTACCTGGTCGCGGCGGTCAACTTCCACGGCTCCACGGGCTACGGGCAGAGCTTCACCAACAGCATCGTCCGCCATTGGGGCGACTACCCGTACGAGGACCTGATGAAGGGGATGGACTTCCTGCTGACGCTGCCGTTCGTGGACAAGTCCCGCATGGGCGCGGCGGGGGCATCTACGGCGGCTACATGATCTACTGGATGGCCGGACACACCGACCGGTTCAAGACCCTGGTGGCGCACGACGGGATCTTCAACCCGCTGAGCTTCGCCGGTACCACCGATGAGCTCTGGGGTTCCCAGCTATGAGTTCGGTGGGTCTCAGCTGTCGCCCACCGCGCGCGCCATCATGGAGAAGTGGTCCCCCGCGAACTACATCGCCAACTGGACCACGCCGATGCTGATCGTCCACAGCCAGTCCGACTACCGGGTGGACCTCTCGGAAGGGCTCCAGGCCTACACCGCGCTCAAGTTGCGGGGACTGCCCGGGAAGTTTCTGGACTTTCCGGACGAGTCACACTGGATCTCCCAGCCGCGGGCCCGGCGCCTCTGGTGGGGCACCGTGCTGGACTGGCTGGACGAGTACCTCGGCACCCCCCGGAAGCCTTAGGTCACCATGGGCGAAGCGGCGATCCGGGGCGCGGTCATTCGCTGGCTGATCAATACGCTGGCGCTGTTTCTGGTGGTCTCCTACCTGCCCGGCATCCATTTCGAAGGGGGGCCCGCCGCCCTGCTCGCCGTAGCGGCCATCTTCGGCGTGGTGAATGCCCTGCTCCGACCGCTGCTCACCATTCTGACCTGTCCCCTGGTGCTGGTCACCCTGGGGCTGTTCACGTTGGTCATCAACGCATTGCTGCTCAAGGCCACCGCCTGGTCGTCCACCCAGCTGGGGATTCCCTTCCGGATCGACGGGTTCTGGCCGGCCTTCTGGGGAGGCCTCGTGATCGGCGTGGTCAGCGTGATCCTGAGTGTCCTGGTCGGCACCACCAAGGTGACGGTGCGGAAGCTCTAGAACGTCGAGGGCCCGGCACCGTATCCGGTGCCGGGCTCTCGGTCCCGCGATAGCTCCTGCTACTTCTCCACCAGACCGCGCGGCTACGACCTCACGCGTTGAGGATCGCCGCAGCCCACCCCGCCGTCACCCGGCACGAAGGTGATGGTGATGGTGTAGCTCTGGCTGGTCTGGTTATCGGTGACCACGACGTGCAGGACCCCCGCATCGAACCGTGGGGCCGTATCACACGACGCGTTGTAGTGGAGCACCGGATTGCCGGTGACGTTGAGCGTCCAGCTCTTGCTCCCGCGGGACCAGGTCGAGGTCCCGGTGACGTTCCAGGTCCCGTCGGGAAGTGGGGCTTCGTTCTGGATCGACCCGGGGACATCGGCCGTGAAGGTCGAGCTCCAGGTGCGCAGGTGGGAGGCGGTGCTCCCATTGTAGAAGGTGTAGTCGGTTCGGAACCCGGTCACGCTGTGCTGCAGGGCATTGGCATCGCCGGTGATGACCCGGGTGCCGTTCCGCTTTTCACTGGTGGTCCGGCCCGAGATGATCCGATCCCAGGTCTTGGTGAAGTCGGTCAACTTCACCTCCCGACTGAAGTCGGTGACCGTCGGGGTAGGATCGATCAGGTCCACGATCCCGCTCCGGGTGATGGTCATGAGCGGCCGCGAGAGGATGCAGGGCGGATCGAAGGTGAATCGGACCGAGTCCGGCACCGGATCGGCGTCGCTGTTGGCGGGGGTCGTGGGAGACTTGGTCGGTGCCGGGGTGCACTGCTGGCCAAAGGCGGCCATCACGGCTATCACAGAACCAGAGCTCACGCTCGATCCGCCAGCCAGGTTGGCCGCGTTGGAGCCCGAAACCGTCGAGAAGTCAGCCGCCTCGTCCACGTCGCTGATGACCACGTCGCTCTGCATGTCGGACATGGTCTCGGTGGTCGATGGGGTGGTGCTTTCGCTGCTACAGGCGGCCAGGAGCAGGGCGACCAAGGCCGCCGGGCCGGCCCCGCCAAGGCACTTCCTGGGGGAGGATCGCATGGGAGTGGCTCCTTGACTCAGGAAACAGGGATTGAAAGGGGTCAGAAAGCGCCTAGTCTGACGAGCCCTTCCCCGGCCCGTTAAGCCTGATGGCGGTGTGACTTACATTACCGGACCTGGGAGCGATGTCGCATATCCAGGCAGCCAATAGGGCACTGCCATGGCGGTGTAACAGCTTGAGTTCAAGTGCTTTCCGACCCTTCCGGCGAATGCTATGATTAGCCCGTGACCACCACCCAACCGGCCCTCACCCCCGTTACCACGCCCCCAGTTCCGGTCCCCGCCCCCGCGGAGCCGGATCTTCAGCAGGCGTCGCTGTATCTCAACCGGGAGCTCTCCTGGCTCGAGTTCAATCGCCGGGTGCTGGCCGAAGCCCTGGATGCCCGGACCCCGCTCTTGGAACGGATCAAGTTTCTGGGGATCTACAGCTCCAACCTCGACGAGTTCTTCCAGATCAGAGTCGCGGGCCTGAAAGAGCAGGTCGCCGCCGGCTACAGCGAGCGGACCGCGGACGGCATGACGCCCGAAGAGCAGCTCAAGGCGATCGCCTCGGCCGTGCGGGAGATGCAGCGCCAGCACAGCGACTGTTTGCTCAATGAGGCTCCGGCCGCGCCTGGCCGAACAGGGCCTTCGCCTCCTCGACCTGCCGGAGATCGGGGCGACCGATCGTCGTTACCTCGACCGCTACTTCCAGGACAACGTCTTTCCGGTCCTGACCCCCCTGGCGGTGGATCCCGCCCACCCCTTTCCGTACATCTCGAACCTGAGCCTGTCGTTGGCGGTGGTCCTGCGGGATGCGGACGGCGAGGAGCGATTCGCCCGGGTCAAGGTCCCCAAGATCCTGCCCCGCTGGGTGCCGCTCGAGTCCCCCAACCAGTTCGTTCCCCTCGAGCAGCTGATCGGGTCCAACCTCGAGGCGTTGTTCCCCGGCGTCGAGATTCTGGGGTGGTATTGCTTCCGGATCACCCGGAACACCGACTTCCAGGTCGATCACGACGAGGCCGAAGACCTGCTGAGCGCGATTCAGGAGGAAGTGCGGAACCGCCGGTTCGGCGAAGTGGTCCGAGTCGAAGTCACACCCAACACGCCGGCCTCGATCCGCCAGGTCCTGCTGGCCGAGTTCAACGCCGAGCAGGGGCCAGGACCAGCTCCCTGACGCCTGAGGATTTCTACGAAGTGGCCGGGCCGCTCGATACCGCCGACTCTGATGACGCTGGCGGCGGTGGATCTTCCGGCCCTCAGGGATCCGCCCTTCCATCCCGTGGTCCCGGCGGCGCTCAGCGGCACCCGCAACATCTTCGACGTGATCCGGGAGGGGGACCTGCTGGTCCACCATCCCTACGACAGCTTCTCCGGTACGGTCGAGCGATTTCTTCAGGCCGCGGCCGACGACGCCGACGTAGCGGCCATCAAGCTCACGCTGTATCGCACCGGTGGAGACTCCAACCTGGCCCGCCTGCTGGTGCAGGCCGCCGAGCGGGGCAAGCAGGTCGCGGTGCTGGTGGAGCTGCAGGCCCGGTTCGACGAGGAGAACAACATCAGCTGGGCCAAGCGACTGGAGGACGCGGGAGTGCACGTGAGCTACGGGGTCGCCGGGCTCAAGACGCACGCGAAGGTGGCGCTGGTGGTACGCCGCGAAGGGGAGACCATGCGGCGCTACGTGCACATCGGGACCGGGAACTACAACGCCAAGACGGCCCGGCTGTATACCGACTTCGGCCTGCTGACCAGCAATCCCGCGTTGGGCGCGGATCTCACGGACTTCTTCAACGTCCTCACGGGTTTCGCCGCCCCGACCGGCTATCGCAAGCTGATCGTGGCCCCCCGCGGGATGCGGGATTGCATTCTGGCCATGATCAACCGGGAGAGCGAGCAGGCCCGGGCCGGCCGTCCCGCCCGGATTCTCGCGAAGATGAACGCGGTGGTGGACCCCGAGATCATCCGGGCCCTCTACCAGGCCTCACAGGCGGGCGTCACGATCGATCTGGTGGTCCGGGGCATCTGTTGTCTCCGACCCGGACTCCCGGGCATCAGCGATCGGATCCGCGTGCTCAGCATCATTGGCCGGTTCCTGGAGCATTCCCGGGCCTGGTACTTCCTGAACGGCGGGTCGGAAGAGGTCTACATCGGCTCGGCGGACTGGATGCCACGCAACCTGGATCGCCGCATCGAAGCGGTGGCGCCGATCGAGGATCCCGCCTCGCGGCTGCTGGTGAGACAGCTCCTGGAGTTCATGCTGGAAGACAACCGTCAGGCGTGGGAGCTTGATGCCCGATGGGGCCTACGTGCAGCGCCGGCCGCCCAGCCCCGCGCTGGAGCGCGCCACCCACCGGCTGCTCATCGAGAGCCACCGGGATGCGGCCCGCCTCACCACGGGAGAACACCAGATCCCGGCCCGCTGAGCGGCAGGCCGGTCCGGCGCCTCAGTGCGCCAGATTCGCGGACTCGGCGAATTTCTTGAGCAGCTCCTGCTGATCGGCCGTCAACTGCTCGGGCACGGTCACCTGCACCTCGACCAGCTGGTCGCCCCGCCGGCCACCCTTTTCCAAGCCCATCCCCTTGATCCGGAACTTCCGGCCCGATTGGGTGCCGGGAGGAATCCGTCAGCACCACCTTCTTCCCCTCGATGGTCCGCACCCGAAGGCGGGTGCCCAGCGCCGCCTGGGCGAAATTGATCGGAACCTCGCAGATCAGGTCGAGCCCGTCCCGCTGGAAGAAGCGGTCGGGCGCCACCTGGAAGGTGACCACGATGTCTCCCGGGGGCTGACCCGCGGCCCCCGACTGTCCCTGCCCCTTGAGCCGGACCCGCGCCCCGCTCTCAGTCGAGGCAGGCACCGTCAGCATCACGGTGCGCTGGGTGTGGATCTCGCCGCTGCCGTGACAGGTGGGACAGGGCTCGGAGGGAGTCTTCCCGCGGCCTCGACACCGGGGACAGGGGCGACTCACCGCGAAGCTTCCCTGCCCGAAGGTCACGGTGCCCCGCCCGTTGCATTCGGGGCAGGTCGTAATCTTGGCGCCGGGTGCGCCGCCGCTGCCGTGGCAGGTGCGGCAGGTCTCGGTGACGGGAAGGGTCACCGGCACCTTGCCGCCCAGCGCCGCGACCCGGAAGGGAACCTCCACGACGGTCTCGATCGCCTCGCGCGTCTCCTCCCGTCGCGCGCGCCCGAAGATCGAGGAGAAGATGTCGCCCAGTCCGAAGCCCGAGAAGTCGCTGAAATCGAAGCCCTCGGGGGCCGCACCGCCGGCAGCACCCGGCCCGCCGGTGGACCGCGAGCCGCGGGCCGCAGAATCGAAGGCGCCATACTTCCGCATCTGATCGTACTGTTTCCGCTTGTCAGGGTCGGAAAGACGTAGTGTGCGCCTGCGAGATCTCCTTGAACCGCTCGGCCGCGGAGGGATTGTTGGGATTGGCGTCGGGGTGGTACTGCTTCGCGAGGCGGCGGTAGGCCTTCTTGATCTCCTCCGCGGTGGCGGTGTCGGGAACCCCCAGCACCTGGTAGAAGTCGCGGGCCACCGTCAGGCGTGCCCTTCGATGGAGTAGACCTGAACGCGGGCCGGCCGGATCAACGAGCCCTTGAAGCGGTAGCCGGACTGAAAGGTGGCGCTCACGGTATGATCCTGCGACGGATCGGTGGTCCGCGTGGTGGAGACCGCCTCGTGCAGGGTCGGATCGAACGGGGCACCGACCGGATCGATGCGCTCCAGGCCGGCGGCCTCCAACTCCTTGCGGAGCTTCTTGTCGATCAGAACCATGGCCTGATGGATCGGCCCCGAGACCGACGCCTGGTCCCCCGCCACCAGCCGGTCCAGGTCATCCAGTACGTCGAGCAGACGAATCGCGAGGCCGGCCTGAGACCGATCGGCCAGCTCGAGTCGTTCCTTTGCCGCTCGCTTCCGGAAGTTGTCGAAGTCCGCCGCCAGCCTCAGGTAGCGATCGCGAAACTCCTCTCGCTCGGCCTCCAGGCGCTTGATCGCCTCGGGGGCCGGCTCGACGGGAACCCCGCTCACACCGGCAGGTGATTGCCCTTCCTGCCCCACCGCCGTCTCGGCACTGGGGACCTCGACTTCCGGCTCGGGCCGACGACCGCTCTCGCCTCGTTGCACGTCTCTAACCTCTACTCCTTCAACCACTTCGTGGGCTCACTGTGGTTTCATTCGTGGGGTGGAAGATAACAGCAACCCAGGGGCCCGCGTGAGGGGCCAGAATGGCAGAAGAAGGACTCCGCGTCAGGTGGAGTGCAGGGCCCGGTAGAGGGCATTGAGGGCCATCTGGGCGGCGCGGGCCCGGATCTCATTCCGGTCTCCCGGAAGCACCGCGCGCGTGCCTCCGACCCGACGGCCTACACGCCAGGCCACGAATACCGTTCCCACCGGCTTCTCCGGCGAGCCACCACTAGGCCCGGCCACGCCGGTGATGGCCAAGGCCAGCTCGGCGCCGAATCGTTGGGCCACGCCCTCCACCATGGCCCGGGCCGCGGCCTCACTCACGGCGCCATGGGTCGCGAGCAGCTCCGCGGAGACGTCGAGCTCCCGCGTCTTCACGGCGTTGTCGTAGGCGATCACGCCACCCACGAAGACATCCGAGCTCCCGGGCACCGCGGTCAGTCGTCCTCCCAGCAACCCGCCGGTACACGACTCGGCCACGGCCAGATGCCAGTGCCGTTGCCGAGCCAGGCCCAAGACCACCTCCGCTAGATCGTCGTCGTCGGTGCCGTAGGCCCACTCGCCGGCCGATTCCCGGAGCCGGTGTTCGGCGGCGTCGAGTCGCTCCCGGGCCTGGTCCTCCGGGAGTCCCCAGGCGGTGACCCGGAGGTCGACACCGGCGATGCCGGGGAGATAGGCGAGCGTCAGCGGCCTCAGCTCGTCTTCCACCGGGCCGAGCGTTTCGGCCACTTTCGATTCGGCGACGCCGGTGGTCCGGAGGGTGCGGGATCGGATGATGGCGGTACCGGCGCGCGCAGCGAGACGGGGCAGCACCTCGTGACGCATGAGCTCGCGCATTTCTCGCGGCACCCCGGGGAGCAGGATGGTGAGGCCGGGCGGCCCCTCGAGCCACAGGCCCGGCGCCGTTCCCCACCGATTGGGCAGCACGGTGGCCCCGCGGGGAACTTCGGCCTGGGACCGATTGCTGGCCGGAGCGGTCCGGCCCAGCTTGGTGAAGCGGTCGACCAGGGATTCCCAGATGGCGGAGTCGAATTCGAGGGGCCACTGGTACAGCTCAGCCACGACGCGCTTGGTCACGTCATCGCGGGTGGGACCCAAGCCGCCGGTGGTGATCACGGCACCGGTCCGGCGCAACGCATCTCCCACCACGGCGCCGATGCTCTCCGGGTCGTCCGTCACCGAGGTGCGTCGAGTGACCCGGACCCCGCGCTCGGCAAGCAGGCGGCCGATCTCGGCTCCATTGGCGTCGACGATCTGACCCAGGAGGAGCTCGGTACCGATGGTGACCAGCTCGAGGTCGATCATAGGGACCGAGGAGGAAGCCGAGCCGTATGCTCGAGGCCGGGCCTCAGCCCGACCTTGCGGTCAGGAGCGGGCGCCGCCGCCCTGGAAGAGCGCCCGGTAGCGGTAGATGTAGACCAGGAACGAGTAGATGGTCAGCAGGGTGGCGAGGGCCAGGAGTACCGCGACCACTCCGCCGTGGAACTGATTCCAGTAGTAGGCGTACCGGTTGTGCTCCCATCCCATGGGCTTCCGAGCGTCGCGGAAGGCGAACCAGATGATGGTCGCCCCGATGTAGACGTTCTGGATCACCGCCTTGAGCTTCCCGGCCCCGGCGGCGGGAATCACGATGCCGCGCCGGTTGGCCCACCAGCGGAAGCCGGTCATGGCGAATTCGCGCCCGATCAGCAGCAGGCAGACCCAGAGCGGGATGCTCCCCCAAATCGGAATGTCGTAGAGGTCGTGCCTGGTGCGGGAGATCCAGTAGATGGGGATCAGCGTGGAGAAGAGCAGGAGCTTATCGGCGACCGGGTCCAGGAGCTTGCCGAGGTCGGTGACCAGATTGCGGCTCCGGGCCAGGTAGCCGTCCCAGACGTCGGTAATGGCCGCGAACAGGAAGACGACAAAGCAGATCAACTTGGGCCAGTACCCGGCGATGAACGGCAGGAGGGCGATGACCGGGGTGAGGCAAATGCGTACGATGGTCAGGACGTTGGGAAGCGTCCAGATCCCTACGACCCGAGGGTCTTTAGGACGAGCTTGCTCACCGCTCGTAGAGTGTCGAATACGCCCTCCCCGTTCATGGCGACCGCTTCGAAGTAGGTCGCCCGTTCGAACCACTGTCCATCCTGCTGTGCGACGAGATACTCGCCCTCATGATAGGGATCGGGCGTCATCTTCTGCTTGGCCGGGTCCTCGATCCCCCACCCCGGATTGAGGGCCGCCTGCAGGTCGCCGATGGGCGCCGCGTTGGGCAGATCCCGCTTGTTGTACTGAATTATGAACGGGATGGTCGTAAGGTTGTACCCGTGCTGCGCCATGTTGTCGTAGAGGTTCTGCATGGACTCGATGTTGGCCTCCATGCGCTCGACCTGACTGTCGGCCACGAAGACCACGCCGTCCACCCCCTTGAGGATCAGCTTCCGGGAGGCGTTGTAGTAGACCTGGCCCGGCACGGTGTAGAGGTGGAACCGGGTCTTGAACCCCCGGATGGTGCCGAGATCGACGGGGAGGAAGTCGAAGAAGAGGGTGCGCTCGGTCTCCGTGGCGAGGGAGATCAGCTTGCCGCGGGACCCGGGAGCCACCTTGTTGTAGACGAATTCGAGATTGGTGGTCTTGCCCCCCAGGCCGGGGCCGTAGTAGACCAGTTTGCAGTTGATTTCGCGGGAGGCGTAGTTGATCATCGACATGGGTTGGTCTCCCGGCTACCCGAAGAGCTTGTCGATTTCATCTTCCGCCTCGCCCAGATACTCGGCCTCGAACCCGCTGGGCCCCCCGCTGGCCTTCCGGTCGAACATGTCCACGAAGACCTGGTTGAGCTCTCCCACCGCCGCGCGCACCCGCAGCTTGACCAGGCCCAGCGTGGTGCGGTTGTCGAACAAGACCACGAGAATCACCCGGCGAGCGATGTCGGCCAGGTACATGGACTCCTTCTCGCCCTGGTGGAACAGGCTCCCGAACTCGGCCTCGCCGATCATCCGGGCCAGCTGATCGTTGGCGCTGAAGTCGGCCGCCGTGAGCGAGGCAAAGGCGACCGGGTCGAACTCGGGCGCCTCGCCGACCACCGCCACCATCTGCCCGGTCCGGTCGACGATCATCCCGGTGTTCGCATTGGACTCCCGGAGAAACCCGGAGAGAATGCCGTGAATGCGGGTGGAATCTTCTTCGCGAAATGACCAGCTGGACGCACCAGACATCGAATCCCCTGTGCTTGACCGAGGTCTCCCACCCCGCTCCCCCGCCCCACCCTCGCGATCGCTACGGCGTACTCGGCGTCTTCACCAGCAAGAGCCAGACCGACGCGGGTCAGCGCATCTCCTGCCGGGCCAGCAGTGCATGGGCGACCGTGGCGCCATCCACGAAGTCCAGATCCCCGCCCACCGGGAGGCCGCGAGCCAGGCGGCTGACCTTTACCCCAGTTCCGGTAAGTACCTGTTGAACATAGGTCGCCGTGGCCTCCCCCTCCATCGAGGGGTTGGTGGCCAGAATGACTTCCCGGACCGCCCCGTCCCTGATCCGCCGCAACAAGGGCTCGATCCGAAGGGCTTCGGGGCCGATACCGTCCAGCGGGGACAGCCGCCCGCCGAGCACATGGTAGCGGCCCCGAAACTCGAGCGAGCGCTCCACGGTCTGGAGCCCGGACGGTTCTTCCACCACGCAGATGAGGCCGGCATCTCGCCTGGGATCGGCGCAGATCGCGCAACGCTCCCCTTCCGCCGGATTACCGCATTCGGTACACGGCCGGACCCGCTCCGCCAGCGCGCTGACCGCCGTGGCCAGCACACCCAGCCGTTCCCGGGGTTGCTGCAAGAGGTGATAGGTGAGCCGCTGGGCCGTCTTCCGGCCGATCCCCGGCAACCGCGACAGCTCGGTGATCAGATCCTCGATGGCGCTCACGACTCAGAGGGAAAGCCCGAGGGCCGCCGAGGGGTGAACCTTCTTCATCTCGGACTGGAGCAGGTCGGCGGCCCGTCGCTGGGCTTCGCCGACCGCGGCCAGTACCAGGTCCGCCAGGAGCTCCGCGTCCCGGCCCTCGAACGCGGCTGGATCGATGGAGACGGATCGGATGTTGCCTCGACCATCGGCGGTGACCCGCACCATGCCACCCCCTGCCTGTGCCTCGATGGTTCGACCGGCCAACTCCGCCTGCAATTGCTGTAACCGACCCTGGACCTGCTGGGTCAGCTGAAAGAGCTGTTGGAAATCAGCCATCGCGAGATTGCTAAGTCCCTGCAGAGTTTGAGGAAACTAGACACGCCCCGGCTCAGCCGCAAGCGAAGTTGGGGGTGCCGAGCATCTATTCCACGATCTCCAAATCTAGTTCCCCGGTCGCCAGTCTGAGGGCCGGGTCCTTTCCCTGGACGGTACGCAGGCGCTCGGCCCGCGCATCCTCCTCGCTGAGCCGGCGCGGCCTCGGATTGGGCGCCGCACCGGCGGCGGCAGCGGCGTCCACGATCACCAGGCGCACCGGGGCCCCGACCCCGCGACTGATGATCTGGGCCACCGCCTCCTGCTGACGGCGCAGCCCGTCGCGCAGCACGGCGTGCTCCTCGGACAGGGTTACGGCTACCTCGGGCGGAGACACTGAAACGGGCCGCGCGGCCTCGAGGGCCGGCCCCAGCACCCGGCTGTGCTCCCGGGCGGCGGCCGCGATCTCGGCCCAGCGGGCCTGCAAGCCGTCGAGGGTGAAGGGAATGGAGCCGGGGGCTGCCGGGGGGACGCCCGGGGCGGCGTGCTCAACCGGAGGAGCCGGCGCCGGAGTGGCGCAGCAGGGCTGGGCGGCTCGGGCCGGCGGGTTGGGGCGCGCCGGCTCACCGGACAGCACCTGCTCCAACTGGACGATCCGATCCATCATCGCCCACCGGAGGAGAATGGTCTCCGCCACCAGGCGGGGATTCCCGCTGCGCCGAAGTCCCACTTCCGCGTCGGTGAGGAGCTTGAGCATCCGGAGCACATCGCCCGGCTGCAGGCGATCGCGATACTCGGTCAGCAGGCGGCGATTGGCCTCGGTGAGCTCCGAAGGCTCCGCGCCCAGCTGGAGCATCAACAAGGCGCGCAGCAGCTCGGCCGCGCCGTTCAGGAATTCGTTGAGCTCGACACCGTGATCGAGCAGCCGGTCCACCAGCGGGAAGACCGCCCCGGGGCGACGCTCCACGATCAGCCCCAGCAGCTCGCCATACCACTCGTCATCGGCCAGGCCCAGGATCTCGCGCACGCCGGCCGCGGTGATCTCGCCCTCACCCAGGCTCAGGCACTGATCGAGCAGGGAGAGCGCATCCCGCATTCCGCCGTCGGCATGGCGCGCGATCAGCCGCACCGCGTCGTCCTCCGCCGTGATCCCTTCCGCGGTCAGGACCTGGCGCAGCCGGTCCCGGATGGCGGCGGGGCCGATGCGATGGAAATCGAAGCGCTGCAGGCGGGACAACACCGGGGCCGCGGTCTGCGCGATCTTCTGGGGCTCGGTGGTGGCGAAGACGAACACCACGCCGGGGGGCGGCTCCTCTAGAATCTTGAGCAGCGCGTTCCAGGCCTCCCGGGTCAGCATGTGGGCTTCGTCGACGATGTAGATCTTGTGGTGGCCTTCCTGCGAGGCCGCGTACAGGGCCCGCTCGCGAAGGTCCCGCGCGTCCTCCACGCCGCGATTGCTGGCCGCGTCGATCTCCACCACGTCCAGATTGGCGGCGCCACCCCAGATCCGCTGGCAGTTGGCGCACTCGCCGCAGGGCTCCCCGGGCGGATCCGCAGTCTCCTTCCGCTCGCAATTGAGCGCCATGGCCAGGATCCGCGCGGCCGTGGTCTTTCCCACCCCCCGCGGACCGGTCAGCAGGTAGCCGTGACCGACCCGGTCCCGGGCCACCGCCCCCCGGAGTACCGCGGCCACGTGATCCTGTACGATGAGATCGGAGAAGCGTTTGGGACGGTAGCGACGGGCGAGAGCGAGGGCCATGGCAGGAAGATAATGTTCGCGCGGCCTGGGAATGGAGAGGGAGAAACGAGAATGCCCCAGGCTACCCGAAGCGACACCAGACATCGCTTAGCGCTGCTACCGGCAAGGTCCTGACGCGGTTCGCGCGCCGGCGCCCTCCGGACCTGGGGCACTGGAAATATAACGAGCGGGCCGGCGAGGGGGGCTTTAGTTCCTGAGGTACTGGATAGTGACCACTCGGGGACGGACTACGTCGCCCACCACCAGCGACGGCACCCGACAACTCGAGCATTCGACCGTCGCCAGCCGGGTTCGAGCGGTCTCCAAGGGCTGACCGACTTGGCGCGGGGCCCCTTGCCCCAGCTCGATCCTCACCGCTTCCGCGGCCTGGGCGGGCTCCTGGTCCAGAACGGTCGCCTGGACTTGCAGAACGCCTGCCCCGGGAGTCTGGGCCCGGAGCACTGGGCACAGGGTTCCCCCTATCAGGAAAACCAGGAGAGCCAGCTTCAGATGGCGATTTCGCACGATGGGACTGCCTCCTCCAAGGCCCAGAGGGGCGGAGACCGATGGGACCGGTGGATCGCAGGGGCTTCAAGGGCTAAGCCATTCGATTCCAAGCCATTACGGAGTGGCCAAATGGGTGGTCAAGGTCCGGTTTGGCGACTGAGAAGCTGACATGCATGGGAGGCCAGACTACCCCGCATGTCGCAGCGCGTTAGCTCGCCCTATATGGAAAGGCTGTCAACAATCACGACAGAGGATAGCTGCAAAAGGCGGCACCTGGCATAGGGATTGCCCCTACGTACCGAGTGTCGGGGAGCTGCCACTCCCCAGAGCGGGTTTGCGACACAAACCATCACTCACACTCTCGGGAGAGGGGCAATGCACAATCTCACCAAGGTGGCTGCGCTCATGGGCCTGGCCCTCGGCGTCACCGCCACCGCCGCTGCACAGAACAACGCCACCATCAACGCCACCGCCGTGGTCCAGCAGCCGATCACCGTCGCGGCCACGCGGACCCTGGACTTCGGGAATGTGTTCCCGGGCGTGGCCAAGGCCATCGCCGTCGCCGCCGGTACCTCGGGCGAGTTCAGCGTGACCGGCCAGGCCAGCGCGGGGGCCAACATGACGTTCGTGCTCCCCACGAACCTCGTGAACGGTGGTAACAACCTGCCGATCGGCACCTGGACCGGCTACTGGAACCAGGCCAACAACGCGACCGCCGGCGGTACCGCCTTTACCCCGTCCGCGGCGCTGACCCCGCTCACCTTCAGTGGCACGGGGAACGCCTGGGTCTTCGTCGGCGCGACCGTGACCCCGGCGGTAGCCCAGGTTGCGGGAACCTATAACGGCACCGTGCAGATGACGGTGACCTACTAAAGCAGTCGGCCATCGGAAAGGTATCGCCGCGCCGGCTGGATCATATCTTCTGATGCGATCCGGCCGGCGCGTCGCCTTTTCTGCGAGGTCCTCTCCGATGCATTCACGTTCGTGGCTACTCCTGCTCGGGGCCCTGGTGAGTCTCCCAACCCTGGCCGCAGCCCAGCTGACGGTCCGGGCCGATCGCGATCTGCGATTCCAGGTCGTCATTCAGGGCGTCGCCAAGTACGTGCCGCCGAACGACCCGGTCTACAGCGGCGAATTCGAATTCACCGCCAGCATCGGAAACCAGGTGCAGCTGCGATTCACCCTGCCGAACAATCTGGCCGGTCCGGCCGGAGCCACGATGCCGATCACGTTCGGCAACAACGATGCAATCGCCCAGGGCACCGGCCCGACCAGCGTGCCAGTGACCTTCAACCCCAGGGGGGTGTCGGTCTTCAGGCTGGTAACCAGCAACCGGATCCTGGTCTTCATCGGCGGCCGGGTGACACCGGCTGCCAATCAGCGCACCGGCGCCTACACCGCGCCGATCGTCTTTACCGTCACCATCCTCTGATGAGCCGGCGCTTGCGCTTCTCGCTCTTGCTGGTCTCGGCCTGTCTGGTCGGGATTCTGCGTTCCACCCCGGCCCACGCCCAAGGCGTGATGGTCGCTCCACACGTGGTCTACATGGATCACCGGACCCGGAGCGGCTCGCTCACCCTCTACAACCCCGGGAACGATCCGGTGGAGGTCTCGATCGAGACCTTCTTCGCCTACCCGGTCAGCGACTCCGCGGGCGGGTTCGAGCTCCACACGGTGGAGCACCCCGATTCCACGATGCCTTCCGCCGCCGGCTGGGTGCAGGCCTATCCCCGCCGAATGACGGTGCCGCCGCAACAGCGTCAGACCGTCCGGCTGCTGGGGCGCCCCCCCGCCAATCTGGCCAATGGGGAGTACTGGGCCCGGCTGATCGTTACCGCCAAGGGCGGCCAGGTTCCCGTTACCGGCGTTGGCGACTCCACCGGCATAACCGTCGGCCTGACGCTCGAAGTGCGGACCATACTGCCGGTGCTCTATCGCAAGGGCCCGGTCACCACCGGAGTCGCGGTGTCGGGGCTTCGGGCCTCCGTGGAAGGCGACTCGCTCGTGGTCCGGGCCCGCCTGGTTCGGAGCGGAAGCGCCGCCTTCGTCGGTACAGTGCACGGCGCCCTGATCGACGTAACGGGCAAAGCCGTGGCCCGGTTCAGCTTTCCGCAGGCGGTGTACTTCGAGATGGAACCCCGCTTCACGACGTCGGTGGCCGGCCTCCCTCGGGGCCAATACCGCCTGCGGTTCGAGGCGACCACCGAACGTCAGGATTTGCCCGCCGAGGTGATTCTCCCCATGGCCCTGGTGCGCGACTCTCTCGAGGTCGCTCTCCCGTGAACCACCGGACGACGCTGGTGCTGCTGGGCCTGCTGGCCTGCTCGACTCGCGTCGAGGGTCAGGCGCCGGCGGCCGACAGTACCGCCGAGGCCGCCCTGGTCGAGCTGAGCCTGGGGCGTATCGCATCGCGCACCATGACCGCGTACCCAACCGGCGACGGCGTGCTGCTCCCGATGGCCGACGTTTTCGATCTGTCGGAGGTCCGCTACCAGACCGGCGAACACGGACGGGTCGAGATCACGCTCCAGCCCGGCAATCGCCAGGTGGAAGTCGATCCGGTGGCCCACACGCTCAAGGTCAAGGGCGACCTGATCCCGCTCACTCCGAACCAGATCATGGTGCGGGAAGGCGAGATCTATCTGGGCGAGAAGGTGCTCGGCTACCTCCTGGGAGTGGAGTTCCACGCCGATTGGTCGGAGCTCGAGGTGGTGGTGGCGGATCCGAGCAACCTGCCCATCGGCCGGCGAATGGCCCGGGCCGCGGCGAGAGCACAGATCTTCGGCAATCGCGCCGAAGAGCCTGACCTCACGCTGGGCCTTCGGCGCGGGTCGGTGGACGGCGCGGTGCTCGACTATTCGCTGCTGACGCCTCTGACGACCGTCAACGGCCAGTATCCCGGCGTGGTGTTCTCCACCGGCCTGGGCCTCGACGTCAGCGGCGGTTCGCTGCAGGTGGGGGTCGCCACCGCCGCCGATCAGTCCTCCCAGAGCGCGGTGCGGGTGGATGGGTCGTGGACCGGGGTCTGGCGCGAGCAGAAGTGGCTGACCCAGCTCCGCCTCGGCGACGGGCCCTCGACCGGCCCTCGTCCCCAACTCGTCCGCGGCTTTTCCGCCACCAACTCGCCCTACCTGCGCCCGGCGGGGTTCGGCAGCACGATCTTCACGGGGCAGTTGGGACCGGGCTGGGAGATCCAGGCCTTCCGCGGGGGGCGCCTGATCGGCCTGGACTCCGCCAACGCGCTGGGCCAGTTCTCGATGGACGTGCCGGTCCAGTACGGTGAGAACGCGGTGGACTTCGTGGCCTACGGGCCCTTCGGCGAGGTGCGGGAGTTCAACCGCAACTACCGGGTGACCCAGGCGCTGCTTCCCCGGAACCGGTTGGAGTACGGCGTCTCGCTGGGCGCATGCCGCACCTCCGAGTGCGACGCGAGCGGGAACCTGGACCTCCGGTACGGGATCACCCGCCGCTGGACCGTCGGGGGCGGCGTGGAGCAGTTCTGGCGCAGCAACGATCCCAATCTCTTCCATCCCTACGCGGTGGTATCGGGAAGCTTCACCAACGCGTTGAGCGTCCAGCTCCAGGCCATGGCAGAGGCCGTGGTGCAGGGCGCGCTCAACATCGAGCCGTCGGCCGATCTCCGGCTCACCGCGGAGTACAACCACTTCGCGACCCACACCGTGAATCCGATCCTGACTC
Source organism: uncultured Gemmatimonadales bacterium (assembly GCA_963704015.1). Lineage (GTDB taxonomy): Bacteria > Gemmatimonadota > Gemmatimonadetes > Gemmatimonadales > GWC2-71-9 > DATIWD01. Next base: position 418,548 of record CAVPGI010000007.1, read on the forward strand.
CGGTGGGCCGGCTCAATCAGTTCACGATCGACGGGTTCGCCCGGCCGGTGCACAGCGCGCCGGTCTTCTTGACCTACGGATTCGATCGGATCCAGTCGGTGACCGGGAACTCGGTGAGCGGCCGGCTGGGGGCCTCCTTCATGGCCGGCTCCTCGCAGCTGATGCCGTCCATCCGGGTCCAGACTAATCGCCTGACCGGCTCACCGGCGCTGACCAGCACCTTCCTCGGCATGAACGCCATCCTGATGCCGCAGGCGGCGCTGGGGAGCTTTCTGGGCAAGGTGACGGGGCGGGCGTTCATCGAGACGGAAACGGGCGCCGGATGGTCTACCGTGGCGGGATATCTCTCTCGTCCGGTGATCCCGGGCCTCCGGGCAGAGGCTGGGGCCGGCTGGAACCGCGGGAGCGGGACCACCCTCTCGTTCACCCTCTCGACCGAGCTGCCAACCGTTCGCGGCACCACCTCGGTGGCCGCCAACTCCGCCGGGACATCGGCGTCACAGTTCGTCCAGGGCTCAGTGCTCTACGATCCCGATTCCCGTCGGGTGGGCTTCTCCTGGGCACCGGGGTCTACCCGCGCCGGCGTAGCGGGACGGGTCTTCCTCGATCAGAACGGCAACGGGGTCTGGGACCAGGGCGAGCCGCTCCTCCCGGGCGTGAAGGTCCGCGCCGGCATCCACCAGGTCGCCACCGACTCCAGCGGCCGGTACCGGATCTGGGACCTCGAGCCCTACGAGCCGGTGGACGTCGAGGTGGATTCGCTGAGTCTCCCGTCTCCGCTCTGGGCGCCCGCCTTCGATCTGGTGAGCGTGGAGCCGGGCCCCAACAGCTTCCGGAACCTCGATCTGGCGATCGCGCCGGGCGGAACCATCGACGGCCAGGTGCTGCGGGAGACGATCGAAGGGATGCGTGGGATGGGCGGGGTGCCGCTGGTGCTGACCGAGCTCAAGACCGGCCGCACCAAGTCTCTGACCACCTTCAGCGACGGCGCCTTCTACGCCATCGGGGTCAAGCCGGGCGACTACGAGCTGTCGGTGAGCCCGCAGGTCCTGGCGCGGCTCAACCTGATCAGCCCGCCGCTCCGCCTGACCATGCCCGCCATGGTGGATGGCGCCAGTCTGACCGGCCTCGACCTCCAGCTCACGCCCATCCCGGGACCGCGTCCCTAACCCAGATCGGGCGGCCCCTTGGTCCAGGTCTCCGCCACCACCCCTCCGTAGAGAAACACCAGCGCGGTGTAATAGATCCACAGCACGAAGATGATCAGGGCTCCCAGGGTCGCGTCGGTGGTGACCACTCCCCGGGCCGCCACGTATTGCAGGTAGACCCCGAACAGCCGCTTGGCGACTTCGACCGCCAACGCCGCGAACACCGAGGCCACCAGGGCCGAGCGCCAGGGCAGCCGCCGGGCGGTGGCGTACTTGTAGACCAGCAGGAAGAGACTCACGCCGAAGCCATAGGCCAGCAGCACGGCCAGGAATCTCCCCATCGTGGTGACCAGGAAGTGCAGGGGCGCGGCTCCGCCGAGCAGGGTCTCGCCGCGGGCCTCGAGCACGCCCAACAGCGCGGTGAGGGCGGTGTTGGCGGCGAACAGCACCACGGTGGCGATCACCATGCCGCCATCCCGCAACTTGCCCAGCAGGAACGCGATCAGCGCGTGGCGGCGCACGGGGGTCCACGAGGCGTGGAAGATGGTATTGAGCGCGGTGCGCACACTGGCGAAGAGCCGGGTGCTGAACCAGAGGAACAGCGGAATGGCGTAGAGCGAGAGCCGGCCCCGGTTGCGGGTCACGCCCCGGAGCAGGCGCTCGACGGCCGCGAAGGGATCCTGTCCGTTCACCAGGCCATGGGGCGGCAGGAACCGCTCCATGGTGCGGCTCAGGTCCACGTCGCTGGCCCCGGCCGAGAGGTCCGCCGCACGGGTCAGGCCGACGAGGATGAGCAGGATGAGAGGGATCGCGGCCAGCAGCGCATCGAAGGTCAAGGCGCTGGCCAGAAACAGGATGTTGCTCTTGTGGGCGGCCCCCAGGGTTTCCCAGAGAAAGCCGCCCAGCGACCGCCGTGTTCGCGCCCCGGCGCGCCGGCTCAGGCGCCCGGCTCCACCGGGGGAGCGGTGGCCCCGCTGCGGCCGCGGCGTCGGGCCCGTGCCTCGGCCAGGCGCTGCTCGAGCTCTTCGCGGGCGGAGAGCGCCCCGCCGGCGATGTCACGCACCATCCGGCCCGGCTCGGCCAGGCGGTCTCGCAGCTCGTCCACCACGTCTTCGGCCACGTCCCGGGCCTGGCGCGCCTTGCGCTTGATTCGGCGGCGGGTGTCGGCGCCACTGGCCGGGGCGAAGAGGAATCCCACCGCCGCCCCAACTACGAGGCCGAGCAGAAAGGGCTTGAGGGTCGAACCGGACTCCGGCTCGACGTAGACGACTTCGCGATCTTCTTCGGGTGGTGTCATGCGAACCGCGATGAGGAGAGTCTCGAGCGCAATCTAGGACCGGTACCAAGCCGGGTCAAACGGCCGCCGGGCATCATGCCGGCTCCCGCCGGGGCCGACGCACCAGCTCGCCGCCGCAGTTGGGGCAGCGTTGCGCCTGGCTCACCGCGCAGGCCGGACAGAAGGTGCATTCGTGGCTGCAGATGAAGGCGAGGTCGAGGGGACCCACCGCGGCCTGGCAGCCCTCGCAGCGTTCGCGCATTTCGAGTCCCACGTCACACCTCTGTGCGGCTCAGCAGAACCGGCGAATGAAGAAGAGCACGGCGCTGATCACGAGCGAGACCAGCAGCATCGAGACGATCGGCACATAGATCCGGACCGAGTCCCGCTCAATCCGGAGATCCCCCGGGAGGCGGCCGAACCAGCTCAGGCCGCCGGACCACACCAGCAACCCCACCAGCACCAGCACCAGGCCCAAGCCGACCAGCAGGGGACCGGCGGTCCCAGGTGGAGTCACACCACGTCTCCCGGTTCAGCCGGCGGCATGCGCTCGGTTTCGAACCCCGGGCGACCGAGCGCGGCGTAGATCAGCCGCTTCCCCAACTCGACCCCCGGCTGGTCGAAGGGGTCCACGTCGTACCAGACCCCGGCATAGCCGGTGGCCAGCTGATAGAACATGAACAGCTCGCCCACCGTCTCGCCCGAGAGCTGGGGAATCCGCAGGGTGAGGCTCATCCGTCCCATGCGGGCCAGCGCCGCGGCGGTGGCCTCGTACTCGAGCCGCAACAGCTCTCCCAGCGAATGCCCGGGCAGGTAAGCGAGATCGGGCGGCAGCTGATCGCGGGATGGGATGGCGACGTCTTCCCCGAGGTTCTCCACCACCAGGAACGTGATCAGCTTGTCGTGGGGGCCTTCCATGAACAGCTGAACCTGGCTGTGCTGGTCGGTCGCGCCCACGGCGCCGACCGGGGTGGGGCCGACCTCGACGCCCTTGCCGAGTCGGCTCACGGCCTTGCCCAGGCTCTCGGCCCAAAGCTGCCGATACCACTCGGCGAACTCGCGGAGCCGGTCGGTATAGGGCATCAGCACGTGGACCCGCGCCTTGAGGCGCACGTCGGCCGCCCAGTGCAGTGCGGCGAAGAGCGCGGCGGGATTGGCTTGCAGCTGGGCGGCGGCGGCGCGTTCGACGGCCAGGCGGGCACCGGCCAGCAGAGCGGCGATGTCGATCCCCACCAGGGCCGCCGGCAGCAGCCCCACGGGAGAGAGCACGCTGAAGCGGCCGCCGACGTCGACCGGCACGTCCAGGGTCGCGACTCCCTCCCGCTGAGCCAGCTCGCGCAGGGCGCCGCGGTCGGGATCGGTGGTGAACACCAGGTGGCGGGTGGCGGCCGCTCCCAACGCCTCGTCGAGCCAGGCCCGCACCACCAGGTATTGCGCCATGGTCTCCGCCGTCCCGCCGGACTTGGAGATCACGTTCACCAAGACCCGCCGGGGGTCGATCCGCTTGAGGGCCCCGGCGACGCTGCTGGGATCCACGTTGTCCAGCACGGTGAGTCGGGGGAAATAGTCGCGCGCCTCGTCGTCCAGCTCGTTCCAGGCCGGCGGGCGGAGGGCGTTGAGCAAGGCCTTGGCGCCCAGGGCAGAACCGCCGATGCCCAGTACCAGAACGTGATCGTGGGCCTGCCCTAACCCTTCGGCGAAGCCGGCGATGCTCCGGACCGCCGCGGCCTGGTCTGCCAGCGCGTAGAAGCCGTAATCCCCACCGGACCGCCGGCGCCGCACCTCCGCCTGCACCTCGGGAAACCGTTGGGCCAGGGACGTCAGCTCGGTGCGCGGAAGGCCGTGGACGCCGTCCAGGCGATCGGAGAAGGCCCGCCCGTAGCTCAGCTTCATTCCGCGATCTCCACCGTGAGGCCGTCGTAGGCGGGTGCGAAGCCGGGTGGCAGCCGCCTGGCCAGCTCGGCGTGGCCGGTCTCGTGGGTCAGGTGCGTGAGGTAGGTGCGCCGGGCGCCGACCGCTCGCGCGGTCTCGATGGCCTCCTCGATGCTCAGGTGGGTCGGGTGCTGGCGCCACCAGAGCGCGTTCAGCACCAGCACGTCGAGTCCGCCCAGCTCCGCCCGTTCCGCGGGACCGACCGACTTCACATCGGTGACGTAGGCCAGGGGGCCGAAGCGATAGCCGAACACGCGCAGGTGGCCGTGGGGAAAGGCCAGCGGCAGCACCGGCACCCCGGCGATGTCCGCCATCCGGCCCGGCTCCAGCGCGCGCAGCTCCAGGTTGGGCTTCGAGGTGCCCACGTAGGGGCGGATGTTGTCGTCGAAGATGTAGGGGAACCCCTGTTCCAGCCGTGACAAGGTTTCCGCCGGCCCGTAACAGCTCAGCGCGCGGCGGCGGGTCTCCGAGAAGATGCGAAGATCGTCGATGCCGTTGGTGTGATCGGCGTGCTCATGGGTGAAGACCACCGCGTCGACCCGGCTGATCCCGCACTGGATCAGCTGCAGCCGGAGCTCCGGCGGCGTGTCGATGAGAATGTTCTGCTCCCCCACCTGCACCAGCGCGCCGGAGCGGGTGCGCTTGTCGCGCGGGTCGCTCGACCCGCACACGGCGCAGGTGCAGCCGATCTGGGGAACGCCGAAGGAGGTCCCGGTGCCCAGGAAGATCAGTCGCATGGTCGGTGCCGCCCTCCCCTCTCACCGCCAACCAGGACCGGGGCGGCTCATACCGCTTCGATCTTGAGCAGGTTGGTGGTGCCGGCCACGTCGAACGGCACGCCGGCGGTGACCACGACGCGCTCACCCGGCGCCGCCAGCCCGCGCAGGAGGATCTCGCGACGGGCCGCGGCCAGCAGGGAATCGTAATCCGAGGAGTGCTCCGTGAGCGCGGGGATCACGCCCCAGACCATCGAGAGCTGACGGTGGGTCTCCGCCTCGGGAGTGGCGGCCAGGATGGGGACCGTGGGCCGGTAGGCGGCGACCTTCCGCGCGGTGAACCCGCTGGTGGTGAAACAGACGATCAGGGGGCAGGCCAGCAGATCGGCAGCGGCGCAGACCGCGACCGCGATGGCATCCTCGGTCCGGGCCGGGGTGCCGTCCCCCGGACCTACGTGATGCTTCTGATCCGCCTCGCCCGAACGGCGGCCCACCGCGGCGTCGAAGGCCGGGCTCCGGCGCGGCCGCTGCGCCTCCATCTCCCTCGCGATCCGGTCCATGGCCCGCACCGCCTCGAGCGGATAGTCGCCGACGGCCGTCTCCGCCGAGAGCATCACGGCATCGGTACCGTCGAGGATGGCATTGGCGACATCGGAAGCCTCGGCCCGGGTCGGCAACGGAGAATGGACCATCGACTCCAGCATCTGGGTGGCCGTGATCACCGGCTTGCCGTGCAGATTGGCCTCGCGGATGATCCGCTTCTGCGCGAGAGGCACCTCCTCGAACGGCAGCTCGACGCCCAGATCGCCTCGCGCGACCATGATGGCGTCGGCCGCCTCGAGAATGCGCGCAGAGATTCTTGAGCGCGGTGTCCTTCTCGATCTTGGCGATCAGCTTGATGTTCTTGGGCACCAGCCGCCGGAGGGCCTGAATGTCCTCGGCCCGCCGCACGAAGGAGAGGGCCACGTAGTCCACGCCCAGCTCGAGCCCATGCTTGAGATCCTCCCGATCCTTGTCGGTCAGCGCCGGGGCGGTCACTTCGACACCCGGGAGGTTGATCCCCTTGAACGAGGTCAGCTCACCCCCGTAACGGACCCGACCCCGGGCCCGCCCCCGGGAAACCTCCTCGATCTCCACCTGAATCAGACCGTCGTTGACCAGGAGCCGAGCCCCGGGCCCGACGTCGGAGGCCAGCTCGGAGTAGGTGACGGGGATGTCTTCCGGGAGCGCGCTGCCGACCGGCGCAAAGGTCACCACCTGGCCGGGCGTGAGCTGGCGCGGGGCGGTGAGCTCGCCCACCCGGATCCGGGGACCCTGGAGATCCAGCACCACCGCGGCGGTCTCCTTGCGAGTCGCCAGGATCCCGCGCAGACGCTGGATCCAGAGGGCTCGGGTCTCGGCGGTGCCGTGGGAAGCGTTGACCCGCACCACGTTGGCGCCGGCGTCCAGCATGGCCGCCATGCGGTCCGGCTCGGCCCAGGCAGGGCCTAGGGTAGCAACGATCTTGGTGCGGCGGATGGACGGAGCGGGCACTGGGGAATGTTAACCGGGGATCGTCACGCCTGGAACACGACGCGGCCTCCCACGACGGTGAGTGCGGCGCGTCCCGATCGGAATGCGTCTCCCACGTCCCGCTCGACATCGGGATCGACCTCCCACGCCACCAGATCGGCGTCTTCTCCGGGAGCCAGGGTGCCCCTGCGTCCGCGCTCCCCGGCTGCTTCGGCCGCGGCGGCGGTATAGGCGACGACCGCGTCACGAAAGCCGATCTTCTCCATCGGATACCAGCTCTCTCGAGAAGTACCCGCGGACCCGCGCCGCTCCAGCGCCGCGAACACGCCCTCGCGGGGGTCGAGCGAGGCGACCGGCGCGTCGCTGCCGAAAACGAGACGCGTCCCCTGATCCAGCAGGCTCCGACAGGCGTAGGCCCCACGGCTCCGCGCGCCCCATCGCGCATCGGCCAGCGGGATGTCGGCCAGCAGATGAACCGGCTGCATCGAGGCCACGATGCCGGAGCGAGCGGCCCGGGCCAGGTCCTGGGGGTGCACACACTGGAGGTGCTCGATGCGGTGGCGCACCGGCGTCTGGGGAAGATCGCCCAGCAGATCGAGAGCGAAGCGTACGGCCGCATCCCCGATGGCGTGGACGGTGCAGCCGAGGCCGCCCTCCGCCGCCGCTCGTACGGCCCCTTGGGCATCGGACGCGGCGGTGATCGGGAGCCCGCGGTCTCGGCTACCCTCGTAAGGCTCGAGCATCCAGGCGGTGCGGCTTCCCAGGCTTCCGTCGAGGAAAATCTTGATCCCCCCGATTCTGAGCCACGAGCTTCCGGTCCCGCTCCGGGTCCCCGCGGCCAGCAGCTCCGGGAGAGCGGCCACCGGAGGGTGAAACAGCACTCGGAGCGTCAAGTCGCCTGCCGATTCCATCCGACCAAAGGCGGCCAGGACCTCCATGCCCTCGACGTTGTGAATCCCCGTGACTCCCAGGCGATGGGCCTCTTGTTGGGCCGCGTACAGGGCGGCGAGGACCCGGTCAGGGGAAGGAGCCGGGAGGTAAGGGCGGATCAACTCGACCGCCCGCTCCAGCAGCAGGCCGGTGGGCTCCCCGTTTCCGTCCCGGAGAATCCGCCCCCCGGGTGGGTCCCGGGTATCGCGGTCAATGCCGGGGGCTCCCAGGGCGGCGCTGTTCAGCCAGACCCCATGGACGTCCAGGGAATCCAGGCAGACCGGCACGGTTTGAACCCGATCCAGGGCCCAGCGATCGGGCGGGGCTTCCCAGCGGCTGGCCTCCCAACCATGCCCCAGGACCCAGCCCTCTACCGGAACCGCAGCGGCCACCCGGGTGAGCGCCTCTCGCAGGCTGGTGACGCCTGCCAGATGAACCCGCTCCCGAGCCAGGCCCCACATGGCGAAATGGGTGTGGCCGTCCACGAATCCGGGCGTGACCAAGGCCCCGGGGAGGTCGAATCGAGGGACGCCTCGCGGGATCCGGGGCTCCAGGTCCCTCGCGGCCCCCACCTCCACGATCCGGCCCCCCTCCCACCGGACCGCATCAGCGGGGGAGGAGGCCCCAGGAGGTGTCAGAGTCATGACCCGGCGGGCCCTGAGGTAGCCTGAGTCGGGAGGGGGGACCGGGGTGTTGGTCACTTCAGGAAGGTGGGCAAATCAGAGCCAGCGGGGAGGCTTTTCAACAACCTCGGGAAGGGGCTCAGCCCTCGAAGAAACTTGGTCAGCTTCCTGGGATCCCCACGCCTGTGGAGAGGGCCAGGTTATCAACATGTGGAAGCCGTTTGGATGTTGAAAGCGACATCTAAGCTCATTGCCCAGAATAAGCCGGAGGGGAGAATAGTTATCCACTTGAGCTGAAATCCGTAACTCATTGATCCACAATTAATAAACGTGATGCATTCATGTTGATAAATAGCATGGCGACAGTGTCGTCAGTTACCCGTAAATTATGCATCACGATTGTATATCGGCCTCAATCCGTGCTTTGAAGGCCCTGTTCCCACACCGATCAGCTCTTCGAGGCAGCCTTTACTGCCGACTGCAGCCTTGAGTACTCCTTGGGGTCCTTGGCCACGAACTGGAGATCCTGGTAGGCCACTTTCCCCTTCCGGTCGATGACATAGACCAGCCACCGGTCCGAGCCGGAGGGGTCGAAGGCGCCGTAGCGCTTGGCCACCGTATGGTTCGAGTCGGCGAGCAAGCGGAAGGGGAGGGCCAGGCTGGCGGCGAAGCGCTGGTGGGTCGCCAGGGAGTCGGAACTGATGGCGACCACGACGACCCCCTCCCCGAAGAGGGTGGGAAAGTCCTGGCTGAAGCGGGTCAGCATCTCGGTCGGGGTCTTGGTGAAGTCCCGGGGATAGAAGGCCAGGACGACGACCTGCCCCCGCTGCCCGGACAGGCTGAACCAGAGGTCCCCGGCACCGATGCTGTCCCGGTCGGCCCAGGGGAGGGAGAAGTCGGGTGCCCGGGTCCCCACTTCAGGGCCTGCGGTGAGGATGGCGGTGGGCTGGTCCCCGGTCTGCTGGGCGGCAAGGGGGGTGGAAAGGACGGTAAAGGCGGTCAAGGCGGACAGGGCGGACACCGCGGACAGGGCGGAATATTTGGGGGCCATAAGCCGTAGTCTCCAGGGAGAGCGCTTCTGACTACGAGGCGCCGAGGGTCTTCTTGATGGCCGGCTCCAGGTTCTGGTCACCCCCCAGGCCGGTATAGGTCACCTTCCCGTCCTTCCCCACCAGCACCACGAACGAGGTGGCCGGGGCCAGATAGGCTCGAATACTGACCGCTTTGTCGTCGTAGAGGATCCGGAAGGGCAGCTCGTGCTGGCTGGCGTAGCGCCGAACCTTCTCGGGGGTCTGATTCACCACCACGTTGACGGCGATGAACTCCATCCGGTCGCCGTAGGCCTGATAGGCCGCCTTGAGACCGGGGAGGAGCGCCTCACAGTTATCGCACCAGGTGGCCCAGAACTCGAGGAGGACGGGCCGCTTGCCGATCCAGTTGCCCAGATCCACCGGTTTCCCGTCCAGGTCGTTCACACTCACGACCGGGGCCTTGGCGCCCACCGCGATACCGGCATCGCCCTGGGCCCGGGCCGGACCAGCTCCCAGCACCAGCGCCAGAACCGCCGGCCCCAGGATTCGACGGGCCCGCCGAGCGCGCCTGAGCGCTTCCTGCCGTAGCATCAGAGCACCTTACCCATTAGCACGAAGTAATACTCGGCCGCTCCCAGCAGAACGAGTCCCGAGCCCCGCTTGAGCCACAGGGTCCAGGTGGCACTCTTGGGCCACCGCGCCAGGGCCGCTGAGGAGAGCCCGACCGCGACCAGCAAGGCGGTCATCCCGAGGGAAAACACGAGGAGATAGAGAAAACCCAGCCCGGCGCTCCGGGTCACGGCGACGAAGGTCAGCACCGCCCCGAAGGCTGGAGCTCCGCAGGGCGCCGCGACCAGTCCCGAGGTAGCTCCCATGGCGAAGGCTCCGCCATAAGTCGCCGCACCGAATCGACTCGCCCAGGCCAGCAGCGGGACCCGGGACCCGAACCACGAACACGTCCAGCAGGGCCAGGCCAAACAGCAGGAGGAGATTGCCCATGGTGAAGTAGGCCCAGGGGCTCGAACTGATGGCGCCGAAGATGGTGCCGGTAAGACCGGCCAGGAGCCCCAATACCGAATAGACCAGAGACAGGCCGACCACGTAGCTCAGGATCAGGAGCCAGGGCCGCTTGTCCCGCGAGCCTTGGGCGCCCGCGCCGCCCAGGAGCCCGGCGGTGATGGGGATCATCGGGTAGACGCACGGCGTGAGGCTGGTGACCAGTCCGGCCCCGAACAGCAGGGGGATGGCCACCAAGGGCTGCTCCCTCAGGGTGGTGTCGAGGCCGATCATCGGGTGAGCCTGCTCAGACTGTGGCCTTGCCCCGAGGAATGGAGGCCTCGGCCGGCTCGTCGGCCTCCTGGTAGTGGCTGGCCACGTACTCCTCGAGGATCTTGAGGAATTCGGGGACGATCCCGTCCCCTTTCAACGTGGTGAGCAAGCGCCCGTCCACGTAGACCGGGGCCTTGGGCTCCTCGAAGGTCCCCGGCAGGGAGATGCCGAGGTTGGCGTGCTTCGATTCCCCGGGTCCGTTCACCACGCACCCCATGACGGCCACCTTCATTTCCTCGACGCCCGGGACGTTCGGTCCGCCAGACCGGCATCTGGTCCCGGAGGTAGCTCTGGATGTCCTCCGCCATCTGCTGGAAGAAGGTGCTGGTGGTACGGCCGCAGCCCGGGCAGGCGGTGACCTGGGGGTTGAAGCTCCGGATCCCCAGCGATTGCAGGATCTGCTGCGCCACCTGCACTTCCTCGGTGCGATCGCCGCCGGGGGCGGGCGTCAGCGAGACTCGGATGGTGTCTCCGATGCCCTCCTGCAGCAGGATCGCGAGTCCGGCGGTGCTGGCCACGATCCCCTTCATGCCGAGCCCCGCCTCGGTCAGGCCGAGGTGGAGCGGGTAGTCGCAGCGAGCGGCCAGCATGCGGTAGACGTCGACCAGGTCCTGCACGCCCGAGACCTTGGCGCTCAGGATGATCCAGTCGTGCGCGCATGCCGGTCGCTTCGGCCAGGGCCGCCGAGCGGAGCGCGCTCTCGACCATGGCATCCATGGTGACGTCCCGCGCGTCCCGCGGCTCAGCCAGCGCGGCGTTGGCATCCATCATTTCGGTGAGCAGGGCCTGGTCCAGCGAGCCCCAGTTGACCCCGATCCGGACCGGTTTCTGATTCTGGAGGGCGATCTCGACGATGGTGCTGAAATTCTCGTCCCGCCGCTTGCCGCCCACGTTGCCCGGGTTGATGCGATACTTGGCCAGCGCCGCGGCGCAGGCGGGATACTTGGTGAGGAGCAGGTGTCCGTTGTAGTGGAAGTCGCCGATGATGGGCACCCGGACCCCGATCCGGTCGAGCCCCTCGACGATCTCGGGCACCGCGCGCGCCGCCTCTTCGTTGTTCACCGTCACCCGGACCAGCTGGCTTCCCGCGCGGGCCAGGGCCGCCACCTGCCGCACCGTGGCCGTCACATCGGCCGTATCGGTGTTGGTCATGGACTGGACGACGATGGGATGGCAGGAGCCGACCGGGACGTTTCCGACGTGGACCGTGACGGTCTGGCGGCGAGCGGTAGACGGCATTTCCAAAGGTAACCGGACCGGCGGGGAACGGTAAACCGACGATCTACGCCTATGCGCGGGAGAACTCCGCCCCGTCGACGACCCGCAGATCCCCCGCAGTCAGCGTCACGTCCGCCGCCCGGGCGCCGTCCACCGCGTGCTCCACCGTCCTCGAGCTGGGGATGGCGATGACCGTGGCCCCCTGCCTCAACACCCAGGCGAGGCAGACCTGGTGAGGAGAGACCCCGAGCCGGCGCGCGATGGTTTGAAGCACGGGGACTTGGGGGATCTTCCTGGTCAGGCGGCCGCCACCGGTGGGACTGTAGGCCAGAAAGCCGATGCCCCGCGACGCACAGTAGGCCACCACGCCGTCGGTCAGCGCCTCGCGAAAATAGGGATTGAGCCGGTTCTGCACCGAGGTGATCGGCACGATGGCCTCGGCCTCCTTGATTTCCGCCACCGAGACATTGGAGAGTCCCACAAAGCGGATCTTGCCGGCCCGCTGCAGCTCGGCCAGCGCGCCGACGCTCTCTTCGAACGGGACTTTGTGATCGGGGGCATGGAGCTGATAGAGATCGATCCGCGGCACGCCCAGCGCCTTGAGGGACCGGTCGCAGGCCTCGCGCAGGTGGCGAGGGCTGCCGTCGCGCTCCCAGCGACCCGACGGCCGGGTCATACCGCCCTTGGTCGCGACCACGATGGACTCACGAGGCCCCTTCCAGGTCGCCAGGGCGCGCGCGATCAGGCGCTCGTTGTGGCCGATATCGGTGTGGTCCAGACAATAGACGTCGGCGGTATCGATGAGCGTGGCCCCGGCATCCAGCGAGGCCTGGATGACCCGGATGCTCTGCTCTTCGGGGGGACGACCGTCGATGGAGACGTGCATGCCACCGTAGCCGATGACGGAGACGGGGGGAGCGGAGGGGCCGAGAGGGATGCTTCGCATGGCTGGGAGCTGGGGGCTAGGAGCTAGGAGCCGGGAGTCGGGAGTCGGGAGAACGGGAGAACGGGAGAACGGGAGAACGGGAGAACGGGAAACAATATTGCCGAGAGCTTGGTGCGCTTGCCTAGTGCCTAATGCCTCGTGCCCCATACCTCTTGCCTCATGCCCCTGCCAGCCTTCTCAGAAACGCCAGCACGTCCTCCCGAACGTCATAGTAGATCGCCATGCCGTGCCCGTCGCCGGGGACCTGTTTGGCCGTGACGTGCGCGAGGCCCTGGCTCCAGGCCTGGACGTTACCAAGGCCGCCGAAGGGATCGTTTTCGGAGGTGGTTAGCAGGCAGGGAGCCTTGATCTGCTCGAAGGCCCGGCGGGCCTGCTGCCGGCCATCGGTACCCCAGACCAGCTCACCGGCGGCGCCGAAGGTGATCACCGCCGCGAGGCCCGGCACCTTGGGCGCGGCCAGCGCGACACCGGAGCCACCGACGCTGGAGCCGATCAGCAGGATGCGGCGAGGATCGATGAAGTTCTGGACCGCGCCCCAGCTGGCCACCCGGAGGATGTCGTCGTCGATGCGGTTGAACCCGACCCGGGTGGCGCTGCCGATGAAGGCGGCGCCGAAGGCCTCCATGGTGAATCCAACCGGGGTATCGATCACCACGGGACCGGAGGGTCCCCGGATGGACGCGCCATGACCCCGCTGGTCGAAGGCCAGTATGGCCAGGCCATCGACCAGCAAATCGTCGATCAGGGGGGCGTAGCTGTCGCGGGTGGAGGGGTACTGGTGGGCCAGCACCGCCAGCGGGAAGGCCCGCCCCTCGGGGCGGTGGGGGTATTCCAGGATGCCCTTGAGTACCAGCCCATCGGAGGCCAGCACCGACATCTCGAGGGGCGCCAGGGAGGGCTGGAGCGCCACCGCCGGGGGCCGCAAGGTCATGGGGGGGCCTACGGGCTACTGCATGCCAAGCTGAGAGATCAGACGCTTGTACTCGCCGGCCGTGATGGTCCCCTCTTTCACCAGGGGCTCCAGCGCGGCCTGGATGTCGGCCCGGCTCCCCTCGATGCGGCGGGCCCGAAGCTCCTGAATCATCCGGGCAAATCGCTGATCGTACACGTCGGGTTGGACCTCACCGTTGCGCCGCTCGGCGCTCAGCTTGCTGATCTCCTGCGCCACACGGGCCGGAGTAACCGGTTTAAGGGTGGGCCCTTGAGGCTCATCGGCGGACATGAACTGGCTCCCTCGCTGGAGAAGATCGTGGTCCTTCCGTCCCAAGCTACTTCCTCGCCGTCTCGATCACCAGTCGGCGGGAGAACACCCGTTTCCCGTTAGAAACCCAGGGTGCCGAGGTCCACGTCTGCCTGAGCCCACGCGGTCTTGAACTCGGCTTGCGCCGAATCGGCGGCGGCATCCTTGCCCTGTTGCCTCAGGCTCTGGGCCAGTCCGTAGAGGGACCAGCCGTTGTGGGGATGGCGTGCCAGGTCCTGACGATAGATCACCTCGGCGTCCGTGGGGCGGCCGGCCTTGAGCAGCGCGGCGCCCAGCCGGTGACGCACCGGGGCATAACTCCACGGCGGTTCGATGTACCCCAGGCTGTCTTCCGTGGCCACCGCGTCCCGCAGACGATCGATGGCCTGATCCCAATGACCCTGTCGGGCGGCGATTTCGCCCTGAAGCTCCGAAGCCGCGATCCGGAGCAGCATGGCGCCGAAGGCTCCGCCGGCCCCGGAATTTCCCAGGTCGGTGCTCCGGATCGCCTCAAGGGAGGCCTGCGCGCCCTTGGAATCGCCGGTGGCGGCTTGGGCCAGGCCCTGGGTACAGTGCCAAATGGCGGTCGAGAACCGGAACTCGTCTGGTGGGGGTGGAGTAGCGAGCAGATCCTTCCACCGCCCGAACTTGGCCAGCGTGATCACCTGAAGCGGCAGGTAGTACTGGGCGAACGGAAGGCCCCGCACCACCTCGAGCGGGACCGAGGTGGCCATCTTGTCGGCCGCCGCCAGGGACGCCGCGCTATTGCCGACCAGCATGTTGGTGACGACGAGGAAATGCAGGTTGTGGGAGTAGTACATCACCGGGTAGATCCCGCTCGGGTGGCGGTCGGTGATGTAGCTCTCGTCGGTGTGGGCGGCGTGCTGGTTGGCGGCCAGCACGTCGGCGTAGCGACCCAGCAGCAGGTAGATGTGCGCCGGCATGTGTACCAGGTGGCCCGCGCCCGGCATCAGGCCGGCCAACCGATCGGCACAGGGCAGCGCCAGCTCCGGGGTCCGCGACGCCTCCACGGTGTGGATGTAGTAGTGGCAGGCGCCGGGATGATTGGGATTGGTGGCGAGGACCCGTTCCAGGGTGGCCATCGCATCGGTGGTGCCGGGTTGGGGCTGACCGTCAAAGGTCCACTGGTCCCAGGGGCGCAGGTCGAGCAGTGACTCGGCGTAGAGCGTCGCGGCATCCAGGTCGGCGGGGAAGCTTGGCTCGCCACCTCGGCCATGGCCTTGGAGTAGGCGCTGTCCAGCGGCGAGCGATCGGCCGGGGGGGCCTTGGCATACCGCCGGCTCAAGGCCTCGATCAGGGCTCGCTCGACCGGTGTCGCGGGGCTCGAGAGTGCCAGGGCCTTCTGTACCGCAGCGTAGGCCACCGGCACCGCGGCCGAATCCATCGGCATGTTGATGTTGGGCCCCAGGGCGAGGGCGATCCCCCACTGGCACATGGCACAGCGAGGATCGAGGCGGGCGGCCTCCTGAAACGCGAGGATCGCCTCCGCATGATTGAAGGCGTAGGTCAGGCGGAGCCCCTGGTCGAAGTACTTCTGCGCCAGGGCGGACTTGGTGGAGACGGCCCGGTGGTAGCTGCCGAGGTTGTCGTAGAGCGGTGGGCCGGCCGAGCGCGGGGTGGTGTCGGAACCCCAGGTCGCCAGGGTCGTGAGCAGCAGAGCTACCAGCTCGGTCATCATGATCAGCCTCCCGTCGATGCTTCGACCTACCGCGCCTCCCGTGGGGCGGCGGTCTTCTTACGCCGCTTGGGCCGGCGCTTTCCATGAGTCCCGCGAAAGATCTTCCCCCGGCGGCTCCGACGATCTCCTTTGCCCATCCTGTTTCTCCAGTGATTGAGGTGTGGCAAACTACCGGGTGGTAGCCCGGTTGTGCCAGGGACCGCGATTGGCGGTCACCGAGCGGTCTTGAGGTCGCGCAGTCGAGCCCGGAGCTCGGACTCGCCGATCACTCCCTGAGAACGAGCCGAGGGGTCGATCGGATCGGGGGCGGCCCGGGTGAGTAATTCATACACGCTGCGCCAGAGCGGTTGCTCCGATGCGGGAAGCGCGTCGGGCCGGCAGGCGGAGGTACTGGCCCATGAACTCACGCTGGAAGTCGGGCATCGCCGCCCGCCCGGCCAGGTAGCCGTCCAGGTGGCGGCCCAGCTCCTGGGCGGCCCAACCGGTTCCCTGCCCCGATTTCGGCACCGTCAATTCCCTTTCGCCCAGGCCCGCATTTCGGCCGACTCGACGATCCGCCGGCCCGGCCGATCTTCTTTCGCCACCCGCAGCATCGCCGCCGCGACATCGCTGGCCTCGATCGCGCGCCACTTGGGCGGGAACAGAAAGGCCAATCCCTGGGCGATCCTCTCCCCCATCCGGAACTCCCGCCGAGGCCCCAGGAGCAGGGATGGACGAAAGATCGAAACGGTTCGGAACGGAAGGGCGGAGACCGCGGCCTCGAGTTCTCCCTTGACCCGGGGATAGAAGGCACGGGAACCAGGATTGGCTCCCAGCGAAGAGACCAGGAGGTAGTGCCGGGCGCCCTGGGCCAGGGCCAACTTCGCGGTGGCGAGGGGATACCCGAAGTCTACCGCGCGGAACCGCTCCTGAGACCCGGCCTTACCGATGGTGGTGCCGAGGGCGCAAATGACGATGTCGACCGGGAGACTCAAGACGGTGGACTCGAGGCGTTCGAAGTCCACCACCTGCTCCGTGACCCTCTGGGCGCGGTCCTCGGCGGGCAGCGGCCGGCGGGTCAACACCAGGACCCGCTCGAAGGCGGGATCGGCCACCAACTGGTGGAGACATTCGCGGCCAACCAGTCCGGTGGCGCCGACCAGCAGGACCCGCATCAGCCCTTCTTGCGGAGCAGAAACTTGACGAGCAGGGTCCAGGCCAGGGCCCAGACGAAGATGCTCAAGGCCAGATCCTGGAACTGGGGATGATCGAAGCCGAAGGGCAGACTGTAGAACTCGCCGCCTTTGAAATGGGCAATGGCCTTGCCCAGCCCGTAGTAGCTTCCCCCAGCGACCGCGAGGGCCAGGGTCACCAAGATGATCCGCCTGGCCATGCTCAAGATGGTAACCACCAGGATTGCCCCCACGATCAACAGGACCGCCAGGGCCGTGGGGGAGAGATGCAGTTGCTCGAGCAGCGCAGGCATCTTGGGGCTCCATGCGGGGGTAGAACCGAGGTCGAAATCCGGACGTTTTACGGCTGAGGATATCACCCCGGCAGCGTCGCTTTAGCGACCCATTGCCGAGTGGGGGCTTCAGCCCCCGGAGAGGCTCCGAGTTCGGGCCCTGAAGGGCCCACTCGGCGTAGCTGGCTGAAGCCAGCGTTGGCATCGACTCAGCAAGACAGATTACACAGAGTCCGCAGATTACACAGATTTCACAGATTGATCCACAGATTCCACAGATTTCACAGATTGAGAGAATCTACCATGAGTTTTCAGAAACCCAGCGACGACGAGCTACGCAAGAAGCTGACTCCCACCCAGTATCAGGTCACCCAGCACGAGGGGACCGAGCCGGCCTTCCGGAACGAATACTGGGATAACCACCAGGCCGGGATCTACGTGGACGTGGTCTCCGGGGAGCCGCTGTTCAGCTCGCTCGACAAGTACGATTCCGGCACCGGCTGGCCCAGCTTCACCAAGCCGCTCGCGCCCGAGAGCCTCCGCACCAAGACCGACCGGAAGCTGCTCATGTCGCGGACGGAGGTGCGCTCGGCGAACGCTGACTCCCACCTGGGCCACGTGTTCGACGACGGCCCCGCCCCCACCGGCCTCCGCTACTGCATGAACTCCGCGTCGCTCCGGTTCGTGCCGGTGGAGAAGCTGGAGGAGGAGGGGTATGGGGAGTATCTGAAGCTGTTCGGGAAGTAGAACGGGAGAACGGGGGAATGGGAGAACGGGAAGGGAACAGGGAACGGGGATCAGAAAACAACCGAGTCTGTCATCCCGAGGGACCCCGAGCGTCGCGAGGGGCCCGTGGGGATCTCAAGGCTTCATCTGCCCCCGAACCTTGAGATTCCTCGCTTCGCTCGGAATGACAACCTCCTTTGAAACCCCACAACCCACCTACCCTTTCTCCCGTTCTCCCGTTCCCGCCTCACCCGCTCGCCCCCTCTCCACGGTGTGGAGAGGGGGGAACCGCGTGCCGGCCTCGCAATACCCAGGTGTAGAGCCCCAGGTTCACCACGACCACGAAGACGGCCTCGGCGCGCTGCAGATCGAGGGTCAGTCCCGCCGGATAGATGACCGGGATCAGGTAGTGCTCGATGAACCCGCCGGTGTAGCCACCCTGCCCCGCCAACTGCCGGAAGTGATTCTCCCAGGGCGTGAGGGGACAGATCCGCCCGGTCGCGGAGATGAAGGCGCCCCAGGCTGCGGCGGGTAGGTGAAGCCAGATCATCCAGTGCCGATACCGCACCAGGACCGCGCCGAACACCACGAAGAGGATGTAGGCCAGGTGGAGCAGGACGAGGAGGTCGGCGAGGAGGAGAGAAGGCATGGGAGAACGGGAGAACGGGAGAACGAAAAGAAGCTGGGAGCTAGGGGCTGGGAGCTGGGTGCCCCTTCCCCACCTCATCCCGAGGGCATCGTGGCGGAGCCACGAGCCCGAGGGATCTAGCCGGCCCACTTCGGAGTTGGCCCACGGTGCCAGCGCCAAAGTCGGGTTTCGCTCCCTAGTTCCCTCGCTCCCCCTCGCGATGCTCGGGGTCCCTCGGGATGAGGGGAGCGGGGAACAGAAGTCCGCCGGTTCCTGCTCCCCGGCAACTCACTTCTCCCCGCCCCACTCCAGGATCAAGTGCGTCCCATACGCCATCGGCCACAAGAACAGCAAGAAGCCCGTCAGCGTGACTCCCCAGAGCACCGCGACCACGTCCTGGGTCACCACCGCGATGGCGACTCGGCCTGGGCCGCCGGCCACGGTGTCCCAGATCCCGATCCCGATGCCGAAGAGGATCGCGCCCAGATAGAGGCTGGCGAGTGCGATGAGCCAACGCCAGTACCCGGACGAGTCCTCGAAGTACGACTGAGTAGCGGAACCGACGATGAGGCCGATGACGGGCGAGGCCACCACCCCACCCCAGACGTGTGAATGGAAGGCCCGATGGCCCAGGAGAGCGGCGAAGCCACCCCAGAGGAGGCCGGAGAGGGCGAAGAAGGCCCGCATGGGTACTGAGTTCGGGGTTCGGAGTTCTGGGTTGGTCCCGGAGACAACCCAGAACTCAGAACCCCGAACCCAGAACCGCCCTCACGGCGAAGCCGCTGGAGCCGTGGAGCCGAGGCTGTTCAGGTAGACCACCCCACCCTTCATGACGAAGCGCATCCGCTCCAGCTCGCTCACGTCGGCCAGCGGGTCGCCCTGGACGGCCACCATGTCGGCAAAGGCGCCGGGCGCCACCACGCCCACCTTGCCGTTCCAGCTCAGCAAGTCGGCGGCATTGACCGTGGCGGCCTGGATGGCCTGCATGGGGGTCTCGCCGAACTTGACCATGGTCGCGAACTGCTTGGCGTTCCAGCCGTGGGGATAGACGGCGGCGTCGGTGCCGAAGGCGATCTTGACCCCGGCCTTGACCGCCTTCTGGAAGTTCTCCCGCTGCAGCTTGCCCACCATCCTCTCCTTCTCGAGGATCTTGGCGGGATAGCCCAGCCTAGCGAACTCGGCCATGATGTAGTCGTCGTTGTAAATGTCAGCCACCAGGTAGGTCCCCTTCTCCTTCATGAGCCGGATCCCCTCGTCGTCGAGCAGGCTGCCGTGCTCGATCGAGGCCACTCCCGCCTTGACCGCGCGCTTGATGGCCTCGGCGCCGTGGGCGTGGGCGGCCACCTTCTTACCCCACATGGCGGCCTCTTCGACCACGGCGTTCAGCTCTTCCTGGCTGAACTGGGGCGCCCCGACCGATTCCTCCTCGGACAACACGCCGGCGCTGGCCAGGATCTTGATCAGGTCGGCCCCGTTCTTGACCTCGAAGCGGATCTGCTTCCGGATCTCATCCACGCCGTCCACCACGCTGGAGAGCTGGTTGAACTTGAGGTAGGGCGAGAAGCCGTTGAGGTCGCCGTGCCCGCCGGTCGCGCGACAGCGGCATGGTGGCCACCTGCATCCGGGGCCCCACCACGGCCCCGTCGTTGATGGCGTTCCGGAGGGCAATGTCGATGAACTCCTCGGCGCCCACGTCCCGCACCATGGTGAAGCCGGCCAGCAGGGTGCGCTTGGCGTAGATGTGGGCCCGCACCGCCACGTCGATGGGCGAGCGGCGGAAGAGGTCGGTGTAGTAGTTCTCGGGCTGGCCGGTCATGTGGGTGTGGCAATCGATCAGGCCGGGCAGCAAGGTGGCGCTGCCCAGGTCGATCACCTGGGTGCCGGCGGGGATGGTGAGCCGAGGCCCCACGGCGGTGATCTTATCTCCCTCGATCAGCACGATGGGGTTCTGGACCACGGTGCCGGCCTTGGTATCGATCAACCGGGCCGCGCGCACCGCGATCCGGGCAGGCGGCGCGGCCGCCTCCTGTGCCTGCAGGGTGAGAGGAAGTGCTACGGCGACGGTACAGAGCAACCGGCCGAGCCGGCGTGCCGGAGACGACATGCAAACCTCCGATAGGACCAGTGAGAGACTCGACTTGAACGGCGAGACGAAACCGGGGCCCATGAGGCCCCGGAGGAAGTTACTCCCGATTGGCCTGCCAGCCACCGCTGAACGAGTAGGTGATGCCGTTCTCGACGTAGCCGCAGGTGGCGGTGCCGGTGATCCGGTTGGGATTGCCATGTTCGAAGCTGCCCGAGTACGTGCAGAGATTGGTCTTGAAGGTAATGGACTGGCCGTCCACCGCCCCAGCGCTCACCGGGTAGGCGGTGGTGTCCGCCAGGGGGCCTTCATAGTTACCGCTGGCATTGTGGCAGAGGCCCCACTGCTGGCCGCTGCCGGCGAACTGGGTCCCGGACTGATTGAGGTAGAAATAGCCTTCGTGGACGTGGGAGACTCCATTCACTGCGTCGGTCAGGTGGCCGCTCTGCCACCAGCTCCCGGAAAGGCTGAAGTCCCGGGGCTCGGTTCCGCCCTTCTGGCCGCAGGCGGCCAGGAGCACGGAGCCCAGGAGCAGGAGACCAGCTGACTTCATAGACCCTCCGAAGCTTTGAAGGCGAGCTAATTTGTCCCCTGCGAACGGGGTTCGTCAACGGGACGGGGGGAAGGGGAACAGGGAACTGAGAGCTCTGGGTTCTGAGTTCTGGGTTCTAGATTCGCTCGAATCCCAGAACCCAGAACTCAGAACCACTCAGTACCCAGTACTCAGGACTCAGTACTGGCTTACAGCTCGCAGGTTCCCACCTTCTTGCCGTTCATCTTGATGGTGATCTTGTTCCCCTCGGACGCGAAGTTCATGGTCCCCTTAGAACGAACCGGATCCGCCTCCCGGGTGATTTCCCCATCACCGGTCATGGCCGGTGGGCCGGCGCAGCTGACCTTCCAGGTCGCCTTGTTGCCTTCCATGTGGAAATCGGTGTAGGTGCACTTCTGGCCCTGATCACCGGCCGGGGGTTCCTTCCACTCTCTGGGCGAGCAGACGGTCGAGGTGCGCGGCGGCATGGCCATCGGCATGCCTTCCATCACCATCTGGGTGGTCACTTCCCACTTCTCGCCCGGTTCCTTGGCCACGGCGCCGGCCTCGCCCTCCCCGACCGGAGCCAGGGCCAGGACGCAACTGCCGGATTCGGCCACGTCCATCGCCATGGTCATCGACATCCGGGAGATCAGTTCCCATTGATCAGCGAGCCGCTGCGGGGCCACGGTGTTCAGGGCGGCGCCGGCCGGCGTCGCAGTCAGCGTGAGGATCCCTACCCACGCGAGGTGATACCACTTTCCCGAAGTCATGAGCACCCCTGAGTTGAAAGGTGGGCCTGCGCCTGCTTTACGACTCTACCGCCGGAGCCTCCTGCGTCAGTCGTCGTCCGATCGGTCGTCGTCACGGTCCCGGTCATCCCCGTCGTCGGCCTGGAACCTCTGCCAACTCTCCAGTTGCTTGAGTCGCGCACCGAGTTGCTCGAACTCGGCGCGATTCTGTTGATAGAGCCGCAGGTTGGCGGCGGCGGCCGGCGCGGTTGGGGGCTTGGCCCCGGACTTCACCGCGAAGTCGTTCAGCCCCGCCGTGAAGGTCGCGAACTGGGTGAGCACCAGGTCGCGGGTGCTGAGGCCGGCCCCGGCGATCGCCTGCCGGAGTACCGGCTCCGCGTCAAACCGGTTGACGACGTCCTGGACGGACGAGGCACCTTCCTGCTTGGCGAGCTTGGCGGCCAAGGCGGGGTTGGCCTTGAGCGCCGCGTCCATCTTTTCATACCCGGTCCCCATCTTCCGGACATTGGCCATGGTCAGCTGATAGGTCTCCAGCGCCGCATCGGCGGAAGCCTGGGACTGGGCCGGTGCGGGTGCCGCCAGGTCCAGCAGCATTGCAGCCACTACCACGATTCCGGTTCGCATCACGCGCTCCTCGGTTGGCGGGTTTCCCGGAGGCGGCCAACACAAAGGCCCCTCGCCGGCGGCGGGCGCGATCGGCCGTCAGGATCCAGTGGTCAGCGATGAAGGTGATGACCTCCCTCTAATACGGCTAATACGGCCGAACCGGGCGGCGCGCAAGGTTGCCACCGACCCGCGGTAATGAAGAAATCGTTGGAATCTTTTCGGTGTTTGCGCGCCTCGAGTGGCCGGGGGTCTTGCGCCTTCGCCAGTCGGACTTCCTATTAGCGCCCTTAGCCCCCTCGGCTCCGGAGGTTCTCGGAGGCCTGTCGAAGGGGGCGACCTGGTTACTCCTCAAAAACCGACGTGAGGGATTATGGGTCACTCCGTTCTGAAGCGGCGGGTAGGCTACGGTGTGATTCTGGCCGCCAGCGTTTTATGGCTGGGTTGCCCGGCGGACACCACCAATGGGCCGTCGGCGGACTACGACCTCTCGCTCTCTTCGGCCGCCCTCAGCATCGTCCAGGGCGGCAATAGCCCCACCACCGTCACCATCGACCGCACCAACTTCACGGGGGCGGTGACGCTGAGCCTGGGCAGCGCCCCGGCCGGTGTGACCGGTGTCGTTCAATCCGGCGGCTCCGACGGGGAACAACTCCACCCTCACGGTGAATGTCGCCGCGGGCGTGGCGCCCGGGGTCTACAACCTGACCGTGGACGGGACGTCCTCGGCCGGGAACCGCTCCACCGCTCTTACCCTGACCGTCACCGCCGCGGCGCCCGACTATTCGCTGACTCCTCAATCCGGCGGCGCTCACCATTAACCAGGGTGGCAACGCGCCCACGACGGTCACCATCACCCGCATCAACTTCCCCGATGCGGTGACGCTGAGTCTGGGCGGTGCTCCGGCTGGCGTCACCGGTGGCTTCGTTCCCAACGGCGACCACGACCAACAGCTCCACCCTGACGGTGACGGTCGGGCGCCAGCGTCACTCCCGGAGTCTACAACCTGACGGTGGATGGGACCGGTACGCCCGGCAACCGCTCCGCCGCCCTGACCCTCACGGTGGCGCCGGCGCCGGATTATTCGCTCTCGACTCAATCCGACGGCGCTCACCATCAATCAGAATGCCAACGCGCCTACGACGGTCACGATCACCCGGACCAACTTCACCGGTGCGGTGAACCTGAGTCTGGGCGGTGCTCCGGCCGGCGTCACCGGCGCCTTCGTTCCGAACGCGACCACGACCAACAGCTCCACGCTTACGGTCACGGTGGGCGCCAGCGTCACGCCCGGCGTCTACAACCTGACCGTGGATGGGACCGGCGCGCCCGGCAACCGCTCCACGGCATTGACGCTCACGGTGGCACCGGCGCCGGACTTCTCGCTGTCGATCAATCCCACGGCGCTCACCATCATTCAGGGCGGCAATGCGCCCACGACGGTCACGATCACGCGCACCAACTTCACCGGGGCGGTGACGCTGAGCCTGGGTGGTGCCCCGGCTGGGGTCACCGGCGCCTTCGTTCCGAACGGGACCACGACCAACGGCTCCACGCTCACGGTGTCCGTGGGCTTCCTCGTGACCCCCGGGGTCTACAACCTGACCGTCAGCGGAACCGGTACGCCCGGCAACCGCAACACGCCGTTGACCCTCACAGTCTCCGCCGCGCCGGACTACGCGCTCTCGCTCAACCCCACGGCTCTCACCATCGTCCAGGGCGACAGCAACACCACCGCGGTGACGATCCAGCGGACCAATTTCAACGGGCCGGTGAACCTGAGTCTGGGCGGCGCTCCGGCCGGCGTGACGGCCACATTCAATCCGGCGGCCCCCATCACGAATACTTCCACGGCCACCATCCACGTGGGGGCCAGCGTGGCTCCCGGCGTCTACAACCTGACCGTGGACGGAACGGCCACGGCGGGCAACCACTCGACCGCCCTCACGCTTACCGTCCTCTTATCGGACTACAGCCTCTCGCTCAACCCGACGGCGCTCACCATCATCCAGGGCAACAATGCGCCCACCACGGTCACGATCACCCGCACCAACTTCACGGGCGCGGTGACGCTGAGCCTGGGCGGTGCTCCGGCCGGCGTGACCGGCGCCTTCGTTCCCAACGGGACCACGACCAACAGCTCCACTCTCACGGTGTCGGTGGATCCCAGCGTCTCGGCCGGGGTCTACAACCTGACGGTGGATGGGACCGGTGCGCCCGGCAACCGCTCGACGCCGCTTACCCTCACGGTGCTGGCACCGGATTACTCGCTGGCGATCAACCCCACGGCGCTCACCATCAACCAGGGCGACAGTAACACCACGGCGGTCACGATCACCCGGATCAACAATTTCGCCGGACCCGTGACCTTGAGCCTGGGCGGCGCTCCGGCCGGTGTCACCGGCGTCTTCAACCCGGCGGCCCCGATCGGGACCAGCTCCACGCTCACCGTCCATGTGGGGGCCAGTGTGGCGCCCGGGGTCTACAACCTGACCGTGGACGGGACCGCTTCGGCCGGTAACCACTCGACACCGTTGACCCTCACGGTCACGCCGGCGCCGGACTATTCGCTCTCGATCAATCCGACGGCGCTCACGATCGACCAGGGAGCCAACGCGCCTACCACGGTCACCATCACCCGCACCAACTTCACCGGGGCGGTGACGCTGAGTCTGGGTGGGGCTCCGGCCGGCGTCACCGGCGTCTTCGTTCCCAACGGGACCACGACCAACAGCTCCACTCTCACGGTGACCGTCGGCGCCAGCGTCGCCACCGGCGTCTACAACCTGACCGTCGATGGAACCGGCACGCCCGGCAACCGTTCGACGGCCTTGACGCTGACCGTCGCGCCGGCGCCGGATTACTCGCTCTCGATCAATCCCACGGCGCTCACGATCAACCAGGGCGCCAACGCGCCCACCACGGTGACGATCACCCGCACCAACTTCACCGGGGCGGTGACGCTGAGTCTGGGCGGGGCGCCGGCCGGCGTGACCGCCGCCTTCGTTCCCAACGGGACCGACGGGGAACAGCTCGACGCTCACGGTGACCGTCGGGGTCAGCGTCGCCCCCGGCGTCTACAACCTGACCGTGGACGGGACCGGCACGCCGGGCAACCGCTCGACGCCGTTGACCCTCACGGTCGACGCGGCGCCGGACTATTCGCTGTCGCTCAATCCCACGGCGCTCACCATCGTCCAGGGCGGCAATGCGCCCACGACGGTCACGATCACGCGGACCAACTTCACCGGGGCGGTCAACCTCAGTCTGGGCGGGGCCCCGGCCGGGGTCACCAACAACTTCATTCCGAACAACACCACGGGCACCACCTCCACCCTCACCGTGACCGTCGGCGCCAGTGTCGCGCCCGGCGTCTACAACCTCACCGTGGATGGCACCGGCACGCCCGGCAACCGCTCCACGGCGTTGACGCTCACCGTCACCGCGGCATCCGACTATTCGCTCTCGGTCAATCCCACGGCGCTCACCATCGCCCAGGGTGGCAACGCTCCCACGACCGTCACGATCACCCGCACCAACTTCACCGGGGCGGTGACACTGAGCCTGGGCGGTGCACCGGCTGGGGTCACCGGCGCCTTCGTTCCGAACGGCACCACGACCAACAGCTCCACTCTCACGGTGACGGTCGGCGCCAGTGTCACGCCCGGGGTCTACAACCTAACCGTGGACGGCACCGGTGCTCCGGGCAACCGCTCGACGGCCCTGACCCTGACCGTGACGGGAGGCGGAACCGGGAACGTCACGGTGGACTTCTCGGGGTGCACGGTGGCGAACCGGCCGGTCTGGCTGGCGGTTCAGGATGGGGCCGGCGCCTGGGTGGTGGTCACCCCAGTCGGCAACGTCTACACCTTCAGCATCACCAGCGGGAAGGGCGGGATGGCGTACGTCCTCGATGCCGGTGGCGGCAACACGTCGGTCTTCGTGCAGTACATGACCCAGGCGGAGTTCACGGCGGGCACGCTCAACTTCTGTGCTCCGACCGGCAAGATCATCACCGGCACCGCGGCGGGACTCGGCGCCACTGACTTCGCCCAGATTTCGCTGGGCGGTGCCTCGGCTACGGCGAACATCGGGACTCCCAACTTCACGCTGGCGGGCGTCGCCGACGGTAACCAGGACCTGGTGGGCTTCACCCGGGACCTCCTGGGCGTCAATCCCTCGAACGGCATCATCCGTCGAGACCAGAACATCGGGAATGGCGGCTCGGTGGGGACGATGGACTTCAGCACCACCCCCGAGGCGTTCGCAGCGGCAACCGCCACCATGACCGGGTCAGGCCTGGTTATAGGCGAAACGGCTACCCAGGCCATGTCCTATCAGGTCGGGGCCAGCTGCGTCGGGGCTTCGCTGTACGGCGGGGCTACTGCCGGGGCGAGCTTCACGGCGTCCGGCATCCCCGGCGCGCAGCAGCGGGTCACGGACTTCCACGGCCTGTCGTTTACGGCATCACAGGGAGCCACTGCGAGTCGGTCGGTCACCCAATACTTCCACACCATGGGGGCGCAGACCCTGACCCTCGGAGCCGCGATGCCGACCCCGACGATCAATACCCTCGCCGGGAATTACAAGCGGCTCCAGGCGGTCTACATGTTGCCGGGCGACTACACCCGCTCGACCTCGTTCTTCTACACCGATGGCACCAAGATCGTCAGCCTGACCGCCTCGTTCGGCTATCTGGGCGGTGCGGCCACCACGCTCGGCCTGGACAACTACACCGGGTTGAGCGGCTGGAGCGACGGCTATCCGCCGGCGACCGCGAGCACGGGTAACTGGTTCGCCCTCGGGGCGGGCAGCAGCACCACCGGCTCGGTCTGCGCCGAGGGAGTCACCACCAAGAACGCGTCGGTGAACGGCAACTTCTAGTTCGATCCGGGATAGTGGATGTGCGAAGGGCCGGCCTGATGGGCCGGCCCTTCTCTTTACATAGTTGCTCATCGCCGAGGGATGCGAGCCGTTCGGCTCGAAGTGAATAGAGTGCCGCCGGGACTCGAACCCGGGAGGCCGGTCTGGCGCCCCTTGTACAACTGGGAGTCGAACCCACCTGCGCCAGCCTACGGCTGTAGATCCAACCACCGGCATGCCACCCTAAGTATCGCGAACTGCGGCCGGAATGCCCACCGCGAGTCAACCAGCGACTATTCCGGCCGTGCAGGGGAGTCGGTCCTGGTCGAATGCGACTTGCCAAGCTCGTCGGCCGCGACGATCAGTCTTGCCTTGGCAACCGTGGCGCGCCAATCGGCGTACGCGCCGCCGAGGATAAGAGCCACTGCGCCCACCGTTCCAAGAACGCCGGAATGAACGATCAATCCCGCGGCGAATATCACCACTCCGGCAGCCACGGGCACGATCAGTCGCATTCGCATAGAGGCCTTCAGCTGTCTAACGGATCGCGCCAAAGCTGCGGAACGGGCCAGCCACAACCAGGACAATACTTCGCCCCTTGGAGTAGCTGCGCCGAGTGGCGGCCGCATGCGCTTGTTAAGCGACGTGGCGCAAGTGTCGTAGCGATACCACCCACCCGAGAGCCAACCCCAGCATGCCGCCCCAAGCTGTTGGTACTCCAAAGAAGAGGAGAAACCACGAGACCGGAACCATCCAATTGGGCCCGAAGTCTCCGATCCACACCACCGGAATGGAAAGTGGAACCGTGTACGTGGCGAGCAGGAGCGCGAGTCCCTCCATCGGTTCTCCCGAGCCAGTGCGCTGATCAAGGATGAGACCGATCCCAACCAGAGCGACACCCATCAGAACTCCAGCAAGAGCCCCGTAACCGGCGAAACGCCGGCTCAACCTCTTGGATTCGGGACCTTTGGGGATGCTTGTCATGGACAGCCGCTATGGCGCCGCCTAACACCCGGAGTTTAGCTGCGGCGCATCAATAATGAATGCGGCCCGCGAGCGCAGCGAGCAGGCCGCTACTGCAGCGAGCGCTTTCAGCTACAACTCCTCGTTAAGCGGCCGGGTTCTCGTACTGTGCGCTGACCCATTGCGTGATCGAGGGATTCTGGTCGGCGGAGATGGCGTGCCTGACGAAGTTCCAGCCGACAGTGCCCGAGAGGAATGGTTCGCGATCAACCGGTTGCGCGAACTCAGCTTCAACAACACCAACGCGCGGATCCAGACTACGAATGTCATAGGCTGAGCGGATTGTGCCGAGGAGTTCGGGGGTAATCCCGGCGTAGACCCACTTGCCCTGATTGTTATCGCGGCTGTCGATGGCGATCAGGATGTAGAAGAAGACGCGGTGAAAGCCGAGCGCTGCAAGCCGATTGGCCTGATCTAAGCCCTCGCGTAGGTTGGCGAGACGGTTTGGCATGCCAGTCTTAAACGCCTGCTGGCCCACCTTCACCCGCTTAACCTCAATCGCCGTCGCAAGCTCGGGCTGTGCAGGAGGCATCAGGAGGATGTCCACGTCTCCGCGCCGACGTCCCTTGTCGTCGCACGGGAGGTCGCGACGGACCGTAGACAACGCATCGTCAGGCGTACCTGGAGGAACGCCAATCACTTGGCGCCATGTGTGGTCGCCGAGAATTCGGTCAACGAACTCGGCTTCCCAAATGTCGGCTAGCGATGGTTCCATGACGGTCCCCTTAACTGGTACTTAGCCTGCGTGCGTAAGTCATTGAGCCGTTGTGCCCTACCGGGTATGCCCCCAAACACACCCGGCGCCGCACTCACGCGCGACGCCCGGGTTGGAGCCTTAGAAGTCAGGGGTCTGGAGTCAGGAGTCTTGACCGCCCTGCCCGTCTTGTCCGCCTTGTCCGCCCTGCCCCTCCTGTCCGCCCTACCCCCTCACCCGCACTCGCTGAACCCGCACACGTGGCACTTCATGCACCCCTCGGCGAACTCCAGCTGGGAGCCGCAGTCGGGGCAGGCGCCGGCCAGGGTCGGCTGCATGCCGGAGAGCATCATCTGCGCTCGCCTCGGCGGTGATGCCTCGGACCGGCTGGCGCCGACCGGCGGTCGATGGCGGATGCTCGCCGGTGGCGGCCGGCCGGGGAGCAGCTCCTGCTGGATCCCCTGCTTCTCCTGCATCCACTTCTCGATGGCGATGCCGACGGCATCCGGCACCGACATGATCTTGTTCGGTCCCAGGCCGATGACCCGGTCGGAGCTGATGCCGCGGAGCTGGCGGTGGATCTCCTTCATCGGGATCCCGGAGCGCAGGGCCAGGCTGATCAGCCGGCCCGATGGCCTCGACGTCCGCCATCAGCGCGCCGCCGGCCTTGCCGAGGCTCATGAAGATCTCGAACGGCTGGCCCCGGTCGTCCTCGGTGATGGTCACGTAGAGGGTGCCCAGCGGCGTCTCGACCCGGCGGGTGGTGCCGCGCAGCAGTCTCGGGGCGCGAGCGCTTCTGGCGGCGCTGCAGGTTCTCGGCCTCGAGGTCGTGCACGAGTCTTGCGCAGCCGGTCGTTCTCGGCCCGGATCTCGGCCAGCTCGCCGTGAGGTCGGCGGTCCGGGCCCGGTCGGCGCGGCGCCGGCGCCGTCGCCCGACATCGCGCCAGGTCCGCCGACTCCGGCTCCGGTGCCGGTGGCCTGCTGCTCGACCTTCTTCGCGGTGGCGCCGGTCGAGAGCACCTGCATGTCGCGGCTGCCGTCGCGGTAGACGGTGACACCCTTGCAGTTGAGCTTGAAGGCCAGCCGGTAGATCTCCTCGACGTAGTCCTCGGTCGCGTCGTTGGCGAAGTTGCAGGTCTTGGAGATGGCGCGAGTCGTTGTACTCCTGGAAGGCGGCCTGCATCCGGATGTGCCACTCCGGCTTGATCTGGTTGGCGGTGACGAACACCCGCTGCCAGCTGCTCCGGCACCTCGTCGAACGTCGATGTGCCCGGTTTCGGCGATCCGCTGCATCAGGTCCTCGGAGTACCAGCCCTTCCTTCTGGGCGATGGCCACGAAGTCCTCGTTGACGTCCGGCATCAGGACGCCGGCCTGGTTCCGCATGAACGCCACCGCGAACAGCGGCTCGATGCCCGAGCTGCAGCCGGCGATGATGGAGATGGTGCCGGTGGGCGCCACGGTGGTGACGTTGCAGTTCCGGAGCCGGCGCATGGGCCGGATCCGCTCGCCCTCTGGGCTCGCGGGCGCAGGTCGCGTCGGGGCCCCAGATGCTCTGCTCCCACTCGGGGAACACGCCCGCGCTGCACGGCCAGGCGCTCCGACTCGACCTTGGCCTCCTCGTCCACGAACTTCTGGATCTTGCGCCCCATCTCGACCCCTTCCTCGGAGTCGTAGGGGATGCCGAGCCGGACCAGGAGGTCGGCCAGGCCCATGACGCCGAGCCCGATGCGCCGGATCCGCTTGGAGAGCTCGTCGATCTCGGGCAGCGGATAGTTGTTGGCGTCGATCACGTTCTCGAGGAAGTGGGTCGAGAGGTGGATCACCTGCCGCAGGTGGTCCCAGTCGATCTCGCCCGTCCTTGACGAAGGCGCCGACGTTGATCGAGCCCAGGTTGCAGACGTCGTAGGGAAGGAGCGGCTGCTCGCCGCAGGGATTGGTGGCCTCGTAGGCGCCCAGGTGGGGCACCGGGTTGTAGTGATTGGCGCGGTCGATGAAGAAGACCCCGGGCTCGCCGGTCTTCCAGGCGCCGTGGATGATCTTCTCCCAGACCTCCCGGGCCTGGAGCTGGCCCGACCACCTGGCCGGTCTTGGGGTGGATCAGGTCGTAGGGCTGGTCGGCCTCGACCGCCGCCATGAAGGCGTCGGTGACGGCGACCGAGATGTTGAAGTTGGTGATCTTGGTCGATGTCGTCCTTGCAGGTGATGAACTCCAGGATGTCCGGGTGATCGACCCGGAGGATCCCCATGTTGGCGCCCCGGCGGGTGCCGCCCTGCTTGACCACGTCGGTGGAGGCGTCGTAGAGGCTCATGAAGGAGACCGGACCCGAGGCCACCCCCATGGTGGAGCGGACGATGTCGTTCTTGGGCCGGAGCCGGGAGAAGGAGAACCCGGTGCCGCCGCCCGACTGGTGGACCAGGGCCATGGCCCGGAGGGTGTCGTAGATCCCGCTCTTGCCGTTGGAGAGGGCGTCCTCGACCGGCAGGACGAAGCAGGCGGAGAGCTGCCCCAGGGGCCGGCCCGGCGTTCATCAGGGTGGGCGAGTTGGGCATGAACATCCGGTCGGCCATCATCCCGAAGAAGGCCTCGGCCAGCTGCCTCCACCGCCCCGGGGGAGGCGCCGTACTTCCGGTCCGGCTCCGCGATGGTCCGGGCTACCCGCCAGAACAGGTCGGCCGCGGCCTCGACCGGCTGGCCGGCCTCGTCCTTGATCAGGTAGCGCTTCTCCAGCACCGTGATGGCGTTGGACGACAGCTGGAGTTCCCGCGAAGTGGAAGCGGAGGCCATGAACCCTGTCCCCTCTGGCAGACTCGGGTTGGATACCGTGTTGCCGACAGTTGTAATGGAAGATAACAGCAACTAGCGAAGCGGAGGACCAAGCTAAACTCGATGCGGTCCCGAACAAGGCGCGAAAAATCCCGCGACACCACGCGGAAATTCGGTTCCCACATCACAAACATGATTCCGGGTTCGGACAGGCACTTCACCAGCGGTGGGACCGCACTCTGCGGTACCGCGGTCCGCCCGGTCCTAGGCTGAGCGCCGCCTCACTTGCCCCCGGAGACCGGAGCGCGCACAGTTAACCGGTCCAGCACGCACAAGCTCCCGTCCGGGAGCCCCGATCTTCCCATCGCGGCAGCCGATCTTACCCGGTCGCCGGCCCGGGTGCTGTCTCCCCCAGCTCATTGGGCTCATGAAGCCGACTTCAGCCGTCAGATACCGCCTGCTCGCGCTCGCGCTCCTGCTGCCGATGGTCGGGTTACCCCTCCTGGCCCAGGAATCGGAGATGGCCAAGGAGGAGTACTTCCGCTTCGTCCCGCTCGGGTACCCCCGGATCGTGCGCCAGACCGAGGGGGACAGTCTGTTCCAACTCTACGGGGACCGGCAGGCCAAGGGATACCGGGATGAGCTGTCCAAGGATGGGATCGACGACGAGCGGGGCCAGCTGCTCCAGGCCCTGGGCGTCCGGTTTGCCCCCTTCCTGATCCGGAACACCAGCAACGTCCCCATGGACCTGCAGAAGACCCAGCAGATCAGCGGCTACCACACCCTGGCCATCGACCGCTGGGACATCCACGCCGGGTCCAAGCTGATGGGCACCGAGACGGTGGACTTCGGGAAGCTGGCCTCCGAGCCCTGTCCGGTGGGCCCTATTTCCCGAGACAGCCTGCTCAAGGTGATCCGGGGGGCCACGGCCATCGAAGACTGCCGCGTCCTCCAGCTGCTCCAGGAGTTCAATCCCAACCGCCCGCTCAACGAGCGGTTCAACACCGCGGCGGTGCCGGCCGACCAGGACCCCTTCTCGGTCCTGTACTGGAACTGGCCCGGGACGGGGCCCCGACTCCTGGCGGAAGGCGTTCGAGAGCCCCGGTACCGGACGGCTCCGGGAGCGAGTTCGGGACGCCATTTCGGTGTACGTGCATCCTTTCATTGCCGCGGTGCCGGTCACGGGCGATCCGGAGCCCTATTACGAATTCATCATGCAGTACTGGTTCTTCTATCCCTACAACGACGCGGGGAACAAGCACGAGGGAGACTGGGAGCACATCAATGTGGTGATCAGTCCCCGCTCCCAGGTTACCAAGCCGCAGACCGCCCAGCAGGTCCGGGCACTGCTGGCCCGGCGGCCGGAAGACCTCGAGGGGGACGATCCGGTGGTGATCCGTCGCATCGACTACTACTTCCACGAAAACGTGATGCCGTTGGACTACAGCCGGCCCAATGCCTATGCCTCCAAGGAGGAGTGGCGCCGGGAGTTCAACTCGCTGCCCAAGGAAAAGCTGGGCATGAAGGAGATCGCGGCCGAGGTCCGGTTCCGGGCCTGGGCGGACCCGGGAGAGACCAGGGTCAACACCCATCCGATCGGGTACATCGGCGCGGACAGCAAGGGGCTGGAGCTGTTCCTATACAGTCCCGGGGCGCGCAATCAGAACGGGCACGGGACCTACCCCTTCCAGGGCCTGTTCGAGAATATCGGCCCGGCGGCCTCCGCCGAGGAGACCAAGAAGAGCTTCGACCACCAGGCCTATCTGAGCGGCAAGGCGCCGCTGCCCTCGTTCGTGGAGGCGTACGACAAGCCGGAGCGGGTCAAGCTGCTGCCGGACTGGGAGCGGATCTACGAGAAGGTCTTCCAGGATCCCGAGTACCGGCGGGAGTGGGCCTGGATGGTGCTACCCATCCGCTCGGGATTTCCGGCGGCGGTGTCTCCCTTCGCCGGGATCGTCCGGCACGCGGAGACCGGGAACCTGGCGCCCTTCATGGTGACCTACAACGGTGGCTGGAACCGGAACGGCGCTCGAGGGGGGCTATCATCTCTACGATCCCCACCGACTGATGGGAGTCGTGACGGCCTCACCGCTGGACCAGGTGCAGAACAACCTGGGGTTCCTGAACGCGCCGATCGTGGCGCTGATCACGCTGCCGCCGATCGACCTGCTCTACAAGGTCGTCCTGATCCCGGTGCGCCGGATCTTCGGAAAGTTCCCGCACCAGTACTATCCCAAGGCCGAGCTGCCGGTCCGGGTTATTTCGATCGCGGGCGGGGCCATGCAGCACGGGAATGAAGGACGATACCTGGCCCGCGCTGCTCGTGGGTGGCAGCCAGCAGGACTCGGTTCTTGCCCGGTTTGCTCAAGTCGACACGGGGGCGTCGGGGCCCGCGGTTCTCAGCGCGGAGGACCCGATCAGCTGCGTGGTGCAGGTCAGCTTCTATCTGGGAAAGCACTGGGTCACCGACAACACCTTCCATAGCTCGAGGAGCGACCTCGGCATCGACGTGCCGGTGGCCGCCCGACCGGGGAATCCGTTCAAGGTGCGGGGCTCGCTCAAGCTCTACGAGCTGGCGGGCAGCATTCGCTACAGCCTCTTCACCGGCGGCTTCCAGCCCTACGCCAAGCTCGGATACGGCTGGAGCTGGTACCGGGTGGAGAACATCACCACCGACGGAGTCCCCTCACCGACCCCAACGGCGACTGGATCCGGCAGCCCCATTTCTTCCCCAACCGGAACCTCTGGCCCAACACGGTGCACTATGGGGCCGGGGTGGAGTTCTTCCTGCTCAAGAGCAACGCGCCCTTGCCCCGGGGGCGGACGTGAGCGTCAAGGCGGAGTGGGCCGCCTACCACCACGACCTCGGCCTGTCCTTCCAGGACGCGGCACTGTTCGACTTCACCTCTCAGCCCGCGACCACGAGGCAGACGATTCAGTTTCCTGGGGGTGGTGAGCTTTTTAGCCGGGTAGAACGGGGGAACGGGGAACAAGCGGCAAGAGGCATTGGGCATCGGGCATCGGGCATCGGGCATCAGGAATCAGGCATCAGGCATCGGGCATCGGGCATCAGGGATGAGGCTCTTGGCGCTGTCATCCCGAGCGCCCCAGGGAATCACTCCCCTCCCCACAGCGGGAAGAGGGGCGGGGGCGAGGCACCGGAGTGATTGTCGTCAGTCCCTCCCGTTCCCCCGTTCTCCCGTTCCACCGTTCTACCAGAATCACTGCTCTTGCCCCACCTCGGGCCCGGTGGGATATTCGCCGATGCGGGAACCGATTCCACTCCAACCCGACCCCGACCGCCCATGATCGACGCGATCCGCAAGGCGCTTGGCGACAAGGCCGATCACTTCCTGGGCTTCAACACGCCGAAGATCGCCAAGGAGCGGCTGCATCTGCCGGGGCCCGACTTCGTCGACCGGATCTTCACCCATTCCGACCGCAACAACCGCGTGCTGGGCAACCTGGCAGCGGATCTATCAGCCATGGCCGCCTGGGCGGCACGGGCTATCTGTCGATCCTGCCGGTCGACCAGGGCATCGAGCACTCGGCGGGCGCGCAGCTTCGCCAAGAACCCCGATTACTTCGATCCGGAGAACATCGTCAAGCTGGCCATCGAAGGCGGCTGCAACGCGGTGGCCTTCGACCTTCGGCGTGCTGGGCATCGTGGCGCGCAAGTACGCCCACAAGATCCCCTTCATGGTCAAGATCAATCACAACGAGCTGCTGACCTACCCCAACAAGTTCGACCAGATCCTGTTCGGCACGGTCAAGCAGGCGGCGGACATGGGCGCGGCGGCGGTGGGCGCGACGATCTACTTCGGCTCGGAGGAGAGCGGCCGGCAGATCGTGGAGATCAGCCAGGCGTTCGCGCTGGCGCACGAGCTGGGCATGGCGACGGTGCTGTGGTGCTACCTGCGCAACAACGCCTTCAAGACAGGACAAGGACTACCACGTCTCGGCCGACCTGACCGGGCAGGCCAATCACCTGGGCGTCGACGATTCAGGCCGACATCATCAAGCAGAAACTGCCCGAGAACAACGGCGGCTTCAAGGCGCTGAACATGGGCGGATCGTCCTACGGCAAGACTGGACGAGCGCATGTACACCGAGCTGACCAGCGACCACCCGATCGATCTCTGCCGCTACCAGGTCGCCAACTGCTACATGGGCCGCATCGGCCTGATCAACAGCGGCGGCGCCTCGGGCAAGAACGACCTGGCGCGAGGCGGTGACGACGGCCGTGATCAACAAGCGCGCCGGCGGCATGGGCCTGATCTCCGGCCGCAAGGCGTTCCAGAAGCCGATGAAGGACGGCGTGGCGCTGCTCAATGCGATTCAGGATGTGTATCTGTGCAAGGAAGTGACGGTGGCGTAGAACGGTAGAACGGGGGAACGGGAGAACGGGGAACCAACTTCCACGTCGGGGCGGGCCCCTGTGCCCGCCCGAAGGTGGCGTAGGGGCGGTAGAACGGGAAGACGGGGAACGGGGAACGGGAAGTCGGCGGGCAAGGCGGACAGGACGGACAGGGCGGGCAGGACGGACGAGGCGGTTTGCCCCAAGGTGTCATCCCGAGGGCCCCCGAGCATTGCGAGGGGCCCGTGGGGATCTCGGTCCACGGCTATCGAGACCAGGAACCGAGATCCCCTCGCGACGCTCGGGGCAGGCTCCTCGGGTCCGTCGCTCCGCGACGGTACCCTCGGGATGACAGGCGTCTCCCAACTCATGCCCCATGCCGCTTGCCCACCGCAGCGGCTTTCCACTCCCCTGCCCGGTGCCGCTTGGCCAGCTCCACGTAGTGGGTCCAGGTGGCGGTGATCCGCTGGGCCAGCTCCAGATCCACCGCTCGAACGATTTTCCCCGGCACCCCCATCACCAGAGACTTGGGCGGGATCTCCATCCCTTCCCGTGAGCACCGCCCCCGCGGCGATCGACGCTGCCGGTCCCCACCCGGACCCGGTTGAGCAGAATACTCCCCATCCCGATCAGGCAGTCGTCCTCGATGGTGCAGCCGTGCAGAATGGCGCGATGCCCCACACCCACCCGATCCCCCACGGTACAGGGCACCCCCTCATCCACGTGCACGATGGTGCCGTCCTGGAGGTTGGACCGGGCCCCGATCTGGATCGGCGCCATGTCGCCCCGGAGCACCGCCGTATACCAGACACTCGACTCTTCGCCCAGGGTGACGTCGCCGATGACGATGGCGGACGGGCGCGATGAAGGAGGTGGGATGGATGGTGGGCATGGGAGGAGAAAATAGTACTGAGTACTGGGTACTGAGTACTGAGTGTCAGGGGTCGGGGGTCGTTGGCGTTCTGTACTGAGTCCCCGCAACCCACTCAGCACCCAGTACTCAGTACTCAGTACTTTCTTATCGATCCGGCTGAATCACCATCTGCGTCCACCCATCGATCCCACTCCCGTCCTTCTTGGCCGGAGTCCACTGCATCTGCTCCACGAAGGCGCGGGCCAGCTTCTCGAAGGCGGCGTCGTTCGAGGGCACCCGGGAGATCACCTTCGCCGTCCGGCCGTCCACCGACACTTTGACGATATAGACCGAGGCACTTGGCGTCCCCTCGAAACCGGCCGGGAGCGTCACCCGGGTCCCGCCCAGCGGGCGGGGCGGATCGTCGTAGCAGGCCCGGCCGAACCGGTTGGCCGGGTTGGGCACCTCGCAGGGAATGGCCGCACTCCCTCGCCGCTCGCGCGGCCGGATCCCGGCGCCGATCCGGGCCAGATCGGGGGTGACCACCAGCTCCTGGTTGGTGATGATGATGATGGTGTCCTTGTAGAACTCGTAGCCGGGGGCCACGATCGCCAGCTCGTGACTGCCGGTCGAGAGGCGGATCTGGGTCTCCAGCATGGTCTTGGTATCGACCATGACGTTGGAGCCCTGAGGCAGACCGGTGACCCGGAGGGAGCCGCTATCGCGGGAGGGGGGCGGCGGCGGGGCGGGGGCCATGGCCACGACGGGGGGCGGCACCACCGGGGCCGGCGTCGTCGAATCCTTCTTGGGCGTCATCGCCATCAGGGAGTCGCGATGGGCCGCGCTGGTGTCCTTGGCGCTATCGCCCGCCGCGGTGGTGACGACCGAATCGGGGCTGGCCGTGTGGGTGGTATCCGCCACCGCGCCGATCAGCCCGGCACGACGCGCGGCATAGACCCCTCCGGCTCCCCCGGCGATCAGGAGGAAGACCACCAGCCAGAGCCCCACGCTTCTCCGCTCGCTCTCCTGGCGCGCGGCCGAGCGGCGCCCCACCGGCCGGCGGGCCTGGGCCTCCATGCTCTCG
The DNA here is from genome assembly GCA_963704015.1 of uncultured Gemmatimonadales bacterium. Lineage (GTDB taxonomy): Bacteria > Gemmatimonadota > Gemmatimonadetes > Gemmatimonadales > GWC2-71-9 > DATIWD01. Next base: position 456,556 of record CAVPGI010000007.1, read on the forward strand.
GCGGCGATGGCCTCGGCCTGGAGCGAGGGGATCGGCGTGGTGGGCTGGGTGGTGAGGCTCACCCGATCCATGGTGGGGCGGCTCTGGCCCGCCACCAGCGGTTGTCCTTCGAGGGCCCGGATCAGCTCGTCCGCATCCTGGAACCGGTCGTTGCGGATCCTTCATGATCATCCGTTTGATGATCTCGAAGATCCGCCGTTCCTCGGGGTTGGCGAGCGACGGCGTGGGGATCGGCTCCATGATGTGCTTGTAGCCGATCGAGAAGCTGTCCTCCCCGTCGTAGGGCACCTCGCCCACCAGGCACTGATAGGCCACGATGCCCAGACTGTAGATGTCGCTCCGCCCGTCGATCGGCTGGGCGCGGGCCTGCTCGGGACTCATGTAGTGGGGCGTGCCGATCGACATCCCGGTGCCGGTGAGCTTCTGCCCGCTGGCGGCCTTGGCGATCCCGAAGTCGGCCACCACGGACTGGCCGAACTCGTCGAACATGATGTTGTCGGGCTTGATGTCCCGGTGGACTACGCCCCGTTTGGCCGCGTAGCCCAGCGCGTTCCCCGCCTCGATCAGCAGCCGGCGGATCTCCGCCACGCTGAGCCGCTTCTTGTCCTGCAGCACCTTGGAGAGCGAAGGGCCCCGCAGCAGCTTCATCACGAAATAGATGACCCGGCCCGATTTCCCGACTCGATAGATGGGGATGATGTTGGGATGCTCGAGCTGCGCCGCGGTGCGCGCCTCCCGCTGGAAGCGCTCGACGAACTCGGCGTCAAAGGCGAGCGAGAAGGGCAGGACCTTGAGGGCGACTTCCCGCTCCAGGTGCCGGTCCTGGCCCGGAACACGATGGCCATGCCGCCCCGCCCCAGCTCCTCGAGTATTTCGTACTCGTCGGAGAGCGCCTCGTTGACCAGGTCCCGCTCGGTCAGCTCGCCGCTGGGGATGCCCTGGATGGGGGTGGTGCCCCGGAGATCGAGGCCGCAATTGGAACAGTATTGAGTCGCTGCTGGGACTTCGGTGCCACAGCGGGAGCAAAACATGCCGAAACTAGAGGAGCGCGAGAGCGAAGGTCAATAGCTAGCTGGGAGCTGGGGGAATGGCATCGGGCATGAAGGCATCGGGCATCGGGCATCGGGTGATGCTCACTCTGTTCGGAATGACGAGGTGAACGGCCCTGGGAATGACAACCCCGCGGAAGCTTCGTCCCTGTTGCCCGATGCCCGATGCCCATTGCCTGCTCCTACCCCCTACTACTTCCCCCCCGCTACCCCAGCGAGAAATCCTACCACTCCGTCAAACACCCCCTGGGCGTACCGATGCTGGCCTTCCGGCGACGCCAGGGCCGACTCCTGCTCGGGGATGGCCATGAAGAGCCCCTCGCAGAGCACGGCCGGCATCCAGGTGGGCCGGACCAGCGCCAGATCGCCCCGGCCGACGCCCAAGTCGCGGAGACCGAGGGTGTGTCGGAGGCCGTCCAGAATGGCGCGGGCCAGAGGGAGGCTCCGGGGGTGGTTGTAGAACACGCTGGTCCCGTTGTTGGTCCAGGGATTGACCCCGTCGGGAAGCGCGTTGTTGTGGATCGAGATCAGGAGCTCGGCGTTGACGCTGTCGGCCAGGTTGGTCCGGGGCAGCAGGTCCACCACCGAATCGGTGGTGCGGGTCATGATCACCCGGGCCCCGGCCGCCTCGAGCAGCTTCCGAAGCTCCAGCGCGACCGCGAGGTTGGCGTCCGCCTCGCGGAATCCGGTGGGTCCGGTGGCGCCCAGCGGCGGATGCCCGGGATCTACCACGATCGCTCGCCCAGTCAGCGGATGGGCCGGGTCGACCGCCGGGGGGCGGCGGATCTCGAAGATCAGATCGTTCCGATCCCAGCGGGTTCGGTAGCCCCAGACCGGCCCGTTGAGGTCGAAATCGAAGACCACTTCGTCGGACGCGGCCTGCCGCCAGGAGATCAGGCCGAGGTAGGGATCGGTGGCCCCGTAGCGGAGCCAGTTCACGTCTGCCACCGCGCTGTAGAGCCGGATCGAGAGCGAGCGCCGCCCTTCGGTCACCAGGAAGGGGACCCGCTGGCTCAGGGGAATCCGGAACGAGAGCCGGTCGGCCCTGGGGGTCAGGGTCGAGGAGCCGACGGTGGCGCGGATCCCCGGCAGTCCTCGGGGCAGCGGCTGGGCATCGGCGACGGGGATCCAGGCGTCCACCTGGCGCGAGAGCCGGAGCCGGAGATCGTCGCCCAATCGCCCACTCACGGTGCCGCGGGTGCCGGTGGGGAAGAACCAGTGATAGGTAGCGCCGGGCCGGGCGCGCCCGGGCGTCAGCCGGTCGGTGGTCCCGGTACGGGCGGTGTCGTCGTCCAACTCGGTGAGCACCGGCAGGCTGTCGAGCAGGGCCAGTTGAACCGGCCAGAGGACCCGTGTCGTATCACTCCCCAGGATGGCTTCGATCACCGGAGTGGTCAGGGTATCGCGGGGCGGGGTGTTCCGGCCCCGGCGGCGGGTACAGGATGGCCCGGTGCAGCTGGTATCGGCGGGAACGCTCGAGACGGGGGCCCGCCCGATCACCGGCCCGGGGTCGGGCCCCAGCGCGATGCCGCGCAGCACGCCGGCGTAGCGGTCGCCGCGAGTGGGCTGGACCAGGTTCAGTGTGTCCCGATCGAACGCGCGGATCCCCCAGAGCACCGAGTCGGGCCGCACATCCGCTACCAGAGGCACCAGCTGTCCGCCAGGAAGCCGGATCCGGACCTCGGCGCCGGGTGAGGCGCGGACCAAGACCGCGAGGTATTCGTCGCGAGGCCACCAGACCTTGCCGCGCGGCACCATCGAGGTGGAATCGATCCAGAGCGGCACTGACGGCGGCACGAAGCGCCAGCCTCGCCGCGCGGTATAGACCAGAGTTGAAGAGTCGGTGGCGGTGCGGGCCACCAGCTCGAAGCGCATCACGCTATCGGGCGGAATGGCCAACCAGGCGAGCCAGGCTCCGTTGGGCGCCACCGGTACCGCGACGCCGTTGATGGTCAGGGTCGCATCGCCGGTGCCCACCGAGCCAAACAGAAAACTCGAGTCGCGCGCTTCCACCCGGTCGTCCGCCGTGGGATAGACCACCTTGATGGCGATGGGTCCCTTGACGGCGGGAATGGGAGGAAGCAAGGACGCGGCGGGAGTGGCGGCCCGGGTGCCATGGTCCGCGGGTGCCGCGGCTCCGGTGGCCGGACCGGCTGCAGGAGTTGGGGATGGGGAGGAAGCCGGTGCGCACGCCGCCAGCGCCACCAACCAGAGGACCGGGTCCCGAAGCATGCGCACAAGGTACATTGGGACTATGACTTACGCCAAAGATGAAAGTTGACGGCCTTGGCCGTGGGTCCTAGATTTTTTCGAGCGTTTCCCACCCGATGGCGGACCCAGCAGCGCGAGGCAACGACGCATGAACCCGAGGTCCCCCGAATCGCCCCGCGACCCCGCCGCCGGCGCGCTGGGCACCCGCGCACAATCACCCATAGGCACCCCAACGATTCTCAAGTGTCCCGCCTGCGGCTCGGCCGTACAACCGGAGCTGCCCTTCTGCGGGAGTTGCGGAGGACGCATCACTTCGGTCACCAACGCCCTCGCCTGCCCCAACTGCGGCCGGTTGAACGATCCCACCAACGCCTTCTGTCCGGCCTGCGGCACCGCCATCGGCACCGGAATCCGCGAGCCTAAGGCCTCGACGCCGCCGCAGACGGCCACCAAGCCGACCGACCGGACGGCGTCCTTGCTGCTGCTCGATCGGGCCTTCAAGGTGACCAACAAGTACCTGCTCCACGGCGCCCTGACCACGGTGGGACGCCAGGGGGCCGACATCAACTTCCCGGACGACGCGCTACCTCTCTCCGGTGCATGCGCAGTTCGTGATGATGGACGGGATCCTCTCGGTGCGGGACCTGGGCAGCCGCAACGGCACCTGGGTGTACCTGGAGCAGGCGCATCGCCTGGTGGACGGCGATCAGATCCTGATCGGGAGCCAGGTGCTCCGCTACCGCGGCTGGGCTATCCCGGCCCCCGGCCTCCCGAGCAGGATCAGACGCGCCGGCTGGGCAGCCTCACTCCCAGCGCCGACATCGCCAACCTGGCGCAGATCCGGGCCGACGGGAGCGCCCGGGACATCGTCCACCTCTCGCCGGGCCGCAGCTCGAAGCTCGGGCGGGAGCAGGGCGACTGGCAGTTCCCCTATGACGCCTCGATGAGCGCGCATGCACGCCAGCATCCGGAGCGAGGACGCGGACTTCGTGCTCGTCCGATGCCGGAAGCCGGAACGGGGTCGCGGTGGCCGTGCGGGGCGAGCGCCAGCTGCAGCACGATACTCGGCTGCTGGTAGGCGACCAGCTGCTGCGCGTGGAGTTGTCGTGAAGGTCTGCACCGCCTGCGGCGTCGATTACCCCGACGAGGTTCTGTTCTGCCAGCGGGACGGCACGCCGCTCCGTGTCCGCCGAACCCGACCGAGGACCTGGTTGGCCAGGTCATCGCGGATCGTTACCACGTCCAGAAGAAGCTGGGCGAGGGCGGGATGGGCCAGGTCTATCTGGCCGAGCACGTGAAGATGGGGCGGCGCTGCGCCATCAAGATCATGAGCGCCGGGCATGCTCAACGATCCCGACGCCGTCTCCCGGTTCAATCGCGAAGCGGCCAACGCCAGCCGGATCAGCCACCCCAACGTCTGCGCCATCTACGATTTCGGGGAGACCAAGGACGGCCTGATCTACCTGGCCATGGAGTACATCGAGGGTCGGAGCCTCATCGGATCTGCTGCACGAGACGGGGCCGCTCCCGGTGCCGCGCGCCGCGCGGATCCTGACCCAGTGCGCCGACGCGCTCCAGGCCGCGCACGAGCTGGGCATCGTCCATCGGGACTTGAAGCCCGACAACATCATGGTGATCACCTCGCGGGCCAAGGACACCGTGAAGGTGGTGGACTTCGGCATCGCCAAGGCCACCGGCGCCGACACCGGCGGCCAGAAGGTCACCCGGACGGGGCTGGTGGTGGGGACCCCCGAGTACATGAGCCCCGAGCAGCTCTCCGGCGACACGCTGGACGGCCGGAGCGACCTGTACTCGCTGGCGCTGGTGTTCTACCGGATGATCACCGGCGCGCTGCCCTTCAAGGCGGACACGCGCCCAGGAGACCATGATCAAGCGGCTGACCGACGACCCGGCTCCGCTGATCCAGGCCAAGCCGGACGGCCATTTCCCGCTCCGGGCTCCAGGCGATCATGGACAAGGCCTTGTCCGCGCTGGCCCAGCGAGCGGTTCGCCACCGCGACCGAGTTCGCCAAGGACGTGGCCAACGTCACGGCGGGAATGACGGCCTCGGTGGATACTGAAGGGGCGACCCAGATGGTCCGGGCCGGAGGCGAGGTGAAGGGCCAGGTCCCCGCCACGCGGGTCGATCCCTCGGTCGACCCGGCAGCGCGCCACGTCAGCAGCCCACCACGCCGGCGCGGGCGGCACCGGCGGTGTCGGTGAGCGGAACACGCCCGGCCAAGCGGCGCTTTCCCATCCTGCCGGTAGCGGCCGGGGCGGTGCTGTTGGCGCTGGGCGGAGGCGCCTATGCGGCGCGGGGGACGTTGTTCGGGCCTTCGTCGCCCCGGACCACGGTCTCCAGCAACCCGGGAACCATCGAGAGCACCGCCACCAATCCCAAGCCCCCCGAGGGCGGGGGCGGGATCGATACGACGAAGCACGTCGCGACCACCGTGGGTGGTGGGCGGATCGATAGCTTCCCGGCCCACATCAAGCCGCCGCCGCCGTCGAAGCGCGATACGGACGACGACCCGCTCGACCGTCGGCTCCACGGCTCGCTCCGCAGAGCCCGATACGATCGCGTTGCGAGCCGAGCTGGACGGCATCTTCGACGATATCGGCGTCGAGGGAAAGCGGGCCGCCGCCCGCCAGCGCGCGGAGCAGATCTTCGCGATGGCCAAACTGCCGGTCGGATACAAGGCGGAAGCGGCCCAGCTGGTAGGCCAGGGCTATTTGGAAGACGGGCGGTACCCCGAGGCCCGGGATTGGTACGGCCGGGCGCTGGCGCTCCAGCCGAAGCCGTCCTGGCAGAGCATCTACGACAAAATCCCCCGCTGAGGCCACCGTGGCGCAAGGCTCCGTGAAGGTGACCGTCTTCGGCAAGACCGACTTGGGCCGCACTCGCGACCACAACGAGGACACGTTCCTGGTGGCCGACCTGACCACGCCGGAACGCCAGCCTCCACGCCGACGGTGCGGGACCACCTGGTGGGAGCGCGCGGGATCGCTGTTCATGGTGGCCGACGGCATGGGCGGCGCGGCGGCGGGGGAGCTGGCCAGCGACATGGCCACCGAGATCGATCTTCACCCACCTGACGACGGTGTGGGCCGAAGACACCGAGGTGACGGCCCAGCAGTTCGCCTACCGGATGAAAGAGGCGCGTCGAGCTGGCCAACAACCGGATCAACCAGTACGCCCGCGAGCATCCCGAGGTGCGCGGCATGGGGACCACCGCCACGGTGGCCGGCGTGTTCGGGAACCGAGCTCTATCTGGCGCAGGTGGGAGACAGTCGCGGCTACCTGGTGCGGGACGGCCAGGCCATCCAGATCACCAAGGACCAGTCGCTGATGCAGCGGCTGGTGGAGGCGGGCGAGCTGACCGAGGAGGAGGCGGAGCAGAGCGAGCGGCGCAACATCATCCTCCAGGCGCTGGGCCCCGATCCCCGGGTCAAGGTGGACCTGACCTATCAGCCGCTCTGCCGCGGCGACGTGCTGGTGCTCTGCTCCGACGGGCTCTCGGGCCAGGTGAAGAAGGAGGAGATCGGCGAGCAGCTGGCCAGGACTCCCGATCTCGTCCGACCTGTGCGGCGCAGCTGATCGATCTGGCCAACGAGCGCGGCGGCCCCGACAACATCACGGTGGTGGCGGCGCGATTCGAGGGCGACGGCCTTCCCCTCCCCGACGACGCCGGCGAGGTAGGCCACCTGGTCTACCCGCTCAACGAGGGAGAAAGCACCACCGAGCCGGTCCCGGTGTATACCGGGAGTCCCGCGCCGGTTCCCGTCGGTCAACGCCGCCGGATGTGGATCCTGGTGGCCGCGCTGCTGGTCGTCGCGGCGATGCTCTATCTGGTGACCCAGACGTGAGCGCCGTGCCGGAGGCCTCCGCCCCGTCTCCGCGCCCATGAAGGCGCAGTTCACCTTCCTGAGCGGCGCCCGCGCCGGTCAAATCGACGTCTTCGGCCAACCCTTCATCACGCTGGGCCGCCACCCGCTCTGCGAGCTCAAGTTCGATCCGGACAAGGATCTCGACGTCTCCAGCCGACACGCCTCGGTCACGCTGCAGAACGGGGTCTTCGTGCTCCGCGATCTGGACAGCACCAACGGCACCTTCGTCAACGGGACTCGACTGCGCGAGACGCACCTGCTCGCGAACAATGACCTGATCCAGCTGGGCCCCAGCGGGCCCAAGATCCAGTTCACGCTGCTTCGCGATAGCGGCGAAGAGCCGGCGGGGGCCAGGGCCGCTGGGCAGCCAGGGGGCACCGCCCACTTTCCCTCCGCTCCGCCACGCCGGTCTCCCGAAGAGGTGAATCCTCCACCCCCCCGCGCCACCTCGGGCAGCAAGCGGCCGCCCCAAGAGGAAAAGGAGGCGCCCAAGGCTTCGGCCCCGCCCCGGCCGGGGCGCGACAAGGGAGGCCACACCACGCGAATCCAGGCGGAGGTGGCCCGAGAGACGGCCCACCTCCGGCGCACCACGCTGGGACTCTTCGGACTGCTGTTGCTGGTGAGCGGCGCCTACTTCTGGCAGAGCCTGGCCAGCCGCCACGCGCTGGACGAGCAGCGGAGCCAGCTGCTGGGCCAGGTGGACAGTCTGATGCGGCAGATCGACGCCATGTCCGCCAACCAATCGGAGCTGCGCGCCGCGCTCGACTCCGCCAAGGCTAACACCACCCGCCTTCGCCACGAGCTGGATCAGGGCAACCAGAGCTCGGCCCAGCTGGACGATATCAAGCATCAACTCGCGGCCGCCATGCAGCGGCAGCGGAACCTGTCGCAAGCCGCCCGCCTGGACGCCGCGGCCATCGCCGGGGCCAACCAGGACGCCATCGCCCTGGTCTTCGCCCAGTTCAAGGACGGCCGGACCTTCACCGGCACCGCCTTCGCCGTGCGCAGCGATCCCAACGGCGGAGTACTGATGACCAACCGCCACGTGGTCACCGACACGGCCGGGAATGCGGCCGAGCGGATCGGGATCGTGTTCAACGGCTCCAACCAGAACTTCAAGGCCGACATCGCGAGCATGCACGCGACCGAGGACATCGCCCTCCTGCGCGTGTCGGTGCATCGGGGCGTGCCGGTCGTGAAGGGGTTGGCCGGTGCCAAGGGCGGAGTCTCGGTGGGCGATCCGGTCGCGGTGATCGGCTTCCCGCTGGGCCTCGACCTTCCCCAGGGCCGCGAGTGGCATACCCTGGGCGTCTCGGCGACGCTCACGCTGGGCACCGCGTCACGGGTGCTGCCCGAAGTGGTCCAGCTGGACAGCTATGGAGCGCAGGGCGCCAGCGGCAGTCCCATCTTCAACCAGGACGGCCTGGTGGTGGCGGTGCTCTACGGCGGAGAGAAGAGCAGCAACGGGCGAATCGTGTACGGGGTGCCGATCAGGTTCGGGCAGGAGTTGCTGGATAATAAGTACTGAGTACTGAGTACTGGGTACTGAGTACTGGGTACTGAGGACTGAGGACTGAGGACTGAGTGTTCCAGGTCCGAGTGTTGAGTCCCAAGTGCCGAAGGCCAAGGTCGGGAGAATCAGGGATTTGGGATTGTCCCGTTCCCCTTTCCCCGTTCCCCGTTCCCCCACCTTCCCTCTTGCCTAACGCAGTCCCCACCTAGAGGATCAAGCATGCCGGGTCCCGCGCCGCATACCGCCGAGGAAGCAACCCCCAAGGAACTCCAGTGGGCCAGCGTCCGTTTGCTGGCGATGCTCCTGGCGCTGGGCTTCGTGGTGGTGCCGCTGCTGCGCGACCTCCCTCTCGGTGAGACCACCCGAACCGGGCTCCTGGCCTGGCTGCTGGTGGCCCTGGGACTCTACTGGCTCTATGCCGGACTGGGGTATCAGGCGCTGCTCCTGATCCAGCTCCTGGTGTTCTCGATCGCCGCGGTACTGCTCACCACCAAAGCCATGCTGGTACTGGTGGGCATCAATGCGCTGAGCATTCTGCGCCGCACGGCGCGGGACCTGATCCTGGTGGGCGCGGTCCTGGCGGCCATCAATCTGGGGTCGATGCTGGTGGCACTCTGGCGGCGTCGGGGGGCGCCGCCCAGCGCCGGCCAGAGCCCGCCGACCTCTTAAGTCGTCTCAGCTCGGCCAACACCCGCAACCTCCCTTCATCTTCCAGGCTCCGCGCCGCGAGGCCGAAGCCCTCCTGCATCCGATCGAAACACTTCCTGGAGAGCCCTTCCGGCTCTGGGGTCCGCCTCATGCCGCCCGGCCGGGCCACACTACATGAAGACCCCTTAATCCATCATTCCGGATGCTTTTACCTCTCGTCCCTACGGTTGTGGGAGACCCGGTCCAGTCTCCTTGGAGGCACCCCTGCAGCGAGGGCGAACCGTACCAGTGAGCCTCGCATCGCCTTTCTCGTTCCCGCAACCAAGCCGGGAGCCGACCGATGGCGTCGGGCCGGGCCTTCTGAACCCTCTCTTCCACCGATCCCTATGAGCCCATTCGATCGGAGGGCCTTCCTTAAGAAGCTCGGGGCCCTGTCGGCCGCCACCGCCGCGTCCAGCGTCGCGGAGGGAATGGCGGTGCCTACCGACGCGCTCCGGCCCCCCGCCCCCCAACCCGGCGTGACTTGGAAGAAGGCGCCGTGCCGTTTGTGCGGCGTCGGGTGCGGGCTGCTGATCGGGATCGAGAATGGCCGGGCAGTCGCGGTGAAGGGGGACCCCGACTCGCCGGTGAGCAAGGGGCTGGCCTGCGCCAAGGGGTACTACTCGGTGCAGGCCCTCTACGGGGCGGACCGGATCAAGCGAGCCATGGTTCGCCAGAACGGAAAGCTGACCGAGGTGCCGCTCAGCAAGGCGCTCGATCTGGTCGCCGACCGGCTCCGGGAGACGGCCCAGAAGCACGGGAAGGACAGCGTGGCCCTCTACGGATCGGCCCAGTGGACCATCCCGGATGCGTACCTCGCCGGGAAGCTCTTCAAGGGCGCTCTGGGGACCAACAATATCGAGACCAGTACGCGGCTCTACGCGGCCAGCGCCATGGCGGGCCTGCAGACGAGTTTCGGCCTCGACGGCGCGATCGGTTGCTACGAGGACATCGACCACGCCGACGTCATCGTGCTCTGGGACATCAATCTGGCCGAGACCGATCCGGTGCTCTTTTCGCGCATGCTGGAGCGGAGGCGCAGCGACCCCGCCGTCCGCATCATCGATGTGTCGCCTCGGGTCTCCCGTACCAGTTACGCCGCGGACCACTCCCTCCTGCACGTGCCCCATGCGGCCCTGGCGATCGCCCAGGCCATCTGTAATGAAATCGTCGCCCGGAAATGGACCCATCGCGGTTTCATCGCCGACCACGTCGCCTTCAAACGCGGGAAGACCGGCATCGGGACCGGACTCGACAGTGACGGCCTCCTGGCCGACGAAGCGACCAATGCCACCTGGGACGACTATGTGAAATTCCTCGCGGCGTACGACGCGGAGCGGGTACAGGAGATCTCCGGCCTCGCCGCGGCGAGCATCCGCTGGCTGGCCTCGCTCTACGGCGATCCCCTCCGCAAAGTGATGTCGGTTTGGGGCCGCAACGTGAACCAGGACGTGCGCGGCACCTGGACCAACAATGCGCTCTACAACATCCACCTCCTGGTCGGCAAGGTCGCGTCACCCGGGAACAGCCCCTTCTGCACCACGGGGCAGCCGGGCGGGGGAAGTGCGGTGCACGACGCGGGCAGCTTGACGGACACCCTCCCCGCGGGCGTGGTGGAGAACGGGGGGGATCGGCGCCACACCGCCGACGTCTGGGGGATTCCCGTGGAGAAGATCGACCCCAAGCCGGGTGCTCCCCTGCTCTCGATGTTCCGGCGGCTGGAACGGGGAGACATCCGGTTCCTCTGGATCCTGGCGACCGATCCGATGCTCAGCCTGCCCAACCTGGATCGCTATCGTCGGGCCGCGGCCAAAGGCGACCACTTCATCGTGGTCTCCGAAGCGTACCCGACGCCCACCACCGAGGTGGCGGATGTGGTGCTTCCCACGGCGATGTGGCTGGAGCGCGAGGGCATCTACGGGAACGTCGAGCGCCGCCTGCAGCACTTCGAACAGATCGTGGCGCCGCCCGGCGATGCCATCGGCGACACCGGGCAGCTCATCGAAGTGGCCCGCCGGCTCGGCTTCGAGAAGGTCTTCCCCTACGAGCCGCGGGCCGCGGTGGAGCAGATCTGGGACGAGTACGCCCGCTTCCACGCGGATCCCCGGAGCCAGCTCCCCCCCATCGCCGAGCTGCGGGCCCGGCGGGGGGTCATGTGGCCGTATGTCGCCGGGCGCGAAACGCGGTGGCGCTACAACCCGGCGCACGATCCAGCAGCCGATTCCGCCCACGGTGACTACGACTTCTACGGTCACCCGGATCATCGGGCCTGGATCTGGCTACGCCCTTACGAGCCGGCCGCCGAGTCGCCCGACACCGGGTACCCGTTCTGGCTCAGCACCGGGGCGGTGCTGGAGCACTGGGGTGGGGGGTCGATGACCATGCGGATCCCCACGCTGCATCATGCGCTCCCCCACGCCTACGTCGAAATGAACCAGGAGGATGCCGGCGATCTCGGCATCCGCAATCACGATCTGGTGCGCCTGGTCAGTCGACGCGGCTCGGTCGAGATCGAAGCCCGCATCGACTACCGGTCGCAGCCGCCCCGGGGCCAGCTCTTCGCCCCGGTGTTCGACGAGTCGCGGCCGGTGAATCGGCTCATGCTGGATGCCTGCTGTCCCATTTCGGGGCAGCCCGACGCCAGCAAGTGTGCGGTGCGGGTCGAGCGGGCATCGGCACGGGGCGGCCCGTGAGCTCCCATGAGCTGCGCCGCACGGGGCTCGTCCTGGGGCTCTTCTTGATCGCGTCCGCAGTCACCGCGGTGGTCGCGTTGCGCGTCGCGGTGAAACGGGCGATGGCCCCCCCACCGCCGGGAACGGTGCCCGTCACCGTCTCGCTCGTGGTGGCGCCGGCCGAGCCGATCCGGGGAGAGGCGCAGGTGTTCCGGACAGCGCCCGGCATGCTGGCGATTCAGCCCAGCGGCCCACGGGAGCGCGCGGCTCACCCTCGTACCGTGAAGACCTATCGCTTCCTTCGCGCCTATCCCGGTGCTCCGCCCCGAATTCCCCACGCGATCCGGGCCGAGGAATTCCGGACCGACGCCTGCCGGACTTGCCACCAGCGGGGCGGCTACTCGCTGCGCTTCGCCGCTTACGTGCCGGTGACGCCGCATCCCGAACGAGGGATCTGCCTCCAGTGCCATCTGGGCGAGGACTCGCTGATGGCCATCCCGGTTCCCGCAGCGGACCCCAACCTCCGGTGCCCGCAGTGCCACGGAAGCGGCGGTGCTCCGCGGGCCGCGGCCACCCTGACCTGGGCTACGTCGGTCTGGCCGCCGATTCCAGCCACGACGGAGGGCGAATTCCCTCCCCCCATCCCCCACCATCTGCAGTTCCGGGAGAATTGCCTCGCCTGCCATTCCGGCCCTTCGGCCGTGGCCCAGATTCGGACCACGCACCCGGAGCGCGCCAACTGCCGGCAGTGCCATGTCACGATCGCAGCCGACACGCAGGCGTTCATCCCGCCGACGGACGGTGAGGTCCAGCAAACCGAGAGTGTGCCATGATGATCCCGACTCGGGTGAGCAGAGCGATGCTTTGTCTCGCCGCGATCGCATCCACCACTGGCTGCGAGCGATCCAACGTCCGGCCCTGGGATCGTCTCCCGCCGGGAGCCGTCGTCACGCCGCCCGATTCGACCACGGCGGCGCAAAACGCCACCCGGCAACCTGGAGTGTTGGGAGCGGTGGAGGCCGTCCCGGTGGTGGGGTGGACCGGCCCGGGCGGAGAGTCCCTGGCAGTGGCGCGCCGCACCGTGGCCGCGAACTCCGGACCCTCCCGCCAGTTTGGCTCGATCACCCTGACGATCGCGCTTCGGGACAGCTCGGCCGGTCTCACCCAGTATCCCTGCACTTCGTGTCATCAGGGCACCAAGATCGTCATGGAGAACAAGCGCATTAAGGACGCCCACCAGAACATCCAGCCCGTGCACCCGAAGCAGATCGGGTCTCACTGCGCCACCTGTCATGCCAGCGAGAATGTCGGGCTGTTGGCGTTACAGGACGGCCAACGGGCGACTCTGGATCAGCCCTACCGGCTCTGCGCGCAATGTCACTTCGCGCAGGTCGCCGCGTGGGCCGGCGGTGCTCACGGGAAGCGGCTGGACGGGTGGCAGGGCCGTCGGGTCGTGATGGCCTGCCCCGATTGCCACGATCCCCACAGCCCGGCCCTCCGGTCGCGCATCCCCTTCCGCGCGCCGCAAATCGAGCGCATACGGAGCCCCATCCCATGAGTGATGACGGTTCGAGCGGTCCGCCCCCCTCGGACGGCACCTTGCTGGGGAAGGAGGTTGGCCGACGCCGCGCACTCAAGATCCTGGCGGGCGGCGCCGTCGCCGCTACCCAGGCCCTGGCGGCCTGCTCGCCACTCAAAGCGGAGACGGAACAAGAGAAGGAGGTCAGGCTCCTCGCCTGGCGGGAGTACATCAAAGGCAACTACCGGTTCATGACCGACGACGAGCGGGCCGAGACGATCGCCCGGCTGGAGCGGCTCGCCAGGCTCCAGCGCGGCGTCGATATCAAGATCCAGTCCACCAAGGCGCAGCCCGGGGTGATGTTCGGCTATGCCTTCAATATTTCGAAATGCAAGGGCTTCCGCCGGTGCGTCGAAGCCTGCATCAACGAGAACAACCTCGATCGCGCTGCGGCCACGCAATACATCCGCATCTTCGAGATGGAGGACGGGGAGATCGACCTCGATCTCGCCGATGCGAGCTTCCAGCACGAGGTGCCGGCGGAGGGGCACTTCTACCTGGGAACTCAGTGCTTCCAGTGCGCCGATCCACCTTGCGTCCGGGTCTGTCCGGTGGGGGCCACCTGGCAGGAGCCGGACGGCATCACGGTGATCGACTACGACTGGTGCATCGGCTGCCGCTACTGCATGGCCGCCTGCCCCTACTGGGCCCGCCGATTCAACTGGAGCGCGCCGGAGGTGCCGACCGAGGAGTTGAACCCCAACCAGCACTACCTGGGCAACCGCGCCCGGAAGAAGGGCATCGTCGAGAAGTGCACCTTCTGTATCCATCGGAGCCGACAGGGCCGGCTGCCGGCCTGCGCCGAGGCCTGCCCCACCGGCGCGCGGGTGTTCGGCAATCTGCTGGACCCCGATTCGGAGATCCGCTGGGTGCTAGCGCACAAGAAGGTCTTCCGGCTGAAGGAAGAGCTGAAGACGGAACCGCGGTTCTGGTACTTCACCGACTGAGGCATCATGCACCTGAGGCCCTTTCTGCTCACTGCCCTGCACTCGGCGACCACCGGAGGCCGGCGCTATCACCTCTGGATGGGCAGCCTGACGGCAGTCATTCTGGTCGGCGCCTATGCCTACTCCCTTCAGATGCGATATGGTCTGGGGGTCACCGGCATGAGCGACCAGGTGAGCTGGGGCCTCTATATCTCCAACTTCACCTTTCTCGTCGGGATGGCAGCCGCGGCGATGATGCTGGTGCTCCCGGCCTACATCCTCGAAGAGTTCGACTTCGGCCGAGCCGTCCTCATGGCGGAGGCGGTGGCGGTGGCCGCGCTGGTCATGTGCCTCTGCTTCGTGGTGCTGGATCTGGGGAACCCGCTGGGCGGGTGGCATCTGATTCCCGGGCTCGGGTACCTGAACTGGCCCCGCTCGATGTTGTCCTGGGACGTGATCGTCCTGAACGGCTACCTGGCCCTCAACCTCGCCATCCCGTTCTACATCCTGTACAGCCGCTACGCGGGTACGCCACCGGCCAGGAGCAAGTACCTCCCTTGGATGTACATCTCGGCGATGTGGGCGGTGAGCATTCACCTGGTCACGGCCTTTCTCCTCGCGGGGCTCCCGGCCAGACCGTTCTGGAACTCGGCGCTGCTGGGTCCCCGCTTTCTCGCCTCGGCGTTCACCGCGGGCCCGGCGTTCATCATCATGCTCCTCTACCTCATCCGGCGGAACACCAGGTACCCGATCCCCGACGGCGCCTTTACCAAGCTCGCGCTGATCACCGCGGTGGCGGCGCAGGTCAATTTCGTGATGCTGATATCGGAGCTGTTCTACGAGTTCTATTGGCCGACCCATCACAGCATCAGCGCCTACTACCTCTTCTTCGGTCTCCCCGGGCATCACGCCCTGGTGCCCTGGATCAGGACCGCGATCGCCCTCAACGCCATGGGGACCGTCGCGCTGATGATTCATCCGGTGCGGCGCAACCCGCGCTGGCTGATGGTCGCCTGCGCCACGCTCTTCGTCGCCATCTGGGTCGAGAAGGGCATGGGATTGGTGATTCCCGGCTTCATTCCCTCGCCCCTGGGCGAGATCGTCGAATACACCCCGAGCTGGGTCGAGCTGTGCGTCACCGCCGGCGTCTGGGCGCTGGGTCTGTTCGTTTTGACCGTGCTGGTGCAGGTGGCGCTGCCGATCGAGCTGGGGGAGGTCCGCAGTCCCTACCTGGAGACGACGGCGCCCGCACAGATCATCCGCCCGCGCAGCGCTCGCCCGCAGTATGAGGAGATCCGGCCCGCGCGAAACCGGTGAGGACCAGGGCTGGCACATTGCCAGCCGACGCTACTTCCACGAGGTGATGGACATGACTAGACATAGACCCAACGACCTGCGGATCTCGCTCGCCGCGGCGGCCGCCGGCGCGGTGGCCGCGGCCGGGCTGGCCGGCGCGCTGTTCCTCGCCGGCATCGCGCCCCCCCTGGCCGGCATCGCGGGCCTCGGGGTGGGGCTCTTCATCGCCGCCTCGATCAAGTTCGCCGACCAGTGGGAGAAGGCCGTCGTGCTCCGCCTCGGGCGCTACCGGGGCCTCCGGGGGCCCGGCTACTTCCCCATCATCCCGATCCTCGACCGGGTGGCCTACACCATCGATCAACGGATCCGGACCGCGGCCTTCGGGGCCGAGTCGTGCCTCACCCGCGACACGGTGCCGGTCAACGTGGACGCCATCGCCTTCTGGATCGTGCAGGACGCCGAGCGCGCCGCGTTGGAGGTGCAGGACTACGATGAGGCGGTCATCCTGTCGGCCCAGACCGCCCTGCGGGACGCCATCGGGAAACACGATCTGGCCGAACTCATTCAGTCCCGGACCGAACTGGGCGCGGGGCTCAAGGTGGCCCTGGAGCAGAAGATGGCGAACTGGGGCATCCACGTGCAGTCGGTCGAGATCCGGGACGTGATCATTCCCACCGCCCTCGAAGATGCTATGTCCCGCCAGGCCCAGGCCGAGCGGGAGCGCCAGGCCCGCATCATCCTGGGCACCGCGGAGACCGAGATCGCCCACAAGTTCGTCGAGGCCGCCAACGCCTACCGCGACCATCCCGCCGCCATGAACCTCCGCGCCATGAACATGCTCTACGAGAGCATCGTCAAGCGGGGCTCCCTCATGGTGGTGCCCTCCGGCTTGGCCGACTCCCTCAACGTCCCCTCGCTGATGGGCCTGATGGGCGGCGCCGGACTCCTCCCAAAGGGTGCCGGGGGAGAAGAGCACGAGCCACCGGCTCGCGAACCGGCCGAGCCGGTGAAAGAGACGGTGCCCCAAGTGGCCGCAGGGGGCCACTAGGACTGGCAGTCCAGAACGGAGGCGCGGACGCCCTGAGTATCCCTTTCCCCGCGCCCGAACGTGAGCGAACCAGGAGCCACAGCCCATGAGTACTGACCGCACCCCCGAGATGCCCGAGACCGGAGACGACGGCAGTGTGCTGCAAAAGCCGGTCGATCGCCGGGGAGCGCTGGGCCTTCTGCTGGGCGGTGTGGCCGCCGGCGTCGGCGCGGTTGGTGCCTGCGCACCCCTCAGCTCCTCGACGCCCGAGGAGCGCGAGCTCAAGATTCTCGAATGGGAACAGTTCTTCCAGAAGCATTATCGCCGCATGACCGCTGACGAGCGTGCCGAGACTGTCCAGCGCCTCGAGCGACTGGCCAAGCTTGTCCATAACCAGGATGTCACCATCCACACCAACGAGGCGCTGCCGGGAGTCCTCTACGGCTACGCCTTCAACATTTCGAAGTGCAAGGGCTTTCGCCGCTGCGTCGAGGCCTGCATCAACGAGAACAACCTCGATCGCGCTGCGGACACCCAGTACATCCGGATCTTCGAGACGGAGAGGGGTGTGGTCGACCTCAACGAGGCCGATGCCACCTACCAGCACGAGGTGCCGGCGCAGGGCCACTTCTACCTGGGGACCCAGTGCTTCCAGTGCGCCAACCCGCCCTGCGTTCCGGTCTGCCCGGTCGGCGCCACCTGGCAGGAACCCGATGGCATTGTGGTGATCGATTACAACTGGTGCGTCGGGTGTCGCGCCTGTATGGCCGCCTGCCCCTACTGGGCCCGGCGGTTCAACTGGGGCGTGCCCGAAGTGCCTAATGAAGAAGTGAACCCGAACCAGCACTACCTGGGCAATCGCGCGCGGAAACAAGGCTGCGTCGAGAAGTGCACCTTCTGCGTCCATCGGACCCGACAGGGCCGGCTGCCGGCCTGCGCCGAGGCCTGCCCCACCGGGGCGCGGGTCTTCGGGAATCTGCTGGACCCCGATTCCGAGATCCGCTATGTCCTGGCCAACAAGCCGGTCTTCCGTCTGAAGGAAGAACTCGGGACCGAGCCTCGCTTCTGGTACTTCACCGACTGAGGCCACCATGCATCTCCGAGCTTTCTTCTCGAGCGCGCTGCAGGCGGTGACCTCCGGCGACCGACGCTACCATCTCTGGATGGGGAGCTTGACGGCCATCATGCTGGTGGGCGGGTATGCGTACTTCTACCAGGCCACGCATGGGCTCATCGTCACGGGGATGAACGACCATGTGAGCTGGGGACTGTATATCTCCAACCTGGCCTTCCTGGTGGGAGTGGCCGCCGCGGCGGTCATCCTGGTGATGCCGGCCTACGTGCTGCATGACGTGGACTTCAGCCGGGCCGTCCTCATCGCCGAGGGGGTCGCGGTGTCGGCCCTGATCATGTGTCTCGGCTTCGTCACGGCCAACAGCCCTGGATTCCCCTGGAAGTGGTGGCGCCTCACGCCGGTGATCGGACTGCTGAACTGGCCCAGCTCGATGCTGGCGTGGGACGTCATCGCGCTGAACGGCTATCTGGTACTCAACCTCGCGATCCCGTTCTACATCCTCTACAGCCACTTCACCGGCCGCGAGCCTTCGAAGAAGAAATACGTGCCGTTCATTTACCTTTCGGTCATGTGGGCGGTGAGCATCCACCTGATCACGGCGTTTCTGTTCGCCGCCCCGCCATCCCGCCCATTGTGGAACTCACCGCTGCTGGGTCCCCGCTTCCTGGCCTCCGCCTTTACGGCGGGGCCCGCCTTCATGATCCTGTTGCTCGGGTTCATTCGGGCGACCAGCAAGTACCCCATTTCGGATGTGGCCATCTCGAAGCTCGCCACCGCCACCACGGTCGCGGCGCAGGTCAATCTGGTGATGCTCTTTTCCGATCTGGTCTTCGAATTCCGCTTTCCTACGCATCACAGCATCAGCGCCTACTACCTCTTCGTGGGCCTCGGCGAGCATCACGCCCTGGTGCCCTGGATCCGGACTGCGGTCGCCCTCAACGTCGCGGCGACCCTCGCGCTGATGATTCATCCGGTGCGGCGCAACCCGCGCTGGCTGATGGTCGCCTGCGCCACGCTCTTCCTGGCCATCTGGATCGAGAAGGGGATCGGGCTGGTGATTCCCGGCTTCATCCCATCGCCCCTGGGCGAGATCGTCGAGTACTCCCCGACCTGGGTCGAGCTGTGGGTGACCGCGGGCATCTGGGCGATGGGCCTGTTCGTCCTGACCATTCTGGTTCGGGTGGCGCTGCCGATCGAGCTGGGTGAGGTCCGCAGTCCCTACCTGGCGACGACCGCGCCCGGGCAGATCATCCGCCCGCGCGCCACCCGCCCGCGCTACGAGGAGATCCGCCCCCCGCGAACCCGATGAGCGAATGGCAAACCGAACGGCGACCGACTTTCTCTTGACGAGGTTACGGACATGACTAGACATAGACCCAACGACCTGCGGATCTCGCTCGCCGCGGCGGCCGCCGGCGCGGTGGCCGCGGCCGGGCTGGCCGGCGCGCTGTTCCTCGCCGGCATCGCGCCCCCCCTGGCCGGCATCGCGGGCCTCGGGGTGGGGCTCTTCATCGCCGCCTCGATCAAGTTCGCCGACCAGTGGGAGAAGGCCGTCGTGCTCCGCCTCGGGCGCTACCGGGGCCTCCGGGGGCCCGGCTACTTCCCCATCATCCCGATCCTCGACCGGGTGGCCTACACCATCGATCAACGGATCCGGACCGCGGCCTTCGGGGCCGAATCGTGCCTCACCCGCGACACGGTGCCGGTCAACGTGGACGCCATCGCCTTCTGGATCGTGCAGGACGCCGAGCGCGCCGCGCTGGAGGTGCAGGACTACGATGAGGCGGTCATCCTGTCGGCCCAGACCGCCCTGCGGGACGCCATCGGGAAACACGATCTGGCCGAACTCATTCAGTCCCGGACCGAACTGGGCGCGGGGCTCAAGGTGGCCCTGGAGCAGAAGATGGCGAACTGGGGCATCCACGTGCAGTCGGTCGAGATCCGGGACGTGATCATTCCCACCGCCCTCGAAGATGCCATGTCCCGCCAGGCCCAGGCCGAGCGGGAGCGCCAGGCCCGCATCATCCTGGGCACCGCGGAAACCGAGATCGCCCACAAGTTCGTCGAGGCCGCCAATGCCTACCGCGACCACCCGGAGGCCATGAACCTGCGGGCCATGAACATGCTCTACGAGAGCATCGTCAAGCGGGGCTCCCTCATGGTGGTGCCCTCCGGCCTGGCCGACTCCCTCAACGTCCCCTCGCTGATGGGCGGCGGCGGGAAGGGGAAAGAGAAGGCGTAGAGACCACTCGGAAGGTCAAACGAAAGCGCTGCCCCGGAGGCCACTCGGACCTCCGGGGCAGTGTCGTTTCAGGAACTCACCGCGGGCCCGGACTAGGGAATGTTGCTCCCGTGACAGGCCGAGCACATCTGCGGGTTCTTCTTCTTGAGACGCTCGGCGTCGAAGTTCGGGCCGTGCGGATTGAAATGGCGCCCGCTTTGCGCGGAGTGGCAGGTGAGGCAATCGCGCTCCGCGTGGCAGCTGACGCAGCTCTCCAGGCTCTGGCGGGCGGCCTGCCCGTGCCCCAACCGGAATGACGGCTGGGCATCGTGGTACTGGCCCGAGAGCAGGTTGCCCACCGACGTCAACCCCGAGGACTGGTGACACGAGGTGCAGAACTGGGCCGTATTATGGCACTCGGCGCAGTCGGTCTGCCGGGAGTAGGCCGCCGCCGGGTGGCGGGCCAGCCAGCCGGCTGGGTGATAGCTGTCGGCACTCGCCGCATTCGGGCGATGGCACTCGAGGCACTCGCTCCGCGCGTGGCAGCCGGAGCAGGAATTGGGGGCACTCCTGGCCACCCGCGCGTGCTGGTCAGCCCAGTTCTCGGTATGGCTGGCCGGCCGGGCCCGCTTGATGCGAGCGCCGACCGCACGGCCGGGGCCGGCCGGGTACATCGCCACGGCGACCGCCGGCGACGAGCGGTGGCAGGTGAGACAGCTCTGTTGGGTGTGGCACGTGCTGCAGACGGCCTTATCGCGGCGGCTCTCCCCCCCATGCCGCGCCTGCCAGCGGGCGTCCTCGTGGCTGGCGGGCGCCTTCAGCTTGGCTTCGATCGCCAGGGAGCGGGGATCGGGATCGAGCGCCTGGATGGCCTTGGTCTCAGGGGCGTTCACGTGACACTGGAGGCAGAAGTCCCTCGCGTGGCAGGTGGCGCAGCTTGGGGCCACGGCGTAAGGCTTCCCCTCGGCTCCCTTGGCGCCAGCCGCCAGTTCTCCGTGGCGGCGTCCGGGATAGAACCCTGCGGAATCATGGGAGGGGGGCTTGGGGAACTTCGCGATCCGGGCCTCCGTCAGCTTGGTCTCGGGAAGCTTCAGGTGACAGGTCGCACAGGCCGAGTCGGGAGCAGCGTGGTGCGCCACCTTGATTCCGTGGCAGTCCAGGCAGCGAGGCGGCACGCCTCGCTTCACCTGCATCCAGGAAGCCCCGAACTCGCTGTGACACGACAGGCAGGCCTGGGTAGAGTCCTCGCCGAACTTCTTGCTGAACTTCTCGGCGTGGACATCGTGCTTCAGGCGAAGGTTGCTCACGTGCGGAGGCGGTGGCCCCCTCCACTCCACCTTCTCCTCGACCTTCCCGTCGTGACAGTTGGCGCATCCTTCGGGCGCAGGCCAGAAGGACCGCGACGTGTCGGCGGCTCCCGGGTGGCAGGTCAGGCAGGTTGGGAAAACCTTCCGATGCCGCCAATGATCGAACGCCGGGGCCGCGCCGGGGGCGCCCTGGGCAATGGCGGCTGCGGCCCACACGCTGCCCAGGGCCAGGAGAAGACCGAAGCGCCTCATCGGCTTCCCCGCCTCCGCACGGCCGGCGGCAGCGACAGCCGGTCGGCCCCCGACCCGAGCAGGCACGACACCCCGGCCAGGATCCGGGTCTGGCTCCAGTCGAAGCCGGACGCATCGGGGCGCTGGCGGTCTTCACCGTACCAGGTGCCGCTCACATTGAAGCGGAGACGCTGGTTGAGCTTGAGATCGCCGTTCAGGCCGGCCCACCCGAGGTTGCTCTGCTCGTAGCGGAATTCCAGCGGCCGCTCCATGTAGCCGCCGTCGGCGGTAAGGGTGAGCGTCGTATTGGGCGTCCAGCTGACGCTCCCGTCCCAGCCCGAGGACGACGCGCCCGGACCGGACTCGGCGTGGTAGTTCAGCGCGGTATGCCACTGCGTCCCCAGGCCCAGACCCGCGCCGACCGCCCAGCGCCAGCCATGGTCGACGACGCTCACCAGCGCGGTGCTGGTGAACGTCTCCTCGTACTGGTAATGCTCGCCGGAGGCGCGGAGCTCGAGTCGGCCGGCGGGATGGACCCAGACAGAGCCACGATAGGCATGGAAGCCCACGGGGGCGAACGCCCCCCAGATCGTCCAGAGATTGAAGAAGGGACGATACTGCCGGATCCCGCCGGAGGCGCCGAACCGGCGGTGGGGAGTGACCGTGACGTCGATTTCGGACGACCCCCACGAGCCACTCGCGATGTCGTATTCGCTGCCTCCATCGACCCGGAAGTAGCGCACCGGGTGGAGGCTGGCGGTTACCCCTACCCGTTCGGAAACGAAGTTGTGGGTATCGCGATCCACCTCCCGCTGGTACTCGGCGTGGACGTCGCCGTAACCGAACCGCCAATCGCCATCCACGCCCGCGACCACCTGGCGCTGGGTCGGCTGGAACTCGTCGAACGGATTGAGCAGGCTGCTGGTGGCCGGCAACACCGAGCCCCGCGCGAGCCCCAGACCGAGATAGCCCTCAGCCGAGAGCCCCAGCCGCGCCGCGCGGGCGCCGACGGCAGCACCGTCGAAACCGGTGAAGCCCAGCCGCCCACGGCGCACCTGCCGGCCGAGCTGAGCCGTGAGCCAGTCGCGCTGGTATCGGGCATAGGCCTCCAGCAGCTGGACCGCGGGCGCGGTCCCGGGCCAGGCGCCCCCCACGAGGTCAGTACCCGCTCGAGCGTTAGCGTGGAGGCTGAGGCCGGGCAGGCCCAGGCCCCACATGGTCAGATCGGCACTGGCGACCGCGGGCGCGTTCTCGACCGTAGAGCCGGGTCGGTAGAACTGGCAGTAGGCGCCACCCGGCGCGCAGGAGACCGCGTAGCCATCGGGTGAGTGGAGGCTCCCGTTCGGAGCGGTGTCCACCCCGGCCAAGGGGATGCTGTCGAGCCGGACGCCGCGGTAGGCCACGTTCTGGAGGCGCCCGTCGAGCCGCAGGAGATACCCCTGGGCCCCGAGGGAAGCCGGCAGCGTGACCAGAAGCGCCAGGCCCAGGAGGGTTCGTTTCATGGCGCGCTCCGGGCGGCCGTGCTGAGATGGGCCCGGAATTCCTCGGGGGAAGCGAGGAAGTGGCATTCCGTGCACTGCTTGGACTCGTTGTGATCCTGCATGGTGCTGTGGCAGACCAGGCACAACGTCCGGGTCGGCTCCAGCGCCGCGATCCGGGCCGGGGTATGGCAGCGATCGCAGCCGTAGTGCGGCGCGACCGGTGGTTCATGGGCGTCCAGGATGGCGCCCGTTTGGTGGCAGGTCGAGCAGTGACGTCCACTCTGATGGTGATCGGAGTGGCAGGACCGACAGGTCACGACGCTGTCCGTCGGCTCGAGGGTTACCGGGGTGACATGGCAGTCGGTGCATTTCTTCTTGTCGTGAAGCGCATGCCGGTAGTCGACGGTGCGCCCCCTCGGGTCGTGCTTGGGAACCGTGATGGTGATCCGCACGTCCATCGGCCGGTCGAGCATTTCCGCGGTATGGCACCTCTGGCAGTCGGTCTTCCCCGGAGCCTGGTGATGACAGATCTGGCAGCCGCGAGGCGGCTCGAAGGTGAGCACCTTCTGTGAGGTCGGCAGGTGGCAGGTCAGGCAGGCGAGCTTCTTGTGGCGGTCGTGCGGGAAGCTGTCGCTCCCCTGGATCACCCCTTCCTCCCGCGCGGCTCCCAGCGCCGGGGGGTCGCCGCCCACGGCGACTCTCGCCACGGCCAGAGCGGCGATCACGAACGCGAACCCTATGGCCCGGCGCCGGCGCTGTGCCAGTGCCGATGGGCGGGGCGAGTCGGGGCCGGAGTCTGGATCAGGCAGGCCGACGCTCCCGGAGCGGCCCTCGGCGGGAAGCGAACGAAGCCGCTGGTTCCCGGGCGAGAACCCGGCCCTTACCTGCGGGGCGCCACCGAGACCGGGAAGCGATCGGAGCACGCGTCGCCGCGATCAGCGGAGGCCGGTCCGGTTGACTGCCGCCCTGACCCCGTTCGGGCTCAGGATGGCCTGCTCCGCCTGCTGCGCCATCCGCAGCTGCCCGCTACGCATCGCCGCCTGAATCCGGGAGAGCACCGGAGCGGGAGGAGCCGGCAGGAAGCCAGGGTAATGGGCCAACAGATCCGCGATGGACGACTGCAGCAGGGCCCGGTACAGGAACGGGTTGTGCACGCCGTGCGAACCGTCGGGATGATCGAAGAGACTGTCCCCGGTCAGCTGGGCGTTGAACCGGGCTCCCTTGGCCGCGGTGACGGTATTGGTCGAATTGTCCAGATCACCCGGCTGGTTGAGCTGGATCTTCGCCAGATAGCCCGAGTCCGTCGGGAACGGATCGATCGTCTTGTTGCGGTTCACATCTACCCAGAGCGTGCGGAGGTATCCGCCCACCTCGGCCCGGATGCCATCGAACCGCGTGATCGCCTGTGCCGCTGAGATATGACAGCCGGAGGCCGTACAGGCGGCCCACGACCGGCTGGGCTCGTCGAAGGCGCAGGCGTTGGTAAACGTGGTGTCCACCACCCCCGGGCTCCCCGGCATCAGGCAGGGGAGTGGATGGAAGCTGTGGCCGACGTAGGCTACGGGATTGCCGCCGGCGTCCACCCCGGTCAGCTGGTTCACGTGGCAGCCGGCGCAGAGCCGCGGGTTCGCCGTCGACCCGTGGGTGGTCAGAATCGAGGTAGTGTCATACACCGTCCCCGGTGGGAAATACCCCGCCGTCCCGAAGAGCACCGGACCCTGCGCGCCATGCGGGCCGCTCCCGGCCGCGGTGACATCCGCGCGCCGACTGTGGCAATGGGTGCAGAGATTGACCTCCTCGACCGGCGAGTTGATCGGGTACCGCAGCTGCCCCTCCAGTGGGAGCCCGCTCGGATCCTTGGCCGTGCCGTGCGGATCGTGGCACACCGGGCAGGTCTGCGGGATCAGGGTGCTGGTCCCTTGCTCCCGGTAAACGGTGTTGATGCCCCACGCGGCCAGGATGCCCTTGGCGTCATGGCACGGCTGACAGGTGGCGCTGGCCCCCTGGGGCTGCGGTTGGCCGTGCCGGGATGCTCTCCACTCCTTCAGGAAATTGTGGTTCCGCGTCGGGCCGGCTGCCTCATGGCAGCCCCCGCAGCTGGAATTCACGAACCCGGCGGTGTCGGCGACCGGAACGGTGGGATACACGCTGAGGCTGGGAATCGGGCGATTGGCGACCACGCTCGGGTTGGTCACGTGGTTGTAGCCCGGTCCGTGGCAGCTCTCGCATTGGACATCGTGGTAGACGTCGCTGGCCACCTTGTCGAATCCCACGGTGGCCGAGGGCTGGTTTCCACGCGAGTTCAGGGTGTGGCAATGCTCGCACACGGGCTGGGCGGCCGGATTCGCCTGCAGCGTATCCCAGGCAGCGGAATGGAGTGTCTGAATCCAGTCGGCCTGCTGGCCCACGTGGCAGTTGCCGCACACGGTCTGGCGATCGGCGGTGGAGTAATAGCCGAGATACCCGCTGGAGGCATCGGGCGGGGGGTTGAATGGCGGGCGATCGCGATATTGGATGTCGGTGCAGGCCGCGACCCAGAGGAGCGCGATCCCGACCGACCATCTCGAGCGGAGCCCGACCCAAGTTGGGTTCATCTGAGTGCCCGATTTTATAGCGGTTTGGTGGTCAAGATATTCACTCCATGGAGTTCGGGATAGGCTATCCGCGCTGAGAACATCTTCACGTTCGCTTCATTCCCAATTCACTCCACGACTACGCGGGAGGGTTCACGAATTTCGTCGCCCGTTCGGCCAGCTCCCACAACCTCGCCGCATCTTCCACGCTCCGCCCCGCCGAGGCGGGCAGTCGCTCCTGCATCCGATCGAAATACTTCCCCGACACCCCTTCCACCTCGGGAGCCGACGCCAGCCGGATCACATGCCGGGCACCCTTGGCCGCCGAGGGCAGAATCACCGCGAGAATAGCCCGCAGGAGGAGCGGCGCCGGGCGCCAGATCTTGGTCGCGATGGCGCCGGGGTGCAGGGCCGTCACGGAAATGCCCGGCTCTCGTCTGGCCAGCTCGCCGGTGAAGAGAATCTGGGCCAGCTTGGATTGGCCGTAGGCCTTGATGCCCCGGAATTCTCCCTCGTATCCCAGGTTGTCCCAGTTGATCTTCGCGCTGGTGTGGGCCACCGAGCTGACGTTCACTACCCGCGGCTTGGGAGCGCGCCGGAGTGCAGGGAGCAACAGGCGGGTGAGCAGGAAATGGCTGAGGAAATTGGTCTGCCAGGTCCGCTCGAAACCGTCGGCGGTGAGCTGGTACTCCTTGAATACGGTGCCGGCGTTGTTGACCAGCACATCGAGTGAGGAATACGCCCGCAGCAGTTGTTCCGCCGCCCGCCGCACCGACGCGAAGGAGGCCATGTCGATCAACTGCAGCTCGGCTCGGCCTCCAGCGCTGGTGATGGCCTCGACCACCGCCTTGCCCCGGGCCTCGTCGCGGGCCCCGATGATCACCCGCGCGCCCAGGCGGGCCAGTCCCAAGGCGGTCTCCAGACCAATGCCCGCGGTGGCGCCGGTTACGAAAACGGTTTTCCCTGCCATGCCAGCCGGCTGGATTGCCATGGGAACTCCGTGCTCGAAAATGGTTCTGGGTTCTGGGCTCTGGGTTCTAGGTTCTAGGTTCTGGGTTCTGAGTGACTCCTCTCAGAACTCAGAACCCAGAACTCAGAACCCTCGTCCCCTCACCGCCCTACCCTCGCCTCCACCCACCTCGCCACCGCCTCCTGCATCAGCCGCTGCCGGTGCCAGGCCAGCAGCACCGGCGCCTCGTCGGGAATCTGCGATAGGAGACGAGGGTGAGCGAACATCACCACCAGGGCCGCGCCGGGGACCACGCGATTGAGCGCCGCGAGGCTCTCGGGACCGAAGCCGGCCCTTCCCTTGGCGGCCCGCGGTTCTGCAAAGGCGAGCACCACCCGGTCCCCTCCGGCTCCAACCTCGAAGCCGCTGTCCCGGAGCGCGCGTTCCGCGAAGTCGCTGGGCCCGGGCGCGAAGGCGCCGTAGATGTCGTCGTCCACCACCACCAGCTCGAGCCGGCGGCTCAGCTGGGGCGCGGTGCCGCGGATCAACCCCCGATCCAGCAGCCGATCGGCAATCGAAGTGGCGCTCATCTCCGGGGCCGGAGCGGCGGCGGATGCCCGGTTGGCGCGGTCCAGCAGCTTCTGGTAGCGGGCGAGGGCCTCGCCCAACCGCGCGCTCTCCAGCGCGCCGCTCTTCACGGCCTGCTCCAGCGCTCGGCGCACCGCGGCCGGATCCTTGGGATAGAGCAGCAGATCGCAGCCGGCCTTGAGGGCCTGAACCGAGGCCTGGTTCTCCCCATGTCCCTCCAGGGCGCCTTCCATGATCAGGGCATCGGTCACGACCGGGCCGTTGAAGCCGAGGCGCTGGCGGAGGTCGTCCAGGATCACGCGCGAGAAGGTGGCGGGGCGCCCCGAGGGGTCCAGCGCGCTGTAGGAGACATGGGCGGTCATCACGCCCTCCACGCCCGCCTTGACCGCCGCCGCGAAGGGGAGACCATCCTGGCCTTGCAGCGTCTCCCGATCAGCGTCCACCACCGGCAGCACGCTGTGAGAATCGGTGGTGGTGCGCCCGTGCCCGGGATAGTGCTTGGCGCAGCAGGGGACCCCGGCGGCATGGCAGGACTCGACCCAGCCGGCGACGTTGGTCGCGACCTGGGAAGGAACCGCGCCGAATGACCGGGTCTGGATGATCGGATTGTCGGGCTCCACGTCGAGGTCGCAGACCGGCCCCAGGATCCAGTTGATCCCGACCGACCGAGCCTCCGAGGCCGTGGTCCCGGCCGCGGTGGTGACCACCGCAGGATCGTCGAGCGAGGCCAGGGCCGCGGGCGGGGGAAACTCGGTCAGGTCCCGCATCTGCTGGCCGGCCCCGCGCTCCAGATCGGCGGCGATGAGCAGGGGGCGCTGGGCCTGCCGTTTGAGCTCGGCGATCAGATCTCTTACCTCTCCAGCCGAGGCGCCCAGGCTTCCGAAGATGATGAACCCGCCGACGCCCACATTGAGATACTGGGTGATGTTCTTGTCTTCGTGGCGATAGGCCGTCTCCGGTTTCCAGCGGAGCGGCGGCAGAATCAGTCGGCCGGGATTCACGGGGGCGTCACCGATCCCAGCACCCGGGCGCCCCGCGCGCCGGTGGCGGCAGGGAGGTTGCCGGGTTGGCCGTGCAGGGTGAGGTATCCCAGGAGTGCAAAGGCGACCGCCTCCTTGGCGTCTCCCGAGAAGAACAGGTCGTCGAAGCGCGTGATAGTCGGCGGCGCCCCCCAACGGGCGGCCAGATTCTCCCGCAAGCGCTCCATCAGGATCGGATGGTGCGCGCCGCCCCCGGAGACCACGACCTCGGGGCGGCCGGGCACCCAGCGCGCGATCGCCGCGGCCACCGAGCGCGCGGTCAGCTCTACCGCGGTGGCGACCCCGTCGGGGCCCGGCGCCTTCTCGTGGAGCGTCATGGCGTAGGCGTGCCCGAACCGCTCGCGTCCGGTGCTCTTGGGTGGCGCCTTCGAGAAGAACGCATCCTTGAGCAGGTGGCCCAGCACCCGTTCGTTCACCTTGCCCCGCCGCGCCAGGCGTCCGTCCCGATCGTAAGGAAGCGAGTGATTCACCAGGCGGGCCACCGCATCGATGACGGCCACCCCGGGCCCGGTATCGAAGGCCAGAGCGCCCTGCTCGACCGCGCGCCGGGGCACGTAGGTGAGATTGGCCATTCCGCCCAGGTTGAGCAGGACGCGGGCGCGGTCCGGATGGCCGAACAGCAGCATGTCCGCCACCGGCACCAGTGGAGCCCCCTGCCCTCCCGCGGCCACGTCGCGGGCGCGGAAGTTCCCCACCACCCGCACCCCGAATCGTTCCGCCAGCACGGCCGATTCGCCCAGCTGCCAACTCACCACGGGTGGCTGATGCCAGATGGTCTGGCCGTGAAAGGCGATGAAGCCGAGATCGATCGCGCGGGCGCGCCCCTGGGCGAGCACCTGGTCGACCGCCTCCGCTGCCCATTCCCCCAGACTCACGTGGAGTCGGGCCAGATCGGCGGGGCCGGCTTCCCCCAAGGCCTGCTCCAGCCGTTTGCGCTCGGCCTTGGAGTAGGGTCGGGTGGCAAAGGCGACCAGGGCACAGCGCGTGGCGCTCTCGAAGCGAACCAGCGCCGCGTCCATGCCGTCGAGCGAGGTGCCGGACATGAGGCCCACGCCGAGGACGGGCGGCTCGGTCACTGGGCTGGAACCGGTGGCGGGTCTCCCACGATGGCCCGGAGATGTCCCTGGTGCTCGGACAGGAGCCGCTCGGCCTCGGTCCGATCCACCTTCCGGCGGAGCATGACGATCGCGGTCTTGACCTGGCCGCCGGCGGCGTTGAGCGCGGCCCTGGCTCCCGCGCGATCGATGGCGGCGGTCTCGATCAGGATGCGCTCGCTCCGGTCGTTCAGCTTCTCGTTCCAGGCCTGGAGGTCCACCATCAGGTTGCCGTAGGCCTTGCCCAGGCGGACCATGGCACCGGTCGTGAGGAGATTGAGCACCAGCTTGGTGGCGGTTCCCGCCTTCATGCGGGTCGACCCGGTGAGCGCCTCCGGCCCCACCAGGACGGTGATGCAGACGTCGCAGGTGTCCTTGAGCAACGCCGGCGGCTCGCTGCAGGAGAGGAAAATGGTGCTGGCACCGAGGGCCTGGGCACGGCCCAACCCGGCCCGGACCCACGGGGTGGTCCCGCTGGCGGCAATGCCTACCACGACATCCCGCGAGGTGACCCGTTGCCCGTTGATCTCTTCGATCGCCGCGTTGATGTCGTCTTCGGCGCCTTCCACCGAGCGCACCAGCGCGCGATACCCGCCGGCGATGAGGCCCACCACCATTTCGGGAGGCGTGCCGAAGGTGGGCGGGCATTCCGCGGCGTCGAGCACGCCCAGGCGGCCACTGGTGCCGGCGCCGAGGTAGATCAGGCGGCCGCCGGCCCGGAAGCCGCGCTCAATCAGGTCGATCGCCTGAGCAATCGACGCCTTGGCGGCGGCGACCGCGGTGGGCACCGTGGCATCCTCGGCGCTGATCAGGTCCACGATCTCCAGCGCGCTGGCAAGATCGAGGTCGGCGGTCCGGGGATTCCGGCGTTCGGTGAGACGGAGATCCGACCCGTCGCCGGGCGGGGAGGCGGAAGGCTGTCGTGCCATGGAAGCGCTAAATTAGGCCGTGCCTTCGATTCCCGGCAACCTGCGGCGCCTTACCCTCCTCCTCCTGACGGCCGCTACCACCCTCGGCCTCTCCGGCCGCGCCGAAGGTCAAGCGGCGCAACGTCCCCAAGGCGTTGACCCCGCCTGGCCACTCTGGAACGCGGCCCGAGTCACCGAGGGGCATCACGCCATAGTCGTTTCCGGCCATGTGATCGCCAGCCGGGTGGGGCGCGGGGTTCTCAAACAAGGTGGGAATGCGGTGGACGCCGCGGTGGCGGTGGGCTTCGCGCTCGCGGTGGTGCACCCTGAGGCCGGCAACCTGGGAGGCGGGGGATTCCTCATCGTCCGCCTGGCGAACGGCACCACGCAGGCACTGGACTTCCGGGAAGTGGCTCCCCGCGCGGCCAGTCACGACATGTTCCTCGATCCCTCCGGGCACCCTGGTCCCGGCAGTCTGGTCGGGGCCCTCTCGGCCGGAGTGCCGGGCACCGTGGCCGGATTGATCGAGGCGCATCGCCGGTTCGGCCGGTTGCCGCTGGCCCGCCTGATCGCGCCCGCCATCTGGCTCGCCGAGAAGGGCTTCGTCATCGACGAATACCGCCACCACGGGATCACCAGGGACAGCGCACGCTTGGCCCGCTTCCCCGCCGTCGCCGCGGCCTTTCTCCCCGGTGGCCGGCCCCTCGCCATCGGTGAGCGGCTCCGCCAACCCGAGCTGGCGCGGACGCTGCGGGCGATTCGAGATCGCGGCGCCGATGGGTTCTACACCGGCTGGGTCGCGGACTCGCTGGTGGCGGAAATGGAACGCGATGGGGGATTGATCCGGCGCGAGGACCTCGGCCGCTATCGGCCGGTTTGGCGAGATCCCCTGCGGCTGAGGTACCGGGGCTCCGTCGTGGTCACGATGCCGCCGCCATCATCGGGCGGCGTGGTCTTGGGCGAAATACTCAACCTGATGGGCGGCTACTCGCCGCTGCCACCCTTTGGTTCTGCCCCACTGCTCCACCTCGAAACCGAAGCGATGCGGCGGGCCTTTACCGACCGCAATCGCTACCTGGGCGATCCCGACCGGGTCCGGATGCCGCTCGCGAGACTGCTCTCGGCCGCCTACGCGGACTCCCAGCGCGCCACCATCGACACGGGCAAGGCGACCCCCACACCGCCCTTCGATCCCGCCGTGCGAGACGGCAACTCCACCACTCACTTCGCCGTGATCGATCGGCAGGGCAACGCGGTCAGCGCTACCACCACGCTCAACAACTCCTTCGGGAGCCTGGTGCTGGTCCGCGGCGCCGGTTTCCTCCTCAACAACAGCATGGACGATTTCGCGGTGGCGCCGGGACTACCCAATGAGTACGGCCTGGTCCAGGGCGAGGCCAACGCCATCGCGCCAGCGAAACGAGTGCTTTCGACCATGACCCCCACCATCGTGCTGGACCCCGCCGGCCACCTGTTCCTGCTCCTGGGCGCGGCGGGCGGGCCCCGGATCATCACCACCGTCTATCAGGTGCTCTCACTAGTGATCGACCGCCACTGGACCCTGCGCCAGGCGGTGAGCGCGCCTCGAATTCATCATCAGGGGTTGCCGGATGAGATTCTGGTGGAGCGAGACGGGTTCTCGTCAGGAGCCATGACCCGGCTCCGGCAGATGGGTCACGCCGTCCGCGAGCACGATCTCCTGGGGGACGTGGAAGCAATCACCAGGACCGACAAAGGCTGGCAGGGCGTCAGTGATCCCCGAAGGGGCGGAGGGGGAGCGGGGTACTGAGAGAGTACTG
This sequence comes from uncultured Gemmatimonadales bacterium, assembly GCA_963704015.1. GTDB lineage: Bacteria > Gemmatimonadota > Gemmatimonadetes > Gemmatimonadales > GWC2-71-9 > DATIWD01. The sequence goes on from CAVPGI010000007.1 coordinate 488,670, forward strand.
AGTACTGAGTACTGGGTACTGAGTACGGAGAAATAGCTGAGGGGCGAGTGGATCATCCGCTCGCCCCTCAGCACCGTTCACTCAGCACTCAGTACTCAGCACTCAGTACTTATTTTGGCACCGTCAGCGGTTGCAGCAACGCGATTACGATCTCGCCACCAGCCGGGATCACCACGTCCCGATCGGCCGAATGGACCGCGGCACCGGTACCGGCCGCGGCACCCACGATGGCGCCGATCACGGCACCCTTCCCCTTGCCCAGGAGGCCGCCGACCACGGCACCACCGGCCGTCGCGCCACCAACCTTGGCGGCGTCACCCGCGGTCACGCCACGCCCCTGCAGGAAGTGGGTCACCGAGACCACGGTGCCGTTGACGGCATAGGTCTGCCCCTTGATGGTCGCCTCGGTCACCTTGAGCTCCAGCTTGCCATCCTTCTGGCTCTTATTCTCGGCCGGCTCGAGGGTCACGATTTCGAAGGTGAGCGTGGAACCGGCCGGGATCACCACCTGGCCCTTGTCGTTCTTGATATCGCCGCTCACCGTGGCCTTGAAGGTCTCGCCCGCCTTGTGATGGCGAGAGCTGATGGTGTCCACCGCCGCGCTGCGCACCTCGGTCCCGGCACCGAGACTCACGGTGGCCGGCTCGGCGGGCTTGGGCTTGGGAGCCGGAGCCGCCGCCGGCTTGGGCGCGGGGGGCTTGGGAGCCGGCGCGGGTGCCGGAGCAGGTGCCTCGGCCGGCTTGGGCGCCGGCGCGTCGTTGAGCGCGGCCGAGCTGTCGGCTGGTGCAAGTTGGAGATCGCGCTGGCTGTCCGCCTGGGCCGGCTTGTCAGCACTCTTGGAGCAGGCGGCGAGCAGCAGCAGCGCACTGGCAATCGCAACGGTCTTTCGCATTCCGGCCTCCTTGTCTCGGCCCCATCGGGCCAGTGACATTCAATCTATGGAATTAAAACGCTTGGTTCCGTATTTCCGACCCTACCGCCGGACCGTCGCCATCGGGCTCGCCCTGGTAGTGGTCTCCAACTTCTTCATCACGCTGGCCCCGCGATTCATTCAGCGGGGCATCGACGCGCTGCGGCACCCGTCACCGCTGGCGGAGGTGCGGACCGCCGTGCTGCTCCTGCTGGGCACCGCTTTGGCCGGTGGATTGGCCCGCTACGAGATGCGCCGGGCGTTGAACAGCGCCAGCCGCTACATCGAGCGCGATCTCCGCAACGTGCTGTTCCAGCACCTGGAACGGATGACCGCCGCCTTCTACGGGAACCATCCCACCGGAGACCTGATGAGCCGGTCGACCAACGACCTGCTCGCGGTCCGCATGGTGGCCGGGCCCGCCCTCATGTATCTGGTGGACACCGTCACCCGCGCCCTGCTCATCGGTCCGGCCATGGTCCAAGTCAGCCCCCGCCTGGCGCTCTACGCCCTGGCGCCGCTGATCGGGCTGCCGCTGGTGATGATCTTCGTCGGTCAGACGATCCACTACCGGGCCCTGGCGATCCAGGCCCAATTCGCCGATCTGACCAACTATGTCCACGAGAACCTGTCCGGCGTCCGTGTGGTGCGCGCCTACCGCCAGGAACGCGCGGAGATCGAGCACTTTCGCAGCCTAAACGATGAGTACGCGCATCGCAACGTTTCCCTGGCCTACGCGGCAGGGGCGTTTCACCCGGTGCTCAACCTGCTGGGCGGCCTGGGCGCCGCGTCGGTTCTCTATTTCGGCGGCCGTCTGGTGGTGGCCGGCGCCGTCTCGCCTGGGGCCTTCGTCGCGTTCGGCGTCTACCTCGCCACGCTGGTCTGGCCCATGATCGCTCTCGGGTGGGCCATCAACCTGGTGCAGCGGGGCGAGGCCAGCATGGCCCGCATCAACGCGCTCCTCCGCGAGACCGCCACCGTCGACTCTCCACCCCGTCCCCATGCCCTTCCTCCGGCGAGTAAGGGCCGCTCCCTGGTCTTCGAAGGCGTCTGGTTCCAGTACCCGGGTGCTCGAGAGCGGGGCTGGGTGCTGGAGGACATATCGCTCGAAGTCGGTGCCGGGCGTTCACTTGCAATTGTCGGGCCGATTGGGGCCGGGAAATCCGCTCTGGTGGACCTCATCGTTCGCGCCTACGACCCCGATCGGGGTCGCATTCTGCTAGACGGGGTGGACATCCGCACCCTGAAGCTGGCGGAGCTCCGGCGAGAGGTCGGCTTCGTACCCCAGGAGACGTTCCTCTTCAGCGCCACGCTGCGGGAGAACATCCTCCTGGGCGCGCCGGACGACGGACGACTGGAGCGGGTCTCCGAGGTGTCGCAGCTGGTGGAGGCGCTCCCCGCGCTCCCACAGGGCTATGACACCATGCTGGGCGAGCGAGGGATCAATCTCTCAGGCGGACAGAAGCAGCGGGCGGCCATCGCGCGGGCCCTGGCCCGGAACCCGACGGTCTTCGTCCTGGATGACGCGCTGAGTGCGGTGGACACCCAGATCGAGGCCAAGATTCTCCACGGGCTTCGCGACGCGCTGGTGGGCCGCACCAGCATCATCGTGTCCCACCGGCTCACCGCGGTGCGGGAGGCCGACTGGATCATTGTCCTGGACCGGGGACGGATGGTCGAAGCGGGGACGCACGAGGAGCTGATTGGGCGCGGCGGGCGGTACTGGGAGCTGCTGCGGCGGCAACAGGCGGAGGAGGAGATGGAAACCATTGCCGAGTGAGGAACTGCGGTACTGAGTGCTGAGTACTGAGTACTGAGCGCTTCCGGGATTCACTCAGTACTCAGTACCCAGTACTCAGTACTTCTTCTCACAGCCGCCTTCTCAGCACCTCCGGCGTCAGGCTCTGCAGCCAGCCGGCCATCCGGGTGAACTCCCCCGTCATCATCAGGAGCCCCACGCACACCAGCAGGACCCCGCTGACCCGCATCACCCACGGCAGATAGCGTCGGAACCGCTGGAACCAGTCGAGAAATCCTTCCAGCGCCAAGGCCGCGAGCAGAAACGGCAGTGCCAGTCCCGCCGAGTACCACGCCAGGAGCTCCAATCCGCGGCCCAGACTGGCTTCGTTCGCGGCCAGACCCAGGATCCCGCCCAGCACCGGGCCGATGCAGGGCGTCCAGCCGGCGCCGAATGCCATGCCCACCAGCCCGGATCCGAGGAAGCCGATCGGCCGGTCCTGGAGATGGAGGCGCCGCTCCATGTGCAGCCATCGCAGTCGCAGCACGCCGAGACAGAAGAGGCCGAAGACGATGATCAGCACGCCACCGATTCGCTGCAGCCAGATCTGGTAGTACTTGAGCGAGCGGCCCAGCGCCGTGGCGCTGGCGCCCAGCAACAGGAAGACCAGGGAGAAGCCGAGCACGAAGAGCAGCGCGTGCAGCAGCGCGTGCCGCCGCCGACTCCCGACCTCTTCCAGGGTCATCCCGGTGAGGAAGCCGATGTAGGACGGCACCAGCGGGAGGACGCAGGGAGAGAGAAAGCTCAGCAGCCCGGCCAGGAAGGCGACGGCGAGCGAAAGGGTGGGCTCGGACACGGAAGGGTCGCGCGCTCAGGCGCGCCGGAGAGCGAGGGCACGACGGGCGAAAGCGTTTCCGCTCACAGGCCCTCCAGGTCCCGGCCCTGGCAGTCGCGGCACAGTCCGTAGATCTCGACCCGGTGCCGCTGATGCTGGAAGGAGTGCTCGTCGGCGATGACCGGCAGCATCCGCTCCAGCCGCTCGTTGCGCGAATTCATCCACCCGGCCGCAGCGGAGACAGATCAGGTGCTCGTGGTTGGCCTCGGTAGGCATCGGCTCGTAGCGGCGGAACCCTTCGCCGAAATCATGCGCCTTGACCAGGCCGCTCTCGACCAGGACATCGAGGGTACGGTAGACGGTGGCCGTGCCCACCCGCTCCCGATGGTCCCGCAGCCAGCGCTGAATGGCGTCTACCGAGAGATGGTCCTCGGAGGTGAACACCGCTTCGGCGATCAGGTCCCGCTGGCGGGTGACCGGCTGCCGATGATCCCGCAGGTAGCGGCGGAACCGTTCGAGCAGGGCCGCGCCCTCAGCCTTGGCGAGGTGCATCGGCGATCGGACCGGGCTCGGCCGGGGGCGAGGGCGGGAACCAGGAGGACGGAGAGACCGCGGTCGGGCCTTCGGCCTGATCGAGCCGGCGATGCACGCCGGCGAGCAGCCGCTCGAGGGTCTCGACCGGCCCGCTGCCGACTTCTTCCAGGGTCGACTCGAATCTCCCGCGCTCCTGGCCCTTGAAGGTGTGCATGAAACGCGCGGTGTAGATCCGGCGCCGCTCGGCGCGCTCGCCGTCGATCCGCGAGAGTACCGCCGTTCCCCACTCCTTCCCTTCGCGGCGGAGCGAGGGGAACACCCAGACGGCATCGATCTCCGCCACCGGCAGCTGGGCGGCGACCTGCTCGGCGAGCCGGGCCCAGCCGGACCCCGGCGCGTTCAGGACGAGGCTTTCCATTTTTCGACGTAGAAGCGGAGGACGTGCATGAAGTCCTGGGCGTTGGTCACCACACCGTAGGCCTGATGGGTGCCGCGGTCCTTGAGCTTGTTCACCACGAACTCGGTCTGGTCCACGCAAATGGTCATGAGCGGAGTCGGGACTCCGTCGTAGTTGGTGTGAAAGGCGGGCAGCATGTTGCCGACCGCGATCGCGTGCAGCGCCGAGGCGATCAGGATGGCACCGGTGGCCTTGACCGTGTGCTCCCGCATCGCGTCCTGGGCCGCCAGCGAGTCGCTGAAGACGCCGGGGAGCGGCCCGTCGTCCCGGATGGAGCCGGCCAGCACGTAGGGCACCCGGTGGGTCACCAGAGCGTGCATGATCCCGCTCCGGATCAGCCCGGTCTCGACCGCGCGCTCGATGGAACCCAGCGCCCGCACCCGGTTGATGGCCCGCATGTGCAGCCCGTGGCCGCCTTCGGTGGGCTGGCCGGTGTTGGTCATGCCCAGGGTGGTGCCGAAGATCGCCGCTTCGATGTCGTGCACCGCCACCGCGTTGCCGGCCAGCACCGCCTGGACGAATCCCTTATGGATGAACCACTCGAAGTCCCCGCGGGCCCGCGAGTGCACCAGCGCCGGACCGGCCACCCAGATGAGATAGCCGCCGCGGGCCTTCTCTTCGCAGAGCCGGGCGGCCAGCTCCTCGTAGTTCACCGGGCGTTCGCGGCTCACCTCGGTGGACATGAACCGGAACTCGTTGGCGCTGTGGGAGCCGCCCAGGAAGCCTTCGCTGTGCACGTAGATCCCGTCCGAGCCGTCCTCGGCCTCGCCCATCGCGATCAAGTCCCCGCGCTTGAGCCGGCGGGGCTCGATGGTCTCCAGCTGGGTTCCGCGACGGACGATGACGCAGTCCATCCGGGGGCGGGTGGGCATTACCCACAGAGTGCCCACGTGCAGGTAGGTGGGGAGGTTGGAGGTCGAGAAGAAGCCCTCGGGCAGGACGCCGTCGCCGGGCGCCGGCTCGAAGCGCGCCTGCGGCGCCGCAGTCAGAGGAGGCTTGGTAAAGTCGGGCGCGCGATAGAGTTGCAGGTTCATGCTGGCGCGGAATCTAGGGTGGAGGGGAGAGCGATTCAAGCGACCATCTTGCCGACAGCCCCTGGATGGGGCGCTGAAGGCACGCAACCCGTCGGCCCGACAGACCCCCATGAGCCCGGTGAACGAGAAGTCCCACCAGCCAGACGATCGAAGGAGATTCGTCGGCCAAGGCCGCCAACGCCCAGATGCGCCACTACGATCGCCGGTTCGTGCAGATGGAGCAGGCAGGGGCGTCGGGGCGCCCCCGATCCCTCGACACTCCCCCCCTGCCCCACTTTTCTCGGTAGCGCACCTCGCTATCATTCCTCGTGTCCGTTCGGGTGAGCTCACTCCCCGAGAGCATTGCGTCGCCGGGCCGGAACGACGACGCGGCACCGACCGAGACCCGCAAGCCAGCCATATGGAGGTCGCTATGAAGCGTCGCATTGGAATGGGTGCGCTCGTTCTAGCGTTGTGCGCGGCGTCGGCCGCCGCCCAGGAGACCCAGCGGGGGAACTTCGAAGTCGGTGGGTTCGCCCGGTGGACGAACTTCGGCACCAATTTCGAAGATTGGAAGAACGGTTGGGGCGGTGGCGCGCGGGTCGGCTATTACATCTCCCCGCGGGTCACCCTCGAGGCGGATGGCTCCTACAATCGCGCCTCCTCCATTGTCGGAAATGCGACGTACAATTACGAGCCCTTCCATTTTCGCTTCGCCTATCACGCGCCCATCGGCTCCGGTGTCCGCTTCCTGTTCGGAGGCGGGTACACCCACAACGAATACAGCACCGACCATCGCGATGACGGCTTCGGCGGCCTGCTCGGCTTCCGGTTCGGACTGGGCAAGGAGCGGCGCTGGGGAGCCCGGCTCGACGGCACCATCGACTACATCTCCTACAACAGCCTGCCCAGTACGACGCATCTGGGTGCCCAGTTCGGGGTGAGCTACATCTTCGGCAAGCTGGGGCCCAAAGACAGCGACAAGGACGGCGTCCCGGATCCCAGCGACAAGTGCCCCGGGACTCCGTTGGGCACCAAGGTCGACGGCAGCGGCTGCCCGCTGCCCCTGGATAGCGACGGCGACGGCGTGGTGGATCCCAACGACAAGTGCCCCAATACGCCGGTCGGCGTGGCGGTGGACAGCCACCGGCTGCCCGAGGGACAGTGACGGCGACGGCGTCACCGACGACAAGGACAAGTGCCCCAACACCCCGGCCGGTACTCCGGTCGACGCCAACGGCTGCCCCAAGGACAGCGATGGGGACGGCGTGCTCGATGCCGCCGACAAGTGCCCCAACACTCCCCACGGTGACTTCGTGGATGCCAACGGGTGCTCGATCACCAAGGACAGCGACGGAGACGGCGTCCCCGACGACAAGGACAAGTGCCCGGCGACCCCGGGTGGCGATCAGGTCGACGCCCTTGGGCTGCACCATCGTGCTGATGAAGCTCCCGGCCAAGACGCCGCTGATCCTCGAGGGCGTCAACTTCGAGACCGGCAAGTCGATCTTGCTGCCGGGCTCACAGGATGTTCTCGACCAGGTGGCCCTGTCACTCCGGGCCAACCCGACCGTGCAGGTGGAGATCTCGGGCTTCACCGACAACACCGGCTCGGCCGCCACCAACACCCGGTTGTCCCAGGCGCGAGCCAAAGCGGTCCGTGATTACCTCACCACCCATGGCGTGAATCCCAACAACGTCACGGCCAAGGGCTATGGACCGACCAACCCGGTGGCGCCCAACAAGACGGCTCGCCGGGCGAGCCAAGAATCGGCGGGTGGAGATCAAGCGGATCAACTAGTACACGGGTAGTCGATCCTCGCAGAGCGAGGCTGGCGTTCGGAATCGCGAGCGCCAGCCTCGGTTTTTGTCCCGGCGATCGAGTCGAGCTGGGTGCTTTCACCCACTCATCGGGTCGAATCACCCACTCTCGTCGCGCGGAGCAGAAAGAGCACTTCGCACGACTTCACACAATCTTCCGCCTCACAACAGGTTGGGCGATTAGAATGTGGGTGGCACGTGGTCTGCCTCTTATCAGTATGCATTCCTGAATCCATTCTGAAATTTCTTGTAAGGACCGGCCCATGCTCCGCCGATTCACGCTCGGCCTCGCCATTTCTCTGCTGGTCTCCACCGCTCAGGCCCAACAGCCGAGCCGGCCCGATAGTGCCACCCACGATACCGGGGCGGTGCAATTACCGGAGATGACGGTGACCGTCACGCGGGTCCCGGAGAAGCTCAAGCAGGTGCCGGCCGCGGTGAGCGTCGTGTCGCAAGACGAGCTGCGCCAGGGGCAGCGCACCCTGGGACTCGATGAGTCGCTCAACAGCGTGCCGGGCGTGTACGTCCAGAACCGGTACAACTTCAACCTCGACCAGCGGCTCTCGATCCGGAGCTTCGGCAGCCGGGCCAACTTCGGGACGCGCGGGGTCAAGATCCTCCTCGACGGCATTCCCCAGACCCTGCCCGACGGTCAGAGCGCCCTGAGCAACCTGGACTTCGGCAACGTCGACCGGGTGGAAGTGCTGCGGGGCTCGGCGTCCTCGCTCTACGGCAATGCCTCCGGCGGGGTGCTTTCCTTTCGCACCGAGCCGGCCGACACCTCTCCCTATGGCGGCGCGGTCCGGGTGGCGGCCGGCTCCTACGGGATGCTCAAGACCTCGTTACGGGGCTCGCTGCAGGAGGGCCGGCTGGGGGCGACGGTGTCCGCTTCGTATTTCAACTGGGACGGCTTCCGGCAACAGAGTGCCGCGCACGGGATCCAGACCTACGCGACCGCTGACTATCTGCTGAGCGGGAGCACCAAGGGCCTGTTTCGCTTCGGATACGCGGACGCTCCCCAGGCCCAGAACCCGGGCGCGTTGACCCCGACCGAGTGGCTGGCGAATCCCGATTCCGCCGCCGCGAACAACATCAACCGCAAGGCCGACAAGGACGTCAAGCAGGGGCTCCTGGGCCTCGGCGTGCAGCACGTGACCGGCGGCGGAGCGGAATACGATGCCATGCTGTTCGGGTTCATCCGGGACCTCAACAATTGGCTCGCCACTCCACCTCCCCAGGGACCCGGAGCCACCGTTGGCACCTATTCTACCATCGACCGTTTGGTGCTCGGTGCCCGGTTGAGCGGGGCCTGGCGCTTGGGCCAGAGCGCGATTGCCCCGCGCCTCACCGCGGGTCTCGATGTGCAAGGCATGCGGGACGACCGGACCAACTCCCGGGCCGTGGCCGGCGTGCCCGACACCCTGATCCTGGACCAGCGGGAGCGGGTCACCGAGCTGGGGCCCTTCGTGCAGCTGGGGTGGGAGCCCGCTTCCCGGCTTCAGCTCCAGGCCGGCGTACGGTACGACCTGGTCCACTTCTCGGTCGCGGACCATCACCTCTCCGACGGGGTCGATAACAGCGGCTCGCGGGACATGAATTCGTGGAGCGGGAACATCGGGGCGAGCTACATCGTGCGCCCGGCGTTCACGCCCTACCTCAATGTCTCCACCTCCTTCGAGACCCCCACTACCACCGAGCTGGTGAACCAGCCGCCCCCTGCCACGGGCGGGTTCAATTCCTCCCTCAATCCCCAGCGAGCCGTGAACTACGAGGCCGGGGCCCGAGGAGTGGTGGGCACCACGGTGGACTACTCCGCGGCGTTCTTCCTGGGCCGGATTCAGGATGCCATCGTGCAATACCAGGAGGTGAGCGGGCGGGGCTATTTCACCAACGCCGGTCGAGTCCACAACGACGGCATCGAGCTGGGGCTGGGCATCCGGCCGGTGCGACAGCTCCGGATCTTTGTCAACTACACCTGGTCGAACTACAAATTCGCCGAGTATCGGGTGGTGCAGGGCGCGGTGACGGATACCCTGGATGGGAATCGGGTCCCTGGCGTGCCCCAGGCCTTCATCCGGCTCGGCCTCCGGGCCTCACCGGGTCGGGGATTCTTCCTGGACCTGGACCACACCATGAGCTCGTCCCTCTTCACCAACGATCAGAACACGGTGGTGGTTTACGGCTTCGGAAGTCACGGCCCCAACGATCCGGTCGGGGTCAACAACATCACCAACATCCGCCTGGGCTGGCAGGGCCATTGGGGTCGGGCGCCGATCGCCCCGTTCTTCGGGGTCGACAATCTCTGGGACAAGAACTACGTCTCGGCGGTGACGCTCAACGGCGTCGCCAACCGGGTGCTGGAGCCCGGCCCGCGGCGCAGTATCTACGGGGGGATCGAGATCGGGTGGAGCGCGGCCCGGCGGTGACCTCGGGGAGCGCCGGCTCCCCGGTCTCAGCGGTTGGACAGGCCGTAGGAAAGCGCCTCGAGCTCCAAGGCCAGATTCACCGACCGGACCAGGACCTCGTCGGGCAGAGAAAGCTGCATCGGCACGAAATTGAGGATGGCTCGGACGCCGAGTTTGACCAGACGGTCAGCTACCTCCTGAGCGACGTCGACCGGTGTGACCAGGACCGCGATGTCCACCTTGGCCTTGGGAAGCTCGGCCTCCAGCGACGAGACGTCTCTCACCGGCACCCCGTTCCACTGCTTGCCGATCTTGGCCGGGTCGGTGTCGAAGATGGCCACCACCTCGAACCCTCGCTGGCGGAAGCCCCGGTACTGGGCCAGCGCGCTGCCCATCTTTCCGGCCCCGATCATCACCACCCGATAGGTGCGGCCCAGGCCCAGGATTTCGCGGAGCCGGTGGACCAGCTCGGGAACCGGATACCCCAGACCTCGCCGGCCAAAGGAGCCAAAGAAGGAAAGGTCTTTCCGCACTTGGGCCGAGGTGGTCCCGCCGCGGGAGGCCAGGGCCGTCGAGCTGACGGTGGTCATACCCTGCTCCGCGAATTCCTCGAGGAACTGCAGGTAGAGCGAGAGCCGTCGAACGGTCGGGTCGGCGATTTTTCGCATGCGGTATTGTGAAATGTTTCACAAATCTAGTGTCCCGGTACGCCCCCAGCCAAGAGCCCCGAAAACGCCCGGTAGAGTCGGGCGAAATCCTCGGGGCTCAGGGTCTCCGGCCTTACGTCGGGACTGATCCCAGCCCCTTCCATCCGTAGCTCCACCCGAGGTCCGGGCTCGCCGGTGAGCTCGCGCAGGCCGCGCAGCAGCCGCTTGCGACGCAGGCCGAACAGGCCGACCACCAGACGCCGGAACCCAGCTACCTCGGCGTCGGTGACCAGCGGCCGGGCGAGCGGGGTGAGCCGGAGCACTGCCGAATCGACGCGAGGCCGCGGGTGGAAAGCACCGGCCGGGACCGAGAAGAGTCGCTCGGCTCGAGCCACCGCCTGAACGCCGATGCTGAGGGCGCCGTAACTCTCGGTTCCCGCTGCCGCGATGACCCGGTCGGCGACCTCTCGCTGTACCAGATACACCACGCGCCACGGCCGAGGCGGGGTCAGCGCCTTGTCGATCAGAGGGGAGGTGATGCGGTACGGAATGTTGCCGATGACGGCGAATCGGGAGGCCGGTGCGACCAGCGCAGGCCAATCGTACTCGAGGGCGTCACCTTCGACGATCTGCACGTCCGGAAACCGGGCCCGGAGTCCCGGCACCAGGTCTCGATCCTTCTCGATCGCGATCAGTCGGCCAACGCGCTGAGCCAGGAGCGCCGTGAGGGTCCCGGGGCCGGGGCCGATCTCGAGCACCGTATCGTCCGAGCCCGCCTCCAAGGCATCGGCGATGCGCCCCAGGATTCGGGGATCGGAGAGGAAGTGTTGGGAGAAGCGGCGTTTGGGGTGAGGCATGGGGGAGGAAGGGACTGAGGACTGGACTGAGGCTAGTACTGAGTACTGGGTACTGAGTACTGAGTGTCGGTCGCGGGAGTCAGGGGTCGGGGGTCAGGAGTCCCCGGTACCTGGTGCCTGGTTCCTGGTGCCGTCCTCCTCGTGCCCCATGCCGCGGGCCGCCTCAGATCCTCATCACCAGCAGCGTGCGATCATCGGTCTGCCGAGGCGCGGCCGTGGCGGCCAGATCGAGCACCGCTTCGACGATCCTCTCGACCGGCTCGGTCCGCCGGCGCCCGATCTCCGCCAAGAGCTGGGTCTCGGTGAACGGATTCCCTTCCGTCCGGGCATCCACCAGACCATCGGTCCACAGGCACAGCAGGTCGGTGCGCGGCGCCCAGGGAACTTGGCGCCGTTGGATGTTCTCCCCTCCGGACAGGCCGAGGGGTGGAGCGGTGGTGGAGAGGCGCTCGGGCTCGCCATGGAGCGGGATTCGAAAGGCGTATTGGTGGCCGGCGTTGGCGTAGACCAGTCGTTTGGCCTTGGGATCCAGCACGCCGTAGAAGACCGAGAGGTACATCTCGGTCGAGATCAGCTCGTCCCCCAGGCTTTCCAGCAAGGCCGCCAGGGTTTCGTCCGGGGTGTTCCCGGCTCCGGCGTGAATGCCCGCGGCCGCCATCACCAGGGCCATGACCAGCGCGGCGGAGAAGCCATGGGAGGAGACGTCGCCCAGCATGACCCCGACCCTTCCCTGACCCAACCGGCTGAACGTATAGAAGTCTCCGCCCACCGATTCCGCCGGCAGACAGCGGGCGGCAACCTCGGCGTCCCCCTGAAGCAACGCGGGGGCCGGAAGCAGCCTGAGCTGGAGGTCATGGGCCAGCTCCAACTCGTGCCGCACGCGCTGCTGGCGGAGATCGCGGTCCACCAAGCGGGCGTTCTCGATGGCGGCTCCGATCTGGTGGGCCACCGCCGACATCAGTTTCCGGTCGCTGGCGCTGAAGGCGTCACCGCCCAGGCGGTCGGTGAGGTTGATCACCCCCACGCAGCGGGCCGCCGAGCCGGGGACGCCGTAGCAGATCGGGATGCTCATGAAGGCGCGACCCAGGTAGGGCCGGCCGTCGGGCTGGACCGAGGGCGTCTCGGTGGGGCTGGTGGGGTCGAAGGCGACGATCCGATTGTCGCGAAAGGCGCGCGCGGCGACCGAGCCGGTGTCGTCCCGGCGGACGGGATCGAGGCCACGGGCTTCGAAGCCGCGGGCCGCCACGGTCCGCAGCACTCCGGCCTCGTCATCGAACACCATGATGGAGGCACGCCGGGCCCGCACGACGCTGCTCACCTCCCGCAGGATGGTCTGGGCCGCTTCCTCCAACTGCACGGTCTGGCCCAGGATCTCGCTGATGGCGTAGAGCAGATCGATCTCTTCGTAGCGGGAGGCCAGCTCCTCGGTGACTTCCGCGGTCTCCCGCTCGGCGGCGAAGAGGGCGGTGAAGATCGGGAGCAACCGGGTACAGCGCTCCGCCAGAACCTCCTCGACGCCACCGCTCACCTCGAGCCAGAAGCCCTCGGCATCGGGAATCGGCGCCAGCCAGGCGCTACCGGTCGGCGTCGGAACCAGGCCGGCGCGGGAGGGGATACTGGGTGACCAGGCGGGATCGTCCGCGCTTCCCAACGGACGGAGTCGGCGGCCATCGAAGCGCCAGAGCCGGATTCGACCGCCCACCAGACCGGTGAGCGACTGCAGTACTGCGTCGACTCCAGTTACTGGCGACGCAACGTCATGCAGATGGAATTGCCTCGCGCGTTGAAGTGCACGTCATCGGTGAGCTTCCGGATGAGGAAGAGGCCCCGCCCGTTGTGGCGCTCCAGGTCCTCCGGCACGACCACATCGTTCAGGGTGCTGGGATCGAACCCGGGCCCCTCATCGGTGACGTGGACGCGGATGGCGTCCGGGAAGACCTCGGCGCGGACCAGCACCGATTTGCTGCGATCCTCGCCGTTTCCCGCGATGATGGCGTTGGCGAGCGCCTCGGCCACCGCCACTCGCAGGTTGAATCGGAACCGGCGAGTGGACCAGGCCCCGCTGCAGCAGTGCCGCACCACCAGGTCCACCACTTCCTCGACGCAATTGACGTCGCTGGGCACCCGGAGGGAAACGTCCACCGTCGAGCCGGAGGGGCCGGGCCGTTTGACGCGCCGGACGCACAGGCGCAACGAGGAGGGAGGGAGGGGCGCGGTCAGAAGTTGCTCAGTGCCTGCTCGGGGGTCTCGGCGATGGCGAACAAGGTGTCGAGCTTGGTGAGCTCGAAGAGCGACCGCAGGTCCTCGTTGAGGCCCGACAGCCGCAGCTCCCCGCCCTGCTCGCGCACCTTCTTCGAGATCGAGACCAGGGCACCCAGCCCCGAGGAATCGATATAGCCGGTCCGGGAGAAGTCGATCAGGAAGCGGCGCTCGCCTTGATCGAGCGCCTGCTGCACGGCGCTCTTGAGCTCCTGCCGGTTCCCCACGATCAACTGGCCCTCGACCTTCACCACGTAGACCCCACCCGAATCCTTCGTCACCGTAAAGGCCATGCGGACTCCTGGTTCAGCTTCTCACTTGGGCCAGCGCCGCCGCGCTCAGCACGGCGGCAAGGACGGCAACCTCGACAATATCATCCGGGGCGGCATCGCGCGAGAGGGAGCCCACCGGACGGGTCATACCGGCGATGACCGGCCCCACCATCCCGGCCCCCATCCACCGCCCCAGTTGGGCGGCCAGATGCCCCGCGTCCGGGGTCGGAAAGACCAGCACGTTCGCCTTTTCCTTGCCCCCCATGGCGGCAGTCCAGTCGACCTCCCCCCGGGCCGGGATCTCGGGGTGCATCTCGCGGAAGCGCTCGGTGGCGCTCCGGGCCCGCTCCCCCGCCAAGGAGGCAGGCCCGCCGCTGGCGGAGAGAAAGGCGACCCGCGGAGGGTCCTCATGAACTCGGCGCCAATCGCGGCAGGCGAGGGCTCCCACCGCGGCCAACTCCGCCGCGGCGGCCTCCGAGCCCGCCGCGCCGTAGGCCAGAGCGACGACTGATTCGCCGGACGAGAGGTAGGTGATCACGGCGGGAACCGGGCGCCCCGGCTCCGGACCCAAGACCCAGGCGGCGGCGTCCAACACCTCCCCGGCGTGCGCGGATGCGCCGGCCACCAGCGCGTCCCCCTCTCCCAGGGCTACCAGGCCCATGCCGAACCGGAGCGGATCGGCGGCGAGGTCGAGGGCATGGACCCCATCCCGCACCCGGTCGGGGCGGGTTTCCCGCAGGCGTTGGGCGACCTGGGGCAGTCGCGGGTCGCTGGCCGGGTCGAGCCCGTCCCGACCTACCAACAGGGGGCGGGCCAAGCCGTCCCGGGTCAGCCGGTTGGCGGCTTCCCGCACGGCCGGCTGATCGGCCTCGGGCAGGACGATACGCGCGGGCTGGCGAGCGGCCCGGGCTCGCAGCGCCTCGCGAAATTTCATCGACCGAAATGCTTCTTCAGGGCGGCGGAGACCACTGGATGAACCAGGCCTTCCAGATCGCCCCCCAGTCGTGCCACCTCGCGCACCAGGCTGGAGCTGAGATAGGTCAGGTCCACCTTCGGCACCAGGAACACGGTCTCCAGCGAGGGATAGAGCTGCCGGTTCATGAGCGCCATCTGGAACTCGTACTCGAAATCGCTCATGGCCCTCAACCCGCGGACGATCAGGTAGGCCCCCACTTCCTTGGCGAACTCCGCCAGGAGTCCCTGAAAGGTGGCCACCCGGATCCGCTGGTCCGAGCCCACCATGGCCCGAAGCATGTCGAGCCGCTCCTCTACCGTGAACAGAGCCTGCTTGGCCGCATTCTCGGTCACGGCCACGACCAACTGGTCGGCCAAGACCAGGCTCCGGCGGATGAGGTCCTCGTGGCCCCGGGTCGGTGGATCGAAGGAGCCGGGGTAGACGGCGATCCGGGTCATGGGGCGTAGCAGAAGGTGAGGGCGCTGTCACCGTAGCGCCGGGTGTCGTCGCCTGGAATCGAGGTCCGGGCGGGGTGTTCCACGCTTAGGATGCGCGCAAAGGGGGTCCGGCGGAAGAGGGCTACCAGCGCCTCCGCCGCCGGCTCGCCGTAAGGCGGATCGGCGAACGCGATATCGTAGGCGCCGGGAGGTAGCCGTTCGGCGAAGCGCAACGCGTCCGCCCGATGGACGGTGGCGCGACTCTTCTGGTCCAGGGCGGCGATGTTCTTCTGGAGGGCGGCGAGTGAAGCGGCGTGTCGCTCGACGAAATCCGCGCTGGCCGCGCCCCGGGACAACGCTTCGAGCCCCAGGGCGCCGCTCCCGGAGTAGAGGTCCAGCACCCGCGCCCCCGGCAACGAGCCCTGGAGGATGCTCATCCAGGCTTCGCGCAGCCGGTCGCTGGTGGGACGGACCCGCGCGTCCTTGGGAGCCACCAGCCGCCGGCTCCTGAGGGTACCCCCGACGATTCTCACCGCCCTAGCTCCGCTGGACGATCGAGATCTCGGGCAGCGGAAAGATCATCCCCACGCCGGTGTCGAGGAGCGCCTTTTCCCGCTCCAGGAATTCTTCCCGGAAGTGCCAGGGCAACACCAGGTAGTAGTCCGGCTTCATCGCCCGGGACTCCGCCTCGCTCACGATCGGGATCTCGGTCCCGATGGTGCGGGCGCCGAACTTGTCCTCGTTCCGTTCGGCGGCGCAGTCCACCACCCGGCTATCGATCCCGCACCACTGGAGGATGGTGTTGCCCTTGGTGGAGGCGCCGTAGACGTGAATGCGCTTGCCGTCCCGCTTCAGCGAATGGAGCAGGGCGCTCAGCTTCTCCTTATGCAGATTGATCCGGTTCTGGAAGTTGAGCATAGGGTTTGTCGGTGTCCAGCTCCAGGTCGAACTCCTCCTGACGCATCCGCTTGAGGTCGCGGGTCCAGGTCTCATCCTTGAACTTGAAATTGGCCAGGTGGGCGACATGGCAACGGATACTCCCACCGTTGGAGGGGTTGAGCTCCGCCCGGACCACCTTGAGTCCGGCCATGGACATGATGCGCTCGAGGACGGACAGGCTGTAGTACTCCAAGTGTTCGTGGCAGATGGTGTCGTAGGAGTTGATCTCGAGCATCTTGGGCATGTAGGACATCTCGAGCACCCAGAGTCCGTCCTCCGCCAGTAGCTCGCCCACCGCTCGGGCGAACCGCACGGGATCCTCGAGATCGTAGAACATGGCGATGGAGGTAATGAGATCGAGCCGCCGGTCGCCCAGGCGCTGTCGCAGTTCTTCCGAGGGGAAGAGGTCGACGATGACGGTCACGTCGGGGCCCACCAGGCGCGCCAGATCGGAGGGGTCGATGCCGAACTTCTGATAGCCGGCCGGATACGCCTTGAGCAGGGTGCCGTCGTTGCACCCGATGTCCAGCACCAATGCCTTGGGCCTGCCGACCATTCCGGCCGCCTCCTGCGCGATCCCCCGCAGGTGCTCGGTCATGGTCCGGTTGGTCCCCGAGCGATACCAGTAGGTCGAGTAGAGAATCTCGGGCGGCACCGAGTTCAGCATCTGGAGCAGCCCGCAGGCCCGCTCGTCCTGGGTCGGGTCGCAGCGGACCAGGGTACAGTCGATCCTCCTGAGCGGCGGCCTCTCCTTCCCCGGCTTCAGGAACGACCCCTGGAGGTATTGGGGGCCCAGGCTGATGACGGGGCTGAGGACGCGTGAGCCGCAGACACGGCAGGTCTTGCGGTGGATCAAGTGCATGAAGGTCCCCGATCAGGAGGAGGCCAGGCGCGGCGGCCCCGAATCATCGAGCCGAATAAGATGCGCGCTCGGCGGTCGCGGGGCGACTCCGGCCGCTTGGGGGAGGGAGGTAGCGCTGGTAAAACTCCAGATGGCGACGGGCCACGTCCTCCCAGGTCGGAGGCATGCCCGACGGGTCAGGATGGGGATTCCGCCGGCCCAGGTAGAGTCCCAACGCCTCCCGGAACTCGGCCACGTTCCTGGGCTGGGCGTAGTAGACATTCTGCACGGGGTCGTAGCCTCGCCGCTCGTGCGACGTGGTCAGGGTGAATACTCCCTGGGTGACCGCCGCGTGCAGCGACGTGTTCCAGATCCCCCCGCCCAGGCGGAACGGGAGGGCCACCGCGTCCGCCACCGCCAGCACCTGGGCCACCTTCTCGGCCGGCAGGTAGCCCAGCACGGTCACATGCCCCGCGAGCGGCTCCCGTGCGACGCGCTCGAGCAACTCGCCCTGGTAGCGATCGCTGGATAGCGAGGGTCCGACCAGCACCAGGTGCTGGCGGCTGAAATCCATCGCCTCCAGCAGGTCGTCGATGCCCTTGTGCTCGAAGATGAATCCGAAGTAGACGACCAGCGCCTCTTCGCGCGGAGCCAGCGAGGCCCGCAGCGCCTCGCGTTCACCCGGCGCGAACACCGCCTTGGGAATGGTCGAGGCGTTGGGGATGTATTCGAACTGGCGATGCCGGAGCATGGCCCGGCGCCGCCAGGGCAGCTGGGCGAGATAGCCTGGCCGGACCACGATGATCCCGCCCCGGGCGGCCGCCAGCGCGACCCTGGCCCAGCCGTGGGCTACCTTGCGCTCGTGCCAGGTCTGCACTACCGGAAGACCGAGCCATTGGAGACGGAGCGGGAGGAGCCAGGGTAGCCAGTTCCGATAGGTCAGAGTCGGGTACTGGATGTGAACCAGATCGGGCCGGAACTCGCGGACCACCGAGGCCACCTTGGAAAACTCCGCCGCCCTCCACTCATCGATCACCGGGAAAAGCCGGAAGGGGTCACCGGGTCCCCGGACGGACACCGCCCGATCGGTCAGAACCCCCACCTCGACCCCCGGCTGGCGCGAGAGCGCGGTCACCAGGGTCTCGGTGTACCCTCCCACCCCGTCCTGCAGAGGCGGGAAGGTGCCGGTGATCATGAGGAGCCGCATGCTCAGCGCTGATCCTTCCGGAGCGCCAGCCAGGCAAAGGTGAAATCCCGATCGGCGAACCGAATGGGTCGCTCCCGGGCTTCGAATCGAAGCGGACCCAGCGGCCGGAGTCCGTATCCGGCGGCGCGCTCGATCAACGCCGACACCTCCTCGCGACTGAAGATGGTCCACGACAGACCGTACAGGTTGATGCCCTCGGTGGAGACCTTCTGTGGCCAATAGTCGAAGGAAGCGATGAAGTACCCGCCGGCCACGAGCAGACGGGAGACCTCGCTCAGCAACCGCCGGGCGTCGAAGCCATGCTCGATGGCCGAGATGGCCGTGATGACGTCGAAGCTCCCGTCCGGGTACCGGGTCGCCATGAAGTCGGCGACTTCCCACCGAACGCCTTTCAGCGGCGGCATCTCGACGACCCGCGGGTCCAGATCCACTCCCGTGAGTCGGTGGAATCCCTTCCGTTGCAAGACCAGAAGCATCTCGGATTGATAGGCACCCAGGTCCAGCACCCGGGCATCCGGGGAAAAATTCCGGCCGATGAGCTCAGCCGTGTGGAGAACGTCCCAGCTCTTTCGCGGCTCGCCGATCGCTGGGCTGGGCGGTCGCCCTCGCAGCCGCCGGAGGAAGCGGTCGAGTCGGGTGCTCTTGGTCCGGAGGCAGGAGAGTCCGTCGCGTTCGAGCTGGGCCCGGGCGTCGCGAATCTCCGCCTCGGAGCCGAGCACGTCGAGCGACACCTCCTGGCGACTGGAGAATTGCGAGCCCGGGAGATCGGGCCTCGCCGGGCTCACGGCGAATCGCTCGGCGACAACGCCACGATCCGCGCCTGCAGGTTGGTCTGGCCCTGCCATTCGTGCTCCTCGATCCGAAAGGCGGCATCCACCCGTGGAGGGCCGCCTCCGTCGGCGGGCGCCTCCAACCAGGGGACCCGGTCGGCCCACTGGAACCCGATGGCGTCCAACCGTTCGCCCCCGCTTTCCAAAGCGCCTTTGAGATGGCCGCCCCCGACCCGGCGGGCGCCGAGGAAGCGGACGCCGCGCGCCCCGAACACGGGCGCGGGATTTCCCATGCCGCAGGGCTCGAGGTAGCGGCACAGTCGCTCCAACTCTGGCGTCACCTCGTCCAGACCCAGCACCAGATCGACCCGCTGCTCGGGACCCAGATCCGCCGGCGTGAGACGGTCACGGGCCAAGCCGGCCAGCCGCTCGCGAAAGGCATCCAGCTGGTCCCGGCGCAGGGTAATGCCGGCCGCCATGTGATGGCCTCCGAAGCGCTCCAGCAGGTCGCCGCATTGCTGGAGGGCGCCGTGGAGATCGAAACGGGAGATACTGCGACCCGATCCCTTCCCGATTTCGCCGTCGAAGGCGACCAAGAAGGTAGGTCGGCCGTATCGCTCCACCACGCGCGACGCGACGATGCCCACCACGCCAGGGTGCCAGTCGTCCGAGGCCAGCACCAGCGCGGTGTCCCGGTCGGGATCGGCGTCTCGCTCGACCTGGGCCAGCGCTTCCTCGAGGATCCGCTGATCCAGCGCCTGCCGCTGGAGGTTGAGCGACTCGAGATGGCGGGCCAGCCGCTCCGCTTCGCCCTCCTCGTCGGTCAGCAACAGGCGCAACCCGTCGCTGGCATCCGCCACCCGGCCCGCCGCGTTGAGCCGGGGGCCCAGGATGAATCCCAACTGCCCCGAGCGAAGCTCTCGACCTTCCAGGCCGCTCTGGCGGATCAGGGCCCGCAGACCCGGCCAACGGGTCTCCGACATCAACCGGAGTCCATGGCGCACCAGGATCCGATTCTCGCCCACCAGCGGCACGATGTCCGCCACCGTGGCCAGCGCGACCAGATCGAGCAGATGATAGGGCAGGTTCTCGGGGAGCCCGAGGATCGGCACCAACGCCTGGACCAGCTTGAACGCGACGCCGGCGCCACACAGGGCCTTGAGCTGGGATTGGTCGTCGAGCCGTTGCGGGTTGACCACGGCCACCGCCTCCGGCAGGACCGGGCCCGGCAGGTGGTGATCGGTGATCACGACACCGATACCGCTCGCCGTGGCGTCTCGGACCGCCTCGACCGCCGTGATGCCGCAATCGCAAGTCAGAATGAGGGAGGCGCGGGCCTCGCGGGCCGCCGCCAGGCCGGCCGGCCCGAAGTCATAGCCATCGCGCAGCCGGTGGGGCAGGAAGGGCACTACGTCCGCGCCGGCGGCTCTGAGGGCCCGGGTCAATAACGCGGTGGCGCACTGCCCATCCACATCGTAGTCGCCGTGCACCAGAATCCGGCCGCCCCGCCGGACCGTGCCCGCGATGACCTCCACCGCCTGGTCCATACCGGCCAGCGTGCGCGGATCCTCCAGCTCGGCGAGGGCCGGCCGGAGAAACCGCTTGGCGTTGTCGGGAACGCTCTGCCCGCGCTGCGCCAGCAGGCCCGCGAGGGCTAAGGGCAAGTTGAGCGAACGCGCCAACACGCCGGCCACCGCCGGATCGGGAGCCGATGCGAGGTTCCAGCGCAGCGGCGGGGCGGGAAACGCGCTAGCCGAGCTGCTCGGTGGCATAGAGGATGACACCACACGCCTCGCACCAATCGACGCGCTCCCCGGCCCGGATCTGGCTGCGCCGGTTGAGCGGAACTGCGGTGTAGCAGGCCCCGCAGGCCACGCCGTCCAAGGCCACCACCACCCGGGTGGAGCGGCTGCCCCGAAGCCGCTCGTAACGGTGGCGCAGGGACTTCTCCACCGGGGCCGCCGCAGCATCTCGGGCCGCCACGGCCAGCGCCCGCTCGGCCTCGAGCGCTTCCTGTCGTTGCGCCAGGGCCTCGCGCTCGGGGCCTTGGGCCTGGCGGGCCTCTTCGATCGCCTGAACCGCCTGGTCGGCGGCGGCGGCGAGGTCGATGGCCTGATCGCCCGCCTTGGCCCATTCGCCCTCCTCCTTGGCCAGCACCGAGCGGGACAGGTCCAGCTCCGCCATCAGCGATGCGGCTTCCTTGGTCGGGCGCGAGATCTCGAGGCGCTGCCGCCTCCGATCCTGAATCCGGCGATAACTCTCGACCTTGGCCTCGAGCTCGTCCCTCTTCCGGGCGGCGTCGACCGCGGCGGCGCGGGATACCTCGGCCTTGACCGCGACCTGCTGCAGCGCCGCATCGAGTTTCTCGAGTTCGGCGAGGACCCCCGCGAGCCGGGTGTCTACTTCCAGGAGCGCCAAGTCCTTCTCCTGCAATTCCAACAGTCGGACCACGTCAGGATGCATCGGATCTCCTCTTCGATAAATAGTCGGTTCTAGGTTCGGTGATTCCCCGGGGCCCGCCCCCCTCCCCGCATGCGTCGCCACCCGTAGCGTTGTTTCCAGGCCTCAGGAAAATGTTCTTTCAGTTGGTGTAGCAGCTCGTCCTTCTGCTCCACCAGGCTTCCCTGCTCCGCCCCCACCGCCGATTGGAGCCGCTGGTTGACCGCCTCCAGTGCCTGGAACAGGGGTCGCGCCTCCAGCGCCTGGCAGGCTCCCTCGAACACCGGGTCCAGCTGCTCATCGCTCAGGCCCGAAGGCTCGGCCCGCAAGTCGGCCCAGGCCTGGCGGGCTGCCGGGGACAGACCCTCGGAGACCGCGGGATCACCTGAAGGATGCGTGAGGAGGGCGGCGTAGATCTCCCGATTCTCCGCGCCCTCGAACCAATCGGGGGAGACGCTGTCGCGCGCGCGGGACAGCCAGCGGTCCGAACTGACCAGAAGCCTGAGCAGCTGTTGCTCGGCGCGGGCCCCGTCCCGTCTCGGGGACGGACGCGCCTGCCAACCTCCACCCGCCTGTGGCCGTTGCACCGGTGGGGTAGCGACACCGGCTCCGGGGCGCGGTGGGGCGGAGGCCACCTCCTGTTCGAGCACCTTCTTATCCACCTGGGCCCGTTGCGCCACCAGGGACAGATAGAGCTCCCGGGTGATGGGATCCTTGGTGGCACGGATGGTGGGGAGCAGCCGATCCAGCGCCTCGCGCCGGCGGTCCACCTCTTCGAACCAGCCGCGGGTCTCGAGGATCTGAAGCTTCCGCTCCAGCACGTCCAACGCATCGTGCAGAATCGGGGTGAGTCCGGCGGCGCCGCTTCGCTGCACCAGGCTGTCGGGATCCTCGCCCGGCGGGAGCGTCGCTACCCGGACCCGCATCCCGTGCGCCAGCAGCTCGTCACCGGCGCGGAAGGTAGCGCGGAGCCCGGCGGCGTCGCTGTCGAAGAGCAGGATGGCCTGGGGCGCCAGGCGGCGGAGCGCCCCGGCGTGCTCCGGCGTGAGCGCGGTGCCCAGGGGCGCCACCACGTGCTCGACCCCGGCCAGGACCAGGCGGATCACGTCGAAGTAGCCTTCAACCAGAACCACACTCTCCTGTTTCCGGATCGCGTTCTTGGCCTGGTGCAGGTTGTAGAGCAGGCCGCCCTTGTGAAAGATCGGGCCTTCGGGCGAGTTCAGGTACTTGGGTTCGCCGGGGCCGAGCAGGCGGCCGCCGAACCCGACCGGGCGGCCCCGCAGATCATGGATCGGGAACAGGAGCCGGCCCCGGAACCGAGGCACGACGGTGCCGTCGTCCCGGCGGGCCAGGAGCCCGCTCTCGAGCAGGATCGGTTCCTTGATACCCAGCTCGCCCATGGCGGCGACCAGGGCCCCGCTCCGCGGCGCGAAACCCAGATCGAACGCCGCCACGTCGTCGAGCTCGAGTCCGCGGCTCTTCAGGTAGTCGCGTGCCGCTTGAGCCTCGGGATTCTCATGCAGCTGGCGAGTGAACCAGTCCTGGGCGGCCGCCACGGCACTGAAGAGCGGCTCGCGCGGGTCGGGGCCGCTGCGGCTCGGCGTCTCCGGAATCACGATGCCGGAGCGCTGGGCCACCTCCCGGACCGCCGTGGGATAGTCCATGCCGAACCGCTTCATGAAATAGGAGAACACGTCACCCGAGGCCTTACAGACGAAGCAATAGTACCGGTTCTTCCGGGGGATCACCGCGAAGTTCCGGTGGCTCCCCTCGTGGAACGGACAGGGGCCCCGGTAGTCCGCGCCGGTGCGCTTCAGGTCCACCGTCTCGCCGATCAGGCCCACCAGGTCGGCGGTGTCCCGCACCTGCTCGATCAGCTCGTCCGGGATCATGCTCATGGCTCGAACGCCAGCACCGTTACGCCCGTGCCCCCTTCGCGCGCCGGCGCGTAGCCGAACTTGGCGACCCGCTTGTCGCTGCCAACCACCTCGTGCACCCGCACTCGCAGAGCACCGGTGCCCTTGCCGTGGATGATCCGAAGGAACGGGCGCTCCGCCACCACCGCAGCGTCGATCGCGGCGAGGACCGCCGCCTCCGCCTCGTCGGCCGTCAGGCCCCGGAGGTCCAGCTCGGTTGGAGCCAGCCTGGGCGTCGATTCCGGCAGGGACACGGGGGCCGGGGCCGACGCCCGCTGCTTGGTCTTGTCGCCGGTCCCGGCCGCAGTCACCTGCGAGCGATCCACCACCAGCCTCACGGCTCCCGCCACCACGACCAGCTTCCCGTCGGCTCGCACCTCCGCCACGCGACCGCGCGCTCCGCCGGCGAGGTCAACCCGGGATCCGACCTTGATGCCGGTGCCGGTCGGATCTGCCTCCACCGTCTCGCCGGTCTCGGCCGCGGACTCCTGTGCCAGGGCATCCGCTTCGGCCTTGATCCCCTCCTCGACCAAGCGCCGGGCCTCCCGCGCCGTCACCTCGTCCACCGCCGCGCGCGCCTGGCCGATCGCCTGCTCCACCAGCTTCCGCGCCTCCAACAGGTAAGCCTTGGTCTGCCCCCGGGCGCTGTGCTCCGCCTCCCGCTCGCGATCCGCCAATTCCTTTTCCTTGCGGCGCTGCGCTTCCGCCTGGATCTCGAGCCGAGCGGCGAGAGCCTCGAGCCCCAAGCGCTCGGCCTCCACCTTCCCCGCTTGGGCCTCGAGATCCCGATTCCGGGCCTCGGCCTGGGACAGCAGCGCGTCCAACCGGCGATCCTCGGGCGAGGTCTCGGCCTCCGCTTCGGCCAGCACGTCGGGTGCGATGCCCAAGCGGCGAGCGATGGCGAGGCCGAAGGAGCGCCCCGGGACTCCCTTCTCCAGCCGGTAGGTCGGTTCCAGCGTCGCCGTGTTGAATTGCAGCGAGGCGTTGACGACGCCCCGGGTCTGGGTCGCGAGGGCTTTGAGGCCGCCCAGATGGGTAGTCGCCAGAGTCAGGGTGCCTCTCGTGGTGAGGGCCCGGAGCGAAGCCGCCGCCAGCGCGCCGCCCTCGGCGGGATCGGTACCGCTCCCGATCTCGTCGATCAACACCAGGCTGGTGTCGTCGGCCTCGTCGAGGATGCGCCGCAGCTCCGTGACGTGCGCGCTGAAGGTCGACAGGCTCGCGGCGATCGACTGTCGGTCTCCGATGTCGACGAAGAAGCGCCCGAAGACGGGCAGCGCCCCACCGGGGCCCAGGGGCGGGACAATCCCGCTCTGCGTCAGCGCCGCCAGCAGCCCGACGGCCTTGAGCAGCACCGTCTTACCACCGGTGTTGGGGCCGGTCAGGAGCAGGGTCCGCTCGCCGGGGTCGAGAGTCAGATCGAACGGAACTACCGGGGCGCTCCGATCGGCGGACTCCCGCTGCGCCAGCAGCAGCGGATGCCGCGCGTGCCAAACGGTGAGCGGAGCGGGCGCCGGCGTCACCGTCGGCGCGAATCCATCCACCTCCAAGGCGTAACGCGCCCGGGCCACCAGGTCGTCCACCGCGACGCACATCTCCAGGCTCGCGGCCAAGGCATCTCGGTGGGGTCGAAGCAAGTCGGTCAATTCCTGGAGCACGCGCAAGACCTCGCGCTCCACCTCGACTTCGGCAGAGCGCAGCGCGTTGCCCAGCTCGATGGTCTGGGTCGGCTCGATGAACAGGGTGGCGCCGCTGGCCGATTCGTCGTGGACGATCCCGGCCGGCCGGTTTCGGGCTTCCCGTGGCACCGGGATCACGTAACGCCCGCTACGAACCGTCACCGTCGCTTCGGCGCCTGACCCCAACTCCCGGAGCATGGCCTCCAGGCGTCGAATCAGCCGCTCCCGGCTGGTCCGCACCTGGTTGCGCGCGGCGGCCAGGGCGCGGCTGGCGCCGTCCTGCACCTCGCCATCGCTATCCAGGGCGCTCTGGAGCCGAGGTTCGAGGCTCCGCTCCATGGGCGGCGCTGAAAGCTGCGCTACCCGCGGGGCATCCTCGGCCACCCGGCGAAGCTCCGCCAGAACCAGCCGGGCCGCGGTCAGGACCTGTCGGACGGTTACCAGCGCCGGCCCTTCGAGCATGGTCCCGGGCACCCGCAGGCGCTCGAGCACGGGCCGCAGCTCGGGGACCGCTTCCGCGGTCACGCCTTTGCCGGCTCGGATCAACTGGGCCGCTTCCGCCACGCGGGCCAGCTCACTTCGGATCCAGCCGACCTCGGCCGATGGCCGTCGCGACCGTACCCGATCCGCCCCCAGCGCCCCCGCCGCGCGGGCGGCGACCAACCCCAGCGCCGCATCGAACTCGAGCGACTGAAGTGCCTGGCCTAGATGCCGGTCCGGCAAAGCGAACGGGGTGCCAGCGTCTGGGAACGCTAGCACCCCGCTCGGGGGCGAAGGCTCACTGGACCGCGTCATCCGGCGGAAAGCTCCTCGCGGACGATCTGGTTGATCACCTTGCCGTCGGCGCGGCCTTTGAATTGTGGCATCACCTGTCCCATGACCTTGCCCAGCTCGCTCACCCCGCCCGCAATGACCGCCCGAACAGCGGCGCGAATCTCTTCCGGGTCCGCCTCAGGCGGTAGAAACTCCTCGAGAATCCTGATCTCGGCCGACTCCTGATCCACCAGGTCCTGGCGTTTGCCGGCCAGGTACTGCTCCACCGATTCCCGCCGAGTCTTGATCCCCTTTCGGAGTACTTCGACGGTGTCCTCATCCGTCACCGGCCGCCGCAACTCGATCTCGCGGTTCTTGAGCGCGGCCAGAATCGTACCCAAGACCAGCGCACGCGGCTTGTCCTGTGCCTTCCGCGCGGCGTTCATCTGGGTCCGCAGGCCCTCGCTCAGCTTAGATGAGGGGTCCACGAAACCCGCCGCCGGTGCGGCGGCCCTTGCGGTGTGCCTGGGCCTGCTTGCGCTTGCGCTTTTCGCTCGGCTTCTCGTAGTGACGATGCTTGCGAAGGTCCGACAGGATCCCCGCCTTTTCGCACTTCTTCTTGAAGCGCTTCAGCGCCCGCTCGAAGTTCTCATCATCGTGAATGATGACTTCCGGCATGCAGTGGATCGCTCCTCTCCGACCGCCAGCGGCCGCAAGTCGCAGCAGCCGATCAAGATAGAAGGCGACAACCGGGTGGACAAGCAGGATCGGGCCACCTCGCGCGCTCTCGGCCCACTGCTGGAGACGAGTGGGCCGCTCAAATCTTGACCGCTGCCGGATGCCGCTCACGGAGCGACCACTAGCCGGGTGGCCAGGTCATCCGCCGACCCCCCAAGAGATGCAGGTGGAGATGAAGAACTGACTGGCCCCCATCGGCCCCGGTGTTGGCCACCAGCCGGTAGCCCTTCGCGTCCAGCCCCAGCTCGGAGGCCACCTCGGCGGCGAAGGCCAGCATCCGACCCAGCAGCTTCTCTCCCTCCGGCCCCTTCGCGTCTCGTACGGAATCCAGATGGCCGGTGGGAATCACCAGGACGTGGACCGGAGCCTGGGGATTGAGATCGTGAAAGGCCACCACGTCGGGAGACCGTTTCACCAGGTTCGCCGGAATCGCTCCCGACGCGATCTTGCAGAAGATGCAGTCAGCCATGTCGTCCTCGGTGCCGAGCGGTGAGAGCCAGCGTCGCCGCCGCGATGGCGGCCGTCTCGAAGCGCAGGACACCAGGCCCCAGCCCGATCGGTTGGAACCCCGCCTGGGTCATGGTTCGGCGCTCCTCCTCGGTGAATCCCCCTTCGGGGCCTACGGCGATCAGGACCGGGGCGGCTGGCAGGCGCTCGGGTGGAGACGCCCCGGCCGGATCGGTAAGCCAGCGGGTGTCACCGGATGGCCGGCTGCAGAGCGCAGCCACCGTCTCCGGCTCTCCCACGGTCGGGGCCCAGGGCTGCATCGACTGCTTGATCGCTTCCCGCGCCCGGCGTCGGAGCCGCCCCAGCTGGGCTCCACCCAACTTCTTGGTTGCTTCAGCCGCGTGCTCCGTCACCAGGGGAACGACCTCGGTGACGCCCAGCTCCGCCGCCTTTTCCACCAGCCAACCGAACCGCTCCCGATCTCCAGCGCCCACCGCCAGCACCAACGGGATCGGCCGGCCCACCCGTTGCTCGCTTCGGAGCCGGACCCGAGCCCGCTTGGAGCCAAGTTCCAGGACGCCTTCCATCCGACGGCCCGCGCCGTCCAGCACCCGCACTTCATCACCGGTCCGAGCCCGACGCACCCGCAGGTGATGGATCTCAGCCGCATCCAGGTCCAGGGTCAGATCACTAGCCTGGGCGGCCGGGTCGACCAGGACGGCAATCACGGGCGCTCGACCGCCACGGCCCACCAGCCGGCATCTACGGCGGTCCGAGTCTCCCGGAGGCCCGAGGCGGCCAGGCCCTCGCGGAACAGCGCCGCCTCATTCTCCTCCATCCCGGAGAAGATCGCTTTCCCTCCGGGCCGGAGCGCGTTACGGATGGCGGGGAGCAGCTCGAGATTCACGGTGCGGAGAATATTGGCGACCACCAGATCGATGGGGCCGAGCAAGGGCAGCAGAGGCCGCGCGTCCCCCTCGACGAAACTCACCCGCGGCCTCACCCGGTTGCGCTCGGCGTTGCGCTCCGCCACCAGGTTGGCCTCGCCGTCCAGCTCGATCCCGACCGCCCGCGCGGCGCCCAGGCGGGCGGCAGCGATGGTCAAGATGCCGCTTCCACTCCCCAGATCGACCACCGAGTCTCCCTCCTCCACCAGCTCGGTCAGGAGGCGGAGGGCGGCGCGAGTGGATCCATGCTCACCGCTCCCGAAGGCGGTCTCGGGATCGAGCACGATGACCGATTCGCCCGGCTTGGCGAGGTAGGCGACCCAGGAGGGAACCACGGTGAGAGGGCCGAACGACCGAGGCGCCAGACCCTCGCGCCAGCGGGTGGACCAATCGATGGTATCGAGCTCGCGCCGGCTGGCCTGGACGTCGGATCCCTGCTCGGCCAGGAGAGACCCGAGGAGGGCCTCGGCCGAGCCGGCGTCGGGCGCTACGGAGACCAGGGTGCCGTCCTCGCGCTCCTGGACGGCCTGACCCGTGCGCGCCACCAGCCAGGCGGCCAGGGCCTCACGCCGGCCCGGACTCGCCTGGACGTCGATGGCCCACCAACTCATGCCCCCAAGGCTTCCTTGAGCTTCGACCAGAATCCCGCGGTGCGGCGGGGCGGCTCGCCTTCAACCTTGGCCAGCTCCCGGAACACTTTGGCCTGCTCCTCAGTGAGGTCCTCCGGCGTCCAGACGACGATCCGAACGTGGAGATCTCCATGCCCGCCTTGCCCCACCCGCGGAAGGCCCTTGCCCTTGAGCCGCAGGATGGTGGCAGTCTGGGTCCCGGCCGGGATCTGCAGGCGTTCGTCGCCGTACGGGGTGGGGATCGTGGTCGTGAGTCCCAGCGCTGCCTGGGAAAACGAAATCGGCAGATCGTAGACCAGGTGGTCGCCGTCTCGCTCGAAGCGGGGGTCCTTCTTGATCTCGAGCATGACCAGCAGATCCCCGCTGGGCCCATTGCGCGGGCCGGCGGCGCCCTGCCCGCGGAGCGTGAGGTAGTTGTTCTCCGACACGCCGGCCGGTACGTCCACCACCACCGAGCGCTCGGCCCGCACCCGTCCGTCGCCCCGGCATTCCTCGCAGGGCTCCTTGATCACGGTCCCCTCACCGCCGCAGGTGGGACAGGGCGAGACCGCCACGAACTGGCCGAACATGCTACGGGCGGTGCGGCGTACCTCGCCGGTGCCCTCGCAGGTTTGGCACAACGCCGGCCGAGTGCCCGATTTGGACCCGCTACCCTGGCAGGTGGGGCAGCGGTCCAGCGTCTTGAGCTTGATGGTCCGCTTGGCCCCGGCAGCCACTTCATTGAGCGTGATCTTGACGGTGACCCGGATGTCCTGGCCCCGGCGGTGGTCGGTGGCGGGGCGGGCCTGCTGCCGAACAACCCCTCGAACCCGCCGAAGTCCCGCATGAAGATGTTGAGGGCCTCGGACAGATCCACGTGGTGAAAGCCCGGCGATCCCTGACGGGAGAACCCGGCCTTGCCATACCGGTCGTAGACCGCCCGCTTCTCGGGGTCTCGGAGAACTTCGTAGGCTTCGGTGATCTCCTTGAACCGCGACTCGGCCTCGGGCTCCGGGTTGCTGATCGGGTGCAGCTCCATGGCGAGCTTGCGGTAGGCCTTCTTGATGTCGGCCTCGGTGGCCGTCACGCGGCACCCCGAGGAGGCGATAGTACTCGCTCACTCGAGGAGGCCCTCCACCAGGCGGCTGGTATGGTCGACCAGCCCGACGATCTTGTCGTACGGCATCCGCGTCGGACCGAGGACCCCGATCACGCCGCGAGAGCTCCCCGACCCGGTAGCGCGAGGTCACCAGCGTGAACTCGCCCAGCCGGGGATCGTCGTTCTCGGCGCCGATGGTGACGGTGAGGCCGTTCTGCCGGCGGATTTCCAGCGCCTGCCGCAGCAGGTCGCGCCGCTCGGTGATCTGGAGCAGGTCTCGAATCTTGCCGTCGGTGGCGAACTCCGGCTGGCCGGCCAGCATCTGCGCACTGCCCAGCACGACCTCCTGGGGAACAGTGGGCATGGCGAAGAACTCTTCGCCTTCGGCGATGAAGATGTTCACCAGGTCCCGCCCCGGCGGCGTTTCATCCACGTCGCGCAGCCGCTCGGCCAGTGAGCCGCCGATGCCTTCGAGCGTGAGCCCCGCCAGCCGTTCGTTCAGGGTCTGGGCCACTCGTTGCACCACCTCTTCGGGCATGGATCCGGGCACCTGCATGAAGATGGTGCGCACCACACCGCTCCGGAGCTTGAGCACCAGCAGCAGGCGATCGCTCGCCACCTGGACCAGCTCGAGCCGCTCCAGGATCAGGGTCCGAAGAGTCGGCGCCACGGCCACACCCAACTCCTGGGTCAACACACCCAGAAGCTGTGCCGCGCGCCGCAGGATCTCCTCGACCGGGGAATGTGAGGTGGGCAATTCCGAGCGCAGGGTCTCCTGCTCGCGATCGCTGGGCGGGGCGTGCTGGAGCAGGTTGTCCACGTACCAGCGATAGGCCCGATCGGTGGGAATCCGGCCCGCCGACGTGTGGGGGTGGAACAGATACCCCTTCTCCTCCAGGTCGCTCATCGTGCTCCGGATGGTGGCGGGAGACACCCCCAAGCCGAAGCGCTTGGCGATGGTCTGACTCCCCGCCGGCTCCGCGGTCACGATGTAGGTCTGAATGACGGCCTCGAGGACGCGGAACTCGCGCTCGCTCAAGGATTCAGCTATAGGCATGACAACAATTTAATCGAGACGTCCCGGCCGGGCCTGTCCGCCGCCGCGGCGACCAGGGCATCCATGCGGAGCCAGCCCTCCGGGGTGAGCCGAATTCCGTCCCCCGAGGCCAAAACCCACCCGGATCGAGTCCAGGCTGCCCGAAGATCCGCCGGGAGGGCGTTCGAGGGCAGACCATCACTGGTCCGGAGCCCCAGGTAGAGCCGCTCCAGGGCCCGAGCGTCGGCGTCGAGGGTCTCCCGCCCCTCGACCGGGCTCGACCCGGCGGCC
This sequence comes from uncultured Gemmatimonadales bacterium, assembly GCA_963704015.1. GTDB lineage: Bacteria > Gemmatimonadota > Gemmatimonadetes > Gemmatimonadales > GWC2-71-9 > DATIWD01. The sequence goes on from CAVPGI010000007.1 coordinate 519,517, forward strand.
ACCGCCCGCTGATACGCCTCCCACTCTCGAAGATTCCACTGACGGATGCCGTCGAAGTAGCTGTGGGCCGAGGGGCCCAGCCCCAGGTAGCTGGCGCCCCGCCAATAGGAGCCGTTGTGGACGGCGCGATGACCGGGCCGGGCGTAGTTGGACACCTCGTAGTGCTCGAAGCCCCGGGCGGTCAGGTACTGGTCCGCCTCGAGGAACTCGGCGGCGTAGCGGGACTCATCGGCCGGTCGAGCCTCGCCGCGCGCGACCCAGCGCGCCACGGGCGTGCGGGGCTCAACCGTGAGTCCGTAGAGCGAGAGGTGGACCGGCTGCAGAGCCGTCGCGCTCTCCAGATCCCGGGTCCAGTCGCGGTTCAGCTCCGCCGGGAGACCGAAGATGAGATCGAGGGACACCTCGTCGAGCCCGGCCTCACGGAGCGTGGACACGGCCTCGCCGATCCGCTCGGGACCATGGCTCCGATGCATCCACTCGAGGACTGCGGGGTCGAATGATTGGGCGCCGAGCGAGACCCGATTGATGCCGGCTTGGCGCCAGGCGCGAGCCGTGGCCGCGCTGACATCTTCCGGATTGGCTTCGAGCGTGACCTCGGCCGCCGCGGTAACCGGACGGTCGCCCCGGATCCGGTCGAGGATGCTGGCCAAAGATGGCGGCGCGAGACGCGATGGAGTCCCCCCGCCGAAATAGATGGTGTGCACCTCCGGCGATTCCTTCCACGCCGACGATCCCTGCCATCCACTCCACTCGGCGAGTACCGCCTCGGCGTAGGCCTCCGACGGAACCGTGCGCCGCACCGCGATCGCGAAGTCGCAGTAGCTGCAGCGGCGGGTACAGAAGGGGACGTGGAGGTAGAGGTGCATGAGGGAAGATAGGTGGGGGGCATGAGGCATGGGGCATGGGGGGATGGCACAGGGTGACAGGCATCAGGCACCAGGCACCGGGCATCGGGCATCGGGCATCAGGCATCAGGCACCAGGCACCAGGCACCGGGCATCGGGCATCGGGCAATCAGGCATCAGGCATCAGGCACCAGGCACCAGGCACCGGGCACCGGGCACCAGGCAGCGGGTAGCAACCCAAGGGGCGCTGTCATCCCGAGCGAAGCGAGGGATCTCGGTCCTTCGGCGGAGAGGCCTGCTCAACCTTCAAATGTTACCCGTACTGACCCACTAGCACCGTCAGGTCGTTCCACTCAGGATTGGCAGAGCTGATCAAGGCAAGTTTCTTCGACCTGGACCATCCCTTGATCTGCTTCTCGCGAGCGATAGCTGCCATAATGTTGTTAGTGAATTCGAAATAGACCAAGCGAGTCACTCGAAAGCGCTTCGTGAAACCCGGATTGCAGCCTAGTCGATGCTCGAAGACCCGGCGATTCAGATCCCTGGTCACCCCCACGTAGAGGACCCGCGACCGGCTGGCCGTGATATAGACGAAATAGGTCCTGTGCCTTGGCATCGTCACGCCCGAACCGAGATCCCTCGGGCCCCTCCCTCCGGTCGGGGTCCCTCGGGATGACAACTCGCCCGACCTACCCTCAGGCATCGGGCATCGGGCATCAGGCATCAGGCACCAGGCACCGGGTACCAGATACCGGTCTGTAAGACTCCTGACTCCAGACCCCAGACTCCTGACTCCAGACCCCAGACTCCTGACTCCTGACTCCTGACCCCTGACTCCTGACCCCTGACCCCTGACCCCTGACCCCTGACCCCTGACCCCTGACCCCCGACTCCTAGCTCCCAGCCACCCGAAACATCCTCCCCGGCAACTGCTCGACCATCCCTTCCAACTCCAGCTGCGCCAACTGGGCCAGCAGCGGCCCGATCGGCTGGTCCAGTGTCGCGGCGATTTGATCGAGATGCGAGCCGCCGCCAATGGCTTGGAGCAGGTGGCTCTCCTCGGCATTGCGGCCAGTCGGTGGCGAATCCGCTCCGGGTGCGATCGAGGCGGTCGCCGTCTCCCGAACCAGCTCCGGGTAGTGGGCCAGCAAGTCCTCCAAATCGAGCAGGGGCTCGGCCCCGTCCCGGATCAGCCGATTGGTGCCGACCGAGTTAGGGCTGGTGATGGGGCCCGGCACCGCCATCACCTCCCTGCCCTGCTCCAGGCCCGCGTTGGCGGTGATCAGCGCTCCCGAGCCCGCCGCCGCCTCGACCACCACGGTCACCCGGGCCAGGCCGGAGATCAGCCGATTGCGTTTGGGAAACGAGTGGGCGTGGGGCCGCTCCCCCGGCGGGAATTCCGTCAGCAACAGACCCTCGCGCTCGATCCGTTCGTAGAGCGACCGATTGGCCGCCGGATAGATCACCCCGAATCCGTTGCCCAGGACCCCAATGCCGCCGGCTCCGGCGTCGAGTCCCGCCTCGTGCGCCACCGCATCGAGCCCCCTCGCCATGCCGCTCACCACGACCAGGCCCGCCCTGCCGGCGCCGCCCGCGATGAGTCGAGTCGCCTCCGCACCGTAGGCGGTGTGATTGCGACTCCCCACCACCGCAACGGCGGGCCGACGAAGACAAGTCACGTCTCCCTGAGCGAACAGCAGTTGAGGCGGGTCCGGAATCACGCGGAGCAAGGTGGGATAGTCGGGGTCTTCAGGCAGCAGGGAGCACGCTCCCATCGCCTCGAGCGAATCGAGCACCCGCTGGCCGGCCTCCAGGCGCGCGGTACGCACCGCCGTCGCCGCGGCGCGAGAAAACCCCGGCAACTGGCAGAGAAATGCGAACGGCGCCGAAAGGGCGCCGTCGGGACTACCGCAAGAGGTGAGGAGCGTCTTCAATCGGGCGGGGCCGATGCCGGGGGCGAGCGCCAGGGCCACCCAGGCGGCCCGCTGATCTACCATTCCGGGTCCTCCTCGTCGTCGGCGCCCACGCCGCTGGGCTCCGGGTCATCCTCACCTTCCAGCCGGGCCTGCTCGACGGCCTTCCAGAGAACCTGCTTGAGCTCGTCGAGGCCGGTCCGGGCGGCGCCCGACAGCGCGAGCACACCGAGCGCGCCCGGAGCCGCGATGGCAGGAAGCGGAGTTCCCGGCGGCCACAGATCCTGCTTCGACAACAGCACCAAGTAGGGCTTCCGAGACAGCGCGCTACTGTACTCGGCGATTTCGGCGCGCAGGCGGTCCAAGGCCGCCTGGTGATCCTCGGAGTCCAGCGGCACCATGAAGGCCAGGACGCGGGTCCGCTCGACGTGCTGCAGGAACCGGAGGCCGAGACCCTTCCCCCGATGGGCGCCCTCGATGATGCCGGGCATGTCGGCCACCACGAAGGTCCGGTGATCGCTCATCGGCACCACGCCGAGGTTGGGCTCCAGCGTGGTGAAGGGATAGTCGGCGATCTTGGGTCGCGCCGCGGAGAGCACCGAGAGCAGGGTGCTCTTGCCGGCATTCGGCTCACCGACCAGGCCCACGTCGGCGATGAGCTTGAGCACCAGCTCGATCTCCCGCTCCTCGCCCGATCCTCGCCAGGCTCCCACTCCCGGGGCGCCTGGTGGGTGGAGGTCGCGAACCGGGCGTTGCCCCGGCCGCCGCGGCCGCCCTTGGCCACCAGCAGGGTGTCGCCGCCGCGGAGCAGCTCGCCCAGCCGCCGGCCGGTCTCGACCTCGCTGATCGACGGTGCCCGGCGGCACCGGCAGGTAGACGTCGGACCCCGAGGCGCCGGTCTGGGTCTTTCCTTTGCCGTGATCGCCGCGGTCCGCCTTCCACTCGGAGTGATAGCGGTAGTCGAGCAGGGTGGCGAGGTTGGGGTCGGCCCGCACGTAGATGCTGCCGCCCCGCCCGCCGTCGCCGCCGTCGGGGCCGCCCTTGGGCTTGTACTTGAAGCGCGCGAAGGAGCAGGCGCCGGACCCGCCGGTGCCCGCGATCAGGCGCACGCGCGCGCGATCGACGAAGGTCATTCCTCGGGCTCCCCTTCCCAGCCACCGCGCACCGTCAACCACAGCTCCTTGATTCGTTTCCATTGCTCGTAGGCCAGCAGGGGATTCACCACGGCCAGCACCGCATCGATCTGCTCCGAACTCGGCTCCCGCGTTGAGCGCGCCGCGGAGATGGGAGTGGAGCTGGCGGGGCGTCTCCAGCATGGCCACTCTGGGCCACGATGCAGAGCTCGCGACGCGGCAGATCGAGGCCCGGCCGCGCCATGGTCCGCCCGTAGCCCTCGGTGATCATCCAGGCATCCAAGGCCGGATGCAGGGCCTGGATGTTGGCCCGGAGCTTCTGATAGTTGTCGCCATAGACCCGGGCGCAGGCGGCTTCCCCACGCTCGACCCATTCCTCCACCCGGGTATAGTCGGCATCGGCGTCCTGCGCGGGCGCGGGCACGCCGCTCGCCTTGCGCCAGACCCCGATCGCCGACAGCGTGCGGGGATAGCCCAGCATCAGCACCGACTGGAGCAGCAGCTCCTCAATCCAGGCCACGGGGACGCCGGCTTCCCGCAACGCCTCCGCTCGCTCCCGGAGATCGACTTCTATTCCCTGGGCGATCGCGGCCGCGAAGCGCACCAGCTCCAGTGTGTGCGGGTCCAGCGGGTTCCGTTGGGTCATTGCAGACTACGTCCTCGTCGTAAGAGATCGACACCGAAACCACGCCAGGCCAGGCCCTGAAACGCATTCAGACGCCAACCCGGCGCCGGGCACCCGAATTCCGGGCCGGGCCGCACAAAGTTACCTTCCTGCCTCATGCTCCGCTTCCGCCGCTGGGCCGCGGTATTCCTGTGCCTGATTCCCGGCGGGGTCGTCGCTCAGGCCTCGCCCTACCTGGCGTTGGACGATCCCAGCTTGCCGATCCTCGAGCATCTGATCGCGCGCGGCGATGTAGCCGATCCCTCGCCCATGGTCCGCCCCTTCCGGCGCGCCGATGCGGTCAAGGTGCTCAACGCCGCGCTCCGCACCGGAAGCCCGGCGACGGTCAAGGTGATCGACGATCTACTCAAGCGATACACCGAGCGGACCGACGAGGCCCGCTGGCGGGTGGCGCCGCGGGCCGGGCTTCAGACCGCGAGCCACGCGCGGCGCGACCCGCTGCACCCGTCGGGGACCGACGGCATTTGGCCCTACGCCGAGCTGGGCCTCGAGGGATTGTTCGGGCCGGTGGCTCTGGTCGCCCGACCGGTGGGCGAGCCGCGTTTGATTGACGATCCCGACTGGCTGGGACGCAAGGACGTCAAGTTCGCCGGACGCATGGCGGACGCCTACGTCTCGGCCCAGTTCAAATGGGTGCGACTGTTCTACGGCAAGACCGACCAGGAATGGGGGCCGGGACAGATCTACGGCATCCCGCTGAGCGCCTATGGCTACGGGAGAGAATTTGCCGGACTCCGGGTCGGGAATCGGGAGTATTATCTCCTCAGCGAGTCGGCTCAGCTGAGAGACGAGACCGACAGCCTGGGCCAGGTCATCCACCGGTACTTCTTCACTCACCGGGTGGGCTTCAAGATCTCGAATCCATTGCGGATGGGCGTGTGGGAGACGGTGGTGCTAGGGGGGCCCGACCGCCAGTTCGATTGGCGATACAACAATCCGGTCTCGGTCATGCTGCTGGCCAACACCTACGGTCTGGGCGATGACGCCAACATCATCGTGGGCCTCGATCTCGATTGGAAGATCGCCCGCGCGGTGCATTTCCAGGGGCAGCTGGCCTTCGACGACATCCAGTACAAGGACCGGAGCAGCCCGACCCGCTATCCCGACCGCTATGCATTCACGCTGGCGCTGTTCGGCCCCCTGGGAGGTCGGCTGGGCTACCGGGCGCTCTACTCGCAGGCCTCGAGCCTGGCCTTTCGCACCAGCGATCCCTTCCAGAACTTCACCGACGGCGGCGTGGGTCTGGGCCGCAACTTCGACGACAACGATCAACTCTCCGCCTTCGTGACCGTGCCGGTCCGCCGCTCCTGGCTGCTCACCCCCGAGCTCACCATGTTCCGACAAGGCCAGGGGCGGATCAACGACCCGGTGCCCCCAGCCGGAACCACGGCCGCGGGGCAGACGCCCAACCTCTTCATCGGCACCGTGGAGCACACCTACCGGGCCGCGTTGGGACTCACCGGGCAACGGGGCATCCTGGCCATTCAGGCGAATGCGGGCTTTCATCATGTCACCAACGAGGGGAACCAGGCCGGCCACACGGTGGACCGGTTCGAGGGACGCCTGACCGCCACCATCGGCTACGCGTGGCAAGGAGTGATCCGTGGCTCCGACTAGATCGGGAGGGGGACTCAGTCGAGAGCGGATCGCCGCCCTGCGCGAGGCCATGCGCGGCAAGCATATCGTGGTGGTGGGCGATGTCATGCTCGACCGCTATGTCCTGGGCGACACCGAGCGCATCAGCCCCGAGGCCCCGGTGCCGGTGGTCACGGTGCACGAGCGCCGGTCTGCCTTGGGCGGCGCCGCCAACGTGGCCGCCAACGTCGCCGCCATCGGCGCCAGCTGCACACTGGTCGGCGTGATCGGAGACGACGGCGACGGCGCCACCCTGCGGCAGGCGCTGGCTGGCGCGGCCATAGCGGACCGGCACGTGGTCACCTTGCCGCACCGACCGACCACCTGCAAGACCCGGGTGCTGGTCCGCGGGCAGCAGATGGTCCGGTTCGACGAGGAGGTGGACACGCCACTCGAAGGCGACGAGCTCAAGCGGGCGACCGAGATACTGGTCGAGGCGGTGGCGCAGGCGGATGCGCTCTTGTTCGAAGACTACAACAAGGGCTTGCTGGTCCCGTCCTTGATCCGGGCCGGGATCGAGGCGGCCCAGCGCCGCGGCATTCCCATCGTGGTGGATCCCAAGTTTCGCCAGTTCTTCGACTATGCCGGGGCCACCGTGTTCAAGCCCAATCGGCGAGAGCTGGCCGCGGCCCTGGGTGCGGGGATGGACCTGGCCCACCCGGACGCGCTGCACGAGGCCCGGGCTCGGCTCAAGGTCGAGAACCTGTTGTTAACACTGGGAGCGGAGGGCATGGCGCTGGTGACGCACGACCGGCGCATCGTGCCGATTGCGAGCCACGCGCAGGAAGTGTTCGACGTCTCCGGGGCGGGCGACACGGTCACGGCCTGGGTCGGGGCCGCGCTGGCAGCGGGGGCCACGCTGCTGGAGGCGGCGCAGCTCGCCAGCTACGCGGCGGCGGTGGAGGTGAGCAAGGCGGGCGTCACCACGGTCTCGTGGGAGGAGTTGCTCAATCTTGCCACCGTCTGAGTGGCCCGTTAGAATCCGCGTCCCACCACCGGGCGATTAGCTCAGCTGGTTAGAGCGCGCGCCTCACATGCGCGAGGTCGAGGGTTCAAGTCCCCCATCGCCCATGGAATTGCTGGGAGCTAGGAGCTGGGAGCTGGTGGTTACAGATCCCAACCTCCTGATCCCGAAGTCCCGAGCCCCGCAGGAAGCTAGACTCCTGGCGGGGCTCTTGTTTTCAATCTGTGCAATCTGTGAAATCTGTGGACTCAAGTCCCCCATCGCCCACGGAAAATCCTGGGAGCTGGGTTGGCACTTACAGGTCGTGAGATTCACCACGGAGGCACGGAGGTCACTGAGGAGCACGGAGGCCTGACCTGTTCCCCCCTCCCCACGGGGTTTGAACCGCCGAGGCACAGAAGTGGGGAGGGGCGGGGTGGTTACAACACTATCCTCCGTGCAGCTCCGTGATCTCCGTGTCTCCGTGGTAATGCAGTGCCTTCTCTGCGTTCTCCGCGCTCCCTGCAGTTCGCGGTTACTGGAACGGTTATTCACCACGGAGGCACGGAGGACACTGAGGGCACGGAGCCTGTGTGTCTTACCCCACCACTCCCCCCCTTGTTGAACCGCAGAGACGCAGAGGTGGGGTGGGGTGGGTACAACACTATCCTCTGTGAATCTCCTTGTCTCCGTGTCTCCGTGGTAATGCAGTGCCCTTCTCTGCGTTCTCTGCGTGTCTGTTTGCGGTTGTCCGATTCGCCTGTAGCCCTGAAAAGACAGAGCGGCGGACCGAAGCCCGCCGCTCGATTGCCACGTGACCTACCCTGAGGGTCAGTCCTCCACGACGATCAGGTACCTCGACGGCGCCCAGAACTGCCGGGGCGATCCGATCTGAACGCTCCCCTTGAGCTTCCCGTCCGCCGGCACGGGACTCAGGAACTCCGTGCTCTGTCGGGAGACGATCTTGTACTCCTTGTCTTCCTTGGGCAGCGTGATCTGCATGTCCTTGGTCAGGTCCAGGCGGGTAAAGACATCGGGAGAGAGCGTCCGGGCCGGGACCAGGTGCTTCCCGCCGAAGAAGAGGAACTTGGAGCCCTCCTTCACGGCGATGCCCTTCTGAATCAGCTCGTCCTCGGTCCCCACCGCGTAATACACCGTGTTGGTGTACTCGGTCAGATGGCCCACGCTGTCGCTCAGCACGGCCTTCTCGGTGGAAAGCTGGGTGTTCTCCGCGCTCAACGTGTCCACGCGCATGGAGAGTCCGGCGATCTGCACCTTCTGGGTGTCGATCACCGCGCCCAGGTCGGCGAGCTGCCGGTCATAGTTGGCCTGCAGATCGGCCAGCTGCTTCTTGTAGCTCTCGATCTGCGCCGCCAACTCGCTGTTCTGCTTCTTGGAACGGGACTGCAGTTGAGACAGACGGGTCTCGGTATCGTTCAGCCGGGCGACCAGGTCGCGAATCTTGCTCAGCGTGGCGGCACGCTCTTCCGCCGCCGCCGTCTTCGCTTCCTCGCTCTTCGCTACGGGCGTGACCCCGATGCTCTTCGCCTTGGCGAGCTCGGCGTTAATCTCGGTAATCAGCTTGGTCGTCTCCAACATTTCGCTCAGCACACTGTCTTTCTGAGCCGAGGCCGTTTGCGCATCTGAAACGGCCTTCTGGTATTCCTGGCGGCTGGGACCGCACGCGGCGGCCATCACGGCCAGGGCAAGCACTGCCTTTCGCATCGTCTTCGCGTCCTTTCGTGGACTTCCGGTCTTCTCCGCGGGTGGCCCGCAGAGGCCCGCAATGTAACCCTACTTCCCGCCCGTCTCCAGTCCGTATTGTTGCGGATTATTGCAGACCACCGCGGCCGCCAGGACCTTCGGCACATATTCCCGGGTCTCCTCGGGAAGCTTCTTGGTGTTGTAGAGGTGCCAGAAATCCCGTTTCTCCTTCTTGAAGCCCCCCGGCTCCTGGGCCACCTGGTGGAGCACCCGCCTCACCCCGCTCTCCCCCCGGTTGTAACTGGCCATGGCCAGCATGAATGAGTCCTCACCGAACTCCGACAGGAGGTTGGCCAGGTACCGGGCCGCCGCGTGGGTCTGGCGGGGGACATCCAGCCGTTCATCCACCTGAGCATCCACCCGCAGCCCCATGCTCTGGGCCGTGGTGGTGGTCATCTGCCACATCCCGCGGGCCCCGGCGTCGCTGGTGGCTTCGGGGTCGAAATTGGACTCGGCCCAGGCGATATACGCCATTTCTTCGGGGAGCTTGAGGGCGTCGAACTCCTTGGTGATGGCCGGCCAGTACTTGAGCTTCCGGTTGTAGACCGTCTGGAGTCTCCCCGATTGCTTGAGTCGGTCGATGTGATACTGGAGCCGCTCCCGGAAGATGGGTGGTATGGCGTAGGTCTTGGCGTCGAACTTGGCCAGGATCCGCTTGATCTCCCGGTCCAACTCGTCGCTGCCTGCCGCCACCGCCGCCCCCGTCTTCTTGTCGGTCTGGCTCAGTTGGGCCAGGGTGGTCTCGGCGCTCCCGGTCAGGTCGGCCAGCATCTTGTCCAGCTCCGCCAGCCGCTCCGGATCCTGCTCGGCCTGCATCTGCTTCTGGATATCCACGATCTGACCGTCGATCGCCTTCTTGGCCGCCATCAGCCGGTCCAGCTCCCGGTGCTGACGGTACACCACCACGCCCAGCCCCCCGGCCACCACCAAACCGGCGCCCGCCACCATCAGGACCACCCGCACCCATTGGCGCTTGGTCTTCTGGCGAACCACGTCCGACACCTGCTGGATGGCGTTGGCCAGGATGAACATGGTCTGGCCCGAGCTGTGTCCCCCCACCCGCGCCCGGTGCTGAGCCACCTCCTGGGCGGCGTTGTCCGCCAGCTTGAGCGCGGTGGTGTCCTTGGCTCCGGCCTTGAGCGCGCTGGCGATGTTGGCCGCGTCCGCCTCCGCATCGTAGACCGCGGCCGGTTCACCCGGGGCGGACATGAAGGCCGTCGGCCCCTTGGCCCCGGTGGGAGAGGACTGCGCCCCGGTTTCGATCTCGACCCGAGCCTCGGGACCCCCGGGGAACCCGAACCGCACCCGGTCCCCCGCCTTGAGCTTCTGCTTCACGATCCGGCGGCCGTTCACCAGGGTCCCGTTGGTGGACCCGGTGTCGATCATGAAGTAGGAGCCGTCCTCGAAGACGATCTCGGAATGGTGGTTGGAGACCGCCGGCTCCTTTTCGGTGTCGAAGCGGACGTCGCAGTCCTTGCTCCGGCCGATCCGGACGATCTGGCGGTCCGAGGTGCTGCTGGTGCCACGCAGGCTGCCGGAGAAGTGCTCGAGGCGGATCATGAAAGAGGGGGAACGGGGAACGGGAGAACGGGAGAACGGGTGGATACTTGACGGGCATCGGGCACGGGACTCGCATCTCCGCCCCCCGATCATCTCTCCAGCTATTCCGACTCTGCAGGCGCGTCGCTTTCTCAACCGGAAACCGTGTTGCCGGCACTGTTGCCCGTTCTCCCGTTCCCCCGTTCTACCGTTCTACCGTTCTACCGAAACCTCAGTCCGTGTCGCTATGGCTCTTGCCCGTTCTCCCGTTCCCCCGTTCTACCGCTCCCCCGCTCCCATGGGCCCTCCTGGATTCGAACCAGGGACCTACGGATTATGAGTCCGCTGCTCTAACCACCTGAGCTAAGGGCCCGTCGCAATTCATGCAAGGTGGCCGTTGGGGCGGCGAGGTCAAGTGGCCAACCATGCTTCCGTGGCAGGTCGCGGATCCGAAAACGGCAAACCACGGAGACACGGAGGTCACGGAGACCCACGGAGAGTGGTGTGATAACCACCCTACCCCACCCTCTGCGTCCTCTGCGCCTCTGCGGTTCAAATCGGGTGGGGAGGGGCAATCAAACAGACCTCCGTGCTCCTCAGTGTCCTCCGTGCCTCCGTGGTGAAATCTCAGTTCCGGTAACACCAAAACCACGGAGACACAGAGAGCACGGAGACCCACGGAGGGAAGCGTGGTGACCCCCCTCCCCCACCTCTGCGTCCTCTGCGCCTCTGCGGTTCAAATCGGGTGGGGAGGGGCAATCAAACAGACCTCCGTGCTCCTCAGTGTCCTCCGTGCCTCCGTGGTGAATCTCAGTTCCGGTAACACCGAAACCACGGAGACACAGAGAGCACGGAGACCCACGGAGGGAAGCGTGGTGACCCCCCTCCCCCACCTCTGCGTCCTCTGCGCCTCTGCGGTTCAAATCGGGTGGGGAGGGGCAATCAAACAGACCTCCGTGCTGCTCAGTGTCCTCCGTGCCTCCGTGGTGAACCGCCGAGATCCTAGGGCTCCGGCTCGAAGAACCGGATATCGAGCCCCTGGACCCGCGCTGGGTCCAGGCCGATCATCCCGTCCCGTTCCTGGAGCCAACCTCGGGCTTCGAGCGCGGTCTTGGTCTCCTTGAGCGAAGTGGCTCGCACCACGATGGATTGGACACCATCGGTCGCGGCGGAGTCGAGGGCGAGGCGGGGGCCGGTTCCCAGCGGCCAGGGTCCTGACCCGGGTACCGCGAACGGTCGCAGCACCTTCTCCCAGCGGGCCAGCGCCTCCGCTCGGTCCCGCGCCCCCAGCCGGATCTCCCAGGCGCCCTCCAGACCCAGCACTCCGCCCTTCTTGGCCAGGAGGCTGTCACCTAGCATCAAGCGCCGAGTCTCGGGATCGAAGGTCCGGTACTCCACCAGAAAGGCGGCCGCCCCCACCGAGACCTCCGGCAACCCCACGGTCACGCCCAGCGTGTCGCGGCCGGAGAGGCCACCCGACTGGACCACCACATCCCGGTGCCCCACCGCGACGCCCCGCCCTTCCAGCTCGCGCAGCACGGCCCGGACCGGGTAAGGCTCGAAGGCCACCGCGACGATCCGGGCCCGGCCGGCCGGCGCCGTCGGATCTCCCACCAGCTCCAGGCTCAGGTTGCCCAGGGACACGCTGCCGCCCTGGATCTCGCCGTAGGTCTCGAGCGGCGAGGCCACGGGCAGCCCCAGGGAGTCGATCAGAAATCCGAACAGGGCGGCAGCATCCGGGGTGCCGATCACCAGGTGGTCGATCTGCCGGATCACCGCCCCGGGAGCGGCCGGCGCCGGCGTCCCTGCTGCTCGGACGTGGACCGCGCGGGAGACCAGCAGCGGCTTGGCCACCTCGAGGCGGAGACTGCCCGTGTCTCGAGGCACGAAGGCGAAATCATAGGTCTCGCCCACGTTGGTCCGGACGAAGGCCGGCCCGGTCACCTGCCGAACGGCCGGAAGGTCGGCCCCGTCCTTGGCCACCGGCACCCAATCGACCGGACCGTCTCCGTTCTTGAGCCAGACCCGGAGACTGTTGTTGGCCAGGATGTTGATGATGCGAAGGCGATAGGTGCGACCCTGCTCCAGCTCGAGCGGAGGCGGCATCACTTCCCCGTCGAGCCAGGGGACATGCAGGCCGACCGGGTCGTTTCCACCGAGAATCTGGACCAGGTCGGTCGTCGAGTCGTAGGCCTGCCCGCGGGGCAGTACCAGCAGCGGGCCGTAGAGCCCGTTGCCCAGCTGGTCCTCGTTCTCCATGTGGGTGTGGTAGATGAACGTCCCGGCCCGGGGTGCCGTCACCAGGACGTCGAAGGAGTCGCGCGACATCACATGCGGCGCCACCTTGGCGTCGTTACCACTCCAGCCCGGGACCCCGTCGTAGTAGCTCTCCAGCTCGATCCCGTGCCAGTGCACCGCCAGCGGCCCCGATAGGTGGTTGATCACCCGGATCCGGCTCGGCTCCCCCTGCGTCAGCACCAGCGTCGGACCTACGACTCGTGGCGCGGTGGTGAGCGTGCCTCGGGTCGGGTCCACCAGCGTCACGGCGATCGAGGCCTTGCTGCCCAGCCGGTTGGCCAGCGAGTCGACCACCAGCCGAAGTTCCTTGCGCTTGACCGCCGCCGCCGGTTGGGCGCCCGCCTTGGGCTTCACGGTGAACCCGATCACCAGGCCCGACATCTTGTCGTGCCCGCGGACGATGGCGGCGGAGTCCCAGGGCTCGTAGTGGCCCGAGTGGGGATAGACCAAGCCGCCGCTCACGTGGGCCTGGATGTGGCAGTGCATGAGCCAGTGGCCCGGCGTGGTGGGAGACCAGCTGGTGGCCATCGTTTCCCCGACATCCATTCGTTGAGTCACCACCAGCGGGCGCAGCGGCGGCGCGAAGGCGGTGTCGGCTTCGGCCATGCCTCGACTCTCTACCGAGAAGAAGAACCCGTGCAGGTGCATCGGGTGCGGCTCGACGGTGGGGTTGATCCACCGCCAGTGCACCGAGTCGCCTACGGTGAAGGTGAAGCGCTCGGTGTAGGGCCAGGCCCGCCCATTGATGGTCACGGTGAAGCGCTCGTCCCGCTTGGCCGCGGTGTCGGCCGGAAGGTCGATGAGGCCCAGCATGAAGACATGATCGGGGCGGACCGGTCCCTTGGCCGGGTCCACGATCAGGGCGCCGTTGAGCTGGCTGTCGATGCCCGATCCGGTCCTCGAGCGCGGCACGGGTCGTGGTGGCCCAGTAGTAGTAGGTGCCCGGCGCGCCGGCGGAGAAGCTGACTTCGCGGGTGGCCCCCGGGGCGACGATCACCGTGTCGATCCCGCTCGCCGGTCGCGTCACGAGGCCGTGGACGATCAGGGTGCTGTCGAGCCGGTTGGTCAGGCTCACCCGGACCGTGGTGCCCGAGCGGACCCGGATCAGCGGCCCCGGAATGCTGGGCGCCTTTCCCTCCTCCGCGAATACCGGGAGATCGATGGTCGGGCTGTCCAGCGAGTCGGGAGCCCAGCGTCCCATCCGGGCCTCGAGGCGGAGCGAAAGGCGTCACCGGTCGTCAGCCGGCCGGCAGGATGGTCATTCCGATTCGGGCTGACGGCTGGGAAGGCAGCCGATAGAGGGGACCGGGAGACCAGGGAACCAGGGACCGGGAAAGGAACAAGCGTCGAGAAAGAGCGATCAGAGCGGAACGAAGCAACTGTCTATACGCGCTCCTGAATCCCCTCGGGCGTTCCCCCTCTCCGCTTCGGAGAGGGGGACAGGGGGTGAGTAGGCGGGACGTCGGCTGCACCTTGCGGAGGCGGGGATCAGCGCGGCTGAGGCCTCATGTCGGCAATTCCCCCGAGTAGGCCAGCACCCGCTCGTAGAGGGCGATGTGGCGCTCGGCCATGATCTCCCGGGTGAAGTGCTCCCCCACCCGGCGCCGGCCCGCGTCACCCATGCGCTCCCGCAGGAAGGGATCCCGGGCCAGCGTCTCCAGGGCGTTGGCCAGCGCGGCCACGTCCCGGAACGGGACCTCGATCCCGGTCTCCCCGGGCAGGTTCACCTCCCGCACGCCGGTCGGCACCGTGGTGGTGATGATCGGGCGACCGGCCGCCATCGCCTCCAGGAGCACCAACCCGAACATCTCCTCGATGGTCACCGACGGCAGCACCAGGAAATCGGCATCCGCCATGCGGCGCGGCAGATCCTCGTCGGGGTACTCGCCGTACCATTTCACCCGATCGGTCAGGGCCAGCGCCTGGGTCAGGGTGCGGAGCCGCGGGCCTTCGGGGCCCGATCCCACGATGTCGAGCCGCAGGTCGGGGACCCGTTCCAGCGCCCGCAGCAGGACGTCGAGACCCTTGTAGCGGACCAGGCGGCCGATGAAGATCGCCCGCGGCGGCGCCTCGATGGGGCGGCGGGGGACCTCGCTCCAGCGCTCGGCCTCGATGCCGAAGGGAATCACCTCGGCCTTGTTCTCGAAGCCCGCCAGCTCGGTGCAGAGCGCCAGGTGGGCCCGGCTGGGGATCACGATCGGCGGCCGCGCGCCGGAGCACCGCCCGGGCCAGGACGTGATAGGCCGCCCGCTTGGCGTCGGCGTGCTGGGTGACCACCAGCGGGGTGCGCCGGCTCCGCAGCAGGCAGGCCACGTCGGCCAGCGGATGGGGATGGTGGAGATGGATGATGTCGGCTCGGCCCCGGGCGGCGGCGAGATAGCCCGGCGCGATCTCCTCCGAGCCCAGCGCTCCGAACGAGAAGACCCGCGTGACCGTGGAGCGCTGGCGGCCGCCGGTGCGGCCCGGGACCCGGCTCTCGACCGCGACCACCGAGACCTCGTGGCCCAGGGCCGCGGCACCCTCGGCCAGGTCCTGGACCACCCGTTCCATGCCGCCGGAGCGGGGCCAGTAGTACTTCGCGAGATGAAGGATGCGCATCGCTCGGGCGCGGGAGGGGGAAACGCCGAACCGGTTGGACGGCAAGGCAAGTTGGCCCGGCACCCCGAAGTCTGTCAACCGGAAGAACGGCGTCGCCGCATGGGCCGGGGTCTGCTATCTTCTGCCCATGCCATCCTGCGACCTGGCACTCTGCTACGGTACTCGCCCCCAAATCATCAAAGCCAGCGTCCTCCGCCAGGAACTCGGAGCCGACCTCTCGGTGTTGGCGGTCGACACCGGACAGCACTACGACTACGCGCTCAACGCCCTGCTCTACGAGCAGCTGGGGGTGCGATCGCCCGACCTGTTCCTCGAGGTCGGGTCCGGGAGCCACGCCGACCAGACCGCCGGCATCATGACTCGGCTGGAGCCGCTGCTCCGGGAGTACCAGCCCCGCGTGGCCGTGGTGATCGGAGACACCAACTCGACCCTGGGTTGCGCGCTGGCCGCGGCCAAGCTGCGGATCCCGGTGGTGCACGTCGAGGCCGGCCTCCGCTCCCAGGACCGCCTGATGGCGGAGGAGATCAACCGCCGGGCGACCGATGCCCTGGCCTCGCTGCTCTGCACCCCCTGCGGCGCCGCCACCCGGCGGATGCGGGCCGAGCATCCCGACGCCCGGGTGGTGGAGACCGGCGACGTCTCCCACGATGTGTTGCTGAGCCAGCTCGATCGCCTGCCCGATCCGGCCACCGTGGTTCCCGGCGGTCTCGACGGCCAATACATCTACGCCACCCTGCACCGGGCCGAGCTGACCGACCAGCGCGAGGTGCTGGTGGACATCCTGCGGGTGCTGGGCACGCTCGATGCCCGGTGGTGCTCGCCGTGCACCCGCGCACCCGCGCCGTGCTCGAGAGCGGCTCGGCCGATGCCTACCGGAGCCGGAAGGTCTCCATCATTCCGGCCGTGGGCTATCTGGAGAGCCTGGCGCTCACGCGCGGCGCGGCGGCGGTGGTCACCGATTCGGGGGGATTGCAGCGGGAGGCCTACTGGATCGGGACTCCCTGCATCACGGTCCGCGCGGAGACCGAATGGACCGAGACCCTCGACTGCGGCGCCAACCGCCTGGTCCCGCCGGCCACCGCCCGGAACACGCTCGCCGCGGTCGTGATGGAGCAGCGGCTCCGGTGGCGTGCGGATCTCCGCTGGGACCACACCGCCTACGGTGCCGGCCACGCCGCCGCCATGGTGGCCGACGCGGTCCGCGCCCTGCTGGCCCAGCACCAGCCCTGATGGCGGCGGACGGATAGCCGGTGCGCGCAGTCGTCGTCTCCCACACCTATCTCGATCCGGCCAACCGCGGGAAGCTCCGGGCCCTCACCGCCCTCGGATGCTCGATCGCGGTCGCGGTGCCCGACCGGTGGATCCATGCCGCCGGCGGGGCGCCGGTCGGCGGCCACCTGGGGCGACGACGGCGGGGTCAGCTTCGTGCCGGTGCCGGTGCGCAGCCTGGTCCCGGAGGGAGCCACCTGGAGCCGCCGAGCCATCCGCCAGCTGTTGACCGACTTCCGGCCGGCCATCGTACAGATCGAGGAAGAGCCCTGGACTCAGGTGGCGGTAGCCTCAGTGGCCGCTGCCGGTCAGCTCAAGATCCCTACCCTGCTCTTCAGCTGGCAGAACCTGCCGCCCCGACTCTCCCTGCTGGCGCGCTGGCGGCAGCACCGCGTGCTGCCCCGGCTCCGGGGCGTGATCGGAGGCAACAAGGCCGCCACCGCCCAGCTCAGCCGGGCCCGACCCGGCATTCCCACCACCACCATCCCCCAGCTGGGCGGCCTCCCGCCGCTCGAATATCAAAGGCCCGCCCGAGAGTCGCTGAGCATCGGCTTCGTCGGTCGAGTGGTACCGGAGAAGGGCCTCGACATGTTGTTCCGGTCCTGCGTCAAGCTGTTGGGACGTTGGTCGCTCACCGTGGTGGGCAGCGGGCCGGGACAGGAGAGCCTGGAGCGGCTGGCCGAGCAGCTGGGCATCGCCGCGCGGATCAGCTGGCTGGGAGCGTTACCCACCAGCGAGTGGAGCCAGCTGTGGCCGGCCTTCGACGTTCTGGTGGTGCCCTCGCGGACCACGCCGCGCTGGATGGAGACCTTCAGCCTCCCCATCATCCAGGCCATGGGTCACGGGGTCACGGTGGTGGCCAGCGACTCGGGCGCGTTGCCCGAGCTGGTCGACACGGCCGGCCTGGTGGTCTCGGAAGGGGATATCGAAGCGCTCACCGCGGCACTCCAGCACCTGATCGATTCCCCCCGGGAGCGCGAGCGGCTGGGCCGTGAGGCCCGCCAGCGGGTCATGTCCGAGTACACCGACGATGCGTTGGCGAGGAAGACGCTGGAGTTTTGGGAGCGGGTGGTGGGGAGGTAGCCTGGCACTGGTCTGAACCGGCCCTGGTGTACACGACTGTGCGCTGAGGACTGTGGCCGAGTCAGGTTCGGGTTCGGGGTTCTGAGTTCTGAGTTCCGGACTCTGAGCCGCCCATGCCCTACCCCTGACCGCTGTCCATCCTGTCCGTCTTGTCCGCCTAGTCCGCCCTGCCCGTTACCCCTTGCCCCACCACCACTTAGCAAGCATCTTCCCACCCCATGTCTCGGCCTCACCCCCTGCGACGAACCTTCGCTCTGGCGACCGCTGCCCTGCTGGTCGCAGTCGCCCTCGGCTGCCGGCGGCAATGGCGGCACAGGTGCCCTCTACCGGCCCAAGGGCGGGAACCGGCGGGTTGCCCACCCCGAGGAAGCCAAGCAGCTGCTCCAGGGCAATCCCGATCTGGCCGCGGACTCTGCGGGCCCGGATCGACTCCTCGGGATTGACCCCCGACCAGATCCGCGCCCGGCTCCGCGCCGCAGGCTATCCGGACAACCTGCTGGATCAGTACCTCAGCGGCGCGGACACCACCAAGGCAACCACGCCCGGTACCAACGTCCTCGAGGCGGTTCGGACCCTGGGCATCGTGGGAGGGGGCGAATACGACACGCTCCGCACCTTGACCGACTCGGCCCTGCGGCGGGCGGACGCCTTGCGGGCCGACTCCCTGGCGGACACCACCAAGGCCCTCAAGGTCTTCGGGATGGACATCTTTCGGCGGGCCACCAATCTCTTCCAACCCAACCTGGGCGGCCCGGTGGACCCCAACTATCGGCTGGGCCCCGGCGACGTGCTGGTCCTGATCCTGACCGGCGACGTGGAGCTGGCCCACACCCTCGAGGTGACCCGCGAAGGCTTCATCGTGATCCCGCAGGTAGGCCAGCTCTACGTCGCCAACCTCACCCTGAGCGAGCTGGAGGACCTGCTCTACGCCCGGCTGGGCAAGGTGTATTCGGGGGTCCGGCGCGACCCCGTCGCCACCACCAGGTTCAAGGTGACCGTGTCCCGGCTGCGAACCAATCAGGTCTTCGTGGCGGGCGACGTGGCCCGACCGGGCTCCTACCAAGTCGCGGCGACGGGGACGGTGCTGACGGCCCTGTACGCGGCCGGCGGCCCGACCGTCAACGGCACCTTCCGACAGGGTGGAGGTCCGCCGGGGCGGCAAGCTGGTCGACTCTCTCGACCTCTACGACTACCTGCTCCGCGGGATCAACACCCACGACATCCGGCTGGAGACCGGGGATGTGGTCTTCGTCCCGGTGCGGCAGGTCCGGGTGAAGATCGCCGGCAAAGTGATCCGGCCCGCCATCTACGAGCTCCGGGCCGGCGAGACGCTGCGCGATCTGATTCAGACGGCGGGCGGCTTCGACGCGACGGCGGTTCGCCGCCGGGTCCAGATCGACCGGATCCTTCCGCCCGCGATCCGGCAGCCGGGGCGGGACCGGGTGGTGATCGACCTGGCGTCGGAGCAATTCGTGGAGGGGATGGGCCCGCCTTTCCCATGGAGCCGGGCGACTCGGTGACCGTCTTCGCGGTGACCGAGCGGCGGCGGGACGTGGTGGCGGTCAACGGCCATGTGCTGGTCGCCGGGCCCCATCGGCTTCACCCCCGGCATGAAACTGAGCGACGCGATCCGGCTGGCCGGCGGCCCCAAGGCCGGAGTCTATCTGGGACAGATCCTGGTCGCTCGTCTCCGCAGCGACTCCACCCAGATCCAGCTGCGCGCCCGCTTTCGAGACTCGACCGGCGCGCTCGAGAACGACTTGCCGCTCCAGGAGTACGACGAGATCCGGGTCTTCTCCCGCCTCGACTTCCGGCCGGCGCGCTACGTGGTGGTGACCGGTGCGGTCCGAAAGCCCGGGCGGGTACCCTTCAGGGAGGGGATGACCCTGCGGGACGCGGTGCTTCAGGTCAGGGGCCTGACCGAGGACGCCTACCTGCAGGAGGCGGAGATCGCGCGACTTCCCACCGATCGGAGCCACGGGAGAGCTGGCGGTCACCGAACGGGTGCCGCTCGACTCCACCTACTTGTTCGAGCGGACTCCGGACGGCCGCTACCTCGGCCCGCCGGGCTTGCCGGCTCCCTCGAGCGGCGCTCCCGAGGTGGAGCTGCGGCCCTACGACAACGTCCTGATCTTCCGGCAGCCGGACTGGGAGCTGCAGCGCACGGTGGCCATCACCGGCCAGGTGCGCTATCCGGGTCGCTATTCCCTGCTGACCCGAAGCGAGCGACTGCTCGACCTGATCCAGCGAGCCGGTGGATTGACCAAGGATGCCTATCCCGCCGGCATTCAGTTCTATCGCAGCCTGGATCGCGCCGGCCGGGTCGGCATCGATCTCCCCCAGGTCCTGCTCGATTCGACCGATCGCGACAATCTGATCCTGGCGGACGGCGACTCGATCATCATCCCGGAATACATCCCGATCGTCTACGTGGACGGGGCGGTCAATTCGCCGGTGTCGGTGTCGTTCGTGGAAGGGAAGGATCTCGACTACTACGTGGGAGCGGCCGGGGGATACACGGCCAAGGCGGACAAGAAGCGGGCCTATGTGACCCAGCCCGATGGGTCGGTGGAGGAGAAGAAGCGGGGGCCGACTCCGCGGCCGGGCGCCCGGGTCTATGTGCCGAGCAAGGAAATCGTCGGATCGGCCTCCCAACTACGCCCTCTACGCCACCATCGGCACGCTGGTGGCGAGCCTCTCCACGGTGCTGGTCGTCGCGCTGACCCGCTAGGCGCCGGCCTCGCGCAGGCCGCGCGGTGCGGGCGGGGCTCCGCGGCTCGAAGTCGGGCACCAGCCGCTGCAGCAGCTCCCGGAGTTCCTCGTCGGGCAGGCCATCCCGCGCCGCGACGATCAGTTCGCCCACGGCAGCCGTGGTCCCATCCGGCAGATCCGCATTCTTGGCCCGCAGCACCTTGGGATGCCCGGTCGGCGTGGCGTTCTCGGAGCCGAAGAACAGCTCCTCGTAGAGCTTCTCGCCGGGCCGGATGCCGCTGAAGCGGATCTCGATGTCCCGCCCGACCTCGCGGCCGGAGAGCCGGATCAGGTCGGTGGCCAGGTCCACGATCTTGACCGGCTCGCCCATGTCGAGCACGAAGACCTCGCCGCCCCTGCCCAGCGCGCCCGCCTGCAGCACCAGCTGCACCGCCTCCGGAATGGTCATGAAGTAGCGGCGCATCTCGGGATGGGTCACCGTGACCGGGCCCCCCTCGCGCGATCTGCTGCAGGAAGATCGGCACCACGCTGCCCCGGCTGCCCAGCACGTTGCCGAACCGGACCGCGACGAAGTTCCGGTCCCGCTCCTCCGCGCCACCTGCTGCACGATCTGCTCGGCCACCCGCTTGGTGGCACCCATGACGCTGGTGGGGCGCACCGCCTTGTCGGTGGAGATCAGCACGAGGTGCTCCACCCCGCGCTCGCGGCGGCCAGCTCGACCACGTTCCTGGTGCCCAGCACGTTGTTGGTGACCGCCTCGGCGACGTTCTCCTCCATCAGCGGCACGTGCTTGTGCGCGGCGGCATGGAACACCGGTGAACGGCTCGAAGCGCTCGAACACCCGGGCCAGGCGCTCCCGGTCTCGGACGTCGGCGATGACCGACTCGAGCGCGAACGTTGCGGGAACCGGGCCGGTCAGTTCCTGCTGGATCTCGAAGATCGAGTTCTCCCCGTGCCCCAGCAGCACCAGGCGCGCGGGATCGAGCTGAGCCAACTGGCGGCAGAGCTCGCTCCCGATCGAGCCGCCGGCGCCGGTCACCAGGACCACTTGGCCCTTGGCGAGACTCCGCACCTCTTCGAGGTTGGTCTCGACCGGCTCCCGGCGCAGCAGGTCCTGGATCTCGACCTTTCGGAGGGTAGAGACCGAGACGTTGCCGGCCAGGATGTCGAGCATCCCCGGCACGATGCGGGTACCGACCCCGGCCTGGGCCGCCGAGCGCACCACCTCTCGAATCACCTGCCCGGACGCGCTGGGCATGGCGATGATGACTTCGTCCACCGCCAGTCGCCGGGCCAGGTGCGGAATTTCGGTCATTCCGCCCAGCACCTGGAGATTCTGGAGCCGCTGGCCCAGCTTGCCGGCGTCGTCGTCCAGGAAGCCGATAGGAACCAATCCCAGGTGTGGGTGCTCGCCCAGCTCCCGGGCAATCATTCCCCCGACCGAGCCCGCGCCCGCGATGAGGACCCGGCGCACCACCTCCTGCCGCCCCCGGACGCGCCGGCGACCGAGCACCCGGAGCAGGAGTCGGGGAACGGCCACCACGTGACCCATGAGGAAGCCGTCCAGGATGAGCACCGAGATCGGCACGCGAACGGCGACCAGGCCCGAGGCGGGAAGAAGCGCGAATCCGAGTGCGAAGCTGGCCAGACCGGCCCAAACGACGCCGACGATAATCTGCTCGAGCTCCTTGACGCTGGCGTAGCGCCAGAGTCGGCGATAGAGACCAGCGACCAGGAAGATGCCGAGCTTGAGCGGGACGCCGATGGCGATGAACCACAGTGCCGTCTGCCGTTGCTCGGCGCCCCAATGCAGTCCCTCGAATCGAATGGCGTACGCCAGCAGCGTCGCCGCGGGAAGGAAGCCCGCATCGAGGAGAAAGAGATAGCGGTTTCGAAATTCGGATCGGACTCGCACGATACCTTCTAGGCTACCCGGGGCGGAGAGCCCGGTCAAGGTGAGGAAAAGAGGTCCAAATGGCCGGGAATTTCGTCTTTAGGGCCGATAGTCAGCCGTCTTTCCCAGGAGCCCCTCCGGCTGATTGAGTCAGCGCTGACGGTGACCAGGCGGCAATGGGTAATGTTTCTCGATGAACAAGTAGGTCGCCACGAGGACTCCGAGGGCGAGCCCCGACACCCACAGCACTCCTTGCGGGCGAAACTGCGCCACGACACCCAGGCAGCCGACGAAGGCTGAAAGCAGCAGGGCGGCAACCGTAGTGCGGCGATGGCTCCACCCTGACCGCACCATGCGCTGATAGGCGTGGTCCCGATGGGCCTGGTAGAATCGGTCGCCACGCAGGACCCGTCGCAGCAGCGTCATGGTCGCGTCGAAGACAAAAACCCCGCCGAAGAAGAGCCAGACCACGGCCGACGGACCCTGGCTCTGATCCGACACCAGTGCCAGGCTGCCAAACAGGAACCCCAGCAGACCAGAACCGGCATCACCCATGAAGATTCGGGCCGGCGGCCAATTCCACTGGAGGAACCCCAGCGAGGCCCCGGCGATGGCTGCCGTCGCGACCGCAAGTCCCGGCTCACCAGGGAGCAGCAGGAGGGTCGCCAGCGCTCCCGCGACCACGGCTTGACCGGCGGCGAGGCCGTCGATGCCATCCATGAAGTTGTAGAGGTTGGTGCTCCACAGGATCGCGAGGAAGGCCAGGACGGTGCCGGCCGGTCCGAGGGAAACGGTGGCAGCACCCACCCGGAGAGCGGGGAACCCACCGATCCAGGCGAGAAGCCATGCCGCGGCGATGGCCTGAACCACGATGCGGGGCCCCGGTGACAGATGGCGAAGGTCATCCAACCAACCGACGATCGCGATCAGGAGGCCGCCTCCCACCAGGCCGATTGCCGCGCCCTGAGGGATCCATCCCCGCCATCCGACCCAGGCGATGACCGGGAGGACCACCACGGCGATGGCCAGCCCGCCACCTCGCGGGGTCGGTACCGTGTGCAAACTGCGGTCGGTGGGAAGGTCGAACACCTGACGACGCAGTGCCAGTCGCCACACCACACCAGTGAGTCCCCAGCTCGCCAAGGCCGTGGTCCCTAACACCACCAGGCTGATCGCGGAGGGATGCACCATCCCAGATACCCCTCGGGCCTACCTGTGGTCCTGCGTTGGGCCGGAGCCCTGGTTGGCCCGGAACCATTCCGCCGTTTGAGCTAGCCCCTCACTGAGTGAGAAGCGCGGCGCGTACCCCAGCCACCGGCGGATCAGGGTGTCATCGACCTGCAGTGATTCCGTCAATCGGGCGACCATGCCGGAATCGATGGGGCTCGGCACCACTCGCGAGATCAAATCCCCCACCCAGCCTGCGATCCGGAGCAGGCTCACCGGGACCGCCACGAGACGGGCCGGGCGACCCAGGCTCGCGGCGATTGCCCTCACCAACTCGCTCGCACTCACGTCGTCTCCGTCCCTCACGAAGAAAAGCCCGGGTTCAGGACCTGCGTGCCTCAAGGCCGCCTCGATGGCCGCGACGGCGTTCTCCACGTAGAGCAGACTACGCCGCTGGTGCGAGGCCCCCAGCGGGAGCGGGAGCCCGCGCTCCACGGCGCGGAAGAGACGTAGCATGTTCGCCTGCATCCCGGGTCCGTAGATGAGCGGGAAGCGGAGCGAGACGGTGCGCATGCCGAGTTGCCTGCCCTGCTCAGCGACAATGACCTCGGCGGCCAGCTTGCTTTGCGCGTAGGGGCCAACGGGCCGGGGAATCGTTGCTTCAGTCCAGGGAGCGTCGCTCTTCTCTCCGACCGTCTTCACGCTGCTCGCGAAAACGAAGCCTCGCACGCCAGCCGCGCCCGCGGCTTGCAGGAGAAGGCGGGAAAGCTCGACGTTGGCCCACTGATAGACACCCCAACGGTCATCGGGATCCTCCGGATGATGAACCCGCGCGGCCAAGTGGATCAACGCGTGTACCCCAGACAGCTCCTCGCGAATCCTCTTCTGCAATTGGTGCGGATCTTGAGGCTCATGGGGCAGCGCGAGCCGCCGCACCAGTACTCCCGTCTCCAGAAATCGGGCGGTCAGGTGGCGTCCTACGAATCCTGATGCGCCCGTCACCCCGACGATCACTGCCGGCTCGGCCATCAGCAGATCACTCGGTAGGGCGGAAGGGCCGGTGTGGGATCATCGGTTTCGAACCGGAGCAGCCGCGCGGGGAGCAGATCCGAGAAGATCGTCATAAATGCCAAGGGTTGTTTCGACGACCTTGCCCACGCTGAAGTCGGCCTGAGCAACTACCCGGGCCCTGAGACCGTAGCGGGCCCGGCGCGCGGGATCGGTAATCAAAGCCTCGAGCGCATCAGCCAGAGCGCCCACGTCTCGCGGCGGTACGAGAAGGCCGGTTTCTCCGTGTCGGACTACATCTCGACAGCCCGGGACGTCGGTAGTTACTACCGGAAGCCCGCTCGCCGCAGCCTCGAGGAGAACCTTTGGGGTCCCCTCCCGGTAGCTGGGGAGCGAGACAACGTGGGAAGCTGCGAAAACGTTGGACATGTCGTGACGATACGGCCACCATTCCACGGCTCCTTCGCCGGCCCAGGTACGCAGCTGCTCCTCCTTGACGGACTGGGGGTTACCTGGATCGGGGTCACCGACCAGCACCATCCGGCAGGTCACTCCACGCTGCTGTAACAGCCGGGCGGCAGCCACGAATTCTCCCACTCCTTTGTCCCAAAGCATCCGCGCTGCAAGGACGACGACGGGCTTGCCCTCCGGCTCCGGGCTCGGCTGGTATTGCTCCAAGTCCACCCCCGAGCCTCCACGGATCAGGGTCACCTGGTCGGGCCGGACCGCCCCAGCCCCCCGGAACAGGGCGAGATCGTCAGCATTCTGGAAGATCCCCCGGCATCGGGGATGTCCAAAGGCGACCCGGTAACCGAACAGCAGTAATCGCTGGCGCAGGCGCGCCGATTGGCCTTCGGCGACGAAGACGTAGCCCAATCCAGAAATCGCGTTGACTACGGCGGGCACCCCGGCGATTCGGGCGGCGATGGACCCGTAGAGCACAGGCTTGTGGGTTACGTGATGCGTCAGGTCCGGTCGGAGCCGGCGGTAGAGAGAGATCAGGGCGACCAGCGTGGCGAGCTCCTGAACTGGTGCCATCCCCCGCCGATTGAGCGGCAGAGCGTGGAATCCTAGACCAGCCGCCTCGACCTCCTCGCGGCGGGGGTGATCGGGCGCCACCACGTGCACGTCGTAGCCGGCCCGTTGGGCCCCCAGCGCGATGGGCAGTCGATGCGAAAGGAAGAATGGAGTGTCGTTGACGACAACGAGCAGGCGACGTTTCACGACCAGGGCGGCTCGCTACAAATCGGAAATCGGGTCGCCGAGACGAATAGGGAAGCGGGCAACGGCGGTCAGGGGACGGGTCACCCGCCGGCGGACCGCGGGTCTGTACGAAGGAGACTGAAGGAGACTAATGATAGGCGGCCCGCTGGGGGTTAGCTAGGACCGCACGCGTCCAGCTCGGCTTGGCTCAGGGCCCGGAGCGGGAAGGGAGCCTCGCGCCAGGCATCTTGGCAAAGTTGGCGGGGCGAGACCGGCGTGCTCCGCGGGGCGGCGTAGAGATACGCCCCGTAGGAACTAAAATCATTCACCCGGTGAACATAGACCGACCCGTAACCCCACCCTCGAAAAACCGGGCTTATCATCGCGGCCTCGGGCAGGGGTACCAGAACCCGAATCAGGGGGTCGCCGAACAGATCAAACTCGGCCGCATCGGGAACCGGTGGGGTGTTAAAGAACATATGAGAGGTAAGGTCCTCGGTCTGAAACTGTAGCTGCCCGGTGCGGATACTCGCCGGCCCGAAAAGCCCTCCGAACCCGACCTCAAGTTCGGTTCCCACCCAGGGCATGGTCACTTCGGTCTGGACCCAGGTGTAGTAGCCGTACTGGCGGGGGCTGAGCCAGAGCGTCCGGGTGAATGGAAACGGCGTGGTCTGATACCACGACGGGAATCCAAAACGGGCCGGGTCGAAGAGATGGTCGCCGAACCGCATGCTGAGCCCGATGCGTTCGGGCGTATTCTCGACCAGGGTAATCGCGGTTGGCGGCGTCACCACGGCGGAGGTCACATAGACCCAGTCTCCCACTCCTCGAGTCGTCGCGGGAAGCCAGGTCTGCCCGATCCGGGTATCCATCTCGAACGCGGCCTTCTCGCTCAAGCCCGGATGCCACCTCAGGCGTACCCTGCCGTTGGTCAGCTCAATGACACGCGCCGCCGCCAGCGCCGCGGCGTCGGGATTTGGCACCCCATCGGCAAGCAATGCCACCCCTTCGACGGTGACGATGAGGCTGGCAGTCACCGGGCCGCTCTGAATCGACACCATCGATTGGCCGGGGAGCCGAGCATTCAGGCTGGAGGACGGGGCCACAGCTACGATTGAGTCGTCATCGGAGTGCAGCACCAGGGGCGGATCCGCGATAACACTTCCCCCGCTGTCGAGGACCTGAATGGCCAGGGTCTGCGACTGGCCCATCCCCATCGTATCTGAAACGGTTGGCAGCACAATCGTGGCGGGAACCTGCTGGGTCGTGATTGGCAAAGTGTCCGCCAGGCTGGCATAAGTGGCCTCGATGGCTCCGAGTCCTGGGCTCAGGGCCTGTACCGAATCCCCGGTCACAACCGTAAGCAACGAGGGAGTCAGGCTCCGAAGGGTGGGAGAAGCGCTCGTGATGGGGGCGCCGAGCCGGTCCAGGACTGACGTTCCCACGACCGCTCGCGCTCCAACCCAATAGAGTCGCGCCGGATTCACCGAGGACACTAGTCGAACCGGCGCCTGCCGCACTTCAACCACGAAGCTGGCTTTCGCGGTACCGGCGTCCGCCTCGACGTACGTCACACCGTTGCCCGCGGTTCGGAGCAAACCATCGAGGGCCAGGCGCGCCACGCTGGTGTCCGCGCTCCGAAGTCGGAGGACCGGCTGCGCCAGGAGATTGCCATAGGTATCGCGGCCCAGGACCGCCGGCATGACCCCCGCCCCGATCGCATCTCGGCGCAGCGTGTCGGCGCCAATGGTGAGCTGCCGGGGGGCACCTGGGAGCGCGCCGGCCCCGATTCGCAGGGGCTCCCCACCGGGCGCCGCGAGGCCAGAGTGGAGGTCCAGGAGCCTGACCCCGGAGTCCGGCCCGCTATTGAAATCGGGTCCCTGCGCGATCCTCACCTCAACTGACTGAGGCCCCGCGATGCTTCCCAGCCTCCATCGGGTCGTGGCCACCCCATTGCTGTCCGTCATCAACTCCTGGTCGTCGACCGTGCCGCCCCCGGAAATGACGGCGGCACGAAGTGGTAGCCCACCGACGGATTTCCCTCTGGAGTCCAGTGCCCGCACCGAGATCCCTCCTCGGAGATAGGCCAGCACCGTATCTACTCGTCCCAAGCTGTCGGCACCGGGGAGCGCGGTGGTGCCGGTGGCTGACGGGCGCGCGGCTATCCTCGCCATCGCCACCAGACCAGAACGGATCTCGAGCGCATGCACGGGGGCCAGTGAGTCCAGCGCATACCAGCGGAGGTTTGCTACACCGTCGGCATCCGAGGTGGAGTCGCCCATGACCGAGTCCTTCGCAGGATCGGTTCTCCACCTGAGCGGAGCGCCGGCTACGGGCTGGCCGACACTATCTACGGCCCGTACCACGACAGTGTAGCGAGCTCTTCCATCGGTGCCGGAAAGGACCCGTGTCAAGGTTGCAGAAAGCTCGGCGACCGGCGTGGTGGAGCTTCGGGGCGGATCAAGAACCCCGAGGGGATCGGAACAGGAGAGAACGGCGAACAGGATTGTCAGGGCAGAGAACCGGACCCAGCAGGGCCGAGCCAACGCCCCGGGGACCCGGCCCCTGCACAATATGACTGAAATGTCGCCCAGCAAAGGCGGCATCTGCTCCCGCATAGTCCCTCAGCGCTGAGAGGCGATCCAGCAAGTCGGATTAAGATGCTGTCTAGCGCAAGACCCTTGCCGAACGAAATCAGGTCGGTATTGCCTATCGCTTTCCCTACAATGACTTGCCTCGATCGGAAAGGCCTGATTCGGCGGGGTTTACAGCAGCTACTGGTCTTGGTGGGGCGTTGCACAATGGAACTGTGTATCGGCTTCGCAATGGCTCCCGACGCGAGGCGTCTACAGCGTACCGTAGCCGGTCAGGATCCACCGGGATCCGGTGAACATCACTTCAACGAACGCGGCGGTGTCGGCAGGAATGGTCTTCAGGCTGTCCACGGCCAGGGTGAAGTTGCCTAGCCCGGTACGCACGATGCGAAAGCGTTGGCCATTGCGGGCTCCGGTGGTGGACACAGTCACGGTGCGATTCTGGGTCAGTGGAGTCGCAAACAGTTGGACCGTCTCCGAGACATCGGGAGTGAGAGTGACGCTCGCGTCCCCCCGGTCGGCAGAAACCGACTCGGCAGCGAGGACGCCCGCCGCGGGGGTGCCGGCCGTAAAGGTGTGGCGCCCCAACTGGGCGTAGCTCATGGCGAGCGGATAGTGCAGTACCAGAGCCCCCGAGTGGTTGGTGAAGGCTCCCGCAGTCTGGGCATTTCCGATGAACGCGCCGGTCAGAGTTGTAGCCAGGGTGACGGGCCCGGCAAAGCGGCACCCCATGATCAACACCGTCCTTCCGTCAATAGTCATCGGCTTGTCCAGGCTGCCCCAGATGCAGCCAATCACGAGCACGGCGAAGCTGGTTGCATCGATCTCCGCCCGACGAAACGTGCTGGCGACCAGGCAGACATCCAGGGCACCATCAAACCTCATGACCCCATTCCCGACCACATTGACGAACGAGCGCTGGGTGGCTCCGGTATCGGGCCCATGACACCAGACGAGTCTGCCTTCCGCCCCCGGCGTCGTGGTCAATGGGTCGATGAAACAATCCGAGACTTGGAGCCGCTTCGCCGAGTCCGGGGAACATTCGATGCCGACGTCAATCTGGGTGATCGCAGAGGAGAGGATCTTGGCATCGTCGGTGGAGCCGTTGAAGTAGATCCCCCGGCCGCTGGTCCCGAAACGCGGGTCCACCTGGGTCCCGCCCCGAATACCCAGCCCGTGGACCTCGAAACCCGCCCCGCGAGTCACCACGATCGCATCTCCAGAATGGTGTTTCTCGATGGTCGAAGCGAGGTATCCCACGCCTATCAATTTGAGGCCCGCGCTACTGCAGATAAGGGGAGCGGTGGTTCGATAGGTCCCGCCTGGAAAGAATAAACCTTGGCCGCTCGCGCCCGCTGCACCGATTGCTTGCTGCAGGGCGGTAGTATCGTCGCTCCGTCCGTCGCCTTTGGCTCCGTAGTCCTTGACGTTGTACCACCCGGCCGCCGGAGATATTGCCCTGCCAGCAGCTGTTGGCCTGACCCCGGCGACAGCAAGAGCCGCCCAGCCTCCCAAGCGTTCGATCCAGGTACGGCGGTTCAGCATCTTCGACTCCTTGCCGCGGCAATGCCGACGCACGGCAAATCAAGACGACCGCGCTGGAGTGCCAATCCAAACCCGCGCCGGCGGGCGCGGCACCGACTGACTTCCACTTCGACTCAGGCTCGCGGGGCCATGGTTCGGAAGAGTCGCCACGGCCGGCGGAGATCCAGCAAGAAGGCACGCCAGAGGTCGATGAGCTCCTCGGCCTCTGATCGGCGCTCCGCCCGGGAATGAGTCATCCCTTCGGCGCCCAGAGCCAGTCCGAGTCCCAGGAGAAGTCCCAGGATTCCGGCCAGCAGCACGCGCAGGACGAGGTGGCGGGAATCTGGACGAGCTGGCAGGTTCGCCGGCTCCAGCACAGTCACCCGGGGCGTATTCCGCACCTCCTCGATCCGAGCTTCCTCATGGGATTGTCGCAGGGCATCGAAGACCTGCTGGCGGGAAGTGACCTCTCGTGAGAGACGCTCGTACTGGAACGGCGACGCCCGCGCCGATGACGCCACCGGTGATCGAGCCCCAGTTGTCCACGAACCACTCCTGAACGCTCGCGACCGCGTCCTCGACGAAGCCCTCGTCGAGCCCGGGGAAGATCCCCTGAAGCCACTGCGTCGCGACGTTCACCATGTCGTTGAGGTTCGTGCCCTCGAAAGACTTCGAGATCTGGGTGACCAGCTGCGTCACCTGCTCCACGAGGACCGGCACCACGATGAGGATGATGCCGGCGAACACCGCGAGCACCGCGAGGATCGTGACGAGCACCGCCGCCCACCGCGGCAGCCTCCTCCGCTCCAGCCAGGCGACGATCGGATCGAGACGGAGCGAGACGAACAGGGCGGTGCCGACGTAGAGCAGGATCGTCGAGAGCGTCTGGATGCTCCCGATCAGGAGAAGTCGGATCCGACGCCGAGTGTCGCGACGAACGCGACGCGGAAGGGGTTGTGCACCTTCATCGAGATGCCGTCTCTCGGCACGTTGGCCGATTCATGTTCCCGTGCGGGATCGCACACCAGACGCCCAGGCCAGGGAATGGACCCTCCCGGGGCCCTCTCAGGTGGTCTTCGCTAGGCTGAATGTTGAGTCGAGGACTCTTGTGCACTTCCTGCCGGTCCGTGAGAGGTGAAATTTCGTGCGTTTCGTGTGGGCCGTAGCGGCTTTCGTGCTCGCTGCCGATGATCGGTGCGGGGATCGCCCAGCGCACCGGTTTTCCAGGGACCCAAGACCGAGACCGCGTCGATCTCCGTCGAAGACGACGCTCCGTACCTGCTCATCGACGGCGCCGTCCTCAACCAGCTCTGGCTTGAACCTGCAAGCCCGAGGCGACGGCGACATCTTCGCCGCCTATGGCCGCACCGCCGACATGCAGGCGTGGCTGAGCGATACGACCTACAACGCCGTGTCACTCGACGAGGACGGTGCGATGGCCACTGTCCTGGTCGAGCCGGCACCGTGCTGAAGAAGACGACGCGTCTGCATCGGGGGATCCGGCGGCGCGATCCGGCGGCGCCGGTGACATCGGCGACACCACCGAAGACGCCGAAGAGCGCTTCCGGCCCACAGCCCGATCGGCTCGGATCTGTGGCTCGACGAGTTCCCAGCACTCCGACATCCTCATCGCACCTCTGCAGCTTCCTGCCGACATGAGCGTCCTGGTCGCGGCCGACGGTGTCGAGGCCGCTGCGCCCTCGCGGGCTCGATCACCTGGCCGATCACGAATTCCACGCCGTGGCGGGGCCGCTCATCGTCGGCGGCGCCATCCTCATGGCCGTCGGCGCGATCCTCTACTTCCTCGGCATCCGTCATGCACGTCGCTCGCGCGGGCCGCGTCGAAAGGGGCTTCCGCTGCCTGTCACCGAACCCATCGACCTCGCCGTCGAGGGCGCCGACAAGGGCGTGATCAGCTCAGGACCCGGCACGCGTCGTGCCGTATCGAGCGGGCGCCGCGCGTTCGCGATCCTCCCCGTGGTCGCAGTGTCGGCGCTGATGTTCGCCGGCTGCAGCGCGGAGTCGTGGCCGCGAGCTCGGAGCCTCGCCCACCCCGACACCCACCGCCACTGTCATCGCCCCCAGGGTGTAGCAGGCACCGGCTGTCGACCAAGGCCCAGGCCGAGCGCATCATCGCCAAGGTCGCCGCAACCGCGGCCGAGGCCGACCCAAGCCCGTGATGAGTCGCTCGCGGCCAAGCGCGCCTCGACGGCACGGTTCTGGCTGCTCGCGCCACCAACTACACGCTGCGCGGTGCGATCGCGGACTACAAGGCGCCGGCCGAGATCCTCACCAAGCCGCTCGAGATCGTGCTGCCGCAGGCCTACGACGGCTGGCCGCGGTCGGTCATGGCCGTCGTCGACGACGAAGAGACCAAGACCTCGAGCATCATGGTGCTCACACAGCAGGACGCCTGGTCGCCGTACAAGCTCGCGTACCAGGCGAGCCTCGAGGGGCTCGACCCAGATGCCCGATCTCGCGCCCGTCTATCGTCGGCGCCACCCAGGTTCCGGCGGACTCGGTCCTTCCTCGTGATGGCGCCCGGAGAGGTCGCCGCGGCCTACGCCGACATCCTCAACAAGGGCGAGGACAGCGAGTTCTACAGCATGTTCGAGGCGGAAGACGATCATCTGCGCGAGAGCATCGCCGCGGACCGTCAGCGCCGGCTCGACGAGTTCAACCAGACGGCCTCGGGCACGGCCACGCTCGAGTTCGCGGCGAAGCCGGGTGACAGCCGCCGTTCGCCCTGGCGACGCTCGAGAGCGGTGCGATCGTCGCGGTGAATGTGGACGAGACCGATACCGCCAAGCCGACGGTCGCCGACGCCGTGATCAAGCTGCGCAGTACTGACGGCCACGACACTGGCGGGCGCCGACCAGTCCTCCAGCGGCTTCCTGACGACGTTCACCGACCAGATCTTCTTCTCCGTCCCGGCCAGGGGTCCAGCGAGAAGATCCGCCTGGTCGGCTATTACTCGACATCCTCGACGCGAAGGTGATCAAGTGACCGATGCCGCCTCGGTGCCGCCCTCGCGCGGTGCCGTGAGATCTCTTGCACTTCGCAATCGTCCGGCAGAGCCCGCTGCGGGCGCTGCTCCGTTTCGCCCCCGACGGCGACGTGCCGTCGCTCATCATGGACGTCACCGACGAGACGTTCCCGCAGGTCCTCGAGCTGTCGCGCACCGTTCCGGTGGTCATCGACCTTGGGCCGAGTGGTGCGGCCCGTGCAAGCAGCTGACGCCGGTGCTCGAGAAGGTGGTCCTCGAGGCCGGTGGCCGCCTCGTGCTGGCCGAGAGTCGACGTCGACGCGAACCCTCAGCTCTTCCACAGGCCTTCCGCGCCCAGTCGATCCCCATGGTGGTCGCCCTGGTGGCCGGCCAGCCGGTGCCGATGTTCACGGGAGCCGTGCCGAACAGCAGGTGCGCGAGGTCTTCGCGCTGCTGGCTGCAGGGGCTGCTCAGAACGGTGTAACCGGCTCTGTGCAGGCATCGGGGGGATCCTCGGTCGACGGGCCGGCCGAGGCCGAGGAACCCTCCGCTCGGCCGCTGCACGCCGAAGCCGTATGACGCGATCGAGGCGGGGGACTCAACCCGCGCCGATCACCGCCTACGAAGCCGCGCTCGCCGAGAACCCGCGCGATGCCGACGCACGGGCGGGACTCGGCCAGGTGCGGCTGCTCGACCGTGTCCAGGGCGCCGACCTGCAGGCGGCCCGCGCCGCGGCTGCCGCCGGACCCGCAGACGTCGAGGCCCAGCTGACCGTCGCCGATCTCGACCTCGCGGGCGGACACGTCGAGGACGCGTTCGCGCGCCTTCTCGATCTCTTCGCCGTGCTTCCCGCTGATGAGCGCGCCCCCGTACGCGAGCGCATGCTCGAACTGTTCGCGCTCGCGGGCGACGCCGTGCGATCGGCGGGTCATCAGCGCCCGCGGCCGACTCGCCTGCGGTGCCTCTCTAGCTCGGCAGGACCCAGTTGCTGGCGGCTTGGCCGGAGTGACTGAGCCAGAGCACGCCGAGCGGCGGAAGCACGAGGGTGGCGCGCCCGTTCTCGTCGGCCGGCACGATGCCGCGGTTTCCGACGCCGGAACCGCCGTACTCGGCGGCATCCGTGTTCATGACCTTGATGCCACGTGCCGGGTTCGCCGAGATCGATCTCGTGATCGTCGATCGGGACACCCGAGAAGTTGCAGATCACGGCGACCGTGTTGCCGTGCCAGTCGCGGCGGGAGAAGGCCACGACGTTCGGATTCCACCTCGGTGCGCCCAGGCGTGTGAAAGCCGCGCCGTCGCTGTCGCGGGCCCACATTCGGCGAATGCTCGCGGTAGACGCGGTTGAGCGCCGCGACGAAGCCCTGCGAGCTGTGAGTGCGACGGCTGGTCGAGCAGCCACCAATCGAGCGAACGGCCTTCGGGACCACTCCGGAGAACTGGCCGAACTCCTGGCCCATGAACAGCAGCTGCTTGCCGGGATGCCCCCACATGTAGGCCAGGTACGCGCGCATGTTGGCGAGCT
>CAVPGI010000008.1:0-396352 GCA_963704015.1 uncultured Gemmatimonadales bacterium
GAATGGGTCGCGTGATGTTCGGTTGGGGCGCTCGAGCGACCGGATTCTTCGCGGCCGGCCTCGGCGCGCTGATCTTCGCGGCGTTCCATTATCTGGGGCCCTACGGTGACCGCCTGACGCTCGGCTCCTTCGTATTTCGAACCATCGCGGGGCTCTTGTTCAGCGGGCTTTATCTTCTGCGGGGGTTCGGCATCACCGCCTGGACCCACGCGCTCTATGACGTCTTGCTGGCATTGGGTGCGTGACTACCGCTTGACGGTGACCTTGGCTGTGAAGATGGAGTCGAGGATCCCGGCGAATTCGGTGAGCGGGGCCGCGCCCTCCAGGAGCCCCCCTTCGATGTAAAACGTCGGCGTGCTGGCGGCTCCGGAACGGGCGGCCCCCTGGGCGTCGCTCTGCACGAGGGAACGCATCTCCCCCGATGTCAGGCATGGCATCACGGCATCTCGACCCATCCCGGCGGAGTCGGCCAGGGACAGAAGAAACGGAGCTGGGTCCTTGAGCGGGGCCCACTTGTCCTGGTACTTGAAGATCAGGTCGTGGATCGGCCAGAACCGGCCGGCCTTGGCGGAACACATCGCGAACTCGGCCGCGGCGGCGGCGTTGGGATGAATCTGGGTGAGGGGGAAGTTGATGAACACCCAGCGTACCTTGCCGGTGGCGATGAACCGCCGCTCCAGCTCGGGAAACGTCTCCACCGCCTGGCGGCGACAGTAGGGACATTGAAAGTCGGACATTTCATAGACGGTTACGGGCGCCGCCGGGCTGCCTTTGGTCCGCGCCTCCAACAGCATGTCCCGCGGGACGGAGGTTCCGGGAGCCTGCGCCTGCGGCTCGACAACGATCGCTGTCTGGAGAAGGAGGAGCAGGGAGAGGACGTGTGGTCGCATGGCGTGGGGGCGGCGGCGGGCTAGTAGCGGGGGCGCCGTTTGCCGCTACGGCTGTCCAGCACCACACTGTCCCCGGTGACCGGCACGTTCCAGTACCACTCCTGATTGGGGTCCTGGGCATCCCATGAACGCGCATAGACCCACCAGGGTTTGCCGACGAGACGGAGCCGGGTTCGGCCGTCGGCACCGGTGCTGTCCCCGATCGGCTGGCGACCGCGGCTCTTGACCAATTGAGTGGTCACGCTGTCGTAGCCGCGGTACGCGGTGGCTTCCCACTGGCGCATCACGGTTCGCAGGCTGTCGATCCGAGTACCGAGCCGGCCACGCGCCTTCTCGAGCTCCAGCTGCCGCTGATCCCGGAGGCGCTCGAGGGTCCTGAGTGAATCAAACCCCGCGCTGAAGCGTAGGTACTGCGCCTTATACTCCGGTGCGTTGCGCGGGAGCGAGTCGAGGCGGCGCTTGATCCCCTCCAGGGAATCGCGCAGTTTCCCAGCCCGTCCCGCGGCGGCCGCGTAGGCTTCGAACGGCCCACGGAACTTGTCGAACAGCGAGTCGAGCGTCCGTGCGTTCGGCCGTGGGGTAGGCGCCCGAGCCTCGAGCGCCGCGATGATGCTGTCTCGGTCGTAGGGCAGGAAGACCAGGGGAAGGTTCGGCACCGGTGCCTCAATGGAGTCGGCGCCGGGGATCGCGACCCGGACCGCCAGGTCGGCGGGGGAGGAACACGCCAAGCCCCCGAGCAGGAGCCACGGCGCCAGGAGCGAAGCGAAAGGTCTGATGCGGAACACTGTGGGCGGATTCACCGGGCGGAAACTTAGATGGGCGTGGGCCCTGCTTCAACTCGTCCCCGGGCTGCTCGCGGCGCAGCAGCCCGGCTCGGGGATCTCCCGCCTGTTTCCCCCGCAGCCGGCCGGGTACCTGACCGACGCCGCGGGCATCGTGGACGCCCCTTCCGCCGCGCGGATCGACACCATCGCCACCCGCCTTCGGGCCCTCACGGGAGCCGAGTTGGCGGTGGTGACCCTCCCGACCATCCAGGACTACGCCCCATCCGATGTAGCCCTGACCATCGGGCGCTCCTGGGGCGTAGGGGCCAAGGGGAGCATCGGCGATCCGCGCCGGAACGCGGGCATGGTCCTGCTGCTGGTGCCCCGCCGCGAGAACCAGCGCGGTCAGATCTACCTCGCCACGGGGCAGGGGATCGAAGGGATCGTGACCGACGCCACCGCCGGCCGGATCCAGGACCTGATGATCCCCCAACTGAGGGAAGGGCAGTACGGACCCGCGCTGGTGACGGGGGTGACCGAGCTCGCCGGCATCGTGGCACAGGGCTTCGGGATAACCGATTCGACCCTGTCTCCCAAGCGGCAGGTGGCCATGGGCGGCGGCGCCACCAGTCGGCTCGCGCTCCTGGTGCTGATCTTCGTGGTGTTCCTCGTCGTGATGGCTGTGGTCTCCGCTCGTGCGCGCCGGTCGACTCGACGGGGCGTGGTATATTGGGGCGGCCCGTGGGGAGGAGGCTTCGGGGGGTGGGGTGGCGGTGGCGGTCGGGGTGGAGGTGGGGGGTTTGGTGGCTTCGGTGGTGGCGGCGGATTCAGCGGTGGTGGGGCGGGAAGGAGTTTCTAGTGGACGCCTCGGCGCAACGCATTCTCGAGGGGCTGCTCTCGGCCACCGATTCGGCGGTCGTCGGGTCCTACAGCGCGGTGCTGTACGGCTCCGCCGCCCGAGGCCAATACGTGCACGGGCACTCCGACCTGAACCTCCTGTTGCTGCTGGACCGGGTGACGCCCGATGTGCTCCGGAGCCTCGGGAAAGGGTTCGGGGAATGGCGCCGGGCGGGGCATCCACCGCCGGTGCTGATGAGCCGAGCCGAATGGTCCCGCGCGGCCGATGCGTTTCCGCTCGAGATCAGCGACATGAAGACCGCGTATCGGGTCCTCCGCGGCGGCGATCCTCTCACGGGTCTTCAGGTACGCCCGGCCGATCTGCGGCGGGCGGTGGAACGGGAGTTCCGAGGCAAGGTGCTGCAGCTCCGGCGCGGCTTCGCGCTGGCCCATGCCGATCCCGCCGCCCTGGCGACGATCGCGCGGACCAGCGTGGCCGGGGTGCTCCTGCTGCTTCGGGGCTTGCTCTTGTTGGCCGGCCAGGAGGTCCCCAATGACCCGCTGGTGCTGATCAACCGAGCGGCCCCGTTGGCGCGCTTCGGCCCCGATGCCCTGGCGGAAATTGCCGAGCGGCGGGGCGATCACAAATGGCGCTGTCCCGCTCCGGTGTTCCTGGAGTACCTCGCGGCGCTGGAAGCCGCGGAGCGCTATGTGGATGAACTCGAGCCGGGAGGCAACTCATGAAGGTCCTTGGCGGGTGGCGCGCCTGGTTGGCGGGGCTGGTCCTGGCCGCCACCGGATGCGGCTACAACACGATCCAGACGATGGATGAGCAGGTCAACCAGGCCAAGGGTCAGATCGCGGCCCAACTGCAGCGGCGCGCCGACCTGGTACCCAACCTGGTGGAGACGGTGAAGGGCGTCACCAAGCAGGAAGACACCGTGTTCATTTCGATCGCCGAGGCGCGCGCCAAGCTGGCCGGGGCGGTGCAGCGCGGCGACCCGCGCGAGATGGCCGCAGGCCAACGACGCCCTGACCGGGCCCCTCGGCCGGCTGCTGGCCATCTCGGAGAACTATCCCGCAGCTGCGCTCGAGCGAGAACTTCAGGGCGCTGCAGGACGAGCTCGACGGGGACGGAGAACCGGATCTCGGTGGCGCGGCAGGACTACAACACCGCGGTGGGCGAGTACAACGCCTACATCCGCCGCTTTCCCTACAACCTGACCGCCAAGGTCTTCGGGATGGGCAAGCCGCGCGAGTACTTCGAGGCCAAGGCCGGTGCGGAGGAGGCGCCGAAGGTGCAGTTCTAGGGGAACGGGGAACGGGGAAGAATCTAGGGGAACAGGGAACAGGGAACGGGAAAGGGGAACGGTGGTTCCCGGAAGCGAAAACCCTCCGCGATGGCTGGCGGAGGGTTTTGTCTTTCCAGGGAGGCTACCGTTCCCTGTTCCCCGTTCGCCCGCTCTCCGTCTAGTCCACGATCGACTCCGGCAGCACGTACTTGAGCGGGTCCACCGGTCTCCCGTTCACGTGCACCTCGTAGTGCAGGTGGGGGCCGGTGGCGAGACCGGTGTTGCCGACCAGGGCGATCTCGCTGGCCCCGGTTCACGTGCTGGCCCGACCTTCACCAGGATCTTCGAGGCGTGGGCGAACCGGGTGGTGATGCCGAAGCCGTGGTCGATCTCGATGGTGTTGCCGTAGCCGGTCTCCCAGCCGGCCGCGGTGACGATGCCGTCGGCGGGCGACTCGATCGGGGCACCCATCGGGGCCGTCACGTCGATGCCCTCGTGCGGGCCGCGCGATGTGCAGGATCGGATGCTCCGCATCGAGGTGAAGGCGCTGGAGAGCCAGCCCGCGGTCGGCATGATCGACGGCATCGCGGCCAGGCGGTCGTGATGGGCCAGAGGCTGTCGGCGGCTTCCTTGAACGAGAAGGCCAGCAGGTTGGCCCGGCGGATCAAGGCGTTCAGATCCACCCGGATGTCCTCGGTCCGCCGCTCCAGGACGCTGGCCTCCGCGCGCGTCCATGGGTGCCCTCGGGTGCCGGGCCACCGATACCCGCCGCCTGCACCTGGGGATCGATGGGCTCGAGGTTGGCCAGCAACCGGATCCGGGCATCCCGCTCGGCGATCGAACGCAGGGTGTCGGACAGGGCGTCGACCCGCCCGTGCAGCTCGCCCGATTTCCTCGGCCAGCCGGGCGTTCTCACGCTCCAGGCGGACGGTCCGTTCGAGATGCTGATCGACCGGGACAACGTGCCGTAGCCCAGGAGCAGCGCCGCCAGCACCAGCACGGCGCCCACCCCGGCTCCCAGCTTCATCAGCGTCTGGGAGACCTCGATGACCCGGGACGCTCGCGATCCGGGCGGCACGACCACGAGGGTCCAGCGGGGCTCTGACATGTGGCTCGCAGTCGAAGTCTGAGGGCGACGAGGATTCAGAGGGTCAAAAGGCGTGCCCCGCCCGGGACCCTCGTCCGCGGCCTATAATGCCCCCCGGTCCGGACCCGTGTCAAGGGAACCGGAAGACCGTACAAGTCTTTGACTGTCGAGGACTTAGATAGTGATTTGGGGGGTGAATACTTCTTGATCACCACCCGGCCGCCGGTCAGGGATTGGTGGCCTGTGGCTTGGGAAACAGGTTGGCTGGCTTGCGAACCTCGGCGCCTGCAACGAGCTGGGTGCGGCCAGGGAGTTCCAGGCGCGGCGCCGATGGCTCCCGCCTGACCGAGGCTTTCCCAGAGCTCCGCCGCCTTCCCCGGCATGAACGGGCTGGTCAGCACCGCCAGCCGGTACAGGCAGCGCACCAGCGCGGCCAGGACGCGATCCAGCTCCTCGGCCCTGTTCCTGCTTGGCCAGGGTCCAGGGCGCGGCCTGCACGATGTACTGGTTGGCCGTGATCACCAGGCCCCACGCCGCGTCGGCCCCGCCCCGAAGGTCGATGGCGTCCATCGGCGCCGGCGTAATCCGCGAGGGCGGCCGTCCGCCGCCTGCATCGAGCGGGGTGACGCCGGCACCGGCCGGGACCGCCCCGCGCGATACTTCTCGAGCATCGCCAGCGAGCGCGAGGCGAGGTTGCCGAGGCCGTCGGCCAGGTCGGCGGTGTAGCGCTCGTCGAACCGCTCCCAGGTGAAGTTGCCGTCGCCCTCGAATCCCGACCTCGCGCAGCAGGAAGTAGCGGAGCGCGTCGGGGCCGTGCCGCTCGATGGCCTCGTCGAGGTGCACGGCTGACCCCGGCGGACTTGGACATCTTGGCCCCTTCCCACTGCACGTAGCCGTGGGCCCAGACCTCGCCGCGGCAGGGCGAGCGCCGGCGGCCAGCAGCATCGCCGGCCAGATGACGCAATGAAACCGGGTGATGCCCTTGCCGATCACGTGGAGGTCGGCGGGCCAGAGGCGCTCGTAGCCCGGCTCGGGATAGCCGGTCGCGGAGAGGTAGTTGATCAGCGCGTCGAACCAGACGTAGACGGTCTGCTCGCGGTTCGCCGGGGAAGGGAATTCCCCAGGGGAACCGCTGCCGGGAGACCGAGATGTCCTGCAGCCCGGCCTCGAGCAGCCGCAGCGATCTCGTTGCGCCGGATGGCCGGCTCCACCCGGAACTCGCCGGAGCGTGATCAGCTCGAGGAGCAGGTCACGGTAGCGGCTCAGCCGGAAGAAGTGGTTCTCGCTCCTTGGTCGGGACCAGCTCGAGGGTCGGGATGCTCGACGCAGTGGCCGTCCACGATCTGGCTCGGCTGCTTGAACTCCTCGCACCCGACGCAGTAGAGGCCCTCGTACTCGCCCACGAAGAGGTCGTCCGGGTTCTCCTGGCGGATCCGCTCGAGCAGGCGCGGTGACCGACCGGCGGTGCCGCGGCTGCGGTGGTGCGGATCCAGTCGTCGTGGCTGCAGTCGAGCCGCCGCCAGGTGTGCTCGAACCGATCGGCCATCTGGTCGACCCAGGCCTGCGGCGGGATGCCCGTTCTGCTCCGCCGCCTGGAGC
Source organism: uncultured Gemmatimonadales bacterium (assembly GCA_963704015.1). Lineage (GTDB taxonomy): Bacteria > Gemmatimonadota > Gemmatimonadetes > Gemmatimonadales > GWC2-71-9 > DATIWD01. The sequence goes on from CAVPGI010000008.1 coordinate 6,470, forward strand.
ACCTTCTGCCCGTGCTCGTCCATCCCCATGAGGAAGTGGACCTCGTCGCCGCGCAGCCGGCGGTACCGGGCGATGCAGTCGGCGCCGACCTTCTCGAGCGCGTGGCCCAGGTGGGGATCGCCGTTCGAGTAGTCGATGGCGGTGGTGAGGTAGAACTTCGCCATCAGGACTCGACTGGCGGCGTTGGCTCGGAGCTGCCCGGGTCGGACGGGTCCTCCCTGCCTCCGTGTCGTCGCCGCCGCCGCCGCCGGCGCGCCGCCTCGCCGGCCGCGCCGCCGCCGTCGGCGGCGAGGCCGGGTGGCTTCTGCGTCCGGAGGTGCCACTCGCTCGGGGTCGGGGGCGGCCGTCGTGGCTTCGACGGGCGGGGCCGCGACCGGGCGGTCGGCGGGCGTGCGGGAGCTGACAGCCGAGGCTGCTCCAGCTCTTCGCGCGAGCTGGACCAGCGGAATGATGCGGGAGCCCTGCTCCTCGCTGCCGGAGGAAGACCCGCTCGCGGAAGATGTCGACCGCGACGACCGTTCTCGGCCCACCGCGGTCTCGAGCAGTCTTCCCTTCCTTGCGGGAACCGCTTGCGCGGCGCGACGTAGAACTCGTGCTCGTACTTGAGGCAGCAGAGCAGCCGGCCGCAGCCGCCCGAGATCTGGGACGGATTGAGCGAGAGGTGCTGGTCCTTGGCGAGCGCCGAGGCTCACCGGGGAGAGCTCGGTGAGCCAGGTCGAGCAGCAGTACTCCCGTCCGCAGCGGCCGACGCCGGTGAGCCGGGCCGCCTCGTCGCGGACCCCGATCTGCCGCAGCTCGATCCGGGTGCGGAACAGGCCGGCGAGGTCGCGCACCAGGGCGCGGAAGTCCACCCGCTTCTCGGCCGTGAAGTAGATGGTGAGCTTGTTCCGGTCCCACTGCCACTCGGCGTCGCTGACCTTCATCGGCGAGGGCGTGGCTGCCGGACCCGCTCGATGACCTTCCGGCGGGCCTCCTCCTCCGAGCCGCCGCAGACTCGTTGGCCGTGCGGAGGTCCTCGCGGGTGGCCCGGCGCACCACCGGCTTGGGCGGCCTCCGCCGGGCGCGCTCCGCGGCCCGACCGCGCAGCCCGGTGCAGCTCGCCGGCGCACTTCTTCGGCGCGCGTCGCCCACCGCTGCTGCACCCGGCCGAAGTCGACGACCGCGCTCGACCTCGACGATGACCGCCTCGCCGAGCGCGGAGCGGGCGCCTCGTCAGGCCCCAGCGTGAAGTAGCCGCCGGTTTCCCGGAGTGCCCTTGAACCGGACCTCGACGCGTCTGCGTCGCATCAGCGCCTCTCGGTGAAGACGCCCATCGCCGCCGTACTTCTCGGCCCGGCGGCGGACCAGCTTCTCGGGGCGGATCTTGCGGAGCTCGGTCACGTGGCGGATCAGGGCCTCGCGCAGCGCCTCACCGGTCGGCGTCGGGATCGACGTGGGCGCCGCCCACCGGCTCCGGGATGATCTCGTCGATGAGCTTGAGCCGGAGCAGGTCCTGCGGCGGTGAGCTTGAGGGCCTCGGCGGCGCGCTCCCGCTGGGCAGGCGTCCTTCCAGAGGATCGCGGCGCAGCCTTCGGGGGAGATCACCGAGTAGACCGAGTTCTCGAGCATCAGGACCCGGTCCGCCACGCCGAGCGCCAGCGCGCCGCCGGAGCCGCCCTCGCCGATCACGACCGCCACGGTGGGCGTCGGGCAGGGCTCGCCATCTCGAGGATGTTGCGCGCCAGCGCCTCGGACTGGCCGCGCTCCTCGGCGCCGAGGCCGGGGTAGGCGCCGGGCGTGTCGATCAGCGTGATGACCGGGGCGCCGAACTTGGCCGCCAGCTTGCATCAGCCGGAGCGCCTTCCGGTAGCCCTCGGGGTGGGCCATGCCGAAGTTGCGCTTGAGGTTCTCCTTGGTGTCGCGGCCCTTCTGGTGCCCGATCACCATGACCGAGACGCCCGCCAGCCGGGCCCAGCCGCCCACGATCGCCGGATCGTCGCGGTAGAGGCGGTCGCCGTGCAGCTCGATGAAGTCGGTGAAGATGGTGCTGAGGTAGTCGAGGGTGTAGGGGCGGCGGGGATGGCGGGCCACCATGACCCGCTGGATGGGCGTCAGGTTGCGGTAGATCTCCGCGCCGCAGCGTGTCGAGCGTGACCTGCAGCAGGCGGGCCTCTTCCGTCGACGTCGATCTGCCGCTCCGTCGCCCAGTCCGCTTGAGCTCCTCGATCTGCCGCTCCAGCTCCAGCAGCGGCTTCTCGAACTCCAGCGTGTAGGCTGATGGCCATCGGCGTCAGCCCGCCTTGACGTAGTGGACGGCATCGGCGCCCGAGGAGACTCGCGCAGGGCGCGGAGCGAGGTCGTCGTCCGCCGCGACGCGGAGCGCGCCGGGACCGGAGCCGCGACCGGCGCTCGCCGTTGCCGTCGCTCCACTCAATATAGAGCGGGGCGGGGCCCGGGTGCGCCGCGCAGAGCGCCGCCGCGGCGCGGATCGCGCTCGGCGGTCGGCGCGGTCGGGGCGCCGCCAGCGGAGGCTCAGCGCCGACCGCGCCCGACGGGCGAGCTCGTCCAGCGGCCGGGCCGCCTCGACCACGAACGGCGCCCGGTCCTCGCCCCGGTCCCGCGCGCTGTAGCCGCCGGTGAGCAGGACCGCCGCGTCTCGGCCGGATGCACCTGGTTGAGCCTGGCCCAGGCCTCGGGAAAGACGATCGCCTCCGCGGTGCCGTGGAAGTCCTCCAGCACGAGCCGCGCGTACTCCTTGCCGGTCTTCTTGGAGATCTGCCGCTTCACCGCGGTGACGACCGCGGCGATCGTCACCTGGTGCTCGCTCCACTCGCCCAGGGTCGCGGTGGTCCGGGTGCCGAACAGCTCCACCTCCGGCGCGGAAGCGCTCCAGCGGATGGCCGGAGATGAAGAAGCCGAGCACCTCCTTCTCCCGCGTCAGCCGCTCCGCCTCGGTCCAGGCGCGGCACCTCGGGCAGGCGTCGGCGTCGGCGCGGCGCGCGCGGCGGCGGCCTCGCCGAACAGCGAGGCCTGGCCCGCCTCCCGCTCCTGCTGGAGCAGCTGCGCCTCCGCCAGCGCCGCGTCGAGCGCCGGCGGCCAGCTGGGCCCGGTGTCCGCCGAGCGAGTCGCAGGCGCCCGCCGCGATCAGCGACTCGAGCACCCGCTTGTTGCAGAGCCGGAGGTCGATCCGCTCGACGAGGTCGGCCAGCGATCGGTGAACGGCGCCCTGCCGCGCGCGGCGATGATCGACTCGATGGCGCCGCCGGCCCACGTTGCGCATCGCGCCCAGCCCGAAGCGGATCCGCGTCGGTCGCCGACCACGGTGAACTTGAACCCCGATTCGTTCACGTCGGGCGGCAGCACCTCGAGGCCGAGCTCCCGGGCCTCGTTGATGTACTGCACCACCTTGTCGGTGTTGCCGATTTCCGAGCGACAGCAGCGCCGCCATGAACTCGGCGGGATAGTGGGCCTTGAGCCAGGCGGTCTGGTACGACAGGACCGAGTAGGCCACCGAGTGCGACTTGTTGAAGCCGTAGCGGCCGAAGGTCTCGATCTGCGCCGCGAGGTCCTCCGACCAGCCTGCGCGGATGGCCCAGGGCCACGGCCCGCTCGATGAACCTGCCCAGCTCCTGCTCGGATCAGCTCCGCGTCCTTCTTGCCCACCGCCTTCCGGAGCACGTCGGCTTCGGCCAGGGTGAAGCCCGCCAGCACGTTGGCGATCCGCATCACCTGTTCCTGGTAGGTGATGACGCCGTAGGTCGGCTCCAGGATCTCCCGGAGCGAGGGGTGCGGGTAGCTGACCGGCTCCTGGCCCAGCTTGCGGCGGATGAAGACCAGTGTGCATGCCGGCGTCGAGCGGGCCCGGGGCGGAGCAGCGCGTTGCGACGCCACCAGGTCGTCGAACCGGTCGCACTTCATGGCGCGCAGCGTGTCGGTGGCCAGCGGCGACTCGAACTGGAAGACGCCGGCCGTGCGGCCCCGCGCGCAGCAGCTCGTAGACCGCGGGATCGTCGAAGCGTCGAGCGCGTCCATGTCGAGCGTCGACGCCGTGGCGCTCCGCGATCATCGCGACGGCGTCGTGGATCACGGTGAGCGTCTTGAGGCCGAGCAGGTCCATCTTGAGCATGCCGACCTTCTCGAGCGCGCCCATCTCGTACTGCGTGATGATCGACGTCTTCGCCCGTCGGCGCTGGCGCCGGCCCCCTTGGTGGGCGCGGTGCACACCGGCACGTACTCCGCGAGCGGACCCGGCGCGATCACCACGCCGGCCGCGTGCACCGACAGGTGGCGCGAGATCCCCTCGATCCGGGACGCCAGGTCAGCCAGCCGCTGGTAGACCGGATCGGCCGGCACCAGCTCCCGCAGCTCGTCGACCTTCTCCACCGCCTCGGGGATCGTGAGGCTGTAGGCCGGCCCCGAGGGGATCAGCTTGGTGAGCCGGTCGGCCTCGCCGGGCGGGATCCGGAGCACCCGGGCCACGTCCTTGACCGCGGCCCGCGCCTTCATGGTCCCGAAGGTGACGATCTGGCCCACGCTGTCGCGGCCGTAGCGCTCGCGGACGTACTCGATCACCTCGCCCCGGCGCTCGAAGCAGAAGTCCACGTCGATGTCGGGCATCGAGACCCGCTCGGGATTGAGGAACCGCTCGAACAGCAGGTCGAACCTGAGCGGGTCGACATCGGTGATGCCGGAGCGCGTAGGCGACCATGCGACCCGGCCGCCGAGCCGCGGCCCGGGCCCGACCGGGATGCCGCGCTCCCGCGCGGCCGGATGAAGTCCTGGACGATCAGGAAGTAGCCGGCGTATCCGGCTCGCGGATGACCTTGAGCTCGAAGTCGAGCCGGTCCGCACGGCTCGGGCAGCGCGCCGTACTCGCCACTGCGGGCGTCCGGCAGCGGCGAGCCATAGCGCTCGCACCGCGCCCGCCGTGGCCAGGTGCTCGAGCAGAGTCGTCCTCGCTGGCGAATCCGTCGGCAGGTGCGGGAAAGCCGGGCAGGAAGTAGCGCTTCTCGAAATCGAACTCGCAGAGGTCCGCCACCAGGCTGCGGTGTTGGCGAGCGTCTCGGGGTGGTCCGGGAAGAGCGCCGCATCTCCGCTTCGGACTTGACGTACGATTCCTGCCCGGTGAAGCGGAACCGCTTGGGGTCGTCGAGGTCGGCGCCGGTCCCGATGGCCAGCAGCACGTCGTGCGCCTCGGCGTCCTCGCGGCGGAGGTAGTGCGCGTCGTTGGTGGCCACCACGCCGAGCCCGAGCTCCCGGCCCAGCCGGAGCATCCCCTCGGTGACCAGCGCGCTCCTCGGGGATGCCGTGCTTCTGGATCTCGAGCCAGAAGCCGCTCGGGCCGAAGGTGCGCGGCGAACCACTCGCGCCGAGCGCTTCGCCTCGTCGTAGTTGCCCTGCCGGAGGTAGAGCGACGATCTCGCCCGACAGGCAGGCGGCCAGGCAGACGAGGCCCTCGGAGTGGCTGGCCAGCACCTCCTGTCGATCCGGGGACGGCGGTAGAACCCCTCGGTGAAGCCGATGGAGCTGAGCCGGACGAGGTTCTGGTAGCCGGCCCGGTTCGTGGCCAGCAGGACCAGGTGGCTGTAGGCGGCCGGCGCGCCGGGGCGGCTTCTGCTGGTGCTTGCCGGGAGCCGAAGGCGAGGTAGGCCTCGAAGCCGAGGATGGGACGGATGCTCTGGCGCCGGGCCTCGTCGTAGAAGGACCAGGCCGCGTGCAGGTTGCCGTGGTCGGTGACGGCCAGGCTGTCCATGCCGAGCTTCTTGACGTGCGCGACCAGGTCGGGGATCCGGTTGGCCCCGTCGAGCAGCGAGTATTCGCTGTGGGTATGGAGATGGACGAACGACATGGATTCTCGCTGCAGTCGAGGGTCGAGAGTCAGGGGTCAGGGTCAGTCGCAGAGGCTCGGGATGGGGATCGCAGGACCGCTGTCTCCTGACCCTGACCCCTGACCGACTACTTCTCCCGTCCCTCCAGCTCCTCCCACACGGCGTCCAGCGGGACACCGCGGGCCTGCAGCAATACCAGAAGATGATAGAGGAGATCGGCCGCCTCGGACGCGAGACGGTGGTCATCCTCCGCATTGGCCGCAACCACGACTTCGACGGCCTCTTCGCCCACCTTCTGCGACACCTTCGCGGGGCCCGGCGTCGAGCAGCCGCACCGTGTACGATCCGGCGGGCCGTTCCTCCGCCCGCTGGGCCACCGTCGTGGCCAGCCGGGTCAGCAGGTGGCCGCCCGGGTCTAGTTGCGCGGCAATCCCGCCACTCGCCGAGACCGACGGTGGCGAAACAGGTCGGCGTGCCGGTGTGACAGGCGGGGCCGATCTGCGTCCACCCGGTAGAGCACCGTGTCGCCGATCGCAATCCAGCCGGATCTCGAGCACCCGCTGCTCGTGGCCCGAGGTTTCCCCCTTGCGCCAGAGCCCCTGGCGGCTGCGGCTGAAGTAGTGGGCCTGACCGGTCGCGAGGGTCTGCTCCAGCGCCTCGCGGTTGGCGTAGGCCACCATGAGGACGTTCCCGGTTCGTCGCGTCTGGGCCACCACGGGGACCAGACCGTCGGCGCCGAATGCGACCTGATCGAGCCAGGTGGGCGCGGTCACGGACAGAAGCTATCGGCCGCTTGCCTGATTGTCAAAAACCGTTGCAGGGCCTTACTTTGCCGTAGGTTAGCCCCCAATCCGGAGCCTCTCTCGTGCGCGTTGCGCGTCTTACTTCGATACTCGCTGCCGGGTTACTCGGCGCCTGTCAGTCTACCAGCAACTCGAATCCCCCGCCGGTCAGCGCCAATTGCGACACCATCGCCACCACCGTACTGGCCGTGGGCCAGAGCGTGGTGATTGACCCCGCCCCGACTGGTGGCTGCCTGCGCCTGCCCGCCGCTTCGCCGGCGGGGGCGGAACACCTGGTGGTGGCACTCTCCGCCGAGGGCACCGAGACCCCGAGCGGGGTGAGTGGCTCCTATACCTTTGCGGGAAACCCGGCGGCGGCCCCGCCGGCCCCCACCCCCTCGCTGGCCCCGTTCCAGCGTCCCACTCCCGCGCAGGCATTTCACTCGATGCTGCGCCAGCGCGAGAGCGAGCTGGCCCGGGACCCCACCCGCCGCGCGGTGCCGTTGGCGGCGCGCGCGCCCGCCGCCCCGCCAGTCGTGGGGGACAAGAAGACGTTCAAGGTGTGCGCCCAGATCGCCTGCACCAGCTTCGTGAGCGTGCTGGCCACCGCCAAGCACGTGGGACCCCGGGGCGCCATCTTCCTCGACGATACGGTTCCCGCGGGCGGCTTCAGCCAGGCCGACATCGACGCGGTGGGCGACCTGTTCGATAACCACATGTACCCCATCGACACCACCGCCTTCGGGCGCGAATCCGACCTGGACAACAACGGGGTGGTGATCGTCCTGCTCACCGACCGAGTCAACAAGCTGAGCCCCACCTGCAACGCGACCGGGAGCATAGTGTTCGGATACTTCTTCGGGCTCGACCTGGTTTCCGATCCCAACTCGAACAATGGCGAGATCTTCTACAGCCTGGTGCCGGACCCGGCCAATGGCAGCTGCACGGTATCCCACGACGAGGCGCTGGCGGGCCTGGCGCCCACGTTCATCCACGAATTCCAGCACATGATCTCCTTCAACCGTCATTTTCTCCTCACGCCTCCGGGGATCGGCACCGAAGACACCTGGCTCAACGAGGGGATGTCGATGTATGCCCAGGAGCTGGGCGGCCGCCAGATCCCCAACACCGAGTGCCCCTTCTTCAATACGGCGCCCAATCCCTGCCTCAGCGAATTCGCCGGCGGAAACGTCTCGGACGCCTACGACTATCTCGACAACCCGGAGGTGAGTTACCTCGTGGTCCCCGGAAACTCTCCCCTGACGCTGGCCGAGTACGGGGCCGCCTGGCTCTTCGTCCGCTGGCTGACCCAGCAGTCCCCCACCGATACCCTGCTCGGCACTGACGTCACCCGGGCCCTGGACGGGGCCGACAGCCCCACTGGCGTCTCCCTTACTGGTGGGGCCAATGCGGCGGCGGTGGCCGCAGCCAAGGGAATGACCTGGACCACGTTCCAGAATCTGGTGAGTGAGTGGCAGCTGGCCAACTATCTCGAGGGCGTCACCGGCTTCACCGACGCGACCGGGCAGTTGCAGTATCTGGACTGGGATTTCAGGACGATCTACAGCAACCCGTTGAACAACTTCGCCAAACCGTACCCCCTGACCCCCGACAGCACCAAGACCGGGACCTACAACCGGAGCGGCACGCTGCGGGGCGGCTCGGGCCGGCACCTGCGGGTGATCCAGAATCCGTCCGATCTGTCGGTGGCGCTTGAGGCTGACGACCGGCAACACGGCGAACGTCATCCCGCGCTTCTCGGTCATTCGGATCCGTTGAGGCCTGCGGCGGGCGACCGACGATCAGTGCTGCGGTGGCTCCCACGATGGGGCTCCTGGCTGGGTGCGGTCGGGCTGCTCACGGGGCCCACCGCCCCTGCCATGGGCCAGACGCCTGACCGTCCCCTGATCACTGAGCTGCCGGTCTCGGTGCGCTACGCCGGGATGGCCGGGGCCAGTACCGCTCTGCTGGGCAACGCCGCGGGTGTGTTCCGCAACCCGGCCGGACTGGCCACCATCAAGCACGTCCTGGTCGAGGGCGCCGCCAGCCGCTATGGCGACAACTCCTGGGAGGGCATGTCGGCTGGGGCGGTGCGGATCAAGCAGTTCACCCTGGGTGGCGGGATCGACTACCTCCGGTTCAGCGACACCGCGCAGGTCCGGGACAATCTCCAGTGGGCCGGCTCGGCCGTGTATCGCTTCGGCATCATCGCCCTGGGAACCACCCTCCGCTACGTCTCGGTCGAGGACAGCAGTCACGCGGTGCGCCGCTCCTACACCGGCAACCTGGGTCTGGCCTTCGCCCTGTTCGACATCGCGGCGCTGGGCGTCGCGGTGGAGAACGCGTTTCGGGGTACCGTGACCGGAGAGCTGCTCGACCTGCCGACCACCACTCGGATCGGCTTCACCCTGAATTTCGTGGATCCCCAGGGCGTGCCGCGCTTGCTGGCCACGGTGGAAGGGATCTACCCGAGCTCCGAGCACGGGCGCACGGTGGGGGGAGTCGGAGGCGGGCGTCCAGCTGCACGGCCTGGGGTTGTTGGCGCGCGCGGGGTACGGCGCGCAGAGCACCGCCTCCGGCACCAGCAGCTGGGCCCTGGGGGCGAGCGTGCTGCTTCCGCGCGTGATTTTCGACTACGCGTATACCGAACGCCTGAATCTGGGGGGACGGGTCCACCGACTCGGACTCCGTCTCACGTTGTGAAACGACGGCGCGTCCTCGTGGTCTTTCTGGTCGCGATCGGTTTGCTCATGGCGGGATACGGCGCGGCGTACCTGTCGAGCGACGAGGTGCGCTATCTCTCGCGGGCGGGGCTCGAAGAGACGCGGATTCTCCAGGCCCGCCGGCCGATCGACCAGGTCGCCGCCGACACCACCGCCGATCCCCAGGTCCGGGCGGCCATGCGCCTGGTCCTCGCCACGCGCGACTACGCCGCGGAGCTGGGGCTGGAGGCGAAGGAGACCTATACCACCTACGCCACCGTCCCCCGCGACACCTTGCTCCTGGTGCTCACCGCCGCGCCGCGCAATTGCCTTTGTGCCTACACCTGGAAGTATCCCATCGTCGGCCGGGTGCCCTACAAGGGCTTCTTCGACCAGGGCATGGCTCGGAAGGAGGCCGATCGCCTGGAGTCTCGCGGGTACGACATCTACCTGCGTCCGGCCGCGGCCTTTTCGACGCTGGGATGGTTCAACGACCCCCTGCTCTCGACCGCGGTCGAACGCGACTCCTCGGAGATGGCGGCGCTGGTGCTCCACGAAATCGCCCACAACACGCTCTACGTAAAGGGCGCGACCCCGTTCAACGAGAGCTTTGCGCAGCTGGTAGGATATCGTGGCGCCGAGTCCTTCTTCCGGCGGGCTGGCGATACGGTCAACGCCCAGCGGGCGGCCGATCGTTGGCAGGACGAGGTGGTGCTGAGCGGCTTCTATGGTGTGTTGGGTGCCAAACTGGACAGCCTCTACCACGCCGCGCCCGACTCCGAGGCGGTGGACCGGGGGCGGGAAGAGGCTGGCCACTGGGCCAAGGCCCAGCTCGAGGGGCCGGTGGCCGCGCAACTCAAGACCTATCGGGTCGCCAATCTCGGCGACCGACCGGTCAACAACGCCCGCATCATCGGCGCCCGGATCTACCGCACGCGGCTGGATCTGTTCGAGGCGTACTACCAGGCGCACAACCGCGACATTGCCGAGACGGTCACCGCGCTCAAAGTGGATCTGCAGGGCGCCCCGGGGGATAGCGCCTACGCGGTCCTCGAGCGGGCGGTGCAGGGGGAACGGAAGAGCGGTGAGTGACGGGACTCCGCTGGTAGGGCTCCTGCGTCGCGACGTACCACCGGCGTTTCGCCGATAGCAGCCCACCTCTTGCGTCCGCCGGTCCTCGGGCGGACCTTATCGTTCTCCCTTCGGGAAATCTGGGAACGTGGCGCGCGATCTGTTGCCGCTGATTCGTCAACTCCTGGGCGACCGCTACACCATCGAGCGCGAAATCGGGCGGGGCGGAGCCGCGCGGGTGTTCCTGGCGCGCAACGCGACCGGCGAAGCGGTCGCGCTCAAGGTTCTCCATCCCCAGCTCACGGCCAGCGTCGCGGCGGAGCGGTTTCTCCGGGAAGTTCAGCTGATCGCCCGCCTGGAGCATCCGCGGATCGCCAAGCTGCTGGATTTCGGCGAGGGCGACTGGGTCATCTACTATGTCATGGAGTTCGTCCCCGGCCCCACGCTCAAGGAGCACCTGGCCCGGGTCCGGCGGGCCTCCATCTCCGATGTGGTGCGAATCGCCGATGATGTCCTCTCCGCGTTGGCCCACGCGCACCAGCAGGGCGTCGTGCATCGCGATGTGAAGCCCGAGAACATCGTGCTCTCGCCGAGCGGGGCGGTGTTGTTGGACTTCGGCATCGCCAAGGCGGTCGCCGTGTCGGGCAACGACCGGCTGACCCGCTCCGGCTTCGCGGTCGGCACGTCGACCTACATGAGCCCCGAGCAGATCACCGGCGAAGAGGACATCGATCACCGGAGCGATCTCTACTCCCTGGGGTGCGTGCTGTTCGAGGCGTTGGCGGGCCGTCCCCCCTTCGAGGATCCCTTCGAGGAGATGGTGCTGCGGATGCACCAGAACACCCCGCCCCCGGACCTGCGGGCCCTGCGGTCGGATGTCCCGGTACCGCTGGTCGAGCTGATCAACCGAGCGCTGGCCAAGGATCGGGAGGCGCGCTGGGCGACGGCGGAAGAGATGCGCGGGGCCCTGCCGAGCCTGGTGACGCCGTAGCGGCGTCCGTCACCCCAACGATCGTCCGGCCAGTCGGCCTTCCGGATGCGAGGCCATGCGGACCGCGGCCTCGAGGTCGATCGCGCCGGCGCCGGCCCGCAACCGTCCCACCACATCGGCGGGCACTCCGTCTTCGGACTGCTCCAGCGCGAAGCTGAGACCTCTTCCGCCCAGGTCCATCCGGGCCACCGGCGATCCATCCGCGCCGACCCGTGGCGGGCGCCGGGCGACCAGGAGCGGCACGCCGCGCGGGAGGCCCCCGGTCGCCTCGACGGCGGGGATGTTCAGCGCCTGCGAGAGCTCGCTCCATCCTTCCCAATCGTCCAGCGCGATCTGCATCGTGAAGCGCCACCCGGCGCGGCGCGTCAACTGGACAAATGCTTCGACCAGTTCCCGATCCCCGCACTCGGCGGTCCCGGGTGCCGAGGCGAGTACTACGGCTCCCGTTTCCGCGAACCAGCGTTCTCCCGGGGACAAATCGCCGTGGCGTTTGGCCGCAAAGGCGGCGGTGCGGCGCGTGGTGGCGATCTCCCGCTCCGCCTCGCTCCGTTGGGGCGGGAACTCGGCCGCCTGCGCGGCGGCATCGAAGGCCACCTCGGCCGCGAGGTACTGCCCCGCATCGCGCAGGACCTGGCCGCGGAGATGCAGCGTCGCTCCATGGGGCTCGAGCGCGAATGCGCGGTCGAGCGCCAGCAGGGCCCGCGCGTGCTCGCCTAGCCGGAAGGCCGCGTAGCCGATCTCGTGCCACACCAGTGCCAGGTCGGGCTCGCGGGCGGCCGCGTCTTCCAGATGCTCCAGCCCCTCGGGATAGCGGCCCAGCTCCACCAGGGCGGCACCCTGCAGGATGCGGGGCACCGCGTCGCCGGTGAACCGCAAAGCGGCTTCGCGGGCCAGCTCCAGCGCCGGGCCGAACTGGCCGGCCCCTCGGAGCAGTTGGAAGTACTCCAGCCACGCCGGCCTCCACTCGGGCCGCGCGCTGATCGCCTGCCGATAGGCGCGGGCCGCCTCGAGCAACCGCCCCTCCTGCACCAGATGGCGCGGCCGCGCCAGGCGACGTTCGCCCGGGCGATCGCTGAAGATCCGATACCGGCCGGTGGTGTACATGGCGCGAATTTATCCCTGTGAGCGGCCGGCGCTAGGGATGGGATCTGCCCCTCGGGCCATTCAATCACTACTTTTCGCCGCCATGGATACCACTCCTGCGCCCCGCGAACGCGAGCGCCTGGTCTCGGAGCTGACCGAGTTTCTCTCCATCCCGAGCGTGAGCGCGCTCCCGGAGCATCGCGCCGATTGCCGACGCGCCGCGGAGTGGCTCGCCGCCGACCTCCGGCGCCTCGGCTGTCCCGTGGTGACCTTGATCGAGGGCAACGGGCATCCCGTGGTCTGGGCCGAGAGCCCTCGGGTGCCGAACGCGCCGACCCTGCTGCTCTACGGTCACTACGATGTACAACCGGCGGATCCGCTGGAGGAGTGGCACTCGCCGCCGTTCACGCCCACCGTGCGGGACGGCCGCCTCTACGCCCGCGGCGCGGCGGACGACAAGGGACAGGTGTTCTGTCTCTTGCGGGCCTACGAGGCGGTGCGCGACCGGAACGGACGGCCGCCGGTCAATGTCCACTTCATCTTCGAAGGAGAGGAGGAGTCGGGGGGACGCGTGATCGACGACCTCCTGGCCCGGGAGCCGGAGCGGACCAGGTGGATGCGGCGCTGGTGGCCGACATGTCGTACTACGCCCCTGGGTGGCCCGCCGTGTACACCGCGCTCCGCGGGCTGTGTTACGCGGAGATCTCGGTCCGGACGCTGGAGCGGGATCTGCATTCCGGGACCTACGGCGGCGTGGCCCCCAACGCGCTGGAGACCCTGGTGCGCCTCCTGCAGTCAGCTCAAGGACGCCTCGGGCCGGATCCGGCTGCCCGGTCTCTACGAGTCGGTGAAGCCCCCGACGCGGGGAGAACTGGACAGCTGGCGCCGTCTCCCGTTCCGTGAACGGCAATTTCTCAAGGAGGAAGTCACCGGGAAGGCGCTCACCGGACTCCGGCGCTACTCGGTCTTCGAGCGCACCTGGGCGCTGCCGACCTTCGAGATCCACGGGATTACGGGCGGCTTCACCGGCCAGGGAGCCAAGACCGTCATTCCGGCGCAGGCCTCCGCGAAGGTGAGCCTGAGGCTGGTCCCCGGGCTTCCCATGGTCAAGGTCGAACGCCTGCTGACGCGCACGGTGAAGGCGTTGGCCCCCAAGTGGGCGGAGGTGCGGGTTCGCCTGCACCACGGCGGCGATCCCGTCGTGGTTCCCGTGAAGCACCGGATCTTCGACATCCTGGACCAGGCCTTCGAGTCGGTGGTCGGCCGCAAGACGGTGCGGATCCGGGCGGGTGGCTCGATTCCCATCGTGCCGCGTCTCGCCGCCCGCGGCGCTCCGGTGCTGCTCACGGGCATCGGTCTGCCCGACGACGGGCTCCACTCACCCAATGAGAAGCTCGACCTCAAACAGTTGTGGGACGGAATCGCGGTCTTCGGGAAGTTCTTCGAGCTGATGGGAGGGGAGAAGAGCAGATCGTAGCCGGCGGACCGCGGGGGTGCTGCCCGTCGCTTACGGTTCGTGGTGCTCCGGTCTGCTGGATCCAGGATACTGGGCTTCGATCTTGGCGTGCAGGTCGTCCACTCCGATGACGGCCTTGACCGAAGCGATGATCCCCGCCACCACATCCTCCGCCCAGTAGCGGTCGGGCCGCTCGTCTGGGCTCAGCTTGGCCGCGCAGGATTCGAGAAAATGAATGGCGGTGGTGATCCACTCCGCTTGGGCGCTGGGCACCAGGGCCCACGAGCCCGTGGCCTTGAGCGCCAGCTCGGAGAGACCAGCCAGCTCCTGCTCGACCCCGCGAATGTGCTCGGGTGACCGCAGCCGCTCGGCCACCAGTGCCAGCACCGCCCGCCGCTCGGATTCCTGCGGCTCAGGGAGCGGCACCAGGTAGTGGCGCTGGTCGGCCACCATCTCCCCCAGGCGAATGCAGACCGCCCTGACCCCGGGCTGAAGCGCCTTGGGCGCTTCCTTGCCCCAGCTGGCCGCCGCGCGCAGAATGTCGGCCACGCGCTGATCGGCCTGTGCCTCGATCGCCTTCCGATCGGTCGGTCCCGGCATGACACGGACAATCGCCCGATCGCGCCGGAAAGGCAACCGGGCTCGGCCTCACTGGCGCGGGCCCCGCCGCATTCTGGCGTGATCGGGCCGCCCGTAGCGCTCCTCGTCCCACGGATCGCCGCGCATGTGGTAGCCGTTCTGCTCCCAGAACCCCGGATAGTCCTCCTCCAGAAACTCGAAGCCACGTCACCCACTTCGCGCTCTTCCAGAAGTAGAGGTGGGGAATCGAGCAGCCGCACCGGGCCGCCGTGCTCCGGCGTCAGCTCCTCCCCGTTGTGCTTGAGGGCGAGCAGGTTGGCGTCCCGGACGAAATCCTCCAGCGGCAGGTTGGTGGTGAAGCCGTGCTCCGCGTGGACCAGCACGTAGCGCGCCTCGGGCTTCACCGCCGCGCGCGCCAGGATCACTCGGAGCGGAACCCCCTCGAACCGATTGTCGTAGCGGCTCCAGCGGGTGACACAGTGGATGTCGCAGGTCGTCTCCTGGCGAGGCAGGGCCAGGAGCTCGTCCCAGGAGAGCTCGAACGGATGCTCGACTGCACCCGAGACCGCGAGCGCCAGGTGGAGAGGTCCACCTTGGGGACCATGCCGTAGTGGAGCACCGGCCACTTCTGGGTGACGATCTGGCCGGGCGGCAGCCGAGGGCGATCGCTGGTACGCGCGTCCTTGTGGTCGGTCATCGTCGATTCATCCACCAGTTGGCGACGGATGCTTAACGACGCGAAGCTGCGGAGAGTTCTGTGAGGTGTTCGGCCTGCGCGGCCTGGGGCTCTCGATTGAAGGTGCGGCCGAAGGCGGCGACCACCGCCGCCCGCGTGTCTCCCCAGGAGGCGGAGCCCAGCTCCCGCGCGACGGAGGTCATCCGCACCCCCGGAATGCCGCAGGGGACGATCAGGTCGAATCCGCTCAGATCGTTGTTCACGTTGAGCGCGAAGCCGTGCAGGGTGACCCACCGCCGCACATGCACTCCCAGGCTGGCGATCTTGCGGTGCCCGCCCCCGACCCACACCCCGGTGTAGGCCGGATTGCGCTCGGCGACGATGCCCAGCTCCGCCAGGCCCGCGATGAGCGCGGCCTCGAGCTGTCGGAGGTACCAGTGCAGGTCCAGGCGGTGCTGGTTGAGGTCGAGGATGGGATAGCCCACCAGCTGGCCGGGATCGTGGTAGGTCACGTCGCCGCCCCGCTCGACCTCGTACCACTCGACGCCTCGCCGTCCCAGGTCCGTCGGGCTGAGCGGGAGGCTCTCGGGCCGCCCGCCTCGGCCGAGGGTGACGACCGGGTCGTGCTCGACCAGGAGCAGGAGGTCGTTGGACAGGCTCCCCTGAATCCGACGCTCGGCCAGCTCTCGTTGAAGCGCCAGAGCCTCGCCATAGGGCCGGCGCCCCAGATCGAGCACGAGGAGTGGCGGCATTGCCTGGGTCATCGGCGAGCCCTGAGGCCTAACCACAGGCACCCCGCCGCGCAGGCGAACGCGAGCAGCAAGAGGCCCGCTCGCCCGAGACTCCGATCCAGCGGTATGGTCAACAGAGAAACGACCAGGGTGCCGAAGCCGCTCACCATCGACAGCGCGCCTCGGCGATAGAGCGAGCCGATCGGCGCCATCAGGCTCCAGGCCACGGTGCCCCCTGCCAGCAGGCCGCCGAAGGTTCCAGCGACCAGCAGCATGCCGGGAGCGCTGCCCAGTTGCGGCGGCTCCGGCGGGCTCGACAACTGGAGAGTTCTCACACCCCAGAGGGTCAAGGCGACGACCGCGGTGCCGAAGAGGATGCCGAGCGCGACGCTGCGGATCGCCAGGACAACCAGGTCGCCGCTCGCGTCCTCGGTGCCATCAGCCTCGACTGGTTTGGCTTCCACCACGACCCGCCTCAGATGTTGAGCACCCGTCCCATCGAGTCGAGGCACGCCTCGGCGATCGCCTCCGACAGGGTGGGATGGGCGTGCACGGCGAGATCGACCTCCTCGACCGTGTACTCGTTTTCACGGGCCACCGCCAGCTCGTGGATGATCTCCGAGGCGTGGGCCCCGACGATGTGCGCCCCGAGCATCTCGCCGTAGCTCTTGTCGCGAATGATCTTGACGAGCCCTTCGGTCTCCCCCGAAGTGCGGGCTCGGCCGTTGGCGGTGAAGGGGAAACGCCCGACCTGGTAGTCGAGCTTCTGCTCCTTGCACTGCTCCTCGGTCAGCCCGATGCTGGCCACTTCGGGATGGCAGTAGGTCACGCTGGGGATGTTGTCGTAGCGGATCGGATGCGGGTGCCGGCCGGCGATCAGCTCCGCCACGAAGACGCCCTCCCGGCTGCCCTTGTGGGCCAGCATCGGCGGCCCCGCGACGTCGCCGATGCAGTACACACCCTTGGCGGTGGTCTCCAGGGTGGCGGGGTTGACCTTGACGAAGCCGTGGTCGGTCAGCTGGATGCCGGCCTCCTTGAATCCCATCGACTCGGTGTTGACCGCCCGTCCCGCGGCCATCAGCACCTTGTCGGCCTCCACCGTTTCGGTCTTGCCACCGCTGTCCACCTTCAAGGTGACCTTGTCTTTGGCCACCGTGGCCTTGGTGACCTTGGCGCCGGCCAGGACCTGGATCTTCCGCTTCCCGAAGCTCCTCGCGATCGCCTGCGAGGACTCGACGTCCTCGATCGGGAGGATTCTCGGCAGCACTTCGATCAGGGTGACGTTGGTGCCGAAGGCGTTGAAGATGTCGGCGAACTCGGTCCCGACCGCGCCTGCTCCGACGATGACCAGCGAGGCGGGCGCCTGCTCGAGGAGGAGGGCCTCATCGGAGCTGATCACGGTGGTCCGGTTGATCTCGAGGCCGATTTGCGGAATGCCCTTCACACGAGAGCCGGTCGCCATCACCACTGCCTTGGTGGCGGTATGGACCTCGCCGCCGACCTTGACGCTCTTGCTTCCCTGAAGCACGCCCGTGTCCTTGAAGACCGTGATCTTGTGCTTCTTCATCAGGAAGTCGACGCCCTTCGAGTTCTGGTCGGCCACCTTGCGGGACCGGCGCATGGCGACGCCGTAATCGGTCTTGACCGGGCCGGTCTCGATCCCCAAGTCCTTCGTGTCGTGCCGCAGGAGGTTGGCGACGTAGGCGCTGTGCAGGAGGGCCTTGGTGGGAATGCAGCCGATGTTGACGCAGACCCCGCCGAGTTTGTCCTTCTCGACTACCGCCGTGCCGAGGCCAAGCTGCGCCGCACGGATGGCACAGATGTAGCCTGCCGGTCCGCCGCCGATGATGATGACGTCGAAAGTCGCCACGGAAACCTCAGGTAAAGGGGGCAGGGGGAACGGGGAACAGTGAGGGGACGGGGCCTGTTCCCCGTTCCCCGTTCACCCGTTCCCTCAGTTTCACCATACTATCGCCAGCGGATTCTCCAGCATCGTCTTCAGGGTCTTCAGGTACGCAGCGCCCGTCGCCCCATCGATCACCCGATGGTCGCAGGAGAGCGTCACTCGCAGGCGACGCCGGACCTGGACCGCTCCATCCAGGGCCACCGGCTTGGGCGCGATGCTTCCGACCGCAAGAATGCCCGCCTCGGGTGGGTTGATCACGGCCGTGAACTGATCGATGTCGAACATGCCGAGGTTGGAGACGGAGAAGGTTCCTCCGGAGTACTCCTCGGGCTTCAGGCGGCGGCTCCGGGCGCGGGTTGCAAGGTCGCGCGCCTCGATGGCAATCTCCCGCAGAGATTTCTGATCCGCGTGTCGGATCACCGGCGTGATGAGCCCGTCTTCCACCGCGACCGCCAGACTCAGATGAATATCGCGCCAGTAGCGGATGTGGTCGTCTTGCCACCAGCCATTACACCCGGGATGCCGCCGGAGCGCCATGGCCGCGACTTTGAGAATGACATCGTTGAACGACACTCTGACGTCGTTGGGTCCGCCGCCGTTTTCCCGATTCAGCGCGTCCCGGCTTTCCGCCACGCGCTCCATGTCGATCTCGGTCGTGAGATAGAACGTCGGGATCGGCCCCAGGGACTGTGCCAGCCGCTTGGCGATGGTCTTTCTGAGCTGCGTCAGCGGCACGTCGGTGAAAGGATGTTCCGAGGAAAGGATCGCGGGGCGAACGATCGGAGCTGCAGAGGCGGCTTCGCTCCGCTCGGCCGGCACGTCCCGCGCGACGATGCGACCCTCGGGTCCCGATCCCACCAGGGAGCCCAAGTCCACGCCGCGCTCGGTCGCCATCTTGCGAGCGAGCGGGGAGGCTTTGAGGCGCTGGTCCGGCCGCTCCACGGTAGGTGTAATTCCAGCCGGAGCGGTCGCGGCCGGTCGCGGGCTGGCCACCGCCACCGGCGCCGCGGCCACTTGAGTCGCCGGGGCCGCGCCGCCCCGACCGACTGTCGGACCGTCCGGAGACTGTTTTCCCGCCGGCTTGGCCACGGTGGTGCCCGCGCTCGCGCTTACACTCTCGCCCTTCTCGCCGATCACGCCCAGCGGAGTCGAGACCGGGACCGTCGTTCCGGCCGGTACCAGCTGCTTGAGGAGGGTGCCGCCCGCCCGGGCGATCAGGTCCATTACTGCCTTGTCGGTCTCGACCTCGGCGACCACGTCTCCGGCGGCGACCGGGTCTCCCTCCTGCTTCTTCCACTCGACCAGGCGCCCTTCTTCCATGGTGGGAGAGAGCGCTTCCATCAGGATGTTAGTGGCCATGTTTAGCTCGGAGCTAGGAGTCAGGAGCTAGGAGCTTGGAGTCGGGACGGAAGCACCGGGCTCTCTGCTCCCAGCCCGGCTTCCAGCTCGTAGCTCCCAGCTCCCAGCATTTCTACTCCACATACAGACTCTTCTTAACCGCCTCCACCACCTTTCCCCCATCCACCTTGGCGGCTTTTTCCAGTCGCTTGTTATAGGGCATCGGGACATCGGCCGAGGTCACCCGGAGAACCGGTGCGTCGAGGTCGTCGAACGCCTCCCGCTGAACCGTGTCCGCCACTTGGGCACCGATGCCGGCAAAGGGCCAACCCTCCTCCACGATCACCGCCCGGTGAGTCTTCCTGACCGAGGCGAGCACGGTGGCCTCATCGAGGGGGCGAATGGTTCGCAGGTCCACCACCTCGGCGGAGATCCCGTCGGCGGCCAGCGTCTCCGCGGCAGCCAACGCCACCGCCACCGTCTTGGAATGGCAGATGATGGTGACCTGGTCCCCGGCGCGCTTCACCTCGGCCTGGCCGATGGGGATCGTGTATTCCCCGTCGGGGACCTCGCCCTTCAGGTTGTACAGCATCTCGCCTTCGATGAAGATCACCGGGTCGTCGTCCCGCACCGCGCTCTTGAGCAGTCCCTTCGCATCGGCCGGCGTGGCCGGAGCCACCACCTTGAGTCCCGGTACGTGGGCATAGAGGCTCTCGAAGGCCTGCGAATGCTGGGCGGCGAGCTGCAGGGCCGATCCCCCCGGGCCCCGGAAGACGATCGGCACCCCGACTTGCCCGCCCGACATGTACCGCATCTTGGCGGCGGAGTTGATGACCTGATCGATGGCCAGCAGCGCGAAGTTCCAGGTCATGAACTCGATGATGGGCCGGAGTCCCACCATGGCCGCTCCGACGCCGACTCCGGCAAAGCCCAGCTCGGTGATCGGGGTGTCGACGATCCGGTTGGGTCCGAACTCCTCGAGCAGGCCTCGGCTCACCTTGTAGGCCCCCTGGTAAACACCGACCTCCTCGCCCATCAGGAAGACCGATGGGTCGCGCCGCATCTCCTCGCGGAGAGCCTGATTGAGGGCATCCCGATAGGTGACGACTGGCATCAGCCGAGAGGCTCGGTGAGATACATCGGTCGGCCAGGCGTCATCCCGAGCCCGCGATGCGGGCGAGGGATCTTGCCGGAGGGCTTGCTCACTGCTCGCCCCTCTCGCTCGCGTAGACGTCGGTATACAACTCGTCCAACTCCGGCTCCGGCGCCTGCTCGGCGAAATCCAGGGCGTCCTGGACCTCCGCCTGAACCGAGGCCTCGAGCGCCTGGATCCCCTCGTCGTCGATCAGTCCTTCGGCCTTGAGCCGCTCGGACCACAACAGGATGGGATCGCGCTTCCGGTGGACCTCGACCTCCTCCTTGGTCCGGTAGTGGCCGTGGATCGGATCGGACATGGAGTGTCCCATGAACCGATAGGTGCGGACCTCGAGCAGGGTCGGGGCGGATGGTTTCCGGGCCCGAACGACGGCACGGTTGGTGGCGGCGATCACCTCGTGGAGGTCTTGTCCGTCCACCACTTCACGGATCATGTCGTAGGAGGAGCCCCGCTCCGAGATGTTGTAGGTCGCGGTGGCACGATCCAGCGCGGTACCCATCCCGTAACGGTTGTTTTCGCAGACGAACACCACCGGCAGCTTCCAGAGACCGGCCATGTTGAGGGCCTCGTGAAAGGCACCGTTGTTCACCGCCGCCTCCCCGAAAAAACAGACCGCCACCTGGGTGGAGCCGCGATACTTGCTCGCGAAGGCCATCCCGGCGGCGAGCGGGATGTGTCCCCCGACGATCCCGTGCCCGCCCAGGAAGTTTCGCTCGGCGTCGAAGAGGTGCATGGATCCGCCCTTCCCCTTCGAGCAGCCCGCGGCCTTGCCGTAGAGCTCCGCCATCACCGCCCGCGCCGGCACCCCCCGCGCCAACGCGTGACCGTGGTCCCGATAGGCGCAAACGACGTAGTCGTCCGGCCGAAGTTGGGACAGCACACCCACCGCCACCGCCTCTTGGCCGATGTAGAGGTGGCAGAAACCGCCGATCTTGCCCAGGCTGTAGGCCTCGCCCGACTTCTCCTCGAACCGGCGGATCAGGATCATCTGGCGCAGGTAGTCGCGATACTGCTGCGCCAGCGCGGCGTCGGCCTTCTTGGACTTGGTGGTAGGCTGGGCCATAGCGGGAGGATGGCCGGAGTAGGTGCCGGTCAGGCCGGGCTGCCGGCCGCCCTGGCCTGCTCCCAGGCGTGGTAGGAAGAGCGGGTCAGCGGGCTGGCCTGGACGTGGCGGAACCCCATGGCCCGCCCCGCTGCCGCGAGGGCGTCGAATTCGGCCGGCGTGTAGTACCGCGCGACCGGCAGATGACTCGCCGAGGGCCGGAGGTATTGCCCCAGGGTCAGGAGATTGACGTCCGACTCCCGGAGGTCCCGCATGCAGGTCAACACCTCGTCCCATTCCTCGCCGAGGCCCAGAATGACCCCCGACTTGGTGAGGGCCCCGGGGGCGAGGCGGCGGGCATTGGCCAGCAGGGTGAGCGCTCGCCGGTAGCGGCCGCCGGGGCGGGCGAGGCGATAGAGCCGGTCCGTGGTCTCCAGGTTGTGATTCAGGATGTCGGGAGCGGCCTCGAGGACGATCTGGAGCGCCGACTCCGATCCTTGAAAGTCGGGGATCAGCACTTCCACCGTGGTTCCCGGGCACCGGCTCCGGATCTCCCGGACGCAACCGGCGAAGGCCTCCGCGCCGAAGTTAGGCAGATCATCGCGGTCTACCGAGGTGATGACGACGTGCTCGAGCTCCATCTGGGCCACCGCCTCCGCCAGCCGCACCGGTTCCTCGGGATCGTAGGGGGCCGGAGTTCCATGAGTCACCGCGCAGTAGCTGCAGTTTCGAGTGCAGGTGTCTCCCAGGATCATGAAAGTGGCGGCCCGGTGCTCCCAGCACTCCCCGATGTTGGGGCAGTGCGCCTCCTCGCAGACGGTGTGGAGGCCGAGGTCGCGCATCAGACCCTTGAGGGCCACGTAGTTTTCGCCGCCCGGCGCCTTGACCTTGAGCCAGGTAGGCTTGCGCGGGGCCGGAGTGGCGACGAGCGGAGGGCTCGGCGATTCGAGCTCCGCTCGGGACCTGGTGAGTTGAACCAGCGGCATCGCCATCCGGTGCCTCGGGTGTGGTCGCGTGTGGTGAGGTCCCAAAGCTAGCCTCACGTTAGGGGTGGGGCTATAGCGGCTCGATGTTTTCAACCGTTCGGTTGATTTAACGGCCCGCGTAAGCCGCGCGATTCGGAACCCGGAGGCAGGAAGAGAATCGCCTGGATGTGCGGGTGCTGCGGTATCATGACGCGTCGTGAGAGGACTGGATGGGGCCGACCGTCGGTCGGCCCGAAGGCCCGTTCGGTCAGGCCCAATATGGGGCTTCCGCGGGAGTTGGCGAGTTGGCGCACGGGCGAAGCGCTCCGGTGAAGAGGTGCCGGAGTCAAGAGTGGAAGGCAACCAGAGGGGCCCCCGGCCCGAATGGAGTGCGTCCGTGATGCCCACGAAGCATCCCTTCCAGGAGATCGGGGATCCCGTCGTCGGCCCGGACGGGAAACCATTCTATTGGACTCAGCGGCGCCGCTGTCGCCTTGCTGGATTCGACTACAGCTCACCTGGTGCGTATCTCATCACCATTTGCACGCACCGACGGCGGCGGGTCCTGAGTTGGGTGGAGGGGTCGAGTGTGTGCCTGACCGACATAGGGGCCCTTGTCCTTCGGGAGTGGAAACGCGCCGTCAGACTGCGCCCAGACGTGAAGTTGGACGTCTTCATTATCATGCCTGATCACCTGCACGGGGTGGTCTGGCTCGTGGGCGCCGATTCGGGCAACAACGTCATGCGGCGGCCAACCTCCATTCCGGGGCTCATCCAGCAATTCAAGTCGATGACCACAAGGCTCATTAACCGTGGCCGGCGAACTCCTGGGGCCCGCCTCTGGCAGCGGAGCTACCATGACCGCGTGATCCGGAGCGAGGAGGCGCTTCTCCGGATTCGGGCCTACATCCAAAGCAATCCGATGAAGTGGGAGCTGGACCGCCGGAGCTAGTTCGGCCGCAGTAGCGAACGTGCCGGGCCCGCCGGCGGTCGGGCTTCCAGGATATCCAAGGGGCCACCTTTGGCCGGTCCGGGACCCCTGGTGGCGCATGAAGCGCCACAGACACGTGCTGAGGTTCTTCGGCCTGTCAGCCCCACGGGCGGAGCGTCGCTCCGCGTCCCACAAGTCGGCTGGCCCTCTGGTGCGGTGGTGAGCGTTCCGGCGGAGCGCCCTCCTTGCCTATTCCTTCGGGGCGCAGCGGCTGCCCAGTTGCCCCAAGTTGGCGTTCACGGAGTCGGAGGCCGCGTGCTCCACGGTGGAGGGACCGGCCGTCGTGCGGCGCTCGTAGAAGGTGTGCCCCGTGAGCTCGAGCTCGGTTTGTCCATCGGCTCTGCCGGTCCTGACCTGGGCGTCGATCTGGTCAAAGGCCTGATAGAATGTCGTCTCCGGAATCACAATGTCCTTACGAATCTTCCGGGCCACCACTCGGCGGTTGCCCTTGTCCAACGCGTTCGGCTTATACCCGAGCGTATCCAGGTTGGCCCGGACGCAGGTGAATACACCGTCCGGGATCTCAGGGGTCGGCACGACTTGGGTCGTGAAAAGGTTGCTCTTATGGCCGCCGCAGGCTCCGAGGAGCAAGAGGGTGGCAAGGAT
Source organism: uncultured Gemmatimonadales bacterium (assembly GCA_963704015.1). Taxonomy (GTDB): domain Bacteria; phylum Gemmatimonadota; class Gemmatimonadetes; order Gemmatimonadales; family GWC2-71-9; genus DATIWD01. The sequence continues at coordinate 30,352 of CAVPGI010000008.1, forward strand.
TAGGGCTGGACGTGGCATCGAGGCTCCGGCTCGTAGGGATCGGGTTGGCATCGGTCGCGCGGAAATCTACACCGGCCCCCGCCCGGCGGCAGGAGCGGAAACGAAACGGCCCCCCTTTCGGGAGGCCGCTCGTTGTGCTGCAGGGCCTGGGTCTAGTAGAACAGCATGAACCCGACCGCGCCCTGGTTGCTCTTGGTGAGCGTGCTGCTCGCGCCGGGGGTGGCCGCGACGATGTCGTCCTGCGCGTGGCTGTCGAAATAGGTGTACTCGGCCACGAACCGCAGGGACTTGGTCCACTTGTACGTGATTTGCCCGATGATGGCGTTCCGGCGGCTGAACTGCAGGTTGCCGACGTTGGCCTTGTCCTCGTCGTTCTCCTTCAGGTAGTTCCCGCCGTAGCTGGCGCCGATGATCCACTTCGCGTTCTTCGGAGCGAACACGGCCTGGCCGTACCAGCCATAGCTGTTCCGGGTGTTGAACTTCCCGTTCGCGTCGGCGATGGTCCCGATACCGTCGCAGGGAACCACGTTGCCACCGCCAACGCCGGCGTCCGCCATGAAGAGCGAGCAGCCACCGCTGGTGTAGTACCCGGAGCCCACGAGGGTCAGTTGGCTGAACCCGACCTTGATGGTGCCCGCGACGCCCACCGGAGTGACTTTGGTGTTCGTAGCGGTGAACGGGGGTGCCAGGCTGGCTCCGTTACTGACGTTCTGGACGAAACCGGAGATGTCGAAGTAGAAGGTGGTGCTCTTCTTCTTCGCGGCGTTGCTCCAGTTGAAGTCCGCCTCGACCCGGGGCAGCTCGAGCGTGCTGTAGGGCCCGTAGGCCAGGGGCGAGAAGATACCGATGCTGAACGACGCCGGCTTGCCGCCCACCGAGGTGTAGGTGATCTGGGGCCGGAAGTCGGTGTACTCATAGCCGTAGCCGATGCGGCCCAGCGAGGTTCCGCGGTTCCCGCCGCCTGGTCCCAGGCCGAAGATCGTCATGTCTTCGATGATGTTCGAGCGCTGGTAGACGCCCAGCTGCTTACCGGCCAGGATCGTGCCCCACTTGCCACCGGCCGTCAGGTAGACCTGACGCATGTCGATCTGGGCGCCGGCGGCCTGGTCGCCGAAGAAGCTGGCGAGGCCGTCACCCGCGGAGACCTGCGGCGCGAAGCCGAAGTAGACGCTCAGGTCGGTGTTGCCCTTCCTTGCCCTTCGCCTCGAAGGTCGCGAAGGCTGGCAGCAGGCCGGTCCCGATTCCGCTGTTCTTGGACACCGTGTTGAAGACGCCGGCCGCCGTCTGCGCCTTCGTGGTGTTGTAGATGTAGAACACATTCACGTTACCCGCAAACGTGAATGTCCAGCCGTTGCTCATCTGCATGGCCAACTGGGCCTCGGCGCGGCTGACGAGCATGGCCAGCGCGAGCACCCCCAACACGATTGAACGTTTCATCGGTGCTTCTCCTGACTAGAGAGGACTGGTTCCACCTTCCACCTCAGGACTGTTCCTGCACCAACGCCGTCTCGAACAAAGTCAATGTCGGATCTCGGTCGTCCCGCGACTAACGGCTCATGCGCTTGAGATCGTGGTTCACCTCCTCGAATGCGTGCCAAATGGGAAGCGTGCGATGATTCTCCCACCAAAAATAATCGTCGATCCGGGCCCCGTAGACGTTGGGCGCATAGGGAAACCGGAGCCCCGCGCGCGCCACGCTGTCCAGCCTTCTGCGAACCGCCGCCGAGTCCCCTTCAGGCGCTCCGGCTGCCGCCTGACCGACGGCGGCGCCTACCAGAAACCCCTCTGTGTAGGCCATCCGGGCCTCGGGCGACAGTCCCCGCCAGCGATCCCCGTCGGCATCCAGCCAGTCGTGCTGTCCTTGCTCCGGCGGGAGCGCCCGGGCCACGACCACCGTCGCCGCCACCCCGAGCAGGACCACCAGGCCGGCCGCGAGCCTCATTGGGCGACCACCGAGGCGGCGCTCAGGGCCTCTGGGTGAGGTGCATGGACGGCTCCGTCGCCTCCTTGCTCACCTCGAACCGGATCCACATTCCCGAGATCCCGTGTCCGGGAAACCCGCAGAAGATCCGGTAATGCCCGGCCGGTGCCGCCTTGAACCGCATCACGTCGGTGCCGAACTGCGCGATACCCTGGGTCAACTGCTTGGTGTACGCCCGCGGGATCGCCGGGTCGACACCCATATTGGGCATGGGGCCATCCGCGATCACCTCGGCGGTGTGCGGAACCCCGTCCTGATTCTCGAAACTGATGACGACCGTTGCGCTCTCGGGGACGACGAGCGTCATCTCGCCATCGGTAAAGCCGTTGAAGTTGTACGGGCTCTTGGCGCCGCCCGTCATCCCCGCGATCAGCCTGAACTTCACCGTCTTGGTGCCGGCATCGTACGACAGCCAGTTGGCGTCGATGGTCCCAGCGGGCACCGCCGCCGGCGCCTGGGGCTTTACCGAAGTCCCCGGCCCACTCCCCTGCGCGACCGCCCTTGACTGCAATGCGAGTGCCAGCCCTACCCCAACGATCAGCCGGTACTCCCGCATCATGCCCCCGCTCCAACGTCATCCCAAAGTATGGGATGTGCGGGGCCGGACGCCCGGTCCGTCCCCGCACACTCCGGAGAATCGTTAATGGGTCGTCCGCGCAGCCGTGAAGGCCTTGGGGAGACCGAAGACAAAGACGACATCGCCCAGCGGGAAGTTTAACTGGGCGTTGCCGCCGCAAGCCACGGCGATGAACTGCTCGCCCTTGCTCTCGAAGCTCATGGGCGCCGAGTTGCAACCTGCGCCGCCGTTGAACTGCCAAAGGAGCTTCCCGCTCTTGGAGTCGAAGGCGTTGAAGTTGCCGTTGCCTTCGCCCGTGAAGACCAGGCCGCCCGCGGTGGCCAGGGAGCCACCCATCATCGGCTGGGGCACCTTGACCTGCCAGGCCTTCTTTCCGGTGCCCAGGTTGATCGCCGTGAACAAGCCATACTGCTCTTCACCCGGGATCGCCACGAAGGCCGATCCCAGCCAGAGGCGGCCGGTCTCGAACGGGGCGTTGTGCGTGATGTAGTTCATCGGCTGGTGCAGGCCGGCCACGAAGGCATAGCCCAGGGTCGGATCGACCGAGATCGGCGACCACTCGGAGCCGCCGTTGGCGCCCGGAAGCATCCGGGTCCCCGAGGCGGTCGGCAGCGCGAACATGTTTTCCTGGGGCGTGAAGTTCTCGGACTTGCGGACCAACTTGCCGGTCGCGGCGTCCAGGACGTAGACCCAGGCGGTCTTGCCGGCGTGCACCACGACCTTCTTGCCGCCGATCTTCGCCACGACTGGTGGAGAGACGGCGTCGAGGTCCCAGACGTCATGCGGGACGGTCTGGTAGTACCACTTGGTCTTCCCGGTCTTCGCGTCGATGGCCACGACGCAGTCGGTGAAGAGGTTGTCGCCGGGACGGACCGACCCGTCGAGGTCCGGCGAGGGATTCCCCACGGTGGTGTAGATCAGGCCGAGCTCCTTGTCGTACGCCGGCGTCATCCAGACGCCACCGCCGCCCCGGGTCCAGGCATCGGCGTTCTTGGCGCTGTCCGCCTTTTCCTGGTCGATATTACGGTTCAGGTTGTCGCCCTCGGGCGTGGTCTTGGCCCAGGTGCCCCACCAGCCGTTGGTGGCCACCGGGTCATCCCCGGTCTCCGGGATCGAGTACCAGCGCCAGACCTGCTTGCCGCTCACCGCGTCGTAGGCCGTGATGTGGCCGCGGATGCCGTACTCACCACCCGCCACGCCCACGATCACGTTGTCACCGATGATGAGCGGGGCGTGCGACAGGCTGTAGCCGGCCGACGGATCCGCCACCTCGACGTCCCACATCACGTCGCCGGTCTTCCCGTCAAACGCGACCAGGTGCGCGTCCAGCGTGCCCATGTAGACGTGGGGGCCGTGCACGCCGACGCCGCGGTTGTTGGGGCCGCAACAGAAGATGGTGGTCCCGAGCTTGTGCTCGTAGCGCCACATCTGTTTGCCGGTGTTGAGATCGTAAGCGATAAGGGTGTTGTAGGGGGTGGTGACGTACATGGTGCTGCCGACGACGACGGGCGTATTCTCGAAGGAGCCCAGCTTGCTGATCCCGGTCTGCAACACCATCCGGGGGACCAGCTGGCCGACGTTCGCCGTCGTGATGCGGGAGAGCGTCGAGTATCGCTGATTCCAATCGTTGCCGCCGTACGTCGTCCAATTGGCCTGCGCATGGACCGTTTCGACGACCGCCACGGTCGCCAAGAGCCCGAGTCCCAGCCGTAACGCGAGTTTCATGTAACATCCCCTCCCCGTGGACTGTGGAACTCCGGAATGAACGGACGCGCCGCTCGCCGGCGGGCTTGAGGGCACCCGACCCGAGCAGAAGTGGCGCATCCTTAGTGTCGGGGCACCTGCTGCCCCGGCTAGGCTAACTCTGATAGCGGGCGTGGGCTCACAGTCTACCAAAACGGCCCGGACGCCGCGAGGCGCAGACTGGGCTACTTGCAAGGTTACGAAGACGTTACAATTAGCGCCCCCTTGAGGAAGCCTGTCAAGAGGCTGCCTCCCATTGGGGACTGCGACTATCGAAATAGGGGCATGGCCTTGACTAAGGTCGTGTAGAGCCCCCAAGCCAGCGGCACCCCAACCAGGGTCCAGGCGACCCCCACCCAAAGCCAGCTGCCAGGGTCCGGGCGCCACTCGCTTCCGGTGTCTACCATCCCCATCCTCGCTCGTTTTTCAGGCTATCGGGATCAGTTAACTCATTCAATGATCAAGACTTCCCGCTCGCACCCTCATGGGCCAACCGGCGCACATTCGCTAACTCCGTGTCAGTCATGAAGGTCCCGATCGGCCACCGGCTTGATCGCCAGGTTACAGGCCAGCCCAACCAGGAGGAGTCCCGGCCAGGACGTACATCGTCGTGTTGTAGGCCTGGGCGTTGGGTACCCCGTGGTTGATCTGATACTCACGGATGTAGTTCACCAGGACCGGGCCCAGGATGCCCGCCGTCGACCAGGCCGTCAGCAATCGTCCGTGAATGGCCCCCACGAATTGGGTTCCGAACAGGTCGGCCAGGTAGGCCGGGACGGTCGCGAAGCCGCCGCCGTACATCGTGAGGATCACACAGAAGATGGCCACGAACAACGGGATGCTTCCCGCCCTTCCAGCCCAGGGCGCCGAGGCATAGAGCACGAAGCCGAGCAGGAAGAAGATCATGTAGGTGCGCTTCCGGCCCAGGAAGTCTGAGAATGAAGCCCAGAAGAAGCGCCCCCCGATGTTGAACAGGCTGAGCAACCCGGCGAAGGCCGCGCCGATGGTGGCGACCTGGGCCCTCTGCGCCTGGTCCAGGTCGGCCAGCACGCCCGGCACCCCGATCAACTTGCCGCCGAACACCTCCTGAATCATCGGCGAGGCCATGCCGATCACGCCGATGCCCGCGCTCACGTTGAGGCAGAGCACTCCCCAGAGCTGCCAGAACTGCGGGGTCTTCCAGGCCTTGTGGAGGTGCACGTTTCGCGTCGTGATCATGGCCTTGGTCTGCGCGGGCGCGCTCCACCCGGCGGGCTTCCACCCCGTCGGGGGGACCCGATAGCCGAAGGCCCCGCAGAGCATGGCCACGAAGTAGATCAGGCCCATACGTGACGAAGGTCTCGAGGACTCCCACCGAGGTCGGGGTGGCGAAGTGCTTCATGAGCCGGTCCGCCAGGGGCGTGCCGATCAACGCACCGCCACCGAATCCCATGATCGCCATCCCGGTCGCCATGCCTCGCCGGTCGGGGAACCACTTGATGAGCGTGGAGACGGGGGAGATGTATCCCAGTCCCAGACCACACCCGCCGATCACCCCGGAGCCGATCCAGAGCATCCAGATCTGGTGGAGATGGATCCCCAGAGCGGAGATCATGAATCCGCCGCCCCAGCAGAACGCCGCAGCCACCCCGGCCTTGCGTGGCCCCACCCGTTCGAGCCATCCGCCGAACACAGCGGCGGAAGAGCCCAGGAACACGAAGAAGAGCGTGTACATCCAGCCCAGGGTGCTGATCTTCCAGTCGCAGGTGGTAGCGAACAGCGTCGCCACGAAGCTCATGTCCTGGGGGCAGGGAACCGATTGGGTGATGCCGATGGCTCGGCTGAGCGGGAGCCAGAACACGCTGAAGCCGTACGCCATGCCGATGGAGAGATGGATCGCGAGTGCGGCCGGAGGCACCAGCCACCGGTTGAAACCCGGCCGGGCCACGATCCGCTCGCGATCGAGGACGCCGACCGTTCGGGTGCTTGCTTGGGGATCAGATTGGCCCAGGGCCACGCGGCTCCTCCGGAATGGGAGATACCTGCTGGGGCCGATGTAAAACGGGACTCGCTTGCGCCCGCCAATGCGGCGGGAAGGTGCAGTGGCGAATAGATATACGCTGTTCTTGAATAGCTGGCAACAACCGACCTTGGCTGGACTTCGGAGCCTCTCGGCCCAAGTTTCCGGCCGTGACTCCGCATCGATTTCTGTTGGGGCGAATTCTCTCCCGCGCCTGGCTTGGGCTCTTCGCGCTCCAGCCCTCCGTGCTGGGCGCGCAGGGTGGGGACTCCCTCCCCTCCTGGATCCACCTAGGCCCAGAGGCCACTACCGTCCACCTCGATCTGGAGGCCACCAGGGGTGACAGCGGCGTGAGCCTGAACGGCCAACGGCGTGGCGACCTTCAAGTCGTGGTACCGAAGGGATGGACCGTACGGTGGAGCTGGCACAACGGAGATAGCCTCGAGAATCACAGCCTGGTCGTGATGACCGAGCGTGAAAAGCTCCCGTCCGAGGCGGGTCAGCCGGCCTTCACCAACGCCAGGACCCGATCTCCCACCGCCGGCCTTCGTGTAGGTCAGAAGGACGAGACCGCCTTCGTCGCCGAGGACGCCGGGTGGTTCTGGCTCCTCTGCGGGGTGCCGGGTCACGCGCTCACCGGCGAATGGATCGGGCTTCGGGTAGACCCCGCGGCGAAAGCGGTCGCGGCAATTCGGAGGAACCGTTGAGGGTTCTTTACTGGCTGCCTTGGTGGCGGCGGAGGGCTTTGCTCAAGGCCCGCCGTATTGCGGTGGTCCGCACCGATGCGCTCGGAGATCTGGTCCTGACTTTGCCAACCCTTGCGGCCCTGAGGTCCCGCTTGCCCGGGGCCGAGCTCCATCTGATCTGTCGCTCCTATACGGCACCGGTCGCGACCGCAGTGAGTTGCGTGGATAAGGTCCATCTGATCGACCAGGTCGAGGGGGGACTGCGGCCCATTCTCGCCCAGGGTCGCTTCGATGTGGCGTTTTTCCCTCGGGCTCGCCCCGAGGAAGTGTGGGATGCCTTTCTGGCCGGAGTCCCGCTTCGAGTCGGGACCGCCTATCGGGTGTATGCCTTCCTCTACAACCATCGAGTTCACGACCATCGGCGGCGGGGGAAGTTTCACGAGGCCGAGTACGGCACCAGGCAGGTGGGCTCGGTGCTGGGAGAGCAGATGCCCACGGAGCTGCCCCGGCCTGCCACCGACCCGGTGGCCGTTCGCCGGGTGCGAGAGCGGCTGGCGGGCGCGGGCATTTCTCAGGGAACCCGTTATCTCATCGTCCACCCCGGCACCGCCGGCAACACCTTGGAATGGCCGCCCCAGCGCTTCGGGCAAGCGGCGGCGCGGCTCCTGAGTGAGGGCCTGGTCCAGGCCGTGTTGGTGACGGGTACCGAATCGGAGCGGCAGCGTTGCGAGGTGGTTGTCGCGGAGTGCTCGGGGGCGGTTTCCCTCTGTGGAGCCCTGAACTTGACCGAGCTGATGGCCCTCATCGGCGACGCGGCGCTGTTCATGGGCGGCTCGACGGGACCGCTCCATCTGGCCGCGGCGATGAAGACTCCGGTCGTGGGTCTCTATCCGAATCGCGACTGGATGAGCCCCCGACGCTGGCGCCCCTGGACCAACCACGCCGCCGTGCTCACTCCGCCGCCCGACGGCCCCAATCCGGATGACATGAACGAAATCCCGGTCGAGGCGGTGGTCGAGGCGGCGACACGACTGCTCCGCTCGCCGTCGCTCGAAAAGTCGATTTCCTGATCATGCGGCTCGCGGTCGAGACCTCGAAGCTGGTGCACGATCACCGGGGGATCGGGCGCTACACCAGAAATTTGCTGCAACGGTTCGCCAGCCTCGAGCCGGACCTGCGCTTCACCCTCTTCGCCAAGCCGACCGGGGTCGCCGCCTTGCGGTCTCTGGTGCAGACCATGCCGTCCCTGGTGAGCCGAACCGAGGTGCGGTCGTCGTGGACGGTCCCTTGGGCCCGATTCGATCTCTTCTGGTCGCCCTGGAACTACACCAAGTACCTGCCCCGCCGGGGACCCATCGTCGTCACCATGCACGACGTGGCCCCACTGGTATTTCTCCGCCCCAAGAAACCTGCCTTGCCATGGCGCCCGAGGATCGTCCGGCGCTTCCACACCATGGCCAGCGCGGCGGACCTGGTTCTGACCGACTCCGCTTTTGTGAAGACCGAGGTCGACCGATGGCTGGGGATCCCCGCCGAACGGGTGCGCGTAGTGTTCCTGGCGGCCGACGGCTTCGCGCCGGGCAATCCTGCCGAGGATCTGGCGCGGGTCCGCCGACTGGGGCTCAATGGGCGGTACCTGTTCTTCGCCGGGGCGAGCGAGCGGCGCAAGAATCTGGACCGGCTGGTGCAGGCCGTGGGCCTGCTCCGGAACCGCCACGGCCTCGACTGCAGTCTGGTCATCGCCGGCCCCGATAACGCTTTGGAGAGCATCGCCCCCGGTGCCCTCTCCGATCCGGCGGTGCAAGGCGCCGTGCACTTCGTCGGGAAAGTGGACGAGCCAACCCTCCATGCCCTCTACCGCTGCGCGGCGGCCTTCGTCATGCCTTCCTTGTACGAGGGCTTCGGGCTGCCGGTGTTGGAAGCGATGGCGTGCGGCACCGCTGTAGTCTCTTCCTCGGCCGCCTCACTTCCCGAAGTGGGCGGCGACGCCGCCCTGTATTTCGACCCCATGAACGTCGACGAAATGGCGGGGCAAGTCGCCCGGGTGCTGGTGGAGGAGTCTCTCCGCCGACAACTGGTCGATCGCGGCCTGAAGCAGGCCGCCAAGTTCAGCTGGGACCGAACCGCCCGGGAAACATTGGCCGCCTTTCACGATCTCCTCGCGGGCCCCCGTCAGTGGAAGCGCCGGTGATGAGCGGTTGGGGGTGCCTGCTGGCCAGCGCACCGGTCGCACTCTTCGCCCTGGGTCCGGTCGATCGGTTGCCAGGGCAAGTCCCCGGCGATCTGGCGCGCGAGCGGTCCGAGTGGGAGGCGTGGCTCCGCACCGCTCCCACTTCGCCGTTCGCGGTCGTGGCGCAGACCGCGATCGGCAGCGGGGTCACCCTGGGGCCGGCCGACGCCGATGTGCCGCTGGCGGGGGTCGCACTCGCCCGGGTAACGGAGGAGGCCGAGGCGGTCTACCTGCAGATGGGTGGCGACCGGCGCACGCTGGTCCGCAATCGAGGCACTTCCCTGGGCACCTACACCCTGCGCCCCTCGGGGCCCCCGCGACAGACCGTCCTCGCCGTCTACGGGAAACCGGCCGGCGCACGGGCCCCGACCTACTTTCCCTACGATTCGTCGATGGTGTTCACCGTTTCCCTCCATCCCCCCGCGCGCCCGGGGCCCCAGCGACTCCTCACCCTGGAGGGCGTGGTGGTCGAGGCGGTCGCCGCCGGCAGCGTCGTCGTGCCGCTGGCGTCGGGAAGTACGAGCCTCCAGGTCATGCGGATTCCGGACCTCGAGAGCGACGAGTCCGATCTGATGATCTATTTCAGAGACGGCACCAACGGCGAGGGGTCATATCCGGCGGGGCGTTTCGTATCACTGATCCCGGTCGGCGGAGGGAGCTACCGACTGGACTTCAACCGCGCCCGCAATCCCTTCTGCGCCTATAGCACGGTGTACGCGTGCCCGGCCCCCTGGCCCGGTAACGCGATCGCGGCGTCCGTGCGAGCGGGCGAGCAGTACCCCGCCGGGGCGACCCCGCCAGCACCTCACCCGTAGCAACCCTGCCATGTGGCTCGCCGTTCTGCTGACGCTGTGGAGACCCGGAGCCGAGCCATCGTTGGCCGGCTGGTGGAAGGCGGGGCTGGACCTGGCCGGGGGCCAGCTGCGCTTCGCCATCGCGATTGAAAAACGGAATTCCGGCCTCGGCGGTCGGCTCTGCAATGGGCCGGCCTGTCAGGCGCTGTCGCGGGTAGAGCTTCGCGGCGATAGCGTGGTCTTCGAAATGGAGGAATACGCCGCGACCATCTCCGCGGTCATGCGCGGCGACTCGCTGGTGGGCACCTACCACAACGTCGGAAGCCGGGGCCCGAGAGTCATTCCCTTCCGCGCCGCCCGGGGCCGCTGGCCGGCGGGTCGCGCTGCCGACGCGCTCTTGGGCAACTGGGACGCGACCTTCATTCAGGATTGGCAAACCAGCCCGCGCGTCTTCGTCTTGCGCAATGGAAAGGCCGGCCTGGAGGGAACCGTCATCTCCAACAGCGGCGACTACGGGCTGTTCTGGGGTCAGGTCACTGCCGATAGCTTCGCGCTCTCCCACTTCGACGGCTCTTTCGTCTATCTGCTCACCGGACGCCTGACGGGCGACACCCTGCGGGGGACCTTTCATGCGGGGCTCAGGACCCAGACGCCCTGGATCGCGGTCCGGAGCACCGGAGCCCCTCACCTGACCCCGCCGTCTCAGGTGATCGGGGCCGATACCACGGCCCCCTTCCGCTTCAGTTTCCCCGATCTCCATGGCGTGACCCTGGACCACACCGACCCTCGGTTCGCGGGCAAGGTCGTGCTGGTGGACATCTTCGGCACCTGGTGCCCGACCTGCCACGACGCGGCCCCGACCCTGGTCCAGCTCTACCGGGACTACCACGCCCGGGGCCTCGAGATCGTGGGCCTCGCTTACGAGGTATCCGGGGATCCCGCGGTGGATGGCGTATTGGTCCGCCGGTACCAGGAGAAGTTCGGCATTGTCTATCCCCTGTTGTTGGCCGGGACCAACGATGCGGAAGCCGCCGCCGCGAGTCAGCCCCAGTTAAAGGGCGTGATCGCGTTCCCGACCACGGTGTTCGTGGGGCGCGACGGCCGAGTGCGACTGGTTCACGCCGGCTTCTACGGACCGGCCACTGGCGCGCAACACGAACGACTGGTGCGGGAATTCCGAGAGGAGATTGAACGGCGGCTGCAGGAGAAGTGAAGCGGACCGCTTACCAGCTCCAGAACCGGTCGGGCCGGACCGATTCCAGGAACTCGATATCCTGATCGCCGGAGAGCAGTCGGGTGAGGGTCACGCCGGTGATCGCCGCCAGCAAGATGCCGTTCCGCCCGTGGCCAGTCGCGTACCAGAGTCCCTCTACCAGGGGCTCTCGCCCGATGATCGGCAGGCCATCGGGTGTCACTGGCCGGAGACCAGCCCAGGTCCGCGTGACTTCCACCTTGGCGAGGGCCGGACACAGGCGGGTGGCCGCGGCGAAGATGCGGGCCAGGCCGCCCGAGGTGACCTCCACCTCGAAGCCGGCGTGCTCCATGGTGCTGCCCACCACCGCCTCCGATTCCCGCGCTACCAGGTAACCACCGGCGCCCACGACGATGGCCGGTTTGAGATCCGCCGGCCAGGGTAGTGCGGCCATCTGCCCCCGCACGGGCTCGATCGAGAGGGGTCGCGGCAGGCCCTTGATCCTTCCGGACCAGGCCCCCGCCGCGATGATGACCTCGCCTCCGCGGTAACGTTCCTTCCCCGCCACTCCTATGATGCGATCGCCCTTGCGGTCCACCGAAGTCACTTCATCGGCGACCACCTGCGCCCCGTGCCGTTCGGCGTCGGCCAGCAAGGCGGCCACCAGCCGGCTCGGATCCAGGGCCGCTTCCTTGGGAGCCCAGAGCGCCCCGTGAGCCTCACCCACCCAGGGCCAGTTGCTGCGGACCTCGTCGGCGTCGAACCAATCGCACACGTGGCCCTGCTGGCGCTGCCAGGCTACCTTCGACTTGAGCTCCGTGACCTCGCTCTCGGTGGTGGCCAACCGGACGATGCCCACGGGCCAGAGCCCGATGTCGATTCCGGTGCTCTCACGGAGCGAGGCGGCGATCTCGTGGTAGCGCTCCCGGCCCGCTAGGCCAAACTCGAGCAGGGGGTCTTCCGCGCCGGCTTCGATCTGGGGTGCCAGCATCCCCGCTGCCGCCCGCCAGGCGTCCCCCTGATCTCGGCGGCGGTCGATGACCAGGACCCGGCGGCCGACCAGGGCCAGCTCCCGGGCACAAGCGGCCCCAATCGCACCGCCGCCAACGAGGATAACATCAGGTAGGGCAGTCACATAGAGTACACGAAACTTTTTGAAACATTAGGTCGTAGAGCAGCCCGTTCCCCGTCGGAGGAAGATAGCATGCTCAGGTCCCTTGCCGGCTTCGCCCTGTTCGCCATCGTGGCGGTGTTGGCTCTCAAGTTCGTGGCCGGGTTACTGGGCATCGTGCTCAGTCTGGCCATGTCGTTTCTGTGGCTGGCGTTCGTGGGCTTCGTCTTCTATCTGCTGGTCCGCCTCGTGAGCCCCAGCACTGCGGACCGGATCAAGGAAATGATCCAGGGGAAACCGGCGGCCTAGCCGTCGACAAGGGGAGGGAGTTACCGCGGGGAGCGGGAGCGCGATCGATCAGGCGCGCTCGGCTCCCCGCGCCTTTTCCCCTGAACGCCTCGCCTCACCAACCCAACTCCTCGCACACTCCCCAGACCACCAGGGGGATCAGAATCTCGTGATGGCCGGTGAGCTGGATGCCAATTCCGCCAGCCTGCGTCGGGCGTTCCACCACGTTGACTCTCGGGCGATAGTGGCGCTGCATGTCGAGATCAGCCGCCATGAACCCGGTGGGGCGCCCGGCCTGGAGGTTCCGCGCTATCGTGAGAGCCTTCACGAACACCTCGGGTAGAATCACCGCGCTGCCCAGGTTGAGCACCACCCCGCCATCGTGGAGATCGGGGAGGGAACCGGCCAGGCGGAGAAAATCCCGATGGCTGGTCGCCCCCAGGGCGGCGCCATCGGCCGCCGGATGCTGGTGAATGATCTCCGCGCCGATGGCCGTGTGGGCCGTGACGGGGACCCCGTGTCGGTGGCAGGCGAGCAGGATCGAAGCCTCTCCGCCTGGGAGGGAGCCGCGCTCGGCCAGTGCCTTGGCGAGTCCCTCCGCCATGCCCTGACCTTGGGTCGCCGCCCGCGAAATGGCGGCGTTCATCTCGGCGCCGGTCTCCTCAGCCATTCCGAAGGTCCCGTCGCTCAACCCCGCCGCCACGTCCTCGCTGGTCCCGCCGTAGGCGGCCAACTCGAAATCATGGATGGCAGCGGCGCCGTTGAGTGCCACGTGAGTGACCAGGCCGCGCTCGATCCAGGTGCCCAGCAAGGGCCCCAGGCCGACTTTGACCACGTGTCCGCCCACCAGAAGGACCACGCCCCTCCGATGGCGGCCGGCCAGCGCCAGACCCGCGATGAGGCGCCTCAAGTCGCGAGCGGCCAGGACGTCGGGGAGACCGGCAAGGAAAGCCCGCATGGAACGATCGGCACCGATCGGTCGCGCGAGGGACGAAGGGTCGACCCGGTTCCGCCGGGCCGCAATGGGCACGGTGCGGAGGCGCGAGAGGTCGGCCTCGCGGTACTTCACGGGGTGGATCCGCTGGTGTCGGGGGGAGGGCCGCCGCTCATGTCGGTCAACTCCAGGGTCAGGACGCCGAAGGGCTGCTTCGAACGAAGCAGTACCGGGATGCGGCGACCGTCGTCGGTCAGCCACACCTTGGCGTCGGCCCGGGAGGAGAAAAAGCCGCGATCGCCGACCACCGGATTCAGCAGCAGACAATCCACTTTCTGTCCCCCGGGCAGCTCCTTCTTCTCGCGCTTCAGCACGCGAATGATCACCGGGTTGATGTCCTTCTTGAAATACCGCGGATACTCGTAGCTCTTCCCCACTTCGAGCGGGGTCACCCGGACGAAGTAAAAGAAGGCCATCTCATCCAGCGGATTCGGCGGGCTCTCGCCCGACTGGTCCTTCCCCTCCTCGCGATAGAGGCCGGAATCGGGAAAGATGTTGTACCGATGGTGATAGACGCGGTCGTTCTCGTTGGAGGTGAATTGAAAGCGGTGGGAGACCAGGTCGGACGTCCCGGCCCACGATTCCAGCGTGCTCTTGATCTTGAAGAAGAAGGTGCCGCCTTCGAGGGTAAATCGGAACAGGAACGTTTCCGCCCCGGCGACGGTGTCCAGCTGGGCGACCGTGAGTTCCCCTCGTCCCAGGGTGAGGATCCCCAGCTTGGCGGCGTACAAGAACTTCTCGCCCACGGCGAAAGGATAGGGCCCCTTGGCCGGTGCCGGAGTCTCTTGGGGACTCGGCTGCCCGGCCATTGTCAGGAGGAGCAGGGCGGGTGCCCAGTGCCTCACGAAGTCGTCTCCACCGGCTCGCGCTCCATCCGTTCGAGCGAAGCCTTCGCGGGTGGGGACGGCAAGCGCACTCGACGCCCGGTCTGCCAGAGGTCTTTGGCGAGCGGCCAGGGCCGGGACCGCAGGCCACGCGTCCGGAGATCATGGCGCTCGACGTAGGGCACGCTGTCCACGCGGCGGGCATGCTGCGCGAGAACCGCGACCAGTTCCGCCTTGGCGCCCCATCCCTCCGTCGTGAGGAGCCGGCCATCGCGGGCCCGCCGGGCGTTTCGGAGGCTGATCAGCCGCACCGCAAGGAGCCCCGAGGCGGGATCGCCGAGGCCCTGAACTCGGAGCCTCCGAAGGAGGTAGGGAGCCAGCCGCCGGAGCCAGCGATACCAGGAGGGAACGCTCTCGGAGAAGTCGGCTTGGGCGACGACCAGATCGGCGCCGCTCTCGATGCGCTTGAGCAACTCGGGGACGGCCTCGGGCCCGTGGCTGAAGTCCGCGTCCATGACCACGGCGCAATCCCGCTTCGGGCGGTCGGTGCGCTCCATGGCCTGGCGGAGCATGGCTTCCACGCTCGCAGCGTATCCCAGCGGCTTGGGGTGACTGATGATCGTGAGGGGGAGGGCCTTGGCGTAGGACTCCAGCACCTCCGCGGTTTGGTCGGAGGAGCCGTCGTCCACCACCAGGAATTCGTATTCCCGCGTCGCCTCACCCAGGACGCGGCGCAGCTTCCAGAGCAGCAGCCCGATGGTGGGTCCTTCGTCGCGACTGGGAATGCAGACGTAAATCATTAGTACTCAATGGGGTGAGCCAACCGGAACGATACACGGGACGGCCCGTCGTTGCCATCGGTGTGCTACGACTACTCCGCCGGAGAGGATGGAGAGGTGAGAGGGGTGGTGCGGCCGATATCCGCCAGTAAACGTCGCAGCTCGGCGAGGCTGAACGGCTTATGCAGGCAGGGGCGCCCCTGCCGTTCCAGGAATGCCAGGGTGTCGCCCCGGATGGTGTCGCCGGTGCTGAACGCGACGCGCTCGGCAACGTTGGGGGCACGCTGTCTGAGCTCCTGATAGAACTCCTGGCCCCCGAGGCGCGGCATCCGGAGATCGGTGATGATGAGGTCGAAGTCCCCCCTGGTGGCGACCTCCAGCGCTGCGGCTCCGTCACTTACGGTCTCCACCGTGTGACCCCAGGCCTCCAGGGTGGCTTGCATGTAATGGAGGATGGGCGCCTCGTCGTCCACCACCAGCACCTTGAGCGGACGTCCGGCCTCGCGCTCCACTTCGGGCGCTGGTGCCAGGGGGCCTTCGCGGGTGCGCGGGAGCTCCACGGTCAACATCGCTCCCTTTCCCTCGCTGGTGGTCAGCGTGATGCGGCCCCCGTGTTCCTTCACTATGCCTTGGGTAATGGTCAGGCCCAGGCCGGTGCCCTGGCCATCGGGCTTGGTGGTGAAGAACGGCTCGAAGGCCCGTTGTGCGTTGGCCGCAGACATGCCCGGCCCGTCGTCGATGACGTCGATGGCCACGCCGTCGAGCCAGCGGCGGGCCCGGATGACGATGGAGCCGGCCCGGCCGGTGCTCGCGATGGCCTGGGAGGCGTTGTTGATCAGATTAACGAAGATCTGCTGGATCTGATTGGGATCTACGTCGAGCTCGGGGAGATCCGGCTCCAGCTCTATCCGGGCCTCGACGTTGTCCGCCGTCAGCTGGTTGCGCAGGAGCCCGAGGGTGGCGTTGAGCAGTGGCCGGATCGCGGTCGGGCGCCGCTGGTATTCCTGTTTCCGAGCGAACCGCAAGAGGTTGCGCACGATATTGGCCGCGCGCTCGGCTTCCTGCTGCACCAGGACGAGAGGTTCGCGCAACCGGGCCGGTACCTCGGCCGATTCCGCCAGGAAATCGGCGAATCCCACCACCGAGGCCAGCGGGTTGTTGAGATCGTGTGCCACCCCGGCGATGAGCTGCCCGATGGCGGACATCTTTTCCGATTGGATGAGCTGGCCTTGAAGCTTCCGGCGCTCGGTCTGGTCTTCGAAGATCAGGATCACGCGCTGCTGGTCGCTGCCCCGGAGCGGGAAGCCGGTCACGGAATAGATCCGGGCTCCGGCCTGCAGATCGACACTATGGTGCTGCTGCGCGCCGTTCAGGGCCGCCCGCACCCCGTCGGCCCACCCGGGCGGGATCAGAGCCAGCCAGGGCCGTCCGGCGACGCCGGTGACCGCCACCCCCAGGAGATCGGCGCAAGCGCGGTTGGCGCGGAGGATCACGCCTCCCTGATCGATCATGCAGAGCGCGAGGGAGATCGCGTCCACCGCGCCTTCCCAGGAGCGCTTGGCGTCTTCCAGGATCTGGCGGAGCCGGGCGCCCTCCAACGCCACCCCGGCGGTGGCCGCGAACAGGGCGAGCAAGGCCAGGTCCTCGTCGCTGTAGACGTCCTTCGGACCGCCAATGGCCACGGCTCCCCAATCGCCGCGCTTGGCCGGAATCGGGGCCACCAGGCAGACCGGCGGGTCGCCCGGGGTGAGGCGCGTCACCCCCCGTGGGAGGGCGGCCTCGAGCCAGGGCAGGGCTTGAGTTGCCGGGACACCCTCGACGTGCTGTATTTCAATGGACTTACCATCTGTTGCCAGGGCCCCGACCGCCAGGTGGGTTGGCCCGAAGGTTGCCCTGAGATGCTTGACTAGGAGTCCGATGACGGCGTCCGGGCCGACGGTGCCCACCAGATCGCGATCGAAGGATGTGATCGCTTCCAGGGCAGTCGGGCCGGGACGCCGAGTGGGGGACCGAGGGACTGCCGGAGAGTCCGGAGGCTGAGTCATGATTCTCGCCAATACGCGCGGCCGTCTGAAGGCGACCGACTTGCAGTTGATCGTTCTGCTGCTGAGCCGGGGCTCGTCCGCGCGGAGAGCGTCATTGGAGCGGCGCCTGGAAGCGGAGGGCCCCGATCCTTTGCTGGACCGGCCGGAGCTGCTCGACGGCCTGCTGGCCGTGCGGACGATGTTGGTGCCGTCCGAGGTCCTGTTCTTCTACGTGTTGGTGCGGCGGGCGTTGCTCGAGGCCGGGCTGGACGACCGGGAGGTGGCCGACTATCTCGCCGCGCTCCTGCTCGAGTTCGGTCAGCGGGACCGCGCTTGGCGGATCGGGTGGAACGATGACCAGCGGCATCGCTACCTGGTGGATATTCTGGCCGATCTGGAAGCGACCGATGGGGAGCGCCGTTTCAGAGTGATGGTCCATCTCGGGAACTACGCCCTCTGGTTGGCCGGCCTGTTCCCCGAGTATATCGCGGCCCGGCACCTTCGGAAAGGCGGGCCGGACGTTTCCTACTACGACAATCTGGGTCGCCGCGGGTTCGGGATGGCGAGCGATCACGTCCTGGCCGACTACTACCACCTCGACCAGCTCCTGCGTACCGCGGCGGAGCGATTTGCCCTCCTGCGCACGGCGCTCAATGGAGTGAGCGAGCGCGTTCTCTTTCCCGCCGGCTACGCTCATTAGCCTCGCGGGCCGTCCCGGCCCCGCGCCTGGAATCGTTCCGCCTCTCGAACCAGCGAAGTGAAGAGTCCGTGGTCGGGTCCGTCCGCCTCGGCGTGAAATTCCTCCGGATGCCATTGGACCCCGAGCAGCCACCACGGCCCCGGCGGGGACTCGATGGCTTCGATCAAGTCGTCCTCGGCCTTGGCGGAGACGATCACGCCTCGTCCCGGCTCGCGGATCGCCTGGTGGTGAAAGGAATTCACCGAGAGCGTACTCACCCCCACGGCCTGGGCCAGCCGGGAGCCCGGCACCGCTCCGACCCTATGGGAGCGTACGGTCCGCCCCAGCGCCGGGTCGTGCGCGACGGGGCCCTCCCGTTCACTCGGCAGATCCTGCCACAGGGTTCCGCCCAGCGCGACGTTCACCAGTTGAATGCCCCGACAGATGGCGAGGACCGGGAGCTGCATTTCCCGGGCGGCCCGGAACAAGGCCAGCTCGAAGGCGTCGCGGGCGGGGTCTACGCTGCCCAATCGGTCGTGCTTCGGTTGACCGTAGGCACTGGGGTGGATGTCCTCCCCGCCGCTCAGGATCAGGCCGTGCAGCGGCTTCAGGGCCGGCCCTGCGCCCTGGGCACCAATCAGCGGGGAGAGGATCAGGGGCACTCCACCTTCACGGAGTACCGACGCGGCGTAGGCGACGTTCACTCCGGTGCGGAGAGTCCCCTCGACCGCGCGCGTGATCCCGCTGATGCCGATGAGGGGGCGTGCGACGCTCATCGTAGCACGCTGTCGGGGAAGAAGGGGCAGCGCGCGTCCTCGATTCGGGCCGGATCCACCTGAATGCCGATGAGGGGGACCGTCTTCGAGCTCACGCTCACGCCACCCAGCGTCGGGGCTCCCTTGATCGGGCGGCTCTCGTAGAGCAGCACGCCGTGGGCCTTGCCCGTCGGATCGAGGATCAGTACCCCGAACCCGGGGATCACGCCGGGCGGGAGCGGTCCATCGATGCCGACCAGCAGGCCTTCGGCGTTGCGGCCTACGATGGCGGGGTAGGCGGGACCGGCCACGAGGCGGACCACCAGTCGTTCCGGAAGCGTGGCGGGCGCTTCCGAGAGAGTCTGACCGGGGCGGCTGAATTCGCCGAGGAGCACGGTCGAGCCGGCCACGGCGGAAAACCCGCAGGCGGCACCGGCGCCGGGTTTGCCACAGGCGTTGAGCAGGAGGGCGGCGAGCGGGATGGCCGCGTATCGTGCGCGCATACCACTAAAGCTAATCGTCATGCTTCGCTTGACGGTCGTGCGGCGGCCGCCGTACCATTCGGGCGCCCTCCCCAGGACCAGGCCATGCCGGTTTACGACTATCACTGTGCGTCATGCTCCCGCGACTTCAGCGTCACGGAGAGCATCGCTCGGCACGAGCACGCCAAACCCGCCTGCCCCCACTGCAAATCGACTCGGGTCGAGCGCGTCTTTCGTCCGTTCTATGCCAAGACGGTACGAAAGTCCTGAGCGTGCCTAGAGACCACCGGGGCCGGGGATCGGCCGACCTTCGCGCGGCGATGGTGGAGGCCAAGGCCGCCCTCGCCGCCCTGCGGAGCGAGCGCACCCAGACGGAGCGGGCCCTCGCGGCGGAGCGCGCCCAGCTGGAGGCCACTGAACGGCGGGGCCGGCTGGCCGCGGAGATTCCGGACGCGGAGACGGTCGCGGTGGCGGAGCGGTTCGCCGCCAAGCACCGCGAGCGCGTCTCGCTGCTCGAGCGGAAGCTCCAGGTGCAGCAGGACGAGGTGGCCCTGGCGGAGCGGGACCTCGAAGAGCTGACGCGACAGTATCGTGGCGCGCCGGGCGCGCCCCCTCCGCCTGACGAGGCCGATCCCCTCCTGCAATACCGTCTCGATCGGGCCGCGCAGGAAGCCGCCGCGGAGGCGCAGCTGGCGCAGCTCAAGAGGAAACTCGGTAAGGACCAGAGCGCGTGAGTCCGGCTGGGGAGGCTCCGGCGACTTCCACGGCTCCGTCATTCGACTCCGCCTTCTTCGGCCACCCCCGAGGGCTCTCCACCCTCTTCTTCACCGAATTCTGGGAACGATTCAGCTACTACGGGATGCGCGCGCTGCTCATCCTGTTCATGACCGCGCCCATCGCGGCCGGCGGCCTCGCGTTCGATACCGCCAAGGCCGGCGCGATCTATGGGGCCTACACGGCGCTGGTCTACCTCGCCTCGGTACCCGGCGGGTGGCTGGCCGACCGGTTCCTGGGGCAACGCCGGGCCACCCTGTACGGCGGCGTGGTGATCATGTTGGGGCACATCAGTCTCGCGGTCCCGACGGTGGGAGCGTTCTACCTCGGTCTGATTCTGGTGATCTCCGGGACCGGACTCCTCAAGCCCAACGTCAGCACCATGGTGGGGCAGCTGTACGCGCCCGAGGATCGCCGGCGCGACGCCGGATTTTCCCTCTACTACATGGGGATCAACCTGGGCGCGTCCCTGTCCCCTTTCCTGACCGGCTGGCTGGCGCAAGCCGAGCCGTTCCAACGGATCCTGGGCTCGATCGGCCTCACCCCGGAGCACTCCTGGCATTGGGGCTTTGCGATGGCGGCGGTGGGCATGTTCTTCGGCCTGCTGCAATACCTGGCCGGCTGGAAATACCTCGGCGAGGCCGGCATGGAGCCCGTCCCGCCGGAGAGTCCCGAGGCCCGGATGCACCAGCGATTTCAGCTGCAGGCGGGTTTGGGCATCGCCTTCCTGCTGGCCGTCGTGCTGGTCGTCTTGATCCGGACTGGAAGGCTGTCCATTACGCCGGAGCTGATCTCGCTGACGATTGGCTATCTGTTGATCGCGGTCGTGGTGGGGACGTTCGCCTGGCTGCTCCTCTCGCGGGGCTGGACCGCCGCCGAGCGCAAACGCCTGCTGGTCATCCTGGTCCTGTTCGCCGCCTCCTCGGTCTTCTGGGCCTTGTACGAGCAGGCGGGGTCCACCCTCAATCTGTTCGCCCAGCGGAACACGGAAAACGCGCTCTTCGGGTGGAGCTTTCCTCCCAGTTGGTTTCAGGCGGTGCCGCCGATCTTCGTGATCACCATGGCTCCCGCGTTTGCCTGGTTCTGGCTCAAACTGGGCCCGCGGGAACCCTCGAGCCCGGCCAAGTTCGTCCTGGGACTGGTGTTCGTGTCGGCCGGATTCGCGGTGCTGATGATCCCGGCCGCCAGCAGCGCCAAGGCCAGCCCCCTGTGGCTGGTGCTCACCTATTTCCTGCATGTCGTCGGCGAAATGTGCCTGAGTCCGATCGGGCTCAGTGCCACGACCAGGCTGGCTCCGACCCGGGTTCAGGGCCTGATGATGGGCGTCTGGTTCCTGTCCATCTCCGTGGGCAGTTACCTGGGCGGGCGGGTCGCGAGCCTGTACGAAGCCTACGCGCTGCCGACGCTCTTCGGCGTGGTCGCCGCCTGTGCGTTGGTGGCCGCGGTTGTCCTCGCCCTCCTGCTCCGGCCCATCGACCGGATGATGGGCCGGGCCTAGGACGCGCTCAGCTCCGGTTCACCGTTTGAAAATCCGAAACAGATACACCAGCGAAGGGATGAGCACCCCGGCCCCCACGACGAGCGCGCCGAGCGTGAGCTGCAGCGTGATCGTGGGCGCCGCGGCCTCCGCGATCGAGAGGTGGGGTGGCAGCAGGTAGGGGTATTGGGAGAGGGCCCATCCCCAGAGGATCGCGCTGACTTGCGCCACCGCCGCCACCCGTGCCACCCGATACCGCCGTTTCCAGAGCGCACCTAAGGCCGTGACCGCCGCCAAGCCGGTCGCCAGCTGCAGCGGAATCGCCCCCGGCTGTCCCAGGAGTCCGGCGCGGATCCGTGGCGCCCCTCCGCCGGTGGAGAGAGCCAGGGAAAGCAGGGCGGCGAAGAAGAGCAGGCCTCCGGTCACCAGGGCGCGGGCGCGGAAGTCCTCCTGCAGGCCGGGGTCGTCGGTTTCCACGGTGAGGTAGACGGCCGCCAGAAAGGCGAACAGGAGCAGCGTGTAGAGGCCGATGCTCCAGGCAAAGGGGGTGAGCCAGGGACGCACGAAGTCCGCCATGAAATCGCCGCTGCGCGGGCCTCCCACCCGTCCGGCCGCCACCGTCCCGACCGCCACCCCGAGGAGCACCGGCGTCACGACGCTCGCGATCGCGAAGATCCGGCCCCACTGCTCCTGTCGGAGGTCGTATTGGCGATCGTAGCTCCGGAACGTGAAGGCCGATCCCCGGAGCACGATCCCCACCAGCATGAGGGTGAGGGGGATGTGGAGCGTGATGGCCAATTCGGCGAACGCGCTGGGGAAACAGGCAAAGAGCAGGACGATGGCCAGGATGAGCCACACATGGTTGGCCTCCCAGACCGGTGCGATGGCGTGGGCGATCAGGTCCCGTTGCCGCCCGCGCCGAGGACCGGCCGCCAGCAGATCCCAGACTCCGCCGCCGAAGTCCGCTCCGGCCAGGACCACGTAGGCGTTGAGCGCGATCACCACCGTGCCGGCCAGGACGGTGGCGAGCGTGAGATCAGGCATGCTCGCCCTCCGGTGAGCTGGTCACGACCTGGGACCAGAGCAACCAGGCAACCACCACGCCGAGGAAGCAGTAGAGCAGGGTGATCCCGATGAAGGGCACGATCAGCCCGGGCATGGGCGTCACCGCGTCCGCGGTCCGGAGCACGCCGTAGATGGTCCAGGGCTGGCGTCCGAGCTCGGTCAGCATCCAGCCCGCCTCCACCGCCAACAGCCCGCCGGGTCCGCCCACCACCACGGCTCGGAGGAGCCAGCGTTCCCTGACCGGATCCCGGCGCCGGAGCGCGAGCCACGCGGCCCAGAGCGACACCGCCGCCAGGTAGGTCCCCAGTCCCACCATGATCTGAAACGCGAGGTGGACCAGGGGGACGTTGGGCCAATCGGCCCGGGGGATGATATCGAGGCCTTTCACTTCGGCACCGGGGTCATGATAGGCGAGCAGCGAAAGCCCCGATGGAATTTCGATCCCGAATCGCGTACGGCCGGCCTCCGCATCGGGCCAGCCGCCCAGAGTCAGCGGCGCGTGAGCTCGAGTCTCGAACAGCGCCTCGGCCGCGGCCAGTTTCACCGGCTGGTGACGGGCCAGATACCGGGCACTCAGGTCTCCGGAGAGGGGCTGCAGAATAGAGGCGGGGACCGCCACCAGCATCGCGATGACCAGTGCCCGGCGGTGAAAACCGCTGGTCGGGTCGCGGAGCAGGAACCAGGCATGGATCCCCGCCACGGCGAATCCGGTGGCCGCGTAGGCGGCCAGGGTCATGTGCAGGGTCTGCTCCAGTGCCGCGCCGTTCAACATCCCCGTGATGGGATCGATCTCGGTCGGCTTGCCGTCCACCAGGGTGAATCCGGCCGGAGCGTTCATCCAGGCGTTGGCGGTGACGACGAAGATGCCCGACAACACGCCGCTCAGCGCCACCAGTACCCCGGCGACGAGGTGCGCTCGCGACGAGATCCGGTCCCAGCCGTAGAGGTAGATCCCGAGGAAGATGGCCTCGGTGAAGAAGGCGAAGCCTTCCAGGGAAAAAGGCATCCCGATGATGGGGCCGGCGAAGCGCATGAACTCCGGCCACAGGAGCCCCAGCTCGAACGAGAGCACGGTGCCCGAGACGGCTCCCACCGCGAAGAGAATGGCGGTGCCCTTGGCCCAGCGTTTGGCGAGGTCCTGGTAGGCCGGATCGCCGGTCCGGCTCCAGCGCCATTCCGCCACCACCATCAGGGCCGGCATGCCGATTCCCACCACCGCGAAGAGGATATGAAAGGCGAGGGAGATCGCCATCTGGCTGCGGGCGGCCAGCAGGTCGGACATGTGCGATTAGAACGCGGCGCAGGCGATCCGAGCGCCGGAATTGCCGGACGGATCGGTTATCTGGTCATCGGGGTCGGCGTGGATCACGAGGGAGAGACTCACGGGGGAGAGCAGGGACCGGGGGCCCGGCTCGAGGGTGAGCCCCTCGACCTCGAAGGTCTGATCGGCTTTGCCGGAGCCGTCCACCTCGAGATTGGGGAGATCGCCCGCGTGCTTCCCCGCGGCGCTCTTGGCGCCGTGCTGCAAATCGTCGGGATTGAAGTGGGGTCCGGCGCTCATGAAATCCGGCGGGTCGCAGCGTCCGACGGCGTGAATGTGGATCCCGTGGCGGCCGGTGGCGAGGCTGCTGACCTCGACCCGGATCTTCACGCCCTTGGCGGTCTGGCTCACCATCGCGCGGCCGATGCTCTGGCCCTGTACGTTCACGATGTTGGCTCCGATGGCCGGGGCCGTGGCTCCCGATTGGCAGGCGAGGCTCGCGCCGAGGATCGCGGCCCAAGACCAACGCAGGGTCATCGCCACCTCAGCCGGCCTTGAGCCACATCCGGACCGCCACCACCACCAGGAACACCGCGAACGCCCGCTGCAGCACCGTCTGGGACTGCGCCAACGCCACCCGAGCGCCAAGCGGGGTACCGAGGAATAGTCCCAGCGCCACCAATGCGGCCGCCCGTACATCCAGATTGCCGAGCCGGTAGTACTGCCAGCCGCCGAGAGCCCCAACCGGAAGGAGCAGAGCACCGAGCGACGTCCCGACGGCCGTGATGATCGGCAGGCGACCGAAGAACACCAGGGCAGGCACGATCAGAATGCCGCCGCCGATGCCGAAGAGACCGGCCAGCACGCCGGCCGCGAGTCCGATTAGGGCGAATATGGCGAGCATGGTCTGCGGTCTCCCGGGAAGGTTTTCGAGGTGGAGAATAGAGACCAGGGGCCCCGAAGGCCACTAGCAGCCCGCCGCCCTCCATGTGGCGGGGACCCGGCAACAGCGGGCCCGGCGTTTCTTCGGTGGAGGGATCGGTCTGGGGGCCTCTCGGAAGCCGCCAAGAGCTTGGCCGACAAACCCTTATCGGCCATTCGAAGGTTGGGACTGATCGCGCAGAGCAAGGGGTGAATGGGGCCATTTGACAAGCCTTCAGGCGGCCCGTACGTTGCTCAGGCATTTCCTCAATACAATCTCCATCGACTCGGAGCGCGACACTGCAAACGAAAGTGTGGCGAGGGCTTCCGCTTCGGCTGACGCGGACCGCTGCCGTCCTTTCCACCGCGCTGGTGCTCACCACGTGCACCAGCGATAGTCCGCTTGCGCCCCGGTCCCCTATCGCCGCCCAGTTCGACGTCTCCGGCCTGTTCAAGGCCGCCGGCCAATTCAACATCTCGATCGACCGCGTCATCGTCGAGTTCCGCCGCTTCAGCGACAACACGCTCGCCTTCGCCGACACCATCTCGGCCAGCCAGATCACCCAGTCCGGCGACAGCCTCCGAATCACGGTCCAAGTGCCGCTGGAGAGCGCCAGCGAGCACTTCCTGCTGCACATCTTCGCCTATAGCGGGGCGGTGCTCTACTACGAGGCCAATACCGACATCGTGGTAACGGCGGGGCCCACACCGACCACGACCCCGCCGCTGGCTCCGACCTACAGCGGCCCCGGGTTCGACGCGGACTCGCTGGACTTCCAGCTCAACACTTCGATCTTCGCCGGAGACAGCGTCCTGATTACCGCCACCGCCTACAAGGCGGGAGTGGCGGTGACGCCGGCGGCGCCGGTGGCCTTCGAGATCACGCCGGCCACCGACACGGTCAAGGTGCCGCGGCCCCGCGCGATCTCGGTGAATCAGGCCTGGGCCAAGCCCAAGGTGGGCCTGACCGACAGCGTGACCATCACGGCGATGCTCCCCAACAACCTGAGCAAGACGGGGAGGCTCCGGTTCGCTCCGCGCACCACCGGTCCGGTCGCCTCGCTCACGCTGGCGCCCGATACGCAGATCGTGACCCTGAGCGGGGACTCGGCGCTGTTTACCCCGACCTGCCGGGACAACACCAACGGCATCGTCGCCTGCGGAACGGTCACCTTCGGTTCCCTGCAGCCCGCCATCGCGACCACCACCGCGACGGGTCATGCCAAGGCGGGGACTACGGCGGGAGCGGCCCGGATCGTGGCCACGGCGGGGACCGCCGCGGATACCGCCATCTTTATCTACAACGGCATCTCCAACATCCAGATCACCCCGGCGGACACGGTGCTGTCCTCGGTGGGCGACTCGGTGATCCTCCACGCCGCATCGGTCAAGTTCCTGGGCGGTGCGCCCACGCCGCTCCCCAACAGCGCGGTGACGTGGCAGACCCTGACGCCGGTGGTGGCCCAGGTGAATGCTCAGGCCCGGGTGCTGGCGGTGGGACCCGGCGTCGCCACCATCCAGGCGACCAGCGCCGGGGTCTCCGGCATCACGACCGTGCAGGTGCGGCAGACGGCCGATTCCTTCGCGGTCACGCCCAAGGCCCCGATCATCGGCGTCGGCGGCGTGGTGGGCTTGATCCCCAAGACCTTCGACAAGAATCACGTCCAGATCCCGGGCCGCAGCTACTACTATGTCTCCCGGAATACGGGGATCGCGACGGTAAACACCTCGGGCCAGGTGACCGGTGTGAGCCTCGGCACGGTGTATGTGCTCGCCATCGACTCCACCGGGACCAACCCGGTCTTCCGGGATTCCTCGTTCGTGAGCGTGGTCACGGCCCCGCCGCAGAACATCCAGTGGGGTGCCGACAGCACCTCGGTCGGTCGCGGGACCACCTTCCAACAGGCGATCCTGCTGTCCACACCGCCGGCGGGCACGGTGACGGTGGCCATCGTCTCGAGCGACACCAACGTCCTCAAGCCGTCGCAGGCCACGGTGCAATTCTTCCAGGGCCAGACCAACTCCAGCGTGAGCTTCCAGGGCCGCGCGGCCGGCCGGGTGACGGTCACCGCGACCGATCCGACCGGACTCTATACGCCGGACACCCTGATCGTGGGCGTGCTGTCCACGCTCGAGTTCCGGACCATCCAGAGCCCGACGATCCGGGCCACCAACTTCAGCATCAACTCGGCCGAGCAGCGGTCGATCCTGGTGTTCCTGTCGGATCCGGCGCCGCCCGCCGGGCTGGCGGTCAATTTCCAGTCCACCACCGCCGGCATCGCCGGCGTCGCCCCGGCGACCGCGACCATCCCGGGTGGTCAGCTCTCCGCCCAGGTGGACCTGACCGGCACCGGAGTCGGCTCTACCAATCTCACGCCGGTGGCGGCGGGCTACGTCGGGCTACCGAGCTCGGTCAACACGTTCCTGGCCCAGTTCGGGTTCTACTACTTCTACTCTCAGATCGGGGCCGGACAGTACTTCGACAACTATGTCACGGTGCCGAACTCGATGGATCGGAGCCTGTTGATCCATCTGGCGACCAAGCCGGGAATCGGATCGACACCGGACACGGTGCGGATGCCGACCAACAACACGCTCCAGATCTATCGCTATAGCGCGTTGGCGCCGGGGAACGACACCATCACCGCAGACGCGCCCGGTTGGGTGCAGGGGCAGTTGCCGATCAAGGTGACGACGCCGAGGGTGCGGCCCAGCTACTCGGGCAACACCACCGCCGGCGGCCCGCCCTCGAGCTGGTCGGCCAACGTCTACGATTCGCTGAGCTTCACCAGCTTCGCGCGGTCGAGCCCGCTGACGGTAACGCTGGTGTCGCGCGACCCCACGGTCATGGCCGTCACGACCAACACGTTGATCATTCCAACCGGCAGCGGCGGCGCCACCCGGAGCAACGGGCTCCAGGCGGTGGGCGGTGGCAGCACCTACATCGTGGCCTCCGCGCCGGGGCACATCAGCGATTCGATCCTGGTGTCGGTGCAGCCGGCCAAGCTGATCGGGAACGTCGCGTACCCCTACCAGGTCGGTGTGAAGCAGACGCTGGCCAGCTGGAGCATCTCGCTGCCGTTCCAGCTGAGCTCACCGATTACGGTGAACCTGGCCCACAAGGTGGGGCTGGATTCGCTGAGTGCGACCTCGTTGGTCTATCCCGCCGGGACCACTAACCGCGCCTTCTCGATCACCGGTCTTTCGGTGGGGACCGACACGATCATCGCCACGGCCCCTGGGTTCCTGGCGGATACGATGATCGTTCCGATCATCAATCCGTCGATCCAGATCTACAGCCTGGGCAGCAACTACTTCCTGACCTCGCCGCCGGTGGGGTTCAACTTCTGCGCTTACGCCGTGGTCTGCGGGTACAACCTGGCGGCCGAAACGGTGCCGATCACGATCACCTCGAGCAATCCGGCCAAGCTCACGGTGGATTCGAGCGTGGTGCACGTGCTACCCGGCCAGGCGCTTTCGAACACGCTACACCTGATACCGGTGGACACCGGGCAGGCCAAGTTGTACTTCAGCGCTCCGGCGCCCTACAACTCCGATTCCTCGTTCGTGATCACGATCACCGGCGCACCGGTCACGATCTCGACCGGCTTCCCGCAGGTGGTGGGCGTCGGACAGTACCTGAGCAGTTCCGTGTTCATCCCCGACGTGCCCGCCGCGCCGGTTCCGGTCGCGCTCAACCACACGCGGACGGTGCGGGGGACTGCCTCGCCCGACACGGTCACCATTCCGACCACCACGACCAGCGGCAACTTCAACTGGATCGGCAATATCGTCGGCTTCGATTCGCTCCAGGCCACTGCGCCCGGCTACCTGCCTTCGTCGGTGGCGCAGATGCAGATCACCCGGCCGAAGATCATCTCGAGCGGCCTGCCCACCACGGCGGTGACGAACGACACGCTGCAACTCTACGCCTACGCGACCGACTCGATCTACGCGGCGAGCTTCTATACCCACGCGGTGCTGGACACCGTGTTCGTAACCTTGACCTCCTCCGATCCCACGGTGCTCCAGGTGGATTCCACGACGGTCTGGCGGATCACGCCCGACCAATCGTACGTCTACGTCCCGCGGGTGATCACGCGGGCTCCGGGCATCGCCAAGATCCGACTGACGGCGGCCAACGCCAGCGGTTCCATCGTCTACATCCCGGACAGCACCGGTGCCATTGTCGTCACCGCCCCGGCCATCACGGTCAGCCCGCCCAGTTACACGCTGGGCAAGGGCCAGCAGCTCCGGTCGTACCAGGTCAGCATCCCCAACGCGGTCGCCAGCCCGACGACGGTGAGGCTGGCGCTGAGCGATACCACTGTGGCGGGGCTCTCGGCGGATACGGTGGTCATTCCGGCCAACGGACGGTTCGCACCGGCGTTCACGGTCTTCGCCAAGAACAAGGTGGCGTCGATCCAGCTCTTGGCGACCGCGACCGGGTTCACCCAGGGGACCTCGGTGGTGATCGTCAACAACCCGAAGCTTAATGTTTCCACCATCACGAGCGCCTATGTGGGCCAGGCGCCGCTCAACTTCTCGGTGTTCGCCAGCGACGAGAACGGCTCGGGCCGCGAGGTCCACGACACGCTGGCCGTGACCTTCAGCTCGACCAACACCTCGGTGCTCACCATCGGCTCGGCCAGTGGGACGATCCTGGCCAACAACTCGACGGTGCAGAACACCTGGACGCCGACCGGCCCCGGTACCGCCTTCATCGTGGCCTCGGCACCGGGCTATCCGCCCGATACCTCGCTGGCCATCACGGTCTCGACTCCGCCCATCACGCTGAGTCTCCCGCCGACGCTGGGTATCGGGCAGCGCTTCACTGGCGCGTTCGTCAGCATTCCGTTCGGCCGGCAAGGAACGCCGCTCGAGGTCACCCTCACGCAGGTGGGCAGCGGTCTGACGATGCAGACCAAGGACACCATCCCGGTGAATGCGAGCTCGACCTCCTTCACGGTGGTGGGTGCCGCGGCCGGGAACGCGTTGGTGACGGCGACGGCCACCGGCTTCAATCCGTCGCTGCAGGATACGACGGTGGTCGGAACTCCGATCCTCTTGGTGAACGGCTCCAGCTCGGTTGCACTCAGCAACCAGACCACGACCCTCTCGATCACGACCCTGGACCAGGCTCAGGTGGGCCGGGCGGTGAATACCGATCTGGTGGTGACCCTGACGGTGGACAATCCCAGCGTGGCCGACTTCGGAGGCTCCACGACTACCCAGATCACGGTGCCCGCCGGCTCCTCGGGGAGCGCTAGTGTCACGCTCAACCTCCATTCGGTGGGCAACGTGAACGTGACCGCCACGGCCACGGGGTATAACAACGGCGCAAGACCGATCACCGTGCAGTAGCGAGCCCGGGGATGCGAGTGACGGGGACGATGGGCGGACCAGGGTCCGCCCTTTCTCGGCCCCGTTGCTTTATGTAGCAAAGTACTTGACGGAAAAGGAACCTGGGCCTAGCTTGGCACCATGGCTCCTGCACCCCAGCTCCGGCAGTCCCCCGAAGCCTCCTCGACGCTCCACGAGCGCGCGGCGGACAACCTACGGTTCATCCGGGAGACCATGGAGCGTTCCGCGGCCTTTACCGGTGTCCCGGGGTGGGGCGGTATGGCCATGGGCGCCACCGCGCTCGCAGCGGCCCTGCTCGCCGCCCGTCAGCCCACGGTGGAACGCTGGTTGATGGTCTGGTTCGCCGAGGCGGCGCTGGCCTGCTTCGTCGGCACGGTGGCGCTGGTGCGGAAGGCCGCCGCGACCCAGGTCCCCCTCGACGCCGGCCCCAGCCGTCGGTTCGCGCTGGGATTCGCTCCCCCGATGCTGGCGGGGGCGGCGCTGACCGCGCTGCTCTATCAGCACGACCTGATCGAGGCGCTACCCGGTGCCTGGCTGCTGCTCTACGGGACCGCGGTGGTGACCGGAGGGGCGGCCTCGGTGCGGGTAGTTCCGCTCATGGGGGCCGGGTTCATGGCCCTGGGACTGCTGGCCTTGTTCAGCCCCGCGGCCTGGGGCAACTGGTATCTCGCGGCGGGCTTCGGTGGATTGCAGATGGTGTTCGGGTTCGTCATTGCGCGGAGGCACGGTGGCTAGGAGCAGCGCGGCCCGGAAGCCCGCGCCGCCACTGCCGTCGGGCCGCGCCCTCGGTGGTGTCAGGGGGGGGAGGGCCGAGCCCGCCTCGGAGCTGGATCGGGTAATCCATGAACGGATGCGGCTGGGGATCGTGAGCGCCCTGGCCGTGAACGAGGCGCTCAGCTTCAAGGAGCTCAAGGCCCTGCTCCGCGCTTCGGACGGGAATCTCAGCGTCCACGCCCGCCGGCTGGAGGACGCCGGCTATGTCGAGTGCCGGAAGTCCTTCGAGGGCCGGGTCCCCAAGACCGAGTACCGGCTGACCCTGGCCGGGCGGCGTGCACTGGAGCGGTACCTGGAGCACATGGAGGCCCTGATCAGCGCCGTGGGCAAAGGGAAAACCGAGGGCTAAGCGCCTTCTTCACGGTCCGTCCCCCAAGGGCGGATTTCTTTGCGAGGAAAAACTTTGTGATACAAAGTACTTCTCCCCATATGGATCAAGGCGGACTCCACGTCGCCATCATTATGGACGGAAACGGTCGCTGGGCCACGGCGCGGGGCCAGCCCCGGGCCGCGGGCCACCAGGCCGGCGCCGAGGCGGTCCGGCGGGTGGTGGAGGCGGCACCGGACCTGGGGATCACCACCCTCACGCTGTTCGCGTTTTCCGCTGACAACTGGCGTCGGCCGGAGACCGAAGTCCGGGCGCTCTTCGTGCTGCTCGAAGAGTACCTGCGCTCCGAGGCTCCCCGGCTCACTGAGCAGGGCTGCCGGCTGAAGATCATCGGCCGCCGGGACCGGTTGCCCCTGGCACTCCGGGTGGCGGTCTCCCGCGCAGAACGTACCACGGCCGGCGGGAAGCGGCTCGATCTTCGAATCGCCATCGACTACTCGGCCCGGGACACGATTCTGGCCGCGGCCACTCGCCTGCGAGGCCGGGAGCCCTGTGGCCGGGAACACTTCGCGCGGGTCCTTGCCGCCGCGTCCAACGCACCCGGCACGGCGCCGGATGTGGACCTCCTGATTCGGACCGGAGGAGAGCGGCGGCTGAGCGATTTTCTGCTTTGGGAATGCGCTTACGCAGAGCTTCACTTCACCGACGGCGCCTGGCCCGAATTCGGCGCCGCGGACTTGGAATCCGCCCTCGCGGATTTCCGAGGCCGGACCCGGAAGTTCGGGGGTCTCACCCCGGTCGCCTCATGACACCCCACTCACCCTCTCCGCTTCGGACCCTGGCGACGGCCCTCCTGCTCGGCCTGCTGGGGCAGGCGTTGTTCTATGGCGCCGCCCCCGGTCTGAACGTGTTCCTGTGGTTGACGGGCCTTAGCGCCACAGGCTTGATCTTGCTGCGGGAGCCGGATCGGTCCGTGCCCCCGGCCTACGGCTGGCTGGCCGTTGCCGCGCTGGCATTCGGCACCGGCTTCGTTTGGCGCGATTCTCCAGCCCTCTGGTTCCTCGACTGCCTGAGTCTCGCCGCTGTCTTCGCGCTCATCCCCGGGCCGGCGCTGCCCCGCACGGTCCGAGAGATCCTCGAGCGCGCCGGCGGCAGCCTGGTAAGCCTTTGGGGCGGCTTTCCGGTGCTGGCTCTCGACGCTCGGCGCCAGTGGGCCGCAACCGGTGACACCCGTAACCCGACGGTGGCTGCCGGGCGAGGCTTGGTGGTTGCCACCCCCCTCCTGATCGTATTTGGCAGTATGCTCATCGCCGCGGACGCACGGTTCGAACAGTGGGTGGGTTGGTTGCTCGATCCGGCGGAGCTGGTGCCTCGAATGATGGTGGCCGGCCTCCTCGCCTGGATAGCCGGCGGAGCTCTCCGGTGGGCAGTCTCCCGCCAGGCCGTCGCCTCTGCAACCTCCCGCCAGAGCGGCGCCGGGCTGGGCCGGATCGAGGTCGCCGTCGTCCTCGGTACCGTGAATCTCCTCTTTCTCGGATTCGTCCTGTCGCAGCTGGGCTATTTCTTCGGCGGAACGGCGCTGGTGCTCGACCGCCCGGACCTGACCTACTCAGCCTACGCCCGTCGCGGCTTCTTCGAGTTGGTCGCCGTCTCCGCGCTGGTGCTCCCGACCCTGCTCATGCTCAGCACCGGGGTTCGGGAGGATCGAGCTCGGAGCGTCTTTCGGTGGCTCGCCGGCCTGCAGATCGGGCTGGTGCTGGTGATCATGACTTCCGCCGTCCATCGAATGCTGCTCTATGAGCGGGCATTCGGCCTGACCGAGGCGAGGCTCCTGGCCACTGTCTTCATGGGCTGGCTGGGCCTGGTGCTGCTCTGGTTCAGCGCGACCGTGCTTCGTGACCGCACGGAGCGATTCGTACCGGGGGCGCTACTGGCCTGGAGCTTTGGAGTCCTTGCCCTCCAGGCCATGAACCCCGCCGCCGTCGTGGTCCAGACCAACGTGAGCCGCGCGGAGCAGGGGAAGGGTATCGATGTGGTCTACCTCACCAGGCTTGGCTCCGACGCTGTGCCCGACCTGGTAGCGGCACTTCCCCGCCTCGACTCGTTACCTCGCCAGGAACTGGCATTCCGCCTCCGGTGTCGCGGGTCCCGGCCAGTCACCGATTGGCGGGAATGGAATCTGAGCCGGGCTCGAGCCCGCTCGGTCTTGGAAGAGAATGGACCCACTCTCCAGTCTCTGTCCGAGCAGTGGAGCTCGGACCGGTGGTGCCGGGACTGATCCCTTTCAATCATTACTTACCCTACTGGCCGCCGGTCGGGTTGAAAACGGTCGGGGGGCTGTGGCTCGCGTTTAAGTTGCAGCGCGAGTCAAAGGAGCCGGGGAGCTGGATGAAGAACGAAAAAGGAAAGACGCAGGCGGGCAAACTGGGGTCGGTCGGGATCGGGCGCCGCCGGTTCTTGCTGACC
Organism: uncultured Gemmatimonadales bacterium; assembly: GCA_963704015.1. Lineage (GTDB taxonomy): Bacteria > Gemmatimonadota > Gemmatimonadetes > Gemmatimonadales > GWC2-71-9 > DATIWD01. The sequence continues at coordinate 63,920 of CAVPGI010000008.1, forward strand.
GCTGGGGGAGCCGCGCTGGGCGGTGCGGCCATAGCCGATGCCTTCAAGATCGAGCCCGATCGGGTCCAGGTCAGCCGCCACGACGTCCCGGTTCGCGGCCTGCCTCCGTCTCTCGAGGGGTTCAAAGTCGTGCAGGTCTCCGACCTGCACCTCTACCATGGCATTCACTCACCGGGGCGCATCGCGCTGGATCTGATCGCCGCGGAGCGCCCCGACGTGGTGCTTCTCACCGGGGACATCTGCGAGGCCCCCGCGAACCTGCCCGAGCTGATGGAGTTCACCAGCGCGGCCAAGGGTCGGCTGGGGACCCTCGCCATCTATGGGAATTGGGAGCGTTGGGCGGGCATCGATGACGCCACGCTGGCGGCGGCCTATCAGCGCGCCGGCGCCACGCTGCTGGTCAATCAGGCGGCCACCATCGATGTGGGTGGTACCCGGCTCAGCATCATCGGTCTGGACGACGTGCTACACGGCGGGGCCAACCTCGCCCGGGCCCGGGCCACGACCCAACCCGAGGATGTGTCGATCTGGATGGTTCACGAACCGGGCTGGGTCGATCGAGTGTCCTGGGAGGCGTCGCTCCCGCCGGCGATGATTCTCTCGGGGCACTCGCATGGAGGGCAGATCCGGCTTCCGCTGCTCCCCCCCTGGCTGCCGCCAGGCTGTGGGCGGTTTGTCGAGGGCTGGTACCGGGACACCTACGCGCCGCTCTACGTCTCGCGGGGGATCGGGACCGCCGATATCCGCGCCCGCTTCCGATGCCCGCCTGAGCTGCCGGTGTTTGTACTGAGAACGGCACCGGGCACCAGGGACCGGGCACCCGTCTAACCTGGTACCTGTACCTGGTACCGGGTCGTACTATCGCATCACTTCCCCATCCGACCCATGTCCTCCAGGAGCGTCTTCGGTGACATAGGGCGACCCAGGAAACCTTCCAGCACGTCGCGGGAGAGGCGCTCCAGGCCGAACCGGTAGATCCGCTCGGTGATCCAGGGATACCAGGTCGAGTCCGCCGTCGCGAACGACCCCCTGAGTTGGACCACACGCCCGCGCAGGTCTTCGGTGATCATGGAACCAATGGCGTAGTTCATCAGGTAGCCGGGGGCATCGATCAGCTGGCCCCGCATCGCCCACCAGGAAAGTTCGGGGTGCGGCTTGATCCTCAAGTATCTCGAGGTAAGATCGGCCCACACCCGATTGGGATCCAGCGTCGGGTCGCGATACATCCGGACTTCGAACAACGCCAGGGCGATGCCCAGGACGGTGCTCCCGTACTTCTCACGCATGGACTCGCCGGTGGTGGCAGAGTCGCCGAGATAGCGCCATTGCCACACAGGCTCATAAGCCTCGTCGGCGAAGAGATCGGCCAGAGACTCAGTGAAGGTGTCGCTCTCCGGCCAGTCGTTGAGCGCGGGCCGGGTGCGGATCGCCGCGATGTGTATACCATGCCCGGTCTCATGGAGCAGTTCCGCGAGGTTGTTGTATCCGCCGACTGGGTAGGAGGTGAAAACCCAGGGCTCTCCCGGAAGCCATCGGCCGTCGATGAACCGCTGGCGGGCCCCGAAGTCGGTGAAGGCCACCGGGTCCTTGCTGGCCCGCGGCTCCAGGTCGTAGTGGATGGCCAGCCGAGTAGGGTCGGCGCCCAGTCTGTGGTAGAACGTGTCGTTGATGGCCCGTAGCCGTTCCAGCGGGATTCTCCCATTGAGCCGCCGCTCCACGGCCCCATTGGCGTAATAGAAATCCCAGGGCTCCAGCTCATCCGCCGGAGTGCTCGCGCGCCACCGCTCCAGGATGGCCAGGAGCCATTGTTCGAGCGTATCGGCGGGGATGCCGAACTCCTCCGCCCGAGTCTCCAGCAGAGCATTGGGGCGCTTCGATTCCTCGGCCCGACGTCGCACCAGCTCCCGATACGGGCTGTCGGGTTCGTTGCTCCGATTGACCGATCGCCATACCGGTGCCAGGGCCAGAAACAGCTGGTGACGCCGGTTCGGATCGTCCGTCTGTCCCAGCAGCCCGATGATGGGGAGTCGCCCCAGGACCTGGCCCTCGAACGAGGCGCTTTCAGCGGCTCGACCGTAACAGGTGTAAAGCCTCTGACGGAGCCGCTCGATTCCCTCGGCTCCGCCCGGATCCGCCAGGCGGCGGGGGTCGTAGGCGCAGTCGGGGATTGTCGAGTCGGGGACCGATGCCGTGCTGTCCGGGTCTATGGACAACTCATGAGTCCAGACATCCCGCATCACCTTCAGGGCATGCCGGTCCCCGGCGTCCAGTCCCAAGGTGTCCAACGCTTCGAGCCTGGCTCGGAATCCCGCCTGACTGGAACGATTCTGCTGGACGAGGGTGGCGAGCGGGTCGCCGTGGATCGAGCTGGAGGCCGCGCGATAGCGGGTAATCTTGACCTGATCGGCCAGGTAACGGAGATCCTGGAAGGCCGATTCCGCCGGCCAAAGGGGGGAGCTGGTGAATGCGGTGGCGGTAGGCGCCGCGGGCGGGGGGGCCTTTGGCGCGCATCCCAGGGCGAGCGCCGCAGCCAGAGACCAGCGCGAGAGCCGCCTCACCGACCGGCCGGTCTGCCGGTCAATGCACCAACTCCCTACGCGGCAGTTCCAGCTTCATGAACACGGCTCCCTCCACCGGATTGGCGCAGTAGGGCGGAATCTCGGTGAACCCCATCGAGCGGTACAGCGGAATGGCTTCTTGCATCCGAGGCAAGGTATCGAGATAGACCCAGCGATACCCTGCCTCGAGAGCCTCTGCCGTTATCGCCTCGGCCAGGAGGCGGCCCAATCCCTGGCCCCGGAACGGTGGCCGCACGTAAAGCCGCTTCATTTCACCTATGTCGGGCGCCAGCGGCCGCAGGGCGACACAGCCGGCACTCTCCGCGCCGCTTCGCGCCAGGAGCAGCCGCCCGGCGGGGCCGGCGTATTTCCCAGGGAGCTCCGCCAACTCGCGATCGAAGCCCTGGAAGCAGAGACTGAAGCCCAGGGACTCGGCGTACTCAGTGAACAGCCGCTGGACCTCTGCGATGTCAGTGGAGCCGACGGCCGGCTGGATGGTGAATGAGTTCATCTTGGCACCAGGCACCGGGCACCAGGCACCAGCTAGCGGGTGCCGGGTCCCAGGTGCCACTCCCTATTCAGAAGACTCTCCCACCCAAAGGCACGTCCCGCTCCACCGCCAAGAGCACCACGCGCCCCTCGCTGTCCGGGACCCCGAGGACCAGGACCTCTGATCGGAACCCCGCGATGAGCCTGGGGCCCAGGTTGACGGCTGCCACCACGCGACGCCCGAGCAGGTCCTCGGACCGGTACAAGTCGGTCAGCTGGGCGCTGGAGGTCCGGGTTCCCAGAGGCCCGAAGTCGAGCCAAAGCTGAAAAGCGGGCTTTCGGGCCTTGGGATGGGGTTCTACCCGGGTGATCTGACCTACCCTGAGGTCCAAGGCCTGAAAGGCCTCTGCCGGCTCCATGATCTAGACACTAGCTGTACAGACTCCCCGGTCCAAGGCCGGGCCGCCTCGCTCCCAGGAAAGAAAGCGGGCCGTCCTGTTTCGAGGGCGGCCCGCGCGGTCATTGTCGTGGTGTAGGGACTGGGGGTGATACCTTCCTGTGGGATGACCCTCGGTCAGGCGGGCAGGCGGAGGAGCCGCCGTGCCAGCCTTGCCACGGACTCGTTGCTGCTGACCAACAGATAGAACAAGGCTTTGAACACGCTAAGGCCCTCCTCTCAGCCCTGGATCGCACTTAGAACGCCCGAAAAACTTCGAGCGCCGCCGGTTACCCTACCAGAGCAAGAAGGGTTCCATGTTTGCGCTCCTGAACTGATACCCCGAAGAGTTCCAATAGCTCCACATAATTTTCGGTGATTGCCGCTTGCCATTCGGTGTGACGAATCACACAGGGTCGCGCTCGCTTCGGCCCCTCGTGTCGGTCTCCTGCCTCCTGGCTGCTGTCCTGGCCGGCCCAGCCGGCCGGTTGGCGGGGCAGGCGAGCCCGGCGCTCCCCCAGCCGGTAGTCGAGGACAACTCCTTCTTCATCGAGGAGGCCTATAACCAGGAAACGGGGGTGGTCCAGCACATCAACGGCCTCTGGCTGGCCGGAGACCGGCTCGACAACCTGCTCTACACCTTCGTTCAGGAGTGGCCCCTGGGAGGCCCCCGCCATCAGCTGAGCTATACCATCCCCCTCACCCGGCTATCCGGACAATCACTGGGCATCGGAGACGTCCAGATCAACTACCGCTACCAGCTGGTCTCGGGAGAACGGTGGGCGGTGGCGCCCAGACTCACCCTGGTCCTGCCCACCGGAAGCGTGGCCAAGTCGCTCGGCTTCGGGACCCTGGGTGCCCAGGTGAACCTGCCCGTCAGCTTTCGATTCTCCCGGCAGCTGGTCACTCATTGGAATGCCGGCGTGACGTACCTCCCCAGAGCCTCGGGGTCGTCAGGGGTGCATCGGGGGTTGGTGAACTACAACCTCGGGGCCAGTGTGGTGGGTCCATTGATGCTGCCGGTGCAACTCCTGGTCGAAGGGGTGGTGAACTTCGCTTCCGTAGTCGACAGTACCGGTGAGGTTCGTCATGGGACCGCCGGCGTGGTAAGTCCCGGGATCCGGGTGGCCATCAATCTGGGCAAGCTTCAGATCGTTCCTGGAATCGGGGTTCCCGTGCTGATGGCCGATGGTGCCACCCGGGTGGGTCTGTTCTCCTACCTTTCCTTCGAGCACCCCTTCAAATAGATAGTCCAGTCGAACAGTCACACCCGAACCACGTACAATCTCACCAATCGCCGTTTTACAATGCCTTACGGGTGCTTAAGGGGGTACCACCGTTGCTTCTCGGCGAACGGGAAGCCGCGCTGCCCTTCCGCTGCACCTGCTCCAAGAGTGATCAGCGCGCGTAATGGCAGGAGACCTGGGCCGAGCCGAGTGGGCGGAGGACCGGGGCTTCGGTGCTGCAGCGCTGGTCCTTGGACGGGTGGAAGCAGCGGGGATGGAAGCGGCAGCCCGGCGGTGGATGGGATGGGCTGGGGGGCTCGCCGCCGAGCACGATGCGGGTCCGCTGGCGATCGGGATCGGGCACCGGGACGGCGGAGAGCAGGGCCTGGGTGTACGGATGGCGCGGGAACGACCAGCATCTCCTCGGTCGGTCCCGTTTCGACGATGCGCCCCAGGTACATCACCGCGACTCGGTGGGCGATCTGCCGCACCACGGCCAGGTCGTGGGCGATGAACAGGTAGGAGAGACCTCGGCGGGCCTGGAGGTCCAAGAGCAGGTTGAGCACCTGCGCCTGCACCGAGACGTCCAGCGCGGAGACCGGCTCGTCGCAGACGAGGAACGAGGGCTCGACCGCCGAGCGCCCGGGCGATGCCGATCCGCTGACGCTGGCCGCCGGAGAATTCGTGGGGGTAGCGGCTGGCGTAGCCGGGGTCGAGCCCGACCTCCTCGCAGCAGGGTCGCGACCCGGCCGGAATTTCGGCCCGCGGCACCAGGCGGTGGATCTCCAGCCCTTCGGCGACGCCGTCCCCGACGGTCATCCGCGGATTGAGGCGAGCTGTAGGGATCCTGGAAGATGATCTGCAGCTGCGGCGCGAGGCCGCGGAGCGCGTGCCGGTCGAGGGCGAAGAGGTCCTGCCCGTCGAACAGGGCCTGGCCGCTGGTCGGCTCCTGCAGCCGGAGGATGGTGCGCCCCACCGAGGACTTCCCGCATCCCGACTCGCCCACCAAGGCCAGCGTCTCGCCCCGCCCGACCTCGAACGAGACGCCGTCGACCGCGCGCACCGGCGGGCCGGCGGCCTGAACACACCGCCGGTCGGGTAGTGCTTCACCAGATCGCGGACCTGCGAGCAGCGGGCTCGCTCATGCGGTGCGTGCGTCTTCCGCCAGCCAGCAGCGCATGCGTGTGATCCGGGCCCACGGTGACGCAGCGGCGGCTCGGTTCGCACTTGTCGGCATGGCCTGCGGGACAGCGGGGATGGAACCGGCACCCGGCGGGCCAGGCGGTCGCGGGCGGCACGGTCCCGCCGAATCGGGGTGAGCCGGTCCCGCGGCCCGGCGATGCGTCGGCATCGAGGCGAACAGCCCCGGGTGTAGGGATGGCAGGGACTGCGCGAACAGGCGCGCGGTGGCCGCCTCCTCGACGATCTGGCCGGCGTACATCACCGCCACCCGGTCGGCCCGGCCGGCGACGATGCCGAGGTCGTGGGTGATGAGCAGCACCGCCATCCCGCGTGCTTCCCGCAGCCGGTCCAGCACCTCGAGAATCTGGGCCTGCACGGTCACGTCGAGCGCGGTGGTCGGCTCGTCCGCGATCAGGAGCTCGGGCTCGGCGCCAGCGCGATCGCGATCATGACCCGCTGTCGCATGCCGCCGCTCAGCTGGTGCGGATAGGCTCCAGGCGCGGGTGGCCGGGTCGGGAATCCCGACCTCCTGGAGCAGCGCCACGCGCCCGCTCCCGCGCTTCGCCGCCGGGAGATCTGTTCGTGGGCCCGGATGCCCTCGGCGATCTGGTCGCCCACGGTGAACACCGGATTGAGGCTGGTCATCGGGTCCTGAAACACCATGCCGATCCGGCGGCCCCGGATCGGCGCAGCGCTTCGCCGTCGAGGGCCAGCACGTCGGTGTCCATCGAGCCGGATCCCGCTGCCGGCGTCGATGGCGCCCGGGCGGCGGGACCAGCCGGAGCAGCGCCAGGGCGGTGAGGCTCTTGCCGCAGCCCGACTCGCCGACCAGGGCGAGGGTCTTCCCCCGCTCGAGCGCGAAGGTCACCCCGTCCACCGCCCGTGCCGGGCCGGCCGCGGTCGGGAAGGTGACCCGGAGATCGGCGACTTCGAGCAGCGGGCTCATGCGCTTCGGGGATCGACGGCGTCGCGCAGCGGCGTCGCCGACCAGGTTGACGGCCAGCACGGTGAGCACGATGGCGAGGCCGGGAAAGATGCCGGTCCAGGGCGCCGTGACGAGGGCACGCTGGCGTCGAGGATCATGCCGCCCCAGGAGGGCGTCGGGGGCTGGATGCCGAGGCCGAGGAAGGAGAGGCCGGCCTCGAGCAGGATGACGTCGCCCACGCCGAGGGTGGCCGCCACGAGCAGCGGCGCCGAGCACGTTGGGCAGCAGGTGCCGGAAGATAATGCGCCGGCGCGGCGCCCCGAGCGCTTCGGCGGCGCGCACGAATTCCTGCTCGCGGAGGCGCAGCACCTCGCCGCGCACCAGCCGGCTGGTGCCGAACCACCCGGTGGCTCCCGATACCAGGATGAGCGCCGCGAGCGGAATCCGCTCCCACACCGCGAGCAGGAGGAGCAGGAGGAAGAGCCGGGGAATCGCGAGGGCGCCGTCCACCAGCTCGCATGAGCACGGCGTCGACCCAGCCGCCCGAAGTACCCCGCCACCAGTCCCACCAGCGCGCCCAGCGTGACGGACGAGCACCACCGCGAGCACCGCCACCGAGAGCGAGATCCGGGCGCCGTGCACCACGCGGGACAGCACGTCGCGGCTCAGCTGGTCGGTGCCGAACGGGTGTCCCGGCCCGGGCGGCAGCAGGGCGCCGCCAGCAGGTCGGGTTGGCGGCGGGTCCGGGAGCAAAGCCGGGCCGACCAGGGCGACCAGGACGATCGCGGCCAGGAGCAGGAGGCCCGCGCGCCCGCCGGGCTGCGCCAGGCCTGCAGCGCGGCTCGCGTCCAGCGCAGAGCCGGTCACCGCGCGCACCCGCGGGTCGAGCGACGCAGTACGCCAGGTCGGCGAGGACATTGCCGCAGCGACGACGCTGAGCGACACCAGCATCGCGGTGCCCATGAGCAGCGGGTAGTCCCGTCGCCGGATCGCGTCGGCGGCCAGGGAGCCGAGCCCGGGCCAGGCGAAGACCCGCTTCGACGAAGACCGAGCCGGTGACCAGGATCGGCAGCCAGAGGCCGAAGAGGGTGATGATCGGGAAGAGCGCGTTGCGCCAGGCATGCCGCCAGACCACCGGCCGCTCGGTCGAGCCCCTTGGCCCGGGCGGTCCGGACGAAGTCGAGCCGGAGCACCTCGAGCATCGCGGTGCGCTGGTAGCGCATCGTCGACGGCGATGCTCACCAGCGAGAGGGTGAGCGCCGGCAGGACCAGGTGGCGCAGCACATCGACACCCGGGCCAGGCCGGCGTCACCGGCGCAGCAGCGGGTCATGCATGCCGCCGACCGGCAGCCAGTGCCAGCGCACGCCGACCAACCAGACCAGCACCAGGCCGAGCCAGAAGGACGGCATGGCGTAGCCGGCGCAGGGAGAGCGGTGAGAGCCAGGTCGATCGGCGCTGCCGCGACGCACCGCCTGCCAGCACGCCGAGCCAGATGCCGAGCGTGAAGTTGAGGAGCAGGACGGTGCCGCCGAGCAGGAGCGTCGCCGGGCAGTCGCTCGGCGATGAGGCTGGTGACCGGGCGGCGCTGCTGGATGGACGTCCGAGGTCGCCGCGGAGCGACGCCGCCGCACGAAGGCGCGAACTGGGGTGAGCGGCTGGTCGAGACCGTAGCGGGCCCGGAGGGTCGTCCACCTGCCTGGAGCGACATCGGCCGCTCGTCGGCCAGCCGAGCCAGCGGATCTCCGGGGGCGAGCCGCATGAGGAAGAAGAGGACGACGATCGCGGCGACCAGAGTGGCGAACGCCTGCAGCAGGCGGAGACGAGCCAGCTCGGCATTCAGGGAGCGGCAGCGATCCGGCTCCAGCTGCTGGCCCGGCGTCACCGACCACTCGCCGAGCGCAGCCCACCACCGCCTCGGGCGAATGCTGACGTTGGCGAAGCGCCGATGCACCGCGTAGACGTAGATCGGGCGCATAGATGAAGACCGCGGGCACGTCCTCTTCGATCTGGCGCACGGCCCGCGCCAGATCGGCCAGGCGTCCTGCCGCGCGAAGATGGCCCGATCCAGCAGCGAGTCGACCTTGGGGTCGCAGTAGCGGCCGACGTTGGTGCCGGAGAGGCCCTCGCAGGACCAGCTCTGGACCAAGCCCGGCCGGAGACGGGTCGAGCCCTACCGAGGAGAAATCGAGATCGAAGTCGTGGCGATTCCGGGCCTCGTTCCAGGCCGCGCCCTCCATTCCCACCAGCTCGACTTTGACGCCGATCCGGCGCAACTGCTCCTGGATGCCCAGCGCCATCTGCTTCCGGGCGGCGCTGGTGATGGGATAGTTGAGGTCAGCACCAGCGGCCTGCCGTTTCGCTCCAGCGTCCCGTTGCTGTCGGGATCGATCCAGCCGCGGGAGCGCAGCAGGGCCCGAGCCTTGGCCGTGTCCTGCGCCAGCGGCTTGGCCTTGGGGTCACGGACCCAGCTCAGGATGGGGACGGGGCCGTAGGGAACCGCGCCGTAGTCGCCGAAGACGCTCTTCACCAGCGTCGCGCGGTCGAGAGCCAGCGCGATGGCCCGGCGCACGACGGAGTCGCCCAGGATCGGGTGCGGGGCCGAGCGATCGGATCGGCTCAGCTGATTGAACAGCAGATAGCTCACGGTGAAGGAAGGCACCTGGAGCAGCCGTAGTGTGGGCTGGTCGGCGACTCGGGGGATGTTGGTCACCGGAACCATGTTCTCCAGCGCATCGGCGGTGCCGCTCAGGACCAGGTTGAGCTGCGCCTCCGGGTCCCGGGCCTCGATGAAGACCACCCGATCCAGCTTGGGTGCTCCGAGAAAGAAATCGGGATTGGCTGCCAGCTCGAGCCGCTGTCCCGGGACCAGGGCGACCCACCGGTAAGGACCGTTGCCGATCGGATGCTGAACGAAGCTCGAGGCCGCGAATCGCGAGTTGGGAATGCTGTCCACCAAGTGAGCCGGGAGTGGCTGGACGTGATAGACCGCGTCGTAGAGCTGCTCCGAGTAGGCTCGGGAGAACCGGAAGACCACCCGCTCCGGCCCCTCCTCGGTGACCGAGGCGAGATAGCGGAGCAGCAAGGCCCGTTGCGGGTCGACGCCGCGGCTCCAGGGTGCGGCGGAAGGTGAACACGACGTCCCGGGCCGTCACCGGCGTGCCGTCGTGCCAGCGGGCCCGGGGGTCGAGGTCGAAGACCAGGGTGAGTGAATCGCGGCGGGTCCACGAGCGGGCCAGCTGAGGGATGAATCGCCGGTCCCCGCCGGTGGCCAGCTCCGGACCCAAGCGCGCGAGCTCGAGGAAGATCAGATCGGAGACGTCCTGGTTCCAGCGACCGGTGATCAGGGTAGGGACCGGCAACGTCGCCAGGGTGCCCACGGCGATCACGATGGTCCCATGATCGGCCGGCACGCCCTGGGCCACGGGCGAGCGGGCAAGCAGTGGAGCAGTGAGGGACGGGAGGGCGACGAGGCCGACCCGGACCAGCCAGAGAGGCGCTCGCATAGAGAGCCTCAAGTTACCACGGGCCGGGCCCCAGGCGCAGTGGACTGCGGGGCGGGGGAGGGTCGGCTAGCGCCGCCAGGTCCACTCAGGAGAGCGGAAACGCTCCTCGTGACGCGCGGCTGCCTGTCGCATCTGGGGGTCGACCTCGGTCCGGGTCCAGGAACCGGGCCAGGTCCGGGCGGCGTCGCTCACGGCCCGGGCCAACTCGACGAAGTCGAAGCGACCGGCCGGCCGCCCGACTGGAGGTCGCCAGCGCCCGGGCCTGCGGTCCGGCTCACCTCCTGGACCATGGCCTGGGTGTCTTCCAGCTGCAGGGTTCCGTGCTGCAGGAGCGCCGCTCCTTCGACCAATTGGGCGCTGCCCAGGACCTTTCGCCCGCCACCAGAAGCTCACCACCGACCGCCTGTGAGAAGCAGGGACCCGAGGCCAATGACACGGGCCGGCGTGGGGTCGGCGCCGGCACGGTCTCGACGCCCAGTCCCGCCAAGGCCGCCGCCAGGAGTTGATGAATCGCCCGGTAGGCTCGGCTGGTCGAACCGAACGCCGCCAGTGGAGCCGCCACCGCGTAGGTCAGTTCGGCGGCGTGCCAGACCGCTCTCCCACCGGTCGGGCGCCGGACCACATCGAGGCCCAGGCGCTCGATCCGCTCGCGGTCATAACGCCTCAGGGCCGGCTCGTTGCGCCCGAACGACAGGCAGGGGGGATCCCAGCGATAGAGGCGCAGAAAGCCGGCCGACGTGCCCCGGGCCAGGTCGAGCAAGCCCTGGTCGAGCGCCATGTGGCGCCAACCGGCGGAGGGGGATTCCTCCTGGAGCAGGAACCAGGAGAGGGGGCCGGGGGTCGCGGTCCGAGGATCGGTAGCGGTACCTACTCCACCACCGGGCTCAACCCACGGGGGCATAGTCCTCCACCGGCGGACAGGCGCACACCAGGTTGCGATCGCCGAAGGCGTCGTCGATGCGGCCGACGGTCGGCCAGACCTTGTGCTCTCGCGTCGATGCCGAGGGGAAGGCGGCGCGTTCCCGCGAGTAGGGCCGACTCCAGTCGTCGGCGATGACCTGAACCAGCGTATGCGGCGCGTTGGTCAGCAGGTTGTTCTCACGCGGGGCTCGGCCCTCCTCGATCTCGCGAATCTCCTGGCGGATGGCGATCAGCGCGTCGCAGAAGCGATCGAGCTCTTCCTTCGGCTCGCTCTCGGTCGGCTCGATCATCAGGGTTCCGGCGACCGGGAAGGAGACCGTCGGCGGGTGAAAGCCGTAGTCGATGATCCGCTTGGCGATGTCTTCCACGTCCACCCCGGCCGAGGCCTTGAAGGGCCGGGTGTCGATGATGCACTCGTGGGCCACCAGGCCATGGCGGCCGCTGTAGAGCAGCGGGTAGTGGCCGGCCAGCCGCTTGGCGATGTAGTTGGCGTTGAGGATCGCGACCTTGGTGGCTCGCGCGAGACCATCCTGGCCCATGAGCGCGATGTAGGCCCAGGAGATCGGCAGGATCGAGGCGCTGCCCCAGGGCGCGGCCGACACCGTGCCGCAGGACTCCGGTCCGCCGGTCGGCACCACCGGATGAGTCGGGAGGAACGGTGCCAGGTGCTTGGCCACCGCGATCGGCCCCATGCCGGGACCGCCGCCGCCGTGGGGAATACAGAACGTCTTGTGGAGGTTCAGGTGGCAGACATCGGCCCCGAAGTCGCCGGGTCGACAGAGTCCGACCTGCGCGTTCATGTTGGCGCCGTCCATGTAGACCTGCCCGCCGTGTTGGTGCACGATGTTGCAGATCTCGCGGATGGTCGACTCGAAGACACCGTGGGTAGAGGGATAGGTCACCATCAGGCAGGCGAGGGTGTCCTGATGCTGCTCGGCCTTGGCGCTCAGGTCCGCGAGATCGATGTTCCCCCGCTGATCCGCCTTGACCGGGACCACCTCGAGGCCCGCCATGACCGCGCTGGCGGGATTGGTCCCGTGCGCCGACATGGGGATCAGGCAGGTGGTGCGCCGATTCTGGCCCCGGGCGCGATGGTAGGCCCGGATGACGAGCAGGCCGGCGTACTCGCCCTGCGCCCCCGCATTGGGTTGCAGCGAGACGGCATGGAACCCGGTGATCTCCGCCAGCTGGTCCTCGAGCTGGTGGAACAAGAGCTGGAAGCCGGCCGCCTGATCCCGGGGAGCGAAGGGATGCAGGCGATTGAACTCCCGCCAGCTGACCGGCATCATCTCGCTGGTGGCGTTGAGCTTCATGGTGCAGGAGCCCAGCGGGATCATGGCCTCGGTCAGCGAGAGGTCCCGCGCCTCCAGCCGCTTGATGTAGCGCAGCATCTCGGTCTCGGAGTGGTACCGGTGAAACACCGGATGCGTCAGGAAGGGAGACGCGCGGGTGAACTCGGGCGGAATCGCCCGCTCGGTGTGGACCCCGGAGTCGTCCAGCATGAAGGGCAGGGCCACGTCCAGCGAGAAGACGGCGATCAGGTCGGAGACGTCGCCCACCGAGACCGTCTCGTCCAGCGCGATGCCCACGCGGGTAGGGCTGAGCACCCGCAGGTTGATCTGCCGCGCCCGGGCCGCGTCGAGGATCCGGGACAGGTTGGCGGTCCGCACCTCGACGCAGATGGTGTCGAAGAAGGCACTGTGGACCAGGTGGTAGCGCAGGCGCCGCAGGGCGCCGGCCAGCAGTACCGTCTGGGTGTGGACCCGCTCGGCGATCCGTCGCAGCCCCTCGGGCCCGTGATAGACCGCGTACATGCTCGCCATCACGGCCAGCAGCACCTGCGCGGTGCAGACGTTGCTCGTGGCCTTGTCGCGGCGGATGTGCTGCTCCCGGGTCTGCAGCGCCATGCGCAGCGCCGGCCGGCCGCTCGAGTCCTTGGAGACGCCGATGATGCGGCCCGGCATGAACCGCTTGTAGGCGTCCTTGGTGGCGAAGAACGCCGCGTGCGGCCCGCCGTAGCCCATCGGCACGCCGAAGCGCTGGGAGCTTGCCGACGGCGATGTCGGCGCCCCACTCGCCGGGCGGCGTGAGCAGGGTGAGCGCCAGCAGGTCGGTGGCCGCGGTGACCAGCGCGCCGGCCGCGTGGGCCCGCTCGACACAGCTCGCGGAAGTCGCGCAGCGCACCGTCGGTCGCCGGGGTACTGCACCAGGGCCCCGATCACGCCGGGCCGGAACTCGAACGTCCATCGGGTTGCCCACCTCGATCGCGACGCCACGCGCCTCGGCGCGGGTCCGCATCACGGCGATGGTCTGCGGGATGGCAGTTCTCGTCGACCAGGTAGACCGGGGGCGCCTTGGGTCTCGACCACCGCCTGGGTCAGGTGCATCGCCTCCGCGGCCGCGGTGGCCTCGTCCAGCAGGGAGGCGTTGGCGATCTCGAGTCCGGTGAGATCGGCCACCATGGTCTGGAAGTTGAGCAGCGCCTCGAGCCGGCCCTGCGCGATCTCGGCCTGGTAGGGCGTGTAGGCGGTGTACCAGCCCGGGTTCTCCAGGATGTTCCGCTGGATCACCTGCGGGGTGAAGCAGCCGGTGGTAGCCCATCCCGATGTAGGAGCGGAACACCCGGTTCTGGGCCGCCAGTCCCCGCAGCGCCTGCAGGACTTCGCGCTCGCTGCGGCCGGGCGGCAGGTCCAGCGGGCGCCGGAGCCGGATGTCCTCCGGAACGACGGCGTCGATGAAGGCGTCGAGCGAGTCGTAGCCCAGCTCCGCCACCATGGCCTCCACGTCATCCCGGCGAGGGCCGATGTGGCGGAAGACGAAGCGTTCGGTTCGGAGCGCGGTGTAGGAGACGTGGGCGGGGAGACGAGTCGCGGGGGAAACGGTGCCTTGCTCCATGGGACCTCAGCTGGGCTGCGAGCGGGATCGGCGGCAGGGCCGGGAACACGAAGGGGCGCCGCACGCGCGCCCCCGGCTCCGGCTCAGGCGCCGACGAGTTCTTGGTAGTCGGCCGGCGTGAGCAGTTGATCGAGCTGCGAGGGATTGGTCATGCGCAGTTTGAGCATCCATCCCGCGCCATAGGGATCGCGATTGACGACACCGGGATCGCCCTCGAGCGCCCCGTTCACTTCGGTGATCTCGCCGGCGACCGGAGAGTACAGGTCGGAGACCGCCTTGACCGCCTCGATGGTGCCGAAGGACTGCATGGCCTCGAACCGGGCCCCCACCTTGGGCAACTCGATGAAGACCACGTCCCCCAGCTCGCCCTGCGCATAGTCGGTGATGCCTACCTGCACCACGGCGGGATCGGCGGTCCGGCGAACGTATTCATGCTCTTTGGTATACAGGAGGTCGGCGGGCGTAGACGACAAGGGGACTCCAGGCGGTGGTTCGGGGGGGATGGTAGATCGGCTGACCCGATAGGTCAAGGGAAGCGGAATGGGGGAATGGGTGAGTGAGAGAATGGGGGATTGAAGAGTCGAGGATTGATCGACACTGCTCGCAATTCGGCATTCTGCCATTCCCTCATTCCCTCATTCCCTCATTCCCCCATTCTGTCATTCCATCAAAGCCTCCCACGCTTCCCGGGCCCGCCGCTCCAGGGTGGCGAGGTCGACGTCGTTGTCGATCACGATGGGCGCTCGCCCGCCGGGCCCGCGCCAGATCCGCTTCCGCTCTGCCGGCCATTGGGTGGCCATCAGCGCCTTGGCCTCGACCTCGGTCCATCGCCGTTCCTTCATCAGACGCTGGAGGCGCAGCTCGGCCGGCGCGTCCACCAGCACCACCCGATCGAAGGCGGCGGGGTCGGCGGCTTCGAACAGGAGCGGGATGTCGCTCACGACGACCCGGTCTCCCCGGGCCCGCGCCTCGGCGATCAGCTCGTCGCGGCGACGCTGGACCAGTGGATGCATGATGGCGTTGAGGGCGGCGCGAGTGGCGGGGTCGCGTAGCATCATGGCCCGAAGGGCGGGGCGATTGAGATTTCCATCGGCCTCCAGCACCTCGGAGCCGAACCGGCGGGCGAGGGAGGTCAGCGCGGGGGATCCGGGGCGCTGCGCTTCCCTGACCAACTCATCCGCATCGATGATGGTCGCTCCCCAACGGTGGAACAGCTTCGCCACGGTGGACTTGCCGGCGGCGATGTTCCCGGTGAGGGCGACGTTGAGCATCTGGGAAAGAGCTCGTGGGAGCAGGGGAGAGCCGGCGGCCAACGGGCCAGCACGTCCCGTTGACGGGGACGGCGCTAGAGGAGCGCGGTCTGGTCTTCGTCCAGTCGCGGGACCCGGTGACAGTGGCGGCAGCGGGCCTCGTAGGACTCCCGGCCCCCGATCATGATGATGGGCGAGTCGTACCGGGCGGGGCGCCCATCCACCAGGCGCTGGTTCCGGGTGGCCAGGTCGCCGCAGATGACGCAGATGGCCTGGAGCTTATCCACCGACTCGGCGATGGCCAGCAGGTCTCCCATGGCGCCGAACGGCTCACCGCGGAAGTCGGTGTCGGTGCCGGCGAGGATGACGCGTACGCCGCGGGCCGCGAGCGCGGTCACCACCGACACGATCTCCGGATCGATGAACTGGGCCTCGTCGATCGCGACCAGCTCGGTATCGGGGCGCACCAGCCGGAAGATCTCGGCGGCGGAATCGACCGGCGTGGCCTCCAGCTCCCGCCCGTCGTGGCTGGTCACGCTGTAGAGGCCCGCAAAGCGGGAGTCGAAGTGCGACTTGAACACCTGGACCCGCCGGCGGGCGATGATGGCCCGGCGGACGCGGCGGATGAGCTCCTCGCTCTTCCCGCTGAACATCACACCGGCCACGACTTCGATCCAACCGGGTCGGGAACCGTGATACATCAGGGAGCCTTCTCGGGGTGGGGCGGACGATATACGACGGGTGCTGCCCGGTCAAGCGATGCGCGGTCCATCTTGCGGGTCACTCGAGCAGTGGATATCCTGCCTGCCTTCCGCACCACCCCGGAGACGCTCGTGAGGAAACCGGAGCTGATCCAGACCCTGGTCAAGAAGCATGGGCTATCCAGGCGCCAGGCCAACGCCATCCTGGATACGCTGTTCTCCAAGGCGGGCGTGATCGCCGGCGAGTTACGCCGGGGAGGCAAGGTGCAGTTGAGCGGGTTTGGCCACTTCGAGGTTCGAAAGCGTAAACCGCGCACCGGGCGCAATCCCCGCACCGGCAAGGCGATCACCATCAAGGCGTCGATCACCCCGGCCTTTCGGGCGGCCAAAGGCCTCAAGGCGGCGGTCAACAAGCGATAGTCGGTCCCAACATTCGCGACAAGCAATTCACTCCGAGCGCCGGGCAGGCCCGCCGGTCCGCGCCGTTCTCCCCCGATCCACCCGTGCCGTCACTCTCCGCTTCTTGATCGTCAGGCCATTCAACGCCTGCCCGATCCGTTCCACGTCCTTGGCGGGAAGCTCGACCAGCGTGTAGAGCTCCCGGATATCGATTTTTCCGATCGAGCCGCGCTCCACCCGCACCTCACGGGTGAGTGTCGCCACCAGGTCGTTCGCGGTGACGTTATCCTTGCGGCCGATGCCGACCCAAAGCTTGGTGGTGGCTGGAATGTCCCCGAACGATTCCACCGGAGCGGCCCGCTCGACCGGAGGTGAGGGCTCCCCCGCCTGGGTCCACAACTGGTACAGGGCCGTGGCCACCGCCACCGGCTCGTAGCGCTCGAAGAGCGGGGCCAGCGCGAGCAGGGCTCCTCCGGATGGACCGGCCTCGATCGCCTGGGCGATCCCAGTCCGTCGAGTCGAGGCCTCCGAGCCTTCGGTCTCGAGAATTCCGGGGAGCCGGACCGAACCATGCCCCGGGGCCAGTCGCCTCAGATAGGGGGCGGCCAGGGGCGGGACCATGACCACCACGCTGCCCGCGGCGGTCAGTTGCTCCAGGCGCTCGGCGGTGGGGAGGTCATAGGCCACGATGAGATCGGCCGAAGGGGCGTCTCCACAGACGGTGCGCGCCTCGGGGATCTCGCATCGCATCCTGGCGCCCAGGGCCACTTCGGTGGCCGGGTCCGCCACCCAGATGACGACTGAGCCGGGGTCCAGGAGTTCCAGGAGTAGAGGGATGGCGGCCGCACGTTGGTCCCAGGGCACGACAAGGGTGCGCACCCTGCGGCCCGCGGGATCGGGTAGCGCGCGCGGTGGCTCGCCGAACGCGGGGGCCTTCCACAGGTATCGCTGCGCGAGTGGCTGGGCTCCTTCGGGGTCGCTGGTAATCAGGATCCGCTGAGAGGTCTTCGGCAGGTCCTGCATGAGTGGCTCCAGATCATCTGGAGACTCCAACAGCTCGGGCCAGGCCAGGACCAGCTGCGGCGGGGTGGCCGGTTCGAACTTCAACGCGGAGCGGTGCTGGAGGGCCAGCAGGACCCGGGGCGGCGCCACCAGCACGTCGGCTCCACCGGCCCGGGCGTGGCGGGCGGCTCGCGCGGCCCCGGTCGCCATATGAAAGGAAAGACCGGCCGCCTGGGCCAGGGGGGCCACGGCTGCGGCCCACTCATTGAGTGAGGACTCAGGGCAGACCACCAGGGTGGTCGGCCCGCCGGAAACGCAGTGCGAGAGGAGACCCGCCAGCGTGGGGACGGCATAGCGGGCCGCGGGTGGGGTGATGACGAGGAGCGAATGGCCGCGGGCCGCGCTGGGCGCGGTCTCCCGCACCAGCCGGTCGGTGTCCTGCCAACCCAGGGCCTGGAGTGCCGCCGCCAGCGGCACACTCAGGTGGTAGTCCGCGAATCCCACGTTCCGTCTCCTCGTTTGTCAAACAGCCGTTCCGGCGCGGGATCAACCTAAGCGGATGCCGGGTCCGAGGCCAGAGAAGCACCGGTTGGGCACCGGTCCAGGCGCCACCACCACCGGTTGACATCGATGGGTTGGGAACGAACCTTTCCGGTTCGACCACCGCTCACGTTCTCGCACTGGAACCGCGTATGCCCGACCCCCTGTCCGCCAATATCCAGTACCTCAAGCCGTCCGAGACGGTGGCTATCAGCAACGAGACCAAACGCCGGCGCGCGCTGGGCGAGGACGTGCTCGACCTGAGCGTGGGGGAACCCGATTTCGACACACCTCCGGTGGCGGCCCAGGCCGGCATCCAGGCCATCGAGCGGGGGATGACTCGCTATCCGCCGAACGTGGGCATTCCCGAGCTTCGGGCCGCCATGGCCCGACGGTTGTCATTGCTGTCGGGTGGCCGGGCGGTCAACGCCGACAACATCCTGATCAGCTCCGGGTCCAAGCACTCTATCTTCAACGCCTGCTTCGCGTTGTTCGGGCCCAAGGATAAGGTGCTGATCCCCTCGCCGGCCTGGGTCTCCTATCCCCAGATCGTACATCTGTGCCGAGCCGAGCCCATCCCGGTGCCGGGCGCGGCGGAGTGGGGGCTCAAGGTGAGCCCCGCCGATTTGGATCGGCACACCGACAAGCTGACCCGCGGGCTGATCCTCTGCTCCCCGTGCAATCCGACCGGAGCGGTCTATACCAAGACCGAGATCAAGGCCATCGCGGATTGGGCCCGGAAGCATGAGATCTGGATCATTGCGGACGAGATCTACCGCCAGATTTGCTACGGCACCGGTCCGGCCGCTTCGTTCCTCGACCTGCCTGACGAGTACCTGGAGCGGACGGTTGTGATCTACGGCGCCAGCAAGGCCTATGCGATGACCGGCTGGCGGATCGGCGCGGCGTTGGCCCCCAATCATCTGTTCAAGGCCATGGCGGCGCTCCAGTCCCACATGACCACCGGCGCCAACCATCCCGCCATGTGGGCGGCGGCGGCCGCACTCAGCGATGAGCGGGTGGAACAGGATGTCGAGCGCATGGTGGCCGCATTCCGCCGCCGCCGCGATCGGGTGGTCGAGCGGTTCCGGGCCGAGGCTCCCGGGGTGGAGTACGTGGAGCCGCACGGCGCGTTCTACTTCTTCTTCCGCGTTGACGGGGTTCCCCTGGGCGAAGGGAAGGGCGGGGGTGGCCAGGCCTTCTGCGATCAGCTCATGGCCAAGGAAGGGGTGGCCCTGGTGCCGGGCGCCGCGTTCGGGGACGACCGCTGGGTGCGGATGAGTTACGCCGTGTCCGACAAGGATCTCGAAGCGGCGCTCGACCGCATCCTCCGCTTCATCCGGACCCAGTCCTCACAGCGCGCCGCCTGAGGGCCGCATGAGTCTGGAGGCCCGGGTCGAGCCGATCACCGGGCGGGTTCCTTCGCTCCGGTGGAGTTGGGACACCGAGACCGACATTCTGTCGGGCTCCTTCAAGTCGACCGGTAATAGCGCCGGTCTCACCGGCACCGTGGAGTTGACGGACGACGTCGGCTCGGTGGCGGTGCTCGACGTGGCGGGCGGGGTGCTGCGGGGGATCGATATCGTGGTCTGGCCCGAGGTGGCCAGTCAGAGCACCCTGACCCCTCCCGAACCCTCCCGCGATGGCCGGGTTCTCCTGCCCTCCCGCGCCTCTCAGCCCGGTATCGCTTCGCTCGAAATGGACACTACCCTGTCGATGTCCACCGACGCCGCGCAACAGATTTTTCATCTGCGGATCGGCGGGCGCCAACCGGCGCAGGTGGTGCGCATCGCGGATCGCTGCCTGGTGGAGGTCGACCAGCGAAGCCGCCTCGCCGGGCTCTGGCTGCTCGACGTGCCGCCGTTCCCCGAAGGTCAGTAGGACCCTCCAGGTCATCGATGGCGTCACCCGGCTGGCCCTTTCCGGCCATGAGGCGCATCGCGGTCGCGCTGGCACTGGTGGCCCTGAGCGGAAGGGTCGTCGACGCTCAGGCCCAGCAGACGTTCCTCATCCGGGACGCCACCATCGTGGACGGTACCGGGCGAGCCGGCTATCGCGGGAGCCTCCGGGTCAAGGACGGTCGGATCGCGGCGGTAGGGAAGCTGACCGCCCGTCCGCACGAGCCAGTCATCGAGGCCAAGGGTCTGGTCCTGGCCCCGGGATTCATCGATACCCACTCCCACAGTTACGAGGACTTCGCCAGCCACCCCGATTTGCTGGGGTCGGTCAGTCAGGGCATTACCACCGTGGTCGTGGGACTCGATGGCGAGTCGGTGTTCCCGCTGGCCGGGCTGTTCGCCGGTCTCGAGCGATCTCCAGTCGCGGTGAACGTC
The DNA here is from genome assembly GCA_963704015.1 of uncultured Gemmatimonadales bacterium. Classification (GTDB taxonomy): domain Bacteria; phylum Gemmatimonadota; class Gemmatimonadetes; order Gemmatimonadales; family GWC2-71-9; genus DATIWD01. The sequence continues at coordinate 84,281 of CAVPGI010000008.1, forward strand.
GCCTCCTATGCGGGGCATGGCACCATTCGTGGCTGGGTCATGGGGAGGGATTACCGGCGCGTAGCGACCCCGGGCGAGCTGGCGCACATGCGGGCGCTGCTTCGCCAGGAGATGCGGGCCGGAGCGCTCGGCCTCTCGACCGGCCTGGAGTACGATCCCGGCATCTATTCCGACACGTCCGAAGTCCTGAACCTGGCGTCCGAGGCGGCGCGCCTTGGCGGCCGCTATGCCAGCCACATCCGGAGCGAGGACCGGCGCGAGTGGCTCGCGATCGAAGAGGCCATCGAGATCGGCAAGGTGACCGGGATGCCGGTGCAGATCTCCCATCTCAAGCTGGGTATGCGATCCCTGTGGCATCAGGCGGAGCGTCTGCTGGCGCGCCTGGACAGCGCACGGGCCGAGGGCGTGGACCTCTCCGCGGACGTGTATCCCTATACCTACTGGGTGGCGGACCTGGCCACCCTGTTCCCGGCCCGGGATTTCACCGATCGGGATGACGCCGAGTTTGCCCTCCGCGAGGTCGTGGCCCCCGATGGCCTGCGATTCCTGGCCTATGATCCCGAGTCCTCCTATGTGGGTCTCACCCTGGCCGAGATCTCGGCCCGAACCCACATCGACCCGGTGACCATCCTGCTTACCCTGACTTCCCGATCGGACGCCCTGGCCCGGCAGACCGGAGAAGGCGCCGATGTAGTAACCGGCCTGGGTATGGCCGAAGACGACGTGGAGCGGATCATCACCTGGCCCTATGCCAACCTCTGTTCGGACGGCGCCATGGCCGTTGCCCATCCGAGGGGCTACGGCAGCTTTCCCCGTGTGCTGGGACACTACGTCCGCGAGCTGAGCGCCCTGCCGTTGGAAGAGGCGGTGCGGAAGATGACCTCGCTCGCAGCCAGCCACATGGGCTTTCGGGATCGGGGTACGATCGCGGTGGGGCAGCAGGCCGATCTGGTGTTGTTCGATCCGGCCCGCGTAAGGGATCGAGCCACCGCGGCGAAGCCGGCCCTGCTTTCGGTGGGGATTGCGCGGGTGTGGGTAAATGGCGTGCCGGTGTACGCCAACGGGCGGACGACCGGGAAGTATCCCGGTCAGGTGATCCGGCGCGAGAAAGTGGGAACCAGGCCGGGCGCCTGAACGCTCATGCTCCGACTCCACGCGTTCGGGTCGGAGGAATGAGACCGGCGATAGGGGCGTTGTAGCACAAAACGAAGCGCCGAGCGGGCCCGGCCCCTTCTCGCCGCTATTCAGTCCTCAGTCCCCTTCGCTCAGCGCTCAGCGCTCAGCGCTCAGCACTCAGTACTCAGTACTCAGTACTCAGTACTATCTCTTACGCCCTCACCGCCGCCGCGAGTACCCCCGGCACGCGAGTCCAGCTCGCGTTCTCTTCCAGGTGGGTCAGGCGACGCACGAGGCTGTGTCCCGATCGGTGCGTGGGCGCGTACACCGGTTTGGGGGTCACGGTCAGGGGATGCCGCGCCACCACTTTCTCGATCCCCTCGATCATGGCCGAGTTGTGGACCCATCCCGATCCACTCTGAATGTTCACGAGCGTGGAGCTGGGATGGGCCCCCCATGGCGTGGCTCCGAGTCCGAAGACGGTCCCACTCCAGGCGTTCACGGCGACCACCCCGTAGCGCAGCCGCGTAATGGCCTGTTCGACCGCCTCCGCGATTCTCGGGTCCTTCATCGACTTGGGGTGCACCACCAACCCCGCGGTCAGCGTTCCCCAGAGCCGGTCGTTGGCGAAGCGCACCGCCTGATCGAGGAACTCGACGGGGTCCTCGCTGCCTACCTGAGTCTCAGAGGTCAGGGGGCAGAACGGCTCCATCGAGAAGGCCAGTTCTTCGCGATCCTTGGGATCCAGGTCCGCGAGCAGCGTCCAGGGGATGGCGTCCGCTCCCGAAGCGCCGAAGTACTTGGCATGGTCCCGCCCTTGGGTAAGGGCACGCCACCGGTCGATTGTCCCGGGGTAGTAGTTCTTGCGGACTCGCGCCCCGGCGAGACGCTGCTCGAGCCCTCTGACGAATTCTCCTCGGTGGCTCCAACCGCGCGGCGTGACCACCATTCTCACCGTGGCGCAATTGAAGGACCCGTTCCAGATCACCGCTCCGGCGATGTCATCCGCCTGGAACTGGAGCTCCTTGGCACTGTAGGGACCCGGGACGATGAGCACCGGCGACACGTTCCCCAGCTCGGCCGTGAACGGCTTCCGAAGCAGCGGTTGGCCGCTGGCCTTACGAGCTTCCTGCTCTGGCCCCGGCGGCCCCCACATCAACCGCTCGTAAGTCTTGTTCGAGCCGGTCAGGTGGACCTCGTCGATGCCCGGGTGGTTCACCAGGTATTCACCTTCCTCCGCGCCGCCATAGACGACTGCCAGAAACCCCTGGTTGATCGCGTCCGCGAAGGCGATCTCGAGGTAGGGGCCCAGGTAGGCGTTCACCGGGTTCATCTTGAGGAGGCAGACCTTCCCCTCGTTGAAGAGCTTGGTGCAGACGTCCATCGAAGGGATGGCGTCCACGTTCCCGGCGCCAAGCACCAGGGCCACGCATCCCTGATGGCTGGGCGCCTTGTAGAAGCTGGCCCTGGTCGTGTCGAGGTCGGACTCGGTGACCCCCGGTTGCAGGTGCACATCCATGCGAACACCGGAGAACAGGACTCCGTCGATGGCGCTGGCGGGGAAGACCCGCGCCGTCACCCGATCGTCGATGGTCCGGCCGACCTTCCCGATCGGCGTGTTGCCGGTCTCCTTGATGGCCAGGAGCGACTGCTGGATCAGCCTCAAGTGGCGGACTACGGCCCAGGGTCCCATCGCCCAGGCCTCCGCTTCTTCCGGCGTGCCCAGACGGAGGTCACGAGCCCGCGCGGCGGCCCTCACGGTCTCCTCGGCGACCCGGAGGTAGCCGGCCTGCATGCTCCTGACGAGGGCTACGCGCTGGTCCAGCGTGAGCTTCGCGAAGTGGGGGGCGGCTTCGCGCAGGCGCTCAACCGCCCGGTCCAGGTCCTGACGAGGACTGGGCCGCGGGGCTGTGGGCGCTACCGGGGTGGGGGATGGGTGGGACAAGGTCGTTGGTGACATGGCGAACTCCCTTGGAGTCGTAATCAGCCGGCCTGGTTTCGGGCTCCAAGGTGGGCTTCGGCCGTCAGCCGGGGATCAGCCCGGAGTCAGCTACCCTCAAGTATACCCGTGGCCGGGCTCGGGGAACTGTCCCGCCCCTCCTTTCCCATCTTCCCTTTCCCCGTACTTTTCCCGGCGTGAAACTCGCCCACCTGGCCGATCTTCATCTGGGCTTTCGCCAGTATCACCGGCAGACACCGACTGGCCTCAACCAGCGGGAAGCCGATGTGGCGGGTGCGTTCGAGCGCGCGGTCGATACGGTCCTGGCCGAGCGACCGGCGGTGGTGGTGATTGCCGGAGACGCGTTTCACTCGGTCCGCCCCACCAACACGGCGATACTCGTCGCCTATCAACAGCTCCGCCGGATTCGGGAGGCGCTTCCCGAGGCGCCGATCATTCTGATCTCCGGCAACCACGACTCGCCCCGATCGGTGGAGACCGGATCGATCCTCCGGCTGTTCGAGATCGATCGGGGTGGACGTCGCTGATCGACCAGCCGCGCCGCCTGACCTATCCCCGCCTCGACCTCAGCGTCTACGCGGTACCCCATCCCGCCCTGCTCGCGGCTCGAGCGGCCGGTGCTCCGTCCTAAAGGCCCGGAACGCTTCCAGCTGCTGGTGCTCCACGGAGAGGTCGAGGGGGTGTTCCCGGTTGACCGGAGCGGGGCCGAGTACGGCGGGGCCCTGTTGCGCCGGGAAGAGCTGCAGAGCGGCAATTGGAGCTACGTCGCCCTCGGCCATTACCACGTCCAGCATCAGGTGGCCCCACGGATCTGGTATTGCGGCGCCCTCGAGTACGTGAGCCCCAACCCCTGGGGAGAGCTGCAAGGAAGAGGCGGCACACCGACAGCCCGGCAAGGCCTGGCTTCTGGCCGACCTGGCCACCGGTGCGGTGGAGCGGAAACCGGTGCCGCCGGCACGAAGCGTAATCGATCTCGAGCCACTGGATGGGACCGGCCAGGGCGCGGAGGCTCTCGACGAGATGGTGGCCGCGCGGGTGGCGGCCGTCCCCGGGGGCATCGGGGGCCAGGTGGTGCGATTGGTGATCCGCAATCTGCCGCGCCACGTGGCCCGCCGGATGAATTACACGGCCATTCGGGGCTACGCGCTGCAGGCGCTTCATTTCTACCTCGATATCCGGCCGCCGAAATCGAACCGGACGGTGGGGATGGGAGCTCCCGGCCAACGGCTCACCCTCCCGGAGCGGGTGCGCGCCTACCTCGAGGCGCGCCCACTGCCGGCCGATGTTTCCCGTCAGGCGCTGGTCACGGCCGGGGTGGAGCTGATCGAGGCGGTCGAGCGCGAGCGTCAGGAGAGCTAGTGCAACTCGAGCGCCTCCGCCTGGTCAACTTCCGCCAACACGAGGACACCGAGCTGGTCCTCGGGCCCGGGCTTACCGGCGTAGTGGGTCCTAACGGGGCCGGAAAGTCTACCATCCTGGAGGCGATTGCCTACGCTCTGTACGGCACGCCGGCGATTCGCGGGAACCGGGAGACCCTCCGGCGGCGGGGCGCCGACCCCCGATCTCCGGTACGAGTCGAGCTGGACATGGTGCTGGGTGCCCACCGCTACCGGATCGTCCGGTCCCTGACGGAAGCGTTCCTCTACCTGGATGGCGACAACCAGCCGATCGCGAGCAGCCTGAACGTCGTGACCGAGCGAATCACCCGTCTGCTCGGCATGCGGCTGGACGAGTTCTTCAACACCTACTTCACCGGCCAGAAGGAGCTGACCGTCATGGCCGCGATGAAGCCGGCGGAACGGGCGCAGTTCCTCTCCCGGGTCCTGGGCTACGAGCGGCTGCAAGACGGCGCAGGATCGGCTCCGCGAACAGCGCAGCGCCCTCAAGTCCCGGTTGCAGGCGCTCCAAAGCGTGCTGGCCAATCAGGCCGAGCTGGATCAGGCGGAGGATCGCGCCCGGGCCCGCCGGGACGCCGCGCTGGGTGGGGAGCGGAGTGCGGCCGAGCTGCTGGCCGGGGCCGACCGGAAGCAGGCGGAGATGGCGCCGCGGTGGGAGGAAGTGCAGCGTTTGAAAGAGCGGATGGCCGCGTTGGAGAGCGAGTCTCGCCTGGCGGAGCATCGCATTCAGGAGGCCCGTCAGCGATTTCAGGACCTCGACCTGCAGCTGGCCCAAGCGACCGAAGCTCGGGGCCGGGTCTCCGAGCTGCAGGCCCGTTTGGCCCCGTTGGCCGGGCTCCGAGCCGAGCGCCTGGCCCTGGACGCTCTCGCCGCCGCCCACCTGGCGCGGCAGTCCGCCGGGGGCGAACTCGAGGCGCTGCGGAAACAGATCGCGCAGGTGGACGGCCGACTGGCCAAGCTTCCCGGGACCGATCAGTTGGAGGCGGCTCGCCAGGAGGCCGCGCGGCTGCGCCAAGCGGTGACCGACCTGGCCGATCAGGCCGAGACTCGACGAACCGCGTGGGACCGCGATCTGCAGGACGCCCGCACCAAGCGGGAAACCCTGCTGGAGCAGTACAAGGACCTCCGGGACCAGCACCAGAGGATCGTCCAGGCCGGCCGCGACGGGGTCTGCCCGACGTGTGCCCGGCCGCTCGGCGCCGAGTACGAGAATGTGCTGGGGTTGCTGGATCGCCAGCTTCAGGAAGTTTTGTTCAACGGCAACTACTACAAGCAGCGGATCGAACAGCTGGCCCCCGAACCCCGCGAGCTGCTCGACACCGACGAACGCCGGAGGGAAGCGGAGCGCGAGCGGGACGAAGCGGTGGGGGCACTCGGCCGCCTGGAGGCCCAGAGCGCGGAGGCTCCGGCCTTTCTGGACGAGCGCCGCCGGGTGATCGCCCGGATGGGTGAGCTGGAGCGGGTGCTGGGAGTCGAGGCCGCCGCCTACGATCCGGCGCGCCACCAGCGGGTCCGGGAAGAAATGGCCGAGCTGGAGCCGCTGGCGATGGAGGCGGAGCGCTTCCGCGGCCTGGCGGAACGGGCCGAAGCGCTGGTGGGAGAGGCGGAGAGAGCGGAGCGCGAGCTGACCCAACGGGAGACGGCGGGCCGCCAGCTCCGGCAGGAGATCGAGGCGCTGGGGTACAGCGAGGCCTTGTTTCTCGAGGCTCGTCAAGCCACCGAAGCGGTCGCCGCGGAGCGGCGCGAGGCCGAGCTGGCTATGGTGCGGGCGCGGGCCGAGGCCGGCGCTGCGGAGGAGAGCCTGGCCGAGGTCGCGCGGCGGCGGGCCGAGCGTGCGGCGCAGGAGGCGGAGGCCAAGCGGGCGGCCTCGGAGCTGGCCGTCCTCCAAGAGCTGGACCGGGCCCTCACCGACCTCCGCACCGACCTGAACGCCACGCTCCGCCCCGACCTCTCGGAACTGGCTTCCGGCTTCCTGAGCGATCTCACGGACGGACGCTATGTGGACGTGGAGCTCGACGAGGACTACGTGGCTATGCTGGTCGAAGGCGGACAGATCAAGCCAGTGATTTCGGGAGGTGAAGAGGACTTGCTCAACCTGGCGCTTCGTCTCGCGATTAGTCAGATGATTGCGGAGTGGGCCGGGCAGCCCCTGTCACTCCTGGTGCTGGACGAGATCTTCGGTTCCCTGGACGAATACCGCCGGGCGGCCGTGCTGCCGCTCCTGCGAAGTCTCGCCGATCGGTTCCCTCAGGTGGTGCTGATTACCCACATCGAATCGGTCCGGGAGGGCTTCGATCGGGTGATCCGGGTGGAGTACGACGCCGAACGGGGTGCCTCGCGGGTCCGGGACGAACTCATTGGAGAAGACGATGGCCTGGCTGCCTGAGCGCGAGACGATCGGGCCGGAGCGTCCGACGGTACGAGACATCGATACCCTCAATCGGGTCTTCGCCGAGGCGTTCACCGACCGCTACCGGCGCGATGGCCTGGCCGGTGTTCGCGTGCCCCAGCTCAACCCGGTCATCTGGCGTTACGCCATCGAGGACGCGGGCGACGGGGCCATGGTCTGGCGGGATGCCGACGGGCAGATCGTCGCGTTCAACATGGTCCACCACTCGGGGCGCGAGGGGTGGATGGGGCCGATCGCGGTACGGCCGGATCGGCAGGGCGCCGGGCTCGGGAAGAACATGATCCGGGTCGGCATCGAATGGTTGCGGGAGCGGGGCGCCACGACCATCGGGCTTGAGACCATGCCTCGGACCGTCGAGAACATCGGGTTCTACGGCCAGCTCGGTTTCCTGCCCGACCATCTGACCATCACGATGACGCGCGACCTGCCACGGCGCCTGGGGCCGCCCCCCGAGCTCTTGGCTCGCGCCTCCGACCGGAACGCGCGCCTGGCCGAGTGCCGGGAGTTGACCGGGCGCCTGGCTCCCGGCACCGACTTCACCCGGGAGCTGACGCTCTCGCTCGATCTGGCCATAGGGGACACGGTGTTGATTCGCGATCCTGGAGGGCAAGGGGTGCGCGGGTTCGCCCTCTGGCACTCCGCGCCCCTGGCAGGGGGACGGCCGCAGGACGAAGTCCGGGTCCTCAAGCTGGTGGCCGAGGACCTGCGCGCTTTCGAGGCAGTGGTCCACGGGGTCCAGGCCGCCGCGGCCGCCGCCGGGATCCGCCGGATCGCGCTACGCTGTCAGAGCCGCTTCCAGGACGCGTACTCCTGGCTCATCGAGCAGGGGTTTCGGGTGCATTGGACCGACCTCCGCATGACGCTTCGCGGTTTTCCGGAGCCGCCGCCGGTGGGCGTACTGTTGTCTAATTGGGAAATATGAAGGGCATCGAGTTGCGAGGCCGTCGGTGGGACCCTACGTTATCCGCGGGTGAGTTCCCCTCATGAAGGAGAGGCGTGACATGCGGCGCGTCGCCTGGGCCACGGCCCTCGGTCTTGCCCTTCTCAGTGGCGCTGCGTCCGCGCAAGACGCCCACTACTGGACCCAGAAGTTCGGGACCCGCGCCCTACTCTTGAGCGGGACGGTCATCGGCAGCGCGGTCGATCTCAGTACTTCCTTCTATAACCCGGCCGGCCAGGCCTTGCTGACCACGACCGATCGGGTGCTGACGGTCAAGGCGTTCGACTTTGCCTCGACCAAGCTGGCGGATGGTGCGGCTCCGGGGGTCGATTTCGGACAGTCCCGGTCCACGATTCTCCCCACCTTCTTCGGCGGCACGGTCCCCATCCACTTCCTCGGCAGTAACGCGATCGGTTACTCCATTTTCCCGCGCCAGCAGGCGCGATTCGATATCACGGGCAGGGCCGGCGGTCAGATCGACGTCTTCCCCACCAATCCCGGGACCGAACCTTTCGCGGCGGAAGGGCGGCTGGAGCAGGACCTCAACGAGACCTGGGTCGGGCTCACGTGGTCGCGGAAGCTGGGGGAGCGAATGGCGGTGGGCCTCAGTCAGTATGTGTCGGTGCGGAGCCAGCACGTGCGGCGGGAAGTGTACGCCCAGTCGTTGGCCGGGGGCACCAACGGGGCCGTGACCAACCAGATCTCGAGCTTCAATTACTACCAGTGGGGAACCCTGACCAAGATCGGCCTCATGGCCCACTTCGATCATGTGGATCTGGGTGTGACCCTGACCACCCCGACACTCAAGGTGATCTACAGTGGCGACGCCCTGTTCGACACCTATGCGCTGGGCCAGGACTTCACCGGAGACGGTATCCCGGACAACGTGTTCGTCGCCAGCTACCAGCAGAGTCTCTCGGGTCGTTACAAGACTCCGCTTTCCATCGGTGGAGGCGCCGCGTTCAGGTTACCCAACAACACCCTCTACGTCAGCGGTGAGTGGTTCAACAGCATCGGGTCCTACTCCGTGTTGGAGGTGGCCCCGGCCGTGGACCAGGTGTCCGGCAACCCCGTGCCCCTGCAGGTGGTAACCTCGGCGCGAAGCGTGTTCAACTTCGGTGGCGGGTTGGAGCACGCCTTCTCCAAGAAGACCACGGGGTTCGTGAGCTGGGCGACCGATCTGTCCTCTCTCCCGGGGCAGGCGTCCAACATCGCGATCTCCACCTGGGATATCTACCTCATCCAGGCAGGCGTCGCGTTCACGTTGAAGAAGTGGGAATTCACCCTCGGAGGCGGCTACGGGTGGGGCAGCGAAGTGTCCCAACAGGTGCCCAGCTTCGGGAACCCCAGCGTGGACGGCGGGCTGGTGCGGATCACCAGTGGATCGAAGATCAAGTACCAGGATATCCGCATCATCTTCGGCTTCTCGATCTGAGTCGGTTGCCGGATCGCGGTCGAGAATGCAACGAGGGTCGGCGCAGAGCGACTGCTCTGCCCCGACCCTCGTCAACTTCCGGTCCTCCCTGCTAGATCACTTCTTCGCGATCGCTCCCGCGAGCTTCCCAGAGGCGAGGCCGAACAAGGCCCCGAGCACCATCGATGCGATGACTTCAAGCATCGGATTGGTCGCAAAGCTGACTCCCATCAGGTCGGCGAGCACCGCCTTCTGGACGACCAGGAGGAAATAGGCGACGGTCGTCGCGTACCCGTAGACACCGGCCGGAATGACCGAGAAGAGCGGGGCATGGGCGCCCATGCAGAGGGCGAAGACCGTGACTGCCACGACCACCGCGATGCCGATCTCGCCGAGGTTGTTGTTGAGAATGATGAAGAGTGCGACGTAGGCGAGGACGGAGCCGAAGATGTTTCCCGCGATGGTGTGCTTGAGGGCTTTGGTGTCTCCGCCCGAGTGGAAGAAGCAGGCCCAGGCGATAAAGCCCGCCCAGATCATGAGACCTATGGCCCGGAAGAGGAATGTGGCGACTCCACCGAGCAACCCAATACTTAGCGACAGGGCGACCAGCTGTGTCATGGCAACTCCCCTTTCGTGGCCGAGCCGTCGAGGGAGCCAAATCGCTCCTGGGGCTCGTGGGTGGTAGTAGAAGGGAGGGCACGGATCCGGTCGAGCATGATTCATGTACCACTTCGTGACGCCGTTGTCAACAGCCAACCCCCTTACGGGGCCGGTTCGGCCTCCGAAAGCAGAGTCCTGAGGTCGAGTTTCCGGGTGTCCATGGCGAGGCGACCGTCCGCCGTTCTCGGCCACTCCTCGCGGGGCCGATCCCGATAGAGCTCCAACCCATTGCCGTCGGGATCCCGGAGATAGAGCGCCTCGCTGACGCCGTGATCAGCCGATCCGTCCAACGGAATCCCCGCGTCACGCAAGCGGCGCAGGGCATCCGCCAGCGTGCGACGGTCCGGATAACGGATCGCGACGTGGTAGAGCCCCGTGGTACCAGGGGGCGGCGGGCCACCGCTGCGGCTCTCCCAGGTGTTCAACCCGATGTGGTGGTGATATCCGCCTGCAGAGAGAAATGCCGCCTCGGTCCCGTAACGCTGGGTCAACTCGAAGCCGAGCACACCCTGGTAAAACGCCAGGGCCCGCTCCAGGTCAGCCACCTTGAGGTGGGCGTGGCCGATGTCGACCCGGGGATCGATCGAAGGTGGAGGCGGCATCAGTGGCTCAGGGGATCGGGACCACCGTGCCCAGCCCGGCGTAGACATACTGAGCACCGAAGGTCTGTTGCAGGGCCGCGAAGGCCGGTTCACCGGTGCAGTGGCCGGGGGCGATCTGATCGACCTGCCAGTGGTCGTGGAGGGCTCCCGCCACGCGCGCGATTTCGGGGTCGGGCGTGTTCACCAGGTGCAGACCGCCGAAGATCAGGTGGACGTGTGAATCCACGCGGCGCGACGCCTCCAGAATGGTCTCGATCCCGGGGTGCGAGCATCCGACCAGGATCACGAGACCGTCGGGCGTCTGAATGGCCAGGGAGAGCTCCCGTAGCTCCAGGGTCCCGGGGTTCTGGGAGACGGTCGCGATGATGGCGACGCCGGGCGCAATCTCCGTCACACTGTCTACCCATTCGAAATGCGCCTCCGGCCACGCGGTCCCGAAGCGGAGCTGGGCGGGCGGCGCGCCGGCGAAGTAGCGCATCCGGGGTGGCAGCGCGGAATCGGTGCGGAAGAACGTGCCGGGAAGGGTGGCCCCGAACACACCAAACCCTTCCTTCGGTGCGTAGATCCGAACCTTGGGATTCACCTTGAGCAGGTAGCCGAGTCCGGCGATGTGATCGCCATGGCGGTGAGAAATCACCGCAAAGTCGAGCCGCTTGAGATCGACCCCCAGGGCCCGGACATTACGTTCGAAGATCTCACCGTTGTTGCCGGTGTCGAAGAGGATCCGCTTGCCGCCGTATTCGACCAGTGCCGCGAACCCCCAGTCACGCGTGAGCGGGGCATCCTCGCCGAAGGCGTCGTAGAGAATCGTGACCCGCCCTGGCGGCGGGGGTGCCCCAACGGGCTGGGCGATCGCCGACGCGAGGATGGTGAGCAGACCGGCGAGATGGCTGAAGGGCATGGACCCTCAGGGGGAGGTGGCGGCGGAGTCCTCCTGCGTCGTGCGACTCCGCGCCGAGTCCGAGACGTCCAGCGCCTTCTTGACCGCGCCGGCACCGGGCACCTTGGATTGGCCGATCACGCTGTCCCGCTCCCGCTCGGTGCGCCCCGTCCCCGCCGTGCGGCTCTCGCTACAGGCGGTGCCGGCCAGCGCGCCGAGGATCAGGAGCAGGACTCTCGGGGGGAAGCGCGTCATGGGGAGCCGGCAGCGAGTGGAAGGCGGAAGGCGAAGGTGGAGCCCTCCCCGAGCCGGCTCTCGCACCAGATCTCTCCTCCCATCCGGTCGATCAGGTCCTTGGCGACCGCGAGCCCGTATCCGGTGGAGGGCTCGTTCCCGGTCGGCCGGCTCCCGAGCTTGGCTCCCCGCTGAAAGAGGCGCTGCTGATCCTCCGCTGTGATCCCCGGGCCCTGATCCTGGACGGCACAGACCAGGTGGCCCGGCTCCGTAGTGAGCCAGAGCCAGATCACCTTCTCGGGCAGAGAGTACTTGATGGCGTTGGAGAGCAGGTTGTCGAGCACCGCTGCCACCGCGACGCGATCGCCCATAACGGGGGGCACCTCCTCCTCTCCCTCGATCCGGAGCTGAATCTGCTTGCGATCCGCGATGTGCTGATAGTAGGCCACGGCGCGCCAGAGCATCGTGGAGAGCTCGACCGGGTCCCGCCGGAGCGGGGCATCCGATGGAGCGGAGGCGTGCAACAGCTGCGTGACGGTGTGGGTCATCAAGTTGGTGGCATGCTGAAGTCCCTCCAACCACCTTCGTACTTGCGGGTCTGGATGCTCCTCCAGCGACATGATCAGGAGTTGGACGGTCGCGCCGGTGACGTTCAGGTAATTGCTGAGGGCGTGCGCCGCGAAGACAGCCGTCCCGGGATCGAACGCGGGCAGGCGCTCGAGGTCCGAGAGCGCCGCCTCCAGGGCGGTTCGGGCGCTCTCGATCGAGAGAATGACCTGCTCTTTCGGGTTCGACAAACGGGCGATCCTCGCCAGGGGGACAGCGTGCTGCCGCTAAGCTGAAGCGCCGGCCAGGCCGCCACAAGATCCGGACGGCGCCGCCCTCAGGGCTCCCCTGACGCAGGCTACCGCAGCGCCCACCAGCGGACCAGCAGGGTGGTGCCCAGGCCCAGCAGGAGGTGCACCGCACCCACACCCAGAGGCAGCACGAAGGTGAAGACGATCCACAGCAGGAGTGATGCGAGCCCCGCGATCAGCGTGAGCGACATGGCTTCTCACTCTCGAAACTGGTTGACGGGTCGGGTCCCGGATCATATCTTGGACTCCTAGTAGAGCGGTAGTGGGGGAGCCAAATTATTGAGCCAACAGGTCCGGTAATGGGCCCAGATGCTGTGGCCAATGTCATGCCCCTCGGGGGAAGACAGACGTTACGGTGAGGGTTCCGCGCATTCTTATCGGGCTTCAATAATCCTCCATCACTACCGCACCTCTGACCAGCGCCGGCCCCCGGGCCGGCGCTTTCAGTTGTGGCCCACCCCCGGAGCTTGACTCCCCCTCCGGGGCGGACATCTTCCAACGCTCTAGAGCCGGTCCGGCACTTCGATCCTCCGAACCTGACTCTCGACGCGCCGTGGACCCGCGTGTGCCCCCACCCTGGAGAACATCGCGGTCGTCGGCTGGAACATGGTGTGTCCCGCGATGCCGCCGGGGCGGCCGCTGCGGATCAGGCTCTGCAACACCCCGAGGAACTATGTCGACCATGAAGGCCGCCAGACCCGGCTTCGCCGGCCATATTCGCGAGGTCATCGCCGCCCTGGGAGAGGACCCCGACCGGGAAGGGTTGCGGAAGACGCCGTCCCGCGTGGAAGCCATGTATCGCTGGGTCACCCGCGGCTATCAGCTCTCCGTCTCAGAGGTCGTCGGGGACGCCGTGTTCGAGGAAGAACACGCCAGCATGATCCTGGTGCGGGACATCGATCTCTACTCGATGTGCGAGCATCACCTGCTCCCCTTCTTCGGCCGCGCCCACGTGGCCTACATTCCCGACGGCCGGATCATCGGGCTGTCCAAGCTGCCCCGCATCGTCGAGGTCTTCGCCCGGCGGCTGCAGGTGCAGGAACGACTCACCGACCAGATCGCCGACGCGGTCATGGAGGTGCTGGAGCCGCACGGCGTCGGGGTGGTGATCGAGGCCGCGCACTTCTGCATGATCATGCGCGGCGTGGAGAAACAGAACTCCAAGACGGTCACCAGCGCCCTGCGCGGCATCTTCCGGGACGATTCCAAGACCCGCGACGAGTTTCTCCGCCTCGTGCACGGAGGGCGGCTCTCGGAGTGACGCTGGCCGGGCGGTTGGCGGTGGTGACGGGGGCCTCCCGGGGGATCGGGGCCACCCTGGCCGTGGCCCTCGCGACGCAGGGCGCCAGAGTGGTGCGGATCGCGCGGAGTCTCCGGGCCGGCACCGACGCGCGCTTCGTCGATGTGGCCTGCGACCTGACCGACCCCGCCCGCGTGGAGCAGGCCACCACGGCGATCCTCCGCGATCTGGGTGTCCCCGATCTGGTGGTCAGCAACGCCGGCGCCTTCCTGTTGAAGCCCGCTGGAACAGACCACCCCGGCCGAGCTGGAGACCCAGATCGGCATCAACCTGCGGGCCCCCTATCTCATCGCCCGAGCCTTTCTTCCCGCCATGCGCCAGGCCGGCCGGGGACTCCTCATCAACATCGGCAGCGTGGCCGATCACCAGGCTCTGGCCGAGAACTCGGCCTACGCGGCCAGCAAGTACGGGCTCCGCGGCCTGCACGAAACCCTGGTGGCGGAGTACCGCGGCACCGGGGTCCGCATCACCCTGATTTCCCCCGGGGCTACCGATACCTCGGCCTGGGATCCGGTGGATTTCTCCCGGCACCCTGACTTGCCCACCCGGCCCGGCATGCTGCGCCCGGAGGATGTGGCGGACGCGGTCCTCTTCGTCGCCACCCGTCCGGAGCGAGTCCAGGTAGATTGGCTCCGAATGGGAACCGTCTGACATGAGCCGCCGAATCGCCCTTCTACTGGCCTGGCTGGCCGCGCCGGCCGCCGCCCAGTCGCCGACGCCGCTGCCGCCGCTGCCCGACACCACGGGCTGGGGCGTGCAGATCCTGACCATTGCCCGAGACCTCCGGGGCAGCGTCTGGGTCGGTACCTACGGCCAGGGCATCCTCCGGCTGCGGCCCGGGAGCAAGACCTGGGAATCGATCCGCCACGACTCCGCTTCCAGCGCTTCCATCTCGGGAGACTTCGTGCAGGCCTTCGCCTTCGGCTCCCGCGGCGAGATCTGGTACGGCACCATCGGCAGCGGGTGGGGCGTCTCGAAGGACGACGGCGGGACTTGGCGCAACTGGAGCGCGGCCGAGTTGGGACGCGAGTGGGAGTACGTGGCTCCCAACGGGATCGTGACCCGGGGCGACACCGTCTTCATTGGGACGGCCGACGGGATTCAGGTGACGGCGGATGATGGAGAGCATTGGGTCGCGCTCACCGACTCCTCGAGCCTGGAACACCGGGGGCCCGCCGATAGCGCGATCGGCCTCTTGCAGAGCCAGTACGTCAGACGCCTGGGCATCGATCGACGCGGGTTGCTGGTGACCACCCTCCGCGGCAATCAGCGGCTCCTGTTCACGCCCGACGGGTGGAGCAGTCAGCCCCTCACGACGGCCTCGTTCAGCCCCGCTCAACAGCCTCCTGGTGGGGGGCGTCCTGGTCCGGGGCACGATCTGCGGGCTCCGGCTGACCAGTGACACCGTGCCCTGTTATAACCGGACGGCGCCCCTGGCGGAGGCGCCCAAGCAGCCCCTCACCATCTGGTTCCGCCGTCCCATCGATCGGAGCGACAACGCCGCCATCGACCAGACCTACCGCTACGGCTCGACCATGGGCGGCACCTTCCAGCAGCACCAAGGCGTCGAGTTCAACAATCCGGACGGGACGCCGGTCCGCGCCATCGGGAGCGGGCACGGTGGTCTACGCGGGCCCGGCCGAACAGGGGGCCCTGACCGTCGCGATTCGTCACGACACGACGGTGACCACACTAGCCCGGCGGTTCTGGATCTACTCGGTCTACTATCACAACAGCGCCTTGGTGGCCAAGGTCGGGCAACGGGTGGTGCCGGGTCAGATCATCGCGCAGAGTCGGGAACACCGGGCGGGCGACCAACGATCATCTCCATCTCGAGGTCCACGCGGCGCCGATGGATTCGGTCGCGCTGATCGTGGATTCGCTGCAGCGCTTCCCGCCCTACACCACCAATCCGGAACTCTGGATCGAGCCCTTGCCCGGCACCGGCATCGTGGTGGGGCAGGTCTTGGACGCCAAGGGGGTCCCGGTGCCACAGGCGCGGATCTACGGGCTCATCAAGACCGAGCCGATCGAGACGCCGTTCTCCTACGCCGAGACCTACGGCGACAAGGCCCACTCGCATCCGCTCTATGGCGAGCACTTCGCGGTGAGCGACGTGCTTCCCGGCAGCTATCGTGCTCGGCGTCGAGCATCGGAGGGAAAAGGGTGTTCCGTCGCGTGACGGTGGAGGCAGGCAAGTTGACCTGGGTGGTGTTTCGCCCGTAGCCTGTCCGTCGACGGCCTCACCTCTCGCCGCAATCGTCCGTGTTCATCGAGCTCACCGACTTCCTTCGCTGCCCGGCGGATCACGCCGAGTCGTTCCTCGTGCTGCTGCCCGAGGAGATGCAGGACCGGTTCGTCCGACGGGGGCGGTTGGGCTGTCCCGTCTGCCATCGTGAGTTTCGCATCGAGGGCGGAACCGCGCGTTTCGGGCAACCGGGTGGCGGGGAACCGCCCATACGCCTCGGCTGCGGCAGTGGATCCAGTCGACGCCGGCGACGCAGCACGCCCTGCTCGGCATCGAGGGTCCCGGGGGTTACGTGGCTCTCGTGGGTCAGGCGGCGCGATTCGCGGCCGGATTGCGAGACCTCCTGCCGGGCGTGCATCTCGTGGCGCTGAACGCTCCGGCCGACCTTCATGATCGGAAGGGGATCAGTGTGCTGCGAGGCGCCCATGGTTCCCGTTCCAGCCGCGTCGCTGCGCGGCGTGGTGTTGGGACAGGGTATGGCCAGAGTCCCTACTGGCAGGCCGAAGCGGCGCGAGTCGTGCTGCCCGGACTGCGCGTGGTCGGGCAGGGAACCGGTGTCCTCGCCGGCCGAGCTGGAGTTGCTGGGCGAGGCGGGAGGGTGGTGGGTGGGGAAGAGACGCTGAGGCGGCGCTGGACTACTACTCGCTATTCCCGGACTTGTCGCTGTACAGCGCTTCGATCTGCGCCTGGTAGTTCCGCTCCACCACCCGCCGCTTCACCTTGAGGGTCGGGGTCAGCTCGCCGCCTTCGATGCTGAAGTCCCGGGCCAGCAGCAGGACCTTCTTCGGCATCTCGAAGTGGGCCAGGTCGCGGAGCGCCTTCTTGACCTCCCGCTCGATCTTGTCGCCCGCCTCGGGCAGCGCGATCAGGCTGCGCGTCGTCGGCGAAGGTGAGGTCCTTGCGCACGGCCCAGGCCTTGCAGGTTGTCGAGGTTGGGCACGACCAGCATGACGGGGAACTTGCGCTTGTCGCCGATCATCACCGCGTTGGCTGACGAACTTGTTGGTCTTGACCCGGTTCTCGATCGGCTGCGGCGCGATGTTCTTGCCGCCGGCGGTGACGATGATGTCCTTCTTCCGGTCGGTGATCTTGAGGAACCCGTCGGCGTCGAGCAGGCCGATGTCCCCGGTGTGGAACCAGCCGTCCGCGTCGATCGCCTCGGCGGTCGCCTCCGGCTTGTTGTAGTACCCCTTCATGACGTGCGGGCCCGCGGGTGAGGATCTCGCCATCGGGCGCGATCTTCACCTCGACGCCCGGGATCGGCCGTCCCACCGTGCCGATCTTGAGGTGGTCGAAGGTGTTGACCGCGATGACCGGTGAGGTCTCGGTCAGGCCGTATCCCTCGTAGGATCGGCAGTCCGGCGGCGAAGAAGAACTTGGCGATCTCGGCCGAGAGCGGCGCGCCGCCCGACACGAAGAACCGGAGCCGTCCGCCGGTCCGCGCCTTGAGCTTGGAGAACACCAGCCGGTCGGCGATCCGCTTCTTGAAGCGCGAGGCCGCCCGGCACCGGGCGCCTGGCCAGCGCGTATTCCGCCCAGCAGCTCCGCGGTGCGCTTGGCCCAGAAGAAGATCCGCTTCTTGACGCGCGCGAGCCCGACAGCGCCCCCTCGAGCACCCGGGCGTAGATCTTCTCGTACAGCCGCGGCACCGAGAGCACCACGGTCGGCTTCCGCTCCTCCATGTCGGCCGAGACGGTGTCGATGCTCGTGGCGTAGTTGATGATCGCGCCCGGCGTGCAACATGCAGTAGTGGCCCGCCATCCGCTCGAAGATGTGGGAGAGCGGCAGGAACGAGAGGCACTCATCGACTCTCGGAGACGGCAGCGATGCTCGAGCCCGGCCACGACGTTGGAGGTGATGTTGCCGTGGGTGAGCATGACGCCCTTGGGGTCGCCGGTGGTGCCGGAGGTGTAGATCAGCGTGGCCAGGTCGTCGGGGCGTACCGCGAGCGCTTCCTCCCGCCAGCCGGGGTACCTCGCGTGGCGACGGCCCGTCCCCTGGCGATCACGTCGTCCAGCGGACAGCACCCCCGGTCCGCGCGCGTCGGGGTCGAACGCGATGACATGCCGGAGCGCCGGGCAGCGCGTCCTGCTGGATCGCCAGGATCTTCTCCAGCTGGGACTGCGGCGTCGAGACCACGATCGCCACGGCGCCGGAATCCCGGAGGATGTACTCGATCTGCTGCGGCGGGAGCGTGGGATAGATCGGGACGTCGGCGCACCGCGCCGCGAGGCAGGCGTAGTCGGCGCAGGCCCATTCGGGGCGATTCTCGGACAGGATGGCGACCCGGTCGCCGGGCTTGCACCCCGAGGCTGCGGAGGCCGAGGCTCAGCCCCTGGACCTGCTCCAGCAGCTCCCGATAGACTGAGGTCGATCCAGGCTCCTCCCCGTTTCGCGCGCATGGCCACCGGGCGCTGGGCGAACCGGTCCATCGCGCCGAAGAAGAGCTCGTTCAGGGTGCGCGGGTCGGTCATCCGGAGCGCTCCTAATTCTCGAACCGCACGATGAATCTGTTGCCCCGAACCGGGCACCAGCAGGCCGCTGGGCCGATACGAGCGAACCTCCACCATGGCCAGCGGTGGGGCTGGGCCGCACCACGCGCGTGAGCGTTACCGACGGAGTCGGCCCGCCTGCGCCCGACGTGGTGACGCCGAGGACCTGTACACCGCCGTTCAAGGCGACGCTCCCGTCGGTGGGTGCTGGTGACCACGTAGCTAATGCGAGCCGGCGCCCCGGCTGGCGGGTTGCCGACGGTAACCGAGGAGTCCAAAGCGTCGAGCGGTGGCGAGACCGTCGAGTCGACCAGGACCACCATCGTGTCGGGCCGGACCACCAGCGTGTCGGCGCGCGGGACGGATGGTAAAGGTCGCGAAGTCGGAGAGAGAATCCGGCGTAGGGCCTGCACTCGTCCGGTGCCCGCCCCGACGCCGTTGGTCACTCGGCCGGTCACGCTGTCGAGGGCGACGGTGGTATCGGGGGTGCGCCAGCGGATGGGCACCACGACGCTGTCCCGTCCTCGTCGAGCGCCTGGGCGGAGAGCTGCAGGGTATCGCCCGACCTCCACTGCTGGCGAGGCACCGGAGTCCGCAACTGCAGGGCGACGACGCCGTTGGCGTCACCGTCAAGCTGCTGCACCGCCAGCAGAGCATCAGCGCCGGCCGGGATGTGCTGGCGTCTCACGACGACTCCGGGGCCGCGCTCCGTCTCGATTTCCCGTAGGGTCGCTTCGGCGTGCTGGATCCACCGCTCGGCGTCGGCGCCCCTTGGGCGGGCTGGCGAGGAAGGCGCGCAGGTGCTTCGCCGCTTCGGGCCAGGTCGCCCTTGGTCCTTGAGCCGGAACGCCAGGCCGTAGTGGGCGCCACGAGGGACTCCCGTCGAGTTGCAGCGCCCGCCGGTAGAAGCGGATCGCCTCTTCCTGCTGTCCGGTCTTGGTGAAGGCGATCGCCATGTTCTGCAGGATGCGAGGATCGTTCGGATTGTCGCGCAGGGCCAGCCGATAGGACGTGAGGGCGGCTTCGAAGTCGCCCTGACGCTCGAGCGCCAGTGCCTCGTTCAGATAGTCCAGGCGCTGGGGGCGTGAGCGCCTCCGAGTTGCCGCCCGAACAACCGTCGCCAGAAGCTCATCGCGTCAGATCCCGATCCTCGAGGCGTGCCGGTCGAGGGGACGGATTCGGTCCCTAAGATAGTCCCGGCGCGACAGTGGCCGCAACGCGGTTGATCGGCCGATTCGCGCCGGTCTAGCGTTCCTGCTTCGCATGCGCCCGCTTCGCTCCCACGCCCCGCGGCGTCCTCGAAGTCGACTGGGCCTTCTTCGGCGAGATCTGCCGGGCTCTCGCGCTCAAGGTCGCGCGCGACTACGACCCCGAGGTCGTGCTCGGGATCGCCAAGGCGGGTGTGATCCCCGGGGTGGTGGTCGCCTCGATCCTGCAGCGCGAGTTCACCTCGATGGTGGTCACCCGGCGGGACGAGGGCGAGGAGCCGGTCCTGGTCGCGGGGCCGCCCTCCACCATCCGGGGCCGGCGGGTGCTCATCGTCGACGAGACCTGCGATACCGGCAGCACGATGAAACTGGCGCTGAGCGAGGTCCGCGCCCTCAAGCCCAAGGAGGTCAAGACCGCGGTCTCGTTCAAGACCGGTCCCTACTGCGCCGGACTACTACGCCTTCGAGACCGAGAACTTCATCATCCTTCCCTGGGATCGCGAGATCATCCAGGGACGGTGAGCTGATAGTGCGGCCGGATTACGCGGCCCGGCTGAAGGGCGTCGAGTGACGCGGGACGGGCGATCAGGACGGCGCACCGGGCCCTCCGATGCCCGTTCCGCCGCGCCTCGCCATGCCTGAGATCGATCTTCGCAACAATCTGCGGACGCCATCCGCGTCTTCGCGCGCCGACTACACCGAGATCCGTCTCGAGCGCTCCTGGCTGCACCGCCGTGGCCTACCGCGGCAGCCGTCTCGAAGGCGCCAACACCAGCCTCGACCTCGGCGGCTTCGTCCGCTGCCTCAACCACGGCTACGGGTGGGGTGCGGCGTCGCTTCACCGGTCTCGACCATCTGCCGGCGATGGTGACCCGGGCCCACGAGCTGTCCTTCGCGGTACGGCTGCGACACTCCGATCCGCCTGGCCGAGGTGCCGGTCCGCCGCGACGACGTACGCGCCGATCTCGATGGCGATGTCCGTGGGTTCCGCTCGCGGACAAGCAGCACCTGCTCGAGCGGCTCAACAGGAGATGCTCGGCCGTCGACCGCCGGATCGTCGACACCCAGGCCGCCTACCGCGACGAGGTCACCGAATACTGGTTCGCCAACTCGGACGGCACGGTGCTCTACGAGCTCCGGCCCGACGTTACCCTCTCGGCCGTGGCGATCGCGCGGGAAGACGGCGCGTGGAGCGTGGGCTCGAGTCGATCGGGCTGCCGGCGGCGGCTGGCACTCGGTCCAGGACAGCGAACAGCTGTTCCGACACGCGGCCCGGCGAGCCGATCCCGCTGCTCACGGCTCCGCGGGTCAAAAGCGGCACCTATCCGGTGGTGCTCGATCCCCGGCTGGCCGGGGTCTTCGTCCACGAAGCCATCGGGCACCTGAGCGAGGCCGACTTCGTGGCCGAGAACGCCGGAAGCCCGCGCGATGATGACCACTGGGCCGCCGGTTCGGCTCCGAGCTTCTCACCGTGGGAGATGACGGCA
The DNA here is from genome assembly GCA_963704015.1 of uncultured Gemmatimonadales bacterium. Taxonomy (GTDB): domain Bacteria; phylum Gemmatimonadota; class Gemmatimonadetes; order Gemmatimonadales; family GWC2-71-9; genus DATIWD01. The sequence continues at coordinate 105,486 of CAVPGI010000008.1, forward strand.
GCGCCGCCGGCCTGCGCGGCTCGCTCCCCTACGACGACGAGGGCACGCCCACCCAGAACACGCTGCTGATTCAGAACGGCGTCCTGGTGGGCCGGCTCCATTCCCGGGAGACGGCCGCCCGCATGGGGGAGCGCCCCACCGGAAACGCCCGGCGCGCTCTCTCGTTCCGCCACCCACCCATTGTCCGGCTCACCAACACCTACATCGCCAACGGTCGCGGCACCCTGGACGACCTGCTCCGGGACATCCGCTCGGCGTCTATTGCTGCGATGCCCTCGGCGGGCAGACCCACCTCGAGGACTTCTCCTTCACTTCGGGCTATGGATACATGATCCGGGACGGAAAGCTGGCCGAACTGGTCAAGCCGGTGGTGCTGGCGGGAAACCTGTTCAAGACCCTGGATCGCATCGACGCGGTCGCGGGCGACTTCCGCTGGAACCAGACTGGGTGGAGGGTGCGGGAAGGGTGGGCCAGGTCCCGCTTCCGGTCAGCGAGGGCGCTCCCCACTCCGGCTGCGCGAGGCGCTGGTCGGGGGGGAGATCGAATGAGCCTCGGCCCAGGGGGGGCGGCGTGATCGAGTTGCTCATCGAGCAGGCCTCCCGTCGCGCCGATGCGGCCGACGTGGTTATGAAGACCGATGAGACGCTCACCGTCGCATTCGATGCGGGCCGTCTCAAGAGCACCTCCTCCGCCCAGGAGCGGGGCTTCAACCTCCGGGTCCTGTATGGAGGCCGGCTGGGGTTCGCCGGGACGACGGGGCAGGATCCCGAGGCGCTCCTCGAGGCAGCCTTCGCCTCCGCCCGGCTCGGCCCCCAGGTGGCCATCACGCTCCCCGAGCCGTCGCCGCTTCCCGCGGTGCGCACCCACTCGGCGCGGGCCGCCACGCTCTCCGCCGTGGACCTGATCCAGCTGGGACGGGGCCTGGTGGACCGGCTGTCGAGCGATGGGGTCAAGGTCAATGTGGTGGTGGAGCGCTCCATCGGCTCGGTGCGGCTCGCCAACAGCCGCGGGGTGGAGGGAAGCTACGACGTGTCCACGGTGAGCCTGTCGGCGGAACTGACGCAGATCCGCGGCGACAGTGTGCTCATCACGGCGGACCACGTCGCGGGCGTCGAGTCACCCGCGCTGGCGGATGTGGAGGCGATGGTCCAGCGGCTGCTGCAACGGATCGCCTGGGCCGACCGCGATGCCACGCCGCCGAAGAGCGGCAATCTCGCCGTCTGCTTCACTCCCGCTGGCAGCGCCGTGCTCCTGCTGCCCCTCCAGCAGGCCTGTTCCGGGAAAGCGGTTCTGCAGGGCATCTCACCGCTGGCCGATCAGGCCGGTGCGCCTCGCTTCTCCTCCAACTTCACCCTGGTGGACGACCCGCTCGCCGATGGACGCAGCGGTTCCCGCCCGATGGACGATGAGGGCGTTCCCAGTCAGCGGCTCCCGCTGATCGAACAGGGTGTGGTCCGGAACTTCATCTACGATCTGGAGACCGCCGCGCGCGCGGGCACCCAACCGACCGGGCACGGACGCCGCAGCACCTTCGCCAAGCCGCAGCCGGCCTACTCCAACCTCGTGGTGGCGGCCGGCCACCACTCGTTCGAGGCGCTGCTCGCGCTGATTGAGGATGGACTCCTGGTGGACGACCTGCTCGGCGTGGGGCAGGGCAACGTCATCGGGGGGGCGTTCTCCCAGCCGGTCGGCGTGGCCTATCGGGTGGAGAAGGGTGAAGTGGTGGGACGGGTGAAGGACGCGGCGGTGGCCGGCAATGCCTATGAGCTGCTGGGACGGGTGGCCGGATTGGGCGCCGAGGTGCAATGGATCGGGAGCATGGCGGTGCCTCCCCTGGTCATCGAAGGGGTGGCGGTGGTGGGAGGGTGAAGTTGAAGAGGGCCGTCCGCCGCGGGCGCGACTAGGCCTGGTCGAGGCCGAGGGCGGTGATGTAGCTCTGGCCCTGAGCCATCCCGGCATACACGGAGTCGAGCGTCTCCGGGGCTCCAGCCAGGAACCGGCACCGGTCGTCGCCGCGTGACCGGCACTCGACCTCCATCACACCGACCAATCCCCCCGACATCCGGCTCAGAAAATCGGCCAGCATACCGCTGGTGACGTGGCAGGTGGGGTAGCTGGATGATCCGGCCGGCCCGGCCTCGGACCAATCGGTCGAGTCGAGCGCGACGGCGGCGGGGCTGAGCGGTGTCACTGTCAGGGGGCCCCAGCCGGATTCCTGAAAAAATTTGTCGAGAATCGAGCCCAGGTGCTTGATGTCCAGCTGGGCCGGCTGCTCCAGCCCGTAGGAAGCCTGGAGCCAGGCGGAAAAGGCCTGGAAGAGCTCCTCGCCGGCGGCGAAGCCGGCTTCCTGCAGGTACGTCGCGCTTTGAAGTCCGGTGTCCCGCTCGAGGCTGGCGCGCAGCTGATGCAGCGCCCGGCGTCCGAGTGCGACGCAGTGGCTGGTGGAAAGCGACGGAGCTGGGCTCATGAAGTGGCTTGGGAAAGGTGGCTCAACTTAGGCCGTCGCCCCGATGCGGCGCAAGAGTTCCGACTCGTCGATCACCTCGACGCCCAGGTCCTTCGCCTTGTCCAGTTTGCCGCCCGGTTCCAGGCCCGCCACCACCGCATCGGTCTTCTTGCTCACGCTCCCGGTCACGCGTCCCCCCGCCTGCTCGATGAGGTCGGTGGCCGCCTGGCGGCTCAAGGTGGGCAGAGTTCCGGTCAGCACGTAGGTCTTCCCCTCCAGCGGACCACCCTGCGCCACGGCCCGCGGCTCGGCCAGCCCGACGCCGGCCGCGGCCAGGCGCTCGATCAACCGGCGATTCCGTTTCTCATGGAAGAACGCCACCACCGCCGCCGCGATGGTGGGCCCGATCCCCGGCACCGCGTTGAGCTCGTCTTCCGTGGCCGCCAGGAGCGCCTCCATGGTGCCGAACCGGCGGGCCAGCAGCTGGGCCACGTTCTTCCCGACGTGCCGGATGCCGAGCCCGAACATGAGGGTGGAGAGGGGCCGCTCCTTCGATTGCTCGATCGCCGCGACCAGCTGGTTGGCCGACTGCTCGGCGAAGCGCTCGAGCTTCACCAGGTCCTCGGCCCGGAGCTGGTAGAGGTCGGCGACGTCGTGGATCAGTCCCTCCTCGAGCAGTTGCCGTACCCGCTCGTAGCCGAGGCCCCGGATGTCCATCGCCTCGCGGGACGCGAAATGGACGATGCCCTCCAGCACGCGGCCCGGGCAGGTTACGTTGGGACAGTAGCGCATCGCCTCGTCGGGCGGCCGGTCCACCGGGGTGCCGCAGCGAGGGCAGCGGTCCGGCATCTGGTAAGGACGCTCGGTGCCGTCCCGCCGCTCCCGCAGCGGGCCCACGACCTGAGGGATCACTTCGCCGGCCCGCATCACCTCCACCCAGTCCCCTTCCCGCAGATCCTTCTGCTCGATCTGGTCTTCGTTGTGGAGGGTGGCGTGGGAAACGACGACACCGCCGACCTCGACCGGCTCCAACACCGCGAAGGGATTGAGCGCACCGGTACGGCCGACGTTGACCTCGATCTTGAGCAACTTCGTCACCGCCATCTCCGGCGCGAACTTCCGGGCGATGGCCCACCGGGGCTCCCGATCGCCGATGATCCCCAGCTCCTCGTGGAGTTGCAGTCGGTCCACCTTGACGACCACACCATCGGCGTCGAAGGGGAGCGCGGGGAGCAGGCCTTCGTACTCGGCGATCTTCCGTTCCACGCTCGCCAGGTCTGCGTGGCGGGCCCGGTGCGGCTCTACCGGGAAGCCCCAGGCGGCGAGCAACTCCAGCACCTCCCATTGGGATTGGACCTTGAGATTCCCCTCGATCACCTCGAGGTGGAATGCGAACAAGCGCAGCCGGCGCTGCCGGGTGATCCGCGGATCGAGTTGTCGCAGGCTGCCGGCCGCGGCATTCCGCGGATTGGCGAAGGTCGGCTCCCCGGCCTTGGTCCGTTCGTGGTTGAGCCGGGAAAAGGCGGCCTGGGAGAGGTAGACCTCGCCCCGGATCTCGACCACCCGAGGGTGGCCGCTGCCTCGGAGCGCGAGCGGGAGATCGGGCATGGTCTTGAGGTTCTCGGTGATCACCTCGCCGACCACGCCGTTGCCCCGGGTGGCTCCCATCACGAATCGACCCCGCTCGTAGGTCAGGCTCACCGCGGCGCCGTCGATCTTGACCTCGGTGGTGTATCCGGCGGCGCGGACCTCGGGGGCGAGTCGCGCGTTCCGGTCCTCCCAGGCCGTCAGCTCGTCGGTGTTGAAGGCGTTGGCGAGGGAGAACATGGGGCGGCGGTGCGTGTGCTTGGCCAGCGTCGAGGCGGGCTCGGCGCCGACCCGCTGGGTGGGGCTGTCCGGCGTTTGTAGCTCGGGATGCGCGGCCTCGAGCGCCTGCAGCTCGCGGAGCAGACGGTCGTACTCGGCGTCGGAGATCTCCGGCGCATCGAGCACGTAGTAGGCTTGGTTGGCGCGATCGAGCTGGGCGCGGAGGGAAGCGGCGCGTTTTTCCTCGGCCGAAGGGCCGTGGCCAGTCAATGGTCGATGGTCATTGGTCAAGGGTCGCGAGATGGCCTTTGGAGGCGGCGGGCGTCCAGTGACCATTGACCAGCAGCCAGTCGCTCACCTCGCCGCCGCCTCCTGGGCCAGCACCGTCATGGCGACGCCGACCAGGCGCTCGATCTCCGCCGCACTGGACCGGGCCAGGATGCCTTCCCGCCACGGCCCTTCGCGGGTGGCGAACTCGTCGAGCAGGCGCCGCAAGAAGCCGATCAGGGCCACGCGCTCCCGCTCCTGGGCCCGGTGGGCGGTGCTCCCGCCTTCGCCGGCCCGGCCCTGGAGGCGCTCGAACCGGTGGGCCGTTCGCAGCGCCTTGGCGGTGAGATTCGCGACCACCTGGCAGAAGGCGACGTCCGCCTCCGAGAACACGGGACCATCCCGGAAAGTCCGGAGCAGAATGGCGCCGATCACGACCCCGCGCCACGTGATGGGGACGACCGTGATGCTCTTGACCCCCCGGTGCGCCAGGGGGCCTTTCACGTGGGCCAAGGTAGAATCGGTGGCGACATCGGGGATGAAGACGGTTCGCCCGCTGCTCAGCGCTTCCCTCAGCTCGGGGTAGCGCTCCAGGTCCACGACGTAGTTCTTGATGCTGGGGTCCTCGTAGCTCGCCACCAGCCGCACGGTGCGGCCGTCCCGCTCGGCCAGGAAGATCGAGCACCGATCCAGCCCGAAGGCCACGCCCAGCCGCCGGGCGATGGCCTGCATGATGTCGACGAAGTGCAGGGAACCCGCGATCTCCTGAAGGATCTCGATCAGGGCCAGCAGGTGCTTGCGGTCCTGCTCGAGCTCCTGGATTCGGGCCTGAAGGTGCTCCACGTCCGCCGTGGCGGTCGGAGTCATACGGTCTCCTGCGTTGAGGGAACCAGACTGTGTGAAAGTTGGTGCCCCGGCCGGTGAGGGGTCAAGCTAGGGCGACCCGGGAGACGCAGGCTCCTGCTCCTTGTCCTTCTTCCCCTCGATTTCCTTGAGCAGGGTGCGCGCGCGCTCCTGGTATTGCGGGTCCATGTAGTCGAACACCGGCAGCTCCTGGATGACCTGCAGCTGTTCCCGGGCCTTGCTGTATTGGCCCACGTCGATGTACACCTCCGCCAGGTCGAGCCGGTGATAGATGTTCTCCGGGGAGAGCGTCACCGCCTTGTTCAGGTACTCGACGGCCTTGTCCCAGGAGGCTTCATTGAAGATCGCGGCGCCCAGAAAGGTCTTGGCGAAGAACCGGGTCAGCCCCGAGAGCCGCCGAATCTCCGCGTTCCAGCGGCCCAGCACGTGATAGGCGCGATCGTGATTGGGGTTGATCTCCAGAGTGCGGAGCGTCTCGTCCCGGATCACCTTGGCGTTCCGCACTCGCTCCTTGCCCCCCTTGGTCAGCGAGGTGCGTCCGATGCCCACGGCCAGCACGAAATGGCCTTCGGCATCGGTGGAGTCCAGACGGACCGCGATCCTGGCCAGCGACTCCGCCCGGGCATACAGGGAGTCCCGATGCGGATTCTTCCCTTCGTCGGGATATTGTTTGCCGAGGTCGGCCAGCGCTTGAGACGCGCGCCAGTTCGCCTCATAGTTGTTCGGGTCGAGCGCCAGCGCCTGCTCGAAGAGCGTCAGCGCTTCCGCCGGCTCCCGCTCCTGTGGTAGGGCCCGGCCCCGGGCCACCAGCTCTTCGGCGGTCTGGGCGGGAGCGGTGGTGGGCAGGGCCAGACCGAGACCGAGTACCAGGCAGGTGATACGGCAGGAAGCGTTGAAGGAAACCTTCATGATGGGCCGGCGCATGCCGAGCTCCTGTAGCGAGACCTTTTGCCTTGGGGCCGCCCAATGGTGTTTCAGCAACTGATCGAGCGCAAGCGAGACGGTGGGGCCCTCTCCGACGCGGAATGGGCCGCCGTCCTCGCCGATTTCGTGGCCGGCCGAATCCCCGAATACCAGATGTCCGCCCTCCTCATGGCGGTGGTCTGGCGCGGCCTCGAGCCGGGCGAGCTGGCGGCCCTCACCGAGGCCATGCTGGCCAGCGGGGACCGACTGGACTTCGGCACCTGGCTGACCCGGCGGGTGGACAAACACTCCACCGGCGGTGTGGGAGACAAGGTCTCGCTGGTGCTGGCCCCCCTCGCCGCCTGCTGCGGGGTCGCGGTGCCCATGATGTCCGGACGCGGCCTGGCCCATACCGGCGGGACGGTCGACAAGCTGGAGTCCATTCCCGGTTTTCGGACCGCCCTGGACCCCCGGGAAGTCGAGCGCCAGGTGCAGCGGATCGGTTGCGCCATGTTCGCGCAGAGCGAGGCGATCGCCCCTGCCGACCGGCGGATCTACGCCCTCCGCGACGTGAGCGGGACCGTATCCTCCATTCCGCTGATCGCGGCCAGTATCATGTCCAAGAAGCTGGCCGAAGACCTCTCGGCGCTGGTGCTCGACGTCAAGCAGGGGTCGGGGGCCTTCGTACCTGAGCAGGGCGCCGCCCTGGAGCTGGCTCGCACCATGGTCGGCCTGGGCGAGCGACACGGATGCCGTACGGTGGCCTTGCTCTCCGCCATGGACCGGCCGCTGGGCCGCGCCTGCGGCAACGCGCTCGAGATCGAGGAGGCGCTGCTGGCCCTGGAGGACCAGGGTCCCCCCGATCTCGCGGAGCTGATCTACGCGCTGGGAGCGGAGATGCTGGTCGCGGCCCGCGTCGAGCCCGATCGGGACGCGGCCCGCCTCCGCCTCAAGGTCGCCATCACTTCCGGACAGGCCCGTGCCAAGTTCGCCGAGCTGGTGGAGGCCCAGGGCGGTAACCCCGGCATCGTCGACGATCCCGGCGTGCTCCCCCAGGCCCAGGCGGTGGAGGTCTATCAAGCGCGGCAGCGCGGGTTCGTGGAGCGGGTGGATGCCCGTCTGATCGGCGAGGCGATCGTGGCCATGGGCGGAGGCCGCCAGCGGCTGGAAGATCCGATCGATCCCTCGGTGGGGTTCGTAATCACGGTGAAGCCGGGCGATCACGTCGCCGCCGGCGAGCCCATCGCGTCCATCTTCGCCCGGAATGAGGAGGGGATCAGCATCGGAATCGCGGCGTTGGAACGAGCGATCGGCATTGGGGAGAAGGGGGCGTTGCCCGCCTTGATCACGCATCGCGTCACGGCCGACGGCGTGGAGGCGCTGCATCCCCGGGCCGCCGCGCTCAGCTCCCCGTCTTGACCAGCGCCTCCCGATCCAGCTCGGAAACCGAGGCATAACCGCTGAGGCCGAGTGTGAGGTCGAAATCCGCCAGGAAGTTCTGGAGCACGTCACGGACACCCGCCTCTCCCGCCACTCCCAAGCCCCACACATAGAGCCGTCCCAGGAGGACCGCGGTCGCGCCCAGCGCCAGCGCCTTGAAGGCGTCGGATCCCCGCCGGATCCCGCTGTCGAACAGCACCGGCAACTTGCCGCCGATCCGGTCCACCACCGCGACCAGCGAATCCAGGGCCGCCAGCGCGCCATCGACCTGCCGGCCGCCGTGATTGGAGACGATGATCCCGTCCACCCCCGCGCGGACGGCTCGCTCGGCATCCTCGGCGCGAACGATGCCCTTGATCAGGATGGGCAGCCGCGTGTGCCGGCGCAGCCAGGGAAGATCCTCCCAGCTGAGCGCGGCATTCCCGAACACGGCGGCGAACCGCTCGATGGCGGGAGCGGGGTTGCGCTCCGGCGGCTGCTCCAGTGACTGACAGAACACCGGATCGGTCAGGTAGTTGGCCAGCCCGTGTCCCTCGAGGAAGGGGAGATAGGCCTGGGCCAGGTCCCGCTCGCGCCATGCCAGCATCGGGGTATCCACGGTGACCACCACCGCTTCATATCCCGCCGCCTCGGCGCGGCGCAGGAAGCTCGCCGTCAGATCTGCATCGCTGCTCCAGTAGAGCTGAAACCAATGCGGCGTGGGGCCCAACGTCTCCGCCACCTGCTCGAGCGTGAACGAGGAGACGGTGCTGAGGATCATGGGGATGCCCAGGCCCGCCGCGGCCCGCGCCACGGCCAGCTCGCCGTCGGGATGGACGATGCCCTGCACACCGACTGGTGCCAGGAGCAGCGGGGCGGGGAACCGCCGGCCCAATACCGTGACTCCCAGGTCTCGGGCGCTCACGTCGCGCAAGACTCGCGGCGCGATGCGCCAGCGCCGGAAGGCCTCGCGGTTGGCCCGCATGGTGTCCTCACCACCGGCGCCGCCGGAGACGTACTCGAAGGCCGGGAGCGCCATGACTTCTCGGGCCCGCGCCTCGAGCAGCTTGGGCGAGACCGGGACCGAAATGGTCCGGCCCGCCAGGCCGTCGCGATAAATGCTGAACTGCCGCTCGACGCCGACGGAGCGAGCGGGCTCTGGTTGGGAGGGCATGTCGAAGGGGGAGTATCGAGAGGGGGAATATGGCACGGGGCACGAGGCATGAGGCATGAGAGTCTGAGACCCGTGCCTCGTGCCGCTTGCCTCTTGCCTCTCTCTACACGTCGAGGTTGCTCACGTACTTCGCGTTCTTCTCGATGAACAGGCGCCGCGGCTCGACCTCGTCGCCCATCAGCTCGTCGAACAGCTTGGAGGCCTCGACCGCGTCCTCCATCGTGACCCGGAGGATGGTGCGCGTCGTCGGGGTCCATGGTGGTCTGCCACAGCTGGTCCGGGTTCATCTCGCCCAGGCCCTTGTAGCGCTGGATGTTGACGCTGCCCTTGCCCTCGCCGTTGCCCAGCCGCTTGGCGTACTCGTCCCGCTCCGGCTCGGTGTAGGCGTAGAACTCCTCCTTGCCCTTGGCCACCCGGTAGAGCGGCGGCTGGGCGATGTAGATGTACCCCGCCTCGATCAGCTCCTGCATCTGCCGGAAGAAGAAGGTGAGCAGCAGGGTCCGGATGTGGGCGCCGTCCACGTCGGCGTCGGTCATGAGGATGATCTTGTGGTAGCGGGCGTCCTCCAGCTTGAAGTCCTCGCGCACGCCGGCGCCGATGGCCGTGATGATCGCGCGGATCTCCTCGTTGCCGAGGATCTTGTCGATCCGGGCCTTCTCCACGTTGAGGATCTTGCCCCGCAGCGGCAGGATGGCCTGGAAGGAGCGGTCGCGCCCCTGCTTGGCGCTGCCGCCGGCCGAGTCGCCCTCGACCAGGTAGAGCTCGCACAGCGCCGGATCGCTCGAGCGAGCAGTCGGCCAGCTTGCCGGGCAGCACGGCGCCCTCGAGCCCGGACTTCTTGCGGACCAGGTCGCGCGCCTTGCGGGCCGCTTCGCGCGCCCGGGCCGCGCTGACCGCCTTCTCGATGATCGCGTCGGCCGACCGGCGGGCTTCTCCTCGAGGTAGCTGCCGAGCTGCTCGTTCACCACCTGCTTGACGATGCCCTCGACCTCGCAGTTGCCCAGCTTGGTCTTGGTCTGCCCCTCGAACTGCGGCTCCTTCACCTTGACGTGCAGCACGCAGGTCAGCCCCTCGCGGACGTCCTCGCCGGAGAGGGTGAAGTCCTCCTTCTTGAGCGCGCCGCTCTTCTTGGCGAACTCGTTGATGGTCCGGGTGAGCGCGGACTTGAAGCCGGTGAGGTGGGTGCCGCCTTCGTGGGTGTTGATGTTGTTGACGAAGGTGAAGATGTTCTCGTTGTAGCCGTCCTCGTACTGCAGGGCGACGTCCACCTCGACGTCGTCCTTGGTCGACGGTGAAGGCGATCGGCTTGGGGTGCAGCGGCTTCTTGTTGCGGTTGAGCCACTCGACGAACTGGACCAGGCCGCCCTTGGCGAAGAAGGTCTCCTCCCGCGGCTCGGCGTCGGCGCGCTCGTCCTTGAGGGTGATGGTGACGCCCTTGTTGAGGAACGCCAGCTCGCGCAGCCGGTCGGCCAGGGTGTTCGTAGTTGAACTCGAGCACCGTGAAGATCTCGGGGTCGGGCTTGAAGCGGACGATGGTGCCGGTGCCGCTGCGCCTTGCCGAGGATCGTCGAGCTTCTTGACGGTGTCGCCCCGCACGAACGCCATGTGGTGGCGCTTGCCGTCGCGGTCGACCACCACCTCGAGCCGCTCCGACAGCGCGTTCACCACCGAGACGCCGACGCCGTGCAGGCCGCCCGACACCTTGTAGTTCGACTTGTCGAACTTGCCGCCGGCGTGCAGCACCGTGAGCGCCAGCTCGACCCCGGGGATCTTCTCGGTGGGGTGGATGTCCACCGGGATGCCGCGGCCGTTGTCGGCCACGGTGATCGAGTTGTCCTTGTGGATCGTGACGCTGATGTTGTCGCAGAAGCCGGCCAGCGCCTCGTCGATCGAGTTGTCCACCACCTCGTAGACCAGGTGGTGCAGCCCGCTCTCGCCGGTGGAGCCGATGTACATGCCCGGCCGCTTGCGGACCGCCTCCAGGCCCTTGAGGACCTGGATGGATTCCGCGTCGTATGGGGCGCCGTTGTCGGCTCGCGCTACTGCTTCCTTCGCCATGCTCCGCCGTTTCGGCTAGGGGTGAAACTCCCGATCGTGCCGGCGGTCCCGCACTCGCTGATCCACCGAATCCACTTGATCCGCCCTTCCCGGTCGGCGTTGACCCGCGCCAGGATGCGTGGGGTCATGAGGCTCAGCTCGGTGGCCCAGGGCGCCGTCGCCACCCGCACGCGGAGCACGCCGTCGGCAGAGACCGACTCCGGCTGCGTCACCGCCGCGATCTGGGGCCCCACCAGCTCCCCCATCGCTCAATCACGTCGGTCTGTTGCATCCGTTTGTTGAGGCCCGATCGCTTCAAGAAGCTCGCGAGAACCTCGGCGACCGGGGTCAGTGTGCGCTTGGCGGTCATGAAGCTCCCTAATCAAGGCTCCGGCCGGACTGCACCGCGGTCCACTCGCCAGATCGGAAGGTCGAGACCGGCCGGGAGCTCGTCCCGCCTGGGCGCGGTCAGGAAGACCTGGCTCCGCCCGTCCAGCAACCGCCGGCCCAGCCGGGCCTGACGATCGGGATCCAGCTCGGCGAAGATGTCGTCCAGCAGCAGGGCCGGGTCTTCCTCCCGCTCCCGGCGGAGCGTCGCCAGCTCGAGGAGTCGGAGCGCCACCGCCGCACTCCGCTGCTGGCCGGTGGAGCCGAACTCCCGCAGCGGCTTGCCACCCAGGGTCAGGCGGAGGTCGTCCCGTTGCGGGCCCAGCCCCGTCCTCCCTCGCGCCTGATCTCTGGCCCAGCTTCGCTCCAGGGCCTCGGGCCAGGCGGCTGGATCGGCCAGCTCGGCAGGGCCCGTGTATTCGAGCTCACCCGTCGCCGCCTCTCCCATCCCTTCCAACTCGGTCCGGAACGCTTCCGAGGCGCTCCTGGCCCAGGCCAGGCGGGCGGCCGTGATCTGGGCCCCACGGGTCGCCACCACCCCATCGAAAGCGCGAGCCACAGCGCCTTGGCCCTGCCTCAGAGCCGCATTGCGTTGGGCCATGGCGGACCGATACCGGGACAACGCCACCAGGTATCTCCGGTCAGCCAAGGCCAGCGTCCGGTCGAGGTAGCGCCTCCGGATCATGGCCGGTCCTGCGGCGAGTGCCACATCCGCCGGAAGAAACGCCACCGCCAGGCAGACCCCCGCCGCATGGGTCAGGCGAGGGCCCTCCTCGCCATCCAGCTCGATCCGCTTGCGTCGGGCCTTGGTGGTGTACTCCACCACCGCTTGGTGCCCGCGTCCTCCCGCCTCGAACTCCACGGCCAGCTCGAACCCCGGCGCCTCGAACTGCACCAACTCAGCGTCTCCGGCGCCTCGGAGCGAGCGAAACAGCACCGGGTAGTACAGGGCCTCCAGCAGGTTGGTCTTGCCCTGGCCATTGGGTCCCAGGAGGATCAGGCCGGGCGCCGGGAACGCCAGCGGCTCCCGTTGGAGGTTCCGAAATCCCCGGGCGCAGAGCCGCGTAAAACGCACCTCAGGCGACCTCGGAAACACCCGAAAACATCACTGTAAAAATAGCTCGCTACCGAGGGGAATTGCAGCCACGAATACGGGTGAAAATCCCGGTTCGGGAGGGCTGTCGGGTGCCCGCTCAGGCGCCCCGAAAGGCCGGGGGCCGCTTCTCCAGGAAGGCCGCCATGCCTTCCCGCATGTCCTGGGTCGAGGCCAGGAGCCCGAAGTAGTTGGCCTCTATCCGATGGGCTTCCTCCGATGGCATTTCCAGACCCGCGTCCACCGCCTCCAGGCAGAGCCGGACCGCCAGGGGCCCGTTGCCCAGGATGGTCCGGAGCAGGGCCTCTGCTTCCGCCAGCAGCCGGTCTCCCGGGACCACCCGGTTCACCAGTCCGATCCGGTAGGCCTCCTGGGCATCGATGACCTCACCCGTGAGGAGTAGCTCCAGGGCCCGGCCTCGGCCCACCAGGCGGGGGAGCCGAACCGTGCCCCCGTACCCGGGCCCGATCCCCAGCTTCACCTCCGGTTGGCCGAACTTGGCCCGGTCACTGGCGATCCTGAGATGGCAGGCCATGGCCAGCTCGCACCCGCCGCCCAGGGCGAACCCGTTCACGGCGGCGATGACCGGCTTCCCCAGGCGCTCGAGGCGGCGAAAGACCGCCTGACCCACCAGCGCCCGGGCCCTCCCGTCCAGCGGTCCCTGGCGCGAAAGCTCGGCGATGTCGGCCCCGGCCACGAATGCCTTGGGCCCGGCCCCCGTCAGGATCACCCCCCGCACCGCCTGGTCGCCCTCGATCGCCGCTACCGCCTCTCCCAGTTCGGTGATCACCGTGTCGTTCAGGGCGTTGAGCTTGTCGGGTCGGTTGATGGTGAGGGTCGCAATCCCGTCCCGCAGGTCGTAGAGGAGGGTGGCGTAGGGCATAGGAGGAACCGAGAAGGGGGAACTGGGGGAAGAGGAACCGGCACCAGATCCTGGCACCCGGTACCCAACATAACCTCCTCGCTGATCGCTCTTGCTCACCCTCTCCTTTTTCGCCCTCTCCACATCGTGGAGAGGGGTCAGGGGGTGAGGCATCACCATTCCCCGTTTACTCTTCACCACCATGTCCCTCCCTACTCCCATCGCCTGGACGCCCGACTTTGGTGTCCGCCTCCTCGACCAGACGCTTCTGCCGGGCGAGGAGCGGTACCTGGAGATCACATCGGTCGAGGGGATGGTCGAGGCGATCGGCGCCCTCCGTGTGCGGGGGGCGCCGTTGATCGGGATTGCCGCGGCTATGGGTGTGGTCCAGGCGGTGGGCCGGACGGATGGAAAGACCGGCCTGAGCCCGCTGGAGATCGTGCACGCAGCCGCGACGGTGCTGGCAGCCGCGCGCCCCACGGCCGTCAACCTCTCCTGGGCCCTGGGGCGGATGATGCTGAGGGCCGATCGGCACGGGCCTGGCCCCGGTCTCCGCCAGGCGCTGATCGAGGAGGCGGACGCGATCTGGGCCGAAGACCGCGCCATGTGCGATCGAATCGGCGAGGCGGGGCTGCCGCTGGTGCCCGATGGCGCCACCGTGCTCACCCACTGCAACGCCGGGGCGCTCGCGACGGGAGGGAAGGGAACGGCGCTGGCGCCCGTCTACCTGGCCCATGAGCGCGGCCGCCGGGTCCACGTGGTGGTGGACGAGACCAGGCCCCTGCTGCAAGGGAGCCGGCTGACCGCCTGGGAGCTGCAGCGTGCGGGGGTCCCCTGCACGCTGATCACTGACTCCATGGCGGCGAGCCGGCTCCGGCGCGGGGACGTGGCCTGCGTCCTGGTCGGTGCCGATCGGATCGCCGCCAACGGCGACGTGGCCAACAAGGTCGGCACCTATGGCCTCGCCCTCTCGGCCCGCGCCGCGGGGGTGCCCTTCTACGTCGCGGCGCCCCGATCCACCGTGGACCTCGCCACAGCCACCGGAGACTTGATTCCCATCGAGGAGCGGCGGCCGGAAGAGATCGCCCGCTGGGGCGACCGTGCCCTCGCCCCCGGCGGCACCCCGGTCTGGAACCCCGCCTTCGACGTCACTCCCGCCTCCCTGGTGACCGCCATCATCACCGATTTCGGCCTGGTACTGCCCTCCGAGCTGGCCCGGCAGGCTCGGTGAGCCGCCTCACCCCGGTGTCGCCTGCGGAGCGGGCGCGCGTCGAGGCCGGCATGGTGATGGTGACGCTCATCTGGGGCGCCAACTTCAGCTTCATCAAGTGGGCCTTGAGCGAGATCCCGCCCATGGCGTTCGGGGCGATCCGCTTCGGCGTGGCCACGACACTCCTGCTCCTCCTGCTCCGGTGGCAGGAGGGTCCCATCCTCTGGCCCCGTGCCAGCACCCGGTCTCTCTTGTGGCTGGGACTGGTCGGGAACACCGCCTACCAGACGCTGTTCATTCTGGGCGTGTATCAGACCACGGCCGCCAACGCCGCGCTCATGGTGGCCTTCACACCGGTCCTGGTCACGCTGTTCGGCACCGTGACCGGCGTCGAGCGGGCCACGCCTCGCATCCTAGTCGGGGTGGCGCTGGCGGTGAGCGGCGTCGCGCTGGTCCTGGGTGACGCCGGCCTGCGGCTCTCCCCCGAGACGCTTCGAGGCGATCTCTTCGTGCTGGCGGCGGCCGCCTGCTGGGCCGCCTATACCGTCGGGGTACGCGCGCTCCGGGAGCCGATGTCGAGTCTTCGGATTACCGCGCTCACCATGGCCACCGGCACTCCTTTTCTGATCGTTCTCGGTCTCCCCGAGCTCTGGCGCCTCGAGTGGGGAAAGATCGGGGTGCCGGGCTGGGGTGGCACCGCCTACGCCACGGTGCTGGCCCTGATCGTGGGATACATCCTCTGGAATCGTGGCGTTCAGGTCGTCGGTAGCGCGCGGGCGGCCCTGTTCGGAGCCGGCATCCCGGTCGTGGCCATGCTGGTGGGCTGGCCCTTGCTCGGCGAGCGGCCGGGTCCGGTGCAGTTTCTCGGCGCTGGGTTGATCGTTGCCGGGGTCTTGGTGGCGAGGGGAGGGGACAGGAACTGAGTACTGAGTACTGAGTGCTGAGTACTGAGTAACTGCCTCTTGCCTCTTGCTCAATGCCTAGTACCCGGTACCCGGTGCCCGGTACCAGGTCCCGAGTCTCCACCTAGCACTTACACCCCTGCTACCTATTATCTACGCCGTGGCCATGGATCTCCGGGACCGTTTGCAGGCGACGCTCAGCGGGGCCTACACCCTGGAGCGGGAACTGGGTGGGGGCGGGATGTCACGGGTGTTTCTCGCCACCGAGGCCGCGCTGGGCCGACGGGTGGTGATCAAAGTCCTTCCCCAGGATCTGGCGCCGGCGGTGAGCGGGGAGCGGTTCCGCCGTGAAATCCAGTTGGCCGCGCAGCTGCAACATCCGCACATCGTACCCCTGCTTGCCGCCGGTGAGCTGCCCGAGTCCGGTGGGGATCCGGCTCTTCCCTATTTCACCATGCCTTTCGTGGACGGCGAATCGCTCCGGGTCCGTTTGGCCCGGGGCGGGGAGTTGCCCATCGCGGAGGTGGTCCACGTACTCCGGGAAGTGGCCCTCGCGCTGGCCTACGCCCACGAGCACGGCGTGGTGCACCGAGACATCAAGCCCGACAACGTGCTGATGTCCGGCGGGGCGGCGATGGTGACCGACTTCGGCGTGGCCAAGGCGTTGAGCGCCTCGACCACCTCCGGTGGTAGTGCCTTGACCTCCCTCGGCCTCGCGATCGGCACCCCGGCGTATATGGCGCCGGAGCAGGCAGCGGGGGATCGCAACACCGATCACCGGGCCGACATCTATGCCTTCGGGGTTCTGGCCTATGAGCTGGTGACGGGACAGCCACCCTTCGCCGGACGACCGGCCGCTGCGGTGTTGGCCGCTCATGCGACCGAAACCGCGGAGCAGGTCAGCGTCCGCCGTCCTGCCTGTCCGCCGGCCCTGGCGGTGGTGATCATGCGGTGCCTCGAGAAGCGCCCCGCCGACCGGCCCCAGTCGGCCAGGGACATCGTGCACCAGCTCGATGCGCTCTCGACCCCGACGGGGATGACTCCTCCCGCCACAACTCCCTTCCCCTCCCCGGCCCCGCCTCGGGTCAGGACCGGCGCCTACGTCGCGGGTACCGTGGTGGTGGCGGCCATTGCCCTCGGCCTCTTCTGGCGGGGCCGAGTGACGCTCGCTCCGCCAGGTCCCACGCCAGCTGCTTCCGCAACCAATGCACCGGCCGGCGGAACCATCCTAGGCGAAAAGTCCGTCGCCGTGCTGCCCTTGGTGAACGTGGGCGGCGATCCCAAAGAGGAATATTTCTCGGACGGGATGACCGACGAGCTGATCGGGGCGCTCGGCAAGATCCCCGGCCTCCGGGTCGCCGCCCGTAGCTCGTCGTTCGCGTTCAAGGGAAAAGAGGCCGACCTGCACGAGGTGGGGTCCAAGCTGCACGTGAACAGCGTGCTCGAGGGCACGGTTCGTCGCGCCGGCCCCAAGCTTCGGGTGACCGTGCAGCTGGTCAACGTCGGGGACGGCCTCACCCTTTGGTCCGATACCTACGCCCGGGAGCTCAAGGACGTCTTCCAGGTTCAGGAAGAGATCGCGCGGGCCACCGCGGGGGCGCTACGTGTCGCGCTGGGGGCGCCGGCCATAGCGGCGCCCGCAGCTGGGGCCGCGACCCTCCAGGCTCACGATCTCTACCTCAAGGGGCGTTACGCCTGGAGCGCCCGCACCAGATCGTCCCTCCACGAGGCCATCCATTTCTTCGAGCAAGCCATCGCGGCCGATTCGCAATTCGCTCCGGCCTATGAGGGCCTGGCCGAGACCTACATCATCCTTCCTTTCTATAGTGCCGGAGAACAGCCGAGCGCGCTCTGGGCCAAGGCCAAGCGGGCTGCCCTCCGGACGCTCGAGTTGGATAGCTCCCATGTCGAGGTGCAGGCGGCCCTGGCCTATGGCACCATGCTCTTCGAATGGGACTGGCCCCGGGCCGAGAGCCTGTTCAAGCAGGTAATCGAGGCCAGACCCAACTATGCGACCGCCTCCCACTGGTACGCGGATTTCCTGATCGGCCGCGGACGACTCGAGGAGGCCATCACCCAGATTCGTCTGGCCCAGCGGCTCGATCCTTTGTCCCGGATCATCGGTAAGGTGTCGGGAGATGCCTTGCTGTATGCCCGCCGGTTTGACCAGGCGGATTCGGTGTTTCGGGAGGTACTTCGCCTGGACCCCAACTTCGGCCCCGCTCACGGCGCGCTCGGGAGCCTCTACAACGCCCGGGGGAGGTACAAGGAGGCGATTCCGGAGCTGCAACTCTCCGTCGCCAGTAGCGACCAATACGCGGGCGAGCTGATCTACGCCGTGGCCAAGTCCGGGGCGATGGATTCGGCTCGGAAGCTTCTCGGACAGCTGCAGGCACGGTCCGCCCGTGAGTACCTGAGTCCGGGATGGATCGCGACGGGGTACACCGGCCTTGGGGAATACGATCAAGCCTTTGCCTGGCTGGACCGCGCGGTCCGCGATCGCGACCCCACCATCATCGAGGACTCGCAGGGGCTGACGTTTGACCCCCTTCGCACCGATCCTCGATGGGCGAAGTTCAAGGCGGCCCTGGGGCAGAAGTAGCAAATGAATATCTCTCGACTCTGCAGTCGGCATCAGGCATCGGGCATCGGACACTGGGTCCTTTCGCCTTCGTCCACTCAGTACTCAGTACTCAGTACTCAGCACTGTCCTTAATGCCCTCCATCCTCGCCCTCGACCAAGGCACCACCGGCTCTACGGCGCTGGTCATCCACCAGGATGGCAGCATCCTCAGCCGCGGCTATCGGGAATTCACGCAGCACTTCCCCAAGCCCGGCTGGGTCGAGCACGACGCCGAAGAGATCATCCGGGTAACGATCGAGGCCGCGCGAGAAGCGCTGGACGCCTCCAAGGAAACGCCCTCCGGAATCGGAATCACCAACCAGCGCGAGACCGTGGTGCTGTGGGACCGGAAGACGCTCCGTCCCGTGGCGCCCGCCATCGTCTGGCAGGACCGGCGCACCACGGATCGCTGCCGAGCCCTCAAGGCGGAGGGTCGGGAGGCGCAAATCCGTGAGCGCACCGGCTTGGTGCTCGACCCCTACTTCTCCGCTACCAAGATCGAATGGCTGCTTCGAGACAAGACGCTGCGCCAGCGGGCCCAGGCCGGCGAGCTGGCCGTCGGCACCGTCGAGAGCTGGCTGGTCGCGAACCTCACGGGTGGCAGCGTCCACGTCAGCGATCGGACCAACGCGTCGCGCACTATGCTGTACCGACTCGACACCGGGGATTGGGACCCGGATCTCCTGGCCCTCTTCGGCGTACCCGCCGGTATCCTCCCGCGGCTGGTCGACATGAGTGAGGTGGTGGGGGAGTCGCGGCCCACCTGGTTCGGCACCGCGCTGCCCATCGCAGGGATGGCGGGAGATCAGCAGGCCGCCCTGTTCGGCCAAGGCTGTTGGCATGAGCGCCTGGCCAAGAACACTTACGGCACCGGGGCCTTCATGCTCACCCACACCGGCCAGGAGCGGGTGCTGTCGACCAAGGGGCTCCTCACCACCGTCGCCTGCGGGCCGCGGGGCGAGCCGTCCTTCGCCCTGGAGGGCAGCGTGTTCATCGCCGGTGCCGCCATTCAGTGGCTTCGCGACGGGCTTGGCATCGTCGCCAAGGCGCAGGAGACCGAGGCGCTGGCGCGGAGTGTCCCCGATACCGGCGACGTTCATTTCGTGCCGGCCTTCGTGGGCCTGGGTTCCCCCTACTGGGAGCCGGAGGCGCGGGGTACCATCACCGGGCTCACCCGGGGGACCACGCGAGCCCACCTGGTGCGGGCCGCGCTCGAGGCCATGGCGTTCAGCAGTGCCGATGTCCTACGCCTGATGGAGACCGAGGCTCGGCTCCCGCTGGAGGCGCTTCGCGTCGACGGCGGGGCCGCCGCCAACGATTGGCTGATGCAGTTTCAGGCCGATATCCTGGGCGTGGCGGTGGAGCGCCCCAGCAACGTGGAAACCACCGCGCTGGGGGCAGGCGGACTGGCGGGACTGGCGTTGGGGATCTGGCGGTCAGCCGAGGAGTTTCTCGCCGCCCAGCGGTTCACTCGGTTCGAGCCGGTGATGCCGGGCCCCGAGCGGCGGCTTCAGCTGCAGGGTTGGCAGCGCGCCGTGGACACCGCCCTGGCCTGGGCGCGAGCGCCCAGGCTCGGCGAGTCGATCACGCCATCCTGAGGCGGCGCGTCTCCTCGTTGTACTCGACCGGCACCCGCTCTACCTCGCGCTCATCGGCTCCCAGGCGAAAGGCGGCATAGCTCGATCGGCCCACCCGGGCGACCACGATCGGCTCGCCGTTCGGGTCGTTCAACCGAACGACACCGCCAACCGCGTCCAGCTCCGGGATGTCGACGAGTGGCCAGGTGGAGCGGTCGGGACCCAAGAAAGTCGGGTTCTCCAGTGCTTCCCGGAGCAGGGCCCGCACGAGTCGCAGCGTCCGCCGCGCAATGACGGTGTGATCCTCCAGCCGAACCCATTCCTGGCCCGATGAGCGAAGCGGGGGTAATCTGCATCCTGTCCTCCGGATCAGAATCGGAACGTGATCGTACCATACGCCTGGTCGTTCTTCCCGGTGGTGCCGTCTTCCCGCGTGAAGGAGAAGTTCAGGAACCAGGCCCGTGCCACCGACAGGTCCACCGATGCTCCGTACCAGGTCAGATGGTTCAACCCCAGCGAGCTGGTGGACCGCTCGTCGTTGCGGACGCCGGCGTTCGCTTCCAACTGCACCCACGCGGATGGGACTCACTCCTAGCGGTCCCGGAGTGGAGCCAGCCGGCCATCTGGTTGTTGTCGTAGCGGCTGCTCCGCGCCCGGATATTGAGATGCAGTGGCGTGAACCGGTCGGTGCTGAAGTAGGCCGAGTAGATGTTGCCCTGGGTGGTGGGGTCGCGAAGGGTGGAGTGCACGTCGGCTCCGAATCGCAGGCGCCGCGCGAAGAGCACCGAGGCCCCGCCCCAGGCTCCCGAACGAAAGGCGTCATCAAATTGGGTGAGCGGTGTCACCAGGTCACGGTAGAGCCGCACGTTGCGCCGGTCGTCGAGTCCGGCGTTCAGCGTCACCGCGTCACTCACCCGGACCGAGAGGTTCACCAGGGTGTTGCTGGGAGACACCGGCGGCTCTCCCATGTCGGCCTTCAGCCCGCGGTAGAAGTCCAGCTCCTGGACCGCGAACAGCGAGAACGCCCGGCTGGTGTAGGTCGCCTGGAAGAAAGCGAACTCGCGGTTGGGCTGACCCTGGGTATACGAGCCGATCCCCCCCATCGTGAATGACCAGATCTTGGGCGAGGCCGGGCGACTGTGGAGCTGGAAGTAGAGCCCGCCCTCCTTAATGTCAGACGAGAACTTGAGGGTGGCGGGATCGGGCTGAACGCCGCCCAGCAGCCCGGCGCTCCAACTGGCCTTGACCAGCTCCGCCAGGATGCCGTCGAAGTAGCTCACGCTGGAGATGACCGGCGAGTACTGGCGGCCCAGGGTCAAGCGCAGGGGAGATCCGCGGGCGTTGAACAAGAGCGCCGCCAGGTACACGCGGGTGAGATTCTCCTGGGTTGAGGCTACCCCAACCGGTTGCGTGGTCGTCGAGCGGGTCCTCGCGTCGAGCAGCAGACCGAGGGGACTCCCGCCCAGGTTCTGGCCATCGAGGCGGACGTCGAAGGCCGGCTGCGTGAGATCCGAGGTCAGACTGTCCCGACCGTTCACCTTGAGATACTGGGCGCTGATCCGGCCGCGGATCTGCGGAGGCTGCCAGGGTCGGCGGGCGGAGACCACCGCCGCCACGGCCGGGGCGCGGCCCGTGTCGGTCGGGACGGCAGCACCGGCTACCGCCGAGGGCTCGCTCGCCGCTGGAGTGAATCGCACGGTATCACCGACCGCGATGTCCTTCCGCCCGCTGACCACGAGACACGAGGCCTGTCGGGTGGACAGGTAGGCGACCTTGAGGGTCGCCGCCACGGCGCCGGCCCGGATCAGCTCGACCTCCGTGTCCTCTCGCAGGCCGTCGGCCCGGCCAGCCCCGATGTAGATCGCCTCTCCCGAGACGTAGTTCACCAGCGCCACTCGCCGGGCCGCCGGCGTCTGCGCTGCCAGGCTTGGTCCCAGGGCGGCCAGTGCGATCAGGAGGATCGCGGATCTCATGCTTGGCATCGCTCAGTCTCCGCAGGCTCCCTGGTTGAGGAAGGTGCAGCTCGGCGGGTGATGGTGGTTGCTACAGGTACTCTGGGCGAAGTTCGCCGGGTTGTTGTGGCACGCGGAGCAGACCCCCGCCGCCCCATGGTGAGTCGTCCTGAACATGGAGTGATCAAACGTGGCTCCCGCCCAGGTGGTCGTGGTATGACAGGAGGAGCAGGTAGTGGGGAAGCCCGCCCCGCTGTGCGCGGGATTGTTGGTCCCGTCGTAGTCCTGCTGATGGCACGAGACGCAGCTTGTGGGCTTGCCACTGTAGACCCCGTTGGTATGGCATTGGGTGCAGGGGATGGTCTTGTGGCCGCCGGTCAGGGGGAATTGGGTGGCGTTGTGATCGAACCGCGCACCGGACCAGCTCACCACCGTGTGACACTGGGTGCAGTCACGGTTGAAGCTTCCCCCGACGTGGTCGGGGTCCTTGGCCGCCTGGTAGTTGGGCAGATGGCAATCGATGCAATTGGCCGCACTGATGGAGAAGAGCAGGGCCCCCTGCGCCGTCGGGATGTGGCAGGACTCGCAGTCGGTCGCCAGGTGCGCGCCGGCCAGCGGGAACCGCGTGGTCTGATGCATCCGGCGCATTTCCGCCCGGTCCAGGAAGCTCCGGATCGAGTGGCAGCGCGCGCACTCGGCCCCCAGGGTCCCCTGGTGCACGTCGCGGTGACAGGCCAGGCAGTCGGCCCGCGTCCCCTTGAAGTCGAGGGTCGTGTGGCAGGCGGTGCACTTGGCCGCCGCGTGCCCACCGGTCAGCGCCATGCCGGTCCTGGCATGATCGAAGGCCCGCGTGATCTTCGCCGGGACCCAGGCGTCGGCCGTGTGGCACGATGTACAGGGCTCCTGGATCGGGCCATGAGGGTTCTTCGTCGATTGCTGCGCTTCGAGCGCTAGGACCGGGAACAGGCCGACGGCGAGGAACAGCAGGGTGGACCGGTTCATGAGGGCCTCCGGACCGGGGTGCCCCCGGCGTGGCAGCTCTCGCATTTGCCCGAGAGCGGCGCATAGACCACGCGGGGCACTCCGGCAACCCTGACCCCGGGGTCGGGACGGTGGCATTGCGCGCAGGCGACCTTCGCATGCGCACCCTTGAGCGAGAAGGAAGCGTCGCGGTCGTGGTCGAACCGCGTCGCCGGCGTGAAGCGGTCGAGACCGTGGCAGCCCTCGCAGGCGCCGCGGTCCTTGCGATGGGCGAACTGGTCGCCGTGCGGGCTGTCATGGCAGGCCAGGCACCCGGTCTCCTTGACGGCGAAGGTCAAGGTCGGGACCGGGCGCTTCGGCAATACCAGCGAGGATGTCAGGGTGACCGCCCCCTTCAGATCCGCATGGCAGGCCACGCAGGGCACCGCACCGTGCGCCCCCTCCAGTGGCAGGCGAAATGGCGCGTGAGCCGCCGCGTCGATGGTGGAGGGATGGAAGGTCTTGGTGTCGTGGCAGGCGAGGCAGCCACCGGTCTTGGCCCGTTCTCCCCCCGCGGCGAATCGGCCCCCGTGCGGGTCCACGTGACAGGCCACGCACTCGACCTCCTTAATCGAGATGGCGACGCCGGCCTTCCCCAAGCTCGCGCCAGCTGGGAGCGGGGGCAGCCCCGGGCGCTGAGGACCGTGGCAGGCGCCGCATTTAACCTCCGCGTGCCGGCCGTCCAGGCGCACTCGGAGGCTCGCGTGCATGCCGGTCGTGAAGGTGCTGGGCTTCCAGCCGGCGACCCCGTGACACGACTCGCAGGCGCCATGATCGGTCCGATTGGCCAACTGCGTACCGTGGTCATCGCCGTGGCAGGAGCGACACTCCTGAAACGCCGGGCGCATCAGAATGCCCGCCGTCCCCACCTTGGCCTGAGCCGTATTGGGCGGGTTCTTGAGGTGGCAGGCCTGGCACTTCACGTCCTGGTGTTTGCCCTCCAGCGGAAAGCGGGCGTTGCGATGCTGGGTCACCGTGTAGGTCGCCGGGGTGAACCCTTCGACCCGATGACATTCGGCGCAGTCCACCGCCTTCCCCGCCAACGTCGCCGTGCCCGCATGGGCATCCTGATGGCAGGCGGTGCAGGTCGCGAAGGGAGGATTCTTCTTGCTGGGGTTGCTGAAGTCGTGGCACTTCTCGCACGCCACCCGGGCATGCTGTCCCAGGAGCGGGTACCGGGTGCGGCTGTGGTCGAACCCTTGCTTGTTGAAGGCGGCAAACGCGACCGTGGTGTGGCAGGTCGCGCACTTGGGCCCCTAGCAGGCCTCGGTGGGGGTCGGCATGGCAGGCGGAACACTCGCCGTGCGGGACCGGCTTGAAGAGCGGAATCGGGCTGGCCCTTGCGTCGGTCTGAAGCGCCAGCTTCTCCGAGAGGTGGCACTTGGCGCAGGTCACCTTGCCATGAGCACCGGTAAGCGGATAGTCGGTGCGCGCGTGATCGAACTTCGGAGCCGGCTTCCACCCTTCGAGGTCATGGCAGGACGTGCAGTCCTTGCTCAAGGCGCCTCGGTGGACGTCCTCATGGCATCCGGTACAGGTCTGCTCGAGCCCCAGCCACCCGGTCCCCGGGCTGGCCCGCTGGGAGAGCGCCGCCGCCGGTCCGGTGGCAAACGACGCATCGTGGCAATCCCGGCATTCCGACTTGGCGTGCTTACCCACCAGGGTCCACCCGGCCTGAGTGTGATCGAACTTCTCGGGACTCCCGCTCGGCCATTTGATCAACGCGAAATCCCGCCCAGCATGGTCGGGATGGCACTTGGCACAGGGTGTGTCCGTGTTCTTCGCATGGAAGCCGCGGTCTTGCTTAATCAGCCAGCCCACGTCCTGGTGGCAGGCGAGGCAACGCTCCGACACCGATTCCTTGCGCCCGCCGTGGCAAGAGGTGCATTTGAGCGGCCCCTCCAGCTTGGCGTGAGGCTGGGCCAGCGGTCCCGGAGAGATCTGGGCCGAGATCATGGGGCTCTGGAGGAGGGCGAGAGCCAGCCAGATGACCAACCACCGGTGGCCATGGGTCACCAAAGCCACGTGGCGCCCACCGAGACCACGACCGCGACATGAATCAGCACCGCCGCGAGGGCGGTGACCGCGACCGGCCGATGGGCCACGTGCCAGAAACTGAAGAGCCGGTGCGTGGCTTCCAGCATCCGCGCCTGCTGAGTGAGTGCCATCTCCTGTTTCGCCAGACGGAGCACGGCTCGAATCGCGGCGCGATCACCGGTCCGGCGCAGCGGGTGGTGGCGCAGGATGGTCTGGTGGAGTCGGCGGGCCGCCCGCCGGCGCGCCAGGTCGTCGGCCACCATGCGGCCCAGGATCGTCCACAGGCTTGAGCGTCCGGAGGGCGCGGGATCGGCCGCCAGAGTGCTCTCCACCAACTCCGCCTCCAGTCCGGTTTGAGCCGCGATGTCCTCGAGGAGGGCCTTCCGCTGCGCCGAGATCTCCTCGATGGTGAGATCAATACCGGCTTTGGAGCGGGGAATCCGGGCGTAGAGGTAGCGCCCGATGATTCCGCTCAACCAGACCACCATCATGGCCCAGAACCCCAGCCCGATGATGCCGTCGAACCGCCAGGCGGCGTGGATCGCGACCAGGAGGGGTAGGGGGAGCGCCAACAGGACGTGGGTGTCCAGCCACCGGGAGATCGCTCCCGTCCAGGCCAACCAGCGGACGTGCTTCCGAAGCGAGTACATCCAGAGAAACAGAAAGATCGTTAGCGCCAGCAGGCCGGCAGCCTGGCCGATGTATCCCGACGGCCTGAGCCAGGCATGCAGGGGATGCCGGGCGCGTTCGCCCGACGGGAGCAGGTAGTAGGGGAGGCCGATCACGGTCACACCGAGCAGCGTGACCAGGATGACGGCCAGAGCCGGCCGGATATGAGGCCCGGTGCCGCGGGCGGAGCGCGTACGTTTTGCGCGGCGGTCGGGGCTCGCGACCCCCACCTGAGGAGTGGAACGCAGACGTCTCTCGACCGCCGGTGTGGTGGTCGGTGCCGGATTCAAGTTGCTCATGGATTCGATCAGCCCCGGAGGGCGTGTCAAAAGGCTCGGAGTCTTGAAAAACTCGACAGTAGTTGGGGTTAGGGGCGGTACGCGAAATGCTCGTTGCAAGGTTGGAACCCAAACGCGGGTCCTGGGCTTGAGGGCGAAGCTCATTGCTCGAGAAGGTGTTACGCCATCGGCTGCGGCATCCGAAGCCGCCGGTGGCGCAATGAGACGATCCAGGTGCAATGTCCCGTTGCACCGTGCAAGACCGTAAAGGCACCCCAATCCATGCTCGACTCCACCACTTATCTCTTCATTGCCCTCTTCCTGGTGCTGCCAGTGGCGCTGCACTGGCGCCGCACCCGCCGTAAGGAGACCCTCGCGGAGGAGGCGGCCGAACGCGGGAAGCTCCATTCGAGCGGTCCCCGGGCCCAGCATCCCCATATCGATGTCTCCCACTGCATCGGGTGTGGAGCCTGCGTGACGGCCTGCCCCGAGGGAGACGTGCTGGCGGTCCTGGCGGGAAAGGCCGCGATCGTGAACGGTCACAAGTGCATCGGTCACGGGCTCTGCGCCGAGGCCTGCCCGGTCGGCGCCATCGAGATCGTGATGGCCAACCCCAGCATGAGTGCCGACATGCCTCGGCTGTCGAGAGAGTTCGAGACCAACATCCCCAATCTCTTTATCGTGGGTGAGCTGGGCGGTCTCGCCTTGATCAAGAATGCGGTCAACCAGGGGCGGGACTGCGTGGACACGATCACTCGACGGCTGGCCGCGCGGCGGGCTCAGGCGTCAGGAGCGATCGACGTGTGCATCGTCGGGGCGGGGCCGGGGGGGATCAGCGCCTCGTTGCGGGCGATCCAGAACCACCTGTCCTACCTGACCCTGGAGCAGGATGAATTAGGCGGTACTGTGGCCAAGTACCCGCGTCAGAAGCTGGTCATGACCAGCCCGGTGGAGTTCCCGCTCCTGGGCAAGTTCAAGAAGCTGCAGATCTCCAAGGAGGAGCTGGTGCAGTTGTGGCGGAAGACCGTCGTCAAGGCCAACCTGCGTGGTCCAGACCGGCGAGAAGGTCGAGCGAGGTCGCGCGGGGTCAGGACGGGGTCTTCACGATCCGAACAGCCAAGGGGGAGTACCGGGCCCGCAGCGTGATCCTGGCCCTGGGCCGGCGCGGCACGCCCCGGAAGCTCGGCGTACCCGGGGAACAGCTTCCCAAGGTCATGTACAGCCTGATCGAGGCCGACGCCTACACCAACGCCAGGATCCTGGTGGTGGGCGGCGGCGACAGTGCGGTGGAAGCCGCCATGGGGTTGGCGCATCAGCGGGGCAACAAGGTGACCCTCTCCTACCGGGGAGCCGAGTTCTCCCGCATCAAGGACCGCAACGCCAAGCGCATCAAGGACTGCATCGGGTCACGCAAGGTGGAGGTGTTCTTCAATTCGCAGCCGGTCGAGATCAAGGAGAAGTCGGTACTGCTGCAGGTGGGGGAAAATCTCCGCGAGATCGCCAACGACTATATGTGGGTCTTCGCCGGGGGAGAGCCGCCCAACGAATTCCTCCGCAAAGCAGGCATCGCCATGGGCGACCGCGACCTCACCGCGGAGGCCCGGGCCGAGGCGTCCCTGGTAGCTTAGCACTCCAGGCAAAAAAGGACCGCCGCGAGAGCACGAGGTGCGGTGCCATCGCGGCGGTCGGTCAGGGAATCCCCTCAGAACCTCATTTACGATAGACGACCTGCGGGTTGATCACTGCCTGGGTCAGCATGGGGGACAGGCGGAGCTGTCCACTCTGGATCGCGTTCCGAATCTTCGCCATCACCGGGGCTGGCGGAGCCGGCAGGACGCCGCCGACGCCACCGTAATGAGCGATCAAGTCTGCGGTGCTGGACTGCAACAGCGCCCGGTACAGGAACGGGTTGTGCACGCCGTGCGACCCGTCCGGATGACCACCCAGGAGGTCTTCCCGACCACCTGCTGTAATCGGCGCTTCCGGGTCGGCAAGATTACCGTACTTCGTCAGCCGATCACCCGTCAGCCGGGCGTTGAACCGGGCACCCTTGGCCGAGGTGATGACGATCTGGCCCCTCGAGTTGACCGAGTCGTTCAACTGCCAGTACCCGCTTCCGCAATGGCGCAATGAATCGAGATGGTCGCAGACATAGCCAGCGGGAATCCATGGCGCGAATGTCTTGGTGACCGTGTCCGCCTTGAGCTTCGCCAGGTAACCGGTATCGGCCGGATAGGCATTCAACTGGCCGTTGTTGTCCTTGTCCACGAAGATCACGTCCAGGTAGCCCTTGAACTCCGTCACGGCCCCGGTCAACCGGGAGAGGGCGACCGCCTCCGACCCATGGCACCCAGCGGCCGTGCAGCCGAGGAAGGACCGGCTCGGCTCGTCGTAGGGGCAATCGTTGGTGAAAGTGGTGTCCACCAGGCTGTCAACCTTCGACGTCATGCAGGGCAGCGGATGGAAGCTGTGGCCGCTGAAGGTGACGATGTTGCCCTGCGCGTCCTTCCCGTTGAGCACGTTCACGTGGCACCCGGCGCAGAGCCGCGGGTTGGCCGCGGAGCCGTGCGTGGCGAGAATCGCCGTCTGGTCGTAGATGGTCCCCGGCGGGAAGTACCCCGCGGTGCCGAAGAGCACCGGTCCCTGGGCTCCGTGCGGCGATGCGCTGGTATCGTTTTGCTCCGAGCGCCGGTTGTGGCAGTGGGTGCAAAGGTTGACGGTCAGGTCCTGCGCGTCGAGCGGGACGCGGAGCTGTCCGGGCAGCGGGAGGCCGTTCGCGCCCCTCGCCGTGCCATGCGGGTCGTGGCAGACCACGCAGTTGTCCGCCTCCGGGGTAGCGCTGCTGATCTCCTTGTAGTTGGTCTGAACCCCGAAGTTGATGCGGAGCGCGCCTCTTCCCTCGTGGCACTTCTGGCAGGTCCCGGTTGGGCTGGTCGGGGTGCCCGAACGGATGTTGCCGTGCCGGGACGCCTTCCATTCCTTCAGATAGTTGTGGTGCTTGGCGGCACCGGCATCGGTGTGGCAGGCTCCGCAGCTCGCGTTGAGCGTCGCGGCAGCGGTGTCGATGTGCATGCTGGCCAGCGGCCGGTTGGCCACGATGGTCGGATTGACCACGTGCGCCTTGCTGTTGTCTCCGTTGGTCGGCTGGAAGTGGCCTGGCCCGTGGCATGACTCACACTGGACATCGTGGTACCGCACGTTCTTCACCGAGTCCCAGCCCCACTTGGCGGCTATCCACGATGCTGGAGGAGCGCTTGCGGGGGAATTACCATGGGACGAGTTGACGGTGTGGCAGGGCTCGCAGTTCGCCTGCACGTTCGGCGGGACTCCCGCGCCCACCAGGTCATCCCAGGCCTTGGCGTGTGCGGTCTGGCTCCAATCGGCCTGTTGGCCGGCGTGACAGTTGCCGCAGGTGACGGTCGACGACGTGTCGTCAAAGTAGCCGAGGTAGTTCGAGTCCGGCGGCGCATTGAAGCGCACGAACGTCGGGACCTCGACCGTCTTGGTTTCGGTGTTGGTACATGCGGCGACGCCCCAGCCGGCGGCGACGAGGACCACGGCGCGAAGAAGACCGACTCGAGAGCTCATATACGAGGGCCTTACTGAGAGTGGATACCGTAGGACTACGGATTCTCGGAGCTATATTGAAGGCCGCCGGTCAATCGTGCAAGAGGGGTCCTCGACTCTAAGCCGCCTTTCATACGAGACTTAGACAACCTTCATAAAGCCGACTGCTGGGGTCGGCCTGTCTTCAACGGTCGGTAGATATCCGGAATGCCGGCCCGACTCTCTGCCTCTCGCGGCCGCATTCCTGTATATTGCCTCGCAATTGCCGCTTCTCGAGGAATTCCCATGCGCCCACGAAATAAATTCCTGCTCGGCTCCGCTCTGATCGTCGGCTGCGTGGCCCTGCTGATGGTCGAAGGCCTCAAGCAGTTCGGTCAGTATTCCTTTAATCCTTCCGAGTTGGCGGCCCGCGTCGCCGCCGATTCCAGCTTCTACAACGTGGGTCTCAAGCTCGAGGCCAAGGTGGTCCCGGGCTCGGTTCGGCGGGACGTCGCGAGCCAGACCATCGACTTCCAGGTGAGCGATGGCGCCCACTCCATCCCGGTGACCTACCGGGGCTTGGCGCCCGACACCTTCACCGACGCAACAGGACATCGAGGTCATCGTCGAGGGCCGCCTGGGGCGGGACGGGGTGTTCCGCGCCACCGACGTGCTCGCCAAGTGCGGCTCGCGCTACGAGGCCAAGTACCAGAAGGCCCGAGCCAAGGCATGACACTGCTCGGGCAGTTCGCGCTCTGGGTCGCCGCTGCTGGTCGGACTCTGGGGCGCGGCGATCGGGTTCTCCGGTCGCTGGCAGGACCGTCCCGAGCTGGCAGCGAGCGTCGTCCGCTCGGTCTACGCCGTCTTCGGCCTGCCTGGTGGTGGCGGCGATCTGCGCTCTGGAAGGGCCTCATCACCCACGACTTCAACATCGAGTACGTCTCGTCCTACACCTCGCCGGAACCTTCCCGGCTACTACATCTTCTCGGCCTTCTGGGCCGGCCAGAAGGGCTCGCTGCTGTTCTGGGCCACTGGTGCTCTCGCTCTTCGCCAGCCTGGCCCAGTGGCTCACTCCGCGCGCGGCTACCGCTCGCCTGATGCCCTACGTCGCCGCGGTGACCCTCGACCGTCGTGGTCGTTCTTCGTGAGCGTCATGCTGTTCGCCGCCAACCCCTTCGAGCGGCTGCCGTTCACCCCGCCCGACGGACGCGGCCTCAATCCCCAGCTGCAGAACGTCGGCATGGTGATCCACCCGCCCGATGCTCTACCTCGGCTACATCAGCATCACGCATCCCCTTCGCCTTCGCCATCGCGGCGCTGCTCTCCCGGCGGCTCGACACCGGCTGGATCCAGGCCATCCGGAAGTGGACCCTGGTCTGCTGGCTCTTCCTCTCCATCGGCATCACGCTGGGCATGTGGTGGGCCTACGTGGAGCTGGGCTGGGGCGGCTACTGGGCCTGGGACCCGGTGGAGAACGCGAGCCTGCTGCCCTGGCTCACCATGACCGCGTTCCTCCACTCGGTGATGATCCAGGAGAAGCGGGGCATGCTCAAGCGCTGGAACATGAGGCTGATCATCGGCTCGTTCCTGCTCAGCATCTTCGGCACCTTCATCACCCGGTCCGGGGTGATCGCCAGCGTGCACAGCTTCACCCAGTCGAACGTGGGGTACTTCTTCCTCGGCGTTCCTGCGTGGTCGCCGGCGATCCTCTCCTTCACCCTGCTCTACACCCGCTGGCCGCAGCTGCGAGGCGGAGGTCGCAGCTCGAGTCGATGGCTGAGCCGCGAGGCGGCCTTCCTCTTCAACAATCTGGTGTTCGTGGGCATCGCGTTCTCGGTGCTGTGGGGCACGCTCTTCCCGATTCTCTCCGAGGCGGTGCGGGGCACCAAGATCACGGTCGGCCCGCCCTTCTTCAACAAGGTCAATGTTCCGCTCGGCCTCCTGCTGCTGGCGCCTGACCGGCATCGGGCCGCTGATCGCCTGGCGCAAGGCCTCCACCGCCAATCTCAAGCGCCAGTTCATCTGCGCCGCGTGGCCACCGGCGCTGGTGACCGCTGCTGCGTGCTGCTGGCCCTCGGGCATGCGGGACCTCTACGTCCTGATGGCGCTCGGCTCTGGCCGGGTTCGTGGCCGGGACCATGGTCCAGGAGTTCTCCCGTGGCATCCGGGCGCGCCACCGGATGTACAGCGAGTCGCTGCCCGTGCGCGTTCGCCCGTCTGGTGGCGCGCAACCGGCGGCGCTACGGCGGCTACATCGTGCACGTCGGCATGGTGATCTACTTCGTCGCCTTCACCGGCATGGCCTTCAAGGTGGAGCAGGAGGCCACGCTCAAGCCCGGCGAGTCGGTCGAGCTCACGAGCCCCTTCGGCCACGCCTACCGGCTTCACCCATCTGGGCGTCTCGCAGTACGAGGCGCTCAACCGGGTGGTCACCGCGGCCACCGTCGAGGTGACCAAGGACGGCAAGCCCGATCGGGCGTCATGACCTCCGAGAAGCGCCAGCACGTGGACAGCTTCGGGCGGCCCACCTTCGAGCCCTCGACCGAGGTCGCGATCCGGAGCAACCTCGCAGGAGGACCTCTACATCGTCTTCGCCGGCGTCGGTGGACGGGAACCGAGGAGGCGGTCTACCGCTTCACCATCAATCCGCTGGTCTGGTGGGTCTGGATCGGCGGCGTGGTGCTGGTGATCGGCGGACTGATCACGATGTGGCCGGGCTCGGGGCCCACCGGAGCCCCGCGTCCGGCGCCGGCCGGCTACCAGGTACAGCTGGTGGGCGCCGCCGCTGGGAAGGGCCAGGACCGAGGGGCATGACCACCCGCAGGGCGATCCTGGCCGGTGGCCTCACGCTCGGCCTGGCCCGTCTCCTTGGGGCCCAGGACTCCATGGCGGGACGGGGCGCGACCGGCACGCTGCGGGACCCGTCCGCGGCGGGCCGGCCGCACGACCCCTCGACCCCGCGAGACAACGATCCCTTCGTCTACGCCGTCGAGCATCGCATCAAGTGCACAGTGTGGCTGTAACCTCGACGTCTATACCTGCCGCACCACCGACTTCAGCTGCCAGACCTCCCCCGCCATGCATCGCGCGGTGCTGGACCTCCAGGACCAGGGCAACAACGCTCA
This sequence comes from uncultured Gemmatimonadales bacterium, assembly GCA_963704015.1. Classification (GTDB taxonomy): domain Bacteria; phylum Gemmatimonadota; class Gemmatimonadetes; order Gemmatimonadales; family GWC2-71-9; genus DATIWD01. Next base: position 137,683 of record CAVPGI010000008.1, read on the forward strand.
GCAGATCGTGGACGCGTTCGTGGCCAAGTACGGCGAGAAGGCGCTGATGGCCCCGGTGCCGAAAGGGTTCAACCTCGCCGGCTATCTGGTTCCGGGCTTCTTGATGGGACTGGCCGGCGTGGCCCTCACGGCCTACCTGATGCGGCGGAGTCGCGTGGCCTCCAGCGCCACCCCGGCGGCGCCCTCTTCTCCCGTCGCCACCGGCGCGGCGACGCCCGAGGAGCGGGAGCGACTCCGCCGGGCGGTGGCGGAGGACGACGACTGATGCTGGCCGAGGCGATTGCCGCGGGGGTGATCGGGATCTCGGTCCTGGTGCTGGTCCTGGAGCCGCTTCTGGCCGGGCCCCGCGCGGCGGACGCGCCCAGCCCATCTCCGCTCGACTTGGGCGAGCCGGAGGCGACCCGGAAGGGGCGCGCCATCACCGCGCTGCGGGAGATCGAATTCGACCGCGCCACCGGGAAGCTCTCGGACGAAGACTACCGGAACCTGCACGACCGCTACGAAACCGAGGCCCTCGAAGCGCTGCGGGAGGAGGAGCAGGAGCCTCGTGCGCCGGAAGGGCCCGACCAGATCGAGGCGCTGGTGGCCGCTCGGCTCCACTTGATTCGTGCCACTCCGGCTTCCTCGGTCTGCCCGCGCTGCGGCCCTCGTCCCGAGCCCGACGCGGTGTTCTGCTCCTCCTGCGGCGACCGGCTTCCACAGGCCGGCGCCTGTCGGCATTGCGGCGCCACCGTCAGGACGGATGCGCGTTTCTGTGAGGCTTGCGGCGGCCGGGTAGCCGCATAGCGGGCTCCCGAGCTCCCTAGTTCGGATCCCGGTGTCAGCCAAGCATCAACCCATCGCAGGTCAAGGACCAGAAGGCCCCGCTGCCTCTCCCCGGTTTCCCTATCCACCCAGGGTAAGAATTCATGCCGCTTCCGGCGGTCGGTGCCTTGGCCCCTGACTTTACCCTCCCGTCCACCTCCGGAACGGACCTAACCCTTTCCGAGCTTCGGGGTAAGAAGGTCTTACTGGCGTTCTTCCCACTTGCCTTCACCAGTGTGTGCAGCGCCGAGATGTGCGATTTCAACCTGCAGCTCGAGCGGTTCCAGGAGGCCGATACCGTGATTCTGCCGATCAGTGTCGATTCGGTCCCGACCCTCAGGGAGTTCAAGGCGAAGGAGTGGATCAACCTGGACCTGCTGAGCGACTTCAAGCGGGAGGTGAGCCGTGCCTATGGGACTCTCTTGGAGGACAAGTTCTACTCCAACCGGGCCTACGTCTTGATCGACGCCCAGGGAGTGGTCCGCTGGACCTACGCGGAACCGACCGAAGATACCCGGCGGGAGAGCCAAGACCTGCTGGCCACCATCAGGAATCTGGGCTAGCCATCCTCCGAGGCGGTTGCAGAACCGGCTTCCGGTTCGCCATTCTAAGCGGGCGCGGTGACGCCCCGAGATACTCCAGCACTCAACAGGGACAGCAACGCCCAACCAGCCCTCCCTCGATCCCGGATCGCCAATATGCCTGTGGTCTCCCACGCCAGGGCTCGGCCCAACGAAGGGCGCCGTCGGATGTCTCGGCGGCCGCCGGTCGAGCGCGCCGGTGATCGCGTTCCTCGAGGGATTGTAGCCCGGCTCAAGGGCTGGCTTGATCTGGACGGCGAGTTCTTCATGGGGCCGCGCTATGTCCAGCTGCTCGAGGGGATCGATCGCACCGGGACCATCCGAGAGGGCTGCCGAGCCACCCGAATGAGCTACCGGACCTGCCGAAATCGCATTAAGCAGATGGAGCGAGTGCTGGGCTCGCCGCTGGTGCTGACCAGTCGAGGCGGGGACATCCGTGGCCGCTCCACCTTGACCCCGGCCGCCCGGCAGCTGATCCGGATCTACCGGCGCTGGCGAGGGGACGTGGAGCGGGTCAGCCGCCGCGCGTTCGCGCGAGCCATGGACACCGCCCGATAGACCCCTCGCTCAGAACGCAAACTGGAACTGCGTCTGGACGGCATTTTCCGCGTCGCGGTTGCCGGTAGCCGCACCGCCTTTGAAGGTCGTGCGTTCGTAGTTGACCGACCACTTCACGGCCCGCATGAAATACCAATTGAGACCGAGCCCCCAGGCCTGTTCCTTCGAGATGGCATTGGCCGGATTGGCGAAGGTGGGGAAGGCCGCATCGTCGATGTCCAGCACGCCGTAGCGTCCCGCGACTTCCAGGGCCCCCCAGGTGTGGGCCTTGGGGTCGAAGGGGCGCTTCGGGGCGGCGCTCCGGTACGACGCTTTCTCACCGGTCAGGAAATAGGAGCCGCTGACCTGCCAAGCGGCTTGCTTGAGCTTCGCGGTGGTGACGTCGCGCTGCACTTCCTGCCACGAAAGGTTGTACTCGCCCAGGACGCCGAAGGAGCCCAGATAGAAATAGCCTTGAGGCGTCAGCCTGGAGCGATGTCCGTTGGCAATCGTGGTGCCCGCCGCCGTCGCATCGTTCCGGTATTTGAAGACCACCAGTTGCCCCGGTGACCGGTAGCTCGGCAATCCGGCGCTGGCAACGCTGCTGGATCCGGTGCCACGCTCGATTCCCGTGCTCCCGCCAACGCCGAGCCCGAGGGCTTGCAGTGCGCCCTTGGTGAAGGGCTGGAGAAAGACCCGGGCGGCGCCGTCCTTGGCGTCGCCGAGGTCGCCATCCGCCAGAGTGAGATCGGGAGTGCCGTCGAAGATACCGATCTGGTAGGCCACCCGACCCTTGCCGAGAACGCCACTCAGCTGGAGACCGAGATCGCGGGTCGGTACCAGGTTGGTGGGGAGCCCCCGCTCGATGAAGACGATGTCGTTGCTGGCCTGCAGCCGCTCCAGGCCGATGGGCGGCTTGAACTTGCCGGCCCGAAAGACCACAGCGCGAGACAGGTTGAGATCTACATAGGCATCATAGAGCGTGGTCGCGCCCTGGCCGAAATCCACCTGCAGGCGGAAGTCGAAGATGCCCGCGAGGGTGGCGTCGAAGATCGGCCGGGCTCGGCGGATCAGGAACTGGTTGGTCCCGAGCTTGTCGTCGTCATCGAGATAGAAGCGGCCTCCAGTCTGCACGAGGCCGCGGAGCCGGAGCTGATACTTGCCGTCCGCGGACTTGAGGACGAACCCGTCCTTGGTCGCGGAGGTGGATCCCTGGGTCTTGGTGGCCGCCGCTGTGCTGTCCCGTTGCCGCTCGAGGGTCTTGACCCCCCGTTCCAACGAATCGAGGCGTTGCTCCACGCTCGGCGTGGAGGGCGGCACCGAGTCGGGCACGGTCTGGGACCACAGCTTGGCCACGGCCAAGGCGGTGAGCACCGCAGTCGAGGCGGCCGGTCTGCGCATGGGCGGCGTTCGCATTGGGGGAGAAGGCGGCCCAATGTAGAGTTTGCCTGGCCGATAGGCAAGCGCGTGCCTATCGGGTGCCTGCCATGTATATACGGGTTACAGGCGCACCCGGAGGCCTGCGCCCAGTTCCAAGGTTCGCAGGGTCTTTCTCTCCACTCCTGCCGGCGCGTCGCTTTCGGTGAAGGGACTCGAGGACCATCCGATGCCGGCGCGGTTCTCTACCGCGAATCGATTGCCCAGCGGCAACACGAGTGAAAGCTGGACCCGCCCTCCAACTACCAGGTTGCCTTCGAAGGAACCGGTTTCCCAGTTATCGAGCGTTGGACCAGCGGCAAGCGCCAGCCCGCCCTGGCCGATATCGATCAGTCTCCGGGCCACCAGAAGCTCGACCCGAAGCCGACGCCAGGGCTCCGTCTCGTCTTTGATATTCGCCCCGTTCCCATCGATCTCCAGATTGGTGGTGAGATAACCCAGTCCGAGGCCCAGCTCCCACGCACCGAAATGTCGGGCGAGGCCAAGGGACACTCCCAGGTGGTCACCTGGCTGGAGGGAGACGACTGCGCCCGGGAAGCTGACTGCATCGCGTGAGGCACCGTCGAAGCTGTTGTGCGCCACGACGACCGAAGCGATCCAGGAGGAGTGTGGTTCGGCCTGTGCCTTGGCCTGGGCAACGATGAACGAGCAAGACAGGACGAGAACGTTGGCCAACATCGCAGGGCGCATGGGATCCTCTGGCGGTTCGGAGATGTGCCTGTTGGGGATCGCTTCATCTTCCCCATCCTCCCTCAACTGACCCTCAAATGCCGAAGGGAGGCAGCCGTCGGCGTGCGACACCTTCGCACCCCGACGGCCGCGCTCGAATCAGCGGACCACCAGGTTGAACCACCCGTTGGTCACGTTCGCCTCGCCTTTCACGATCCAGTTGAACCCCGGATGGTACTCGCCCACTACGGAGTCGGCGACCGCCGTCCCGATCAGGTCGTCGTTGGTCTTGATCCAGCTGGCCGCCTTGGCCAGCAGATTCTGCAAGTCCTTGGCGGCTTTGAGGATCTTCCGGTACGTCAGGGTGTCTCTCGCCCCGGTGATGTCGCGGTAGACCGGGCCGATGGCATTCATCAGGGCGGTCCAGCGGTCCTGGTCGACCCGCATTTCACAGGCGGTGTCGTCGTCCTCCATCGCCACGATCCGGAAGGCCTGGCCCGGGTGTTGAGTGCGGTAGGTGTCCAGTTGGGTCTGGCTGAACAGCATGACGGTCCCGGTCCAATCCAGGGTGTTCTGGTCGAAGCTGTACAGGCCGGGCGCATGCTCCCCCGAGCACTGATAGCGGATCAGGGAATCGCTCGCCCCCGACTGGCCCATGACGTGGATCTCGAACTCGGGATCTCCCTTGAGCCACCCCTCGAAGGTCTGGGTGAAGTGGCCGTTGGTGAGAAAGAGGCCGGGCGGCAGGTCGTGAGGGCTGGTTCCTCCGGTGGGGCTGCAGGCGGAAGCCTCCGCGACGGGGCAGGCGGCCTCGGTGCGAATGGGCGGGCGGTCGAAGTTGGTCTCGACCGGCACCACCGCCAGCACCGGCGTCCGGGGCGCGCGATCGGGATTGAGCAGGTGGCGGCCGCCGTGCAGGTCGAAGGCGACCGGCACGTCGTGGTCCCTCTGTGCGGTGGCGATCAGAAGCTTGTCGTCTCCGGTCCAGAGGGCCCGATGGGCGGCCACCGGGAAATACAGCTCGAGCGGAGCCGCCGCGCGGGCCGCCTCGTCGATGGTGAGCTCGGTGGCACCGTTTTCCCGAGCCATGGCCCGGAGGGCCTGACGGTCTCTGGCCTGAATGAACCGCTGCAGCTGGATCTTGTGTTCCCGATAGGGCGAGGCGTCGAGCTCGCGCTTGACGTAGGCGCGGAACTCCGGGTTCTGGAGCGAGCGGGCCAGGAGCTGGGCGATCCGCTCGGCTTTGGCCGCCTCCCCCTCCGATGCTACGGGGAGACCCGGAAGGTCCGTGGGCGGAGCGGTAGGCGTCTCCCGGTCGGCACAGGCGAGGGCGCCCGCCACCAGGCCGATGGCGATCGGATGAAAACGGCGATGCATGGGGTCCTCCTTGGCTGGGGTCTGGCGTGACGACGCCGCCAAGGTGGGACCGGTCACTACTGCGAGCGTGATCGCAATTCCGCGTCGAGTATCAAGAAAAAAGGGCCGGCCCGAATGGGCCGGCCCGGTCTGGGGACAGAGGAATCTGGCTGGTTACTTGTAGGCCTCGAAGCTGAACTTCTGGCCGCCGATGCTGGCCTCGTACATCAATCCCCCCTTGGCCTGGGTGAATACCGCGACCCCGTTCCGATAGGCGGCATCGGCGGAGGCGCCGGCGGTCAGCGCCACCGCGGAAGCCTGTGCCGCGAAGGCGAAGTCGCCTTTCTTGAAGCCGTCGAGGGTATTGGCCTGCTCGAAGAAGATGACCTCGGAGTAGGACTGGCCGCCCAGCTGCAGCCCGACCGTCACCTGGGTCATGGAGCACTTCCCGATCGCCTTGCCGCCCACAATCAGCTCGCCGTTCCCGTGGGCGCCGCCCACCCCAATCGCACCCTTGCCGATGGAAGGGAAAACGGCGTAGCCGGCCGACGAGTTGAAGAACTTCTGGATCCCGGGGTCGGCCTTCTTGAAGGCGGCGATGGTGTTGGTGACCTTGGTGTGCAGGTCGTCCCCGGCCGGCCGGTCGGCGCCGAGCAGGATTGGCAGTGTGGCCAAGGCCAGGATGAGCTGGCGAGTCGTCGTCATCGATCGGGCTCCTGCGTGAAGTTGATCCCGAAACGCCGTGGGAATCGCTTGCGTAGTGTCTTGGTATCCGAATACTACGGTCCGTGCACGACTCCAGCAACCAGGTGCGGCGACTTGGCCGGGCCAGGCACTGAGCATACCTTCACCAATGCGACTCGCCGACCTCGAATCCGCCGCCCAGCTGGTCTATCGCTATCTCCTGGCCACGCCACAGATCTCCTGGCCGCTACTCTCTCAGCGCGCCGGCTGCGAGGTCTGGGTCAAGCACGAGAACCACACGCCGGTCGGTGCGTTCAAGGTGCGAGGCGGCCTGGTGTATTGCGAGGAGCTCCGTCGCACCCGACCCGAAGTCCGGGGGCTCGTCACCCCGACCCGCGGCAATCACGGCCAAAGCATTGCCAACGCGGCTGCCCAGTTCGGTCTCGCGGCTACCATCGTGGTGCCTCACGGTAACAGCCGGGAGAAGAACGCCGCGATGCGGGCCCTGGGCGCCGAGCTGATCGAGTGCGGCCACGACTTTCAGGCCGCGGCGGAGCACACTAAGCGACTGGCCGAAGAGCGCGGCCTCCACCGGGTCCCTTCCTATCACCCCGCGCTGGTGCGCGGCGTCGCGACCTATGCGCTGGAGCTGTTCCGGTCCGCCTTCGATCTGCACACCCTCTACGTTCCCATTGGCCAGGGTTCGGGCATCGCCGGCACCATCGCCGCGCGTGATGCCCTCGGCGCCCGCACCCGGATCGTGGGGGTGGTCGCGGAACAAGCGGCGGCCTGGGCCCTCTCGTTCCAAGCGGGCAAGCCGGTCGCGACCGAAACGGCCGACACCATCGCGGACGGCGTGGCCTGCCGGGTGCCCGACGTCGACGCGCTGCCTGTGATTCTGAAAGGTGCGGAACGGATCGTGGCCGTCTCCGAGGCGGAGATCCGGGCCGCGATGCGGGCCTACTTCGAGGATACCCACAACGTGGCGGAAGGCGCCGGGGCGGTGGCCCTGGCCGCCCTCCTAAAGGAGCGGGCGCAGATGGCCGGCAAGAAGGTGGGTTTGGTCCTCTCGGGCGGCAACGTGGACCGGGAGGTCTATGGTGCAGCTCTGATGGAGGCGTAAGGGTCACCAACCCCGGTGGGCGGCGTCGCTTCCGTCGCCACTGGCCGGAGTTGGTGCCTATTCCCGCCTAGTGGAAGGTGATGCCCAGCCCACCCTCGAACACGTTCTGCTTCCAGCCCGAAATCACGGTAGAGCCGTTGGCCTTAATGTTCCCCGGTTGGCCATACCAGTAGTTGGCCACTGGAGTGATCGAGATATTCTTCCCCACCCGGATGTCATACCCAAGGCCGACGGTCAGCCCCCACCCGGTGCCGTCGAAGTCCGGTAGGCCTCCTCCCGACGCAAACATCTCGGAGGCTCCGACTCCGCCTTTGACGAATAGGCCGCTGGTCGCCTTCGGGTACACATACACCACGGCGGCGACGCTGCCCAGGGTAACCGACTGGCCGCTCTCTTCCTTATACCACGAGTTCACCTCGCCGCCCAGCAGGACGTTCTTGCTGAGCGTCCCGCCCAGCTTGAGGAAGAAGCCGAAGGAATCCTCCCGATTGGTCGAGGGGCACCCGTCGCAGGACACACCGGAGCTACCGTAGGTGGGTCCGAAGCCGATCCAGAAGCCCTTGCGCACCTGCGGGTGCTGAGCGACCAGTGTGGTCGAGAGCCCCAACAGCATGCCGAGGGTGAGCCAGCCCTGCTTCCATGTGCGCATAACCCCTCCTTTGAGCGAGCCTCCCTCCCCTGGGCCGAAGCACCCGAAGGGTCGGGCTCGAGGGTGCGTGGCTCGGGTCAAGCGGGAGTCAAGGACGGAAAGTGGCACGGCGAGCTCGGGATTCCATGCTCGAATGCACAAGCTGCAAGACCTGGCAGCCTAGAGGGTCAATAGCGTCGGAGGGCTGAAGTGCCGGTGAAGTTGTCCTGAAACCCCCTTCAGGTTACGCGGCCGTGAGCGCGTCAGGACCGGAGCTTGAAGCACGACCCATGGGCCGCTGGTCAGAACTCCATGGCCTCCATGCGCTGAAGTCCGGTGCGAAGCGCCAAGCCGGTCGTGGCGAAACAGATCACCACGACCAAGGCCAGGGCTCCGATCATCCGCGGCGTGACGGTCACCGAGTCTCCCATCCACTGGGTGCGGAGGTAGGCCAGGACCGGAAAGGCCTCGATCACGATCACCAGGCCGAGCAGGGCCACCGCGGCCATCATGAACACCAGCCCGCCGAAGCTGGTGGGGATCTGGGCCGCGTTCTCGGTGTCGAATCGCGGGTAGAGCGCGCCCAGGCCGAGGGCCAGGGCGCTCAGAGCGAAGGTGAGGCAGAAGACCGTGCCCAGGCTGATCGCCGTCATGAAGGGCGTGGCCTTGAGCAGCAGGTTGGTGGTCGTCGTGATGGCGAGTCCCAGCAGCAGCAGGGGCACGGTGCCCGTCCAGTACTTGCTCCAGAGCAGCGCGCGCAGGTCGAGCGGGCTCGAGCGGAGCAGCCACATCTGGCGCCCCTCGAGAGACACCGCGGGGAAAATGAACCGGGCCGCGATGGCCGCCAGGACGAACCCGGCCAGCCCCTGGTTGAGGAAAACCACCAGCGTCACCAGGTAGAACGGCGTCCGCTCGCCCGAGAAGAGCGGCAACGACTTGATGTTGAAGACGTAGACCATGAGCAGGACCGCGAGCAGGATCAGCTGGCTCCACTGCTGGGTGTCGCGGAAGAAGACCCGCAGGTCCTTGAGCACGAACTCCCGATTCGAGACCGGTAGCCGGTGGAGCAGTCGCCCCAGCGTGCCCTGCCAGAAGCGTCCACGGACGAATCGGTTGGCGCCCTCCTGGGCCTTGCTGAACCCGTTGGTATAGAGACGCTGGTGGAGCAGCGCCCCGAGGACGACGAACGCCGGCGCCGTGGTCCACAGGAGCGCTACCGGGAGCGGGTCGCGCACGCGCGTAAGCCAGTTCATGATCATGCGGCTGGCCCACTCGCTGGGCAGGAACGGGCTGGTCGGCGTCTTGAGCGCCGCCAGGTAGTCCATGAGGTTCCGAACCCCGTCGGGGCGGGCCAGCTGCTCGGGGCGGATCAATCGGAACAGGAGCACCGCGGCGGCGGCGGCGCCGATGGCCACCAGGCCCAGGATGTCCCGCGCCCGCCGGGCCGGGAAGAGATTGACCAGGAACAGCGTCACCGCCGTTCCGACGACGCCCGGTAGAATGAGGAAGGGAACCACTGCCGCAGCCGCCACCAGCGGGAAGAGCAGCCCGCCCTGGTAGACGATGCCGTAGGCGGTCAGGATGGGAATCGATGATCAGCACCACCATCCACGAGGAGTGCAGGATGGTCTCGCCCAGCTTGGCCAGATAGAACGGGAGCCAGTCCACCGGGGACGACACCAGCAGATCGAGGTCACGCGCGAGGAAGTAGCTGGAAAGCGCGGTGATCAGGTTGGACAACAAGAGCATCGACCCGAGGGCCACCAGGATCATGCCCAGGATCTTGGCCGCGAGATAGGTCCCGATGTCGGCCTGGGTGTGGACATAGCGCAGGACCCGGAACGACACCCCGAACACGGCAGCCCAGAAGCCGAGCCCCACCAGGGCGATGAGCACCGGGCGAAGGGCGCTTCTCTCTTCCTCTCCCTCACCGCGCAGCCGGGCCAGCATGCTCCGCCAACCCGGAGTCAGGACCGTCCACAAGGACGCGGTCAGGGGCGCGGAACTCGCCGAGGACACGCCGAGGGTCACCGCTCATCCCTCCAGAATGGCGTCCAGCTCGCGGTCCGGATGCCCGCCGGTGAGCTTGAGGAACAGCTCTTCGAGGCTGGCATCCCCCGAGTTGCTCTGCTGCTGCAGCTCGGCCATGGTGCCGGCCGCGACGATCTTGCCGTTCTGGATGATCGCGATCCGGTCGCACATGGCCTCCGCCATCTCCAGCGTGTGGGTGCTCATCAGCACGGTGCCGCCCCGGTCGACGAAAGCGCGGAAGAGCTCCTTGAGGAACCGGGCGCCCTTGGGGTCGAGGCCCACCATCGGCTCGTCCACCACGATCACTTCCGGGCGGTGCAGCAGCGCGCTCGAGATGATGAGCTTCTGCCGCATGCCGTGGCTGTACGACTCGACCAGCTCGTTCTTCCACTCGGTGAGCTCGAACAGCTCCAGCAGCTCGTCCATCCGCCGCTCGATGCCGGGCCCCTCTGGCCGTACAGGGCGGCGACGAAGCGCAGGAATTCGGCCCCGGTCAGCTTGTCGTAGACATACGGGCGATCCGGGATGAAGCCCAGCCGGGACTTGGCTGCCATGGGCTTCAACTGCACGTCGTCTCCGGCGATCTCGGCGGTCCCCTCGGTCGGCGCAGGATGCCGGCGATCATCCGGAGCGTCGTCGTCTTGCCGGCGCCGTTGGGGCCCAGGAACCCGAACAGCTCGCCCTTGGCGACCTCCAGGTTGACGCGATCGACCGCGGTGAACGACCCGTAACGCTTGGTCAGGTTCACCAGCCGGATCATGGGAACGGAGTTGGCTGTCGCGGTCACGGTGGCGGCGGTTGAGAGACTATGTGAACGGTAACGGCTCCGACCAGGGGCACCAGTTCGTGGCTGCGGCCCGCGCCCCCAATCACCAGACGGATGCGGTTGGGATCGGCCGGCAGCCGCCCCGCACGCAGGTCGACGGGGACCCAGTCGCCCAGCCACACTTCGGGCCAGCTGTCGAGGTGAAATCCATCGCCGCCGCGCACCAGCCCTGAGGCCAGCCGCGCGGGAATCCCGTCGGCCCGGGCCAGACTGATGTAGAGCAACGCCCGGCAGGCCGGATCGCCCTCTCGACGCATCGAAGTGTACAACGCTCCGGGCCGTCCCGGCCCGGCGCGCGACAGGGCCACCGATCGGTTCATCCAGTCGCCGATCCGGCCGGCCATGACGGGCGGGTCGCCTCCCTTCATCGATTTGGCCAGCGTCTGGAGCCGTGCCTCACGGAGCTGAAGCAGGAGGGCGTCACCCAGGTAGGATGGGCCGATCAGGGAATCCTGCAAAGAAATCTCGCCGCTGGGGATGACCCTCGATAGGAAAAGGGTATCGGCACTCGCGCGCTGCCCACCGCCACTCAACGCCGGCACCGCCTCCGCGGACACCGGTGTGCCCTGTCGTTCCAGCCGAAACTGCAGCACCCCTCCTGGTGTCTCCGGCATCGCCGAGGTCTGGAGCTCCTCGGCGATGCCGGCGGGCCACGCGCCGACGATCTGGCTGGGGCGACGGTTCCGGTAATTCAGGGTCACCAGCTCGAAGGCCGACCGCTCGAAGCCTAGTCCCAGCGGGGTGGCGGTCTGGACGATGAGCCCCTGACCGTCGATCCAGCGGCTCACCGACAGACCGTGCTCGATAGTCTCCATGCGCCAGGCCCGCACGGTATCACTCCGGGCCGGGATCCATTGGCGCTGGGCCGAGTCGTACACGGCGCTGTCGGGAATAGTGAACAGCGATTCGGCGGCCAGTCGGGTCTCCATCTGGGTCAGCTCCAGGCCGACCGGATCCAGCACCACCACCCGGAGGGATTGACCAGGATGCAGGGGGCGGCGCTGCACCACCGCGAAGGGGACGGCGACCGGCAGGAGGACGGGTTGGGAGAGCTGAGTTCTGAGCGTGTCGACGCCGGACGCCCAGCGGTTCACGACGATCATGGCCGTATCGCCTTCGACGCGGCCCTCCATCGTCGCTTGTTGTTCCCCATCGAGCAGGGCGGTGTGCCAGGTCCGCAGACGCAGGCTGCGGGTCAGCAGGGCTTCAGTACGGGTGACCAGGCGGCGCACGGGGCCGCGGGTACCCGCCGGGCGAGGCAGGTCGATTCGGGTGATCTGCTGGACCCCGATGCCCTCGGGCAGCGTGTCCACGTTGGTCGATGAGAAGCCGACCTGGGTGTCTCCCAGCTTGATGGCGAAGTAGGCCGCCCCGGGAGGAACCGGCCAGTCGGTGGACTCGGGCGCCTTCGACGGGAAGTAGGACCGCTGGACCATCCAGAGCAGACTCACCACCCATCCGATCAGGATGGCGGTGGCCACGGTGCGACGATTCAGGTGCCGGCCCTCCCCAGCACCGCCTCCACGACCACTTGATCCTCAGGCCGCTCGACCACGATGCTCAAGTCCGAGGGCCAGGGCGCTCCCATGCGTTGCTGGAAGGTCTCGGCCAGGAGCTCAGCCGCCTCTTCGATGGTGAGGCCGCCGGCTCCGGCCCCGATCAGTGGCGTCGCCACCCGGTCGAGCTTCCAGTCGGCGGTGCGCTGCCAGGCGGAGGTGAGTGCCCGTCGCACCGTCTCCCGCCCTACGGCGCGCTCCTGGCTCTGAATCACCAGATGGACCACGAACTGGGCCGGCAGGGCACCGGCGCCCGTCACCACGGCGGCTCCCACGTCCAGGGGCGTCTGCACCTGCCGCTGTCGGGCGAAATCGGAGCCGGCCTGATGGTCGAGACGGGAGATCGCGGGGGTGGTGGGGTCGAGGGTGTCGTTGGTAGGGCGGAGCACCGCGTCCACTGACAGGAAGGCCAGGTCATCCACCAGGACGCGGATCACGGCCGGCGGGCGGCCCGCGCGCGCTCGTACATGGCGCGGGCCTCCTCCGGACGCTTCAGGCGGTCCAGGATGCGGCCCAGGAGCTGAAAGGGCCTCGCGTCGCTCTCGTCGAGGGCTATGGCGCGCTCCAACGCGGCCTTGGCGCCCCCGATGTCCCCGGCCTGATGCAGCGCCTCCCCCAGGTAGTAGTGAGGGGCCGCTTCTCCCGGCCGTAGATCGATGGCGCGCTGCAGCTCGGAGGCCGCCTCCGCCGGCAATCCCTTCCGCCAGAGCACCAGGCCCAGCGTGTAGTGGGCCGCGACGTCCGGCGGGCGGATCCGAATGGCATGGCGCAGGTCGGTCTCCGCCTCGGGATAGTGCTTGAGTCGGCCCAGGAGCGCTCCGCGTGCGACCAGGAGTCGGGGGTCGTCCGAGACCCGGCCCAGGCACAGGCCCAACTGTTCCAACGCCTCCTCGTTCTGGCCGCCGGCCTCGAGCAGGCCGGCCAGGTTGATGACGGCCACCACATTGCCGGGCTCGAGGGCCAGCAGTTCCCGGTAGCGTACGATGGCGTCCTGGCGGCGACCCTTGGCCGCGGCCTCCACCGCCCGACGGAACAGTCGGGTGGTTTCCGGCTGCGACGCGTCAGCCGCGCCGGCCAGGAGATCGCTGCGGGGGATGCTGGCCGCGAAGGGGCGCAGCGGGAAATGCCGGTCGGGACCGGTGGGGATCGGGTCCGCCTCCAGCCCGCGAGTGGTGAACAGCTCGTCAATCGCCTCTTCGCGACCGGTCGCGCGGCTATGACGGGCTCGTCTCATAGTGACGGGGGAACAGGGAACGGGAGAACGGGGAACGGGGATGCACCGTTCCAACAGATCGGATCAAGTATACGTGGGGCGGGAGCCAATCGTAGAGGCGGGGTACAGATCGGTCCCGGAGGGCAGGATGCTGCGCCTCACACCCGTGGCCGACCATGCCTTACTACCGCATGGAGGTCTGGTGCAGGGCCTTCAGGGTGTCGAAGGGCACCGGGGGGCTGGCTCTCCCGCCCGCCCGGATCGCCTTGTGGCATCCGGTACAGTCGCTTGCGTCCACCCGGGCGCGGTGCTCCTCGTGGCAAGAGATGCAGTCCTTGGTGGCGACCGCCTTCCGGTGGGCGGCGCCGGCATGGAAGGCATTGGCGCGCCACTTATCGTGACACTCGGCGCAGCGCACCTTGGCGTCCGACGGCTGTTGCTGCTTGTGCGGATTGTGGCAGGTCGCGCACTTGCCGCCGTGGGGATCCGCGGCCGGATCGAATTCCGCCAGGAGGGTCTGCATCTGATGGCAGGACAGGCATTCCTGGCGGCCCGGCAGCAGGGCTTGCGTGGCGGAGTCGCGGGTGGCGAGACGGGGAACCTGCACGGTGAATTGGTGGCAGGTGGAGCAATGGAGCGCGGTCTGGTTGCGCATCTTGCCCAGCTCGATGCGGAGATCCTGGTGGCAGCCCGACGTCCCGCAGGTCTGGCTGGTGGGGATGAAATGGTGGACCTCCTGGCCGTGGCACTTGGTGCACTCCACGTCGCGGAGGCTGGCCGAGTCGGACTGCAGATGCACCCGGTGCCCCACCGTCGTAGAGATGTCTTTCCATCTCGCGCTCTGGTCCCCCGTCACGTGGCACCCTTCGCAGACTCGGCGAGGCACCTCCGCGTGCTTCTTGACCTCGCTGGGACGCTCGGTCACCCACACGTAGAGCTGCCACATGTTGGCGAACATGGACTGCTGATGGCAGGCGTGGCACGTCAGTTTGGCGTGCGGCTGGAGCGCCGTAGTCCGCCCCGGAACCTGCATGGCGCGGAACGGGACCTCCATGACGTGACAACCGGTACAGAACCCGTTGTCGTGCTGCATGTAGTGCCAACTGTACGCGCTCACCGTCACCGCGGCGATGACCATCGCCAGGCCGGATGCCGCCAGGGCGATCTTGGTGGGCCGATCCCGGGCGGTGAGCCAGGCGAGGATGGCCCGGCGTCGGAGCCACAGCGCCCGGATGACCACCAGGGCCACCACGGCCCCCACGACGATCCCAGTGATCATGACCCACCGGGGCACCCCGAAGATGAAACGCACCACCACGGCGATGCCGCCCGGTAGCGGCGATTTCACCACCACCGAATCCCGCACCGAATCCTGGAGAGTCCACAGCTCGGGGAAGGCGTTCAGCACGGGTCGCAGGTCTCTGACGGTTGAGGGCTAGAGGGGGTCGAACACAAGCTCTTGATCCCCGGCGGCTCGCGCAAGAAGGATCTCGCGGTCGGGGGGCGCCGGGGAACGACGGACCGCCGCAAGAACTTAGTTCAACGGAGCCGGCAAGTGGATCACCCTGAATCTATTGTGAGGCTTTCTTAAACTTGCGTTGACAGCCGAAGCGGTGAGTTTTCAGCACACTATGAGCCACCCCACGCCCGCTTCGACCTGCCCTGCCTGTGGTGCCGAGCCCACCCCGGGGGCCGCCTTTTGCCACCAATGCGGGCGGCCTCTGGGACTGCCCGGGTCCCAGCCCCGTGATCGACTTGTCTGGATGGCGCTCGGCGGAGGGATCGTGGGTACCGTCGCGGTGGTCCTGGGGCTGCTGCTCCGCGGGGCCTCCGGGAGGACGCCGCCGCCGCCCGACGCCGACGCATCCGCTCCTCCGTTTGCCGGCGTCCCCGGGCCCGCCGCACCCGGGACCGGGGCGGGCGGTACACCGCCGGATATCAGCCAGATGTCACCCCGCGACCGCTTCGACCGCTTGTACAACCGGATCATGCGGAGTGCCGAGTCTGGAGACGAGGCGGGGGTGAGTCAGTTCACCCCCATGGCGCTCCAGGCCTATACCATGCTGGACTCCGTCGACAGCGACGCGCGGTACCACGCTTCCATGCTCCGGATGCACACCGGAGATGTCGCCGGCGCCCAGGCGCTGGCCGACACGATCTTGGCGAAACAGCCGGGGCACCTTCTGGGCTACGTGGTGCTGGGGACCGTCGCGCGCTTTCAGAAGGACGGGAAGGCACTGGCGCGCAACTACACCGCCTTCCTCAGCCACTACGACGCGGAGATGAAGACCAAGCGCCCGGAGTACACCGAGCACGCCCGGTCGATCGAGGAGTTCCGAAAGGCGGCGGAGCAGGCGACCAAGAGCTGATCCGGCTAGGGTACCGCTCAATTGAATCTTGCCCGCCCGCGGACTACGTTCCAAGGCTATGTCTGAAGAGTACTTGGTCGTCCGCGGGGCCCGCGCCCACAACCTCAAGAACATCTCGGTTGCCATTCCCCGGAACCGCCTGACCGTCATCACCGGGTTGAGCGGGTCGGGCAAGTCCTCCCTCGCCTTCGACACCATCTACGCCGAGGGGCAGCGGCGTTACGTCGAGTCGCTCTCCGCCTACGCCCGCCAGTTCCTGGGGCTGATGGAGAAGCCCGACGTCGACGCCATCGAGGGCCTCTCGCCCGCCATCTCCATCGAGCAGAAGAGCACCGGGCAGAACCCCCGCTCCACGGTGGGGACGGTCACCGAGATCTACGACTACCTCCGGCTGCTCTGGGCCCGCGCCGGGATTCCCCACTGCCCCAACGACGGCAGCCCGGTCGAGCGTTCCAGCGCGACCCAGATCACCGACACCGTGTTGGGCTGGCCCGAAGGCACCAGGATCGAAATCCTGGCTCCGCTGGTGCGCGGACGGAAGGGCGAGTTCCGCGATCTCTTCGAAGAGATTCGGAAACAGGGCTTCGTCCGGGCCCGGGTCGATGGGACGGTGTACGATCTGGCCGAGGTGCCGGTCCTGAATCGGCGTCAGAACCACGATATCGCCGTGGTGGTGGACCGGTTGATGGTCCGGGCCTCGGATCGCGGGCGGCTCAACGACTCGATCGAGACCGCCCTCAAGGCGGCGGAAGGTGTGGTGGAGGTGGTGGTCCATGACGGCACCGGGCACCGGGCACCGGGTACCGGTGACACCGGTCAAGGCCGGTCCCTGGTACCTGGTCCCCGGTCCCAGATTTTCTCGGAGCGCTTCGCCTGCCCGGTCTGCGGCCTCTCGCTCCCCGAGCTCGAGCCCCGGCAGTTCTCCTTCAATTCGCCCTTCGGCGTCTGCCCCGAGTGCCACGGCCTCGGCACCCGGCAGGGAGGTGAACGCGCGAGCTGGTGCTGGGCGATTCCAGCATCTCGATTCTCGAGGGCGTCATCCTGCCCTGGGGCGAGCCCTCCGGATACCTGCGCAAGGTCGTGCTGCCCACCCTGGCCAAGGCCTTCAAGTTCGACCTGGCCGCTCCGTGGCGCGACCACAGCGAGTCGGCGCCGTCACGCCCTGCTCTACGGCGCGCCCGGTCGCACGCTTCGGTTTCAGGTCGAGCAGGGCCGCCGCTCCGAGGAATACGAGAGCGAGTGGGAAGGGGTGCTCAAGAACGTCGAACGTCGCTATCGGGAGACCACCAGCGACGCGGTGCGCCAGGGACTGGCTCGAGGAGTTCATGGTCGAGCAGCCTTGCGCGGCCTGTCAGGGTCGCCGCCTCAAGCCGGAGAGTCTCTCGGTCCTGGTGCACGGCAAGAGCATCGGCGATGTGGTGGAGCTGCCGGTGGGCCAGGCGCTCGAGTTCTTCGAGAGCATTCCACTTCGGGGCCCGGGAAAGGGGGACGGGGTCTGGATCCCGAGGTGGCCGGGCCCATCCTCAAGGAGGTCGGAGACCGGCTGCGGTTCCTCCACGACGTCGGGCTCGACTATCTCACGCTGGGCCGCTCGGCGGGCTCGCTCTCGGGAGGTGAGGCGCAGCGGATCCGGCTGGCCACCCAGATCGGCTCCCGGCTGGTCGGGGTGCTCTACATCCTGGACGAGCCCAGCATCGGCCTCCACCAGCGGGACAACGTGCGCCTGCTCGCTACCCTCCGGGAGCTTCGCGACCTGGGGAACACGGTGATCGTGGTCGAGCACGACGAAGACACCATCCGGGCGGCCGACCATGTCATCGACCTGGGGCCGCGCGCCGGGCGCCACGGGGGGAAGTGGTGGTCGGAGGGCACGGTGGAGACGGTGCTCGCCCACGCCCACTCGCTCACCGCGCGCTACCTCCGGGGCGACCTCCGGATCCCGGTGCCCTCCGGCCGCCGCCGGCCGGAGGAAGGCCATCGGCTCCGGATCATGGGGGCCCGCGCCAACAACCTCCAGAACCTCACGGTAGACTTTCCGCTCGGGCTGTTCGTGGCGGTCACCGGCGTGTCGGGCTCCGGGAAGTCGAGCCTGGTGACCGACATCCTGTATCAGGCGCTGGCGCGACACTTCTACCGGACCCGCGTGGTACCCGGTGCGCACACCCGGATCGAGGGACTGGATCGGCTCGACAAGGTGATCGATATCGACCAGAGCCCGATCGGCCGGACGCCGCGCTCCAACCCCGCTACCTATACCGGGCTCTTCACCCCGATTCGCGAGCTCTTCACCCAGCTCCCCGAGGCGCAAGCATGCGGGGCTACGGTCCCGGCCGCTTTTCCTTCAATGTGAAAGGAGGGCGGTGCGAGTCCTGCGAGGGCGATGGTCTGGTCAAGATCGAGATGCATTTCCTGCCCGATGTCTACGTGCCCTGCGAGGCCTGCAAGGGGCGGCGCTACAATCGGGAAACGCTCGAGGTGCGGTACAAGGGGCGGAGCATCGCCGATGTGCTGGATCTCACGGTGGCCGATGCCCTCGAGTTCTTCAGCGCTCAGCGCCGGATCAGCGAGAAGCTGGAGCTGCTCAACGACGTGGGGTTGGGCTACATCCACCTGGGCCAGTCGGCTACCACACTGTCCGGCGGCGAGGCGCAGCGCGTCAAGCTGGCTACCGAGCTGGCCAAGCGGGACACGGGCCGCACGCTCTATCATCCTCGACGAGCCCACCACCGGGCTTCATTTCGAGGATGTGCGGCTTCTGCTTCGAGGTGCTGCACCGGCTGGTGGACAAGGGGAACAGCGTCATCGTGATCGAGCACAACCTGGACGTCATCAAGACCGCCGACTGGGTGGTGGATCTGGGGCCCGAGGGCGGCGACCGGGGTGGGCGAGTGGTGGCATCGGGAACGCCAGAGGACGTGGTCGAGACCGAGGGGAGCCACACCGGCAACTTCCTGCGCCGGGTACTGCGGAGCCGCGATGGGGACAGCACCCCACATCGGGAGCGCACCGCCCGCCTGGCGCCCCAGCGGCTGCGCGGTGCCGCCGGCTGAATGTTCGTCGCCAGCAGCCATCCCCTGGAATGAGGCTCTCCCATAACATCTTGTATTATTGGGAGATACGATAGAGCTAGCCACGGTATTATGGTGACATCTGGGGCAACGGTTCTTGAACACTATCGGTGTTCTATCCTCCTGATTTTCCCCCCTCGACTGGCCTCGCTCTTGCACCGCGCCTTTGGCCGACCCGATACTTCCGGTGTGGTCGCCCTCGCGCCTCCTCACGGCGCAGTTCCCAGTGGATCGCGGCATCGGTTTCGGCCCACTCACGGATCGATTTCAGGTAGTGTGGAGGCCTAGTGCTCGCAGAGCGGATGCGGACCTATCGGGAGGGAGACGAAGCGGCGCTGGTTGAGCTCTGGAATCGCGCCTTGGCCGGATACGGCGGCTACGTCCCACGCACCGTGGTGCATTGGCGCTGGTGTATTCTGGAGCGGCCCGGGCTCTCGCCCGAGGATATCGTAGTCGCCACCCAGGAGGACAGAGCGATCGGCTACGGCGTCCTGGGCCCCAATGGGAACGTCCTGGAGCTGGCTGTCGACCCGCCCCTCCCCAAGGCGCATCGCCGCCGGTTGGTCGGCGCGATTTGTGAGGCGCTGGAGGCGCGGGCGCGTACGCGGGGGGACGAGGCCATCGGGGTCATGGTGCCTTCGACGGATCCGGTGATCTGTCAGGCCTTGAAGGAGCGAGGGTATCGGGAGGAGGCCGGTGATTTCCTCAACATGACCATCGTGAATCCGGTCGCCCTCATCCGGCGCATCCTCGAGCATCGGCGGGATCGGTTCCCGCCGGGGTGGACGCCGACCTTTCACCTGTCCCTGACACCTGGCCACTACCGCTTCTCCCCCTATCCGGAGATCGCCGTGGCCATCGGGAATCCGCCGGTGGTCGAGGGCCAGGCACCTGCGCGGGCCGACTATCGCATCCGGACCGATCTGTCCGTGCTGACGGACCTGATGTTCAATCGGGTCACGCTGGCTGGAGCCAGCGGCTCGGGCGCGCTGGTGGTCGAGCCGGCCTCTGGTCTCGACCAGGTGGGAACCCTGATGGACTTGGTGGCCCTCAAGCTTCCCTGGTATTCCCCCTATGCCGATGCCCGCTAGCGTGGCCGGCGTTCCGGAGCCGGGGCAAGCCATCGGGCACGTGGAGTTCCGCCCCTACGCCCCCGGAGACGAAGCCGGCATCACCCGGGTCCTGCATGGGGCCCACGCGACGGGCTGGCAGGGGGGAGCAGACCACTGGATGTGGAAGCACGCGGAACGGCCGGGCTTCAAGCCCGACGAGGTGACCGTCGCCTACGTCGATGGACAGATGGCCGCCTGCTTTCACACCGCGACGCTGCCCATCCGCCTGGAGGAAGGTCTGATCGTGCCGATCTGTATCGAAGGAGACTTCGCGGTGCTCCCCGAATTCCGCGGGGAAGGGCTGCCCCTCCCGGCGCACGACCGCTCTTCCGAGCGGCTCCTGGCCGCGGGAGTGATCCTTCGCGGGGGCTTCACCTCGCTCGAGCTGAACGAGCGGTTCTATCATCGGCAGTTCGGCTACATCTTCGCCCCGACGGTCAGTGCGGACTTCAAGAAGATCCTGGGCCTGCGGCCCCTGCAGGAAAAGGTGGCGGAGTTGGGCCCACGCCTCCTGACCCCACGCGCGCGCCGGGCGCTGGTGGGCGAGCGCCTGCTGGTCGACGTCACCATCGACCAATTCCCACCATGCCATCTGGAAATCACGGCCGACACGATCGCCTTGCACCAAGGGTCGGCGCCCCCCACTCCCTCCCCGCTCCGGGTCCGGGTGCCATACCGGCTGCTGGTCGCCTATCGTGCCGGGGACGCCGCGCTCTGGCGGACTCTGGTGTGGAACGGCTTGACCGGCCGCCTCCGGTTCCGGGGACTGTTCTCGAACGCGGGGCGGCTGAGCCGGATCTTCCTCAAGTGGATCCGGTCATGAGGCGACCCAAGAGCAGTGGCGAAAGGGTGAGCCGTCCGGTGGCTCGATCTTCGACTGCCGAGCCTGCGGCATCTCCCCCGCCGCCTCCCGGCGGTCGGGAATGGACTCCCGACTCCTGGCAGCGGAAGCCGGCGCTGCAGCAGCCGAACTATCCCGACCGCGAGGCGCTGGCCGACGCGGTGGCGAGGTTGGCCAAGCTGCCGCCGCTGGTCACCAGCTGGGAGGTCGAGACCCTGAAGCACGAACTGGCCGAGGCGGCGCGGGGCGAGCGGTTCCTGCTCCAGGGCGGCGACTGCGCCGAGAGCTTCGACGACTGCGACTCCACGGCCATCGCCAACAAGCTCAAGATCCTGCTGCAGATGAGCCTGGTGCTGGTCGCACGGCGGGCAAGAAGCCGGTGATCCGCGTCGGCCGCTTCGCCGGCCAGTACGCCAAGCCCCGCTCGGCCGACCCGGAGACCCGCGAACGGCGTCGCGCTGCCCAGCTACCGCGGCGACCTGATCAACCGCCCGGCTTCACGGCCGACGACCGGACGCCGGACCCCGAGCTGCTGCTGCGCGGCTACGAGCGCGCCGCGCTGACGATCAACTTCATCCGCGCCCTGATCGACGGCGGCTTCGCCGACCTGCACCACCCGGAGTACTGGGACCTCGACTTCGTGTCAACCACTCCCCGCAGGCGGCCGAGTACCAGCGCATGGTCGAGCTCGATCGGCGAGTCGCTCCGCTTCATGGAGACGCTCGCCGGCACGGCGCTCGGCGAGCTGACCCGCGTCGATTTCTTCACCAGCCACGAGGGGCTGCACCTCGCCTACGAGCAGGCGCAGACCCGGCAGGTGCCGCACCGCGCCGGCTGGTACAACCTGTCCACGCACTTCCCCTGGATCGGCGACCGCACCCGCGCCCTCGGACGGCGCGCACGTCGAGTACTTCCGCGGCATCGCCAACCCGATCGGCGTGAAGATCGGCCCGACGATGACCCCCGACGAGCTGCTCGGCCCTGATCGACGTGCTCAATCCCGACAACGAGCCGGGCCGGCTGACGCTGATCCACCGCTTCGGCGCGAAGCGGATCGCCGAACTGCCTGCCGCCGCTGATCGAGGCCGTGCGCGCGCGCGGGCAAGACCGTGCTCTGGTGCTGCGACCCGATGCACGGCAACACCGAGACCACCGCAGAGCGGGCATCAAGACCCGCCGCTTCGACGACATCCTCGGCGAGCTCGAGCAGGCCTTCGAGATCCACGCGGCAGGCCGGGCTCGCTACCTCGGCGGCGTGCACTTCGAGCTGACCGGCGACAACGTCACCGAGTGCATCGGCGGGGCCCGCGGGCTGACCGAGGCCGACCTGCGACCGGCTACCGAACTCCGCGATCCGCGGCTCAACTACGAGCAGGCCCTGGAAATGGCCATGCTCATCGCGCAGCGCATGACCGCGTCGCGGGGAGCGTAAGCGAACTTTGGAACGCGAGGAGGGAAGGGCCCATGTCTGACCTGCGTGCCCAGTGGCTCGAGACCGTGCTCAAGTACAAGCTCAACCCGACCAAACCGGGCTCCGACACGATCTGGTCGCCGGATCTGGAGCGGATCCCGCGCAGCCGCATCCGGGAGATTCAGAGCGAGAAGCTGGGGGCCGCCTTCCGCTACCTCTATGAGTACAGCCCCTACTACAAGCAGAAGTTCCAGGCCGCGAAGCTCAAGCCGGGCGACATCAAATCGGTCGACGATCTCCGGAAGATCCCGGTGACCAACAAACACGAGTGGATCACCGATCAGGCCAATTCCCCTCCCTGGGGCACCTTTTCGCCACTCTCCCATGAGCGATGGACCCACGAGGGCTGGATGATGTTCTCCACCTCGGGGACCACCACCGATCTCCCGCGGGTCTTCCGCCATACCCTCCATGACAAGGACCTGTGGGCCTGGCACGGGGCGCGTGCCTACTGGGCCATGGGGGTGCGCCCCGGCGACATCATCATGAACTGCTTCGGCTACGGCCCGTCGGTCGCCTTCTGGTGCCTCCACTACGGCATGCACCTGCTGGGCTGCCCCGTCATCCCGGGCGGCGGCATGAACACCCAGCGTCGCGCACTGTTCATCAAGAACTACGAGCCGACGGTGCTCGCCTGTACGCCGAGCTACGCGCTCTACCTCGGCCGGACCATGGAAGAACAGGGGTATTCGCCCGAAGACAGCGCCATCCGCCTGGTGATCACTGCCGGAGAGCCGGGCCCCTGCGTGCCGGCCACCAAGCGCCGGATCGAGGCCCTTTGGGGCGCCAAGCTGCACGACAACTTCGGGTGTACCGAGGTCGCCATGACCCCCTTCGGCTATACCTGCGCTTGGGAGGTCGAACAGAACGATCGCCCGGTGAACACCCATCTGATGGAGGACTCTTACATCCCCGAGATCGTCCATCCCGAAACCTTCGAGCCGGTGAAGGAGGGCGACGAAGGGATCCTGGTCGTCAGCAATCTCTTCTCCGAGGCGCAGCCGATCCTGCGGTACGTGATGGGCGACTGGACCGCCATGACCACCGAACCCTGCCCCTGCGGCCGGACCCACGCCCGGGCCATCGGCGGGTTGCGGGGACGCTCCGACGGCATGGTCAAGATCCGCGGCATCGCCTTCTTCCCCAGCACCATTGAAGACAGCATCCGGAAGCACCCCGACCTGGGCGACGAATTCCAGGTGGAAATCACCCGGGTCCAGGACATGGACCACGTGAAGATCACGGTGGAGCCGCGCAGCACGATTCCCAAGGATTCCTACCACGCGCCCCGCGACCGGCTGCAGAAGGAACTGAAGGGCGCCTTGGGCATAGATGTTGAAGTAGAGTTGGTGCCTTATGGCTCCCTACCCAGGACGTCGGCTAAAAGCCAACGGGTAAACGACTTACGGGACGGCCCATTCCGCCTGAGGATCAAGAAACCGGAGCATCCCGAGGTGCTCTGAGGCTTAGGCGCTGCACTCATGTTGGAGACTTGCCGAGTGATCCCAGCGGAGGTGTGTCCGGTCGGCCTGCGGCCTGGAGGCGACCGGTGACCCAGGCTCTCAAGCACGCGCATCTCCTGCGAGAGATCGCGTCCCCTCTCAGCCTGTTCGAATACTTCAGCGCCTTTGCCCACGAGGAGCACGCCTTCCTGCTGGAAAGCGGGATGGACCCCGGGAAGCTGGGCCGCTACTCCTTCGCGGGTCGGCAGCCGTTCCTGGTCTTCGAGAGCAAGGGAACCGCGATCACGATCCACGAGGGAGACCGGGTGGTCCGGAAGCAGGGCAACCCCTTCGTCGAACTGCGCGCGGTCATGGCGCAGTACCGCATCGACCCCTCGACCTACGGTGGGAACGCCATTCCCTTCCTGAGCGGCGGGGTGGGCTACTTCGGCTACGAGCTCAACTACCAGCTGGAGAAGTTGCCCTGCCTCGGCGCGGATGATCTCGCGCTGCCGGACTGCTATTTCATGTTCGTGGACGCGCTCCTGATCTACGACCACCTCGAAAACAAGTTGTACCTCTCGGTGATCGCCTTCGATCCGGACGCCAAGGTGGCGCGGGACCAGGCCAAGGCCCGATTCGATGAGGTCCGCGAATGGATGACCAGCGTGGAGTCCCAGCACCTGGCCGCCGCGGCCGAGACCCCCGGCGAGCCGGCGCTCAATGGGGGCGGACCGCTGGTGGTGCGCGAGATGTTCAACGAGGCCCAGTACATGGAGGCGGTGAGCCGGGCCAAGGAGCACATCTTCGCAGGTGACATCTTCGAAGTGTGCATGACGCATCGGTTCGAATGCGACTTCGAAGCGGATCCCTTCGAGCTCTATCGGGAGCTCCGGCGCATCAACCCGGCCCCTTTCGCCAGCTACCTGAACCTCCCAGCGGTGAAGGTGGTCTCTTCCTCTCCCGAGCGCTTCGTCCGGGTCGGCCGAGACCGCTGGTGCGCCAGCCGTCCCATCAAGGGCACCCGGCCCCGCGGCAAGACCCCGCGCCAGGATCGGCAGCTTTATAAGGATCTCAACTCGAGCATCAAGGACCGGGCGGAGAACATCATGATCGTGGACCTGGTCCGGAACGACTTCGGCCGGGTCTGCGAGGTGGGCACGGTGCAGGTCTCCGAGCTCATGATCATCGAGAAATACGCCACCGTCTTCCAGATGGTCTCGACCATCATCGGGAAACTGGAAGAGGGGCGCGACTGCCTCGACCTGGTGCAGGCCTGCTTCCCGGGCGGTTCGATGACCGGCGCCCCCAAGATCGAGGCGATGATCATCATCGACGAATTGGAACCGGTAAAGCGGGGGATCTACTCTGGGTCGATCGGCTATCTCGATTTCTCGGGGAACCTCGACCTCAACATCGTGATTCGAACCGTCCTGGTGAAGGACGGCAAAGCGCACTGGCAAGTGGGTGGCGCGGTGGTGGCGGACTCCGACCCACGCGAGGAGTACATCGAGACCCTGGACAAGGCCCGCGCCATGGTCCGGGCTCTCACCGCGGTGGCCCACCGGGCCGCCGAGGTGCCGGCATCGCAGGGGAGGGGAACCGCATGAAGGTCGCGATTCTCGACAACTACGACTCGTTCACGTACAACCTCTATCAGTATGTGGCCGAGCTGGTCGGGGACCGGCCGATGGTCTTCCGGAACGACGAGCTGACCTTCGAGCAGTTCCAGGACAAGGCCCCCGATGCCGTCATCATTTCCCCGGGCCCGGGGAATCCCGAGAATCCCAAGTACTTCGGCATCTGCAAGCAGGTGATCACCGACATGGGGCCGACCGTGCCCGTCTTGGGCGTGTGCCTCGGCCACCAGGGGATCATCTATGCCTACGGCGGCCGAGTGGTGCGGGCGCCTCAGCCCATGCACGGGAAGACCAGCATCGTCTACCACAACAACCAGGGCATCCTCAAGGGCCTCCGCAACGGCTTCGAGGTCATGCGCTATCACTCGCTGGTGGGAGAGAAGGAGACCCTTCCGGCAACGCTCGAGGTCACCGCCAAGACCTGGGATGAGGTGATCATGGCGGTGCAACACCGCGAACATCCCATCTACGGTATCCAGTTCCACCCCGAGTCCATCGGCACCCCGATGGGCAAGAAGATCCTGCGCAAGTTCCTCGACCTCGCCGCCTGAGGGCGCGCCGCGGTCGCCGCGGGACCCTCGAGGTGCCGCGCCGTTCGTCCCATCTGGAAACCCCCTCCCCCGGCCCTGCGTAGGGCCGGAATGCCGTTCAAAGTGGTAGATTTTTCCTCCATGACCGAACCGGGATCCGAGCCCTTTCTCCGAGAAGTTCAGGACGCCCTGACTTCCCGCTACGTCATCGAGCGCGAGCTGGGCGGCGGCGGGATGAGCCGCGTCTTTCTCGCGCGCGAACACGGGCTCGACCGCCGAGTGGTCGTCAAGGTGATGCCGCCCGAGCTCGCCGCCGGGCTGAGCCTCGAGCGATTCCGGCGGGAGATCCAGCTGGCGGCCGGCCTCCAGCATCCGCACATCATTCCGCTGCTCACGGCCGGCCAACAGGGCAACATCCTCTACTACGTCATGCCCTTCGTGGAGGGCGAGTCGCTCCGGAGCCGCCTGGCCCGCGAGCAGACCCTCCCCGTGGCGGACACCGTGCGGCTGGTCCGGGATGTGGTCGACGCCCTGGCCTACGCGCACCGCCAGGGCGTGGTTCATCGGGACATCAAACCGGACAACGTCCTGTTGAGCGCGGGCCACGCCGTGGTGACCGACTTCGGCGTCGCCAAGGCGCTCACCGCCGCGACCACGTCCTCGCATCTGACCTCGGCCGGACTCGCGATGGGCACCCCGGCCTATATGTCTCCCGAGCAGGCCGCGGCCGACCCGGAGACCGACCATCGGGCCGACCTCTACTCCGTGGGCTGTCTCGCCTATGAAATGTTGGCGGGCCGGCCACCCTTCATCGATCTGCCGCCCGCGCAGATGCTCGCCGCCCACGTGACCACGCCGGCCGAACCGGTCACCACCTACCGGCCCGATGTGCCGCTGGTGGTATCGGAGCTGGTGATGCGTTGCCTGGCCAAGCGTCCGGAAGACCGCTGGCAGAGCGCCGAGGAGCTGCGAGACGGGCTCGACCTGTTCTCCACTCCCGCCGCGACCAAGAGTTGGGCCGTCTTCCGGAGGGGCACTCCCCTGAGCCAGGTAGTGGAGCGACGGGGCGCCGCCGCCGTGCTCGCCGGTTACCTCCTGATCGCCGGGCTGGTCGCCTGGCTGGGCGGACTCGGCGCCTATCGCATGGGGCTCCCGGATTGGTTCGTGCCGGGTCTGCTGATGGTGCTTGGCCTGGGGGCCATCACCCTGCTCGGAGCCATCGTCGGCCTCTGGGGCAATCTGACTCGGCGTCGGGCCGTGGCCGGTCTGGGTGCGGCGCTGCTGGTGCTTCTGGGAGCCGCGGCTGCCAGCCTGGGCCTGGCGGCTGCAGGGGTAGGGCCCATGGGCTCCCTGGTGGCGAGCGGCAAGCTGACCGAGCGGGAGCGGGTGCTGGTGGCCGATTTCGACAACCGCGCGGGAGACTCCCTGCTCGGTGCCACGGTCACCGAAGCCTTCCGCACCGACCTCACGCAGTCCCGGGTGGTCACGGTCCTTCAGGCGGATGGGCTCCGGGAAGCGTTGGGGCGGATGCAGCGCCCGCCCGGGACCCCGGTGACCTTCGATCTGGCGCGGGAGGTGGCGATTCGGGAGGGCATCAAGGCGGTGGTGGCCGGCGACGTGGCCACGCTGGGTACCGGCTACGTCCTCACCACCCGCCTGGTGTCGGCGGGTACCGGGGAAGTGCTGGCCGCCTTTCGGGAGACCGCGGATGGCCCAGCCAAGCTAATCCCGGCGGTGGACCGGCTTTCTCATCAACTGCGTCGCAAGATCGGCGAGTCGTTACAGAGCATCCGGAGCGATGCCGCCCTCGACCAGGTCACTACCGGTTCGCTCGAGGCCCTGCGCAAGTACACGCAGGCGGTGCGGGCGCTTGAGGTCGAGAACGACCACGATAAGGGAGTCGCCCTGCTGGAGGAGGCCATCCGGCTGGACACGACCTTCGCGATGGCTTACCGCAAGCTGGGCGTGGCCCTATCCAACTACAACGACGATCCCGCCCGGGCCCGTGAGGCGCTGACCCGCGCCTTTACGCTGCGCAACCGGCTGAGCTCCAGAGAGCGGGCGCTGGCGGAGGCGATGTACTACACCCGAGTGGAGCCCGACGAGAAAAAGGCGATCGAGACCTACGAATCGCTGCTGGAGATCGATCCTCAGAACTGGGTGGCGCTCAACAACCTCGGCGTCATCTATCTGGGGCGCCGGGATTTCGATCACGCCATTCCATTGATGCGGCGCGCGGCCACCGTTGACTCCTCGCCGACGCGGTACGCGGGGTTGGTGGAGGCGGAGGTGGAAGGCGGCCAGCTGGCTACGGCCCGCCGGGACTACGTCACGGTGGCCAGCCGATTCCCCGGCCACCCCATGACCTACGGCCTGCAATCGAGTCTGGCCTACGTCGACGGCGATTACGATGCGGCGGAGTCGGCCCTGCGTGCCGCGGTGGCGGCGGCCCGTCCCAGCAAGGACATGCAGGAGATCGGTCGTACCCGACTGGCGTTGCTGCTCGCCATGCGAGGGCGGCTTCGCGAGGCACTGGCTCTCGCCGACCAGATCCACCAGGAAAGCATGCAGCGGGACACCAGTGCTACCAACCGCGCCCAGCGCGGACTCCAGCGAGCCCTGGATGAAGCCAACGTGGATCTCTGGGTGCGCGAACGCTCGGATCGCGTCCCGCACCTCCTGGACTCGGCGCTGGCCACGAACCCGATCGACCGGATTCCGATGCAGAAACGTCCTTACGCCGAGCTGTCGCGACTGTACACCCTCACCGGGCATACCGTGCGGGGGCGCGCTCTCCTGAATGAGGCCGAGAAGGTGGAAACGGCGATCCACGGTGGTCAGCCTCCGGTGGATATGATGGTAGAACCGGATCTCAACTTGGCCCGGGGGGATTTGGCCTACGCGTCCGGGCAGGTGGACTCGGCGCTCACCTATTACCGGCAGGCGGGGGCGCACAAGGCCCCGCTGTTCGGCATGCCGGAAATCGGATTCCTCTACGACAAGACCGGCCACCCCGACAGCGCTGCGACCGTGTTCCGGCAATACCTCAATACCGTGAGCATGGCCCGGATGTACCTCGACCCCATCTATCTGGGAAAGATCTATCGCCGCCTGGGTGAGCTGGCCGAAGGCGCGGGAGACCGGAAGAGCGCCGCGGAATACTACGCCAAGTTCGTGGCGCTTTATCGAGGGGCCGACCCCGAGTTCACCCCGTTGGTCGCCAAGGTGAAGGACCGGCTCGCCAAGGTGAGCGCGGAATCCTAAGAGTACTGAGTACTGCGTACTGAGTACTGAGTGTACCAACCCTACAGTCCTCCATCCTCAGTACTTCTGTCCTCCAGACCGCGGCCATAGATTGGGGCAACCCCCTCCGCGGGAGGCCCCGGATGACCTACGAAGAGATCGTTTCCCTCCTGGGCTACGCCGGCGACCACGACCGTTCGGTTCGCATCATCACGTCGGACCGACACGAGGTGATCGGCATCCCTACCAGCGTCGATACCGACGTCGAGGCGCACGAGGTCTATCTCCGTCCACCTGGGGATGACTCCACCGAGATCGCCCTGTCCCTGGGAGCGATTCAAGCGGTCGAGCTGGTCTAGAAACGGGGCCGGCCTGGGGGGTCCTGGCTGGCGCCTCTCCCGACCCCCGAGCTTGCCTCACGTTGCGTCGTGAAACATCCGATCCACGACGCCCGTATTCTGATTGTCCCCGCGATCCTTAAGTAAGAAGGTGAGGATGATTCAAGCACCGGTACCGGCTCCGCCCGACGCCATACCCGTCAGTCCGGCCTTTATCGTGGCCGCGGTGCTGGCGAGCCTGCCGATCGTAGCCGTCCTCGTGTGGGGAGTGGTGAAGGTCCTGGGGCCCATTTCCCAGGCGTTGGCTCGGCGGATCGGCGGACACACCGACGTGCCGGAGGAAATGCGAGCGGACCTTTCCGCGGTCCACCAGGAATTGGGTCAGGTGCGCGAGCAATTGGCCGAAATGCAGGAGCGGTTGGATTTCACGGAGCGGCTGCTGGCCCGGAGTGGTAACGCGGCACGCCTGCCGGCCGGGGAGTGAACCAGGCGCCATGAGCGAGCTGATCCCGATCTACGGGATGATCACGGGGGTCATCACTACCATCGCCTTTATCTGGGGGGTGGCGAGGATCGCCCAGAGTCCCATCGGGACCGCCATCGCCCGCCGCATCCAGGGGGACCATGGAGGGGGGGATCCCGATCTCCGGGCCGAGGTTGACGCACTCCGGGAGCAGGTGGGGCAGTTGCAGCACCAGTTGGATGAGGTGCACGAGCGGATGGATTTCGCGGAGCGGCTGCTGACCCGCGGGAGCGCCGCCGCTCCGATTCCCGAGGAGCGCTGAGACGTGGACAAGAACACTTCGGTCGTCCTGGTCTTTGCCTGCGCCCTGCTGGGTGCCCTCGCTTACAGCCCCCTCGGCCGCGCCATCGCCGATGGGATCCGGGCTCGGCTCGGCCGCGGGGGGCAGGACCGCGCCATGCTGGTCGAGATGGATCGCCTGCGACAAGAGGTGGCGGAGCTGCAGGAGCGTTTGGACTTCGCGGAACGGTTACTGGCCCGCGGCAGCCCGTCCCCTTCCACTTCAGAGGAGCGCTGAAACGTGGATATCGAGGGGATTCTGGCGATCGTCCTCATCTTCGGCGGCGGCGTCGTCGCGGCGCTGTCGTTCAGCCCCATCGGACGCGCCATCGCGGATCGGATCCGGGGTCGGGACGGTCACGGCGAAACCGACCCGGCGGTGTTGGAGGAGCTGGAACGGCTGCGGCACGACATGATGGAGCTTCAGGAGCGGGTGGATTTCGCGGAGCGCCTGCTGGCCCAGAAGCGGGGCAGCGAGGCGCTGCCGGGCAGCTGACGGAGAGCGGGAATGATCATGATCGCCTTGGTGCAGACCACCCCGACGCCACCGACGCCCCCGATGCCGCCCATGCCGCCTGATCTCCCGCAGGTGGTGATCAGGCAGTCGTCTTGGTGGGACAGCCTGCCCCCTGAGGCAATGGTGATCGTCATCCTGTGCACCACGGTGGGCATCGTGCTGATGTCCTGGCCCATCGTGCGGGCGGTGGCGCGCCGGATCGAGGGGAAGAGCCAGGAGGATCCGGCGCTGCGAGGAGAGGTGGAGCAGCTCCGCACCCGGCTGGCCGAGTTGGAGGCGCTCCACGTGCGGCTCTCGGATCTGGAGGAGCGGGTGGACTTCACGGAGCGGGTGTTGGCCCAGCAGAAGGGTATGGGCCAGCTCCCGGCGCACTAGCGGGCGAGGTGGGAGCGATGGACCTGCCAAGTATCGGCCTGCTGTTCGTAGGGATCGTGGCGTTCGCGACCGTAACCTCCGTGGTCCTGACGGTGGCCACGCCGATTCGCGACTCCTGGATCCGGCGGCTCTCGAGGCGGGCGGCGATCGAAAGCGCCGGAGTGGAGGCCGAAATGGAGCGGATGCGCGAGCGGATCGCCGAGCTGGAGGGTCGGCTCGATTTCGCGGAGCGGATGCTGGCCCAGCGGGGAGAGACCGCCAGCCAGCTCCCCCCGGGGCGGTAGGAGCCACATGATGCAGTCGGGCAGCGTGGACGCCATCGTAGGGGCGGTCACCGCGATCGCGGTGGCCAAGATGGTCGCCATCACCATGGCGATCACGGCCTTGATCATCTTGTGGCCGTTGCGGAGGGCCCTGACGCGCCGTTTCGATGCGGTGGGCGATCGCGAGGCCGCGCTGCGCGCCGAGCTGGACGAGCTGCGGAGCCGGGTGGCGGAGCTGGAGGAGCGACTCGATTTCACGGAACGGGTACAGGCCGGGCGCCGAGAACCGGAACGTCTGGGGCAGGGAGGCTGACCGATGGATTCGAATAGTGCCGCCGTCGCCTTTGCCGCCGTGGTGTGTGGCGGGATGTTCCTCATGTTTCTGGTGACCGGCCCGGTGGGAAAGGCGCTCGGCCGGTGGCTGGAATCCTATGGAGGCTCGGCCGTGGACCCGCATCGGCTGCAGGAGCTGGAGGGGCGGGTGGCCGAGTTGGAGGCGCTGAGCCAACGGACGGCGGAGCTCGAGGAACGGCTGGAATTCGCCGAGCGGCTGTTGAGCAAACTGCGGGAGCCGGAGCGGCTACCGCCGGTGCGATAGCACGGCTCAGGGGATGCCGGGGGCGAGGAGAATCGCGGGAATATGAACGGCGGCGAGTTCATTGTATTGGTGGCCATCATGGCGGTGGTCGTCCTCAAGGTGTTTGGGGGCCCGTTGGGAACGGCGATGGCCGACCGTCTCTCGGGCCGGGCCGCCGCCGCGGTGGACAACGAGGAGACGAGCCAACGCGTCTCCCATCTGGAAGCCCGCTTGGCCGAGTTGGAGGAGCGGTTAGATTTCGCGGAGCGCCTGCTGACCAAGGCCAAGGAACAGCCAGGCCTGCCCGGAGGGACCGGCGCATGACGACTCAGGAAGACATCGAATCCTATCTGGACCGGCTGGAGGGCGGGACCGCTCACCGTCCGGGAGCTGGAGCCGGGGCTCTGGGTGGTCCGCACTCGCGGACGACGCCGAGGTCGTGGTCCACTACGCGCCGCCGGTCGTGATTCTGCGGGTCCGCGTGATGGAGCTCCCGGCCAGCCGAGCCGCGCCGCAGCGAGCTCTTCCGCCAGCTGCTCGAGTTCAACGCCCGGGAGCTGGTCCACGGCTCCTACGGGCTCGAGGGCGATCACATCGTGCTGACCGACACGCTCGAGCTGGAGAACCTCGACTTCAACGAGTTCGAGGCGAGCTTCGATTCCATCACGCTGGCGCTCGCCTCGCACCTGGGCACGCTCGCGCCGTACCGGGAAAGGTGACGTCGCCATGGGGATCTTTGACCGTCTGTCGACGCTGCTCCGGTCGAACATCAACGACCTGATCTCCCGGGCCGAGAACCCGGAGAAGATGCTGCAACCAGCTGATCGTCGACATGAAGACGCAGCTGGCCAAGGCCAAGCAGCAGGTGGCGGCCGCCATCGCGGACGAGAAGAAGCTCCAGTCGGACGCCGAGAAGCATGAAGAAGCAGGCCGAGGACTGGGAGCGCCGCGCCATGCTGGCGGTGCAGGAGGGCCGGGACGACCTGGCCAAGCAGGCGCTGGTGCGCTACAACGAGCAGCCTGCAGGGCGCCCAGCAGCTGCACGAGACCTGGGTCAAGCACAAGGCCGAGACCGAAGCGCTCAAGGCGTCGCTGCGCCAGCTCAACGACAAGATCGAAGAGGCCAAGCGCAAGAAGAACATCCTGGTGGCGCGGGCCAAGCGGGCCGAGGCGCAGCAGCGGATCCAGGAGACGATGTCGGGCATGTCCGACAAGAGCGCCTTCGAGTCGTTCGAGCGGATGGCCGAGAAGATCGAGGCCAACGAGCGCAAGGCGATCGCGGCCGCCGAGCTGCAGCGAGGAGTTCTCGGGCGACAACCTGGTCCAGCAGTTCGAGGCGCTGGAGTACAAGGGGAGCGCCGACCAGCAGCTGCTGGAGCTCAAGACCAAGATGGGGATCCTGGGCCCGGGCGGCGGTGGCGGCAAACAGCTCGGCAAGGGCGGGGAGACGGTGCAGGATGCGGAGCTGGTCGAAGACGACGAGCCCGGCAAGCCCTAGGCACCTTCCCGAGCCGGCGATCGGAAACGGGGGCGGACGAGGACTCCAGCCCCCGTTTGATTTCTCCCCAGCCGGTGTACCTTACGTCCGTTCCGATTCCTTCATTTCCCACTCCCTCTCCGCATGCACGGGTCCCGCTTCCTCATTCTCGCCGACGGGGAGTTCGATCCGCTCGGCTCCAAGACCGCCAACTCGGTGATCCGTTACCTCCCTGACCGGGTGGTCGGTGTGGTGGATCACGTCCAGGCGGGGAAGACGGTGCAGGAGGTGCTCGGCTTCGGCGGCGGGATTCCCGTGCTCGCCTCCATGCGCGAAGGCCTGGCCCTGCGCCCCGACGGCGTCGTGATCGGCATCGCGCCCATCGGCGGTCGGCTCCCCGACCAATGGCGGCAGTGGCTGCTGGACGCGCTCGACGCGGGCTGCGACCTCTGGTCGGGACTTCACACCTTTCTGGCCGACGATCCGGTGCTGGCGGAGCGGGCCCGGATCCGAGGCCGTCAGATCCACGATCTACGCCGTCCACCGGCCGATCTCCCGGTCGCCGCCGGG
This sequence comes from uncultured Gemmatimonadales bacterium, assembly GCA_963704015.1. Classification (GTDB taxonomy): domain Bacteria; phylum Gemmatimonadota; class Gemmatimonadetes; order Gemmatimonadales; family GWC2-71-9; genus DATIWD01. Next base: position 171,763 of record CAVPGI010000008.1, read on the forward strand.
CGGGCCAAGGAGGTGGACGCCTTCGTGCGTTCTCACGGTCGGCACCGACTGCAACGTGGGCAAGATGACCTGCCAGCTGCAGCTCACCCAACGGCTCAATCAGCGGGGCGTCCGTACGCGGTTCGTGGCCACCGGCCAGACCGGGATCATGATCGAAGGGTGGGGGATCGCGGTGGACGCGGTGGTCGCCGACTTCATCGCGGGCGCCGCGGAGCGATTGGTGCTGGAGGGGAGCCGGGAGGCGGACATCGTGCTGGTGGAGGGGCAGGGCAGCATCAACCATCCGGGGTATTCGGGCGTCACCTGCGGACTGGTCCACGGCGCCTGCCCGGACGCGATGATCCTCTGCCACCAGTCCACCCGCGAATACATCGGCGATTACCGGCAGGCCAAGTGGCTGCGCATTCCGCCCCTCGGCGAGTACGTGCGGCTCTACGAGACGGTCGCCGCGGCGGTGCACCCCAGCCGGGTGATCGGGATCTCGCTCAACACCTACGACATGACCGACGAGGCGGCGCGGCGCGCCGTTCAGGCGGCCACCCGGGAGACCGGTCTGCCTTGCACCGACCCGGTGCGGTTCGGCCCCGAGCCGCTGGTGGAAGCGGTGCTCGCCGCGCGTGAAGAGTATCTCGGAAAGCGGGCGGGCCAAACGTCGACCACGACCGAGTGATGCGATCGCCTAGGCCAACCTCCGGAAGAACCACCGCTTGACCAGCTCGACTCCAGACAAGTAGACCACCACCATGCCGGCGAGCACCAGGAAGAACGCCGGCGGTAGAGGGACGAAGCCCAGGTCGGGGCCCAGGGGAGACAGGGGAAGCAGGATCCCGACGAGGACCGCGGCCAAGGAGGCCACTGCCAGCGCCGGGGCCGGATGGCTCCGGAGCGGATTCCCACGGGTTCGAATCACGAAGATCACCAGCACCTGGGTGGCCAGCGATTCGATGAACCATCCGGTGTGGAATAGCGCCTCGCCCGCGCCGAAGAGTCGGAGCATGACGAAGAAGGTCAGGAAATCGAACAGGGAGCTCACCGGCCCGACCGCCAGCATGAAATTGCGGATGAAGCGGGTGTCCCAGCGGTGGGGCCGGCGAATATACTCCTCGTCGACCGTGTCCATGGGGATCGCGATTTCCGACACGTCGTAGAGGAAGTTGTTGAGAAGAATCTGGGCTGGCAGCATCGGCAGGAACGGCAGGAACAGCGCGGCTCCAGCCATGCTGAACATGTTTCCGAAGTTGCTGCTGGTGCCCATCATCAGGTACTTCATGATGTTGCCGAAGGTGCGGCGACCCTCGAGCACGCCATGGTGGAGGACGGCGAGGTCGGGCTGGAGGAGGATGAGGTCGGCCGCCTCCTTGGCCACATCCACTCCGGTATCGACGGAGATGGCGACATCCGCCGAATGGAGCGGCGGAGCATCGTTGATGCCGTCCCCCAGATATCCGACCACATGGCCCCGCCGCTTGAGCGCCAGGATGACCCGATTCTTTTGGGGCGGCGTGAGGCGGCAAAAGAGGTTGGCCCGGTCGGCGCGGGCCTCCAGCGCCTGATCGCCCATCGCATCGATGTCGCTGCCGGTCAGGACCTCGGTGACCGGCAGGTTGAGCTCGCCGCAGAGGTGGCGAGTCACCAATTCGTTGTCTCCCGTGACCAGTTTGACGGTGACCCCGCTGTCCGCCAGCGCCTGGCACGCGCCGGCGGCAGTCCGCTTGGGCGGATCCTCGAAGGCGGCAAAGCCGGCCAGGACCAGCTGTGACTCGTCGCCCACTACGGCGTGGGTCAGGTCGGAGGGCACCTCCTTCCAGGCGATCCCCAGCACCCGATACCCCTGGCGGCTCAACTGAGCCACTCGCTCGGTGGCCTCGGTCCGAGCCCCTGGATCCATGGGGCGCCGGTCCTGGGGGTCCCCACTTTCCCATTCCGTGGAGAGCCGGAGGACGTCCTCGGGAGCGCCTTTGACGATCAGCAGGCGCTGCCCCGAGGTGTGGGCTACGAGCACCGAGATCCGCCGGCGCGCGAAGTCGAAGGGCACCTCGTCGATCTTGGTCCAGCCGGTGACGTCCACCTTGTCCCCGGCCAGGATCGCTTCGTCGAGCGGGCTCTTGAGTCCGGTCTCGAAGTAGCTGTTGAGGTAGGCCAGCCAGAGGACCCGAGAGGATTCGCGTCCCAGGGGGTCCAGGTGGTGCTGGAGCCGGATGCAGGCTTCGGTCAGCGTCCCGGTCTTATCGGTACAGAGAACGTCCATGCTTCCCAAGTCGTGGATCGCGGCCAGACGCTTGACGACCACCTTCTCGCGGGCCATGCGGAGCGCGCCCTGAGACAGCGTGACCGAGACCACCATCGGCAACAGCTCCGGTGTGAGGCCCACCGCCAGGGCCACGGCGAAGAGGAAGGACTCGAGCCAGGGGCGCTCGCGGAGGGCACAGACCAGGAGGACGAACAGCACCATCACCACCGCGAGGCGCAGGATGAGCATTCCGAAGCTGCGCGTGCCCGCCTCGAACGCGGTGGGCGGCGGTGGAAGACGGAGGCTGGCGCCGATCTGACCGAGGGCAGTCTCTTTTCCGGTTCGGCATACCAGGACCCGCGCCGAGCCGCTCACCACCGAGGTCCCCATGAAGACGGCGTTGGAAGCCTCGTCCAGGGGAGCATCGGGGGTCGCGGCCTCGCCCTCGTGTTTCTCGACCGGGTATGGCTCCCCGGTCAGGAGCGCCTGATTGACGAAGAAGTCGTCGGCGGTCAACACTCGCCCATCGGCCGGAATCAGGCTCCCTGCCGTGAGCAGCACCAGGTCACCGGGCACCAGGTCGCGCGTGGGGAGATCGGCCGGCTGGCCGTCCCGCAGGACCGTGACCCGTACCGCGACCGATTCTCGCAGCCGCTCGGCCGCGCGGCCGGCTCGGTGCTCCTGGACGACGTCGAGGGCGACGCTGAGCAGCGCCATCACGATCACGAAGCCGGAGCTGGGGACATCGCCGGTCAGGGCGGCGATCGTGCCGGCGACCAACAGCAAGAGGACGAGGGGATTGCGGAAGCGAGAAAGGACGAGGCGAAGAAGGCCGGGCCCCCCCGAGACCCGAAGGATGTTGGGCCCCTGCTCAGCGAGGCGGCGGGTAGCCTCCTCGGTCGTCAGTCCCTGCGGGCCGGCGGCGAGGCGGCCTTCCAGGACCCCAATGGGCTCCCGCCAGAACTCGCTTGGGATGCTGGGTGGCGGGCCCGACATGGACTACCCCCTGTATTGCAGGATCAGGCAGCTGGTTGCCGAGCGGGATCCTGGTCGGTCTCCAACCTGAGCGGCTGAAGACATTGGACGCAGGTTATGGCCTGTGGCAGGCGAAACCCGCTGCCGGCCAGGTTCAGCCGCTGCCGGGTCTGGCAGAATGGGCAGTTGGCTTCGGCCCGCTGGAACACTTCGCGTTGGCGAAAGCGCCAGGCACTGCCGAGGACGCCCATCATGAGGGCCACGGGCGGGAAGACCAAGTGGACCAGCGGAATCGGGAGCGTGACGAGCGCGGCTCCAACACCGGCTCCCAAGAGGACGCCCGCGCGACGGAGGCGCTCTCCCGTGGCGAGGGCCCGTACCACCACCTCCGCCGAGCTGGGTGGACGGCCGAAGCCGCGGAGGGGAAGCGTGAGGGTTCTGAGCGCCATGGCCGGAATCTTAGTCGAGGATGGGTGGCCACGCCTGAAGGCTGGTCGAGCCTCGCCACCCTGCCGCGGGAACAGCGACCCTGCTTGATTGCAGCCAGAGACATGTCACTCGCCAGCCGCCCGCCCACTCGCTACCACCCGGACTATCCGTGAACCAGGTCGCGATCCGAATCCAGGGTCTGACCAAGACCTACCCCGGTCCCCGGGCGGTGCGCGCCCTGGACGGCGTCGATCTCGAGGTTCATCGCGGCGAGATCTTCGGCCTGCTGGGTCCCAACGGCGCCGGCAAGACCACCACGGTCGGGGTCTGTACCACGCGGGTGCTCCCGACCGGCGGACGGGTGACGGTGGAAGGGGTGGACGTGATCGCCGAGCCATCGTGGGTCAAGTCCATGGTGGGCGTGGTGACCCAGTACAACACGCTGGACCGCTCGTGCACCGTCTGGGAGAACCTCTACTATCACTGCCGCTATTTCGGGATGGGCGGCCGTGAGGCCCGCCAGCGCACCGACGAGCTGCTGGAGCAGTTGGCCGATTGTCGGACCGCGGGGGCGCCATGGTGGCCGACGCTCTCGGGGGGGCTCGCCCAGCGGCTGCAGATCGCGCGGGCCATCGCCCACCGCCCGGGTGTCCTTTTCCTCGATGAGCCCAGCGCGGGTCTCGATCCGCAGAGCCGCCTGGCGTTGTGGGAGATCGTCGCCGGCATGCGGCGCCGTGGGATCACGGTCCTGCTCACCACGCACTACATGGAAGAGGCCGACCGGCTGAGCGACCGGGTCGCCATCATCGACCATGGCAAGGTCCTGGTCTGCGATCGCCCGGCCGAGCTCAAGCGGACCCTGGGTGCGGAGACGGTTATTCAGGTTCACCTCGAGCAGGCCGACCAGGCCCTGGCCAGCTCGCTGGCGGCGCTGCCCGGCGTCAAGCAGGCCACGGTGACCCCGGCAGGGATCCAGGTGCTGGCCCATTCGCGCGACCGCCTGCTGCCCCGGCTGGTGGAAGCAACCCAGGGCCACGGTCTTCACGACCTCTCGGTCACCGAGCCCACCTTGGAAACTGTGTTCATTCAGCTCACCGGGAGGGATTTGCGTGACTGACGCCGTTCCGGGAACCGAGGCTCCTCGGCCCCGACCCAGTTACGCCACCGTGATCTGGGGCCTGGTGCTCCGGGACAGCCGAGTGCTGGGGCGGACCCTGATCCCGTTCGTATTACGCACGATCATGAACCCGCTCCTGTTCGTGTTCGTCTTTACCTACGTGTTCCCCCGGATCGGGCAGGGCTTCCAGTCCGGGGTCACCGGGTCGAGCTTCGCGACCGTGCTGGTCCCCGGATTGGTGGCGGTCGGAATGGTGTTCCAGGGGATCGCCGCGGTGGCCCTGCCGCTCTCGATCGAGCTGGGCGGAACGCGAGAGATCGAGGACCGGGTGCTGGCCCCACTTCCGGTGGAACTTCTGGCGGTCCAGAAGCTGCTCTTCGGCGCGGTGCAGGGAGTGGTGGCGGGACTGGCGGTCTTCCCCCTCGTCTACTTCATCCCGGCGGAGCCGCCTCACCTCGAGGTCCCGAGCTGGCCACTGCTGGTGCTGATGATCCTGCTGGCGAGTCTTACCTCGGGGGCCCTGGGCCTGGCGCTGGGAACCATCGTACGGCCCCAACACATCGGTCTGATGTTCGCCTTCGTCGTGGTGCCGATCACCTTCCTCGGCTGCGTCTACTACCCGTGGGCCCTGCTGCACACCGTCCGCTGGCTCCAGGTCCTGGTCCTGATCAACCCTCTGGTCTACATGGCGGAGGGGTTACGAGCCACGCTGACCCCCGAATTCCCGCACATGCCGGTGTGGTTGATCGTGGTTGCACTCACGATCGCCACGCTGGTGCTGGGTGGTATCGGGGTGCGGAGCTTCGTTAAGCGTACGATTTCGTAGGACGGGCAGGGCGGACAAGAAAGACAGGGCGGACAAGAAGGACAGGGCGGTCAGGGCGGATGACAAGGCGCCCGACTGCAGAAGAGCCGCTAGAAGTCCTTTCGCCGGAACCGCCGCAGTCCGATCGCCAGGGGGACCGCGGTCCAGAGCAGCAGTGCGGCGGCCGAGAGCAGGCCCCCCCCCGCGCTGCCGAAGAACCGCTCGAAGACGGCCCCGGTGTATCCCATCAGCGCAGCGATGTCGAACCGGAGCAGCAGCAGGACCCTTCCCAGATCGATCGGGTTGGCCAGCGTCAGCCCGATCATGGGCAGCTCGAGCGGGTAATCCGCGAAGACCACCGCGATCAAGAGCACGACTCCATCGTAGAGCACCGCCGCGCCCAGCCAGAGCAGCAGCGCGACTCCCAGACCGGTGGCCCGGTCTTCGAACGCGAGCGCGACCAGACAGGCGAGCGCGGTGAAGACGAGCGTGAGCATCACCCCGGTGGCCACCAGGACGGCGAGGGAGGCCGCCGAGGTCGGGTCGCTCGCGCCGTAGATGGCGCAGGGGAGGCCGATGCCGACCACGAATGCCAGCGCCAATGGCCCGGCCAGTCCGGCGTACAAGCCCGCGAACAAGGAGCCCCGCCCGACCGGCTGGGCCAGCAGCAGCTCGATGAATTCCCGTTGGTGGTACAGATATAGGGTGCCGAAGAGCAGGCTCACCAGCGGAATGAGGAGCAGGACGACGTTCATCAGGCTCAGCACCACGCGCTGGGTGTCGCCGCCGAAGCGGAAAAGCGCCATGGTGAGCAGCAGGAACAGCAGGGCGTACCCTACCACCCAGCGGCTCCGCAGCACGTCTCGAAGCTGGTACTTGAGGACCTTCGACGTGGTGCTCACGAGGCGCCCCGCACCATCAAGCTCGCGATGGCCCGCTCCAGCTGTCGCGCGCCGGTGAGCTCGGCGAGGCCCGCGATGGGGCCCTGAAAGCGCACCCGACCGTCGAGCAGGAACACGATGTCGTCGGCCAGCTCTTCCAGCTCAGCCAGCGTGTGAGTGGCGAGCAGCACGGTGGCTCCCGTCTCCCGCGCGCCACGCACTCGCTCCTTGAGCAATCCGGCCGCGATCGGGTCCAGTCCCGCGGTGGGCTCATCCAGTATCAGGAGGCGGGGGCGGAACAGGAACGCGATGGCGGCGTTCAGCTTCTGTCGCGTGCCACCGGACAGCGTCCGTAACGGTTTGCGAAGCTCACCGTCGAACGCGAATGCCTTGAGGAGGCTCTCATCCGTGTCGGCGGGCCGGTCCCGCAGATCCTTCAAGAGGCGGAGCACCTCGAGTCCGGTGAGATTCTCCGGGAAATGGGCCGCTTGAGGCATATAGCCGATGGAGGCGCGATAGGCGAATCCCGGTCCGGCGGGCTGGCCCTCGACGGTGATCGTTCCGTGGTCGGGACGAACCAGGCCGAGCACGGCTTTCATCAGGGTGGTCTTGCCCGACGCGTTGGGCCCCACCAGTCCGGTCACCCGGCCGGGCCAGATGCTCAGGTCGATGCCCTTGAGCACGTCCAGGCGGCGGAACCGCTTGGTGACTCCGTGGGTCTCGATGGCGGGGGTCATGGTTGGCACACGGGCACCCGACGACGTGGCACGAGCCGGCTCGGCGAGCAGCTCAGGCATGGGGAGGCCGCATCCGGGGAGAGTGGTCCACCAGCGTCTCGGGCGTGAGCACCGGGAGGACGCGCTCCGCCAGATCGACCAGGTCCACGAAGCTGCTCCGGAGCAGGATCAGCGCCGGCTCGTTCTGCTGGACCAGCATGGCGAAGAGACGGACCGGGCGGAAGGGGACGTCTCCAAACCCGTCTCCATCGAGGTCGTAGCCTGTGTAGTGGTCCCAGTAGTTCTTCTCGAAGCGACTCGAGTTGCTGGTGCCGTTGGTGGCCACGTCGAAGGAATTCCCCTGAAAGATGTTGTCCTCGAACCGATTATCCTGGGCATCGGCCATGATCTTCAGGGCCCAGCCGTTCCGCTCGAACCGGTTGCCGGTCACGGTGACCCGATTGGCGCCTTCGGCGTACAGTCCCACACTGTTGCCCCCGAAAAGATTCTGGGCGACCCGGCTGTCGGTGATGTCCTTGAGCAGGAGGCCGTAGGCAGCGCCGCCCCAGCTGTGCTCGAACCGGTTCCCCGTCATGACCACCCCGTGGCTGTACATCACGGCCACGCCGGCGCCGTTGTCCGCGAAGGTATTCTCCAGGTACTCGCAGTCGTGCGAGAACATGAAGTGCAGCCCATAGCGCAGATTCCCGGTGCTCCGATTGCGGCGGATGCTGGAGCGCTCGGTGAACTCGAGATAGATGCCGTCGCGGTGGCCGGACAGTTGGTTGCCCTCGATGGTCACCCCGGTGCTGCTCCAGAGATGGATGGCGTTGCCGGAGAGCACTTCGGTGGTGCCGCTGCCCTGAATCCGGTTGTCGGCGATTCGGCAGCCGGTCACCTTGGCGAGATAGATCCCGAAGAAGGTCTGCCGGAGCCGGTTCCCCTCGATGGTGCAGCCGTGCACCTCGATCAGCTTGATCCCGGCCCGGTCCTCGGTGGCGCTGGGTCCCACGCCTTGGATCACCAACCCGCGGATGACCACGCTATCGGCCGTGACCGTGATCGCCTGGTGGTCGCCTCCGGCGTCCACCACCGGCCACCCCTCGCCGACGATTTCCACTCGGCGGTCCACCACCAGGGTCGGCTCGCGATAGCGACCGGCGTGGATCACGATCCGGTCGCCGGGGCGGGCCAGGTGGAGCGCGAGCGTTATGGTCGGCACGGTCCCTCGTGGATCGACCACGATCTCCTTGGCCGCGGCGCCGGCCGGTGCCAGCAGACCGGCCCCGACGACGCACCAGAGGGATCGGAGAAGCATGCTCAACCGGGGACGGTCCGGGGTCACAGGGGGTGATGAGGTTCGTGCACCGTGGCGGCGAGCACGTCGGTCCAGGTCAACCTCCTCCCGCCGAGCGCCCCCGCACTGTCGGCCTGGGATGCGTCGGAAAACGCAGCCAAGCCGCTCGCCATCGGCGTGTGGAGCGTGGCACTCTGGACGTAGACCGCGCCTGAAGCGTCGAGCAGGCGTTCGGGGTGCGAGAAGTCGTTGACCCAGGCCCTGGCCCCGGTCGTGTCCCGGAGCTGGTCACGACGAAACGCCGCCAGGCAGGCCGGGTCGTCAAACCGGTAGACCCGGCCGGTGCGGGTCACGATCTCCCCGGCGAACCGGGGATCCGAGATGGTCATGTGGCAGTGATCGCAGAGATCCTGTCCGTACCGGATGGGTTGGGGGGTCGGCCGACCGCAGGCGATCAACAGAGCCAGGGAGGCGAGGGCCGGGACGACGCGGCGAGCCGAGAGGATCACGGGCCTCGAGTCGCGGCTGCCTCCCCCGCCCGAGCCCGTCGGAACTCGAACACCGCCAAGCCGATACCCAGGAGCAGCGCCGCGATCGCGATCCACCCGCCCGAGGCCGGCCAGGACGTCGCACTGAAGTTGAGCAGTTGCTTGCTGCCGATCAGCGGGGGCTGGTAGCTCATACCGGGGATCTTGAGGATGGCCTGGGGATCGAGATTGTGGCCGTAATCGTAGCCCCAGCGGTAGAAGTCGGCCAGACCGGCCGCCGCCCCCATGGTGAACACCGTCAGGTAGCCGTAGAGCAGTCCCCGCTTGCCCACCAGGGCCACCAGCAGGCCGAACCCGATAAGACCAAGCACGAGATAGCGCATGTAGCGCAGCTCCGGGATATCTCCCGGCGTGATGGCCTTCATCCCGATGTAGTGGTTGAGGCCATTGATGCTGTTGAGATCCTGGGGCTGCTCGCCCGTGATGCGGTCGATCGAGATGTACAACCCCAGGCCCTCGGGATATTGCGGCGCCGTCAGCCCGATGTGCCAGAGCGGCAGAACGAACAACAGGCCGAGGGCCAGGGAAGCGATCGCGAGGGCGACGCGACTGGAGCCCTTCATGGGGAGCGGACTCCTCCGGGCAGCGGCCGCCGCAGGCGCGGTGGGTTCGATAACGAGGCTGGATGTGGTCATCTCGTGATCTCTCCTTGATGCGGACTGCGCCACCTGCGGCGGCCTCCGTTCACTTCGGCGTGTTGAAGGCGATCGGCACGTTACTGCCAGCCGCCGATACCCGGATATACCCCTGCATCTCCTGGTGCAGCGCGGAGCAGAAGTCGGTGCAATAGAACGGGAACACCCCCACCCGCTCCGGCACCCAGGTCACGGTCCGGGTCTGCCCGGGCATGACCAGCAGTTCGCTGTTCCGGGCCCCGGTGACCGCGAAGCCGTGGGGCACGTCCCAGTCCTGCTCCAGATTGGTGACGTGGAAGTACACGGTGTCACCGAGCTGAACGCCCTCGATGTTGTCGGGCACGAAGTGGCTCCGGATCGAGGTCATGTAGACGTGGACCGTCTTGCCCTTCCGTTCGACTCTGGCCTCCTTCTCGGTCCGGGTGACGCCGGGATCCTTGTTTTCGGCCAATGGGTAGGTCCTGAGCTGCTTGTCCTTGATGGCCGAGGCCAGAATGGCCTGGGCGTAGTGGGGCTCGCCGATGGTCGGGAAGTCCAACAACATCTTCATCTTGTCCCCGCTGATGTCGATCAGCTGGGCGGCCTGGGCCAGCTCTGGACCGGTGGGCAGATAGCGGTCCTTGGTGATCTTGTTCAGCGCGAGCATGTACTTCCCGTCCGGCTTCCTGGTGTCGCCGCCGATGATCATCAGGTGACCGATCGAGTAATAGACCGGGATCCGATCTTTCACCTGGAAGTCCTTGAGGCTCCACTTCACGATCTCGGACGAGATGAACATCGAGGTGTAGCCGTTGCCCATTGGCGTCGAATTCGGTGTGCAGGGGTCCCAGCCCGGGCTTCTGCACCTCGCCGGCGAGGATCGACTCGTACTTGAGGATCGGGATCCCGTTGGCATCCCCCGTGAAATCCTTGTTCGCGATCGCCTTCTGCAGCTTCGAGAAGGAGTGGACCGGGATCACCGCCGCGAGCTTCCCGCCCGCCACGATGTATTCACCCGTGGGGTCCACATCCACCCCGTGGGGCGACTTCGGAGTCGGCAGGTAGTAGATCACACCGGGGCACTTGGACGGTTCCAGGACCTTGGCCCCGCTCAGCATCTCGCTGTGCCCGATCTGCGCCTCGTCCATCCAGTTGTGGGCATACCTGGCAGGCCAGTTGTCCGCCTTGCCCTGGGCCACGCACTCTTCGGCCTGCTTCCAGTTCACGGCCGCGATGATAGTCCTTGTCGTTCTGGGAGGCGTTCCGTTCGAGCAGGGTGTTGGCCTGCTCGGTGTTGTAGGAGGTGAAGAAGGCCCAGCCGTGAGAGGGCCCCTTGCCGGGGCGCGCCAGGTCATAGTCGTAGCCGGGGACGTGGATCTGGAACGCCAGCGAAAGCTTCCCGCTCGTCTTGTCCACGGCGACGAAGGAGATCAGGCCGGTGAAGTTCTCCTTGTAGCTCGAGATCGGCACGTCCTTCTGCGGGGTCGGCACGCTGAAGCGAGTCGCCCCTACGACATACTCGGTGCCCTGGGTGACGAACGGCGAGCCGTGATTGCCGGCCGCGTTGGGGATCTCGATGATCTCCTTGGTGTCCATCTCCGCGAGATCGACGCGGGCGATCCGGGGTGTGTTGTTGCCGTTGATGAAGATCCAGCGGCCGTCGTTCATCGCGTCGGTCTTGGACAGCGAGGGATGGTGGGCGTCGTCCCAGGGCACGAAGCCGTAGCTGGTCATGAGCATCGGCTTGGTCTGCTCGCTGTAGCCCCATCCCTTCTCGGGATCCTGGGAGAAGACGGGAATGACACGGAACAGCCGGCCCGAGGGCAGGCCGTAGACCGCAATCTGGCCGCTGAAGCCTCCCGACAGGAACGCATAGTATTCGTCATACTTGCCGGGCGGCACGTACACCTGCTCGGCCGCGCCGCTGAAGCTCGGCCCCGCCTTGGCGGATGGCTTGGCGCAGGCACCGGCGCCGAGGAGGCCGGCGCCCACGGCGGCGGCCAGAACGATGCGTGTCACGCGTGGCAACATCATAAACGGGTCTCCTCTTCGGCTATTTGGCCGCGGCGGCCGCCGGGCCCTGGGTACGCAGATACTCCATGATCGCGCGAGCCTCATCCCGGGTCACCCCCAGATTCGGCATCTGAGTCATGAATTCGCCCAGCAACTCCCTGGCGACCGGGTGCTTCTCGTACATCTCCTGGGGATTCAGAATCATGTTCATGACATAGGTCGGCGTCCGCCGCTCGGTGACGCCGCCGAGCGCCGGTCCCACGTACTTCTCACCGATCTTGTGACACGCTGTGCATTTAGCCGAGAACGCTTTCTCCCCCTGCGCCGCCAGCCCCTTGTCCACCGGCCCTACTTTCACCTCCTCGGTGATGGGGCCGATGCCGTTCTTGAGCTGGAAGGGGGTAAGCTCATCCTCATGAGATTCATTGGCCTCGCCGGCCTCGGTCTTCGCCTCGGCTGCCTCTCCCTTCTCGGAGCGCGTGCAGCCGGCCAGGAGGCCGGCGCATAGCCCCAGGACCAATGGACCCCGGACGAGCTGGAAGGCGGGATGGTAGACGGCGTTCGGGGACACCTGGATCTCCTCCGGAACGAGGTTGGTTGTCAGTCTCCATTATTTTAGGATAAGTTTGTGAGGTTATCGGTTGATTTTTCTTAAGGGGTCTTCATGAATGGAGGTGCCCGTGCTGTCCCAGACGGCCGACTACGCGATCCGGGCAGTGCTGGGGATCGCGGCGCGCGGGTCAGGAGGTGAGGCGGTGCGGGTGGCTGACTTGGCCAGGGAGCTCGGGATTCCTCAGAACTACCTGTCCAAGATCCTCCATCGGTTGGCCCAGCGCGGCCTCCTGGTCTCCGCGCGGGGCCGGCGCGGCGGCTTTCGCCTGGCCGCCCGGGCCGGGTCGACTCCGCTGGCCGAGGTTGTGAGGGCCTTCGATGTCATGGAGCAGCGCACCTATTGCCTGCTGGGCCGGCCGACCTGCAGCGACCGGCGGCCCTGCGCCGCCCACGCTCGGTGGAAACGGGTGTCAGAGCACTGGCTGACGTTCTTTCGGGAGACCACGATCGCCGAGCTGATCGTGCAGGAGGAAGACGTTGGCGTGGCGGAGCGGCCAGTGACTAGGGTGGCGCGAGCCCCCCGCGGGTCGAGGTAACGGGAGGGCGAGTTCTTCCTACCGAAGGCGGGCCAGCGAGAGTACCAGTTCCAAGGCGATCAGCAGGATCACCACCCATTCGAGCAGTTCCATGCGGCGGGTCGCGGTCCGGTCGGCCAGCTTCTGATAGAGGCTCTCGACGGTCGCGAGCTTCCGGCTGATGCCGGCGTCCCATTCGGCCAGGTGGAATCTCCGCTCCACCAAGCGGTAGATTCGGGCGAGATACTCCTCGCCGAAGAACTTGAGGGCGTTGGTCACCCGCTCCAGGAGGCGGGTGCTTTCCAGCTGGAGCTCCGCCATCTCCTGGAGATCCGCGGCCAGCGCGGCGGGCCAGACCGACCGCCAGCCACCCCGGCGGCTCAGGACCCCGAAGGTTCGCTCCAGGGCCTGATCGAGTTCGCGGTCGAGGTAGCGCATTTCCAGCAGCTGCACGTTGGCGATCTCGAGCACCGTCCGGACCTCATCCGGTTCGGGGCCCAGCACCAGCGCAGCGTTCCAATCCACGATGGTAATGTCGGAGGGCGCGAAGGAGATCCGGGCCTGGGTCGCGTCCCGGATCTCCTCGATGGAAACGCGGCCCGCCTCGGCTCGGAGGATCTGGGTCACCTCGGCGGCGTGGGCGTCGCAGAAGGCGGTTGCACCTTCCGGGCCCGCCTCGTCCAGCTGGATGATCAGATAGTCTTCCACTAGATCGGCGATCCGGGCCCGCTGGACGGCGGGACCGAGACTCTCCACCAGTTCGGCGACCCGCTGACGAGCGTCGGCGGCCAGGGGCTGGCTCGCCTGGAGGGCGATACTCATCTCGATGAGCCGCTGGAGCGGACCCTCGAACGGAGCGGTGTACGCGACGGAGATGGCGCCGAAGTCGTACAGGGTGAGATCCACGCCGCCTCGGATCGAGGCTTCCGCTGCGCGGCCCTGGACCTCATGGGTGACACGCAGTGGGGCGGGGCGGTAGAAGAAGTCTCCCAGGCGCCGTCGGTTGTGGACTCGTTGGCGCTCCGAGGGGCCTCCAGTCCGCTGCTCACACTGCTCCAGGTCGATGGACTGTCCGACCTCAAAGACGAACAGCGGTCGGCACACCCCGCGGACCGCGGAATTCTGCGACATTCCGTCCCTCCTTTCCTCTACTCCTCTCATAACCCGCCGCGGGGCGATCCCGCAACCCGCCTCACGCCGGCTTCACGGCACCCTCATGAACATTCCTGCATCTTGGTCAGTGGCAAAGGAGGGAACCAATGATTCACCCGACGCGAAGAGAAACTGGACGGTGGCTGGGCGAAGTGCTGGCCCGATACCGGACCCAGAAGCCGGTGGTGCTGGCGTTTACACCCGGCGGAGTGAGGGTAGGCTATGAGATCGCCGTGGCGCTGGGCGCTCCCCTCGACTTCGTGGCGGCGCGGAGGGTCCGGATCCCGGGCCATCGGCATTCCGAGGTGGGTGCGGTCACCCCGGACACCGAAGTGCTGGATCGGAGCCAGGTGAGCGCACTCAAGGTTCCGGATGCCTACGTCCGGACCCTCATGGACCAGGAGCGACTGGAGCTGCGATGGGCCACCCGGCAGGCGCGGGGGCCGCTTCCTCCAATCGCGCTCACCAATCGGCTGGTTATCGTAGCGGATGACGGTATGGCCGACGCGCTCGAGGGCGAGGCAGTCATCGAAACCGTGCGGCATGCGGGGGCCTCGCGGGTGGTCTATGCCACGCCGGGGTGCTTGCCGGCATTCGCCACCGCCATCCAGCCCATCGTGGATGAGTTGGTCGTCCTCGCCGCGCCCAAGGACGAGCGTCCCTTCCTGGTTTCCGACGAGCGCTTCGTGCAAACCACGACGGCCGAAGTCCGTCGCTTGCTCGAGGCTTGCCGCAGGGGCGCGTCGACACGGCGCCGGGGCACTCCCGCGGGCCACGCCGACACCAATTGATGGCTAAGTCCTCGAACGGGAAGTCGGGCCCCTGACCCGGCCTTGTGGACCTGTCCGATTCGAGGCAGAATGGAGGCCCTATGAACGGGCCTCCAATCGTTTCTCAGCGCTGGCAGACCCCCGGCCGGCTGGTCCCCGCCAGGGCCCCGGTGGAGACCTCGTCACGTCCGCCCGGGTTGACCTTCGGCCAGGCAGCCGCCGACGCGATCGGCGAGCAGTTCCGCCGGATTCTCAGGCGGGAGGCCGGGGTCTGGAGCGGGGCCGATCCCGAGGACCTCCACCAGATGCGCGTGGCCAGCCGGAGACTCCGGGCCGCACTGGCGGTCTTTCGGCCCGGCATCCGGCTCCCGGCCGATGCCGGAGAGCGGCGGGTCCGTGAGCTCACGCGGGTGCTGGGCAACCTTCGCGATCTCGATGTACAGGCGGAGGACCTGCGAACGCACTACCGGGAGGATGTCTCCCAGGACGTGCGCCAGGTGGTGGATCGCCTCCTCAACCTTGTAGATCGTGGGAAGCCCAAGGCCACGGCCGCGGTCCGGAGGGTGCTCTCTGGTCGCCGCTACGGCCGGCTCAAGTCCGCCTACGCCACCTGGCTCGAGGAGCCCCGGTTCACCGCGTTAGGTGAGTTGCCACTGGCGGCGGTGCTACCCGATCTCCTGGCACCAGGGCTCACCGCCCTGCTGCTGCACCCGGCCTGGGCCACCGGCCCGCGGGTGCCTCTGCGAGACGCGGCCCCGGTGCTGCACGACCTCCGGAAGACGGCCAAGCGGGCTCGCTATCAGGCCGAGTTCTTCGAGTCCCACTATGGGCCGGACTTTGTGTCCTGGGTCGAAGAGCTCAAACGGCTACAGGATCGGCTGGGTGAGTTTCAGGACGGGGAAGTCGTGCTGGCGTCGCTCCTGGCCAAGCCGGCTTCGGAGCTCGGGCGACGGGCTCTGCATTCCATAGTCCGCCGCCGTCAGGTCGCCACCCTGGCGGATTGGGAGCAGCTCCGGACTTCCTATCTCTCGGAGGAGCGGCGCGCTGCGCTCCGGCGAATGGTCAACGAGCCGGCGGCTGGGAAGCTAGAAGCTAAGAGCTAGGTGCTGGGGGCTGAGGCAATTGCAAGTGCGCGTTCACCCCGGTGGCCGGGGTGGGTGGCTGATGGACCAGACATAGGCCGCAACCGCGCGCACCTGGTCGTCGTTCATCGGTTCCCAGCCACGGATCGGCATCGGCTCTCCGCTCATCGACTGCGACGCGGGCACGCCGTGCAGGACTTGCTTGACGATCGACTCATAACTGCCGTCGCCGTGCAGCCAGATCGCCCCGGTCAGGCTGGGACCCCGGTCGGTGCCGCGGCCACCGTCGCCGTGACAGGCGTTGCATTGGGCCGAGCCGTGAAACAGTTCCTTACCCCGGGCGATGGTGGAATCGTTGACTCCCGCGGGGCGGTCGGGCGGGGCCACCTGTGCAGTGAGCGGCCCTGCGACCGAGATCAGTCCAATGCACAGCAGTCGCCAGGTCATGTCTTCTCCATTGGCTCAGGGACCTTCGTCAGGATTTGACGATCTCCTCGGGCGCCGCCAGAACCCAGGGCGGGGCCCCGTCTGCTCTGGCATTGTGGCTCGCGGAGGGTGAAGGGAGGCTGAAGGCCGCCTCAACACCCGCTCAACCAGCCTTCACGGCTGCCTCATCCCTTCCGGCACATGCTGCAGGTGCCGGTTCCTTACTCCGCGAGTCAGCGAGGCGACCACCATGACCAAGACCGCTTCTTCGTCTCGCCGAGTCACCATCCGTTGTCCGGTCTGCCAGGGGTTGAGTCGCGCCGACCTGAGCCGCCTGACCGACGGCCCCAAGTGCGGTCGCTGCGGGCGGCCCCTGCACCTGGATCGTCCGATCAAGGCCACCGATCAGGACTTCCAGGAGACGATCCGGACCGCGGAAGTGCCGGTGTTGGTCGACTTCTACGCCGACTGGTGCGGCCCCTGCCGGGTCATGGCCCCGACCTTGGACGATTTCGCTTTTCAGCGTCGGGGCGAGGTGTTGGTGCTCAAGCTCGATACCGACCACGACCCTCGGATTGCTGAGCAGTTCCAGGTACGCGGAATCCCGACGCTGATCGCCTTCCGCGATGGGCGCGAGGCTGGGCGGCACGTCGGTGTGGCCGATCGGGCCTCGCTGGAGGCCTTGGTCGGCGCCCCGTAATCCCGAACGAGTACACTCAAAGGAGGAGCCGTGAAAGTCGCCGATCTGATGACATCGAAGGTCATCGCCGTTCAGGGGGACGACACTCTGAATGAGGCGGTCCGAGTGCTGGCCGACAGCCACGTCTCCGGACTCCCGGTAGTGGGTCGGGGCGGCGGGGTAATCGGGGTGTTGTCGTCCGCCGATATCCTGGAGGCCGAAGCCGATGGCGAGGCGACACCAGGTCAGCGCGCGGAGGTGCTGGTCCAGGACGTCATGACCCGGAAACCGCTTCTGATCGACGCGGAAGCGGAGGTCCGGCAAGCCGCTCAGGAGATGCTCTATGGCGAGGTCCACCGGCTCTTCGTGGAGGCGGAGGGCAAACTGGTGGGGGTGATCAGCCAGACCGACATCGTCCGTGCGGTGGCCGGAGCTCTGCTGGTCAAAGCGGCCGGCACCGCAGCGCCCAAGAGGACTCCCGAGGCCGCTGGGGCGAAGAAGAAGCCGCCGGCACGCGCAGCCAAGGCCAAGCGGCGCTGAGTCTCGGCGGACTCTAGCGCTCTGCGGCGATCGGCCCGGTACCGTCCGAAGTTGGCGCCGCTGGCTCCAGGGCGGCCAACGGCACCTCCACCCAGCTCTCGGTCCGGATCAGGGTTCCGATCAGCGCGCCGGCTCCGCCGAGCACGGCGGTGAACACCGCCACGTCCCCAGCGCCGATCTCGACAAAATCACCCTGGGAGCTTGCGGCTGCGGGCACCCCCAGTCCCAAACCGACGCCAACCCCAATCCCCAAGCCGAGCAGGGTATGGCCGTGGTGCCCGCTCGACCGTTCGAGCCGGCTCACCTCGGCGAGGGGGATCCGGAGTGGCGGGCCGGCGCTGTCGGTGGTGACCTGGAGATCCGTCTCATCTCGGGCCACGAAATTCCCAGTCACCGCGACCCCTGGCTCGGCGACGCGATAGACTCTGATCCGGTCGCCCGGCTTGATGACCTGCCCCGGCTCCTGGGCCCAGAGAACACCGGGTCCAAGGCAGAGCCCGAGCACCACGCCATAGAACACCAGTCTCCTAGTCATGTGCCACCTCCGGTGTATTGGAATGGTGGAGCGGGTGGCGTGAACCCGGATTGAACTGGGCCTGACGGGTTTCTGAAGATGCCTTCATGGCCGGTTAACCCTGGCCGCTGGCCGTGCCTTCTACCATGGGCTTGCGATGACGGGAACCAGCGCGCCGGCCACTGCCCCCGCCGTCTTCACCGCGCGGGGGCTCAGCAAGATCTATCACATGGGCGAGGTGGAGGTCCACGCGTTGCGCGAGGTGGATCTCGAGCTCTACCGGGGCGAGCTGGTGGTCCTCTTGGGCCCCTCCGGCAGCGGCAAGTCCACCCTGCTCAACATCCTGGGCGGCCTGGATGTGCCCACCAGCGGAGCGGTCGGCTTCCTGGACCATGATCTCACCAAGGAGGATGAACGGGAGCTGACCCGCTTCCGGCGGGAACACGTGGGCTTCGTCTTCCAGTTCTACAATCTGATCCCCAGTCTCACGGCGCTGGAAAACGTCGCCCTGGTCACCGAGATCGCCGAGCAGCCGATGGATCCCACCGAGGCTTTGCGGCTGGTCGGGTTAGGGGAGCGGCTCGATCATTTCCCCGCCCAGCTCTCCGGTGGCGAACAGCAACGCGTCGCCATCGCCCGGGCGGTGGCGAAGCGTCCGGACGTGCTGCTTTGCGACGAGCCCACCGGCGCCTTGGACTACGAGACCGGGGTGCTGGTGTTGGAGGTACTGGCTAAGGTGAACCAGGAGCTGGGCACCACGACGGCGGTGATTACCCACAATGAGGCCATCGCGGCGATGGCGGACCGGGTGATCCGCATGCGGAGCGGCCGGATCACCGGAGTGACCCGCAATGCGCGGCGGGCCAGCCCCCGGGAGCTGAGCTGGTGAGGCGGGCATGAGCGCCCTCAATCGCAAGCTGGCGCGAGACCTCTGGCACCTCCGGAGCCAGTTGGTCGCGATCGGGTTAGTGGTGGGGTGCGGCGTGGCGGCCATGATCACCATGCGGGGGATGAGTGACTCCCTGACCGCGTCCCAGACGGCCTATTACGCCGCCTATCGCTTCGCCGACGCGTTCGCCTCCGTCAAACGTGCTCCTGACCGAGAACTCGATCTGGTTCGACAGATACCGGGCGTGCGACTGGCCGAATCGCGGGTCGTGGCTGACGTGGTGCTCGACGTCCCGGGGCTGTTGGAGCCTGCCACCGGTCACATCGTCTCCCTGCCGGACCGGGGTCGGCCGCTGCTCAACGACGTTCACCTGCGAAGTGGCCGGCTGCCCGACCCCGAAGTCCGCGGCGAGGTGCTGGTGAGCGAGGGGTTCGCGCTGGCGAACCGGTTCCGGATCGGGGATCGAATCGGAGCGGTGATCAACGGCCGCTGGGAACGGCTGACCATCGTCGGGGTCGCGCTCTCACCCGAGTTCGTCTACGAGATCGCGGCGGGAGGGCTCTTCCCCGACAACCGCCGCTTCGGCGTGCTGTGGATGCGCCGCGGCCAACTAGGCCCCGCCCTGGACCTCGATGGCGCATTCAACGACCTGGTCCTGGCCCTGGTTCCCGGCACCGAGGTCGAGGACGTGCTGGGCCGGCTCGACCGGCTGCTGGCTCCCTATGGCGGTGTCGGCGCGTATGCCCGGCGCGACCAGCTGTCCCACCGGTTCATCACCGACGAGATCAAGCAGCATCGGGTCACCGGCTTCATCATCGGCTACATCTTCCTGGGGATTGCCGCGTTCCTGCTCAACCTGGTGATGGGGCGGCTGGTGAATACCCAGAGGGACCAGATCGCGGTGCTCAAGGCCTTCGGCTATGGGAATCAGGCCGTCGGTCTCCACTACCTGTGGATGGGTCTCGTGCCCGTGGCTGTGGGAGCCGCAACAGGAAGTGCAACCGGGGTCTATTTCGGGCGCCTGCTGACGGTGGTCTTCGGCCAGTTCTACCACTTCCCGGTGCTCCGCTATGTCACCAGCCCGTTGGTGGCAGGGCTGGGGCTCGGAGTGACCGTGGCGGCGGCGGTGATTGGCACCATGGGCGCGGTGCGCCGGGCTATCCGGTTGCCGCCCGCAGAAGCCATGCGGCCAGATGCTCCGCCGACCTTCCGGACCGGCCTGCTGGATCGGCTGGGCCTGTCCAAGCGGTTTGGGCCGGAGGGGCGCATGATCGCCCGAACCCTGGGACGACGCCCGGTCAAGGCCGCGCTGTCGATTGTGGGACTCGCCTTTGCGATCGCCACCGTGGTGCCGGGCCGCGGCATGTATGACGCGGTGCGGTACATGGCCGATGTGGTGTTTCGCGACAGCCAGCGCCAGGACGCGACGGTGGTCTTCACCGAGCCCCGCCCGCTGCGCACCCGCTACGATCTGGAGCACCTTCCCGGCGTGCTCCGGGTCGAGCCGTTCCGGACCACGCCGATACGACTGCGGTACGGGCCGCGTACCTACCGCATCGCGCTCACCGGCCTCGAGCCCGGCGGTCGCCTGCGGCGGGTGCTCGACCGCTCCGGGCGGGGCACGCCGATTCCTCCGGCCGGACTGGTGCTGAGCCGAGCGCTAGGCGATATCCTCGGCATCGAGCTGGGCGATACCGTCTTGGTGGAGGTACTGGAAGGCACCCGGCCGGTCCGGTCGATGGTCATCACGGGGCTGGTGGATGATCTGATTGGGGTCTCGGCCCTGATGGATGCGCGAGCCCTGAGCCGGCTCCTCGGCGAGGAGCGGACCATGTCGGGCGCCTATCTCGCCGTGGATCGCGTACAGGCGGAGCAGCTCTATGTACGGCTCAAGCAGATGCCGGCGGTGGCTGCGGTCTCGGTAAGGGAGACCGACCTCGCCAACTTCGAGAAGACCCTGGCCGAGAGCAGCCGGATCTCCAGCCGGGTGCTGGTGATCTTTGCCGTGGTGATCGCGGTGGGGATGGTGTACAACGGGTCCCGCATTGCCCTCTCGGAGCGGGCCCGCGAGCTGGCCAGCCTCCGGGTCCTCGGCTTCACCCGGCGGGAGGTCTCCACCATGCTGCTCGGCGAGCAGGCCATCCTGACCATCATCGCGATCCCGGTCGGCCTGGTGTTGGGGTTCGGCTTGTACGCGCTCATCGCCGTCGTGTTCAGCTCGGAGCTGTTCCGGATGCCTCTGGTCATCAGCGGCACCACCTACGTGTTCGCCGTCCTGGTGATGGTAGGCGCGGCAGTGTTATCGGCGCTCGTGGTGCGACGCCGGGTGGACCGGCTCGACCTGGTCGCGGTGCTGAAGACCCGGGAGTGACCATGACTCGCTGGCGAAATCGGGCGATAGGGCTGGCTGCGCTCCTCGCGC
This sequence comes from uncultured Gemmatimonadales bacterium, assembly GCA_963704015.1. GTDB lineage: Bacteria > Gemmatimonadota > Gemmatimonadetes > Gemmatimonadales > GWC2-71-9 > DATIWD01. The sequence goes on from CAVPGI010000008.1 coordinate 192,989, forward strand.
TCGGGGTGGTGGTGGCGCTGGTGATTCGGCCTTCCCCCATCCCGGTTGAGCTGGCAACCGTGGCCCGGGGACCGCTCGAGGTCACCATCGACGAAGAGGGAATGACTCGGGTGCGGGACCGCTACACGGTGGGAGCGCCGTTCGCGGGCCAGTTGTCCCGGATCACGCTCAAGGAGGGCGACCCGGTCACCCGCGGGCAGGTGATCGCCCGGCTGGACCCCGCTCCACTCGATCCCCGGGCCCGGGAGCAGGCGGAGGCGCGGCTCCACGCGGCCGAGGATGCCAAACGGGTGGCCGATGCCGTGGTGCGGCAGGCGCGGGACAATTACCAACAGGCGGTGCGGGACCGGGGGCGCGCCGATTCGCTCGCCGCTCAGGGGCTGCTCTCCCCGCAGGATCAGGAGCGGGCCCAGCTGGCGCAGACCAACCGGTCACGTGAGATCGAGGCGGCGAATTACCGGGCCCAGGCAGCCCAACACGACGTGGAACAGGCCCGGGCCGCCCTCATCGCGGTCGCGGCGCCGGGGACCCGGGCCGGAAGCGCCATCGATCTCCAGGCCCCCGTCACCGGACGGGTACTCCGGGTGGTCGAGCCCGACGCGCGGGTCGTGGCCGCCGGCACTCCCGTCCTCGAGCTGGGCGACCCCCGCCGCCTCGAGGTGGTGGCCGATCTGCTCTCGGTGGACGCGGTCAAGGTGGCGCCGGGCGACACCATGCGGATCGAGGAGTGGGGTGGGGGAAAGACACTTCTGGCCCGAGTACGGCTGGTCGAGCCCTCCGGCTTTACCAAGGTCTCGGCCCTCGGGGTCGAGGAGCAGCGGGTCAACGTGGTGGGCGATTTCGTCGACTCCCTGGTTCCCCTGGGTGACCGCTATCGGGTTCAGGTCCGGGTGGTGGTCTGGCAGGCACCTGAGGTGCTCACGGTGCCGGGGAGCGCGCTCTTCCGCCGCGGCACGGAGTGGCAGGTCTTCGTGGTGAGCGGGGGGCGCGCGCATCGCCGCACCGTGGTGGTGGATCATCGCGGGGCGCAGGACACCGAGATCCTGTCCGGCCTGGCGCCGGGCGAGCTGGTGATCCGGTTCCCCACCGATCGGATTGACGAAGGGGTCCGGGTCAAGGGTGGGGGCCCCAGCGCGCTCAACTGACCGGCGGCCTCCAGCGCGTCACGCCGGGGTCTTCATATTCTTCATGGTCATGACAAACCGCGCGGACTCCATGCTGGCGATGGTACTCACCTCTCCGCGCCACGCGCTCGAGCCCAGGGAAGTCCCGGTGCCGCGGCCGGCCGCGGGCCAGGTGCTCCTCAGGGTCAAGGCCTGCGGCGTCTGCCGCACCGATCTGCACGTCGTGGATGGAGAGCTGCCCGACCCCAAGCTGCCCCTGGTGCTCGGTCACGAGATCGTCGGCACCGTAGTCGAGTCAGGGCCCGAGGCCGGCCGCTTCAAGGTGGGCGATCGCGTCGGAGTTCCTTGGCTGGGCTGGGCCTGCGGCACTTGCGCCTTCTGCCGGGCGGGCCGGGAGAACCTCTGCGATCGAGCGCGGTTCACCGGGTACCAGCTGGACGGCGGATACGCCCAGTTCACGGTGGCCGACGAGCGCTTCTGTCTCCGCCTCCCGCCGGAGTACGAGGACGTGGCCGCGGCTCCCCTCCTCTGCGCCGGACTGATCGGATTTCGCGCGCTGACCGCGGCAGGTGACGCACGCCGCCTGGGCCTCTACGGGTTCGGGGCGGCGGCGCATCTCGTCGCCCAGGTCGCGGTCGCGCAGGGCAGGGAGGTGTTCGCCTTCACTCGCCCCGGCGATCTGCCCGCCCAGCGATTCGCCCGGGAGCTGGGCGCGGTGTGGGCTGGTTCCTCCACCGAACCACCGCCCCAGTTGCTCGGTGCCGCCATCATCTTCGCGCCGGTCGGAGCGCTCGTGCCGATCGCGCTGGGCGTGGTGGAGAAGGGAGGGATCGTGGTCTGCGCCGGGATCCACATGAGCGACATCCCCGCCTTTCGCTATCAGTTGCTCTGGGGTGAGCGATCGGTACGCTCGGTGGCCAACTTGACCCGGGCCGATGGGGAGGGATTCTTCCGGCTGATCGGAGTGATCCCGGTGCGGACCGCCACCGAGCGATTCGCGCTGGAGGGGGCCAACGAGGCGCTCGACCGGCTGCGGAGCGGGAAGGTTCAGGGCGCGGCGGTGCTGGAGATTCCCTGAGGTGCAACGGCGCGCCGCCGGCGGAGCACCCACTTCTCCACCTCGACCGCGACGAATACGAGCCCCGCGCCCAGCAGACATACGCCCCACTCGTGGGCGTCGAGCGGCGAGGTCTTGAATACTTTCTGAAGCACGGGATGGTACACGATCGCGGCCTGCAGGCCGACCGTCAGGGCGATCGAGGCGAGCAGCGCGGGGTTGGCGCCGAGACTGCGCCAGGCTGGCTCTACCTCGCTCCTGATTGCCAGCGCCTGGGCCAGCTGCGCCAAGGCCAAGGTAGTGAAGGTCGCGGTGCGCCAGTGATCGTTCCCGCTCCCATGGGACCAGGCCATGGTGGCCAGAGTTACCCCTCCGATCAGCAGCCCGACCCAGAGGACGTGCTGCCAGATCCCGCCGGCAAATACGCTCTCGTCTGGTGGGCGGGGCGGGCGTCGCATGACCCCGGGCTCCTCCGGCTCGGCCACGAAGGCGAGGCCTGGGAGGCCATCGGTCACCAGGTTCACCCAGAGGATCTGTACCGGGAGTAGTGGTAGCGGCAGGCCGAAGAACGGGGCCAGGAACAGGGTCCAGATTTCACCGGCGTTTCCGGTCAGGACGTAGCGCAGGAACTTGCGGATATTGTCGTAGACCCGCCGCCCTTCCCGAACGGCATTCACGATGGTCGCGAAGTTGTCGTCCAGCAGGACCAGGTCGGCGGCTTCCCGAGCCACTTCGGTCCCGGCCAGGCCCATGGCGATCCCGATGTCAGCTCGTTTGAGGGCGGGGGCATCGTTGACCCCGTCGCCGGTCATGGCCACGATCTCGCCCCGGCGCTGCAGCGCGGTGACGATCGCCAGCTTCTGCTCCGGCACTACTCGAGCATACACCCGCACCCGGGACGCCGCCTCCTGCAGCTCCGCGCCGGACCAGCTGGCCACCTCATTACCGGTGGCCAGGGCCCCTTCACGGTCGAGTAGGCCGATCTCCCGGGCAATGGCCCGGGCCGTGCCGGGGTGGTCGCCGGTAATCATGACCGGTGTGATCCCGGCCGACCGGCAGAGCGCAATGGCCTGGGCGGCTTCCGGTCGCGGGGGATCGGCGATCCCAACCAGACCGAGCAGGGTGAGCCTGCTTTCGATCGCTCCCGGGGAGGCGTGGGTGGAGGGGGGTGCGGGCCAGTCGCGGTAGGCGAGCGCGAGGACCCGCATCCCGCGGTCTGCCATGACGTGGGCGGCGGCCTCGACCGGCTCGCGTCGCAGAGGGTGGGGCCCGCTACCGGTGAGCACCCGATCGCAGCGGGGAAGCAGCTGCTCCGGGGACCCCTTGGTCAGGCCGATTACGCGGTCGCTATCGAGATGAAGAGTGGTCATTCTGCCCCGCATCGGCGTGAACGGGAGCTCGCCAAGCCGGGGATGCGCCGCCTCCAGCGCGGACTGAGTAACCCCGAGCGACGCGGCGGCGCGAAGCAGCGCCAGCTCGGTGGTGTCTCCGGTGCCGCCGCCGTCGAGGGTCGCGTCGTTGCAGAGGGCCAGCGCCTGCAGGAACCGAGGCCCCAGCTCCTCACGACCGGCGAAGGGCGGCGGCCACTCGGCCATCTCGCCGTCGAGGTACGCGGCTCTGACCTGCATCCGATTCTGGGTCAGGGTGCCGGTCTTGTCGGCGCAGATCCAGGTCACCGAGCCCAGTGTCTCGACGGCGGTGAGCCGCCGCACCAGCGCCTGCCGTCGAGCGAGTAGATGAGCACCGCGGGAGAGCAGCAGGGTCACCACGGCGGGGAGCGCCTCCGGCATCGCCGCGACGGCGAGGCTCAGGGCGACCATGAACATCAGCAGCAGCGGCTCGCCCCGGAGCAGGCCGGCCCCGAAGACCACCGCACAGATGACCCCGGCGCCGATCGCCAGCCGCCGTCCCAGCTGCTGAAGCCGGCGTTGCAGCGGGGTGGGCTCCCGTACGGTCTGCTTGAGGAGCACACCGATCCGTCCGAATTCGGTCGCGCTCCCGGTCGCCACCACCAAGCCGACTCCGCGCCCGCGGGTGACCAGGGTACCGCTCCGACCGAGATTGCTGCGGGCGGGCGGCGCCACCTCGGGGTCCAGGGGGCGGGTGTGCTTGTCCACCGGTAGGGACTCGCCGGTGAGCATGGATTCGTCGATCTGAAGCTGGACCGCCTCGGTGAGCCGGAGATCCGCCGGGACTACATCTCCGGTCTGCAACGTGACCAGGTCTCCCGGCACCAGCTCTTCAGCGGAAACTATCCGGAGCGCGCCATCCCGGCGGACCTGAGCGCGGGGGGCCGCGAGGGCGCGAAGGCTGGCCAGCGCCCGCTCGGTTCGATACTCCTGCCCGAAGCCCAGCGCCGCGTTGAGGAGCAGGATAATGGCGATGGCCACGCTGTCCTGCGGCTCACCCACGAAGGCCGCCACCACCGCAGCGCCAAGCAGGACCAGGACCACGACGTCGGTGAACTGGCGGCCGAGGATCCGCCACCAGGAGAGCCCGGGCGGCTCCGGGGGGCGGTTGGGTCCGTGCTCATGCCGCCGCCGCACGGCTTCGGTGGTGGAGAGGCCGAGCGCCCAGTCGACGCCGAGCGCCCGGGCCACCTCCGCCGCCGTCAGCGCGTGCCAGGCACGCTCCGGTCCCGTGGCTGGTCGGGCCGCAACGGTCGGTGGGTCGGCGGACAGAGGCATCGGGCTTCTCGACGGGCTGAGAGGGGAATCTGGGGTGGTCACCATGAAGAGCGGGTGAACACGGAGCCACGGAGGACATGGAGAGTAGCTCTACGTCCCACACCCCGATCCTACACTAGCACGTGTCGCATGTGAGTCGACCCCTGACCCGTGGCTCCCCACCTCTGCGTCGGGAGTCAGGAGCCGGGAGACCGGAGTCGGGACCGAGTCGCGAACCGAGCGAAGGCTGTCTATTCCCACCTCGACTGCCCGGATCCGCGCCCGGTCCAGCCAGGGATTCAAGCGCACCGGATCGACCTGATCTTTCGGCACTCCGTTGGCCGCGAGGACTTGATAGACCAAGTCGATGAACTGGCGCCAGGTGGGTGCGAAACCATAGACGTCAGGATAGAGGCGCAGCCGGTCACCCCGGACCTCCGCGAGATCGTAGGAGATCAGGAGCGGGATCGGCCTCTTGAGCCAGATCCGGCGCGGGAGGGTGTCCTCCACGGCCCAAGACGAGTCAAGCATCGCACGCCGGCCGTAGTACAGCACCAGTTGGGCCAGGTCGATCGCATCCGTGTTCGATAGACGCACGCAACTGTGGGAGCCGGCGGTGCCGATGGACTGGAGCTCCGGGGTGCCATGGATGAACGTCTCGGGCCAGAAATAGAGCTTGACTCGACCCATGGGGTTGGCCGGCCCGGGTCGCATCGCCGTGTCACCCTTGGCCCAGGGTGAGGACGGCGGCACCCAGCGCGGATTCCAGACCAGGTGGGACACCTGAAAGGAACCGATCGGGGTCGGGTACTCCTTCATCCCGATACTGGTCCGGTAGCTGCGGCTCAGGATGCCGCGTTCGAAGACTTCGAGGCGATAGGTTGGCAGGTTGAGCCGGAGGGCAATATCGGGCGTTTGATCTGGTGGCAGCCCCGATTGTCCGGCCGCAGCCCCGGGGCCGAGGAGCGCCGAGAGGATGAGCCAACGGGTCGCCCGCAAACCGCGGGATGCCTGGGTCATGGACCCTCCCTGCGACGTATCTTCGCGGGAGGGTTGTGAAGCCCATCTGAAAGCGGAGCGAAACGGGCTTCAGGGCGCGCCCGATGGGCTGAGTGGGCTTGGTTGCTCGGCCCTCACTCGAGGTGTATGATCCCCTCACCGCCTACCCCTGCACGGGTACCACCCCATGCGCGTTGGCCTCATCGATCTGCTCGGCAAGGAACCTCCGCGTAATGCCTACTCGCGGTTCATGCGGGCCAATAACGCCAGCATCATGGCGCAAGTGGTCGCCGTGTGGTGCGAGGAATTGGGGCACGAGGTCAGCTTCGCCTACTACTCGGGCCCCGAGTTGATCGCGGGCGGGCTGCCCGACGATCTCGACATCCTCTTCATCAATTCGTTTTCCCAGACTGCGCTGGTCGCCTATGCGATGAGCGCCCAGTACCGCGCCAAGGGCGTGGTCACGGTGCTGGGGGGACCTCATGCGCGCTCCTATGCCGAGCACTCCCGGCGCTATTTCGATTACGTGGTCGGCTTCTGCGACCGCCAACTGATCCAGGACATTCTCCAAGATGGCTCCCAGTATCGGCCGCTGGGCGTGTACCTGTCCGCGGCCCGCCAGCCGGCCGACCTGCCCGGTCTCCGGCAGCGCTGGAAGTTTCTCTGGCCGGCCATGGAACGGGCCCGCCTGCTTCGACTGGTGCCCATGATCGGGAGCCTGGGCTGCCCCTACACCTGCAGCTTCTGTGTGGATGCCCAGGTTCCCTATCAGGCGCTCGACTTCGAAGGCCTCAAGGCCGATTTGCGCTTCTTCCAGATTCTCAAACTGCCGCGCTCGGTGGTCGCCTGGCACGACCCCAACTTTGGGGTGCGCTTCGACGACTATCTCGACGCCATCGAGGCGTCGGTGCCGCCGGGAAGCCTCACCTTCCTGGCGGAAAGCTCGCTCTCGCTGCTGGAGGAGCCCAACCTGCGCCGGCTCCGGCACAACGGCTTCAAGGTGATCGCGCCCGGCATCGAGTCGTGGTTCGGGGTCGGGGACAAATCGAAGCTGCGCAAGGTGGGTGGCATGGAGAAGGTGCGGCGGATCGCGGAGAAGGTGAATCTGGTCCGCGCCTACGTGCCCTACGTGCAATGCAACCTAATCTTCGGACTCGATCTGGACGAAGGGCCCGAGCCGTTCGAGCTGACCAAGCAGTTCGTCGATCTGGCGCCGGGGATCTATCCCTATTTCTCCCTGGTGACCTCCTTCGGCCGGAATGCGCCTGACAACCTGGCTTACCAGCGGGCCGGGCGCGTGCTGGCCGTGCCGTTCCATTTTCTCGACCTGCTTCAGTCCATGAACGTGCGCCCGCTCCATTACGACTGGCCCGAGTTCTATGACCGGGTCTGCGGAGTGTTCGCCCACGCCTTTTCAGGACGCGCGCTGGCGCGCCGGGCTATGGCGCCCGGGAGTCTGCCGGTGCGGGTGGAGCAGCTGTTCCGTGGCCTGGCCGCCGAGCGGGGCAATCGGCTGCGCTACCACCAGAACATGCGGCAATGGATGGACGAGGAGGAGATGCGCGGGTTCTTCGAGGGGGCCACCGACAAGATTCCTACCCGGATGGTGGAGACCATCCGCCGGCACCTGGGCCCCCTGTCCGAGTGGCTACCGGACGAAGCGATCTATCACGATCCCAACGTGATGCTGATGCCGGAGCCCCAGGCGAGGATGTATCAGTTGCACTAGAGCTCAGGACTGAGGCCTGAGGACTGAGGACTGAGTAGGACAAGGTGGACAGGATGGACAAGACGGACAGGAGTCGCAAGTCACAAGCGGCAAGTCATGAGTCCCACGCGGGTATAACGGGGAGGGGTGGGCAACCCTCAACCTTCTCTGCGCCTCTGCGTCTCTGCGGTTACGTAGTTGGGGGGGGTGGGTAGGGAACCGACGCAACTACTCCGTTGTTCTCCGTGACCTCCGTGTCTCCGTGGTGCGCAGTTGGGGGGTGGGTCGGGTTCTAGCCTCGCGAACGGTCGCGCCAGTGGCGTTCTGCTTCCCGTCTCACTCCACGTAATAGCAGCCACCGTATCGCAACCACCCCGATCACGATCCGGCGCCAGTACCGGAGGAACTTGGCACGCGCAGCGGCGTCGGTGGCGACGGCGCGGGTCTCTGTGATGCACTGGGTGCGATCGGGACCCAGCGATTCCACCTCGATCGTCCAGGCGATCTTCATCCGGTCGGGTTCGGCATAGCCGGCGAATGCCTCGGCCGCGATCGGGGTGAAGGTCACGTCGGCCTTCCAAGGCTGACAGGCAGACCCTGCCATCAGGAGCCGGCCTGGTTCCTCCACCAGAATTCCCCAGCCGATGCTCTTCATCTGAGCATACAATCCCTTCGGCTGCGCACGCTCCACCGTCCGAGCCCTCATGAACTTCTCCCGGAGCCAGAAGATGACGCGCACCAGGGGAAGCGAGTTGAGGTCGAAGTCCCGCGCCACGTTGTAGACCAGTTGAGCCGGAGCGCGCACCACGATCTGGTGGCGCTCCCGGATATCGGGCCGCGGAATGAAATCGTCGAGGGTGTCCAGAGACTATCGGCGGATTCGGAAGAAGAGCAACCAGGTCAGATACGCGATCAGCGCTAGGATGATGGGCAGCAGCACGATCGTGGCCTTGCGCGCTGCGCTCACCAGCCGGGCGCTCGAAGCCTGAAGACTCTCGGCCCGGTCCTGGATCCGCTCCGCCCGCTCCACCTGGCGCTGCACGATTTCGAGCTGCTGGCGCTGAAGGGCCAGCGCTTCCGCCTGGCGCTCGAGCTGCACCTTCTGGCCGTCCCGGATCTCCTCAAGGAGGCGCAGCGCCTTCTGGATCTCGCTATCGTCCATACCTGTCCGTCCTGTCCGTCCTGTCCGTCCACAGATTTCACAGATTACACAGATTGTACCGCCCTGTCCGTCCACAGATTGCACAGATTACGCAGATTCTTCCGTCCTGCCCGTCCTGCCCGTCCTGCCCGTCCTGTCCGTCCTGTCCGTCCTGTCCGTCCACAGATTTCACAGATTACACAGATTGTTCCGTCTTGTCCGCCCTGTCCGTCCTGTCCGTCTTGGCAGTCAGGCGCCTCCGCCCGGCCGCAGGGCCGGACGCGCGGCGTAGTAGCCCTCCAGGTTCCATGGACGGTACTTGGGGTCAGCCCGGTACCGCTCCGCCACGGAGGCATGGAGGAACTCGTTGGTCGGTTTCTTCTGCGGGGCCGCGATCCGGCGGTAGTGGGTGGGTATCAACCGGTAGAGACCGGTCCGCGACTCCCGAAGCATGCCGGTTGGATTGGGCTTGGCCTCCAACTCGCTCACCACGAGCCCATAGCGTCGCGCCTGTTCCACCAGCCACACCAGGGACAGGTCGGAGAGACCGGTGTCCTGGTAACCACCGCCCACGTTGCTGTGCACCCCGCAGAACCAGACCTGCTCCAGCGTCTGTCCCTCCGCGTCGGGCTGCTGGTGCCAGAGGGCCGGTTCAAAGAACCATCGCTTCTCATCGATGGCCAACGCGTGACAGGCGTGGCGGACCTTGGTGCTGAGATCGGTGTCGTGGAACTTGTTCGAAGGACTGAGTTGTCCGAAGAGCAGGGGATTCCCCAACGCACCGACCGTGTCCCACACCCCGATGAACTCGATGGGAGAGACGTCCTCCACTGCGAAGGTCCGGCGGAACAGGGTCGCCTCCCGCTCCCGGGGGTGGCTGCCCGGCAACCGTGAGCGATAGAGGCGGAAGGCCCGATCCAGGACGTGCGTCTCCTTGCGCCGGAGGATTCCGCAGCAGCGGATCAGGCCGGCCAGGCTGCGAACGGTAAAGGCGCCCCGGCTGAACCCGAAGAGAAAGAGCTGGTCTCCCGGGACGAAGACATCGATCAGGAAGTGATAGGCCTGCAGAATGTTGGCCGCCACACCACGGCCGGTGTAGCCGTCGATCAGCCGCTGGAACCAGGAGCCCGAGGTCCCCACCCCCGCGTTGTAGTAGACCAGCTGGTCGGTGTGTCCCTCGTGGGGGAGCACCACCTCGGCCAGCCGAGTGACGTTGGTGGGCATGGGCACCCCGGCGTCCGACTCGTCGGGCGTGTTCCAGGTCCCGTCGCAGCAGATGACGATGCGTTTCATGGGAGCACCAAGCTAGGAGCTAGGAGCTGGGAGCTAGGAGCGAGGTCCTCGTCGAACTCCCAGCTCCCAGCTCCTGACTCCCAGCTACTCCACCTACTTCGCATCCATGCTCATCTCCGACACCACTCGCGAGGAGCCGCTCTTCTTCTTCTTGGCCGGGGCCGGATCGGTCACCTTGATCCGGCTGGAATCCAGCACCTGCGTGGCGGTCAGCGCCGCCTCGATCGCCGCGGCCCGATCGTGGCCTAGCTGGACCAGCTCGGTGGGCTCCACCGTCTGTGCCGCCAGGAGCTGGGCTCGAAGCGAATCGTAGTAGCCGGCCGCATTGAATCCGTTGGCGGGTGGTGGTGGCGGGGGCGCCTGCTTCTTCTTGTCGTCTGGCTTGGGCTCCTTGGTCGCTGCCGCCGCTCCCGTGGAAGAGGCCGTAAAGGCGGTCCGAACACTGTCCAGCGCCGCCCGCGAGAAGGTCTTGAGGTAGAGGTTCTCCAGAATGACCGCCAGCACCGTGCTGCCGGTGTCCGCCTTCTGAGTCTTGGCGGCGGTGCTGTCCCGCTGCGATTCGATCTGGGCCTTGAGCTTGGCTTCCCTGAGCGCCGCCGCGTCGGCCACCGAGTCGTAGCCGCCTTGGATCGAGAGGGTGATTTCCGGCTTCCCGCCCAGGGTCGAGGCCAGGGAATCGAGCTTCTGGCGTTCGGGTGGGATTACCTCGGTGCGCCCGGCATCGAACTCGACCAGTTCGGGGGATTCGCCACCGAAGAGCTTCCCCAGGAAGTGGAACGGAGCGCTGGCGATCTTGCCCAGCATCTGTTTGATGGCCTCCCAGATGATCTTCTTGTAGCTGAACTCCGGGTTGTCCACCGTTCCCTCGACCAGCGGATCCAGCCTGATATTGCCTTCCCGGTCCCTGAGCAGGGAAACCGCCAGCTTCACCGCGAACCCCGGCGGCCCGCTACTGCCCTCCATCTTGTCGCCCAGCTGCATGTTCTTGGCGACCACGTGATGCTCGGCGTGCAGCTCGCGGTTCTGGATCTTGTAGTCCATGTCCACGTCGAGCCGCCCTTCCTTGATGGCGTAACCCAGGAACTCCGCCGTGTAGGGCGTAAGCCGAGGCATCTCCACGTTCCGGAACTCGGCCTTGATGCTGGTGGCGGAGTAGGGGTCGGAGACGTGAAGCGTTCCGTTGGCGCGGGCCAGACCGTATTGGTCGATCAGCCCTTGCAGCTCGAGCGTGCCGGGAGTGCCGCCGAAGGACGCCACGTCCCGGATGGCTCCCTCGGTGGAATGAATCCGGGTCCGGAACGGCAGGATGAGGCTCTCGTCTGAGTAATCGATCTCCGCGTCCTTGATCAGCACTTCGCTGATTTCGTAGTGATACGGCTCCTTCGACGTGGTCTGGGGGGCCAGCGACCCCAAGGGGGACAGGTTGAACTGACGGTCCCGGCTGATCGCGATCCGGGCGAACGGATGACTGATCACGATGGTCTTGATCCGGAGCCGGTCCGGGCTCGAGGTCATGCGGATCCCACGGACCCTGGTTTCGTCCCAGCTCAGGAGTGGCGCCTTGGCCGAATCGTTGACCACTACCCCCGTGATCCCGGCGACGCCCTCGAACAGCATCTTGGGTCGGGTTTCCCGCAGGCGCACCTTGCCCTTGGTCGAGGCCAGGCCTCCGGCGATCACGATTGGAGGATTGGGACCGAGATAGGGATGGGCGAGTGAGACGTCGAGGTTGGCCAGGGCGATGTCGAGGTCGGCCGCAAACGGCTGCCGGACCACGGTGCCCTTGGTAGTGAAGGTGGCTTTCTTGCCCAGGCCTGCCGATACCGAAACGCCGGTTCGGGTCTTGGGGTCGGTTCCGATGGTATCGAGGCGGACTTCGATCCCGGACACGTCCAGCGCCACCTTGGGCGTCAGGGTCTCGTCTTCGAGATGGACCGTCCCGTTCGCCAGCTCGATCGCGGTCACGCGGGCGCTCCAGGGACGGGTGGTATCGGTCGCCGCTCCCTTGGGCTTGGTCGAATCCCTGACCTGCATGGCGTGGAGATAGGGCATCCAGCTGAGGCTGCTGTCCGCCTTGCGAGCGGCGATGATCCAGGGGTCGGTGACCCGGAGGAGATCCAGGCTCGCGATCCGGTCCGGCCAGCGGGCCTTGAACCCACGCGCCTCGATCGAGGCCACCTTCAACCAGTCGGCGTTGGCGTCCTTGGGGCGAAGTCCCAGGTCTTTGATATTGAGGCTGGCGTCTGCCACATCGAAGATGAAATGACCATCCTTGGCCTGGGTGATATCGTAGCTCAGGGACACCCCCATCTCTCCCGAGCTGAGCACCAGTGGAAGATCGACACCCACCGCCTCGGCGATCCGGGCCGGGTGCAGTTTGGAGACCACGAACTGACCGCTGAGGTCGAGGGGCTGGATCACCACCTTGCCGGCCCACTTGACCTCGGCGCCGCCGGCGAACGACACCGTGAGATAGTGATCTCCTTCCTGGGCGGGCAGGGTCGAGAACCGTTCGAGCGAGAGCCCGAGGTCCTCGAGTTTGGTGGTGAAGGTGGGGCTGCTGGACTCGTTGACGACATCGATCTGGCCGGACCGGATCGAGAGGAGGTCGATCTTGAGCCGGGGCGGGCGCGAAGGCGTAGTGTCGCGGACGGCGGGAGCCGTGGAGTCCGGCACGAACAGGTCCGCTATGGCCGGGGTCCGGTCCTTGAGGATTCGAGCCACCAGCACCGGTCGGACCAGGCGAATCTCGTGGAGTACCCAGGCCCGGTCCACCAGACTCACCAGGTCGAGGTTCACCAGCAGGGTGTCGAAGGTGACCAGTGGAGTTCCGTCCCGGTCCCGGAGATCGAATCCGATCAGTCTGGTTACCAGGGTGTAGGGGTTGAAGCGGACCTTCTGGACGGTGGCCTCGCGATGGAGCCGGGCGGGAGCCTGTTTCTGGATCTGGCGCTTGATGACCCAGGGGACCGCCAGAAATCCCACTAAGGTGTAGACGACCAGGAGGCTGGCCAGGACGATGGTCAGCGTGCGCTGCCGGGGCGGCACCGCGCGAAGCCACAGCTCCCGGATCCGTTGATGCATTCGGGAGATTCTACCTCCCGGCGGAGGGAGTCGCCAGTTCGAATTCGTCGCGATACAGAGGAGGGGAACGTCGGGCCGCGGCGGTGATTCAGAGGTCGAACCCTATCTTCTTGAGCATGGCCTGATACCGGGGATCGTGGTGGACCGTGATGTACGCCGGTTCCACCTTCATCAAAACCAGCCACCCAGACCGTTCTTCCATGGCCTGGCGGTACGCCTCGAACATGGCGTCCAGATCGCCCAGCGGTCCCAGCACGACTGTCGAGTACATGGTCGGCAGGTAGCGCTTCGTTCTCAGCTCCGTCAATTCCCCGAGAATCGCCCTGGCCTCGGCCTCTCGCCCAAGGTGGGCCAGGGCCGCACCCGAATAGGCCAGGAGAAGCGGGGCGCGCCCCACCATCCCGATGCCTTCCTCGAGCACCCGGAGAGCTTCGGGTGGACGCCCCATCGCAATGTACGCGCGCGCGAGAGCGATGTAGGTCGGGATGTAGCGCGTGTCCATCCGCAGGGTGGCGTTGATCTGCGCCAGCGCCTCCTCGTAGCGTTTCGCGTAATAGAGGCAGCGGCCCACGGTCAGGTGAATACTCAGCGACAGTGGGTCGCGCGCCTGGGCCTGCGTAATGGCCCGGATGGCTTCTTCATGGCGCCCCATTGCAGTCAGAAACAGGGCGTACCACAAGTCGCCCGACGAGGGTCCACTGCCCAGGGCCATGCTCCGTTCGAACTCCCGCTCGGCCGTGGCCCAGTCCCACTCGAAGAGTGTCGCGATCAGCGCCAGCGAGGTATGCGCCTCGGCGAGATTGTGGTCCAACTCCAGTGCCCGCACCGCGGCGGCCTTGGCCTTGGGCATCGCCTCGCGGGGCGGCATCCAGCCGAATTCGTCGAAGCCGAGCAGGGCCTGGCAGTAGGACATGTCGGCGTAGGCGGACGCATAACCGGGATCCAGCCGGATCGCCTGCTCGAAGCACTCGATCGCCGAGAGAAAGGACTCGGTGGTGCGCTGGTTCCAGAAGAATCGGCCGCGCAGGTAATGGTGATAGGCCTCGAGGATATCCGTGCCGGGCTTGATCAGCGTCTGGTCGGCCGTGGGGATCACCTTGCTGGTGAGCGCCTTGGCGATGGCGCGGGCCAGCTCATCCTGGACCGCGAAGACATCGGCCAGGGTCCGTTCGTAGGTGTTGGACCAGAGGTGATAGCCGTCGGCGGCGTTGACCAGCTGGGCCGTGATCCGAATCCGGTCGCCCGCCTTGCGCACGCTACCCTCGAGCAGGGTCCGCACCTTGAGTCGCTCCCCGATCTCGCGGGCATCCACATCCTTGCCCTTGAACGAGAAGGACGACGTGCGGGCCGCGACCCGGAGCCCCCGGGCCTGGACCAGAGCGTTCATGATCTCGTCGGTCATCCCGTCGCTGAAATACTCGGTCTCCTTGTCCGGGCTCAGATTCACGAAGGGGAGTACCGCGATCGATGGATCGTCCGCCTCGGACGGCTTGGCGCTGATGGGGGCGAGGCCCGGCGTGATCCGGACGGCGCTCGCGCCTTGCAGCGCCTCGACCAATTCGGTGGCGGTGGCGAACCGATCCTCAGGATTCCGGGCCAGCGCCCGGTTGAGCGTGGCCTCCACCGCCACCGGTGCCTCGCTCCAGAGGCTCCGGATCGGCCGGGGCGGCTCGGTGCAGCGCTGAATCATCATGGCCTGACCGCTGGGACCGGGGAACGGAAGCTCGCCGGTCAGCATTTCGAAGAGCATGCAGCCCAGGCTGTAGATGTCGGTGCGGCCGTCCACCTCGATCTCGCCGTTCACCTGCTCGGGGCTCATGTAGGCCGGGGTGCCGATGGTGAGCCCCACTCCGGTCAGGTGCGCATCCCCGGCCATACTGATGGCACGGGCGATGCCGAAATCGGTCACCACCGCATGGGCATCCTCCAGCAGGATGTTTTCCGGCTTGATGTCCCGATGGACGATGTGGCTGCGGTGGGCCGAGGCGAGCGCCTCGGCTACCTCTCTCGCAATGCGGAGGGCGTCCTCGACCGGGAGCCGCCGCTCGCGCGCCAGCCGGTCGCGGAGCGACTCCCCCGTGATGTAGGGCATGACGTAGTAGGGGAAGCCACCGGCCGTCCCGACCTCGACCACGCCCGAATCGTAGAGGGGCACGATGTGCGGATGGCGGAGCTGCGCCGCCAGCTTGATTTCTCTCAGGAAGCGCTCGACCCCCAGCTCCGCCGCCACCTCGGGTCGCAGCACCTTGAGCGCCACCGGCCGATCGTGCTTGAGGTCTCGGGCCAGGTAGACCGTCGCCATGCCCCCGCGGCCCAACTCGCGGTCGAGCGCGTAGCGCGTGCTGAGGGCTTCGGCCAGGGCAACGTCGGCTACCGGCATAGCGGGAAGTCCGATTGGGATCTCTTGAATCTGCGATGTCAACCGGAAGGAGGCCAGCGTGAAGGTATGTGGCGAGAGGCACGAGGCATGGGGATGAGGTCGGGGTGCCAGCCCGGCCTAGCTTCTCGCTCAGTCCTCAGTCCTCAGTCCTCAGTCCTTTACTCCTCTCTGCTTCTGCCGCCCTCGATGCCACCGTGTCGAGATCCGCGTCGAGCGCGTCCATCTTCAGCTGGAACTTGCAATCGATGATCAAGAGGCCCACGACGTAACCCGCGAGATTCACCGCGAAGATGATGGTGAAGAGCAGGGAATAGGGAAGCCAGAGTCCGAAGTAGAGCGCGATCCGCTTGGCGCCAGGGTCGAGTCCCGACCGATCCACGATCGTGGTGAGCAACAGGATGGCCGTCATCGCCAAAGCCACCAGGGGCCAGGGCGCGAGGCCGGCCGCCGCGATGCCCGCGAAGATCACCGCCTCGGACGCGCGGTCCAATCGGGTGTCGAGCTGCCGGCCGGCTGGAGAAGCCAGGTTGAATTCCCGCGCCATGATGCCGTCCAGGCTGTCCAGTACCTGGCCCAGCGCCATGAAGGCCAGCCCGGGCTTGAGATGTCCAGCGGCGATGACCCCACCCGCCAGCGCGCTGGCCCAGAAGGACGCCCAGGTCACCTGGTTGGGCGAGAGTCCCAGCCTCAGGTGAAAAAAGCGGGCGACCGGCCGAACGACGCGGTCTAGAGCGGTTTCCAGTACAGGAGCAAATTCGTACATACGAGGAGTACCAAGAGAACCCCTTCCTTCCAGCCGTCCGAGATCCCCAGCAGCCAGCCTCGGGTCACGTGGGTCGAGTACGGGTAGAAGGGCATCTTCTCGAACCGGACGCTGTAGTCCATGGCCAGGTGGGCCAGGAAGAAGGGCACCGGAATCCAGGTGCGGAGGAAGAAACAAAGCGGCACGATCCACAGCAGCGCCACCGGTTCCTGCAGCGAGGATCGCCAGTAGAATCCGAGCCGGTTCTTCCAGCCGACGGCCCGAACATAGAAGGGCAACTTGATGGCGTGGTCCACGTCGATGGCGACGCCGAAGGCGAAGGCCAGCAGCGCCTCCCGGCCTTGGAGGTGCAGAGCTTGCACGCCCGCCGTGGTGGCCAAGACGTGGGTGACCAGCTTCATCCCCGGGTCTCCACGGCCCTGAGCGCCGGACGGCCGCCGGGGACCAGCGCGATCAAGGCCAGGCCCACCGCGATCCAGGCCAGCTCCCGTACCCGGCAGATGATCGCGGTATACACGCCGAGCGGAGGATTCAGTCCCAGCAGCCGGAAGACGGTGTAGAGAGCGCCCTCCTTGGTGCCCATCTCAAATGGGAAGATGAAGAGCATGACGCCGACCAGCGAAGAGAGCCCGCCGATGAGGTAGGCCTGGGGATAGCTCACTCTGACGCCCACGCTCAGCGGGATGAGGAGGAACTCCGCCATGGTCAGGCCGCGGCCCAGAAACTCGAAGCCGAAAGCGGACCAGAACCGGAGCGGGGTCTGGTGATAGAAGTCGGTGATCTGCGTATCCATCTCGATCAGAGCCTCCCGCCGGGGCTCGACCACGCGGGCCAGTCCGCGAAGGCCCGGCAGGCGATGGGCCAGGTCGAGGCATCGCTCCAGGAGACCGCGCCCGTGGATCAGGAACACCAGGCCGGCCAGGAGCAGCACGGCGAGGCCGAGGCCGGCGAGCGTGAACAGCGTGCGGGGATTGTGCGGGAACAGGGCGACCCCGAGCAATACCGCGACCATCATGGCGAGGAGGTGCGCCAGCGTGAAGAGCAGGCGTTGGATCACGACCGATGCCGCCGCGCGGCGCCGGCTGCTTAGCCACTCCGCGGCCAGGCCGGCCTTGAACGGCTCACCGCCGATCGCGAAGAACGGGGTGAGATAGTTGAGGGCGAAACCCGAAATGGTCCCCGCGAGCAACCGGCCGAAGCTAGGACAGTCGGGCTCATGGGCCAGGATCAACCGCCAGGCCGCCGCGCTGCAGGCGTAGATCGGGAGCCAGAGCGCGAAGATCGGCAACAGCATCCAGCCGGTCTGGCGCGCATAGCCCGCCAGCTGTTCGAGTCCGACCCGGTTGATGAAATAGGCGAAGAGCGCCAGCCCGGCGGCCAGCGCAAGTAGCCGCAGACGGCGGCTCATGCCGAGCGGACCAGGTCCACCCGCCGCCCGGTGCGGGCGGATTGGTATGCGGATTCGAGGATCTCGGCCACCTGCTGAATGTCCTCCAGTCCGGAATCGCCGTCCCGTTGGTCCATCCGCCCGACGAAGGCCCGGAACAGGCTGGCGAACCATCCAGCGTAGGCCGACTTGTCGAGCTGGGCGCTGAAATCCTGGGTCTCGGTCTCGTCTTCCCGACGAATCGTGAGGCGCCCGCCGATCCACTCGATGGTGCCGTGCTCGCCGATGAACCGGATTCGGTTCTCCCGGTGATGGGCGGCCCAAGTCAGAAAGATAATCGCCAGCCGGCCGGGAAACTCGAGCAGCAGGTTGGCGCTGTCTTCCACGTCATAACCCTGGTGCCGCAGCCGCCCGGTCCAGCACTGGACCGATTGCGGCGGTCCTCCCACGTCGAGCAGGGAATAGATCAAGTGGGTGCCGTGATCCAGGAGCACGCCTCCCCTGCCGGTTTCCTCCCGGCCTCGCCAGGGCTGCTCCTGCGTCGCGATGCCCGGGTCGGCCAATTGGCGGTAGACCTGCATCTCCGCCAGGTGCCACCTGCCGATGGCCCCCTCGGTCAGCAGCTGGCTGAGCCGCTGCCAGGCTGGGTTGAAGCGGTACTGGTGGCAGGGCATCACCACGCGATCGGCCAGGCGCGCGGCGGTCGCGAGGCGCCCGGCCTCGGCCCGCCCCAGCGCGACCGGCTTCTCGCACAGCACGTGGTAGCCGCGTTCCAGTGCCCACAAGGTGAGGTCCAGGTGACTGGCGGTCGGTGTGCAGATGTCCACGAAGTCGATGGGGGCGAACCGCTCCAGCTCGGTGAGCCGCTCCACGCGGGGCGGCCCGCCGGGAGGTGCCGGGTTGGGCGAGGGATCGACGGCAGCGACGATCCGGGTTCGGGCCTGGAGGGCCGGGTCATCACGAAAGGCGGGCCAGTGGGCCTGTCGCGCGATGCCGCCCAGACCGAGGATCGAGCCTCGATAGAGCCGGCCCTCAGGCGACACGGATCTGCTCCGAGACTTCGGCGGGGAATCGTGCGGCCAGCCTCGCGGCGTGACGCTCCTGGGTGGTGCGGAGGACGAACCAGATCATGGTAAAGGGAACCACGGTGACCCAGAAGTAGGCGGAGGGCCAACCGAGGATCCCCCCGAGGCCGACTACCACGAAGCGAATGTTCTGGCCGATCCAGGCGCAATGCTTCACCACGCCGGACTGGGCGTTGACATAGGCGGCTCGATTCTCGTCCGACAGCTCATGCCCCCTCGCCTGGCGTACCAGCGCCACCGTCCAGGGGAAGAGTCGCTCCTGATTACGCACGTAGTCCTGGTAGAACCCGAGACCCACGCGGCGCCACCACGGCGCTCCGGGTACTGGGGTCACGTCCTCGGCCAGGTCCAGTTCGCCGCGGTGATCCTCGCCCAGCTCCAGGAAGGTCTGTCGGATGAAGTCCACGCTGGCGCTCTGCAGCCAATGGCACACGCCGGCCGTGGTGGCGAGGCCGAGGGCCGCCCAACCCCAGCCGCCCACCCGGAGTCGCACCAGCAGGCACAGGTAGAGGTTGATGAAGCGGAGGTTGTCGGAGACGCCGTCTAGGATCCGCCCGAAGCGGCTGGAGGTGCCGCGGAGGCGGGCCAGCTGGCCGTCGGCGCTATCGAAAATGTCGGAGAGAACGAAGAGGCCGAAGGCCGCCAGGTTGATCCAGGGGTTGGTGAAGAAGAACAACCACCCGGCCGCCAAGCCCGTGGCGAGGCAGACCACGGTGATGTGATCGGGGCTGAGCCTGGTCGGCTCTGCCGCTTTGGCGATCAGGTATCCCAGGGGCCGGAAGAAGTGGGAGTCGGTCCACTCCTCGACCAGATCTCCCTTACCGGCCCAGGCGATCGGCGGCTTCAATGAGAACATCCTTGGTGATGGCGAGGGCTTCCAGCGCCTGCTCGTCGGTGATGACCAATGGTGGATTGATGCGGACTTCGGGGTTGTAGATCATCGCGATCACGCCGCGCGAGAGCAGGGTGTCGAAGATCCAGCGGCAGGTCTTCTTATCCAGCAGAGTCCGGGTGCCGGGAACCACGAGGTCCAGGCCGATCATGAGTCCCCGTCCGCGCACATCGCTGACGATGGGAAGCTCGGCCTCCCAGCTCCGGATTTCCGCCAGCATGATCTCGCCCAATCGGCGGGAGTGCTCGACCAGTCCGTCCTCGATGATGGTCTCGACCGTGGCGTGGGCCGCCGCGGCCGCCAAGGGGTTGCCGCCGTAGCTGGAGGAGCTGCCGCTGGGATTGGCCCAGGGCTTGGCAAAGGCGACCGGCTCCCGGATGATGAGCCCGCTCATCGGGAAGCCGCCGCCGAAGCCCTTCCCGACCGTGATGATGTCGGGCACGATCCCCTCGTGCTCGATCGCAAACATCTTTCCGGTGCGGCCGAAC
The DNA here is from genome assembly GCA_963704015.1 of uncultured Gemmatimonadales bacterium. GTDB lineage: Bacteria > Gemmatimonadota > Gemmatimonadetes > Gemmatimonadales > GWC2-71-9 > DATIWD01. The sequence goes on from CAVPGI010000008.1 coordinate 213,056, forward strand.
CCGGTGATCATCTCGTCGCAGATCAGGAGGGCGCCGAGCGAATCGGCCAGCCGGCGGAGCACGGCGAGATAACCGGGCGGGGGGACCACGTTCCCGGCCGTTCCCTGAATCGGTTCCACGATGATCGCGGCCACGTCGTTCGAGGTCTCCAGCTCGATCTTCTTGCGGAGGAACTCGACGCAGTGCCACTCGCAGGCCGGGAAGGTCATCCCAAAGGCGCAGCGCGAGCAGGAGGCATAGGGACTCGAGTAACTCCCCGGCATCAGCGGCCCCAAGCCATGCTTGAAGCTCCCGCCCAGGAGCGGCAGCACGCCGCCGGTCTTGCCGTGGAAACCGCCCCAGAATCCGATCATCTCGGTATGACCCGTATGGGCCTTAGCCAACCGGAGCGCAGCCTCGACCGCTTCGGCGCCACTGCTATAGAGCTGGGTGCGGTTGAGATCGGCTGGGGCCAGCTCGGCCAGCAGCTTGACCAGGGCCGCCCGCGCTTCGGAGGTGAAGCTGCCGACGTGTACCCGGGCGACCTGCTGCTGCAGCGCGGCCACATACTTGGGATGCGCGTAGCCCAGACTGGCAACGCCCACGCCGGCGAGTAGATCGAGGTACCGATTCCCGTCCACATCGAAGAGCTGGGCGCCTTCGCCGCGGTCGATGCACAGCCGGCTGTAGAGGGCGACCGACTGAGTGCCCGGAGCCAGATATTTCGCCTCGGACTCGAAGGCGGCCTGGGAAGCGGGGCCGGGGACCTGCACCATGGTGGCGAGAGGATTCACGATACACGTCCGATGGTAGAGGACTCGTGGACCAAGGTGGCGATGGCGCTTGCTGCCTCGTCACGGAACGGCGCGAAACTGGGCCAGTCGTTGAGATCGATCAGGACCGGGCGATCCGGGGCCGGCACCGCCACGTCCCCGCCGAACACCTCGAGTCCCAGACACTCGGCCGCCCCGAAAGCCAGGGCGCGCAGGCGCTCCTCGTCCACTTCCGGGGGCGGCGCCTGTGGACCACGATCCGCGCCGTAGTAGCGGAAGAACCGGCTCCGGGCCACGCCGTAGAACTTGATGACCGGCCCCACCACGTGGGCCTGCACCGCTACTCGCTCGATGCCCCGCGCGGCGAAGCCTCGGAGCGCGGCGAACAGTCCCGGCAACGGCACCTGTACCACGTCGTCAGCTCGCTCGGCGTGGACGTCGCCCCGCTTGACCCAGACCAGCGAGGGCCAGTGTTGCCAGCCGGCCTGCTTGATCTTGGGCTCGGCCTTGGGCGCGGTGGAGAGGATGAGAGTCTCCGGAAAATCGAGTCCGCTGCCCGCCAGGCGGCGGACCAGGCGGTGGCGGTGACAGGCCAAGGCGCTCGAGGCGCGGTTCACCATCAAGGCTCCCTCCTGCTCCAGGGCCTGCAGCGCTTCCAGGGCTCGGGGTCCCTGGCACATGTTGAGGTGGCAATCGGCCTCGGGACGGGCTCCCGCCTCGGCCTCGGCTTCGGTCAGCCGAAGGGCGCGCCAGCCCCGCTGTTCCAGCCGGGCGACGGCCTCGTCCATGATCGCGGAGTCGTTGACCCGGTGCTGGTCGGGGGAGTACGACGGCTTCCGGTACCACGCGGCACAGGTCTTCACAATCGGGGCGGTTCCTCTCCGGAGAGGAGTGGGGTGTCGTTCGACCGGGACGTCGATTGGGCCCAGGCGGCGCTGACCCAGGCCCGGGCCTGCTCGAGATCGCGCTGACCGTCGAGGTCGATGATCCGGTCGATCTCCACAGTGGAGATCCGGTGGCCGCTCGTGACCAGCCGCTCGAGGAAGGCTCGCATCCGCTCCATGCCTTCCTTGCAGGCGCGGTCGGCCTCGGGGCGGATCGCCGCGCTCCAGCCGTATACCCCGCCGGTCACGATCGGCGGATTGGTCGGCAGGGATCCGATGCGGGTGGCGAGACCCTGGCCGTTGCGCTCGACGTAAAGAGGCCGCTCGTCATCGACGTACGGGGTCACGGCGAGGACCGCATCGACCCCGGAGTCGAGCGCCCGCCGCGTTTCGGCGTACAGCCGCCGCCAGTCGGCCGGCTTCATGATGGTGTCGGTCATGGTGCAGAAGACCGGGCCGGGCGGGACGGTCCGAAACCCTTCCGCCAGCGTGTGCAGGGAGGAAGGCGTCCGGCACCAACGCACCGTCGTCGCCCGGGTCGCGGGATCGCTCCGCAAGACCTCTTCCACCTCGGACATGGTGTCACGTACCAGGCAGGTGACGCTCTCGCAGCCCAGCGACAGCAGCGTTTCCACCAGGCGGACGATCTGCGGCCGCCCGCCGACCTCCACAAGCGGCTTGGGCACCCGGATGCCGTCTTTCCGCAGGCGGGATCCCTCCCCGCCGGCCAGGATCAGCCCGTGCATGCGGTCTCCATGGCGGACACCAGCTCGGGCAGGCGGGCGATGCGTGCGGTGAACAGGGCGCCCGGCGGGGACGGGCGATTGGCGGGCGTCAGCCAGCAGGTGCGAAGTCCCAGAGCGTTGGCCGGCCGGATGTCGGCCTCGAAGTTGTCTCCAACCATCCAGGACTCCTCGGGGGTGGCCCCCAGCTCGGCCAGGGCATGCATGAAGATCCGGGGGTCGGGCTTCTCCCGGCCGACCACGGTGGAATCGGCCACCGTGGCGAAGAGCTCGGACAAACCCAGTTCTGCTAGGCAGCGATCGAGGTTACCCGTGAAATTGGACACCACGCCGAGCCGGGAGTGGCGCCGGAGCCGTTCGAGGATGGGGCGGTTGCGCTTGATGACTTCAGTCGAAGCGGCGTGGAAGTGAGCCGCCACGCGGTGGGCGTCGATCCTGGGGGCATCGGGGGAAGCCTGAACGATCAGGCGAGCCTGAGCGCTCACCATCGCTTGGAATCCCAAGCTCCGCGTCCCGGAGTCAGTCAGGAGGTCGCGATCGGTGACCCGGAACAAGGGCTCGAAGGCTTCGAAGTCGAGGGTGCCGCCTTCGGCCCGGTAAGCGTCATGGAACCGCTCGGCCCAGCGCACGCCGTCGGCGTCGAGGGTCCCTCCGAAGTCGAAAAGCACGCCGGCGGGCGCACCGAACCCCATGCGACTCCCCAATAGATGAGGTCGCGCTCAGCGTCGGGCGAGGTTCGACCGGGCGCGCCAAGGCGATCCAGTGCAGCTATAGGGGGATTCCCGGCCGGGGGGGAGCGTCGCAGGAGGGTCGACCGAGGCGACTGGCCCGCGGCCGTCTACCTCCTTGCAGGGCAAGACAGCGCCCCGGATGCGGGGCATCCGGGGCGCGAGGTCATGCGGGCGGGCCCTCAGGCCTTGATGAGGATCTTGTTCTTAAGGGCCATTTCCTTTTTGGGCAGGTGGATAGTGAGGATACCTTCCACCGCGGCGGCCTCGATCTTGGCCGCTTCGACCGGCTTGGGCAGCCGGATTGCCCGCATGAACTTCCCAGCTTCCCGTTCCTCCCACAGGTAGTTCTCGCCCTTCTCCTTGGCGACCTTCTCCTTGTGGCCGGTCACCGTGAGAACCTCCCCCTCCAGATTCACGTCCAGGTTCTCGCGGGGAATCCCGGGCACCTCGATGCGGACCACATACTCCTTCTCGTTCTCGGCGAGATCGAGTACCGGCTCGAAGGCATAGCCCTCGGTGGTCCGGGTGAAGGGCTCATACCCCAATGGGGCAAACGGGGTGAAGAAGCGCTCGAACAGGTCATCCATGTCTCTCTTGACCGTGCCGAGGGTGGGTTTAGTGACGAGTTTCATACGGTCCTCCTTGCCCCTTTCCCGGGGCTGCACTCCAGTGGCCTCTTCTCTCTCTACTTCCCTCTTTCCAGCGAGGCCAATCTATCACCGAGGCCATGAAGGAAGGCTGAACCTGGATTGAACTTCTGGCGGAGTCTCGGGGCCGAAGGTGCCCCAGGCACTCCTGCCCCGATCCCTGGCGGCCAGCTCTACTCCTCGTCCTCCAGGGGCGGTCAGGAGCCGGGGTACCGTCATTTCCTTCCATTCCCTTCGCAATCCCATTCCCGCCTACCCTAGACTAGCGCGGCCGCCGCGCGCTCGAGCCGGGTACGTGCCTCCTTCGCGACTTCACGGAAGACCTTGTCCTGTCCCAGATCGCCGATCAGAAAGGCGTCGGGGTTCCCGATCCGGATGTCGCTCCCGCCTTGAGGGCTGGCCTCGACCGTCACGTTGCACGGCAGCACCAAACCGGCCTCGGCACGGTGGGCTAGCGCCCGGTGCGCCAGGTGAGGGTTGCAGGCCCCCAGGATGCTGTAGGGACGAAAGTCGCGGTTGAGCTTCTCTTTCAAGGTGGCCTGCACGTCGATCCGGGTCAGGATCCCGAACCCCTCGGACTGGAGCGCGGAGGTGACGGCCTCGATGGCTTCGGCCGGAGGCCGATCCATGTGCACCGTGAAGCCGAGGGGTTCATCCAGACCCTCCTCGATCTTGCGGCGCCGCACCTGCCGGGCCACCTCCCCGACCAGGGCCCCGGCCACGGCGGCGGCCCCGGCAGTGGCGGCCGCTTCGGCCGTCTCCCGCATGATCCGCCGAACCCGCCGCTTCTGGACCGCGTGCTGTATACGGCCCCCGGCCTCCTTGGCGGCCGCCCCGGCGGTCGCCGCAGCAGATCGGACGGCCTTGGTCGTTTCCCGCATGATACGCTGAACCTGCGGCTGCTCTACCGCGTGCTGAATCCGGTCTCCGGCCTCCTTGACGGCCGCCCCGGCGGTGGCCGCAGCAGACCGAACCGCCTTGCTGATCTTCTTGGTCTTGGGCATGGCTTCTCTCCTGTTCCTGGAGGGCAATCGGACACACTCCTCCAAGCTGGAAGATCGTAGGTGCTGACTGAAGAAGGTGTGAAACCGGTTTCGGAACGTCCTTAACTCGGCGTTCCGGTCAGAGGCCGAAGGGGTAGGTCTCCGGCAGGCCGGCCACGGTGGCGACCTGGAGGGGGGTAACGGCCTCGGTCGCATCGAACCAGACGTACTCGTCGAACTGGTAGGGGAGCGAGGCTTGGAAATAATGACTCTGCAGCTCGGACTCGGGGCGGTAGATGACGCCGATTGCCCGTTCCAGCCGAGGGGGGGTGAGCTCGTCCCGCACCTCGGGCCGGCGGGGCAGCCGCAACGGGAGCAGGAAGGCGGGTACGCCGCAGTCGTGGCACAGGCGCTCGTAGCTGGCGGCGTGGGCCGGACGGACCGCCTTGATCTCCATGGGTCCCCCCCAGTCGGAGGCGGCGGCGACCGTGCCGTGGTCGGTGCCGAAGCCGACGGAGTAGGCGGCTTCGCCGTAAGCCTGGCGGCAAAGGTGGCCCACGTTGTATTCGCCGCGGGCCCCCATCTCCGTGGCGGCGGCATCGCCGACGTGCGAATTGTGCTCCCAGACCACGGCCTTGGCGCGAGGCCCGCGGGCGGACAATAGCGCCTTCAGCGTCTCGAACATGTGGCTGTCGCGCAGATTCCAGGAATCGATCGAGCCGTGGTACATGACTCGATAATAGCGCTCGGCGTTGGCCACCAGGCGGGCATTCTGCACCGCATCGAGGAACCGCTCGCCATCTCGCTCGCTGTACTCGAGCTGCCGGTGCAGCATATCGCCCAGCATGGCGACGACCTGGGGCTCACACAGGCGATAGCGGCCGGTGAGTGCAGCCTCGCCGTACCGGGCCGGGTCCCGCTCCCAGGGCGTCAGGCATCCGTACCGGAGCCGCGCCATGCGTCCGGCCTCGGGATCCACGTCGTCCAGGTAGCGAACCACGGCTTCCATCGAGGCGAAGAGGCTGTACAGATCGAGCCCGTAGACGGCGACCCGCTCCTCGTGATCGGACAGATCCTGGTTGTGCTCCCGGAGCCATCCCACCAGCTCATCGAACTCGCGATTCCGCCACATCCAGGTGGGAAACCGGGCGAACGGACGGGCGCCGTCGGGAGTAAAGGGCAGGTGTCGCACGTAGCGGTCCACCCGGGCCGCATCCGGCCAATCGGCCTCCAGGGTTAGCATTGTGAACCCTTTGCGCACGATCAGCTCGCGGGTGATACGGGCCCGCATGCGATAGAACTCCGCCGTGCCGTGGGTCGCCTCACCGAGCAGGACCACCCGGGCGTCGCCGATGCGATCCAGCAGGTCATCCAGCGCCGCGCCCTCGATGCTATCGAGTGGCTCCGCCGCTTCCCGTACCAGGTGGCTCAGGGTCACCGTGTCTCGGGGGGCGATGGTTCGGAGCGGGTCGGAGGTGTCGATCATAGCTGAGGGTAGTGTGCGCCGAGGGGACTGAAGCCGACCTGAATGGCCTTGCCTCACCCGTTCGCCCCGCCGAGGTGCTCGACGAACCACTCGGTGGCGAGCCTCGCCACGCTTTCCAGCGTCCCCGGCTCCTCGAACAGGTGCGTGGCCCCGGGTACGATCACCAGCCGCTTGGGACCCGCCAGCCGGTCCAGCGCCAGGCGGTTCAGGCTCAGCACCAGCTCGTCGTGGCCGCCAACGATAAGCAAGGTTGGGGCGGTGACCTTGGGAAGCGCTTCTCCCGCCAGGTCGGGCCGGCCGCCGCGGGAGACGACGGCCGCCACGCGTTTGCCCCCCATCGAGGCGGCGACCAATGCCGCCGCGGCCCCGGTGCTGGCCCCGAAGTAGCCCATGGCGAGGGACGCCAGGCGGGGCTCGGCCTCGACCCACTTCGCCGCCGCGTCGAGCCGCTCGGCCAGGAGCGGGATGTTGAAGACATTATCGCGGTCGCGAGTCTCTTCCGGGGTGAGCAGATCGAACAGCAACGTCCCCAGGCCGGCCTCCTGTAGCCGCTCCGCCACCATCTGATTCCGGGGGCTGAGTCGGCTGCTCCCACTCCCATGGGCGAAGAGGACTAGACCCCGGCAGGGCTCCGGCAGGACGAGATCGCCCGGCAACGTGACCCCGGCCTGGGGAATGGGGATCTCGACGCTCCGCACGGATGCATTCCCGCTGTTCATCGGCCGGCCTCCCGCGGCGGTGGGCTGGTGCCACTCTTCTCCGCTCGAGCCAGGCACTCTAGGACCTCGGCGTCGGTCGTCGGGGAAAAGTCCTCGTACCAGAGGCTCACCGCCCGGAAGTCGGCCGGGATCTCGAGACACACCACTTCGTCCGCCTCGCCTCTGAGCGCCGCCACGCTTTCCGCCGCGCCGACCGGAGTGGCGAAGATCACCCGTCCAGGGTTCTGTCGCTTGATGGCCCGGACCGCTGCGGTGGCGGTGGCGCCGGTGGCCAGGCCGTCGTCCACGATGATCACGGTGCGGCCGGCCACGCTGGCCGGCGGGCGCTTCCCTCGGTAGAGGCTGTTGCGCCGCTCCAACTCCAGCATCTCCTCCTGGATGGTCCGCGCCACCTGGGCTCGCGAGATGCCCAGTTGATCGATCACTTCGTCGTGGAGCATGGTCACGCCCGCGGCGATGGCGCCGATGGCGAATTCGGCGTGGCCTGGGGCCCCGATCTTCCGCACCACCAGGACCTCGAGCGGCGCATCGAGCGCCCGCGCGACCTCGAGCGCCACCGGGACTCCGCCACGCGGCAAGGCCAGCACCAGCGGCCGCTGGGCCCGGTAGTGCTGCAGGGCGTCGGCCAGGAGCCGGCCCGCCTCCTCGCGATCCGCGAAGCGCCTCATATGGGTTGCTCCATCATGCTGCCGGGGACCCAAAGACCCTCGAGGCCGCGCGCCTCGCGCGAGGCGGTCCTGCGGAGATCCTGACTCCACAACTTGTGGCCCACACCGCCTCCAACCTGTCGCCTACTGCTCCTGCACTGGGGTTCGGACCTGGGTTCGGGGCCGCCCCATGCCGGACCGTCGCGGATCGCTCAGGAAGATCTCGTGTGCCGGTCCGGTCACCACCAACCCGTGCACCTGCGCGTAGGCCTCCAGCGCGTCGTATGCTGCCGAGACCGTCTGGTGGGGGCCGACGTGCAGGGTCTCGATCGCCCGACCCTCGCGCCACCTGAGCAGCCAGACCGGGGCGGGCCCAGTGCCGGCCGGATCCTCCACCGCGATTCGCGCCGCGTCGAGCGTGGCTTCGGTGACCGAATCGGGGACCCTGATCAGGAGCCGCCAATGCCACCGGTCCCGCGGCGTGGACGCCGCCTCCGCCGGGTCCCACAAGCACTCGAGGGGGCCGGGATGAAACCCCTTCCCGCCGCTGCGGCGGTAGGCTCGGCGCAATCGGGAAAGGACGGCATGGATCCGCCGAACTCCTTCCCGGAAAGCCGCACCTCCGGGCTCACCTTCTCCCTTGAGGCACAGAAACGCTGCCTCCCCCACCGTGACCTCCTCGATGGGCTGCTCGGCTGCGCTCCGCCGTGACGATTCGACCATCTGGCTGCTCACCCGCCGGCTTCTGGGACCGGGGCGCCACCGGCTCGCCCTTACAATGCTGCTCATGGGTCCCTCCCGACAAGTGGATCCTTCCAACCCTGCTCCCAATCCCTCACCCGGCGCCTGAAGTGAGGCTGAGGTCGCCGTGAAGAAAGCCAACAGCGGTTTGCCCGATGGTCAGTCGTCGCCAGCCGCGGGGTGGGTAGCGGCAAAGGCCCGCTCGGAGCTCCGGTGGAGGGCGCTTGGCGCCGGGATGATTCGGGCCCAGCGCACGCTCCGATTGTGCTATGTTGCGCTCGACGGCCAGACCTCATGCCTCCCATTCTCGAAGTCGAACACCTCTCGGTCAACTTCGCCAGGACCCGGGTCTTCGGGGACCTGAGCTTCAGTCTTGCCGAGGGTGATGCGCTCGCGGTCATCGGCCCCAATGGTTCGGGCAAGACGGTGCTGTTCAAGGCCCTGATCGGTGCGCTTCCCTTCGGCGGGGCCGTCCGCTGGGGGGCCGGCACCCGGATCGGCTACGTCCCCCAGAAGCTGGACCTCGAGCGCGACCTGCCGATCACCGGGGATGACTTCCTGCGCGCCAAGGCCGACGTACTCAAGGCTCCCGGTGACGAGGTGCGGCGTGCCATCGATCTGGTGAATCTCCCGCCCCCGATCGCGGCGATGCCGATCGGTACTCTATCCGGTGGCCAATTCCAGCGCCTGCTCCTCGCCTTTGCCCTGCTGGGGCATCCGACGGTACTCCTCTGCGACGAGCCGACCGCCGGAGTTGACGAGCCAGGGGAGGAGAGCCTGTACGCCATGATTCATCGGCTGCAGCACCAGCAAGGCCTCACGCTGATGCTGATTTCGCACGAGCTGAACATCGTCTATCGCTACGCGACCAGCGTGCTCTGCCTCAGCCGTGGCCGGGGCTTCCAGGGGCCGCCGCTCGAGATCCTGACCCCGGAACGGCTGCAGGAGGTCTACGGCACGCCGATGAAATTCCATCACCACGCCGATGATGCCGATTAGCGCGCTGGCCCTGCCCGTCGCCATGGCGGTTGCCGCCGGACTGGTCGGGTGCTTTGCCGTCATGCGGCGGATGACCCTGGCCTCGGACGCCCTGTCCCATGTGGCCCTCCCTGGAATCGGGATCGCCCTGGTGCTGCAGCTCAACCCGGTGCTCGGGGGTTTCGCGGCGCTCTTCTTCGGCACCGTCCTGGTCTGGGCGGTCGAGCACAAGACCCGGGTCCCCACCGAGGCCGTGATCGGAGTGGTCTTCTCGGCGGCGCTCGCGGCGGGAAGCCTGCTCACTTCGGGCGAGGAGCTGATCGCGGCCCTGTTCGGGGCGCCTCGTGAGGCCGGTCGGATGGAAATCGTCGCCGGCCTGGCGGGGGCGTTGCTGGTGGTGGGGTTTCTCTGGCGGGCCCGGAGCCGGCTGGTCATCGCCCTGATCTCCCGGGACCTGGCCCGGGCCGCGGGCATCGAGGTTCCCCGACTCGATCTGCTCTTTCTCCTGGCGTTTGCCCTCACCGTTGCGCTGGGGCTGCGCTATCTCGGCGTGCTGCTCATGGGATCACTGATCATCATTCCGGCGGCGACCGCGAAACACCTGGCGGGGAGCCTCAACGCGATGCTGCTCATCTCGACCTCGCTCGCCGTGGCCTCCACCCTCGTCGGATACTGGACTGGCTCCCTGCTCCATCTCCAAACCGGGCCCCTCATCATCATCGTCGCCGCGGTGGGGTTCTTCCTGAGTCTGGTGAAGCGCAGGGCGGCCTAGGCTCGCGGCGGAGCGTTGAAGGCACCGGCCGGCGTCCTCGGGCCCGGAGTGGCCGTTCCCCTCAGGTTGAATTCCCGCTTCCTTCAACATCGCTTCAGACGGAGACCGTTATCTCCAGCATAGGCCCAAACGCGGAGGAGGAGGGCATGAAACAGATCCCCAGAACGGAACAGGCCGCGGCGGAGGATCACGCGCGCCTGGTGGAGTTGATCGTACGCGCCTTGGATCGGACCTTCTCGACCGGGGGCCACGAGCAGGGGCTGGAGGTCTTGGCGGGAATGCTGCGGAGCCTGGACCAGCGGACCCTGCACGCTCTGGCCTATCGCCTGGAGCTCGACGTGGAGCCGCCGGTCGAAGAGGAGGAGAAGGGCCGGGCTGGTGGACGCTAGGATGCCGGAGGGATCGGCGCGGCTCTAGCGGGTTGCCCCGTGGGGTTCCGGGGTGGCGCCGATCGGGAGCGCGAGGCCCGTCTCGGTCGGGGTAAAGGTCGTTCCCAACTCCTCACTCAAGCTGGCGATCCGATTGAGGGTCCAGGACCGTTCCATCCCTTCTGCCAGGTTGACCCGGCATTCCCCAATGCGAACCGGAAGCACCTCGAGGCGTTCCACCCCGCGGGCGCCCACCTGCACCAGGAACAAGCCGGACAGGTTGTTCCGGAGCGTGGGATCCACCGCGTAGTCGTCCACCAGGTCGCCGGTATCGTAGAGGATCAGCTTCCCCTTCCGGACCTCGACGCCCTGGGGAATGTGCGCGCTGTGGCCCCAGAAGATGTCGGCGCCGGCGTCCACGACCCGCCGGGCGAAGGCCCGGAATGGCACGGTGGGGCGCGGCCGCATGTTCGGCCCCCAGTGGATGCTGAAGACCACGAAGTCGGCCCCGCGGCGGGCCTCGACTAGCGCTCGTTCGATTTCGGAGAACTGGGCAGGGTTGATCGAGATCGACGAATAGTTGAGTCCCGCCGTCTCCGGCCCGGCCGCCCATTCCGCCGGGTGGTCCGCAAAGGCAACGACCGCGATCCGCCACTGCCGGGCCAAGAGCCGCGCGGGGGCCTGGGCGGCCGCGCGCGTGGCTCCGGCGCCGGCATGCGCGATATGGGCGGCATCGAGGGTCCGGATCGTCTCCAGGAGGCCGGTGGTTCCGAAATCGGCGATGTGATTATTCGCCAGGGTGGCGCAATCCACTCGACCGATGCGCAGGGTCTGCACTGCGCTTGGCTCGGCCCGGAAATGAAACGGTTTGAGCGAGTCTCCCCACTCCCGGGTCTCTGAGGTGAGGGCGCATTCCAGATTGATTAGGAAGAGATCCGGCTCCCACAACCGGGGCAGCAGGTTCCCCCAGGGATAGGAAAATCCCTCTCGACCGATCGCTTCGGCCACGTCGCGGCCCAGCATGACGTCGCCGGCCAGGGCGATGGTGGCGCTCCCCGTGGACACTCAGTACCGTCCGCCCAGGATCTCCTGGACCCGCTGATCCGATACCGGCTCGAAGTGGCGGTAGTAGATCCCGACCGCTCCGAACGGGTCCGGCTCGGCCGGGCAGACCACTACATCGGCCTCTCCCCGCAAAGCTGCGCAGGCTTCCCGGGATCCCACCGGAACCGCGACCACCAGTTTCACCGGCTGCCGGGCCCGGATCGCCCGCACCGCCGCCCGCATCGTGGCTCCGGTGGCGAGGCCATCGTCCACCACGATTGCTACCCGGCCCTTCAGATCGGTCGGGGGCCGACCTCCCCGAAACCTTTGCTCCCGGGCCCGCGCGTCCTCCAGCTGGGCCTCCGTGACCTGCTCGACATAGGCGGGGTCGATCCCCAGCTCCCGGATGATCTCCTCATTCAAGAAGCGGCCCCCCTCCGCGGTGACGGCGCCGATCGCGAGCTCCTCCGAGAACGGTGCGCCCAACTTTCGCGCCACCACGACATCGAGGTCGCCCTCGAGCCGCCGGGCAATTTCCGCCGCGAGCGGGACGCCGCCCCGGGGAATCCCAAAGACTACCGGGCGCTGGCCCCGGTACTCGAGCAGGCTCGACGCCAGGGCTCCGGCGGCCTCTTGCCGATCCCGGTACAGCGGACCGGCGTCGATTCCGACGAATGGCATCAGGCCAAGCCCTCCATCGACATCAGGGCGCGGAGCACCTGGTCCTGGGTGATGAGCCCGACCACGAGGCGCTCGCTGCGCTGGCGGTGGACGATGGGGAGGGCGTGCAGCCGGGTCTCCACCATCAGGTCCACTGCGGTAATGAGCGGGTCTTCCGGCTCCACCGTCACGATCCCGTAGCGCATGATGTCTTTCACGGTCTGGGAAGTGACGGCGCTCACGTCTAGGTGCGCCGTTTCCCGATCCGGCCGCAGCATGCGCAACAGGTCCACCCGGCTTACGATGCCGAGCAGGATGTCGTCGTCGCCCACCACGGGGCAGGCTTCGATGTCGTGCTTCAGGAAGAGCCGGTGCAGATCGAGAACGCCAAGGTCCGGCCTCACGGTCAGAGGTCGGGTCGTCATCACATCCCGAACCAGGGGAATCGTCGTCACGGTCGGCATGAACACCTCCAGGAAACCGTTCCTGCTGCATCCTAGCGGTGGTCACATGAAGCCGACGTGAGGGTTGGCAGAATGCGGGGAGAGGGTTGATCGTGGGGTCGGCGGCGCCGTCCGTCAGGCCGGCCACCCCCCGGGCCGCCCGCGGGTCAGCACCAGGGGGGCCTCGACAGCTCGAGGCCCTATTGAAACCTGACTCAACCGCGGAAGCGGAGCAGACCGGCCAGGCCGTCGATCGCCTCACCGGATTCGGGATCGTCGATGGCCACGACGGTAACCCGCTGGCGCAGCGCCTCTTCGATCGCCTCGTTCACCAGGTCCGCCACCGGCTCGGGCGCGCCTTCGTCCCGGCAATCCGCCTTGGCGATGACCAGACGGCCGGTCGTGGCACAACGAAATCCCCAGCCGGTGAGTTCGGGCCGCATCAACAAGGTTCGGACCTGCCCACGGCCCAGGGCTCGAAGGGTCCCGCGCGGGCCGGCCACCGCCCATCCGGTTCCCAGCCCTTTTTCCAGCTCGGTGACCAGGGCGCGCTCGGCTTCCAGTTCGTGCTGGCGCCGTAGCGAGAGCACGGTGTCCCGGACCAGGGCCACCGTCAGTTGCTTGAGGTTGAGTCGTGCGGTGCCGAAGAGCCGTTGGCGGAGTGAAGGGGAAAGAAAGCTGACCAGGGCCTTGGCATCCGGTCCCGGTCCGGCCAGCACCACACCCCGCACCGGCAGCTGTCCGTCGAGTACGGCGAGCTCGCGGGCTACCTGGGCGTAATGCCGCAGGTGTTCCTCCTGGATCCGGTGGTGGAAGGCAGCTTCCCCCCAGCCCGGGGAGTCCTCCCGGTCGCTGTGGAACTTGCCACCTCGGGTTTCCGCGGCGACCATGTCGATCACCTCCCGGCCCCCGAAAGCGGTGACCTCAAAGATCCGAGCGCCCCGCCGGTCCACCACGGCCGCCAGCACCCGCCCGAAGTCCTCCTCGGCGGCGGCGAGCTCCCGGATCAACGGGGTGTGGTCCACGCCAACCCGGGTCCGATACACTCGAGGCAGGGGAACGGCCTCGAACAACTGCAGCCCCTCGCAGGCGAAGATGGCGAGCCCGGGTGCGGCGGGAAGGCTGGCCCGGTGGGACGCGTAGTCCCGGATCCGCTCGAGGTCCCGCTCCAGCGCGGCCCGGACGGCATGGGTCACCTCCAATTGCCCGAGCCACTCTGCCACCGGCTTGGTAGCGCCCTTGAGCGCTGCCACGTACTTCTGTCGCACCCGATCTCGCAGCTCCAGGCGAATGTAACAGGAGACTACGAAGTGCTCCTTCGATCGAATCTGCGACAGCCGGTCGAGTAGCTCCCTCAATTCGGGCATGGGCCTTACGGTTCCTTTCTTTCCTCTTCGCGGTAATAGTCGAGGCATTCGGCCTCGCGTCCCCGGACCACCCGCTTGTGGGCCAGCGGCCCCCGACGCTCGGTCACCACGGTACACTGGCTCTCGGTGCGGCCCCCGTCGTAGTAGAGCACGACCCAGTCATGGGTGCGGTCCAGGTCATGAGCCCGGGCGGTGTTGGAGAACAACGCGGTGTAGTGGTGGGGCCCGCGCTGTGTGTGCAACACCGGGAGCCAGGCCTTGCGATCGGGGTTGAACCGGCGGGGCGTGATCGTGGGGAGCTGCCCGTGCGACGCCTTGGTCCGATATTCGTGATCCACCTCGAGGATCTCGGCGACGGGCGGTGGCAGCTCGGCGGGAGCCAGCGGACGGAGCCTTCCCAGCCGGCCGGCCAGGGAATCGATGATCCCCGCCAGGCGCTGGGAGCCGATGCCCTCCACTGCCGACAGTCGGCCGTCGTGCGCCGCAGCTTCCAGATCCTCCAGGGTGCCGATCCCCAGCTCGTGATGCAGGCGTTCGGCCAGGACCGGGCCGATCCCGGGAACCGAGGCGAGCAGCTTCTCCGGATCGCTCGCCCCGCGAAGACGATCCAGCATCGGGAGCCGGCCGAGCTTGACCTGGTCCCGGATAGCGCGGGCCAGGCTGGGCCCGATCCCGGGCAACTTTTCCAGCCCTTCGGCTCCCTCGGCCCACACGATCTCCGCGACCGGTCGCGCAGCCGCCCGCACAGTGTCCGCTGCACTGCGATAGGCACGCACCCGGAACTGGTTCGCCCCCTGTTCCTCGAGCAGAGTCGCGACCTCCTCCAGGCGCCGCGCGATGATCGCATTCTGGCGGAGCGCCGGCAACGGGGTCGCCTCCGGCTCGGGTCCGTTCACGGGGCCCGCCGGGTTGGCGAACCGATCCGACGCATCCCGGGGCGGGCCGGCGAGGGTGGCGCGCATGATTTCAGCCGGTCTTCTGGCGCCGGGCCTTAGGCTGCCGACGAGGCACCAGCTCGACCGTGGAGGCCTGCGGGCCCTCCACGCCGGATTCAAGGTTGAACCGCACCGGGCTCCCGACCTCCAGTCGGTCGAACCCCTCGTTGAGGACGCTGTTGCGGTGGAAGTAGATCTCGCTGCCGTCGCCCGGATCCAGGAATCCGTAGCCCTCGTAGCCGAGGAGCTTGGTGACCGTCCCGCGGGCTGGCTTCTGGGAGCTCTTGACGTCGAGTCGCTGGCGGCGCGCGTAGTCCTGGATCTGGCGGCGAGCCGCGTGAAACGCGTCCTGCACCGCCTCGCGCAAGCTGGGCTTCGGCTGCCGGTTGACCGCGATCTCCCCACCCGGCAAGGTCAAGTCCACTCGCACCGTGTAGCTCATTGGCGGCCCGGCCGGGTAGCGATTGGGAATGGTGACCAGCACTCGGCAGCCCATGATTCCGCGATAGAAGCCGTTCAACCGCTCCGCGTGCTCGCGGATCAGCTGCTCATCCCCCGCGGTGAGCGAGACATCCTGTCCTGTGATCTGCAGCGGCAATTGCATGGTATTCGACATGCGGTCCCTCGCTCTCATTTCGATCTATCCCTCGATGACTCGCATTATCCCTTGATGACCCCCAGCGGACGCAGCCGCACCACCTTCCTGGCCAATCCCGCCCGGTCCACCACGTCCACCACCCGTTCCACGTCCTTGTAGGCGTAGGGCGCCTCCTCGGCCAGCTCGCCCGCCGACGGGCAGCGGATCACGATGCCTTGGGCCTCCAGCTCCCGTCGAACCTCCTGGCCCGACCGGGTCCGCTTTGCGGCGCCTCGGCTCATCGCGCGCCCGGCCCCGTGACAGCTGCTACCGAAACTCCGAGTCAGGGCCCCGTCGGTTCCGGCGAGCACGTAGGAGGCAGTGCCCATGCTGCCGGGGATCAGGACCGGCTGGCCGACCGCTCGGTACGCGGCCGGCGTCTCCGGGTGGCTGGGTCCGAAGGCGCGGGTGGCTCCCTTGCGGTGCACGCACACCTCCTCGCCTCCGTGGCGCTCCAGCTTCGCCATGTTGTGGGCCACGTCGTACACCAAGGCGAGATTCCCGGCCGTTCCGAACGCACGGCGGAAGACCTCCCGGACGGTGTGGGTGATCGCCTGCCGGTTGGCAAAGGCGAAATTGGCCGCGGCGCACATGGCGGCGAAGTAGGCCTGGCCTTCCGGCGACTGGAGCGGCGCGCAGGCCAGCTGCCGGTCCGGCAGCGCGATCCCGTAGCGGGGCATGACCTGGTCCATGAGGCGCACGTAGTCGGTGCACACCTGGTGACCCAGGCCCCGGGACCCGGTGTGGATCAGCACGGTGATCTGCCCCTCGTTCAGCCCGAATGCCCGCGCCGCGGCGGAGTCGAACACCCGGTCCACCACCTGAACTTCCACGAAGTGATTGCCCGAGCCGATGGTGCCGAGCTGGTCCCGCCCGCGGTGCTTGGCCCGCGCGGAAACCTTGGTGGCGTCCGCCGCCCTGAGCCGTCCTTCCGCCTCGGTGTGGGCCAGGTCCTCCGGGAGAGCCATCCCCCGTTCGACCAGGTAGCCGGGGCCCTCGGTCAGGACCCGGTCCAGATCTTCGTCGCCCAACTTGAGGGCCGGGTTTCGATAGGCGCCCGATGGGATGCTGCGGCTCAGGTCGTGAACCACGGGCTCGAGCTTCGGGCGCAGGGTCGCCAGGTCGAGCCGGGATCGCAGCAGGCGAACGCCGCAGTTGATGTCGTAGCCCACCCCGCCCGGGGAAATCACCCCGTCGCTGGCGCGGAGCGCGGCCACGCCGCCGACCGGGAAGCCGTAGCCCTCGTGCATGTCGGGCATCCCGTACACGCATCCGGTCACCCCAGGCAGGGTCGCGACGTTGACCAGCTGATCCAGCGAGCGATCTCCTTCGATTTGCTCCCAGAGCACTGCGTCAGCGTACACTCTCGCCGGCACCCGCATGTCGCCCCGGGCGGAGGCCGGAATCTCCCAGAGATCCGGGGTCACGGCGGTGGCCGGGTAGTGCCCGGCCAGCGTGCTAGACATCGAAGATCACCTCGGCTTCGAGGATCCCATCGCGGTGGGAGATCCGGGCCAGGTGCAGCGTCGCGGCCTTGACCACCGCGGGCGGCTCCGGCACGACCACCCCTCGGACCCGGGCCAGGATCCAGCGCTCAGCCATCTCCCGGACGTCGAACTCGAGCCCAACCCAGCGCTCCGATTCGGCCAGGAAGACCAGCTCGTTCAGCCAATCCACCAGCAACGCTACCCGGTCGGTGGCCTCCAGCTCGATCGGCCGCCAATCTCCCTGAGGAAAATCGGGCGTGTCCCGGAGTGACAGCAGGCCCAGCGCGCGGCCCGCTTCGGCGAACAGCTCGGGGAAGGTCTCGGCGTGCACCAGGAGCCGAAGCTCGCCGGTATGAGCCAGGAATTCATGAAAGGCCACGGGATGGGTGCCCAGGGCCATCCGGGTGGCCGGTTCCTGCTCGTGATAGCGGGGGAAGCTCATGGTGGTCATGGGGTCTCCTTCCCTTGGCCGGGTAAGCGGTTGCGGAGCGGGCGAGGGCCCCGCAGGGATCGCCGTTGGGATCCAAGTGGATCGTATCATTGCCAGCGGGAGCATTGCGTGAAGTCTGGATGAAGCCGTCACCCCGGTTTCTCACGGAGGGGTACCGACGGAGGCGGCTTGAATAAAAGGCCAAGGGGCCCGTTCTGGTGGGCCCCTTGGATTCGATCAGTCGTGCTCAGCGGCCGCCGGGGGAGGGGACCACCCCGCTCGGAGCTCCGGGTGCCGAATCTGGCCCCCGTCCAACGCCGTCCAGGCCGCGATCCCGCTCGAGGCCACCAGCCCCAACAACACCAGCCGGACCAGGGCCGGGCGCAGGGCCTTGCCGCCGCGGGCCAGCGCCAGGGTGCCCACTGCGGCGGCGCCGGTCACCAGCACCACGATCAGCGTAATCATTCCCCGATCCTCATGCTGCTCCACCAAGTCCTCGTTGAAGTCCGGGGAGTGTTCGATCGCTTCTTCCGCGGGCTCGCCGGTGAAATAGACCGGGATGGTGAGCAGGGCCACGAGGACGGTGCCCACCAGCGTGACTCGCTGGATGATCGGGTGGTTCCGCCAGAGGGCAAACCCCAGGAGCAGCGCGAGAAAAATGGCTCCCAGGATCGGGATGTGGTTCAACATGAGATGGAGGTGCACGAGTGTGAGTGACATGGCGAGGTCCTCCTAGCGAGAGTGATACAGCTCATGGGGAGAACCCTCAGTCCTTGAGGATCCGACGGGGCGGGTCGTCGAGATCGTCGAACTACCCGCTCCGAACGGCATAGATCAACCGGCCGGCGAACCCCGTGCCCAAGACCAGCGCGATCGCCAGGAGAAACAGAATCGGGCTCACGACATTTTCGCCCGCCGCTCTACTTCTTCCCTTCCACCAGGAAGGAGACCTTTGCATTCACCCGGAACTGGCTGATCCTGTCTCCCTCTACCTTGGCGCTGAGGTTGTCCACCCAGACCGACTTGATGCCCTTGATCGTCTTGGCTGCTTCCTTGACGGCGTTCCGGACCGCATCGTCGAAGCCCTTGTCCGACTGCGCCACGATCTCGATGACCTTCACGACGCTCATAAGTAGCTCCTTTGCATAGTGTTCAGGCCCAAGCTCGGCCCCCGGCCCTGAAGCGGGCCTGAGGGTGGCGTGAAGAAATGCAACAAGGGCCCGGTAGCTGCCAGGGCCCTGGCCCATTCACTTGCCGTTGGTAGCGCCTGCTGGTGGGCGGCCCGTGAGTTGGCCGTGAATCGGTCCGGGCCGATCGTTGGTCGACCGGTGAATTCAGTGCGGGCTGGGCCGGTAAGGAGGCAACGGCGCCTGGAAGCCGGGGGAGCGTCACGGGCGTTCCTCTCGCTCTAGTCGTCCTTGAGGATCCGCCGCGGCGGGTCGTCGAGGTCGTCGAATTGCCCGCTCCGAACCGCGTAGATGAACAGGCCGGCGAATACCGCGCCCAGGATCAGCGCGATCGGCAGAAGGAAGAGAATCGCGCTCACGACTCCGCCTTTCGCACGCCGGCTTCGACGCGCGATGCGCCCCAGATCACCAGCCCGCTCGATAGCGGCATCAGCACCGCGGCCACCAGGGGATTGACCCACCCCGACACCGCGGCCGTGACCGCCAGGATGTTGTAGACCAGGGAGCGGCGGAGATTGACCGAATCGCCTGCGCGCGGCGCGGGCCGCGCGTCGGCCGGCCAGCAGCGGGCCCAGCGAGTCGGTGGCGATCACCCCATCGGCCACCAGCACCGAGCTCGAGGCGCCCTGTCCCATGGCGATGCCGACATCCGCGGCGGCCAGGGCCGAGCCGTCGTTGATGCCATCGCCGGCGAAGGCGACGATGTGTCCTTCGGCCTGGCGGGCCGCGATCCAGGACGCCTTGGCCATCGGGTCCTGCTGCGCGACGATCTCGTCCACGCCCGCCGCGCCGCCGATCCGAGCCGCCGTTTCCAGGTGGTCGCCGGTGAGGAGCGCCACGCGAAGGCCCTCCGACCGCAACGCCGCGACCGTTCGAGCGGCATCCGGCCGGACCCGGTCGGCCAATCGGATGGTCCCGGTCTCGCCCCGTTCGTCGAGCAGGCGAATCTCGCCGGGACCTCCACCGGTCAACTGCCACCGCTCCCCGTCCAGCTCGCCGGTAACGCCGAGACCAGCGATCTCTCGGACCTCGGTCGCGCGGGGCAGCGGAATGCCGCGGTGGATGGCTTCATCCACGATGGCCCGCGCGATCGGATGATTGCTGTAGCGCTCCAGACCTGCCGCGACTCGCAGGGTATCGCGGTCCGCCTCCGCCACCCTGAGCGACCCGCCCGTCACGGTACCGGTCTTGTCGAGCACGACCAGGGTCACGCGATCCAGGCGGAGCAAGGCCTCGGTCGAGCGGAGCAGCAGACCGCGCCGGGCGCTGGCACCGAGCCCGGCGGCGGCGGCCAGCGGCTGAGCGAGCGCGAGGGCGCAGGGACAGGCGACGACCAGCACGGCGACGGTAGCCGCCAGCGCGGGCGTCAGTCCCCGCCCAAACCACCATCCCGCGAAGGTGCCGGCCGCGATCACCAGGGTGGCCGCGGTGAACCAGGGGGCGATCCGATCCGCCGCGCTCGGCTCTGAGGGACGATCGGTGGCCGCTTCGAGGTCCGCGGCCATGCGGCTCACCAGCGTGTTCTGGCCGGCCGCCTCCACCCGAACGCTCAGCGCTCCCGCCAGCAACACGGCGCCGGCCACCACTCGGTCGCCGGGGCCCACCATGACTGGCGCGGCTTCGCCGGTCACCAGCGCCATGCGCACCTGGCCCGACCCTTCGCACACTTCGCCGTCCGCGCCGACTTCGTCCCCGGGGCCCAGGTCGATTCGATCGCCGGGCCGGAGCGCTTCGACCGGCACCGTCTCCAGGCCGATCGTAGTTTCTCGTCGAGCCGTGCGGGGGACGGTGGTCGCCAGGGCGAGTGCGGCCTCCGCCGATCGCCGGCGGCCGCGGGCCTCCAACAAGCGCCCGGCGAGCAGCAGGGTCACCAGCATGGCCAGCGAATCGAGATAGGCGTCCCGTCCCAACAGGGTCGCGACCAGGCCGTGCAGATAGAGGATGGAGATCCCGAGGGCAATGGGGAGATCCATGTGGAGCCGGTGGCTGCGGAGCCCGACCCAGGCGCCCCGGAAGAAGGGCTCCGCGCACCACAGCGCCACCGGAGTCGCGAGCATCAGCGCGGTCCAGTGGAACAGGGCCGAGTACCGCGGCTCCATCGCGTCCCACCAACCGGCGTAGACCGAGGCGGCCAGCAGCATGATGTTCATCGCCGCAAAGGCGGCGACGCCCAGGCGGATGGCCAGGTCGCGATCCGGCTTCTCCGCTTCGGTGAGAGGCCGTGGCCGGTACCCCAATGCCGCGATCCGGCCTGCCAGCGTCGCCAGGTCGGTGACGGCCGAGTCCCATCGCAGAGTGGCCCGCCCGGTCGCGTAGCTCACCGTGGCCGAGGCGACGCCGGGCGTCTTCTCCAGCACTCGCTCGGTGACCCACACGCAGGAGGCGCACCGGAGGCCATCCACCGCCAGCCGCGCTTCCGCTTGGCCATCAGCGTCGAGCGACACCGGCACCCGGTCCCACGCCCCGCCTGCGGGTTCCGGCCGAGGCGCCCAGGCCTCCCGCTCGGCATAGTAGCGCTCGAGCCCCGCCCCGTGGAGGATCTCCGCGGCCGTGGCGCAGCCGTGGCAGCAGAAGGAATCCTCTGCTCCCTCGACGGCCGCTCCGCAGTGGGGGCAGCGCGCCGGCGCGCCCCGCGCCTCAGCGGTGCGAGGTATGGTAGGAGCCGACAATGGGGTCCGCCCCAGACACGGCGAGGTACACCAGGCCGGCATTCACCAGCCCGACGATCAGAAATCCGATGATGATGCCCAGCGGCCAGCGCCGGTCAGTCGTGGTCGCCATGGCGGTCGTCCTCATCGGCAGCGGTCTTGAAGGTGGCAGTCAGTATCAATTCCCGGCCCGGGCGGGAAACGTGGACCCGGATCGGCACGGTGCGGGCCAGGTGCTCGCTCGCGGGCACCCGCACCACCACCGGGAAGGTGCGGCTCTCGGTGGACGCCAGACGAGAATCCGGAGCGGTGACTTCGGCGTCCTCGATCCCCTCCACTCGCACCGAGAACGACACCGAATCGGGGGACGGATCGTTGTTGGTGATCCGCATCAGGTAGGTGTTCCGGAGATAGCCGTCCCGGTCCTCGGTGAAGAGGGTACCGGGGGCGCGATTCAAGGTGGCCTCGAACGGCGCCCGGGCGGCGAGGAGGGCCAACCAGGCAGCCGCGATCCCGGTGAGCAGCGAGGCGTAGGCCACGGTACGCGGGCCGAAGCTTGTTGGCGGGTCGGTGCTCGAGGGCGACGAGTGGCAGGTACCGGATCAGACCCCGATGCCCCAGCCGCCCCAGGACGTCGTCGCAGGCATCGATGCAGGCCCCGCAGGCGATGCACTCCAGCTGGAAGCCGTTCCGGATGTCGATTCCCTGGGGGCACACGGCGACGCACTTGTTGCACTCGATGCAGCGGCCGGTATCCTTGGCGTCGGGCCCGCCCCGGGGTTCGCCTCGCGGCACGTCATAGGTGATCTGCAGAGTCTGCTCGTCGGTCATCGCGCCCTGGAAGCGTGCGTAGGGACAGAGAAAGTTGCAGAACTGCTCCCGAAACCAGGCGAAGTCGAGGAACCAGAGCAGCGCGAAGAACCCGACGATGGCGTAGGCCGTGCCACTCTCCTGGCCGGTCCAGAGCGTGCGGGCGCCCGTGAAGTAGCTCATGAACGTGAGGGAGACGACCAGGGCGGCCAGCGCCAAGATCGCCCACTTCGCGGCCTTGCGCCACAGGCGATCCCCGTGTCACCGGCCCCTGGTCGCGATGCATCCATTGCCCGCGGGGCCCCTCGATCCAGCGCTCCAGCGGCCGGATCCACTCCTCGAGAAAGACGGTCTGCGGGCAGGCGAAGCCGCACCAGAGCCGTCCGAAGAGCGAGGTGAAGAAGAAGAGGCTGAACGCGAGGAAGAGCAGGATCAGCAGCAACAGAATGGTGTCGCGACGCGGTGAAGATGGCACCGAAGGCGTAGACCCGGCGGTCATCCAGATCCAGGCGCAGCGCCGGGTGACCGTTGACCGTGAGCCAGGGGGTGATGAAGAGGATCACCTGCAGGATCAGCGACGTGAAGCGCCGGAGCCGGCGCACCGGTCCCGTCCTGCGCCATGGCGTAGCACCCACTTCCGGGTGCCCGCGAAACCCAGCATCTCAGTGGCTCTCGGCTCGTGGCTCCCGGGATGGGGTGCCCGGTGGCCTCCGCGTTCCGCACGACCACGTAGGCCGCGACCTGCGCCACCTTCTCGGCCCCGAGAATCGGGCCCCAGGTCAGCATGCCCTTGTCCGGCACGCCGACGGTGATCGTATGGAGGATCTCGTCCGGCTTACCGCCGTGGATCCAGATGCGTGTCGAGCAGGTTGGGACCGATCCCGCCCTTCATGTCCGCGCCGTGGCAGGCGACGCAATTGGCCTGTGAAGATCGCCTGGCCCGCCTGCGACGCCTCCGGCGTGACGGCGAGCTGTTCGGTCGCGCCGCGGCCGCCTGGGGCCACCGCTGCTGGGCGTCCGCCATCTCCGCCGCCAGCGCCTTCACCTGGGAGCGGTGCGCGATGAAGTGGTAGTGGACCGCGTAGACCAGCGCCCAGATGATGCGTGAACACGAACAGGCCGACCCACCAGTCCGGCAGCGGGTTGTCGTACTCCTCGATCCCGTCGGTCTCGGCGCCGTGGCCGAGGATCTGGTCGCGCGCTCTGTCATGGCTCGTCCTCCGTCGTCGAACGGCAGCCGCGCGGCCTCCTCCATCCGCGCCCGGTTCCCCGGGCGGTACGCCCACCAGATCCACCCCAGGAAGACAGGTCAGGAAGAGCGACGGTCATGACGCCCATGATCCAGCCGAGGCGCGCGGTCTCGGCGGCTTGCGTGAAGGACAGGGTTCATGGGACCGATGGCCCTCCTCCCTCGGCCCGCCGCGATGGCCGCCTTGCCGTCCTTCCCCAGCCGCTGCAGATAGGCGATCAGGGCGACGATCTCCCGGTCCGGCTCGGTCTGTGATGCTGGCGCCGGCCAGCCGGGCCACGATCTCCTGGCCCTGGGCAGCCATCTGCGGCCGGCACGCCGGCGATCTGGTCGTCGGTGTAGGGCACGCCCACCTTGCGCAGCGCGCGCAGCGACGCGGTGATATCCGCCGGGATCGCACGCGGTCACGAAGGAGCCAGGGATAGGGCGGCATGATGCTGCCGGGCGAGGTGCTCCGCGGATCGCGCATGTGCTCGTAGTGCCAGGCGTCGGGATACTTGCCGCCCACCCGCTGGAGATCGGGCCCGATCCGGCGGGAGCCCAGCAGGAAGGGATGGTCGTAGGCGTATTCGCCCGACGCGGGTCCACTCGCCGTAGCGCAGCATCTCGGCCCGCATCGGCCGCACCATCTGCGAGTGGCAGGTGTAGCAGCCCTCGCGGATGTAGATGTCGCGGCCCGCCACCTCGAGCGGGGTGTACGGGTGTCACTCCTGCCAGGGCTCGGCGGGCCGCGCTGCCGCGGTGAACATCGGGACGATCTCCACGATCCCGCCGATCGCGATCGCGATGGTGGTCAGCGATCGCGAACAGGCCCAGGCGCTGCCTCGAGGACCCGCCGGTGGAAACCCTTCGCTCTGCTTCTCGGTCGCCATCTGGGTTCTCTCCGGTCAGTGGGCCGCGGCCAGCGCCGGAGACTGCCTCGGCGCGGCGCGCGAGCCGCGGATGGTCGAGCACGAAGTTCCAGGCCATCATCACCGCGCCGATCAGGTACATCGTGCCGCCCAGCCAGGCGCAGCCAGTAGAACGGGTGCAGCTGATTGACGATGTCCACGAAGTTGGGATACTTGAGCTGGCCCGTCGGATCGAGGGCCCGCCACTCGAGCCCTTCGGTGAGCCCGGCGGCCCACATCGAGACGGTGTAGAGCACGATGCCGATGGTGGCCAACCAGAAGTGGGTGGTGGCCCAGCGCGGGTCGCGCCAGCGGGCGCTCCCAGAGCCGGGGGACCAGCCAGTACAACGATGCCGAACGAGATCATGCCGACCCAGCCCAGCGCGCCGCTGTGCACGTGCCCGATGGTCCAGTTGGTGAAGTGGGACAGGCGCGTTCACCGCCCGAATCGACATCATCGGGCCCTCGAAGGTGCTCATGCCGTAGAAGCTGACGGCCACCACCATAGAACTTGAGGATCGGGATCGGTGCGCACCCGGTCCCAGGCGCCCCGCAGCGTGAGCAGGCCGTTGAGCATGCCGCCCCACGACGGCGCGAGCAGCATGATGCTGAAGACCATGCCCAGGGTCTGCGCCCAGTCGGGCAGGGCGGAGTAGAGCAGGTGGTGCGGCCCGGCCCAGATGTAGAGGAAGACCAGGGCCCAGAAGTGGACGATCGAGAGCCGGTAGCTGTACACCGGCCGTTCGGCGACGCGGGGCAGGAAGTAGTACATCAGCCCCAGGAACGGCGTGGTCAGGAAGAAGCCCACCGCGTTGTGCCCGTACCACCACTGGACCAGCGCGTCGGTCAGCCCGGCGTAGATCGGGTAGGAGCGGGTGAGGGTCGCCGGGATCGCCAGGTTGTTGACGATGTGCAGCACCGGGATGGTGATCACGAACGACATGTAGAACCAGATCGCCACGTACAGGTGCTGCGACCTTCCGGACCGCGATGGTGCCGAAGAAGTTCACCGCGAACACCACCCAGACCACCGCGATCGCCACGTCGATCGGCCAGATCAGCTCGGCGTACTCCTTGCGACTGGGTCAGGCCCAGCGGCAGCGTGATCGCGGCGGCGACGATGATCGCTGCCAGCCCCAGAAGTGGATGCGCGACAGGGCGTCGCTCCACATCCGGATCTTGAGCAGGCGCTGCAGCGAGTAGTAGATGCCGGTGAAGCAGATGTTGCCGCCGAACGCGAAGATCACCGCGTTGGTGTGCAGCGGGCGGAGCCGTCCGAAGGTGGTCCAGGGCAGGCCCAGGTTGGCCGGCCACCAGGCCAGCTGCGAGCGCGATGATCACGCCGACCAGCATGCCGACGACGGCCCAGACGCACCGTGGCGACCAGGAACAGCCGGACGACGTCGTCGTCGTAGACCGCGGATGTGGCCGCGGGCCGGGGGTTATTTTGCACGACGTGAGATCTCCAGCGTAGCCATGATTCCTCTCCTCGCCAGCGCGCTCCTCGCCGGCCTCATGGGCAGCCCGCACTGCGTCGCGATGTGTGGCGCCTTTGCCTCCAGCTGCGCCCGGGTTCCGGGCGGCCTCCCTGCCTGGCACCTCGGCCGGGTGGCGACCTACGCTGTGCTCGGTGGGTTCGCCGGCGCGCTCGGCTCCGTGATCCCGGGTCCTGCCTGGCTGCCCGGTGCCCTGGCAGCCGCTTTCCTCATCTGGTTCTGCGCCGGCCTGGCTGGGCTGATTCCGGAGCCCAAGATTGTGCTTCCCGGCCTGTCCCGGTTAGGGCAACGCCTCCTCGGCCGGCCTTCCCTCGGGGCCCAGCTGGTGTTCGGGATGGCCAACGGGCTTCTGCCCTGCGGCCTGGTCTACTCGGCCTTGAGCCTGCCGGTCGCACTCGCGGACCCTCGCACCGGCGCGCTGGCCATGGCGGTGTTCGGCCTCGGGACCCTTCCGGCGCTCTCGATCGCCGCGCTCGGCGTTCGCCGCTTCAGCGCCCGGAGCCTCGGTGCAAGGCGCACGCTTGCCGCGATCATCCTGCTCGCGGGCCTCTGGTCCATCGCGACCCGCACCGGCCTCTTGTCATGGAGTGATCTCGGGGCCCATCCGAGTCACGAGATCAGTCGCTGATCTTATCCTCGACAGTCGTGCGAAGCTACGCCGGCCGCCTCCACCCGGTAAGAGCACAGGGAAGGCACATTCATGAGCGCCGGTCGATGGCAAGGGTCGGACTCTCCGAGAGGTAAGGTCAGGCCACCTTGGCCGCGCCCCGGTACGGCGCCGGGGCGCTGGTCCGTAGGGCGTTGAGAATCACCGAGACGTCAATCAGCTCCTGCAGCACCGCGCCCACCGTGGGGGGGATCAGGCCCCAGGCCGCGAACCCCATCGCGACCGTACTCAGCCCCAGGCCAACCCAGATGCTCTGGCGGGCGATGTGCATCGTCCGGCGGCTGATCGCGACCGCTTCGCTGACCCGGGTGAGATCGTCGATGAGCACGACCACGTCCGCCGCCTCCGCCGTGATCCCACCGCCATGAGCCGCCATCGCGACCCCGACCGTAGCGGTGGAGAGAGCGGGCGCGTCGTTGGTGCCGTCCCCGACCATGACGACCTTTTCTCCCCGATCGACCAGATCGCGGACCACGCCGACCTTGCCCTCCGGCAACAGGTCCGCGTGGATCTCCGAGATCCCCGCCGCTGCTGCCACCCGCTCGGCGTTGGCTCGATGATCTCCAGTCAGGAGTAGCATGCGGCGATAGCCGAGGGCCCGGAGCTCGGTGAAGAACTGTCCCAGGTCCGCTCGCTCCCGGTCCGCGTAGACGATGATCCCAGCGGCCCTGTCGTCCACGGCGACAAACGCGCGAAGCCCGTCGGCCTCGTCTCCCAAGGCCTGGAACCCCTCCGCCGCCTGGGGCTGCGTCTTCCGGATGAACGAACGGGCTCCCACCGCCACCTCCCGGCCCTCCACCCGGCCCCAGACCCCCTGCCCGGGAGCCTCGACCACGTCATGAGCCGCCGGGAGCGGTGCCGCCGAAGCCAGGGCAGCCTCCACCACGCTCCGGGCGAGGAGATGACCGGAGACCTGCTCGACCGCTCCCGCCAGCCGCAGGACCTCCAGTTCACTGAAGGGCGGAACCGGGCAGAACGGCCTCGACCTCGGGCCGCCCGATCGTGAGCGTGCCGGTCTTGTCGAAGATGGCGACCGTGGTCGCGCCGAGCTGCTCGAGCGCCTCCCCATGGCGGAAGACGACGCTGCGCCGCGCGGCCCGGTTGAGCCCGCCGATCACCGCGACGGGAGTGGCGAGGATGAGCGGGACACGGCGTCGCGACCACCAGTACCGCCAGGACGCGGATCGAGTCTCCGGAGAGCGAGATACGCGCCCAGACAGACCGCCAGGGTGAGCGGCGTGAACCAGACGGCATATCGGTCGGCCAGCCGCTGCAGCGGTGACTTGCTGGCTTGCGCGGTACGGACCAGGTCGACGATGCGCGCGTATTGGCTCTCGCTGGCGCGGGCCGTGGCCCTCACCGTGAGCGGCCCCTCGCCGTTGAGACTCCCGCTCATCAGACGGGTCGCGGGCCGGGCATGCAGGCGGGACCGGTTCTCCGGTCAGCCGCGAGACGTCCACATGGGATTCGCCGGCGACCACCACCGCGTCGCAGGGGACCATCTCGCCCGGTCTCACCAGGAGCCGGTCTCCCACCACCACCGCCTCGACCGCCAGGTCCTGTACCGTCGTGCCGTGGTACCGATGCGCGATGCGGGGAGCCGCCGCCTCCAGCTCACGAACCGCGTCCGAGGCCCGCCCCTCGGCGTAGCGTTCCAGCGCCTCGCCCCCCGTCTGCATCAGGACCACGATGAGTCCGGGCAGCGGTTGCCGCAGGAGGATGGCCGCGAGGATGGCGAGCATCGCCACTACATCGGCGGCGAGGCGGCCCCGGACCATGCCGACCAGGGTGCGCCAGACGACCGGCAGGCCGGTGACGAGAAGGCCCGCCTCCCAGACCCGGGCTGGCCAGGGGCTGGGGACGGGCCGAAGGAGCGCGAGGCCCAGGGTAATGAACAGAGCCGCGGCGGCCGGGAGAATCGCGGCCCGCACCCGCGCGGTCACGACCTGGTTTGGCTGCCGGTTGAGTCGGTGGTCTCGCTTACCTCAGGTTCGGCATTCCGGCGCAGGGAGAAGCCGACGCCGCGGAGGGTGGCGATCAGATTTTCCCCGGCCGCCTTCTTCAGCTTCCGCCGCAGGTTCCCCACGTGCACGTCCACCACGTTGCTCTCCGGGTCGAAGTGCATGTCCCAGACCTTTTCCAGCAGGGTGGTGCGGCGTACCACTTCCTCCGGGTGCAGGAGGAAGAACTCCAGGAGCTGAAATTCCTTGGGGGTCAGGTCGAGTCAGTCGTTCGTTGACCAGGGCGACATGCCGAAGGCGATCCACGGCCAGCGGGCCCGTACCGGAGCACATCGAGCCGCTCGGCGCCGCCGCGCCGCACCAGGCCCGGATCCGAGCCAGGAGCTCGTCGAACCGGAACGGCTTGGCGAGGTAGTCGTCGGCCCCGGCGTCGAGGCCGCGAACCACGTCCTCCACGGCGTCGCGCGAGGTCAGCATGAGAATGGGGGTGTTCCGGCCCTCCCGCCGCAGCTCGGAGGCGACCTGGAATCCGTTCTTCTTGGGGAGCACCACGTCGAGCAGGATGACGTCGTAGTCGTAGACGTGGGCCAGCATGGTGGCTTCGTCGCCGTCGGGCGCGATGTCCACCACGTAGCCCTCTTCCTTCAGCCCCTGCTCGATGAATCCGGCGACCTTCCGGTCGTCCTCCACCACGAGAACTTTCATGGTTCTGAATGCTAGATCGGGAGCCTGAACCCCTGAGGAACCTCGGATGAAGGCTTCTTCATGAGCTAGCCCGGGAGGTCCAGTTGGAACCGGGCGCCTTTGCCCCCGTGGGGGACGGCCCGAAGGTCACCACCCAGGAGGCGGGCCAGCCGCCGGGACAAGGGAAGCCCGAGGCCGTGCCCGCCATTCTCGCCCCCAGCTTCCGTGACGTAGATGTCGAAGATCCGATCGAAATCGGCCTCGGGCACCCCGGCCCCCTCATCCTCCACCGTGAGCACGTGCGCCTCCCCGTCCTGCTGGATGGCCACCCGGACCCGGCTGCCGGGTGGGGTATGCCGGATCGCGTTGGTCAGCAGGTTGATCAGGATCTGTTCAACGCGGTTGGCGTCGGTTCGGCAAGGGGCCAGCGGCGACGGCGCCACCGTCTCCAGTCTGACCTGTTTCGATTCGGCGGCCGGCGTGACGCGCCGCAATGCACTGCGCACCACCCGGAGACAGTCTACCTCCCGCATGACGGGCTTGAGCCGATCCTCGTCCAGCCGGCTCAGGTCGAGGAGATCGTTGATGAGACCCATCGCCTGCTCGGTCGATTCCAGCACCTCGAACGCCGCGCGAGGCACGGTGCTGGGGTCCTTCTTCCGGACCAGCATCTCGGCCCACCCGTAGACCGCCGCCAGCGCGTTGCGCAATTCGTGGTTGACCATCGCGAAGAATCGCTCGCGCGACCGCTGCAGCTGTTGCACCTCCTCCAGGAGCCGGGCGCTGTCTTCGTGAAGTCTGGCGTTCTCGATCGCGGCGGCGGTCATGGCGGCGAGGAGCACGGCCAGGTGCTCGTCCTCCTCGGTGAACTCGGGGGCGCCGATCTTCTCGGTGAGGTAGAGATCACCCAGAACGCCGCGACGACCCAGGATCGGGACCCCCAGAAAGGAATGCATCGGGGGATGGTTCGCCGGGAACCCGAACGATTCCGGATGGCGAACCAGGTCCGGCAAGCGCACGATGCGCCCCTCGCGAATCACCAGGCCCAGGATGCCGTGGCCCTTCGGGAGGGCGCCGATACGCTGGTGTTGTTCGACGGTCAGACCCGAGGTGGTAAAGCTCTCCAAGGTTCGCCCGTCGAGGGCCAGCATCCCGACCGCGGCGTAGCGCGCCCGCAGGACTTCGTGCGCGATGTCCGCCACCCGCTGCAGGACCCCATGCAGGGAAGGCTCCGTAGTGAGCTCGGTTCCTACGCTCACCAGGCGCTCGAGGCGCTCCGCCAGCGAGGGGACCGGCGGCGCCGTGGTCATCGGCTCTTCACTCGGCACAGGCGTAATCTCGCTCCCGACCCTGCTTGAAACTTCCTGTGGCATTCACGCTCACTTCATGGCATCCGGCCTAAGCTCGGCCCAGCAACCACGAAGCGAGTCCCATGGAACTTCGGACCATCGTGGCGGCCATGGACGACTCCGAGGTTGGACGCCGTGCCGCGGCGACGGCGGCTGACTTGGCGGCGCGAGTGGGCGCCCGGCTCACAATACTAACCGTTCTCCCTCCGAGCGGGACAGCCGAGCCGCCCCCAGAATGGCTGCTTAAACAGGTGCGAGCAGTCGGGCGGGGCCTGGGAACGCAGCCGGCTGTGGTCACGGGGCTCCCCGGGGTTGAAATCCCGCGTTATGCCGAGGAGCATGGCGCGGACTTGATCGTGATCGGGCGTAGTCGGCGGTCCGTGGCCGAGCGCATGCTGGTCGGGGACATCGCGGACGCTGTGGCCCGCCGGAGCTCGGTCCCCTGTCTCTTCGTCCCCCAGACCCTCCCGGGAATGACCCGGGTTCTCGCGGCGGTCGACGGCACCGAACGTGGCTTCGGGGTCTTGATAGCTGCCTCCGATTTCGCCCAGGCCGTCCATGGGCGGCTTCGGGTGCTCACGGTCGAGCCCGAGCGCCCCGATGACGAGGCGCTCGGCGTGGCCCACCTGCCGGACGGCAGGAGCGCTCGCTTGTCTCAGACCCTGGATCGCCTGCGCGTGGAGCAGCCGGTGCCCTGGGCCAACTGGGAGCCGGCTCCCGGGGCCGATCGGGCCACGGCGCTGGTGGTTCGCCAGGGAGATCCGGGTGCCGAGATCCTGACGGAAGTCTCGACGGGCAACCCGGACGTCCTGGTCTTCGGGTTCCGGCGGGGCGGACCACCCGGGATGCTGGAAGGAAAAAGTGTCGGCCGACGCCTGGCTCACGCCTGCCCCTGCGCAACTCTTACGATTCCGCTGTAATCGGATAGGAGAAGGACGAATGGCCAGCATCCACAACATGGGACGGATCGATCGGGGGGTCCGGGTCATCATCGGCGTCGGTCTGCTGGGACTCTACGGCGCTCTCGCCTCGCCCTGGAAGTACTTTACGCTCATAGGCTTGTTCCTCATCGCCACGGCCATGACCGGGACCTGTCCCGTCTATTCCTTGATGGGCCGGAAGACCGTACCTTCCGATAAGCCTTAGGATTCTAAAGAGTCCTTCACGCTCGGCTCACCATCGTATTACTCCCGCGCCCGTAGATACGGGCTGCGAGAGTGGGTCTCCTATTTCCGGGCCGGTTCGTTCAAGGAGCGGTGCGTGACCAACTCGATTCTCGACCCCTGGGGCGAGGCGATTGACGAGTTTCCGCTGACCGGTACGCCGATCGAGAAGCTCAAGGCCGTCGCCCGGCACGCCATGCTCGCGCCTTCGGGCCACAATTCACAGCCCTGGTTGTTCCGCATCGGTGATGATTACCTCGATCTCATGGCGGATCGTTCCCGCGCGCTGCCGGTGGTCGACCCCGAGGATCGTGAACTGGTGATCAGTTGCGGCTGCGCTCTGCTGAACCTCAGGGTCGCGCTGGAGCACTTCGGGCATCGGTGTCTGGTGGAGATCCTGCCCGATCCAGCCGATCCCGACTTTCTGGCCCGGGTCAGAGTGGGGCCGCCCCACCCCGAGAACCAGCGGACCCAGGCACAGTTCAACGCCATTCGCCGGCGTCGCACCAACCGGTTCCCTTTCGAGGATCGGGTCGTTCCGGAGCCGGTGCTGGGACGCGCGCGGGCTGCCGCCGAGCAGGAGGGGACCTGGCTGCAGACCCTGGTGGGCCCGGAAACGCGCCTCCCCTTGGCCGACCTGATTGCGGAGGCGGATCATCAGCAGATGGTGGATCGGCGGTTTCGTCGGGAGCTGGCCGCCTGGGTGCATCCTAATCGGACCGGAAGTCGAGACGGTATGCCTGGGTTCGCCCATGGGGTCGGGGCCATCGCCTCGATGGTCGAGCCGCTGGTGATCCGCACCTTCGACGTGGGGAAGGGCGTAGCGGCGCGTGACCGCCAGCTGGCGCTGGGATCCCCAGTGCTGGCGGTGCTCTGGACCGAGACCGAAGGACCGCGGGCCTGGATCGCGGCGGGTCAGGCGCTGGCCCGGAGCGCGCTCTCGCTGGTCGCCGACGGGATCGCCATGTCCTACCTCAATCAGCCGATCGAGCTTCCCGAGCTCCGCGAGCGCCTCCGCGCCCAGCTGGGCCGGGAGGGCTACCCCCAGATTCTGATGCGGGTGGGCTATGCCACCCGCGAGTCTCGTCCCACACCCCGACGCCCACTCGACCAGGTCATGGTGCCTGCGGGGCCGCCACCCAGCCAGCCGTAGTCGCTTCGCTTCATGCCGCCCGGCACTGAGTTCGAGCTGGCGTCCAACCTGGTCATCGCCGGGCTCTGCGGGCTGGCCGTGGGGATCGAACGCGAATGGTCCGGGCATGCCTCCGGACCGGCGGCTCGGTTCGCCGGCGCCCGTACCTTCCTCCTCCTCGGATTCCTCGGTGGCGCTGCCGGATGGATCTACACTTCCGGCGCGATCACGCTGGCGACGGTGATCGTCGGCGGTGCCTGCGCGTTGACCGTGGCCGCCTATGTCATGGCGGCCCGTCGCGGCGGCGATGCCGTGGAGGGGACCACCGAAGCCGCCGCGCTCGCGGTGGTGGTTCTGGGTCTCGCGGCCGGGATGGGCCACGCCCGGTTGGCCGCCGCTATCGCCTCGGTCCTGGTGCTGGCGCTGGCGGAGAAGTCCGCGATTCAAGGTCTCATTCAGCGGATCGGCCAGAAGGAAATGGAGGCCGCCCTCCGCTTCGCGGTGCTCGCGCTGGTGATCCTCCCGCTCCTGCCGGAGGGACCCTACGGCCCTCTCGGTGGCGTCTCGCCCCGCTCCCTGTGGGCGGTCGTGTTGCTGTTCTCGGGGCTGAATTTTCTCGGGTATATCGCCCGCCGTGCCGTGGGGGAGGCCCGAGGATATGGGCTGACCGGACTCCTGGGCGGACTGATTTCGTCCACCGCGGTCACCTTCACCTTCTCCCGCCAGAGTCGGCAGCGAACCGACGCTGGGGCGTTCACTGGCCCTCGGAGTCCTGGGGGCCTGCACCGTCCTGCTGCCTCGGGTCACCCTGATCACGGGCTTACTGAATCCGCAGGTGGCGCGGGAGCTTCTCCCATTCGTGCTGCCGCCCCTCGTGGCCGGAGCCGGGATGGTGCTGTTCCTGGTTCGAACCACGCCGACCGAGTCCGAAGCTCATCACGACCCCTCCCTGCAGAGTCCACTGCAGCTGGGGGCGGCGATCCGGATGACCATCGCCTTTCAGGTGGTGTTGATGGCTTTGAACTTCGTGCAGCAAACCTGGGGGAATGCCGGCGTCCTCACCGCGGCTACGTCTCCTGGGGCTCAGCGACCTCGATGCGCTCACCCTGTCCATGACTCGGTTGGGACAGGGAGCCGGACTCGAGCTACTGGCCGCCCAGGCCATCGCGGTCGGCATTCTGTCCAACACCCTGCTCAAGCTGACGCTGACCCTGACCATGGGCAGCGGCACCTTTCGCCGGACGGCCGCACTGGGGATGCTCGCTCTCGCGGCGGCGAGCGGTCTGGGTCTCTGGCTGGGCTGGGGCGGATAAAGCCAACGTGAATCCGGCCGTGGCAGAGGATTCTCACCCTCTTCAGGCTGGTCTCACTCGATGCGCTGCACTCTCTGTGCTGTGGGCTTTGCCCTGGAGGCATCATGAAGGTACTTCGCTCGCTCCTGGTTCCGCTGGATGGATCGACCTTTGCCGAGCAGGCCCTGCCGGTCGCCTGTGATCTGGCCCAGCGGGCCGGCGCCACGCTTCGACTCGCGATGGTCCACCAAGTCATGCCGTTGTACGTCGCTTCGCCGGAGGCGCCCCAACTCGACCCGGCGCTCGAAGAGGAGTGGCGACGGCGGGAACAGTCCTATCTCGATGGGGTGGCGGCCCGTCTCAAGAAGCAGGCCCAGCTCGAGATCACTGCCACATTGCTAACCGGGTTCGTGCCGGGCGCATTGGAAGAGCACATCGAGGCCACTGACACCGATCTGGTGGTGATGACCACTCATGGCCGGGGACCGCTGAGCCGCTTCTGGCTGGGCAGCGTCGCCGACCGGCTCATGCGCACCGCACCGGTTCCCATCCTGATGATTCGACCCACCGAGAAGCCGGCTCCGGCTCCCCTCTCCCTCCAGCGCATCTTGATCCCCCTGGACCGCAGCGCCTTCGGCGAGGCGATCCTGAGTCCCGCCATCGCGCTGGGAAAGGTGGTCAAGGCCTCGTTCACGCTGCTCCACGTCTTCAACCCGGTCCCGCTGATCGACCCCAGCTTCGCGCTACCGGTCGGCGTGGACCCGGCCCTCACCGAGGAAAACCGACGGGCAGCGGAGGCCTATCTCGAATCGATAGCGGGCCGGCTTCAGGAAGAAGGATTCGAGGTCGAGTGCCTGGTGGGCGCTACCAGCGGCGCCGCGCAGGGCGTGCTGGATCAACTGGCGGGCGGCAAGTACGACCTGGTCGCACTGGCGACCCACGGTGCCGGCGGACTTCACCGAGCCCTGGTCGGCAGCGTGGCCGACAAGGTGGTGCGCACCGCCCCTTGCCCGGTGATGGTGCTGCCTCCCGGCGGCTGAGCCTCGACTCGGTTGGTAGTCGGACTGGCGGGCGGCGGAGCTTCGCCGTACGCTAGGGGGACTCCCACGCCGAGCTTTCATGCGCCATTCGGCCGACCTGCAATCCCTGCTGGACCGTTGGCTCGCAGCGGGCGTGGTGGATCAGCCGACTGCCGAGCGGATCCGCGCGTTCGAGAGTCGTCGGCCGGCATCGCGGCGTTTTCGCTGGCCCATGATGGCCGCGATGGGAATGGGCGGGCTCCTGCTGGGCGCCGGGATTCTGCTCTTTGTCGCCGCCCACTGGGACGCGCTCTCGCCCGGCGCCCGATTCGCCCTGGTGCTGCTCCTGGTGAGCGGCTTTCACGTGGCCGGCGCCCTGTTGAGCACCACCCTGCCCATCCTCTCCTCGACCCTCCACACCCTGGGCACCACCAGCCTCGGCGCCGGGATCTTCCTGGCCGGCCAGATCTTCAACCTCCAGGAACACTGGCCGACCGGCATTCTGCTCTGGGCCGTCGGGGCGGGCTTCGGGTGGCTGCTGCTCCGGAGCTGGCCCCAGGCCGTGCTGCTGGCGTTGACCGTGCCGGCCTGGCTCGAGGGTGAATGGTTCGTCGCGGTCGACCAACATGGAACCATCGAGAGCGGCTTGATCCCCGCGGCGGGGATGTTGGGTCTCGCGATCACCTATCTGACCGCACGTACCCGCGAACATGGCGGTCCCGTGCGGGAGGCTCTGACCTGGATCGGCGGGTTGGCCGTCATTCCTTATAGCGTATGGCTGGCGATGGTCGCGAGCGACTTCCCAGGCTGGTTAGGGGTAGGGCGCTCGGAGAGGTTGCCCCTGTCGGGCGGTCTGGTCACAGCGGGCTATGTCCTTGCCTTCAGCCTCCCCCTGCTCCTGGCCGCCGTGCTTCGGGGTCGAGGCGCGGTACTCAATCTGGCTGCTGCCGTCTGGGTGTGGCTTCTCGGTGCCATGGGGTTGCAGGCCGGGCCCCATTGGCTGGTCTACATCTGGTACGCTCTCGGAGCCATCGGGATGGTGGCCTGGGGAGCGCACGAGAACAGCCGCCAGCGGATCAACCTCGGCATGGCGGGCTTCGCCCTTGCCGTCATGGGCTTTTACTTCTCCTCTGTGATGGACCGGATGGACCGCGCCATGAGCCTGATTCTGGGAGGTGTGCTCTTCCTGGGTGGGGGTTGGCTCCTCGAGCGAGCCCGCCGAAGACTGGTCGGGCGGGTCGAGGAGCCCGGTCCATGAACGCGGCCCAGCGTGGCCTGCTGTTGGCCGTCATCCAGGTGGCCTTGGTGTCGAGCCTGGGCGCCAAGCTGATGATCGATCGCGCCACTCGGCCCCGGGTCTGGGTCCGGGCCGAGCCCTACGACCCGTCCTCGCCGCTCCGGGGGCGCTACGTCCGCCTCAAGCTGATTTCCTCCGACATCCTGCCGGGCGGTGATCACCCGTCAAGCGGCGAGGCACCCTCCATTCCCGAGGGGATCGACAGTACCGAGCCCGTGGTGTTCTTCATTCCGGAGAAGGTCCCCGATCCCTCCATCCGTCCGCCCGGCGAACAGCTCTGGGTCGAGGTCACGGTGCCCAAGGAGGGCCCACCGCGTCCGATTCGGCTGGGCGTCCGCAAGGACGGAGAGTTGACGCCGCTCCCGTTGCGCTGAGACCCCGCTCACGAGCGGCGGCCGGGTTGACGTCGCCGCGCGAAGTCCCCACGTTTGGCCTCCGAACTCAACCGGCGACGCTCGTGCTCCTGGTGCTGACCACTCTCCAAGAAAGCCTGGAATCGATCGCCCGATTCCTGCAGCTCGATGCCGCGGAGCTGGGGCGCAAGCTGATTCAGGTCGTCGTCATATGGCTTCTCGCTTGGGTGGCCTGGTGGGTGGTCAAGGCGATCGCCCGGCGGATCGAGCGGTCGGTAGACGACGGCGATCCCACCACGCTCACGATCAGGGAGCAGCGAGGCCAGACCATCTCGCAGCTGCTCCGAAGCGTGGGCAAGATGCTTATCGTCTCGCTCGCGCTCCTGTCCACCCTGGATGTCTTCGTGAATATCGGTCCCTTCCTGGCTGGGGCTGGGATCCTGGGATTGGCCTTCTCATTCGGGGCCCAGAGCCTGGTCAAGGACGTGATCTCGGGGTTCTTCATCCAGGTGGAGAACCAGTTCGCGGTGGGTGACCTGATCGAGATCGCCGGGCGGGCAGGAGTGGTGGAAGAGATGACGCTTCGGGTGGTGATGATCCGGGACGGGGACGGGGTGCTCCACATCGTTCCTAACGGTCAAATCACGACCGTGAGCAACAAGACCAGGAGCTGGGGTCGAGCGGTGGTGGATGTCGGGGTGGCTTATGAGACCGATGTGGACCGCGCCCTCACGGTGCTCAAAGACGAGCTGACCCGCTTCGCCGCCGATCCGGTCTGGCAGCCCAAACTTTCGGGAGCCCCGGAGGTCTTAGGGGTGGAAGGGCTCCTGGATAGTGCGGTCCTGATTCGAACCCGCGCCCAGACTACCGCCGGGTCCCAGTGGGATGTGGCCCGGGAGCTCAGGCGGCGGTTCAAGAATCGGCTGGACCAGGAGGGGATCGAGATCCCCTATCCGAAGCGCACCCTGCACGTCCGTTCATCGGAGGAGATCACCCGCGGAGCCGCGGCCCGCGCCCTGGGCGAGTGATGCCGCTCCGGCTCTTCAACACCCTGACCCGGCGGGTCGAAGATTTTGCCCCCCTTCGACCGGGCCGGGTCTCCATGT
Source organism: uncultured Gemmatimonadales bacterium (assembly GCA_963704015.1). Classification (GTDB taxonomy): domain Bacteria; phylum Gemmatimonadota; class Gemmatimonadetes; order Gemmatimonadales; family GWC2-71-9; genus DATIWD01. The sequence continues at coordinate 250,813 of CAVPGI010000008.1, forward strand.
ATACCTGTGGGCCCACGGTCTGGAACTACGCCCACATCGGAAATTTCCGGACCTTCCTGTTCGAAGACCTGCTGCGCCGCTGGCTGGAGGCCAGCCGCTACCAGGTCCTCCATATCATGAACCTGACCGACGTGGACGACCGCATCATAAAGGAAGCGGGCGCCCGCGGGGTCTCGATCGGCCAGTTCACCGAACCCTACGCCCAGGCCTTTCATGAGGACCGCCGGTGGCTTCGGATCCGGGACGCCACCGTCTATCCCAAGGCGACAGAATACGTTAAGCCCATGATCGGGCTCGTGGAGGGGCTGCTCGCCAAGGGAATCGCATATAAAGGAGAGGACGGCTCGGTTTATTTCGCCATCGCCCGGTTTCCGGCCTACGGCCAGTTGTCCCAACTGGACCGGCGGGAGCTCAAGACGGGGGCTGGGGCTCGGGTGGCCACCGACGAATACGCCAAGGAGGACGCCAGGGACTTCGCGCTCTGGAAGGCGGCGCGGCCGGAGGACGAGGCGGTGGGCGCCGCCTGGGATGCGCCCTTTGGCCGCGGCCGGCCCGGGTGGCACCTCGAGTGCTCGGCCATGGCGCTCGATCTGCTCAAGCGCGAGTGGAGTGAGGAGGTGCTCGACATCCACGCCGGGGGCGTGGACCTGATCTTCCCCCATCACGAGGACGAGATCGCCCAGAGCTGCGCCTTCACCGGCCAGGACCGGTTCGCGCGCTACTGGTTGCACGGGGAGTTCCTGAACGTGCGGGGGACCAAGATGTCGAAGCGCTTCGGGAACATCACCACTCCCCGGGACCTCCGGGAGGACGGGGTCGACCCGGGGGCGATCCGGCTCCTGATGTTCGGCAGTCACTATCGGCAAAAGATGGATCTGACCGACGAATCGCTGGTGGGGGCGAGGGAGGGAAGCAGGCGCCTGGGAGAGTTCGGGAACCGGCTCGAGAAGGCGGGATCCAGTCAGGCCGACGAGCCAGAGGCCTTCGTCCGGGCGGGACGGGACTTCATCGCCCGGTTCACCTCGGCCATGGACAACGACCTGAATTCGGCCGAAGCGATCGGGGCGGTCTTCGATCTGGTTCGAGATGGTAACCGTTTGCTGGACAGTGGGATCCAACCCGGGCCGACGTTCTGGGAGGCTTGGCGGCTCCAGGACGGAGTCCTGAACGTCCTCCCCGCTGTAACGGGGAGCGGGGGCATAACCATCAACGCCGAAATGGAAGGCTCGGGGACCGTGAAGATGGGGGAGCACCCCCCTGCCGACCCTACCCAGGCGGAATCGTGGGCCACCTACTGGGCTTCGGAGCGCCGCAACGCCCGGTCTGCGAGGAACTTTGCCGAGGCGGACCGGATCCGGGACCTTCTCAAGCGCCATGGCTGGGAGGTCCGGGACAATAAGGACGGCTCGGTGGGGGTGGTTCGGGTGGGGTAGGAGGGTTTTTCGCCCTCCTTGATGCGCCGTCCGAGCTCCGAGTCGGCCGGCCGGCATCATCACCGATTGACTCTGTGTAACTCCCTGTGTATCATGGCAGTCTGTAAATTTTCGGGCCGGTTCCGCTGACGTAGCTCAACTGGCAGAGCTCCGGTTTTGTAAACCGGCGGTTGAGGGTTCGACTCCCTCCGTCAGCTCCATGGCTGCAGCGTGCCCGAAGGCTCGATCCGACCCCGCCTAGGGAGGCGGGGTTCTGGCGCCTACGGGGTCGAAGTCTCGGTGGGGTGACCGAGTGGCTAATGGTAGCAGACTGTAAATCTGCCGGGCTTACGCCCTACGTAGGTTCGAATCCTACCCCCACCATGATGGTGGTCAGGACGCGGGTGTAGCTCAGTTGGTAGAGCATCAGCCTTCCAAGCTGAGGGTCGCGGGTTCGAGTCCCGTCGCCCGCTTCGAAGTCGAGGGCGAAGGCCGGAAGGGAGACTGGGCGGAACGAACGCCGCTCGCGTAGCTCAGTCGGTAGAGCGCATCCTTGGTAAGGATGAGGTCACCGGTTCGATTCCGGTCGCGAGCTTCGAGCGGGAGGGGTGCAGGGCCGGAGTGCGGGCAATGATTCTGAGATAGCCGGGGGCCGAGACGAAATGCCGCGCGAGAACATCATTCTGGAATGCACCGAGTGCAAATCCCGGAACTACTTCACGGACAAGAACCGGCGGAAGCACCCGGAGCGCGTGGAGTGGAAGAAGTTCTGCCCTCGCTGTAACGCGCACCGGCCGCACAAGGAATCGAAGTAATGGCGGTCGTCGAAGCGCGACGCCCGGTGGCCATGGTCCGCTGGGTCGGACAGGTTCGCGAATTCTTCCAGGCGGTCTGGGCCGAGCTCCACAAGGTGATCTGGCCCAGCCGGGAGGAGTTGATCAAGGCGACCCGGATGATCGTCATCCTGTCGGTCGCTCTGGGGCTGTTCATCGGCTGGATGGACCTGCTGTTCAACCTCGTCCTGGTGGATGGGGTCGCACGGTTGACGCGGTGATCGCCCAGATGGAGTACCGCTGGTACGCGATCCAGACCACGGCCGGACATGAGAACAAGGTCCGCGGCCTGCTGGCCCAGCGCATCGCGCAGGACAGCCGGCCCGAGGACCAGCGGCTGATCCGCCAGGCCCTGGTGCCGGTGCAGGAACAGATCGAGATCAAGAACGGGAAGAAGGTCACGGTCGAGCGGAAGCTGTATCCCGGGTACGTGCTGGTCGAAATGGCCATGAGCCAGGAAGCCCTGCACGTGGTCAACAGCATCCAGGGCGTGATCAAGTTCGTGGGGGCGGGCCGTCTGCCTCAGCCGCTCCGCCAGGACGAGGTCAATCGCCTGCTGGGAATCGCGGAGGCAGTGCCCGAGTCGGAGCCGCGTGAGGAGATCCCGTTCATGATCGGCCAGGCGGTGGAGATCACCGAAGGACCGTTCTCCGACTTCAGCGGCGTGGTCGAAGAGGTGCTGCCCGACAAGGGCAAGGTCAAGGTGTCGGTGAGTCTCTTCGGGCGGCCGACCAGCGTGGAGCTGGACTACCTCCAGCTGCGGGGCCACTAGAGCATGGGCAGTCGGGCGGGGGATCGCCCGGCTGATCGAAAGCGCAGCGCGGCGCTGGTTCCGCGCTTCCCGCGACCGCGCGGGTCATCGCGGCAGGCGTAGGCGTCGTCCTCCCTGGACGGCACCGCCGACACGAGGGAGAAGCATGGCCAAGAAGGTCACCGCTGTCGTCAAGCTGCAGTGCCCGGCTGGCGCGGCGAATCCGGCGCCCCCGGTGGGGACCGCGCTGGGTCCGCACGGCGTCAACATCATGGAGTTCTGCAAGCAGTTCAACGCTCGCACCCAGAGCCAGAGCGGGATGGTGATCCCCGTCATCGTGACGGTCTTCGCGGACCGCACCTTCACGTTCATCACCAAGACCCCGCCCGCCGCGAACCTCCTCCTCAAGGAGGCGGGGATCGAGAAGGGCAGCGCCGTCTCCAACCGGACCAAGGTCGGCAAGGTGACGCGAGCGCAGCTCAAGAAGATCGCCGAGATCAAGATGGCCGATCTGAACGCGGCCGATCTCGAAGGCGCTATGAAAATGATCGCCGGGACCGCCCGCTCGATGGGGCTGGAGGTCGCCGACTGATGTCAGGCCACGGCAAGAAGTTCCAGGCGGCTGCTCGCCAAGGTGGACCGGAACCGCACCTATGCCATTCCGGACGCGGTCAAGGCGGTGAAGGACGCGTGCTACGCCAAGTTCAATGAGACGGTCGACGTGGCCATCCGGCTCGGGGTCGATCCCCGCCATGCCGACCAGGTGGTGCGGGGCACCGTGGTGCTCCCGCATGGAACCGGGAAGATCGGTCCGGGTCCTGGTGATCGCCCAGGGCGAGAAGGCCAAGGAGGCCGAGGCCGCGGGCGCCGACTTCGTGGGCATCGAGTTCATCCAGAAGCTCAAGGATGGCTGGCTCGAGTGCGACGTGATCGTGGCCACGCCGGACGTGATGGGGCAGTTGGGCCAGCTGGGCCGCATCCTGGGACCGCGGGGCCTGATGCCCAACCCCAAGGCGGGCACCGTCACCATGGACGTGACCAAGGCGGTCCGGGAGATCAAGGCCGGGCAAGATCGAGTTCCGGGTGGATAAGACCGGGAACGTTCACGCGCCGATCGGCAAGACCAGCTTCACCGCCGAGCAGCTGGCGGAGAACCTGGCGACGTTCATGGACACCATCGTCCGGGCCAAGCCGGCCGCGGCGAAGGGACACTATATCCGGTCCGCCACCGTCTCGAGCACCATGGGGCCCGGAGTCCGGCTGGAAACGGCGGGGTACCGATGAGCAAACCAGAGCGGCAGGCAGAGGTGGAGGCGCTGAGCCAGCGGATTCAAGCGGCGCGCACCCTCTACGTGACCGACTTCAGCGGCCTCAACGTGGCCCGCATGACCGAGTTCCGGCGGCGGCTGCGGGCGGCCGGCGCCAACTACATCGTGGTGAAGAACACCTTGGCCCAGCGGGCCCTGGCCGCCAACCGGATCACCGGCTTGGACGACCACCTCGCCGGGCCGACCGGACTGGTGCTGACCGCGAAGGATCCGCTGTCGGCCGCCAAGGTCCTGGCCGATTTCGCTGAAGGAATTCGAGAAGCCGGCGATTCGTGCCGGCATCGTGGACGGCGCGCCCATGACCGGGGCTCAGATCCGGCGGCTGGGCGAGCTGCCCTCCCGAGAGACCCTGCTGGCCCAGCTGGCTGGCACGCTCTCCAGCATGCTGTACCCCCTGGTAGGCGCCCTCGAGGCGCTTCGTGAACAGCGCGCGGCCTCGGCCGCTTCCTAACTGTACGGAGAAGAATGCCCATGTCGACTACGCTGACGAACGAACAGATCCTCGAGGCGATCGGGAGCAAGACAGTGCTCGAGCTGGCGGACCTAGTCGAGGCCATCAAGACCAAGTTCAACGTGACCGTCGCGGCTGCGGCCGCGCCGGGAGCGGGCGCCGCAGCTGGGGCCGCTCCGGTCGAGGAGAAGACCGACTTCACGGTGATTCTCAAGGAGGGCGGCGCCAAGAAGATTCAAGTCATCAAGGTGGTGCGTGAGCTCACCAGCCTCGGCCTCAAGGAGGCCAAGGACCTGGTGGACGGCGCTCCCAGCACCGTGAAGGAAGGCGTCTCGAAGGTCGAGGCGGAGGAGATGAAGAAGAAGCTTGAGGAACAAGGCGCCGTCGTCGAACTGAAGTAGACCACCCGTGCGGCCGCCCGACCACTGGGGTCGGGTGGATGGCCTGGTGTCTCTTCAGTGTGGCGACATGACCGTTCTCAGCACCCTTCAATTTGTGCAGTGGCGAGCCCCGAGCCCCCTCCGCGCCCGGCGGAGGGACTCGCGAACGGGGCCCTTTGTGTTGCGTGAGAGTGCCCGATGCCCGTGACCCAACCCCTGATTGAATTCTCGAAGCGCGAGGAGGGGATGCCCATGCCCCACCTCCTCGATATCCAGACCGAGGCGTTCACCACCCTCCTCCAGCCCGACAATATCGAGGGGGAGCGGCAGGACGTATCCCTGGAGCGCGTGTTTCGGGAAATCTTCCCGATCACGGACGTGAACGGGAAGTACAGCCTGGAGTTCCTGAAGTACTCGGTCGGAGAGCCGAAATACACCGTCGAGGAGTGCATCGAGCGGGACATGACCTACGCCGCCCCGCTCAAGGCGACCTTGCGGCTGGATGTGTTCGAGGACGTGGATGGCCAGCGGCGGCTCAAGAACGCCATCGAGAAGGAGGTCTTTCTCGGCGAGCTGCCCATCATGACGCCGCTCGGCACCTTCGTGATCAACGGGGCGGAGCGGGTGGTGGTGAGCCAGCTGCACCGCTCGCCCGGCGTGGTGTTCGAGGAGGAGACCCACCCCAACGGCCAGCGTCTCTTCTCGGCCAGGATCATCCCGTTCCGGGGATCGTGGGTGGAGTTCACGATCGACATCCACGACGTGGTGTTCGTCCACATCGACAAGAAGAAGAAGTTCCCGGCCACGGCCCTGCTGCGCGCCTTCGGCTATGGCGGCAACGCCGACGTGTTGCGCCTGTTCTTCGCGACCAAGACGCTGGACCTGACCGGCAAGCTCGAGGCACGGCATGAGCGGCGGGAAGTGGTCGGCGCCCTGCTGGCCGCCGAGGTCCCCAATCCGGAGGACCGGAACGGCGCGCCGATCGCGGTGGTGGGGGATGAGCTGACGCCGGAGCGGCTGAATCAGCTGCGCCACGCCGGGGTCAAGAGCGTGGTCGTGTTCACGGGCTATACCTCGATCGACATCCGGGACGAGGAGCAACCCACCACCACGCGGGATCGGTCCAAGCAGATCCTGGCGCGGGACGTGGCGGATCCGGAAACGGGCGAAGTCCTGGCGGAGGCGGGGAAGGAGCTGTCCGACACGCTGCGGAAGAAGCTCATCAAGGAGAGCGTCTTCCGGGTGGACGTGCTGTTGCCGCCGGGCCGGGGCGAGTCGCCGCTGATCAAGAACACCCTGGCCAAGGACCCGACCAAGTCGGAGGCCGAGGCGCTGGAGCAGATCTACGCCCTCCTGCGCCCGGGGGAGGCGCCCAACCTGGAGACGGCCCGGGAGGCGCTCAAGCGGCTGTTCTTCAACCCCAAGCGGTATGACCTGGGGCGGGTGGGCCGCTACAAGATCAACCAGCGGCTCAAGCTGCGGATCCCGGCCAACCACACGGTCCTCACCGAGGACGATTTCGTGGCGATCATCCATTACCTGATCGATCTCCACGACAACCGGGGCTTTACCGACGACATCGATCATCTGGGCAACCGGCGGATCCGGTCGGTGGGCGAGCTGATCGCCAACCAGTTCTCGGTCGGGCTCTCGCGGATGGCGCGGCTGGTCAAGGAGCGGATGAGCATCAACTCCGATCCGGAGAAGATCTCGCTGGACGACCTGGTCAACGCGCGGACCGTTTCCGCCGTGATCCAGGCGTTCTTCGGCTCCTCGCAGCTGTCCCAGTTCATGGACCAGACCAACCCGCTGGCGGAGCTGACCAACAAGCGGCGGCTGAGCGCGCTGGGCCCGGGCGGGTTGACCCGGGAGCGCGCCGGCTTCGAGGTACGGGACGTTCACTACTCGCAGTACGGCCGGATGTGCCCGATCGAGACCCCGGAGGGTCCCAACATCGGGCTCATCACCAGCCTGTCCACCTTCGCCCGGATCAACAACCTCGGCTTCATCGAGACGCCCTACCGGGTCGTGAAGCAGGGCAAGGCGACCGACGAGATCCACTGGCTCTCCGCGAGCGAGGAGGAGGACTTCACCGTGGCCCAGGCTAACGCCCCGGTGGACGCCGAAGGGCGCCTGGTCGAGGACCTGGTGCTCTGCCGCAAGGGAGACGACTACCCGCTGCTGCCGCCCGAGCGGATCGACTACATGGACGTGGCGCCCGAGCAGCTGGTCTCCATCGCGGCGGCGTTGATTCCGTTCCTGGAGCACGACGACGCCAACCGCGCGCTCATGGGCTCCAACATGCAGCGGCAGTCGGTGCCGTTGCTCTTCCCTCAGGCGCCCCTGGTGGGCACCGGGCTGGAGGAGAAGGTGGCGCGGGACTCGGGCGCGGTGATCGCGGCCCGGCGCTCCGGCACCGTGGTGCGGGTCACGGCCGACGAGATCATCGTGGATGCCGGCGAGGAAGTGGGGGCCACCGACGCGCCGCTGGCCCGGCTGCACCAGTACGACCGGTACCGGGTCAAGAAGTTCTGGCGCACCAACCAGGACACCGCCATCAATCAGCGGCCCCTGGTCCAGGCGGGCGAGGCGGTTCGGGCGGGGCAGGTGATCGCCGACGGCGCGGCCACCGAGGCGGGCGAGCTGGCGCTGGGCAGCAACGTGCTGGTGGCCTTCATGCCCTGGTACGGACACAACTTCGAAGACGCCATCGTGCTCTCCGAGCGCCTGGTGCGGGACGACGTCTACTCGTCGATCCACATCCAGGAGCTGGAGCTGCACGTCCGTGATACCAAGCGGGGCCAGGAGGAGATCACGCGCGAGATTCCCAACGTCTCCGACGAGTCGTTGGTAGACCTCGATGAGCGCGGCATCGTCCGGATCGGCGCCCACGTGAAGCCGGGCGACATCCTGGTGGGCAAGATCACCCCCAAGGGGGAGACCGAGCTCAGCCCCGAGGAGAAGCTCCTGACCGCGATCTTCGGCGAGAAGGCCAAGGACGTGAAGGACTCCTCGCTCAAGGTCCCGCCCGGCATGAAAGGCGTGGTCATCGACGTGAAGATCTTCAGCCGGATCGAGGATCAAGTGGTGGAGAAGGACCGCGGCGAGCGGATTGGCGAGGTCCGCCGCATCGAGAACGACGAGAAGGCCCGGATCAGCACGGTGATGGTCGAGGAGCTGAAGCACTTGCTGGTGGGCCAGGAAGTGGCACTCATGCTCAAGTCCGGCACCGTGGAGGAGTTCCTCCCCGCCGGCACCAAGCTTGGCAAGGCGCAGCTGGACGAGCTCGACCTGGGCGACGTGGACCTGAAGACGATCCGGGTCACCAACCGGACCGCCAACGACCGGATCCGCGCCACGATCGAGGCGGCCGCCACCGAACGGGCCCGGCTGGAGGAGAAGTCGGAGGATCAGATCGACAAGATCCTGCAGCCCGACGAGCTGCCGCCCGGCGTCATCCAGCTGGTGAAGGTCTATATCGCCGAGAAGCGCAAGATCTCGGTGGGCGACAAGATGGCGGGACGGCACGGGAACAAGGGCATCGTGGCCCGCATCGTTCCCGAGGAGGACATGCCGTTCCTCCCCGACGGGACGTCGGTGGACATCGTGCTCAATCCGCTGGGCGTGCCCAGCCGGATGAACGTGGGTCAAATCCTGGAGACCCACCTGGGCTGGTGCGCCAGCATCCTGGGCTTCAAGGCCAAGACCCCGGTCTTCCGGGGCGCGGATGAGGGCGAAATCGGGGTCCTGCTCCGGCTGGCCGGTCTGAACTGGGCGGCGGAGAGTCTTCACCTGCGGCACCTGCCGCCCAAGGTGGACGCGGCCACCCTGACCCACGTGATCGAGGATCTCCGGAAGGGTGATCGTGAAGGCACTCCGGGAACCCTGGCCGAGGCGAGCCTCGCAGAACTGGCGCGCCGCTCGGCGTCGCCGAGGACGCGGGAACTCTACCAGTCGGTGAAGTCCTTCCTGACCGAGGCCGGCAAGGAAGTGGCCGTGCGGGAGCAGGAGCAGCGGCAGCATGAGCTGGCCTTCCACCGCTACCAGGTCGAGCACGAGAACGGCGCGACGCAGAAGGCGGCCGCCAAGGTCGTGAAGGATCTGGAGAAGATCGCCGAGCTCTCGCCCAGCGAGCTGCTCGAGGCGACGGGCCGTCCGGCGCTGGCCAAGCTGGCGGCGGGCAAGGGAGAGCCCGAGGACGTGGCCGGCGCGGTGGTCGATCTGATCCGCGCGGCGGGGCTGGCTCCGGCCGGTAAGGTGACGCTGCGGGACGGCCGGACCGGGCTCCCCTTCGAGAGCGAGGTTACGGTCGGCGCCATCTACATGCTCAAGCTGAGCCATCTGGTGGACGACAAGATCCACGCCCGGTCGATCGGCCCCTACTCGCTGGTGACCCAGCAGCCGCTCGCGGGCAAGGCGCAGTTCGGCGGCCAGCGGTTCGGTGAGATGGAGGTCTGGGCGCTCGAGGCCTACGGGGCCGCGAACGTGTTGCAGGAGATGCTGACAGTGAAATCGGACGACGTGAACGGGCGGAGCAAGGTCTACGAGGCCATCGTCAAGGGCCAGAACCTGCCGGAGCCCGGCATCCCGGAGTCCTTCAACGTCTTGGTCAAAGAGCTTCAGGCACTCGGACTCAAGGTGACCTTGGGCACCAGCGCCGAAGGCGACGAATAGAGAGGGTCCCATGATCGATTTTCGCAGCGGACGGGAGCCCAAGAGCTCCAGCTTCGATTTCATCAGCATCCGGATCGCCTCCCCCGAGGAGATCCGCGGTCCCCGGGACCCCAAGGAACGCGAGCGCCTGGAGCTTCAGGGGCAGCGAGTCTGGTGGTCGTGGGGCGAGGTGACGAAGCCCGAGACCATCAACTACCGCTCCTTCAAGCCGGAGCGGGACGGGCTGTTCTGTGAGCGGATCTTCGGGCCGGTCAAGGACTGGGAGTGCCACTGCGGGAAGTACAAGCGGATCCGCTATCGCGGCGTGATCTGCGACCGCTGCGGCGTCGAGGTCACGCTGAGCAAGGTCCGGCGGGAGCGGATGGGGCACATCGAGCTGAGCGTGCCGGTGGCCCACATCTGGTTCTTCAAGACCCTGCCCTCGCCGATGGGCAACCTGCTCAACATCACGCTCCGCGAGCTGGAGCGGGTGATCTACTACTCGAGCTACGTCGTCATCGATGCCGGCGAGCAGGAGGTCGAGCCCAACCAGCTGCTGGAAGAGGACGACTACCTGGCGCTCCGGGCCAAGGCCAAGGAAGAGGGGGACACCGACTTCCGGGCCGACATCGGCGCCCCGGCGGTCCGCGAGCTGCTCAACCGGATCGACGTGAAGAAGCTGGCGGAGGAGCTCCGCTCGTCGGTGGCGGTCGAGACCAGCCAGCACCGCAAGAAGCAGATGCTGAAGCGGCTCAAGATCCTGGACGCGTTCCTGAACTCGGGCCAGTCGGGCGACCTGCCCAACCACCCGTCCTGGATGATTCTGGACGTGGTGCCCGTGATTCCGCCCGATCTCCGGCCGCTGGTGCCGTTGGATGGGGGTCGGTTCGCGACCAGCGATCTGAATGACTTGTATCGTCGGGTGATCAACCGGAACAACCGGCTGCAGAAGTTGATTCAGCACCGGGCCCCGGAGGTCATCCTCCGCAACGAGAAGCGGATGCTCCAGGAGGCGGTGGACGCGCTGTTCGACAACGGCCGCCGCTCCAAGGCCATCCGCGGGCGGGGCAAGCGGCCGCTCAAGTCCCTGAGCGACATGCTCAAGGGCAAGCAGGGGCGGTTCCGCCAGAACCTGCTGGGCAAGCGGGTGGACTACTCGGGCCGCTCGGTGATCGTGGTCGGCCCCGAGCTCCGCCTGCACCAGTGCGGCCTGCCCAAGGCCATGGCGGTCGAGCTGTTCAAGCCGTTCATCATCCACAAGCTGGTGGAGAAGGGCATCGCCGAGACGGTCAAGCGGGCCAAGAAGATCGTCGAGAAGGAGAGCCCCGAGGTGTACGAGATCCTGGAAGAGATCATCCAGGACCATCCGGTGTTGCTCAACCGGGCCCCCACGCTGCACCGTCTCGGCATTCAGGCCTTCGAGCCGGTGCTGGTGGAAGGCAAGGCCATCCGGATCCACCCGCTGGTGTGCGCCGCCTTCAACGCGGACTTCGACGGCGACCAGATGGCGGTGCACGTGCCGCTTTCCTTCGAGGCCCAGCTGGAAGCGCGCCTGCTGATGATCTCGTCCAACAACATCCTCAAGCCCTCCGACGGCCGGCCGGTGGCGGAGCCGTCTCAGGACATGGTCCTGGGGAGCTACTTCCTCACCAAGCTGCCGCCCGGCTTCGAGGAGAAGATCCGGGTGGGCGGCGCCAAGGCGCGGGAAGAGCTCTGGAAAGGCGCCAAGCACTTCGGGAGCCTGGCCGAGATCGAGATGGCGCTGCTCAACGGGAGCGTGGACTACCATGCCGCCATCTGGTTCTGGTACCAGCCGCCCCGCGGCTCGGCCGAGCCGGCGGCGCGGTGGCTGGCCACCACGGTGGGCCGGGTGCTGTTCAACAGCATCCTCCCCCGACAGCTGGTGGCGCAGCTCGGCTTCCGCGACGACGTGATGAAGAAGAAGACCCTGTCGGAGCTGGTGCTGCAGAGCTATCGGCAGGCCGGCTTGGCCGACACGGTGTCCTTCCTGGACCGGCTCAAGGAGTTCGGCTTCCGGTTCGCCACCATCGGTGGCATCTCGATCGGGGTCGAGGACCTGGAGACGCCGGACGAGAAGGCCAAGCTGATCACCGAGGCGGAGGCCCGGGTCCAGCGGTTCCAGCGGGCCTACAATACAGGTCAAATCACCTTCGGCGAGCGCTACAACAAGGTGATCGACGCCTGGACCCACGCCAACAACGACGTGGCCGAGGCGATGATCGGCTCGATGCGGGTGTCCCGCGGCGGGTTCAACCCGGTCTTCATGATGTTCGACTCCGGCTCTCGCGGCAGCCGCGATCAGATTCGGCAGCTGGCCGGCATGCGCGGGCTGATGGCCAAGCCCCAGAAGAAGCTGACCGGCGGCATCGGGGAAATCATCGAGAGCCCCATCAAGTCCAACTTCCGTGAAGGTCTCACGGTGCTCGAGTACTTCATTTCAACCCACGGCGCCCGGAAGGGTCTGGCCGACACCGCGCTCAAGACGGCGGACGCGGGCTACCTGACGCGGCGTCTGGTGGACGTGGCCCAGGACGTGACCGTCACGGAGGAGGACTGCGGGACCATCATGGGGCTGGAGATCGCCGCCCTCAAGGAAGGCGAGGACGTGATCGAGCCCCTCCGGGAGCGAATCCTGGGGAACGTGGCCTGTGAGGACGTGTTCGATCCCCACGAGCTCGACGAGCACGGGGACGCCAAGCTCCTGGTCGAGTCCGGCAAGCTGATCGACGAGGAGATCTCGACGGCCATCGAGGAGTCCGGCATCGAGAAGGTCAAGATCCGCTCGGTGCTCACCTGTGAAGCCCGGCGCGGCTGCTGCCGGATGTGCTACGGGCGTAACCTCGCCACCATGGACATGGTGGACATGGGCGAGGCGATCGGGATTCTCGCCGCCCAGTCGATCGGCGAACCCGGCACTCAGCTGACCCTCCGGACCTTCCACATCGGCGGTACCTCCGCCCGCATCGCGGAAGAAGCGGAGCGGCGGGCCCGGACCAGCGGCACGGTCCGGTATACCGAGGGCCTGGAGTGGGCCGATCTCCCCGTCGAGTACGAGGACGGGACCCGGGGCATGGTGCGTATCGCCCTGACCCGCGAGGACGAGTCCGCGGCCGAAGAGGCCAAGGAAGGGATCCTGGTGGTGGATCCCCAGGACGCCAAGCGGGTGCTCAACCGCTATCCCGTCCCCGAGGGCGCCCTCATCCATGTGAAGGAAGGGGACACGGTGGTCGGCAAGACCTCGATCCTCTACACCTGGGACCCGTACAACGACCCCAGCATCATCAAGCTGGAGGGCGATCTCCGCTGGAAGGACCTGGTCCCGGGCGCCACGCTGCAGGAGGAGCTGGACGAATCCACCGGACTCCGTTCGCTGGTGGTGATGGCCGATCCGGATCGGGAGCTGCATCCCTCGGTGCTGGTCTACAGCGGCAACCGGAAGGACCCGCAGGAATACATTCTGGCGGAGGGGTCGCGCATCATCCTGGGCTCACCCGCCGACACGGTCAGCCGCGCCATGGACGTGCCGGACGAGACCAATCCCTGGTCCTCGCGGTTCAAGGTCGAGGAGTTCCCGATCAGCGTGGCCTGGCCCGGCAAGAGTAAGAAGGAGAGCCGGGACAAGACCGTGTTCCTCTCACCGCCGGTCAAGGTGCACGAGGGCGTCACGGTCACCAAGATCCCGCGGCAGGCCTACAAGACCCGCGACATCACGGGCGGCCTCCCCCGAGTGGCCGAGCTGTTCGAGGCCCGGCGGCCCAAGGACCCGGCAACCATCGCCGAGGTAGATGGGATCGTGAAGTTCGGCGAGATCAAGCGCGGCAAGCGGGAGATCTTCGTCTTCGCCGCCGGCGTCGACACCCGGGACGAGGCGCAGCTCTATGAGGTGCCGGCCGGGAAGCACCTGCGGGTGCACGAGGGTGACCGGGTGAGGGCCGGAGACCGGCTGACCGAAGGCCCGGTCAACCCGCACGACATTCTCCGGATCAAGGGGCCGCGCGCCGTGCAGGAGTATCTGCTCAACGAAGTCCAGGAGGTCTACCGCCTCCAGGGCGTGCGGATCAGCGACAAGCACATCGGCGTCATCGTGCGCCAGATGCTGCAGAAGGTGCGGGTTACCGAGCCCGGCGACGCCGACTTCCTCGAAGGGGAGACGGTGGACAAGCTCACCTTCCGGGAGGAGAACGACCGGGTACTCAAGCGGAAGAATGCCCCGGCCAAGTCGGAGCCCGTCCTCCTGGGCATCACCAAGGCGAGCCTCACGACCCAGTCGTTCATCTCGGCGGCTTCCTTCCAGGAGACCACGCGGGTGCTGACCGATGCCGCCATCCGCGGGGCCCGGGACAACCTCCTGGGACTCAAGGAGAACATCATCATCGGGCACCTCATCCCCGCGGGCTCGGGCATCTATCGCTATGCGGAGATCGAGATCCAGCCTCCGGCCGGCTTCGAGCCGCCGCCCCCGCCCGTCGAGGGCGAGCCGGCTCCGCCGACACCGTCCCTGGCGCCGGTGGGAGTCGAAGAGGAGGAGTAGTTAGCCGCGGTCGCGCAGCAAGGAGCGGGCGGATGGCCAACCGGCCATCCGCCCGCTCTGTTATTCGGCCGCGCCATCGTGGTTGAGAGATGTTACAAGAGGTTCGGTGGGCGTTTCCCCCTCCAACTTGACACCCCAAGCGGCTCCGGAATATTGGACGGTATCATCCTCTCATCATTGACCCGGCAAGATTGACGCAATGATCTCTAGGGCGGCTCAATGCGATCAGTCCCGCGTCGCCCCGCGGGTACGCCGTCCCCTGCTCATCGCACGGGGGGGGCTTCTACTGGCGTTAAGCCTGAGCTCGGCGTGGGGGTGTGGTAGCGACAAGCCGACTGGAGTCTACACTCCGGAGCCGCCCATAGGGCCGGGGGTAGCCGATCGGATGGTTGTGGTTTCCGGTGACAGCCAGACAGCGCTCGCCAACACGCTCCTACCTCTGCCCATCGTAGTCCGCGTCTTCGATCGCTCTGGCAGACCATATCCCGGCGGTCAGGTGTCCTTCTTTACAAATAGTGACACTTTTAAGGTGGGTTCGGTGGAGCCGCTGTCCGCCGTTACCGGCCAGGATGGAACCGCGCTGGCACACTGGACTCTCTCACGTGACTCAGGAGTCAACCTTCTTTCCATTGACTGCGGATGCGGGTACAACATCCTGAGGGTTCACGCTTACGCCACGGGGATCTTTGGGCCTCCCTACAAGCTGGTCCCGCTCGTTGTATCACTACCCGGCTACCCCCTGCGGGGGACCGCTGGTGACCCTTTACGGGACTCGCTGGGCGTGGCTGTCGGGGATTCAGTTGGCAACCTCCTTTGGACTCCGACGACGGTCACCTGGACGCTGCCAGTGCGCGGGGGGACCCTTTCTCCTCTGCAGGAGGCCACCGACTCCACGGGGGCGGCCTGGGCGCACTGGACACTCGGGTACGACGTGCACACCGAACTCGATGTCGTTGCGCAGGCTCCTGGGCTGCAGAAGGCCGAATTTTTCGCCGTCGCTCAAACCCCCCTGCACTTGGTTGCGAAGGTAACGGGAGGAAATGGGCAAACCGCCCAAATCTTCGATTCGTTGCCCCTCCGGCTGACCGGCCAACTGACCTCCGTTGGGGGGACCCCGATCGTCAACGAACACGCGTACTGGTATGTCCTCTCCGGCGGCGGAGAGATCATACCTTCCGGTCAGTCGACGGACACCAACGGCTTCGCGTCCGCTCGATGGATCCTCGGGGCCACACCCGGTGTGCAACAGGTCGTGTTTGGCGCGGGCGTTCCTGATTCCGCGGAGTTCACCGCTGATGCGAAGCCATACCCCGGAGGGACGTTGAGGGGCACTGTCACGGTCTCGAGCCAGTCGCTCGCCCCTCCTCGTCCTATCCTTGCCGCGGCCGCCGCTCCGTTCTTGAGTCGTTTCGGAGGTCGGGGGCTTGCCCCCCGCATGGCGATTGCGCCCCGTAGGCCACGAGTCGCTCCCGATCGTATTCTGGTCACCTTCAAGCCAGGGATGCTGGGTACACCGGCGGCGGGGTCCCCGATGCTCGCGGCTCCATCCATGGCGTCCCGTGCGATTGACGCCATGAAGGCGTCCCTCTCACCCGTCCTCAGCGATCCCCGCGTCCAGTTGACGGATGTATCTCCAGTCATCCTGACGGCGCGGTTGAAGGTCAAACGCGCACAGAGCATTGACTCCGTGGTTGAGGAGCTGCGTCAGAACCCGAATGTCGAGGCTGAGGAACCTGACGTGATGCTGTATCCCGATGGGGCACCAGTGGCGACAGGCCCGAGCGCGACCATCCCGAACGACCCGTTCTATCCGAGCCAGGCTTGGCATTACGCGATGGTGGATCTTCCCCGAGCATGGAGCACCACCACTGGTAGTGCCAGCATTCTCGTGGCGGTGGTCGACAACGGGATCGCCTTCAATCACCCGGATCTGGCGGGGCGGCTCACGAACGACGGGTATGACTTCGTGTCGATGTTTCCGGACACCTTGTGCAACGGCACGGTGGTCGACAACGCTGGGGATGGAAATGGGTATGACAACGACCCGTCGATTCCGATTGACTACGACCTGGGTCCCGGCGGCTGTCTAGCGAATCCAAGCCCCCAAGGCGGACACGGTACTCATGTCGCCGGAATCATCGGGGCCGCGGGCAATGATGGGCAGGGACTGACCGGGGTGAACTGGAATGTCCGGATCCGGCCGGTCCGGGTGCTGGGGTTGGACGGCGGCTCCTCATTCGATGTCGCTCAAGGCATTCTGTATGCCGCAGGGCTCCCCGCTTCGGATGGTAAGGGTCGCACCGTACAGGCGCCGAGCGCCGCCCGGATCATCAACCTCAGCCTGGGTGGGCCGGTTCCCTCCACGGTGCTATTGAATGCCGTCCAAGCGGCTGTTGGCGCCGGCGCTCTGGTAATCGCCGCCGCTGGGAATTCAGCCTCCCCTGACGCCGACTACCCCGCTGCATTCGGCGTGACGTTGGCGGTTTCCTCGGTAGGGCCGACTGGGACGTTGTCTTCGTTCAGCTCATACGGTTCGGCCATCGACCTCGCGGCTCCCGGAGGAGAGGGTACGGTCGGCATCTGGTCAACGACCTGTGATTTCAGGACTACCCCGTGTACCCCGAACTACGGGCAGTACCTGGGAACCTCGATGGCCGCCCCCCACGTCTCGGGGATTGCGGCTCTCCTTCTCGCCTCGAACCCCTCGCTCGACAGGAACGGGCTTCAAGATCAGTTACTCCGATACGCCACCGATGCAGCTCCTGCCGGCCGAGACGACGCATACGGGTGGGGGATCGTGAACGCCTGGAATAGCCTGATGCAGGGGTCAGTTCCTCCTCCGCCAGTGAAGCTCTACGTTCGGGTCTACAATGCGGCGACCGGTGCGATCGTTCAAACCCAACCCGCCGGCGCTGGGGGAGCGTTCCTCTTTTCCGGACTTCCAGACGGGAGCTATTTCCTGTACGCCGGTGAGGACGAGGGCGGAGACGGTGTACTCGGGGTTCCTGGCCGGCGGTGGGGTGCGTTCAACTATTCCGGTCTGCCAACGCCGATTCCGGTTACGACCGTCGCCGGAAACTGGGCCAATTTCACTATCGGGTATCCGACCGAGACGGTTCCGGGCAGTCCGGACCCCTTGACGTCATTTCTCCCCGTTGGAGGGTACCAGCAGGGGTACGCCGGCGGTACAGTCGTGAAGACCAAGAAGATGCTCATCCCAAGCCCCGGTACATACACGTTCGAGACTTCCGGGACCGGTGGCGCCGGGTGCGGCACCGCTCTCGAAGCCAACACGGCGCTCACCCTGACCGATACCCTGGGGACCACTTTCGGCAGCAACGACGATATCGATCCCCAACCTCCGCCAGTGCCTGGCTTGTACGGGAACCGCTGCTCGAGGTTGACGCTCCAGCTCTCTCCGGGTGTCTATCTCCTCAAGGTCGGAGAAGGAACACCGGAGGTTGCGGGGCGATACCTTGTCCAAGTCCGTTCCGGCCCCTGAGCCTGCCCAATCTGGGTCTGGCAATCGTTGCACGCTACTTGTAGTGCGCTTTCCGGCCACCCGAAGCGTCATAGAGGTACAGTCCCTCCGTCATCGCACTCGATATTGGCCGGCACCGCCGAGCTACCCGCGCCGTAGGGGCGGAGTACCCGGGTGCAGGCGACTGTTGGCTGACCGCGTTCAGGAGACAGCATGAAGTTGGGTCGTCGCGTCGTGTTCTCCCTCCTCGCCGGGGTGGCGATGGTGCGCTGCGCCGAAGACACACCCACCGCCGTGCCCGTCAACCCCTCCATCGCGATGCGGATCATCGGGGGCAACCATCAGTCGGCGCCGGCCGGATCGCTGCTTCCCGATTCTCTCCGAGTCCAGGTCTACCGCTCGGACAATACCGGCGTTCCCGGCGTCCTCGTCCGCTTCGCCGCCATGTCCGGGTCGGGCCGCCTCTCCGCCGACACCGCCGTCACCGATACCAATGGCGTGGTCTCCGTGGCCTGGACCCTCGGCACCGGCGCGGGGCCCAACCGGGCCGTGGCGCAGGCGGCGGGGATCCGGTCGGTCGTCTTCGAGGCCACGGCGCTGCCGCTCGGGCGGCCTAAACTCACGATCGTGGCTGGGGACAGTCAGACGGGCGAGGTAGGCCTGGCCCTGCCTGAGACCCTGGTGGTGCTGCTGCAGGACAGCCTGGGCACGCCTCTCGTCGGCCAGTCGATCCTCTGGAGTGTGCTCAGCGGTCGGGGCCTCACCCTTTCGCCGGTGGTCCTGACCAACGGCGAAGGCAAGGCCAGAGTTCAGTGGCTGCTGGGATACACGCTTGGTGGCCAGTCCATTCGCGCGTCCCTGCTGGGGAATACGGTCGGCGCGACCTTCTCCGCGACCGCGGTATTCACCGACGGCCGGCTGGCGATGGCCAGCGGGGACAACCAGGTGAATGGCGCCAACACCGCTCTCTCCCTCCCGCTCGAGGTCTTGGCCGAGAGTCCGAGGGGAAATCCCATCGCAGGAGTCCCCGTCAAATGGGAGGTTAGCTCCGGGGGAGGCCTGCTCTCGGACTCCACCTCCACCACCAATATCCAAGGCCTGGCCAGCATCGGGTGGACGCTGGGCCCGGGCAATAACCGGCAAACGGTAAGCGCCACGGTCTCCGGGCTGACGCTGGGGACGGTTAGTTTTTCCGCCCGCTCGATCATGGCCGTCCCGGGTAGCATCACCGGCGCCGTGACCATCGTCCGAGATCGGATCGGCGTACAGCCGACCCACGGGGCGCCGCTGGGCTTCCTGGCCCCGATCGCGCGCTCGGGCACCGATGATGGAGCGCGTGCCACGCGCGCCTGGTCTCCTGGCCCCCGCGCGATCCAGCGTCCCACCGATCGATTGATCGTCCGCTTCAAGCCGGATGCGATTGGCGCGCCCACGGGTGGGCCCAGCCTGGCGGCGCCCGGTGTGGTGCAGCGAGTGGGCGATGCCGTTCGCCAGCGCCTCGAGGCGCTGGCCGCCCCGGGCGGGTTTGCCCTGACCGACGTGTCACCCGTGCTGATGAGCGCCCGAGTCCAGGTCCGGCAGCTCTGCTCAGATCGATGCGGTCGCGGCTCGCCTCGCCGCCGATCCCGCGGTCGCCTCGGTGAGCCGGGAGCGCTGGCTCTATCCCCTGGGCGGTCCAGTCGGCGGGCCGATCTTCCCTGCGACGACGACTCCGGCCGGGACCATCCCCAACGATCCGCTCTATCCCAACCAGTCGTGGCACTACTCGATGATCGATCTTCCCAAGGCCTGGTCGATGAGCACGGGAAGCGCGAGTATCATCGTGGCCGTGGTCGACAATGGGATCCGATTCGATCATCCGGCGCTGGCCCTGAATCTCACCAACGATGGGTACGATTTCGTTTCCTCTCCCAGGCCCGCCTTTCTCTGCAGTGGAGGTTTGATCGACAACGCCGCCGACGGGGATGGCTACGATCCCGATCCCACCATTCCGATCGACTATGACTTCGATCCCTTCGGAACCTGTCTGACCAGTCCAAGCCCACTAGGCGGGCATGGCATTCACACCGCCGGAACGATCGGGGCGCTCGGCAACGATGGGGTCGGGGTGACCGGTGTCAATTGGCGGGTCAAGATCCGCCCGGTGCGCGTCCTCGGCATCGATGGCGGAAGCGACTTCGACGTGGCGCAAGGGGTTCTCTACGCCGCCGGCCTGCCCGCCTCTAACGGGCGCGGAGGGATCACCCCGCCGCCCGCGGCCGGGGCGGCGCGGGTCATCAACATGAGCCTCGGCGGATCCTGCCCCTTCATGGGGCAGGCCGACGTGATGCACGACGCGGTCATCGCGGCGACCGCCAATGGTTCGCTCATCATCGCGGCGGCCGGTAATTTCGCCACCAATCAACCCGCCTGCCCGGCCAGCTACCCCGAGGTGATCTCGGTGGCCGCGCTGGGGCCCGATGGGTACCCGGCGTCTTACTCGAATTTCGGCCTCACCGTCGATCTGGCGGCGCCGGGCGGAGATTTCGTGGACGGCGGCGGACAGGATGGGACCTTCGGGATCTTCTCGACGACCTGCAACTTCACCGTCTCCCCCTGCCAGCCCAACTACGCGCGCTACGCCGGCACCTCGATGGCGGCGCCGCACGTCTCCGGCGTGGCGGCCCTGCTGCTGGCGGCGGAGCCTGGACTCAGCGCGGCGGAACTGCGGGCCCGGCTCCTCAACTACGCCGTGGATGAGGGAACCCCCGGGGTCGACGAGTTCTATGGCGCGGGAATCGTCAACGCGCGCAATAGCCTGACGCAGTCCCTGGCTCCGCCGGCCCGGATCTTCGTACGCCTGGTCGATACTGCCAACGGGACTACAGTCGCGTCGCAGGAGGCCTCGGCTACGGGCGACTTCACGTTCAACGCGGTCTCGGACGGATCCTACTTCGTGTTCGCGGGCATCGACGAGAACGGCGACGGTCTGACCGGGCTGCCGGGCCGCCCTTGGGGCGCCTTTGGCGGGAGCGGGGCGCCCACCGCCGTGGCCGTCTCGAGCACCGTCGGGGGCACCGCGTTCTTTCCGATCGGCATTCCCGCTGAGACCGAGAGCAACGACGATCCCGCCCACGGCAACCGGCTCATCATGGGCGGTTTCATTGAAGGCTCGATCAATCCAGCGGTCGATCCCGCCGACGTATTCCGGGTCGACATCGCGCAGCCGGGGCCCTACGCCTTCGAGACCTCGGGGTGGGAGGGTGGATTCTGCCGCTTCGCTCTGAATCTCAATACCACGCTGACCCTGGCGGACGCCAACGGCGCGGTACTGGCCACCAATGAGGACATCGATCCCCAGGACCCCGCGCCTCTGGTGGGCAATCGCTGCTCCCGGATCCAGGCGCAACTCACGCCCGGGAAATATTTCGTCACCGTCGGAGCCGGCCTCTCCGGACTAGGCGGTGTGCACTCCGGCCGCTACCGATTGCAGGCGCGCGCGGGCTCATAGCGCTCTCCTCTCCCCAGAGATTTGGCCCCTAGCGGCCCCTCCCTCCGGCCGGCATACTGGACCCCCTTGGGATCTTCCATGGGAGCCCAGTGGCCACCACCTCCGTAAGCTCATGCGTTCGCTGTGGAACCGCGCTCCGCGCCGGGGCCCGTTTCTGCGCGCAATGCGGGGCCGCGGTGCCCGCCGTTTGCGCCTCCTGTCAGGCGCCGCTTCGAACCGGGGCCCGGTTCTGCGGCCGCTGCGGGATCTCAGTGGCGGCCTCGCCGTGGGGGCCCGCACAGGAAGCCCCCGATGGTGCGGCGCAGGCGGAGGCGCTGCTCGCCCTGGTCAAGGAGGCCACCTTGGGCGAGTACGAGATCCTGGGCGAACTGGGGCGCGGGCGGGATGGCCACCGTCTATCTCGCCCACGACATCGCGGCCGATCGCAAGGTGGCCCTCAAGGCGCTCTCGCCCGCGCTGCTCTACGGCGACGGGGTCGCCGAGCGGTTCCGCCAGGAGGCCCGCACCGCCGCGGCGCTCAATCACCCTCACATCGTCCCGGTCTATCTGGTCCGCGAACGCGGCGATCTGCTCTACTTCGTGATGCGGTTCGTTGCCGGCCGCCCTCTGGACACCATCCTGCATCAGGTCGGGGCGCTTCCGGTGCACATGGCCCAGATGATCCTGGCGGAGCTGGCCGACGCGCTGGCCCACGCGCACGCCCACGCCATCATCCACCGGGACGTAAAGCCCGCCAACATCCTGCTCGACGAGAGCGGCTCGGCGCTGCTCAGCGACTTCGGGATCGCCAAGGTGGCTCGCGAGCAGGGGCTCACGCGAACCGGATCGACGGTCGGGACCCCGCTCTACATGAGCCCCGAGCAATTCGCCGGCGGGACCGTGACCGGCGCCTCCGATCAGTATGCCCTGGGCGCGGTCGCCTTCGAGATGCTGGCCGGCCGGCCTCCCTTCCTGGCTGGCTCGGCGCTCGATCTGGGGCAGGCCCATCTGATGATGCCACCGCCCGATCTCCTGACCCTGCGCGCGGACTGTCCGCCCCCGCTGGCCGCGGCGGTGATGCAGATGCTGGAGAAGGACCCCGCTCGGCGCTGGCCCACCCTGGAAGCCCTGGCCACCGTGCTCCGTGGCCTCCGGTTTCCGGGCTCCGATGCGGTCCGACATGCCATGTCGACGCTGGCCCGGGACGCCCAGCGGCTGCGCCGTTTGCAGGCGGTCAGCACTCCTGCGAGCCCCGTTCCCCTGGCCGAGCGGCCGATCTCCGCCGTGGGGTCGGCTCGACGTCCCGCCTGGGGCTCGCGGGGCCTGATGAGCACCGTCCGGCACGCCATCGCTCGGGCCCTGGGACGCGAACCTTGACCTAACCCACGGGCGCCGATAGCTTTCCGGCTCTTTTCCCCGGTCAATTGGCGCCGGGGGGGTGCTTTTCGTCGCGGAGATATGCCGACAATCAATCAGCTGGTCCGGCACGGCCGGAAGACCGTCGAGCGGAAGAACAAAGCGCCCGCTCTGCGCGCAAACCCGCTCAAGCGGGGCGTGTGCACCCGGGTGTATACGACCACTCCCAAGAAGCCCAACTCGGCCCTCCGCAAAGTGGCCCGAGTACGGCTCACCAATGGGTTCGAAGTCACCGCCTACATCCCCGGTGAGGGTCATAACCTGCAGGAGCACTCGATCGTCTTGATCCGCGGCGGCCGCGTGAAGGACCTGCCGGGCGTGCGGTACCATATCGTACGGGGAACCCTGGACTCGGCCGGCGTCAACGACCGCAAGCAGAGCCGCTCGAAGTACGGGGCCAAGCGGCCCAAGGCAGCGGGAGGCAAGGCGTGAGCCGACGCAAGGTTTCGATCAAGCGCGTGGTCCCGCCGGACCCCCGCTTCGACAGCCAGACGGTGTCGAAGTTTCTGAACAACCTGATGTTTCAGGGGAAGAAGAGCCTCGCCGAGCGGGTCTTCTACAAGGCGATGGACCTGATCGAAGAGCGGACCGGGCAGCCGGGCGTCACCGTGTTCAAGCAGGCGGTGAACAACGCCAAGCCGACCCTCGAGGTGAAGAGCCGCCGGGTAGGCGGCGCCTCGCTCCAGGTGCCGGTCGAGGTCCGGCCTGAGCGGCGGACGGCGCTGGCCATGCGCTGGCTCATCGAGTTCTCCCGGGCCCGCACCGAGAAGAGCATCGAGGAGCGCCTGGCGGCCGAGCTGATCCTGGCCTCCAAGGGGGAAGGGAACGCCATCAAGCGCAAGGAAGACACCCACAAGATGGCCGAGGCCAACCGGGCCTTCGCGCACTACCGCTGGTAGGGCGGTAGGTGCGGTCGAGGCAGTAGGGGCGGACGGGATACCGTCCGCCCCTTGTGTTTCCGGGTGGGCACCACACCTCGGTCCGCCCCGTCGCCCTGTCCGCCCTGTTGACAGGGGGCCGCAAGCTGTTACCTTTGCGAGGCTTTGGAGTCCTGTAGCTGGTCCGGCCGGCTTCGTCTCATGGCCACCGGACACCTCCACCAGGCAGACATCGGGTTATGTGACCGCGGGCCACCCGCCGGCGGGCCACCTCTAGCCTTCTGACGACAACGCGAGGGACCGCGAGGTCCTCTTTCGAGCCCGGTCGGCTCGAACGCGCGCGGAGCGATACCACCGGAACGTGCCTCGACTCTTCGGGGCCCGGACCGGGCTCGGTCGCCCCGCTTTTTCGCTACTGGGAAGTCGCAGGACGAGGGCGTGGTGCTCTCGAAATGAACACGGGAATCGGCATGGCTCGCGAAACGCCGCTCGAACGGTATCGCAACATCGGCATCATGGCGCACATCGATGCCGGGAAGACGACTACGACCGAGCGGATCCTCTACTACACCGGCAAGACGTACAAGATCGGTGAGGTCCATGAGGGGGCGGCCACCATGGACTGGATGGAGCAAGAGCAGGAGCGCGGCATCACCATCACGTCGGCCGCGACCACCTGCTTCTGGCCCCGGAATGACGAGCTGTACCGGATCAATATCATCGATACTCCGGGGCACGTGGACTTCACCGCCGAGGTGGAGCGTTCCCTGCGGGTGCTGGACGGCGCGGTTGCCCTGCTCGATTCGGTGGCCGGCGTGGAGCCGCAGACCGAGACCGTCTGGCGCCAGGCCGACCGGTACAACGTCCCCCGGCTGATCTTCGCCAACAAGATGGACCGGGTGGGGGCCGACTTCGACCGGTGTCTGGCCATGATCCGGCAGCGCTTGACCCGCAAGGCCCATCCGGTGCAAGTCCCCGTGGGTTCGGCCGAGTCGTTCACCGGGCACGTCGATCTGGTTCGCCGGGTCGAGGTCGTCTTCGACGAGGAGACCCTGGGGAAGACCTTCACCGAGATGCCGGTGGCCGACGCCTATCGGGAGAAAGTCGAGACGCTGCGGCACGACCTGATCGAGGCCGCGGTCGAACACGACGAGACGCTGTTGGAGAAGTATCTGGGGGGGCACGAGTTGAGCGAGGAGGAGATCTTTAGGGTGATCCGGAAGGCCACCATCAAGGGCGGCCTGGTCCCGGTGCTCTGTGGGGCGTCGTTCAAGAACAAGGGAGTCCAGGCGCTGCTCGATGCCATCATCGACTACCTGCCCTGTCCCACCGACGTTCCCGCTATTCAAGGTCACCTCCCCCTGCACGACGACACCCACATCGAACGCTGCCCCTCCGACGAGGAGCCCTTTGCGGCGCTGGCGTTCAAGATCATGACCGATCCCTACGTGGGACGGCTGACCTACTTCCGGGTGTACTCGGGCAAGCTGGCCTCCGGGAGCTATGTGTACAACAGCGGCAAGGATCGGAAAGAGCGGGTGGGCCGTCTGCTGCAGATGCACGCCAACAAGCGGGCAGAGATCGAAGAGGTGCTGGCCGGGGACATCGCGGCCGCCATCGGCCTCAAGGAAACCCGGACCGGGGACACCCTCTGCGACGAGGGCAAGCCGATCATCCTGGAGGCGATGCGGTTCCCCAACCCGGTGATCGACGTCGCCATCGAGCCCAAGACCAAGGCGGATCAGGACAAGCTGAGCATGGCGATGCAGAAGCTCTCGGAAGAGGATCCCACCTTCAAGGTGCGGACCGACCCGGAGACCAGCCAGACGATCATCGCCGGCATGGGGGAGCTGCACCTGGAGATCCTGGTCGACCGGATGAAACGGGAGTTCAAGGTGGAGGCCAACGTGGGGCGGCCCCAGGTCGCCTTCCGCGAGACCGTCACCAAGAAGGTCTCGGATATCACCGGAAGGTTCGTCCGGCAGTCCGGCGGCAAGGGCCAGTACGGCCACGTGGTCATCGATCTGGAGCCGGCGGAGAAGGGCTCGGGGTTCCACTTCGAGGACAAGATCGTGGGCGGCGTGATCCCCCGGGAGTTCATCAAGCCGGTGGAGGCGGGGATCCGGGAGGCGCTGGAGACCGGCGTGCTGGCCGGCTACCCGGTGGTGGACGTGCGGGTCTCCCTGACCTACGGGAGCTACCACGAGGTGGACAGCTCGGAAATGGCCTTCAAGATTGCCGGATCGATGGCCTTCAAGGAGGCCGCCAAGGCGGCCCACCCGATCCTGCTGGAGCCGATCATGGAAGTCGAGGTGGTCACCCCGGCGGACTTCCTGGGTCCCGTGGTGGGAGACCTCAACAGCCGCCGGGGCAAGATCGGCGGCATGACGCAGCGAGGCGATGCCCAGGTGGTGGCCGCCGACGTCCCCTTGGCGGAGATGTTCGGCTACTCCACCACGCTCCGGAGTATGACGCAGGGCCGCGCGGTGTACACCATGCAGTTCGACCACTACGCGGAAGTACCGAAGAACGTCGCGGAAGCGATCATTACCAAGAAGAAGGCCTAAGGGTTCTGACGGGGTCGCCGGGGGAGGCGGGTGGCGCCCCGGCGGAAAGACCAAGGGATCAACCAACCGCCACGACGAGAGGACACTATGGCGAAGGCGAAGTTCGAGCGGACCAAGCCGCATGTGAACGTGGGCACCATCGGGCACGTGGATCACGGGAAGACCACCCTGACCGCCGCCCTCACCAAGGTATCGGCCGAGAAGGGGCTGGGGACCTACGTCACCTACGACCAGGTGGCCAAGGCCTCCGAGTCGCAGGGGCGGCGTGACGCGACCAAGATCCTGACGATCGCCACCAGCCACGTCGAGTACAGCACGGCCAAGCGGCACTACGCCCACGTGGACTGCCCGGGCCACGCCGACTACGTGAAGAACATGATCACGGGCGCGGCCCAGATGGACGGGGCCATCCTGGTGGTGAGCGCCGTGGACGGCCCCATGCCGCAGACCCGGGAGCACATCCTCCTGGCTCGGCAGGTGAACGTGCCCTCCATCGTGGTCTTCCTGAACAAGTGCGACCTGGTCGATGACGCCGAGCTGCTTGACCTGGTGGAGCTCGAGGTTCGGGAGCTGCTCAGCAAGTACGAGTTCCCCGGCGACGACATCCCGGTCATCCGCGGCTCCGCCATGAAGGCGATCGAAGGCGACAAGAACTGGATCGCCAAGATCGACGAGCTGTTCAACGCGCTCGACACCTTCATCCCCGAGCCCAAGCGGGACATCGACAAGCCGTTCCTGATGCCGGTCGAGGATGTCTTCAGCATCACCGGCCGCGGCACCGTGGCCACCGGCCGTATCGACCGCGGCAAGATCAAGGTGGGCGAAGAGGTCGAGATGGTCGGGCTCAACGCCAACAAGAAGACCGTGGTCACCGGCGTCGAGATGTTCCGGAAGTTGCTGGACGACGGCCAGGCGGGCGACAACGTCGGCCTGCTGCTCCGCGGGGTGGAGAAGAACGAGATCGAGCGCGGCATGGTGCTGGCCAAGCCCGGCTCCATCACGCCCCACACCAAGTTCAACGCGGAAGTCTACGTGCTGACCAAGGAAGAGGGCGGGCGGCACACCCCGTTCTTCAAGGGGTACCGGCCCCAGTTCTACTTCCGGACCACCGACGTGACCGGAAGCGTGGAGCTGCCGGAGGGCGTCGAGATGGTGATGCCCGGAGACAACATCCAGATGATGATCGAGCTCATCTCGCCGATCGCCATGGAAGAGGGTCTCCGCTTCGCGATCCGCGAGGGCGGCCGCACGGTGGGCGCCGGCGTGGTCACCAAGATCCTCAAGTAATCACGCTTCGACCGGGATCCGGCCTATGGCACAACGCATTCGTATTCGCCTGAAGGGCTTCGACCACAGCGTCCTGGACCAGGCCGCCGTGGACATCGTCCGGACGGCGGAAAAGACCGGGGCCCAGGTGTCGGGCCCCATCCCGCTGCCCTGCAAGATCGAGCGGTGGACCGTGCTCCGGAGCCCGCACATCGACAAGAAGAGCCGCGAACAGTTCGAGCTCCGCACCCACAAGCGGCTGCTCGACATTCATGACTCGCGGCCGCAAACCATGGACGCGCTGACCAAGATCGATCTGCCGGCCGGCGTGGACGTGGAGATCAAGGTCGAGTAGGCATGTCGAACGGACTCATCGGGCGGAAGCTCGGCATGACCCGGGTGTTCACCGAGGGCGGGGATTCCGTCCCGGTGACCATCATCGAGGCCGGCCCCTGCCGGGTGGTACGGGTGCGGAACGGCAGCGTGCAGCTGGGCTTCGGGGCCAAGCGGGCGGTGCGGAGCACCAAGGCCGAGTTGGGCCACGCCAAGACGGCCGGCCTCGACGCGGCTCCCTTCGCCCTGCGCGAGTTCACCGCCGGGGATCCCGCCCCGCAGCCGGGCGATACCCTCACGGTCGGCCTCTTCGCCGTCGGCGAACGGGTGAAGGTCACCGGCACCACCAAGGGCCGGGGCTTTCAGGGCGTGGTGCACCGCTACGGTTTCGGTGGCGGACCGGCGACCCACGGCAACACTCGGCACCGGAAGCCCGGGTCGATCAGCCCCGGCACCGACCCCTCCCGCGTGATCAAGGGCAAGCGTATGCCCGGTCACATGGGCGCGGAGCGACACACCGAGTTGGGCCTCAAGGTGGTCCGGGTGGACGCCGAGCGGAACCTGCTGTTCGTGAAGGGCGCGGTGCCCGGGGCCAAGGATGGTCTGCTCCTGGTCACCAAGCAGAAGGGCAAGAGTCGCCATGATTGAGGCACCGCACTACTCGGCGGCCGGCGCCAAGAAGAAGGGCGCCTTCTCCCTGCCGGGTGACTACTTCGACGGTACCATCAACCGCGATGTGCTGCACCAGGCGGTGAAGTCGTATCTGGGCAACCAACGCCAGGGGACGCACGCCACCAAGACGCGCAGCTTCGTCTCCGGCGGCAACCAGAAGCCCTGGCGCCAGAAGGGCACCGGCCGGGCGCGGCAGGGCTCGACCCGGGCGCCGAACTGGCCGGGCGGCGGTAAGGTCTTCGGACCCTCGCCCAGAGACTATCGCACCGAGATCCCGCGCAAGGTGAAGCAGCTGGCCCGGCAGTCGGCGCTCAACGCGCGGGCCTCGGACGGCGGGCTGGTGGTGGTGGAGCCGCTCGAGTTCACGGAGCCCAAGACGGCGCGCCTGGTCGAGCTGCTCGGGAAGCTGGGAGGGGACGGGCGGAAGACGCTGGTGCTGACGCACGGGATCAAGCCGGCCGTCTACCTGAGCGGGCGCAACGTGGGCACGGTCAAGGTCATGACCTACGTCGACGCGTCCGCCTACGACGTGCTCTGGTCGGATCTGGTGGTGGTCGAGGAAGGCGCCTTCAGCGGCGAGCCACCCGCGCCTCCGGTCTATCCCGAGGGGCCGGCCCGGCCGCCCGCACCGCCCAAGAAGGCCCCGCGCCCAAGCGGCCCGCCGCCAAGGCGCCGGCCAAGGCGAAGGCGGAGCCAAGAAGCGGCCCGCCGCCAAGGCGCCCGCCAAGGCCAAGAAGCCGGCGGCAGAAGAAGAAGAAAGGCGGCAAGTAGATGCCCACGCTGCACGAGATCATCGTCCGGCCGCTGGTCACCGAGAAGACCTCCGCCGCCTATCAGGCCCGGAAGGAGTACGCCTTCGTGGTCCACCCCGGGGCCAACAAGCACCAGATTCGCCAGGCGCTCCGGGAGCTGTTCTCGGTGACCGTGACCGGGGTCAGGACCATGCAGATGCGGCGGAACGAGGTGACCCGCGGACGGATCCGCGGGACCAAGCCGGCCTGGAAGAAGGCCATCGTCACCCTGAAGGAAGGCGACTCGATCGCCGTGTTCGAGGGCTAAGATGAGCATCCGCCAGTTCCGGCCGGTGACTCCCGGCACCCGCTTCCGCTCGGTCTCCGGGTTCGACGAGATCACCCGGACGGAGCCCGAGAAGAGCCTGCTCGAGCCGCTCAACAAGCCGGGGGGCCGCAACAACCTCGGCCACGTGACCATGCGGTACAAGGGCGGCGGGCATAAGCGGCAGTACCGGCGCATCGACTTCCGGCGTGAGAAGTACGGCATTCCGGCCAAAGTCACGGAGATCGAGTACGATCCCAATCGGAGCGCCCGGATCGCGCTGCTGGTCTACGCCGACGGCGAGAAGCGCTACATCCTGCAGCCCAAGGGGCTCCGGGTGGGAGACGTGATCGTCTCGGGCCCCGGCTCCGACGCCCGGAACGGCAACGCGCTCCCGCTGGGAGAGATCCCGCTGGGCACCGCGGTCCACTGCATCGAGCTCAAGATCGGCAAGGGCGGCCAGATGGCCCGGTCGGCGGGGACCTCGGCGCAGGTGCTGGCCCGCGAAGGCGAATACGTGACGCTCCGGCTCAAGTCCACCGAGACCCGGATGGTGAACGCGCGGTGCCTGGCCACCATCGGCGAGGTGGGGAACGAGGAGCACGAGCTGCTCTCGATCGGCAAGGCGGGCAAGAGCCGGTGGTTGGGTCGCCGGCCGAAGGTGCGCGGCGTGGCGAAGAACCCCGTGGACCATCCGCTGGGCGGCGGTGAGGGCAAGAGCTCCGGCGGCCGGCCACCGGTCAGCCCCTGGGGCAAGCCCGAAGGCCGCAAGACGCGTCACCGGAAGAAGGCTTCAAGCAAGTACATCGTGCGCGGGCGTAAGCGGGGCAAGGCGACGACGTAACGGGCACCCGGCAACAGGCATGAGGCATCGGGTGGTTCACCCCCATGCCTGATGCCCGATGCCCGATGCCTCTTTCAGAGATCGGACACCATGGCGAGAAGCGTCAAGAAGGGTCCCTTCGTTCAGGAATCGCTGCTGCTCAAGGTGCAGATCCTGAACAGCAAGAACGAGAAGCGCGTGCTCAAGACCTGGAGCCGGGCCAGCACCATTCTGCCCGAGTTCGTGGGCCATACGTTCGCCGTGCACAACGGGAACAAGTTCGTGCCGGTCTACGTGACCGAGAACATGGTGGGCCACAAGCTGGGCGAGTTCGCGCCGACCCGTCTGTTCCGCGGCCACAGTGGGCGGCTGGTGGCGGACAAGAAGGCGAAGCCGGAGTGACCGGCGGAGCCGGTCATCCCGAGCGCAGCGAGGGATCTCTCGAGCGTGAAGGAATGAGCTACTGATGGAAGCCCGCGCGATTCAGCGGCTGGTGCGCCAGTCGCCCCGGAAGATGCGACTGGTCGTGGACCTCATTCGCGGCAAGAACGTGAATGACGCCTACGCCATTCTCAAGTTCAACAAGAAGCTGGCCGCCCGGCAGATCGAGAAGACGCTGCGCTCCGCGGTGTCCAACGCCGAGCAGCTGGCGCTGCGCGATCGGACCACGCTGGACGTGGACGAGCTCTACGTGATCAAGTGCCAGATCAACATGGGCCAGCCGCTCAAGCGCTTCACTCAGGCCGCGCAGGGTCGGGCGACCCCGATCCGCAAGCGGACCAGCCACGTCGAGATCTACGTGGCCACCAAGGAGGGCCGGTAATGGGCCAGAAGACGAACCCGATTGGCTTTCGGCTGGGTGTGGTCAAGCCGTGGAAGTCGCGCTGGTACGCCGACAAGGACATGCCGGCTCTGCTCAAGGAGGACGAGCTGATCCGGAAGTACCTCAAGGCCCGGCTGGGGCACGCCGCGATCGCGGAAATACATATCGAGCGGAAGCCAGGCAAGGCGACGGTCACGGTGCATACCGGCCGGCCCGGCGTCGTGATCGGGAAGCGCGGGGCCGAAGTCGACAAGCTGCGCGACGAGCTGACTCAGCTCACCGGGAAGGAGACCGCGATCAACGTCGAGGAGATCAAGCGGCCCGAGCTCTCGGCGCAATTGGTGGGAGACAACATCGCCCATCAGCTGGCCCAGCGGATTTCGTTCCGCCGGGCCATGAAGCGGGCGGTGCAGTCCGCCATGCGATTGGGGGCGCAGGGGATCAAGGTGCGGGCGGCGGGCCGGTTGGGCGGCGCCGAAATCGCGCGGACCGAGGGGTATCACGAGGGCCGGGTGCCTCTCCACACGCTGCGGGCCGATATCGACTACGCGACCAGCACCGCCAAGACCACCTTCGGGACCATCGGCATCAAGGTCTGGATCTTCAAGGGTGAGGTGGTGGCCGACGTCTCGGGCCGCACCTACAGCACGGGAGCCTGAGGCATGCTGGCGCCGAAGCGGGTCAAGTTCCGCAAGCGGTTCAAGGGCCGCACCGGCGGGATCGCGACCCGGGGAAACACGGTGGCCTTCGGGGAGTTCGGCCTGATGAGCCTGGAGCCGGGCTGGATTTCCAGCCGGCAGATCGAGGCCTCCCGCGTGGCGATGACCCGGGAGATGAAGCGGGGCGGCAAGGTGTGGATCCGGATCTTCCCGGACAAGCCGATCACCAAGAAGCCGGCCGAGACCCGCATGGGGAAGGGGAAGGGCAATCCCGAGGGGTGGGTGGCGGTGGTCAAGCCGGGGCGGATCCTCTTCGAGCTGGAGGGCGTGACCGACGAGCTGGCCCGCAAGTCCCTGGGGTTGGCGGCGGCGAAGCTGCCGGTGCGCACCAAGTTCGTGAAGCGGGTGGAGACCTGAGCCAATGAAGATGACCCAGCTCAATGAGATGAGCGTGGACGAGCTGCGGAGCAAGCTGGCGGAGCTCCGGGAAGAGCGCTTCCGGCTCGGGTTCCGCGGCGCCACGGAGTCGATCGCCAACCCGCTGCAGTTCCGGACTATCCGGCGGGACATCGCCCGCATCCTGACGCTGCTGCGGGCCCGGGAGAAGGCTACGCCATGACGACCAAGATCGCCGCGGCCCCTCGCCGGCACCGGAAGCTCCGGACCGGGGTGGTGACCAGCGACAAGATGTCCAAGACGGTGACCGTGATCCTGACCCGGCGATTCGCCCACCCGGAGTACGGCAAGCAGGTGGTCCGCTCCACCAAGGTGAAGGCGCGGGACGACCACGGGGCCAAGATCGGAGACACGGTCCGGGTGATGGAGACCCGCCCGGTGGCGAAGACGGTCCGGTGGCGGGTGGTGAGCATCGTCGAGCGCGCACGCTGATATTTCGTCAGGAATGAGGCTTCGATGGTCCAGCAAGAGAGCATCGTCAAGATTGCCGACAACTCGGGCGCCCGGAAGGCGCTCGTGATCCGCGTGCTGGGCGGCAGCAAGCGGCGCTATGCCGGCCTGGGCGATACCGTCGTGGTGACCATCAAGGACGCCATTCCGACCGGCCAGGTGAAGAAGGGCGAGGTCGCCAAAGCGGTGATCGTGCGGACCGTCAAGGAGACCCGCCGCAAGGACGGCTCCTACATCCGGTTCGACGAGAACGCGGCGGTGCTGATCAACGACACCGGGGAGCCGCGGGCCACCCGTATCTTCGGCCCGGTCGCCCGTGAGCTGCGCGAGAAGCGGTACATGAAGATCGTCTCGCTCGCGCCGGAGGTCCTCTGAGATGAAGCCGCTGGTCTACCGCAAGGCGCGCCGGGTGCGCCGGACCCCCGTGGTCCGGTACCGGATGCACATCACCAAGGGAGATACCGTGCAGGTCATCTCCGGTGACGACCGCGGGAAGCGGGGTCGGGTGCTCCGGGTCTATCCCAAGACCGGCCGGGTGGTGATCGAGGGGATGAACATCGTGAAGCGGCACCGCCGGGCCACCGCGACCACCGAGGGCGGCATCATCGAGCGGCCCAACCCGATGCACCACTCGAAGGTGATGCTGATCGATCCCAAGACCGGGGAGCCGACCCGCATCCGTCGCCAGAAGGACAAGGATGGCACCACCGAGCGGATCGCGGTCCGATCGGGGCAATCGATTGTAAGGACGCGCTGAGCCATGGCTGATACGCAGGAAAAGCAGGAGAAGCAGGAGAAGCCCGCCAAGCCCGCCGCGGCGCCGGCCGCCCGGAGCAAGCCCCGGGAAAAGGAGGGCAAGGAGAAGGGCGGTCTGGCCACCGATCCCGCGCCGAAGCGGATCGAGGGCAAGCCGCGTCTCCTGGCCCACTACGAGACCGTGGTGCGTCCGGCGCTGGCCAAGGAGTTCGGGCTCGCGTAACCCGAACGAGGTTCCTCGGCTCACCAAGATCGTGCTCAACGTCGGCCTGGGCGAAGCCAACAAGAATCCCAAGCTGCTGGACGGCGTGGTCGAGGAGCTGGCGATCATCAGCGGGCAGCGGCCGGTGGTGCGGCGGTCCAAGAAGTCGATCGCCAACTTCGGGCTCCGGGCCGGGGTCCCGATCGGGGCCAGCGTCACGCTCCGGGGGGCGCGGATGTACGAGTTCCTCGACCGGTTCATCAGTATCGCGGTGCCGCGGATCCGCGACTTCCGCGGGCTGCCCGACAAGAGCTTCGACGGACGGGGCAACTACTCCGTGGGGATCAAGGAGCAGATGATCTTTCCCGAGATCGACTTCGACAAGGTCGAGCAGATCCACGGGATGGATATCACGATCGTGACCACCGCAGGGCGCGACGACCGGGGTCTCGCCCTCCTGCGGGAGTTCGGATGGCCGTTCCGGGGAGACATCCCGCCGCGGGTCGCCTGACCACCGCGGCGCGCACCAGGAGAACGCATGGCGAAGACCTGTTGGATTGAGCGGGCGAAGCGGGTGCCCAAGTTCAAGGTGAGGACGGTCCGGCGCTGCCAGCGCTGCGGGCGGTCCCGCGCGGTACTGCGCAAGTTCGGGCTCTGCCGCATCTGCTTCCGTGACTTGGCGCTGCGCGGGGACATCCCCGGCGTGCGCAAGGCCAGCTGGTAGGAGAGACGACCTGCATGAGCATGACTGATCCGATTGCGGATATGCTGACCCGGATACGGAATGCCTGCGCCGCCGGCCACCGGCGCGTGGACATGCCGGTCTCGAGGCTCAAGAGCGAAATCGCCCGCCTGCTCCGCGACAACCATTACATCGCGGACTACAAGGTGCTGGACGACGGGACGCACGGCGTGCTCCGGCTCTACCTCAAGTATCACGAGGAGACGCCGGTGATCCGCGAGATGCGCCGGGTGAGCGCCCCCGGGCTGCGGCGCTACGTCAAGAGCCGCGAGATCCCGCGGGTCAAGAACGGCCTGGGGATGGCCATCGTGTCCACCCCGCGAGGCCTGATGACGGACCGCGAAGCGCGCACGGCCAATCTGGGCGGCGAGCTGCTCGCCGTGGTCTGGTAAGAGGCGGCTATGTCACGAATCGGCAGGAAGCCGGTGCAGGTGCCCAAGGGCATCACCGTGGAGCTCAAGGGGCGGAGTCTGGCCATCAAGGGCCCCAAGGGCGAGCTCCAGCGCACCTTTCATCCGGACATGGCCCTGAGCATGGCCGACGACCACATCACGGTCGCCCGGCCCAGCGACGACCAGCGACACAAGGCGCTGCATGGGCTCACCCGGACCCTGGTGCAGAACATGATCG
The DNA here is from genome assembly GCA_963704015.1 of uncultured Gemmatimonadales bacterium. Taxonomy (GTDB): domain Bacteria; phylum Gemmatimonadota; class Gemmatimonadetes; order Gemmatimonadales; family GWC2-71-9; genus DATIWD01. The sequence continues at coordinate 285,852 of CAVPGI010000008.1, forward strand.
ACGGGGTCACCAAGGGTTACTCCAAGCGGCTCGAGATCCAGGGCGTGGGCTACAAGGCGGAGGTGAAGCCCTACGGCCTCAACCTGGCGCTGGGCCTCTCGCATCCCGTGGCCTACCACGCACCCAAGGGCATCAAGCTCTCGGTGGAGAACAACACGCTGGTCAAGGTCGAAGGGGCCGACAAGGAGCTGGTGGGCCAGGTGGCCGCGGAGCTGCGTTTCCTCCGGCCTCCCGAGCCCTACAAGGGCAAAGGGGTCCGCTACGTCGGTGAGCAGGTGCGGCGCAAGGCCGGCAAGACAGGAGCCAAGTAAGCATGCGCGCCATTCTTTCTCCCAGCACCCGGCCCGAGCACCGCGCCCGACGCCACCTGCGGGTGCGCAAGAAGGTCGCCGGCACCGCGGAGCGGCCGCGACTCGTAGTGTTTCGGTCCCTGAAGCACATCTATGCCCAGCTGGCCGATGACGACCGCCGCGTCACCCTGCTCGGCGTGAGTGACCTGAGCGAGGGTGTCACTTCCGAGGGGAAGGGCAAGGTCGCCAAGGGGAAGGCGGTCGGGAAGCTGCTCGCCGAGCGCGCCAAGGCGGCCGGGATCAGCCGGGTGGTCTTCGATCGGGCGGGATACCGTTACCATGGCCGCGTGCGGGCCGTCGCCGATGGCGCGCGCGAAGGCGGATTGGAGTTCTAAATGGCGGACCAGGAACAGGAAGCCCCCGCCCCCGCCCCCGCAGCCGCGCCGGCGCCCACGACCACCGAGCCCCAGCCGAGCCGGGGTCGTGGCCGGGGTGACCGGGGCGGGCGGGGCGGGCGGGGAGACCGCGGCCGTCGCGATCGTGAGCGCGAGCACAGCGACATGGTGGAGAACGTCGTGGCCATCAACCGGGTCGCCAAGGTCGTGAAGGGTGGCCGCCGCTTCTCCTTCAACGCCCTGGTGGCGGTGGGAGACGGCAAGGGCAAGGTGGGGATCGCCACCGGCAAGGCCAACGAAGTCTCGGAAGCCGTGCGCAAGGCGGTCGATGCCGCCAAGCGCCGTATGGTCCAGCTCCCCCGCGTGGGCAACACCATTCCGCACGAGGTGCTGGGCGCGCATGGCGCGGGCCGGGTGCTGCTCAAGCCGGCCGCCAGCGGTACCGGCGTGATCGCCGGCGGGCCCGTCCGGGCGGTGCTCGAATGCGCCGGCATCACCGACATCCTGACTAAGAGCCTGGGCTCCAACAATCCGCACAACATGGTACGCGCGACCATGGACGGCCTGACCCGGCTGGTGACCGCGCGGGACGTGGCCCGGGAACGGGGGATTGAGGTGGATCAGATCGCCTACCGGGCGCCGCAGGAGGGTTGAGCCATGTCGCGTAATCCGGTCGTCGGGCGCCAGGGCCCCGTCTACTATGCCGCGACGATTCCCGCCGAGTCGGCCGCTAAGCGCGTGCGCGTGAAGCAGATCCGCTCCGGCATCGGGCGGGCGGATACCATGCGGAAGACCCTGCGGGCATTGGGCCTCAGGCATCACCAGGCGGAAGTCGAGCTGGTCAACAACGCCTCGGTGCGCGGCATGCTCTACAAGGTCCGTCACCTGGTCGAGGTGAAGCCGGCGACGGAGAAGAAGGAGAAGAAGTAATGGCCGAGACCCCCACACGGATCACGCTGGGAAACCTGACGCCCGCTCGCGGATCGGATCGCTCGCGTAAGCGCGTCGGCCGGGGGCCCGGTTCCGGCCTCGGCAAGACCTCGGGCAAGGGACACAAGGGTCACAAGGCCCGCACCGGCGGACGGACCAATCCGGGCTTCGAGGGCGGCCAGATGCCGATGTACCGGCGGCTGCCCAAGCGGGGCTTTACCAACCCGTTCAAGGTTCCGGCCCAGCCGGTCAACCTCAAGCAGCTCACCCGGGTCACGGCCGCGGAAGTGAATCCGGAGACCCTGTTCACCGCCGGCCTCATCACCCATCGTGACCGCCCCATCAAGCTGCTGGGTACCGGCGCCGCGGACCGCCCCTACGTGGTGCGGGGCGTCACGCTTTCGGCGTCGGCGCGCGCCAAGATCGAAGCGGCCGGGGGCAGCGTCCAGTCATGACCGGTCCCCGTCCGGCGGCGCTCAGTATCGACCCCGAGCTCCGGCGGAAACTGCTCTTCACGTTGTCGGCGCTGGTGATGTACCGGATCGGCGCCCACATCGCCGCCCCGGGCGTCAACGTCCAGGCCCTGGCGGACTTCATCCGGAACTCCGCCGCCTCCGGCTTCTTCGGACTCTACGACACGCTGGGCGGTGGGCTCTCCCGGGCGACCGTGTTCGCGCTGGGGATCATGCCGTACATCTCGGCCTCGATCATCTTCCAGCTGATTGGCGGCATCTTCCCCTCCATCGGCAAGATGCAGAAGGACGAGCAGGGCAAGAAGCAGCTTACCCAGTGGACCCGCTACCTCACGGTGGCGATCGCCTTCTCGCAGGCCTGGACCTATACCCTCTTCACGGAATCGATTCCGGGAGCGGTGCCCGGGGCGGGATTTTCCACCCGCTTCGTCATGGTGGTGACCCTGACCACGGGCGCCCTCTTCGTCATGTGGCTGGGTGAGCAGATCACCGAGCGGGGCATCGGGAACGGGGCCAGTCTTCTGATCACCTTCTCGATCCTGGATCGGCTGTGGCCCGGCGCCATCAACATGATCCAGTTCGTCAAGAGCGACGCCCTCTCCATCGGCGGCGTCGTGTTCTTCCTCGCTGTTCTGCTGGCCGTGGTGGCGGCGGTCGCGGCCATGACCATCGCCGCCCGCCGGATCCCGGTGCAGATCCCCCGCAAGGTGATCGGACGCGGGCGCATGACCCAGGGGCAGAAGACCTTCATCCCGATCCGGCTGATCACCGCCGGCGTGATGCCCATCATCTTCGCCCAGACCATCATCATTGTGCCGGGCACCCTGGCGACCTTCACGCGGAATGAGACCCTCCGGGCCGTCGCCGACTTCTTCGCCCCGGGTGAATGGCCCTATGACGTCGCCTTCGCGGTGATGATCCTGGTCTTCAGCTACTTCTACACCTCCATCATCTTCAACTCCGTCGACCTGGCGGAGAACTTGAAGAAGCAGGGCGGATTCATTCCGGGCGTGAAGCCGGGGGCCAGTACCGCCGACTACATCGACGCCGTGCTGGCGCGAATCACCTTGCCGGGCGCGCTGTTTCTGGCGCTCATCGCCCTGGTCCCGGTCATCCTCACCAAGCAGCTCAACTTCCAGCAGCAGTTCGGCGGCACCTCTGTGCTGATCGTCGTGGGTGTCATGCTCGACACCATGGCCCAGATCGAGCAGCACCGCACCCTTCGGAAGTACGACAGCCTGATGATGGGTGGGCGGGTAAAGTTCCGGGGCCGGCAACAGAGGTACATGTAGCGCAGGACCGTACTCAGTACTCAGTACCCAGTACTCAGTACTCAGTACTACTCACCGAGTCCCCCGATATGGATATTCTTCTACTCGGCCCTCCCGGGGCGGGGAAGGGCACCCAGGGCGCCATTCTCGCCGAGCGGCTCGGCCTTCCCAAGTTCGCGACCGGCGACCTCCTGCGCGATGCGGTGCAGCGCGGGACCCCGCTGGGTCTCAAGGCCAAGGCGGTGATGGAGGCCGGCCACCTGGTAAACGACGATATCATTCTGGGGGTGGTGCGGGACGAGCTCGGGAAGCCGGCCGCGGCGCAGGGGGTCATTTTCGACGGCGTCGTGCGGACCCTGCCCCAGGCGGAAGGCGTGGAGAAACTGTTGGCCGAGCGCAAGCGAAAGATCGATCGGGTCCTGTTCTTCGACGTGACCGACGCGGAGCTCCTGGCCCGACTGGCCAGGCGGCGCGGCGCGGAGCAGCGCGCCGACGATGACCCCGCCGCGGTGGCCACCCGACTCGAGGCCTACCGGCGGCAGACCGCGCCGGTCCTCGATTGGTACCAAGCTCGGGGCGGCGTGGATCGCATCCCCTCGGTGGGGACGGTGCAGGAGGTTGCGGAACGGGTGCGCCAGCTTCTGGGGAGGTAGTCCTCCCGGCGCGATTGCGAGTCCCCACGATGATCACCCTCAAATCCAACCGCGAGATCGAGACGATGGCCCGGGCCGGGCACATCGTCGCCGAGACGCTGGCCCTGATCCGGCGGTCAGTGAAGCCCGGGGTCAGCACCGCCGAGTTGGACCGGCTGGCAGAAGAATTCATCCGGAGCCATCCCGGCGCCGTGCCCTCGTTCAAGGGCCTCTACGGCTTCCCCAAGACCCTCTGCACATCCATCAACGACGAAATCGTGCACGGCATCCCCAGCCCCAAGCGGGTGCTTCGAGAGGGGAACATCGTGAGCGTCGATGTCGGGGTCTGCCTGGACGGCCTCCACGCCGATTCCGCGACCACGATTCCGGTCGGTGAGGTCGCTCCGGAAACGGAGCGGCTCCTCGCGGTGACGCAGGAGGCCCTGGCGGCCGGGATCGCCCAGGCGAAGGTGGGCAACCACGTGGGAGACATCGGGCACGCCGTGCAGAAGGTGGCGGAGGCGGCCGGATTCGGCGTGGTGCGGGAGCTGGTGGGCCACGGGATCGGGACCCAGTTCCACGAGGAACCCCAGGTCCCCAATCACGGGCAGCCCAAGCGCGGCCCGCGGCTCCAGGAGGGGATGACGATTGCCATCGAGCCCATGATCACCATGGGCCACTATGCGACCAAGACGCTGGGCGACAAGTGGACCGTGGTGACCGCCGATGGGAGTTTGGCCGCGCACTTCGAGCATACCGTCGCGGTGACCAAGAACGGGGCGAGAGTGTTGACGGTGTGAACAGTACTGGGTACTGAGTACTGAGTACTGAGTGATGGAAGGGTTTGACGCTCGGTGTCCTGTTCTGCAGTTCCTGGTTCTCCCGTTCTCCCGTTCTCCCGTTCTCCCGTTCTCCCGTTCTCCCGTTCTCCCGTTCTCCCACTCAGGACTCAGGACTCAGTACTCAGTACTCCCAGCAGCCATTCGTGAATCACCGGATTTCCCGCCACCACCGACCCGTGCCCCACTTGCAGGTCCCGTCCCGACAGGTCCGTCACTCTTCCACCCGCTTCCCGAATCAGCAGGGTCCCGGCCGCCACGTCCCAGGCGGAGAGATGCTGCTCCCAGAATCCGTCGAAACTCCCGGCCGCGACCTCCATCAGGTCGATCGCGGCGGAGCCGGGGCGGCGGATCCCGCTGGTGGAGGCCGCGACCCGCGCGAATTGCCGGAGATAGGAGTCCAGCTGCGTGTGGTCCTTGAACGGAAAGCCGGTGCCAATCAGGGCGTGGGCCGGCTCGCGTATGGTGGAAACCCGAAGCGGTCGGTCGCCCTCCCAGGCACCCCCGCCTCGGGACGCATGCACCAGGCGATTGGCCGGTACGTGGTAGATGACCGCCGCCTCCAGGACGCCGTGTACGGCCGCGGCGATCGATACCGCCCAGGCGGGGAATCCATGGAGGAAATTGGTGGTCCCATCCAGCGGGTCGACGATCCAGACCAGCTCATCCTGGACCAGGGCTGGCGAGAGCTCCTCGCCCACGATGCTGGAGCCGGGAGCTCCACCCAGCAGGACCTCTCCGATCATGGCTTCGGCGGTCTGGTCCACCTCGGTGACCCAGTCCGCCGTTCCCTTAGCCGTCCAGCCGGCCGGGCCGATTGGGCGAGCGTTGCGCAGGTAGGCACCGGCCCGCTCGGCCGCCGCCCGCGCGAGGGTCACTAAGTCGTTGGTTGACGGCATCTTGCGAGACAGTCGTGGAAGGCGTTAGCTTGGGCTGATGCCAAGAATTTTTTCCGGAATCCAGCCCTCCGGCGAGTTGCATATCGGCAACTGGTTCGGGGCGGTGCAGAACTGGGTGACCCTGCAGCAATCCTACGATTGCCTGTACTGCATCGTCGACCTGCACGCGATCACCGCCAAGTACGACGCCGGCACGCTGGCGGAACGGACCCGCGACATGGCGGTCGGCCTGCTCGCTGCCGGGATCGATCCCGAGCGCGCCATCGCTGTTCGTGCAATCGCATGTCCCCGAGCACACCGAGCTGCAGTGGTTGCTCACCACGGTGACGCCGCTGGGCGAGCTCGAGCGGATGACGCAGTTCAAAGATAAGTCGCAGCGGGTCGAGAGTGTGCCGGCCGGTATCCTCAATTATCCCGTGCTGATGGCCGCCGACATTCTGCTCTACCGTGCCGACCTGGTGCCGGTCGGAGAAGATCAGGTGCAGCATCTCGAGCTGACCCGGGAGATCTGTCGCAAGTGGAACGCGGAGTTCGGCCGCGGAGAGGACTACTTCGCCGAGCCGCGCCCTCTCCTGACCCAGGCCAAGCGGATCCTCGGCCTGGACGGCCAGGCCAAGATGTCCAAGAGCCTGGGCAACACCATCGGCTTGCTCGACACGCCGGAGGAGATCTGGGCCAAGCTGCGCCCTGCCATGACCGACCCCGCCCGGGTCACCAGGAAGGACCCCGGCAACCCCGAGATCTGCAACATCTACTCGCTGCACAAGTATTTCTCGCCCCCGGACACGGTGGCGACGGTGGCGGAGAACTGCCGCGGGGCCAAGTGGGGCTGTCTCGACTGCAAGCGGGTGCTGGCGGACCGGATCATCGCGGCGCTTGCCCCCATTCGGGAGCGGGCGGCCGAGCTGCTGGCGCGGCCGGGGCAGGCGGAGGAGATCCTGGCGGAGGGAGCCGTGAAGGCCCGGCGGATCGCCGTCGAGACCATGCGGGAGGTACGGGAGCGGATGGGGTTTCTGGCGCCCGCCCCTGCCTCCCTGCCGGTCGCCGGCAAGCGGTGAGCGGGAACCGGGCGGAGGGGCCGCCGTCGCGGCCGTCGACCCACCCTTTACGGTGAGCCGAGTGTGAACGGACAGGGAGCCATGGAAAAGATCATCAAGGCCGCCGTCGAGCGCGGTGCCTCCGACCTGCACATCAAGGCCGGCGATGTGTTTCGCGCGCGGATCAACGGCAAACTGGTCCCGCTCACCAAGCAGCGACTGACTCCGGACCAGACCCGGGCCATCGCCCTCAAGCTCATCAGCAGCGACGAGGACCGGGGCCGGATCGACAAGCTCAAGGACTTCGATTGTTCCTGGGGCATGCCCGGTGTGGGTCGCTTCCGGGTGAATGTGCTGCGGCAGCGCTCCTCCTTCATGATCGTGATGCGGGTGATCCCGTTCACGGTGCCGACCATCGACGGCCTGAATCTCCCCGAGGGGCTCAAGAAGATCGCCGAGTCGGAGCAGGGGCTGATTCTGGTCACCGGGGTGACGCGGGAGCGGCAAGACCTCCACGGTCGCCGCCATGCTGAACCACGTGAACCAGAGCACCCATCGCCACATCGTCACCATCGAGAACCCGATCGAATTTCTCCACCGGGACATCAACTGCTCGGTGACGCAGCGCGAGGTCGGGGTGGACACCGAGAGCTTCGCGGTCGGGCTGCAGGCGGCGCTGCGCCAGGATCCCGACGTGGTGGTGATCAGCGAGATGCGGGACACCGAGACCCTGGATACCGCGATCAAGGCCGCCGAGATGGGGAACCTGGTGCTCTCCACCATGCCGACTCCGGACGTGATGAGCACGATTCACCGGCTCCTGTCGATGTTCCCGGCCGAGGAGCGGGACATCGGCCGGTTGCGCCTGTCGGAGGCCCTGCGCGCGGTGATCGCGCAGCGGCTCCTGCCCCGACAGGACGAGAAGGGTCGGGTGGCGGCGGTGGAGATCATGGTGGGCACGGCCGCCACCCGCGCCTGCATCCAGGACCCCGAGCGCCTCGAGGAGCTGCCCGAGAAGATGGCCAAGGACCGCGATCAGCACGGGATGCAGACCTTCGCCCAGAGCACATCGAGGTGCTGGTCCAGGAGGAGATCATCACCCCGGAGACCGCCCGAGCCGCCGCCGGAGAGCCCGAGCCGACCTCGAAGCGGAAGCGATGAGTGGTGGCGACCGGGCGCTGCCCGGGCGCCACACCACCCGGAATTTGACCTTTCTTCCGGCACCGGCTAGAATTGCCCAGAGGATGCACCAGCCCCGAGTGGGGCTTTTTTATTGTCGGTCCGGGAGGCCTGGAGCCACCATGTTCGATCCCAAGACCCATTGCGTGGTGGTCGTCGGCGCCCAGTGGGGCGACGAAGGCAAGGGCAAGCTCGTCGATGTGCTGGCCGAGCGGGCCGACCTGGTGGTTCGCTACCAGGGCGGCGCCAACGCGGGCCACACCGTGGTGATCGGGGACGAGCAGTTCGTCCTCCACCAGATCCCCTCGGGCATCCTGCACCAGCGGGTGCACCTGCCTGGTGGGCAACGGCGTGGTCCTCGACCCCGAGACGTTCTTCACCGAGCTCGACGGCTCGATGGCACGCGGGATCTCGACGTCGGGCCGCCTCTTCGTCTCCGATCGCGCCCACCTGGTGATGCCCTATCACAAGCTGCTCGACCAGGCCAGCGAGAAGAGCCAGAACATCGGGACCACCGGCCGGGGGATCGGCCCGACCTACGAGGACAAGTACGGCCGCCGCGGCATACGGGTCGGCGATCTCCGGCATCTCGAAGCGGACCCGGGAACTCCTGGCCGAGCGGGTGGAGCGCGCCAACCAGCTGCTGGCCATGATGGGCGTCTCGGAGCGCGCCTCGCTTCCCCAACACGTCGAACTGATGGAGCGGCTGGCCCCTCGCCTGGTGCCCCTCGCCTGCGACACCGGTCTCCTGGTGCATCGGGCGCTGCGGGACGGACGCCGGGTCCTGCTTGGAAGGGGCCCAGGGCGCGCTGCTCGACGTCGATCACGGGACCTATCCGTTCGTGACCTCGTCCAATACGACCGCCGGCGGCGCCGCCGTCGGGGCGGGCATCGGGCCCACGGCGGTCGACGGCGTCCTGGGCGTCGTGAAGGCCTACACCACGCGGGTGGGCAACGGGCCCCTCCCTACCGAGGCGGCAGCCGCGGTCGGGGAGGAGCTCCGTCGCCTGGGCGGGGAATTCGGTGCCACCACGGGGCGGCCGCGGCGCTGCGGATGGTTCGACGCCACGGTGGTGCGCTACTCTGTGCGGGTGAACGGGCTCACCGGGCTGGCCGTCACCAAGCTCGACGTGCTGGACACGTTCGCCGAGATCCCGGTGGGCACCGCCTACGAGATGGATGGCGGCGTCTGCGAAGAGATGCCCTCGGAGGTCCGGATGCTGGAGCGAGTGACCCCTCGCTACGAGGTGCTCCCGGGCTGGCGGAAGCCACCTGGCCGGCGCTCGACGCCTGGCCGACCTGCCGCCGGAAGCGCGGGCCTACCTGGACCGCCTGCAGGACCTGGCCCGGCGCCCCGATCCGCTATGTGAGCGTGGGTACCAGGCGGGATCAGATCATTGAAGTGTGAGGGACAGGGCGGACAGGGGGGTCAGGACGGACAGGTTGGAACCAAAGCGAGTGTCTTCCTGCGTTGATCGCCTCGTCCGCCCTTACCGTCCTGTCCATCCTGTCCATCTTGTCCGACTAGACGCACATGAACGCATCTGAATCGACAACGCTGGTCGTCATCGGCGCCGGCCCCTGCGGCCTGGCGGTCGGCGTGGCAGCTCGCCGGGCGGGCGTCTCCTGCATCCTGCTCGACCGCCGCACCGTGGTCTCCACCCTCGAGCGATACCCGCTCAACATGACCTTCTTCTCGACCCCCGAGAAGATCGAGATCGGCGACGTGCCCTTCATCTCCAGCCACGAGAAGCCCACCCGCCGCGATGGGCTCCTCTACTACCGGCGGGTGGCCGAGCACTATCACCTGGATGCGCGTCCGGGGGAGGACGTCCGGGCGGTGAAGCGTCAGCCGGACGGCCGCTTCCGGCTCGACGTCCAACGCCGCCACGACACCACCAGCTATCTGGCCGACGCCGTGGTCTTCGCAACCGGATACTACGACAACCCCAACCGGCTGGGGATCGCCGGGGAGGACCTGCCGCACGTCTCCCACTACTTCGTGGAAGGGCACCGGTTCTGGCATCAGCGGGTGGTGGTGATCGGGGGAGGGAATAGCGCGGTGGACGCCGCCCTCGAGAGCTGGCGGGCCGGCGCGCACGTGACCATGGTCCACTTCGGGGACCGCCTGGACGCCACCGTCAAGCCGTGGGTGCTGCCCGACATCACCAACCGGCTCAAGGAAGGCAGCATCGCCGTGCGGTGGCGGTCTCAGGTACGGCGCATTACGCCGGAGGCGGTCGAGATCGCGGCCGACGGAGGGCCGCCCGAGGTCCTGCCGGCCGAGGCGGTACTGGCCATGACGGGCTACCACGCCGATACCACCCTGCTGGAGGCGCTCGGCGTCCCGGTAGACGCGGAGACCGGCATCCCGGCCTACGACGAGCGCACCATGGCCACGCCGGTCCCGGGCTGTTACATCGCCGGCGTGATGGCGAGCGGCAAGGACGCCAACCGTCTCTTCATCGAGACGGCCCGGGGCCATGGCGAGCTGATCGTGCGAGACCTCATCGGGCGGCGCGGCGTCAGGCGCCCCGACTGATCCGCAGGAGCCCCAATAGAAAGACGGCGGGAGGGCCTGAGCCCTCCCGCCGTTTCACGTTTGATCCGGACGAGCCGATTAGTGCTGGTTCGCCGAGTACCACCCCGCCACGTTGAACGTGGTGGGATCCATGTCGTAGAACCGGTTCTTGGCATACCGCCCGGTGGTCGGGAAGTACGGAGGCGGATCCGTCGCACCGCACGCGTCCCAAGTGTATCGCTTGAGGTACCCGGTGCCGCCCGTGGTACCCACCGCGGAACGCCGGCCCATGATGATGCCGCCGTAAATCACGAGGCAGCCGCGGCCCCACACGGTGGCGCCGCCGATGTTGCACGACTCCGCGCTGTTGGACCCGACGCCGTTATCCTCGGCGCCGAAGGAGTTGAGCGTCAGGATGACGCCATCGATGGTCTCGTCCCGGGTCTCGTCGTAGCTCCGGAAGGTCTGGGTTCCCGGCGGCCCGTTCTGGGAGTCCTGGTTGTTGGTGGTCTGGGGCGCGTTGATCGTGTTGTTGGCCACCACGACGTTCCCGCCCGAGAACAGGCCCAGCATGTCCCCGGTCGTGCAGTCCCGGGTAGCGGGTGCCTGGAAGTAGACGATGTCGTCCCCGATGATGATATGGCTGCCGGCCGCCACCGTGACCCGGCCGTGGACCACGCCGCTCACGACCACCTTCCCGGCCACGAAGACCACGCCCTTGAAATTCGAGTTGATGTTGCGGTCCACCGGGAAGAGGTAGTCCTTGTCGGGCCGCGCTGCGATGTCGGCGTAGGCGCCGGTCAACGCCCGGATCGAGGCCGGGGCCTGGATCCAGGCGCCGTTGGCATCGTTGGCGATGAAGGTGCTGTCGCCGGTGGCGCTCACCAGCCACGGGGTTCCGCCCAGGAAGCAACGGCTGGCCGGACCACCGGCGATGGAACCGGTCCGGGTCAGCGAGGAATCCTCGTTAGCCGAGGTGCTCGTCGTGTTGTGGTTGTGCGGCGCCGGGGTGGTCGAGGTGTGGTTGGCGGCCGACCGGAACCGGGGGTTACCCGCTACCAGCTGGAAGTCGCCGCAGTTGGGCGAGGTCCGGAGGTTACCCGCCGGGAGACTGGCGGTGGCCCAGGCCGCACCGGCCGCACTATTGGTGGCCTGGTAGACCCGGAAGAACCCGGTCGGGTTGCCGTTGACCGGGAAGGTCAGGAACTCGATCCGGGTAACGGCCTCCGCCGGCTGGCCGGTGGTGAAGCCCAAAAAGCGGGTCGAACCCACCTGCGCCAGCGAGTCGAGTCGGTTGAGGTCCGCCACCGTGGGCATGGCGATCGGCCGCACACCGGTCTGGGGCGGCTTGGTAAAGGATGCGTTCCCCGAATTGGTAATGATCCTCGCGGTCTTCACTTCGTCCTTGAAGGTCACCGAAGGATTGAGGGCCGTACTGATCCGGAGCGTGTCGTTGGAGAAGACCGGCCCGGTCAGGACGTCACCACCACCGAACACGATGGTATTGCCCAGGGTGTCGCGCTCCTGGTTGGTGAAGTAGGCGAACTTGGCGAAGCTCTCCTGGTTCACTTCGAGGCGCCGCACCACCCGGTTGCCGAAGCTGTCCTGCGCCATGGAGATGATGCTGGCGAAGACACCGTATTGACCGGTGGTGATACCGGTGGGACCCACATAGGTCGTCCGCACCACCTTGGGAATGGCCGTGTTGGACGCGTCCTTCACGGTCGCGTTGGTCTCCAGGGTGGCAAACCCGCCCAGGGGCACCAGGGTGGGCGTCGCGTTGATTCGGCTCCGTGCCTCCTCGAGGCCTTCCAGGGCGGCGGCGTCCAGGGTGGCGGACCGCTCGCTGTTCTTCCCGATCAGGTTGGCGTTCAAGGTCATCATCGCAGCGGCGATCGCGATCGCGCTCACCGCGAGCGCCACCAGCAGGGTGGTCAGGAGCGCGATGCCGCGCTCGTCGCGCAGACGGCGAGCGGGTCTCATGGGGGTACCTCCGGCAGACATGGTCATGGGGGCGACAGCGGCGCTGAGCCCGCGAGCTGAGTCGAAAGACTGGGGGTGCAATCCTGGGCCGCTACCGCGTACTGGTAGCCCGGGGCCCCCGGACTGGCCGACTGGTCGGTATAGCTGGGCGTGGCGAAGCCGCTGGGCACCGAGCCGAGGGGATCGCCCCACGTGGTGGCGCCGACCAGCCGTCGCCAGATCACGTATTTGAGCACGTCCTTCTCACCGGCCGCCTCGTCGGTCGACTGGTTCCACGTGATCGACATGACGGTATCGACCGGGACACCGCCGGCGGAATCGATTACCCAGAACAGGTTCAACCCGCTCGGAACGATTGGGGCCGCACCGCAGGTGGACACCTTCTTGGTCGTGGTATTGGGCATCGGCACCGAGAAGGTGATCGCTCGGGTCCGCCTCTTGGCGCCCTGCTCACCGTTAGAGACGGTGTAGTTGATCTCCACCACGCGGAGGCTGTCCGACCGCGCGGCGACGCCGGTATCCCCGGCCGTTCCGTTGATCACTACCACGTTCCTGACCGGCATCCAGGCGGTGGGCACGCTGTCCAGCTTGGCCTGACCACTCACCTGCGTGGTCTGCTTGTAGTACTTGAAGAAGTTCCTCGCCGTGGTCTGGAACACGTTCCGGGTCATGACCTCGGGCGGCCGGTTGTTCACCTGCCGGTAGAGGGCGAAGTCCGTAGCATCCGCACTGGAGGTGTCGGCCGAGAAGAACCAGGTGATGGTCTCCGCAGGACTCGGATTGCCGGATACATCCTTATAGTCGGTGTCCGGATACTGCATGGCGGAGGTCGGCACCGTCATCCGGTTGGCGAAGGTCCAGGCCATGACCTGACCGCTGGGCAAACTCGGGTCGTAGTACACCGCGAACAGCGAGTCGGTGTTCGAGGCGTAGTCGGCGTTGATCGCCAGCGCGTTGATCCCGGCGTAGATGATGATCGGCTGCTGATAGGGGACGTTGGCCCCGGCCAGCCGGATCTCCTGCTCCAGCAGGTCGCGCGCGAACCGGAGGTTCTGGAGCATGCCCATGTCGCTCTGGTTCCGATCGAACCCGCGGTTCTGGGCGATCAGGAAGCTCAGCGACGCCGCCATGATGACACTGAAGACCACCATGGCCACGAGCATTTCGATCAACGTCATGCCTCGACGATTCCGCATAGCCAACGCTCCGGTCACGGGGCTGCGAGGGTCACGGTCCGTGACACCGCCGGCGCCAACCCCGGCGCGGTCACGGTCACGGTCACCCGCTTGTAATCGTTCAACGAATCGGCGACGCCCGACAGCGTGGCGTCGGTCACGATGCTGGTCACGCGCGTGAAGCTGTAGGGCGGACTCGAGATCACCGTGGTCCCGGCATAGCGGGCCGCGACCGAGTCATACATCGGCTCGGTCCGGATCCGGCTGATCTGGCCATCCACGATTCCCATGGCCTCGTTCCGCATCTTGTTCTGATTCACGGTCCGCACAAAGGCGGTGGTGGTCGCCCCCATGCCGAGGGTCACGATCGCCAGGATCGACACGGCGATCAGGACCTCGATCAGGGTGAAACCAGCCTGGGCATTGGGTTGCCGCATCAGAAGCCTCGATTCCAGGTGCCGGCGGCCGGGTTATAACGGAACCACTCGGCGCGCCCGGTGGCCCGCACCATTTCGACCGCTCGCGTGTCTCCCTGCGCCTTGGCCAGGCCCGCGGCGGCGGTCACCGACGTGAGATAGAAGCCGCCGGCCTCGCTGACGCTGCCGTTTCGGTAGAAGATGATCGCCGGATACCCCCCGACCGTCCGGGTCAGGTTGATGGCGCCCGCGCCCATGGGGCGGGAGGCGGCCAGGGCCCTCGAGAACACCACGGCGCGGTCCAGGGTGATGACCTTGACCCGCTCCCCGCTGTCCTGGGAGCCGTTGTTGTTGGCGTCGTAGAGGATTCGAAGCGCGCGATTGGTGGCATCCAGCATCACGATCACGTCGGATTGCCGGGCCACCGCCTCCCGCTGACAGGCCAGCAGGGTCGTCCCCACGGCCTGCATGGCACCGTTGAGCTTGATGCGGCCGAGATTGATGCTGGGAGCGAGCAGCGCGGTAAGAATGGCGATGATGACAACGACAATCATCAGCTCGGTGAGCGTGAACCCGTCTCGCCGCGAAAGTGTTTTGAGCTGTGGTTGCCGCATCGTTGCTCCAGGCAGCCGGGCTGTCTCGAAGAGACCCCTAGGCTTTGCGTCCCGCCGTCGCCAGCGGTTTGCCGTGAACTGGACCAAGACCCTCCATATGAATACAGGGCCATACCGGTCAAAGGTCAAGTGAGCGAACTCACACCTTTGACGCGAGTTATCAGTGGTCATCCAGTCTCCCTCCCGCTGAGGCAAGAACTACGCCGATATGAGCTTGCCGAGTAAGCGTTTGACCTCCACCGCGTTACTCTCAGGGTTCTCCCGCCGGGTGGCCGGAAGGGCCTCGCACTTTGCAGGAGGCTGGCAGGAGCCCCTCCACGATATCACGCGCGGCCCGGCTGGGCAATGCTTTGTGGGACAATGGGTTGCGATTTCGACCCGAATGCAACGGAGAGCCTTCGGGGGCGTCGGCTCTCCCTGCTTGCTGGGGCCGGGGGCCCTCCCTATACTTCCGCGCTCCGTTGGTCCCCTCTCCACGTAGCCCCTCGCACCCCCATGGCCGATCCCACCGTGATGGAGAAGCTGGTGTCGCTCTGCAAGCGGCGCGGATTCGTCTTCCAGTCCTCCGAGATCTACGGCGGGCTGGGCTCGGTCTGGGACTACGGCCCGCTGGGCGTCGAGCTCAAGAAGAACGTGAAAGACCGGTGGTGGCGAGCCATGGTGCACGCCCGCGATGACATCGAGGGCCTCGACGCCGCCATCCTGATGCATCCCCGGGTCTGGGAAGCCTCGGGCCATGTGGCGGGGTTCACCGACCCGCTGGTGGACTGCCGGCAATGCAAGAACCGCTTTCGTGGCGACGATCCCCGGATCAAGGGTACCCCGGGCGAGCCCGACGCCCAGTGTCCCGTCTGCGGCACCCGGGGGTCGCTCACGGCAGCCCCGCCTCTTCAACCTGATGTTCAAGACCTTCATGGGGCCGGTCGAGGAGCAGGCGGCGGTGGTCTACCTCCGCCCGGAGACCGCCCAGGGCATCTACGTCAACTATCAGAATGTGCTGAACGCCTCCCGGCAGAAGATCCCCTTCGGGATCGCGCAGATCGGCAAGGCGTTCCGGAACGAAATTACCCCCGGGAACTTCATCTTCCGGACCCGGGAATTCGAACAGATGGAGATGCAGTTCTTCGTAGCCCCCGAATCCGCCTCGGAGTGGTTCGAGCGCTGGCGGGAATGGCGGATGCAGTGGCACCGGGACCTGGGGTTGGCGCCGGCCCGCCTTCGGTGGCACCAGCACGGCCCCGACGGAGCTGGCCCACTACGCCAAGGCCGCCTTCGACATCGAGTACGAGTTCCCCTTCGGCTGGCAAGAGATCGAAGGCATCCACAACCGCGGCGATTTCGACCTGAGTCGCCATCAGGAGTACTCCGGCAAGAAGCTGGATTACTTCGACCAGGCCGCCAATCGCCGCTACGTGCCCTTTATCGTGGAGACCTCGGCCGGCGCCGACCGGGTGGCCCTCACCACCTTGGTGGATGCCTACCGCGAGGAAACCGTCGAAGGGGAGACCCGGGTGGTGCTCGGTTTTCACCCTGCGATCGCGCCGATCAAGGCCGCGGTCCTGCCGCTGGTGAAGAAGGACGGGATGCCTGAAGTGGCGGACCGACTGTACCACGATCTCCGTGCCGCCTTCCCCTGCTTCTACGACGACAGCGGTGCCATCGGGCGTCGTTACCGCCGGATGGATGAGGCCGGCACCCCGTTCTGCGTCACCGTGGACGGGGAGACGCTCACCGACGGACAGGTCACGGTGCGAGACCGCGACTCGATGCAACAGGTCCGCATCGCCCAGGCCCAGGTCGCCGCGTACATCCGGGAGCGGGTTGGCTGATTCTCGCGGCCTGGGCACTTGGCCCGCCCGACCGGCCGCTCCTATACTTCACATCCCCGACCCCATCGGTAGCCGACCACAATGATTCACGAAGCGTTCACCAGCGTGTCGCCCGCCGAAGTCCTGGAGCGCGCCAAGCAGTTTTTCGCGGAACGGGTGCCCAACACCTCCGCCTTTCCCGAGAAGGAAGGACCGTCCTTTCTCACCCTGCGGGGCCAGGGCGGAGAGGAAATCGCCATCTCGGTCGCCGCGGCGGCCGGGTACACCCGGATCCGGGCCTCCACGCTGTTCTTCGATCAGGCCCTCGATCGCTTCTTCTCCACTCTCCCGGCCGCCAACAAGGGGGCGGCGTGACCGACCGGGTTCCGGTCCGTGTGATGGTGGAAGACGCCTGGGATCAGGTGGCGCTGGAGCCTACGGCGGCCACCTCACTGGCCGACCTGAAGCGCGATGCCCTGGCGATGGCGGGGACCAGCGTTGACCCAGACGCGTACGTGCTCAAGTACCGCGGCGCGGAGATCTTCGACGAAGGCCGTTCGGTCGGGGAAGCCGGGATCGTTCCCCACACGACCCTCATCGTCCTTTCGCGACGCCGCCGGCCGGTGCGATGACCGGATCAGCTCTGGCCCCTCAAAGACGGATCGGTCGCTGGAAGGCGGTGAGCCTGGGCACCGCCGGCTTGCTCTGGCTCGAGGGTCTGGCGTTGGCTGGCGCGGGTCTCTGGGGGGGACGAGCGGGGCTGACCGCCGCCGGAGCAGTATTGCTGTTGGGCGGCTGTTTCACGCTTTGGCTCTGGCGCCGCTATCGGCGTACGCTCGAGGAGATCCAGGCGAATCGCGCCGATATGCGCGACGATCTCCAGGCGATCCGCTCGCTGTTGCGATCCCGCTGAACACTCGGCGCGCTGCGGCCGCGCCCTCCTCCCCGATGCCGGCTACCGTCTTCACCCATCCCGACTGCCTTCGTCACGATCCTGGACCGGATCATCCTGAGACCCCCGAGCGCCTAAGGGCGATCCTCACTCGCCTGAGGCAGGAGCCCGGCCTTCCCATCGAGCGCGCCGACCCCGCGTCCCGGGAGGCACTCCTGGCGGTGCACCCGGCGGAGCATCTCGACCGTCTGGAGCGGATGAGCGAAGCGGGAGGCGGGGTGCTCTTCCTCGACACGGTACTCAACGAGGCTAGCTGGAGCGCCGTGCTGGGAGCCACCGGCGCCGTGCTGGCGGGCCTGGATTACGCGATGGCGGGTCGGGGCCACGCCTTTGCCGCGATTCGGCCCCCGGGCCATCACGCCATGCGGACCCGCGGCATGGGGTTCTGTCTGGTCAACAATGTCGTGGTGGCGGCGCGCGAGGCACAGCGACGCGGCCGGGAGCGAATGCTCATCGTCGACTGGGATGTCCACCACGGGAACGGCACCCAGGCCCTGGTCGAGACCGATGCGCGCATCCGGTACGTTTCGCTCCACCAGCATCCCTGGTATCCGGGGACCGGCATGGCCGGACGAGCGCGGCGTGGGAAACGTCTTCAACGTGCCCCGGCGCGCCGGGCTCCCGCCCGAGACCTACGTGAACGACCTCTGGGATGCGATCGCCGGCAGCGACCACCGACTGGACGCCCGAACTCATCCTGGTTTCGGCGGGCTTCGACGCCATGCGGGGCGATCCCCTGGGTGGGTTTACCCTCGAGCCAGTGCACTACGCCGAGCTCACGCGGCGACTTCGCGAGCGGCTGCCGACGGCGCCGATCGTCGGGATGCTCGAAGGGGGATACGACCCGCCGCGCCTCGCCGAGGGAGTGGCCGCGCACGTGGCCGCCTTGGCGATGAACCAATGCCGCGCACCAGAAGACGGGAGGGCAGGGTGACCCACCAACTGCGGATGGAAGCCGAGGTCCTGGAGCTCCGGACCCGCCACCCGTTCATCATCGCCCGCGGAGGACAGCAGCGAGCTACCGGACGGTGCTGGTGCGTCTGATCGATCGGCGACGGCCACGAGGGCTGGGGCGAGGCAGCGCCCACCAGCTTCTACGGCGAGACCCCCGAGACGGTCCTGGCGGCCTTGCAAGTCGTATGCCACCGCGCTTGCCGGCCGACCCGTTCGACCTGGAGGACCGCCGAGCGCGCGCAATACGCGCTGCATGAACCGCAACCCATCGGCCCGGGCGGCGCTCTCCGCCGCCTTGCACGACCTGGTCGGGAAGCGGCTGGGCATTCCGGTCTACCGGCTGTGGGGACTCGACCCGGCCAAGGCGCCGCGATCCACCTTCACCATCGGGCTCGATACCGAGGAACGGATGCGCCAGAAGGTGCAGGAGGCCGAGCACTATCCGATCCTCAAGGTCAAGCTGGGCACCGATCGGGACCTCGAGATTCTCCAGACCATCCGGGGAGCCACCGACAAAGAGATCCGGGTGGACGCCAACTGCGGTTGGACCGTCAAGCAGGCGATCCGCATGCTCCCGGTGCTCGAGGAGTTCGGGGTCACGGTGCTGGAGCAGCCGCTGGTCCCGGAAGACCTCGACGGTCTGGCGGAGATCTCCCGACGCGTCCAGCATCCCGGTCATCGCGGACGAGAGCTGTGAGACTGCGGCCGACATCCCGCGCCTGGTGGGCAAGGTGGACGGCATCAACATCAAGCTGGCCAAGTGCGGCAGCCTCCGGGAGGCGCTTCGGATGATCGCCGTGGCGCGGGCGCATCACCTGATGGTCATGGTGGGCTGCATGATCGAGAGCTCGCTCGCCATCACGGCGGCCGCGCACTTCACGCCGCTGGTGGATCATCGTCGACCTCGACGGCGCCGCGCTGCTCGCGGCCGATCCCTTCATCGGGGCCACCATCGACGGCGGGCAGGTCGCGGCTCCCCAGCGGTCCGGGTCTCGGCGTGACCCGGCGATGACCGACCGGCTTCGGGCAGGTGGCGCTCCCGCTGCCCGCTCGCCCAGCCGTACACCTACCAGATCCCCGAGACGCTGGCCGATCGTGCCGCGCCCGGGAGCCGCGTCGTGGTCCCGGTCCGCGGCCGGGAGCTGATCGGCGTCCTGATGGCGACCGAGGCGCCGGCCCCGCCTCCCGACGTTACGCCCGCGGCCATCCTCGCCGTCGCCCGACATCGAGCCTGCGCTTTCCCGGCGCCCCTGCTGGAGACCGCGCGGTGGATTGCCGGGTACTACGGCGCGCCGATCGGGCTCACGCTCAAGGCCATGCTGCCGGCGGGACTCTGGGGAGCCTCCCGAGTCATGGTCGAAGCACGGCGTCCCGATCTGGTCCCCGGCGGCTTGGGCGGGGAGATCCTGGCCTGGCTGGATCGCAAAGGCGCGCCGGTCGCCGCGTCGGCCGTGGCGAAGGCATTCCGAAGCGAGCCGCCTGGGACGTCTTGAATCGGCTGGCGCGGGTCGGGGCCGTGACCCTCACCGTGACTCCGGCCGAGCCGCGGACGGCGGCCGGATCGGAGCGAGTCGTTTCGCTGGTCGGCGACCGGCTGACCCTTGTTCGAGCGGGAGCAGACCTTCGGCCGGGCCCGTGCGCAAGGCCGGCTCTACGATGCGCTGGACGGGCTGGGTGGCGCGTCGGCGACTCGCCATGTGGAGGAGCAACTCGGGTTCTCACCGGCCGTGATCCGGGGCCTGGTTCAGCGAGGGCTGGCCCGGGTGGAAAAGGCGGAGCGACTCCGGGACCCCTTCGCTCAAGAACCCGGTACTCCCCCGCCGTCCGAGCTCACCTCGGCACAGCGGGCGGCCATTTCCGCCATCACCGGGCTCGGAGCCCGACGTGGGCACGCTCCTGTTCGGGGTGACCGGCAGCGGGAAGACCCTGGTTTACCTGGAGGCCATTCGGCGCGCGCTGGCGCGCGGAGAAGGCGCCGTGATCCTGGTGCCCGAGATCGGGCTCACCCCGCAGACCGTGGGTCGGCTCCGAGGTGCCTTTGGGGACCAGGTGGCGGTGCTGCACAGCGGCCTGTCGGAGGCAGAGCGGGCCGACGCCTGGCGGGCGCTGCGGCGGGGCGAGCGCCGGGTGGCCGTGGGCGCCCGCTCGGCCATCTTCGCCCCGGTGGCTCGGCTCGGGGTCATCGTCCTGGATGAGGAGCACGAAGCCAGCTACAAGAACGGCGAGGCGCCGCGCTACCACGCCCGCGATGTTGCGGCGGTGCGGGCGCGGCTGGAACGGGCGCGGCTGGTGCTGGGGAGTGCAACCCCATCGCCGGAAAGCATGAGCCGGGTGGGCGGGCAGCTCCAGATGGTGAGGCTCCCGGAGCGCATCGGCGCACGGCCGCTTCCCGCGGTGGAGGTGGTCGATCTCCGGCACGCGAAGATGGCGGAGGGCTCCGGCGCGGTGCCCTGGTCGGAGGCGCTGGACGCCGCGGTGGTTGGCGCCCTGGCTCGGCGCGAGCAGGTGATTCTGCTCCTCAACCGCCGGGGGTTCGCCGCCTTTCTCCAGTGCCCCCAGTGCGGCGACGTCCCCCAGTGTCCCCGCTGCAGCATCTCCCTCACGGTGCATGAGACGCCGCCGCCCGGCCGACTCCGCTGCCACTACTGCGGCCACGAGGCTCCGCTGGCACGGAACTGCGCCTCATGCGGACATCCGGCGGAGCGGATGCGCGGGCGTCGGGACTCAGCAGGTGGAGCGGATGCTGGCGGAACGATTCCCCGCCGCCAGGCTGGCGCGGATGGACCTCGACACCACGAGCACGCGCTGGTCGCATCAGCGGATCCTGGGCGCCATGGCCCGACGCGAGATCGATCTCCTGGTCGGGACCCAGATGATCGCCAAGGGGCTCGATTTCCCCGAGGTCACGCTGGTCGGGGTCGTGGACGCCGACACCAGTCTGTACCTCCCGGATTTCCGAGCGGCGGAGCGGACCTTCCAGCTGCTGGCCCAGGTGGCGGGGCGAGCCGGGCGCGGACCTCTCGGAGGCAAGGTGATCGTGCAGACCCGGCGGCCGGAGCATCACGCGATCCGGCGCGCGGCGGCGCACGACGTGGAGGGGTTCCTGGCCGATGAGACGACTCTGCGCTCGTCGCCACCCTATCCGCCCCTGACGGCGCTGGCCAACATCGTGGTCTCGGGGATGGTCGAGCCGGAGGTGAGTCGGGAAGCGGCGCGGGTGGCCGACTGGTGCACGGGGCTGATCGAGCGGCATGAGCTTCCCCTCACGCTGCTGGGCCCTGCTCCCTGCCCGATCGCGCGGGTGCAGGGCCGCTGGCGCTGGCACCTGATCCTCAAGGGGCCGTCGGCCGCGATCGGGCGGCTGGTGCGTTACGCCCCGGGCCGCTTGGAGGGGGCCGGGAAGACCCGTGTGGTCATCGACCGGGACCCGGTGGCGCTGCTGTAGCAGGGCGGACATGGTGGGATATCGTCCGCCTTGTCCGCCCTGTCCGTCTTATCCGCCCTGCAGTTAGCTTCCCCCCATGTCTCCGGTCCACGTCACCTCCGAGATCGGCCAGCTCCAGACGGTGCTGGTGCACACGCCCGGCGAGGAGCTCACCGCGGTGACCCCGAGCAACCGCGAGGACTATCTCTACGACGACATCATCGACCTCGAGCTGGCCCAGCGGGAGCATCGGCGCTTCGTCTCGGTGCTGCAGCCGCTTCTCCGAGGTGCACGAGATCGCGCGATCTGCTGGCCGAGACTATCGCCCGCCCGAGGCGCGCGAGTTCCTGATCACCAAGACCATGGACGTGGTTCCCTCCGAGCCGCTGGCGCAGCGGCTCAGCACGCTGCCGCCGGAGCAGATCGTCGACATGCTGATCGAAGGCGACGCGGGAGGAGAGCGGGCCCCTGGCCCGAGCGCTCAACGAGGTGGGCTTCACCCTGCCTCCGCTGCCCAACCTCTTCTTCCCCCGGGACATCGGGATGGTGATCGGCGAGCACGTGGTGGTCGGGTCGATGCGCTACGGCGTGCGGTGGACCGAGGAGCTGCTGATCAAGGCGCTGTTCCGGTTCCATCCGCGAGCTGGCGAACGCCGGGATGCTCTACGACGGCTCCGAGGAGCGGCGGAGCAACTACACGCTCGAGGGCGGCGACGTCCACTATCCTCCGGCCCGACCTGCTGGTGCTCGGCTTCAGCGAGCGGACCTCGCCGGCGGCGCTGGACGAGCTCTGCGACGTCGTGTTCGCAGCAGAGCGGCGGTGACCGACGTGATCGTGGTGGTGATGCCCAAGGCGCCCACCGCCATCCACCTGGACATGATCTTCACCCAGGTGGACCGCGAGCTGTGCGTCGTGTATCTCCCCGTTCTTCGTCGGGCCCGGAGCGGCTGCCCGTGCTGCACCGGCGCAAGGGGCAGGACGTCGGTGCGGGAGATGCCCGAACTTTTTCGCGGCGCTCCGCGGCGGTGGGACTCCCGCTGGAGCCGGTCTTCGCCGGCGGGCAGCACCGCACCAGCCAGGAGCGGGAGCAGTGGGCCTCGGCCTGCAACTTCCTGGCGGTGCGGCCCGGCACCATCGTGAGCTACCGCCGCAACGAGGCGACGCTCGTGCGAGCTCCAGACGGCGGGGTTCCGGGTGGTGCACGCCAGCAACTTTCTGGCCTTCGACGACTGGCTCGACGCCAAGCATCGCACCGTGATCACCATCGAGGGCACCGAGCTGGTCCGGGGCGGCGGCGGCCCTCGCTGCATGACGCTTCCGCTCCGGCGGGCCGCCACTGTGATCGGGACTCTCGGCCCATCCCGAGAGCACTCTCGCCGACCGGGTGCTCGAGATTCCTGCGCCAGGGCCCGCGGTCGCCGCGGCCGAGCTCTGCCACGGCGGTGCTGGGCCTGCCGCGGCGCGCCGGACGCTGGTCGTGCGAGCGGATCGCCATCGCGCTGCTCGGCGCCGATCCCCGGGTGCGCCAGCTCGACGACGGCCGCTGGGCGGCTGGTGGCCGAGGCGCAGGGCTCGCCGCTGCTCGACGGACTGCGCGTTCGCGGTGGTGGACGTCGAGACCACCGGCATGCGGGCCGCCGGCGGCGACCGGATCACCGAGATCGCCGTGGTGGTGGTGCACGGCGGCCGGCGCGAGGTGGTGTTCGAGTCGCTGGTCAATCCCGGCCGCCCGATTCCCCGGCGATCGCGCCAGCTCACCGGCATCACCGACGCCATGGTGCGCGCACGCCCCGACCTTCGCCGCAGGTGGCCGATCAGGTGCTCGCCGCGCTGCCGGGCGGGTGTTCGTGGCGCACAACGCGCGGTTCGACTGGGGCTTCGTGAGCGCGGAGGTGCAGCGCGCGCGGGACCTGGCGCTGGACGGCCCGCGGCTCTGCACCGTGCGGCTGGCGCGCCGCCTGGTGACCGAGCTCCGCTCCTGCGGTCTCGACAGCCTGACCCATGCACTTCGGCTTCGAGAACGCCGCCCGCCACCGCGCCGCCGGCGACGCCCTGGTCACCGCCGAGCTGCTCGCAGCGCCTGCTGCAGCTGGCCCGCGAGGAGGGCGCCCGAACGCTGGCAGGACCTCACCGCGATCGAGGCTCGCCGCGCGGCGCGAGCGCGGCGGAGCGTCTGGCCATCCCGACCGAGCCGACGCGCCGGACTCCGTGCCCGAGGTGCCGCTGGTGCGTACTTTCGCGTCGTTCACGGTCGGCGGACTTCGCTGCCACACGCTCGAGGGCGGACTGCAGCGGCTCGACGGCGGCGCCATGTTCGGCGTGGTGCCGCAAGCCGCTGTGGTACCCGCGAGATCGCGCCCGACGAGCGCAACCGGATCCCGCTCGCCATGCGCTGCCTGCTGGTCGAGCATCCGGACGGCCTGGTGCTGATCGACACCGGGCTCGGCAACAAGGAGGACGCCCAAGTTTCTCGACATCTACGGCGTCGAGAACGCGGGCTCCGCGGGCGCCACGCAGCTCGAGGACGCGCTGCGCGACCGCGGGATATCCAGCCACGACGACATCCGCTGGGTGATCAACACCCACCTGCATTTCGACCACGCGGGCGGGAACACGATCCGGTGGACCCGCGCTCGCGGACGGCTCATCGCATCCGGCGATGCGCCTGACCTTCCCCAACGCCACCTACGTCGTGCAGCGGGGCGAGCTCGAGTTCGCCCGCACACCAACGAGCGCACCCGGGCGAGCTACCTGCCGCCCAACTTCGAGCCGGTCGCGCGGCCGCCGGCCGGTGGCGGCTGCTCGAAGGCGACGGCGAGAGTGCTGCCCGGCATCTCGGTCCGGCTCACGCCCGGGCCACGTGCCGTTCCACCAGAGGTGCTGGTGCAGGAGCGCGGGGCGAGACCGCCGTGTCTCCTGGCCGACCTCATCCCGACCGCGGCCCACCTGCCGCTGCCCTGGATCATGGGCTACGACCTCGAGCCGCTCCGCACGCTGGAGACCAAGCGGGCCCTGCTGCGCGATGCCGCCGCCGGCGGGTGGCGGCTCGTCTTCGAGCACGATACCGGGGTGGTGCGCGGCGAGCTCGGGTGACCAGCGAGGGGAGATGAGGGTCGTGCTGAGGACTGAGCGACTGAGAGCCGATCGTGGATGCCGGCGTGACCGGTGCCCGGTGCCGGGTCACGCGGTACCGCTCGGCGATTGATCGCGGCAACCCGTTCACCGGCTAGCTTTGCCACCTCGAAAGCGGGGACCTCGGAGCTCCCCCACCCTCAGCCTGCCGGCCTCGGGCCGCAGTGCACCCGGGTCCCGGCAGTCGCCGGCTCGTCGGCGGGACGTGCCGCCGCGGCGGCTGGCGATCGTCGGGCACCCGGATCGGTCGAGAGGGTGCCCGTTCTTCTTTTTCGTCTGGAGGCGCGCCCACTGTCCACAAACGAGCGCGAAAAGCGGGTCCGCGTCAATCGGATGATCCGCATCAGCCCGGTGCGCGTCATCACCGCCGCCGGCGAGCAGTTGGGCGTCCTGCCCGATCGAGGAGGCGCTCGGCGGCCGCGCAGGAGCGCGGGACTGGATCTCGTGGAAGTGGCGCCCGACGGCGCGGCCCCCCGTCGTCAAGATCATGGACTACGGGAAGTTCAAGTTCGAGGAGGCCAAGGCGGCGCGCGCGGCCAAGAAGAAGCAGCACGTCATCCAGCTCAAGGAAGTGAAGTACCGGCCGGGCATCGACGATCACGACTTCGAGTTCAAGACCCGCCACGCGCGGGAGTTCCTGCGGGACGGCAACAAGGTGAAGGTGACGATGATGTTCCGCGGGCCGGCAGATCGCCCACCTCGAGCTGGGCAAGGCCGTGCTGGACCGGGTGGCCGCGGCGCTGGCCGACG
Organism: uncultured Gemmatimonadales bacterium; assembly: GCA_963704015.1. Lineage (GTDB taxonomy): Bacteria > Gemmatimonadota > Gemmatimonadetes > Gemmatimonadales > GWC2-71-9 > DATIWD01. The sequence continues at coordinate 311,527 of CAVPGI010000008.1, forward strand.
TCGGGAAGATCGAGGCGGACGCCAAGCTCGAAGGCCGGAACATGACGATGGTGATCGCGCCCAAGTAGGGCGGCAGGTGAACGGGCGGACCGGCCCTCCGGTGCCATCCCCGCGCCTACATGGAGAACGCAATGCCGAAGATGAAGACCAAGCGCGCCGCGATGAAGCGGTTCACCCGGACCGGGTACGGGGAAGCTGCAAGCGCTGGCACGCCAATCACACGCCACATCCTGACCAAGAAGACGCGCAAGCGGAAGAACCGGCTGAAGAAGGGCGATCTGGTCAGCTCGGCCGACTTCCCGCGCGTCAACCGCCTGCTCCAGGCGTAAGGGAGCCGACCATGCCTCGCGTCAAGAACGGTGTCGCGCATCACGCCCGCAAGAAGAAGATCATGGAGGCCGCCAAGGGCGCCCGCGGCGGCCGCAGCAAGCTGTACAAGGCGGCCAAGGAGACCGTCGAGCGCGGCGATGCGGTACGCCTACCGCGACCGGCGCAAGAAGAAGGCGCGAGTTCCGCGCGCTCTGGATCACGCGCATCAACGCCGCGGCCCGCATGCACGGCCTGAGCTACAGCCGCCTGATGGCGGGCTCAAGAAGGCCGGCGTCGAGATCAACCGGAAGGTGCTCGCCGACCTCGCGGTGCAGCGACGCCGACGCGTTCGCCAAGATCGCCGAGGTGGCCAAGCCCAAGCAGTAAGGCTACCGTGCGCCCGGCGCCCGTGGGGCCGTTCGCGCTCGGCGGCCGGCCCGCCCTTCCGAGCTTGGTCGCCCATGCCCGAGACGCACCGAGTTATCTGCCGACCTCGACGTCGCTCCTGCCGCGCCTCGAGGCGGATTGCGTCGCTCGACGCCGGCGGCACTCGAGGCCGAGCACATCGCCGTCCTCGGCCGCAAGAGCGGCGCGCTCACCGCCGCGCTCAAGGCGCTGGCCGCGGCTCTCGAGTCGAGGAGCGCGCGCGCTACGGCGCCGCGGCCAATCAGCTCAAGCAGCAGTTCGAGGCGGCCTTCGCCGCCCGCCGGGCCGCGCTCGCGGCGAGCGCGGCCAGCGGCGTCGCGCCGGGCTCGATCTCACCATGCCGGGCCGGCGCCGCTGGGTCGGCGCGGCGCACCCGGTCACCCAGGTCATCGACGAGATCGTCGACATCTTCCGCGAGCTCGGCTTCGCCGTGCGCCCTCGGCCCCGAGGTCGAGACCGAGTGGTACAACTTCGTCGCGCTCAACTTCCCGCCCGACCACCCGGCCATGGACATGCACGACACGCTCTACCTCGACGCGCCGCCGGCGGCGGGCGAGCCGGGGGGCGGCTGCTGCTCCGCACCCACACCTCGCCGGTGCAGATCCGCGCCATGCTGTCGCACGCCGCCGCCGATCCGCGTGGTGATCCCCGGCATGGTCTACCGCAACGACGCCTTCGACGCGTCGCACGCGCCCGGCCTTCTGCCCAGATCGAGGGTCTCGCGGTGGACGAGGGCATCTCGTTCGTGGATCTCAAGGCGACGCTGATCCACTTCGCGCACCGGTTCTTCTCGCCCGACGACCGAAGACGCGGTTCCGCCCGTCCTTCTTCCCGTTCACCGAGCCGTCGGCCGAGATGGACGTCGAGTGCCAGCTCTGCCACGGGACGGGCTGCGCCGCCTGCAAGGGCACCGGCTGGATGGAGATCCTCGGCTGCGGCATGGTGCACCCGGCGGTGCTCGAGAACTGCGGCGTCGACCCCGAGCGCTACACCGGCTGGGCCTTCGGCATGGGGCCGCACCGGATCGCCATGCTGCGCTACGGCGATCCCCGACATCCGGCTGTTCTACGAGGGCGACATGCGGTTCCTCGGCGCAGTTCGGGATGGCGCGGCTGATGAACGTCTCGCGCCGCTGGCTCGAGGCCTTTCTGCGCCGGCCGCTCGACGCCACCGAGCTGGCCGAGCGGCTCACCATGCTGGGCGCCCCGGTGGACGCGATCGAGCCGCTGCATCCGGGACTGGGCGACGTGGTGATCGCGCTGGTCGAGGAGGTCCGAGCCCATCCCAACGCCGACCGCCTCCGCCTCTGCACCGTCGACGACGGCTCCGGGACGCCCAAGCACGTGGTCTGCGGCGCGTCCAACGTCACGGCGGGCGGCAAGTATCCCTTCGCCCCCGTGGGCGCCACGCTGCCCAAGAGATTTCGTGATCGAGAAGCGGAAGATCCGCGGCGAGGTCTCCGAGGGCATGCTCTGCTCCGCCCGCGAGCTGGGCCTGGGTCAGGATCACGACGGGGTTCCTCGAGCTCGACCACGGCCGCCACCGGGCACGCCCCTCCTCGCCATCCTGGCCGTGGCCGACGATCGCCTGGTGGTCGACGTCACGCCCAACCGCCCCGACCTGCTGGGACACAAGGGCGTCGCGCGGGAGCTGGCGGCCACCTTCGGCCTCCGTTTCGCCTGCCCGAGCTTCCCGGCTCTCCGGGTCCCTCGGCGCCCGCGCCGCGGCGGGTGGAGGGAGACCGCGGCCAGGCGGGCGGCGTCACCATCGCCATCGAGGATCCGATCGGTTGCCCGCGATTGCTGGGCGCGGTGCTCCGGGACGTCAAGGTGGCTCCGTCGCCCGCCTGGCTTCGCCGTCGCATCGAGGCGGTGGGCATGCGGTCGATCAACAACGTGGTGGACGCCACCAACTACGTGATGTTCGAGCTGAACCAGCCGATGCACGCCTACGATGTGGCCAAGCTGCACGGCCCGGCGGTGATCGCTCGGCGGGCCCGCCCCGGCGAGCGCCTGGTGACGCTCGACGGCGTGAGCCCGGCTGCTGACCGAGGACATGACGGTGATCGCCGACGAGGGCAGCGCCATCGGCATCGCCGGCGTCATGGGGGCGGCGCACGCGAGGTCTCAGCCGAGACCACCGACGTGTTGCTCGAGTGCGCCTACTTCGATCCGGCCCGGATCCGGCGCACCCGCCGCACGCTCGACCTCAGCACCGAGGCGAGCTACCGGTTCGAGCGGGGCGTCGATCGTTGGGCCGGCGCCGAGGCCCTGCGCCGCTGCATCGAGGTCATCCTGGCCACGGCGGGCGGGAGCCTGACCGATTCCCGGCCGACATCTGGCCCGCAACCGACCACGCCGCCGCGCATCTTCCTCCGGCCGGCGCGCGTGGCGCAGGTCCTCGGCGTCGAGTTCCCGGTGAGCGTGCTGGAGCGGTACCTGGTCGCCATCGGGGCCACGGTGCTTTCCAAGCCCGACGCCGGAAGATTGCGCGTGGACGTGCCCGGGTGGCGGCCGGACCTCACGCCGGAGATCGACCTGGTCGAGGAGATCGCCCGGCTCCACGGCTACGACCGCTTCCCCGAGGCCCTGCGCCCCTTCCGGCCGACCCAGATCCCCGAGCGACCCGCTGGATCTCACCTCGCGACGGTGCGCCACGGTCTCATCTCCAAGGGTCTCTACGAGATCGCAAGCCTTCCCGCTGGTGGCGCCGGAGGGCGCGCGACAGCGTTCGATTGCTCAACCCGCTCACCGCCGAAGAGGGTGCCCTGCGCCGTCGGCTGCTGCCCGGCCTGGTGCGGCAGGTCGAGGCCAATTGGGCGAAGCGGGTGCGCGACGTTCGGCTGTTCGAGATCGGGACCGTGTTCACGGCCGGAGACCCAGGGGCCCGGCCCCACGAAGCGTGGCACGTGGCCGGCGTCATCACCGGGGCCCGGGAGCCGGCCCACTGGAGCGAGGGGGGGCGGGCGGCCGACGTGGACTTCTGGGACCTGAAGGGGCTCTTCGAGGGCGCCGTCTCTCTGGCGATTCCCGGCGGAGCGTTGCAAGTTGATGGGGAGTCGTTGGTTGCCCTCGATGCCGCGGGGCGGCCGTGGGTCGGCGGAGCGGGTCCCGATGGCGGACGCCCCGCCGTGGGCCGCGCCGCTCTTCGGGTTCGAGCTTCTGATCGATCGCGCACCCGGCCCCGGCGCCCAAGTTCCGTCCGCTGCCGGCGACGCCGGCGGTCGAGCGAGATCTGGCGTTGCTCCTGGGGTCCGGTCGCACTCTGGCGGAGGTGGAAGCCGAGGTGCGGAGGCGCGCGGGGCCGCTGCTCGAGTCGGTCGCGGCCTTCGACGAATATCGGGGGCAGAGGTCTCCCGGCCGGGACGCGGAGCGTCGCGTTCCGGCTGGTGTTCCGGGCGCCGGATCGGACGCTCCGGGATGCCGAGGTGGACCCCGTGGTTTCCCGGATCGTCGCCGTCTTGGAGGATGAGCTTGGCATACAACTACGAACGACCTGACATCTACGCGCTCGACGAGCTCGAGCAGGTGCTCCGCCAGATCGGTGGCGAGCTGGCCGCGTGGCGCCGCCGGTGCCTCAAGGCGGAAGCCGAGCTGCAGGAGCGGGGGACCAAGGGTGGCGGCCACTCCGGTCCCGATCTGCTGCAGGCCCGCCAGCGCGTGATGGATCTGGAGTTGGAGAATCAGGCGCTGCGGCAGCGCGTCGAGGGCGCCCGGGACCGGGTGCGGATGCTGGCGCACCGCCTGGGGTTCCTGGAGCAGGAAGCCGAGGAGGGCGCGGCGTGACGGCCCCCAAGAATGCGGTCCGCGTGATGATCGGTGGGGAGGAGTACACCGTGAGATCGGAGCTGCCCCCCGAGTACACCCGGGAGGTGGCGGCCTACTTCGATACCTCGCTGCGGCGCATTCGGGAGCTGCTCCCCTCGATCGAACCGCACAAGGCGGCGATCCTGGCCGGGCTGGCCATCACCGATGAACTGTTTCAGTCGCGGCGCGGGGATCGGGAAGTGGCCGCGCGCCTCGGCGCGTTGACGGAGGATCTGGCGCGCCTGCTTCCCCCCGCCAAGCGGAGTAGCCGTACCAGCGGTAAAGTGACGCTCGACCTGGTCTAGCACCCGTCCCGAGCCAGCCGCACACTGCCTTGGGCCCGGCTTCGTCCCTGGCCCGGCGTGAGGCTTGGACGGCACTCAACCTTGAATTCGGCGCCCGGCGCCGTGCTGGAGATAGATCCGGATGTCACCCCTGCTCACGCATGTCATCGAGGGCGCCGCCGTCGGTTTCGCGGTGACCACCGTTTTCTTCGCTGTCTACGCGCGACTCCAACGCAAGACCGCTTTAGGCGTCCTGGCCGCGGCCCGCAAGGATGCCGAGGCGATGGTCAGCGAGGCGGCCCAGAAGGCGGAGAATGCGCGCGCGGCCATCACGCTCGCAGGAAAGATGGAGACCCTCAAGCTCCGGGAGGAGCTGGATGCCGAAGTGCACCGCCGCCGCGAAGAGTTGGAGCGGTTCGAGCGGCGAGCGGAGGAGCGCAACCGGGCTCTGGAGCGGAAGCTCGAGGAGGTCGACACCCGGGAGCGCGGGCTTACGCCAAGCGAAGAGGCTCTGGTCGACCGCGAGGCCGGCGCTCAAGACGCGGGAGGCGGAGGCGGAGCGGGTGCTGCGGGAGCAGCAGCAGCGGCTGGAGCGGATCGCCGGGCTCACCGCGGAGGAGGCCCGCCGGGAAGTGCATGCAGGCGGTGGAGGACGAGGCGCGGAGCGAGGCGGCGGCGCTGGCGCGGGACATCAAGGACCAGGCCAAGCGCGAGCGCCGAACGGGAGGCCCAGCGCATCGTCGCGATGGCGATCCAGCGCATCGCCGCCGAGCACACCGCCGAGACGCACGGTCTCCGCCGTGGCCCTGCCCAGCGACGAGATGAAGGGCCGCATCATCGGGCGCGAGGGCCGCAACATCCGCGCCTTCGAGACGGCCACCGGCGTGGACGTCATCATCGACGACACGCCCGACACCGTGATCATCTCCTGCTTCGACCCGATCCGCCGCGAGGTCGGCGCGCCGGTCGCTCGAGGCGCTGATCAGCGACGGCCGGATCCACCCGGGCCGGATCGAGGAAGTGGTCACCAAGGCCGCAGAAGGAGCTCGAGACCGCAGCTCGCAGGAGCTGGGCGAGCAGGCCGCCTACGACACCGGCATCCACGGCCTCCACCCCGAGCTGATCAAGCTGATCGGCCGGATGCGCTATCGCACGTCGCTACGGGCAGAACATCCTCGAGCACTCGAAGGAAGTGGCCTGGCTGGCCGGGATCATGGCGGCCGAGCTGCATCTCGACGTCAACCTGGCCAAGCGGGGCGGCGCTGCTGCACGACGTCGGCAAGGTGCTGACCCACGAGAACGAGGGCACCCACGTCGAGCTGGGCGTCGAGGTGGCGCGCAAGTACGGCGAGACGGCGGCGGTCATCAACTGCATCCACGCCCACCACGACGACGTGCCCCACGAGAGCACCGAGTCGGTGCTGGTGCAGGCGGCCGACGCGATCAGCGGCGTCCCGTCCCGGCGCCCGCCGCGAGGCGTTCGAGAGCTACGTCAAGCGGCTCACCCAGCTGGAGGAGATCGCCAACGGCTTCACCGGGGTGGAGAAGACCAACGTCATCCAGGCCGGACGGGAGATTCGCGTGGTCGTGACCCCCGAGCAGATCGACGACGACGAGGCGGCGCAAGCTCTCGGAGCACGATCGCGCGCCGGATCGAGAACGAGCTGCAGTATCCCGGGCAGATCAAGGTGGTCGTGATTCGGGAGACCCGCGCCGTGGACTTCGCCCGGTGAGCGCGCGGATCCTCGACGGCGTGGCCATGGGCCGCGCGATCCGGGAGGAAGTGGCGGTGGAGGCGGCCCGGCTCCGGACCCAAGGGGCATGACGCCGGGTCTGGCGGTGGTGCTGGTGGGCGAGAACCCCGCCAGCCAGGTCTACGTGCGGAGCAAGGGCAAGGCCTGCGAGGAAGCGGGCATGCACTCGGTCACCATCCGGCTCCCCGCCGAGACCTCCGAGGCCGGAGCTGCTCGCCACCGTCGATCGGCTGAACGCCGATCCGACCATCCACGGGATGCTGGTCCAGCTGCCGCTGCCCAAGCACATCGACACCGACCAGGTGCTGCGGCGGATCGACCCCGGCAAGGACGTGGACGGCTTCCACCCGGTGAACGTCGGCAAGCTGGTCACTCGGCGACCCGACCGCCTTCCGTCCGGCGACGCCCTACGGCGTGCAGCAGATGCTGATCCGCTCGGGCATCGAGACCAAGGGCGCCAACGCCGTGATCGTGGGCCGCTCCAACATCGTCGGGCAAGCCGATGGCCAACCTGCTGATTCAAGCAGGGCCCGGGCGGCAACGCCACCGTGACCGTCTGCCACTCCCGCTCGCGCGACCTGCCCGCCATCACGCGGCGGCGCGGACATCCTGGTCGTGGCCATCGGGAAGCCGGAGTTCGTCACGGCCGACATGGTCCGGCCGGGCGCCGTGGTCATCGACGTCGGCATCAACCGGGTGGACGATCGCCAGCCAGCCGCAAGGGCTACCGTCTCGCGGGCGACGTGGCCTATGAGCCGGTGGCCAAGATCGCCTCCGCCATCACGCCGGTGCCCGGGCGGCGTGGGGCCCGATGACGATCGCGATGCTGCTGGCGAATACCCTGCAGGCGGTGCGGCAGTCGGACCCTCGGCTGGATGGACAACGATCGGCCACTGGCCAGCCTCGCTGACCCGGTTTCGCCGGTCTCCCGAGTTTCTCTCATGGTCGCCATTCAAGCCAACGAAGTCGCGTGGACCGTCACTCAGCTCACGCGCGCCTCGCGCCGTCTGATCGAAGGCGGGCTGGGCGCCCTCTGGGTTCGGGGCGAGATCTCCGGGTTCAAGGCCTACCAGAGCGGGCACTGGTACTTCACGCTGCGGGACGCCGAGGCCCAGATCCGCTGCACCATGTGGCGCACCCACACGCTCCGGGTCGGCACTCCGCCGCCCGAGGGCGCCCAGGTGTTCGTATTCGGGGCCGCCCACCGTGTGGGAGGAGAAGGGCGAGTTCCGGTTCAACGTCACCGAGCTGCTGACCACGGATGCGCTGGGCCGCCAGCACCGACTGTTCGAGAAGGTCAAGGCCAACCTCGAGCGCGATGGGTTGCTCGATCCCGCGCGCAAGCGGCCCCTTCCGGCCTACCCCCGCTGCATCGCGGTGGTGACCAGTCTGGATGGCGCCGCCTTGCGCGACATCATCACCGTCGCTCGAAAGCGGGCTCCCGCCCTTCGTCTCCTGGTGGTGGGAACCAAGGTGCAGGGGGTCGAAGCCGATGCGGAGATCGCGCGGGCGCTGGGGCGGGTCAACCGGCTGCCGGCCCCCGACCTCTGCCTGCTCGCCCGGGGCGGCGGCTCGCGAGAGGATCTGGGCGCCTTCAATAGCGAGGTGGTGTGCCGGGCGCTCGCGGCGGTCCGGATCCCCACCGTGTCCGCCGTCGGCCATGAGACCGACCTCACGCTGGCCGACCTGGTGGCGGACCTCCGGGCACCCACGCCTTCGGCCGCGGTCGAGCAAACGGTGCCCGACTACCGTCAGGTGGGACGCCAAGCCGCGGTCCTGGGGACCCGTCTGGCCGGGGCGCTCCGGCGCCGCACGCGGGTGAGCGCCGAACGGCTGGCCCGCACCGCCGATCGGCTGGAAGCCAGTCTGACTCGGCGGCTCAGCCAGCGCCGCCACCATCTCGAGCGCCTGACCGCGCAACTGGATGCGCTGAGCCCGCTGAGGGTGCTGGAGCGCGGCTATGGCGTGGCGCTGTCCGCCGAGGGCCACGTGCTGCGGCGGTATCGCGAATTCGCTCCCGGATTGCCCTTCCGGTTGCGGATCTCCGACGGCACGGTACCCGCTCGGGTCGAGCCGGCATCATGACTGGATCTCCGGCTCCGTCACTGGCCGACGAGCTGCGGCGACTGGAAGAGATCGTGCGCCAGCTCGAGTCGGACGAGGGCGACCTGGACCGCGCCCTCGCGCTCTTTGAGGAGGGAGTCACCCGGCTTCGCGCCGCGCGCGACCGGTTGGCCGATGCGGAAGCCCGGGTCCAGAAGGTCCTGGAGGACGCCGACGGGACCCTGCGCCTGACGGATCTCGACCGTGAGTCCTAAGCGGGCGCTGGCGACTCCAGCGGAATCCCGGGAGGCGCTCCGGCTCTTGAGTGAGGCGCGGGAACGCACCGACGCGCTGCTCGAGGCCTGGGCCGAGCGGGTCCAGACGGAAGTGGCGGGGCGGGACGGCGAGGCGCTGGCCTACGCGCTCCGCAGCCCCGGGAAGCGGGTGCGGCCCGCCCTATTGATGGCCGCGTTTCGGGCGGCGGGAGGAGTCTCCCCCGCGATCGTGGGCGTGGCTGCCGCGGTGGAGACGGTTCACACCTACTCCCTGGTGCACGACGACCTTCCCTGCATGGACGACGACGATCTCCGGCGGGGCCGCCCCACCACCCACCGGCAATTCGACGTCCCCACCGCCACCCGGGTCGGATTTCTCCTGGTGCCCGTGGCGGCGCTGGTCCTCGCCCAGGCCTGCCGCGATCTGCGGCTGGGCGCCGACGCGTTGGGGGACATGGCGACCGAGCTCTTTCAAAGCGCCGGTGTCGAGGGGATGGTAGGCGGCCAATGGGAAGATCTGGAGGCCGAGCGCCGCCGGCTCAACGTGGAGGAGCTCACCGCCGTGCACCGCGGAAAGACCGGCGCCCTGATCCGGGCCGCCTGCGTGCTGGGGGCCCGCGCCGCGGAGGCCAGTCCGGCCGCGCTAGCCGCCATGGCCGGCTTCGGCGAGGACATCGGCCTCGCTTTTCAGGTGGCCGACGACGTGCTCGACGCAACCGGGACCTCCACCCGTCTGGGCAAGACCGCCGGCAAGGATGCGGCCCTCGCCAAGTCCACCTTCGTGGCCCTGCTCGGCGTCGAAGGCGCCCGGAAGGAAGCGGTTACCCTGGCGGCCCGGGCGGTGAGACACCTCGAGCGGGCCCGTCTTCCATCCCGCGCACTGGCCGCTTTGGCCCAGTATATTGTGACTCGGGATTCCTGAACCCTTTCGGAGCATGTAGCAATGAGCCTCCTCGCCTCGATCCGTGACCCCCAAGACGTGAAACGGCTGCCCCGGGAGCAGTTGCCCGCGCTGGCCGTCGAGCTCCGGGAGCGGCTGATCGATTGCTGTTCGGTCACCGGGGGGCACATCGGCGCCAGCCTGGGCGTCGTCGAGCTGGTGGTGGCGTTGCTCTACGAGTTCGATTCGCCGCAGGACAAGATCGTCTGGGACGTGGGCCACCAGGCCTACGCCTGGAAGCTGCTCACCGGCCGGAACGAGCCGTTCCCCACCCTGCGCCAGACCCACGGCATCTCCGGGTTCCTCAAGCGCTCCGAGAGCGAGCACGACCACTTCGGCGCGGGACACGCCGGCACCGCCATGTCGGCGGCGCTGGGCATGGCGACCGCGCGGGACCTCAAGGGCGAGCACCACAAGGTGGTGGCCGTGGTGGGAGACGGGGCCCTCACCTGCGGGTTGAGCTACGAGGGCATGAACAACGCGGGCCATTCCGACCGCGACATCATCATGATCCTCAACGACAACGGGATGTCGATCTCGCCCAACGTGGGCGCCATCAGCAAGATGCTGGGCGGCATCGTGGCCAACCCGATGACCAACCGGTTCCGCGAACGCCTCAAGCGGCTGACCTTCCGGCTGTCGGAGGTCTTCGGCGAAGGCGTGGTGGAGTTCGCCAAGAACGTGGAGGAGAGCGCCAAGAACCTGTTCTCGGAGGGAATGCTGTTCGAGGAGCTGGGCTTCCGCTACTTCGGCCCGATCGACGGCCACAACCTCGACAAGCTGGTCGACACCCTGCACTTCGTGAAGGGCATGACCGGGCCCCGGCTGATCCACGTGCTCACCGAGAAGGGCAAGGGTTTCTCCTTTGCCGAGGCCAACCGGGAGAAGTGGCACGGCCTGGCTGCGTACGATCCGGAGACTGGCGAGGCCCGCAAGAAGAGCAGCGGCCCGCCCACCTGGACCCAGGTGTTCGGCGATGGGATCACCGCGCTGGCCGCCGACCATCCTGAGATGGTGGTGATCACGGCGGCGATGCCGTCGGGAACCGGCACCAACATCTTCCAGAAGCGCTGGCCCGATCGGTTCTTCGATGTGGGGATCGCCGAGGGGCACGGTGTCACCTTCGCGGGTGGCCTCGCCACCCAGGGGTTCCGGCCCATCGCGGCCATCTACAGCACCTTTCTGCAGCGGGCCTACGACAACCTGATCCACGACATCGCGGTGCAGGAGCTGCCGGTGATCTTCTGCATGGACCGGGCGGGCCTGGTGGGCGAGGACGGGCAGACCCACATGGGTCTCTACGACATCGCCTACATGCTGGCGATCCCCGGCATGACCGTGACCGCGCCCAAGGATGGCGACGAGCTGATCGGGTTGCTCAAGACCGCCCTGGTGCATAAGGGCGGCCCCTTCTGCACCCGCTATCCCCGCGACAAGGCGCCCGCCGACCCCCGGCCGGCGGCCGAGATCCCGGCGGTACCCTACGGCAGTTGGGAAGTGCTGAGGGAAGGGAAGGAGGTCGCGATCCTGGCGGTCGGGACCATGGTGTTGCCCAGCCTGGCTGCGGCCGAAAAACTGGCCGGCGAGGGGATGGATGTGACCGTGGTCAATTGCCGGTTCCTGAAACCGCTCGACACCGGATTGCTCGAGGCCGTGATCCGCAAGCACCGGACCCTGGTCACCATCGAGGAAGGCACCGTGGTGAACGGCTTCGGCGCCTACGTCGTCCGCCGTTCTGCACACCACTCATCCCGAGGCCCGCGTCCTCGCCTTGGGTGTCCCGGACCGGCTGATCGAGCAGGCGCCCCGCGCCGATCAGCTCGAGGCCTTCGGACTCACCCCTGACGGGATTGCCCGCCGGCTTCGCGCCCTCCAGAAAGAAGAGAGCCTCGAGGCGCGATGAACGTCGGCGTAGTGGGCAACCCGCGGTACGGTGACCTCCCGGCCGTTCTGCAGGATATCGCCCGGGAAGCGCCCCGCCGCGGCATCGAGCTGTTCACCGAGGAGAGCCTGATCCCCTTCTGGGCCTCGGCACCTCCGCTCATCGACGACTACGAAAAACTGGATGCGCTGCTCACCTGCGGCGGCGACGGCACGCTGCTCCGCGTCGCACGCATGCTGGCCGGCGCCGAGGTCCCGATACTCGGTTTGAACCTGGGCCAGGTGGGATTTCTGACCACGGCCACCCGCGATGGACTGCCCACCGCCCTCGACGCGCTGGTCTCGGGGCGGTTCGTGCTGGAGCGGCGCCTGGGCCTGCATTCCCAGATTCACGGCGCCAACGGCGAGCCCAAGGTCGAACAATTCGCGCTCAACGACGTGGTGGTTCACAAGGGCGGCGTCGCGCGGGTGATCCGGGTCAGAGTCCTGATCGAGGGTGACGACGTGGGACCCTACAGTGCCGACGGGATCATCGTGGCCAGCCCCACCGGGTCCACGGCCTACTCGCTGAGCGCAGGGGGGCCGATCGTGGTCCCCGGTGTCGAGGCCATGATCGTGACTCCGGTCTGCCCTCACACCCTCTCCGTCCGGCCTCTGGTGGTCCCGGCCGAATACACCATTCAGATCGAGCCCGTGGCCCCCTGGGACGAGGACCTGCTGATCTCCTACGATGGCCAACTGGGCTCGGTGATCGACTCCGGCGACCGGGTCTGTGTGCGCCGGGCTCAACACGCAGTGCGGCTGGTCAGGCTGGGCGGCGAGGGCTACATCAACCGTATGCGGCAGAAGCTCAACTGGGGCGACCTCTTGGATCGCCAGACGGTGCGATGATCGCGGAGCTGCGCGTCCGCGATCTGGCCACCATCGCCGAAGTCACCCTGCCGCTGGGTCCGGGGCTCAACGTCCTCACCGGCGAGACCGGGGCGGGGAAGTCGATGCTGGTGGACGCCATCGGACTGCTCCTGGGCGAGCGGGCCGACAGCGGCGCCATCCGGCCCGGCGCCGGGAAGGCGGTGGTGGAAGGCGCCTTCGAGGTGGTCACGCCCGCGATCAGACGCCGGGTCGAGGAGCAGGGTCTGGACCTGGAGGACGATCGGCTGATCGTGCGGCGGGAGGTCTCCGCGGAGGGCCGCTCCCGCGCCTGGGTGAACGGCAGTCCGACCACGGTCTCGGTGCTGGAGCAGCTGGGCGGATTGCTGGTGGATCTCCACGGCCAGCACGAAACCCAGTCCCTGTTACACGCACCCGCGCAACGCGACATCCTGGACGCCTTTGCCGGGGCCGAGCCGGAGCGCGCGGCCGTGGCGGAGGCCTTCCACGCCGTGGCCGAGCTCACGGCCCAGATCGATCGGCTCACCACCAGGCGGGACGAGGCCAGGCGCCGGGCCGATTATCTCCAGCACGTGGTCGCCGAGATCGACCGGGCCAGACTCGAGGCCGGAGAAACGGAGGCGTTGGCGCTGGAGGCCCGCCGGCTCAGTCACGCCGAGGCCCTGATCGAGCAGGCTCGCCGCATCCAGGCCGCCATCGAGCACGAGGACGCCGGGGCCCGACAGAGCCTGGCGGAGGCGGACCGCGCGCTGAGTCAATTGGAGCGGACCGACCCGGCCGTGGCCCCGTGGCGCGAGCTGCTCGATGCCGCCTACGCCAATCTGAGCGAGTTGGGCGAAGCGGCGGCCCGCTACGCGGAGGGCATCTCCCAGGATCCCGAGCGCTTGGCAACCGTCGAAGCGCGGCGGGACCTGATCGGCCGGCTGCTACAGAAGTACGGGCCCACCATCGAGGCGGTGCTCGTGGCCCGGACCTCGGCGGCGGCGGAGCTGGAGCTGCTCGACACCGCTGAGCTCGATCTTCGGACCCTCGCCGCCCGGCAGGCGGCGGCACGATCGGCCCTCGAAACGTCGGCCCAGGCCCTCACCGAACGGCGCGGCGAGGCGGCCGGTCGCCTGGCTCGATCGGTCAACCTCCTGTTCCCCAAGTTGGGACTTCCGGGAGGGAAATTCGAAGTGGCATTGTCTCCCCTGTCGAGCCCGGGCGCCACCGGCCGGGAGACGCCCGTCTTCCAGATCCGCCTCAACGCCGGGCATGGATTTCCGCCCGCTCTCCCGGGCCGTCTCCGGCGGCGAGCTCTCCCGCATCATGCTGGCGCTCAAGGTCACCCTGGCTCGGCAGGACGCCGTGCCGGTACTGATCTTCGACGAGGTCGATCAGGGCATCGGCGGCGAGGTGGCGTCCCGGATCGGCGAGGCGCTGGCGAAGGTGGCGCAGGGGCGCCAGGTGCTGGTGGTGACGCACCTCCCACAGATTGCCGCCCGCGCCGACCGCCATTTGGTGGTAAGTAAGTCCACCCGCGCCGGAGCGGCCGTCACGGAGGCCCAGGTGGTGCACGGCGAAGACCGGATCATTGAAGTGGCGCGAATGCTGGGCGACGCGGATGGCAAGACGGCGCGGACCCACGCGGAGGCGTTGCTGAGAGGGGCGGAGCGGGAGGCTGTTGGGTAGAGAGACCTAGAGAAATTCTGAGTTCTGAGTTCTGGGTTCTGGGTTCCAAGTGTTGCGCTACCGCCCTGTTCATCTTGTCCGCCTCGACCGCCCTGTCCCGCTCGTCCGCCCCCACTCAGTACTCAGTACTCAGTACTCAGTACTATTTCTTCCCCCACAACCTGAAATACAGCCTCAACTCGCCCCGCATGTTCCTCGCTTGGGGCACCCGGCCTCCACTCGCGCCTACCACCGCCTCGTAGGTCCAGCGGGCCTCGATCGGGACTTTCCGGGTAAGTCCGCTGGAAAAGGTCACACCCCCGCTTACCATGGTGGCGCTGGCCGAAGACTCGACGGCCAGCTCGCTGGCCGCGACGCCGGGTACCGAATCGGCCACCGTCTGGTAGACGACTCGGTCGGCACCCCGGTGCCAGTAGTCCAGACCGACGTGGAACGCGAAAGTCGACGCCAGTCGGAAAAATGGCCGGACCCCGAGGGTGGTCTGGTCCCCGGGGTCGATGTTGAGGTTGGCCAGGCGATACGCGTACGGCATGGGGAAGGTGGGCGCACTGACTCGCTTGACCCGGAAGCGCTGCATCCAGCGGTCGTAATACCCGGTGAGCCGCATCCCGAAACGACCCTTTCCCAGGTCCGCCAGTGGCACCCAGGCCCAGCCGGTAGTAGCCGGTGCCGGTCCCCAGGTCGACGAAGTCGTTGGAGAAATCGGTGGTGCCGGTCGGGAGCGTGATCGCACCGGTGAGGGCCAGGCGAGCGCCACCCCGATGGTTGGGCCGATCCCAGCGGTCGATCGGGGTCAGCACCGCACCCAGCTGAATGTCTCCCAACTTGAATTCGAGCATATCCTGGATCAGGCCCGCTACGGGTCCGCCCGGATTGCCGATGAAGTTGTCGATGTCCTGCTGAGCCAGCCGCTGGGCGGGAAGGTCGAGTGGCTGGGTGAAGCCGCCCACGCCCAGGCTTCCGGACAGGACCGTCTGGAGCGAGGTCACCACGTTGGTCATCGCCAGGCCGGCGGCGCTGCCGCTGGTGGGCACGAACGGTGACGCGGTGGTCGGGTTCAGGAGCAGGTTGTCGAGGTGGGTGCGGAGAGCGGTTCCATCGGCCAGCGTCGCTTGGGCCAGTGCCTTCTGGGTCGGGTTCCCGTCGTAGACGCCATTGGTGATGTTGGTCTGGAGCGTAGCCAGGGCGACGTCGAACTGGTTGAAGAAGGCGGTGGTCGCCGCACCGCCGGTCCCGAAGGAGGGATCGGCCGGATTGAACCCGACGTCACCGCTGGTCGAATCCAGCGCGAAGCGGGGCTGCACCCGCACCCGCACGATGGGTACGTTGCCGAACAGCGTCAGAAAGTGGCTGACCCCGAGCGCCGCACCGAGGTTGACGGTGCCGACGTTGACCTGCGTCGTTGCGGTGGTGCGGCCCAGATCGATGCGGTAGGTCGGTTGCCCGATGATCGCGGCCACGGTGGTGTCGGCGCTGGTCAGCTCGGGCCAGAGGTTGCTGCCGGCCGAGTCCCGGACGAAGTCACCCGCGTAGTCCTGAGTCCCGTTCTGAAAGAACCGCCGGTTGTAGTTCTCGAGGGAGCCGTCCACCTCCAGGCGGACCATGCCCGGGGGCACGCCGACCGGTTCCAGCTGGGCCCGGGCCACCGGCGTCACGCCTAACGCCAGTCCCAGCACTACCAGCCCGATCCGTTGTCTCACGCAGTCCCCGGGAATACTCTCCACTCGTGCGTCCCCCCAGCCCAATTCGCCTCGCAACATCGCTGTTCCAGGGCGCGTTTGCCACCCGACCGGCGGCAGCGGCTACCGCGCCCGGCCGGATCTTCCTGCTGGGGAGTGCCGATTCTCCTCGAGAACCGGCCCTGACCATGGCGATCGATCGGCGCATCGCCGTGGTCGCCGCGCGGGCCTGGACCTGGGAGGCGGTGTCCGGCCGGGACGCCGTGGTAGACCCCTTCGATCCCGAAGCGCCCAACGCCTCGCGCTGGACCGATCATCTGGCCGAGGTGGTTCGTGGCCTGCGCACGCACGGCGTCTCGCTCCCCGGTGCGCGACTGGCGGTCGCTTCCTCGCTGTCGCGCCACGCGGGATTCGGCGCGGCCATGGCACTAAGGATCTCCGCGGCCAAGGCGCTCAGCCTGCTGGCTGGGCGACGGGTTTCGGACGCCGAGTTGGTGGCGGCCGCATGCGCCGAGCCGCCCCGGGAAGGAAGAGCCGAACAATGGCGCGACGCCTCGGCCATCGCTCTGGCGCGGCGCGACGCGGTGACCTGGCTGGATCCGGCCGAGGAGACGCTTCGCACCCATCCCTTCGACTCCTCGGTCTGGATGGTCGAGAGTGGTGCCCGGGCCACCTCCCTGAGGGAGGAGACTAAGGACACCGCCCGAGAGGACCGGGAGGCGCTGGCGCTCTTGGACGAGCACGGTCTTTCGCTCGCGCGCCTGGGAGATCTCGCGGTCGCGTCGCTTCCGGCCGCGCTGGCCTGGCTCCCGCCGCCGCTGCACGCGCGGGTCAGTCGAGTGGTGACGGAAACGGATCGAGTAGGGAGACTGATCCGGGAAGGCGTCAACGCGGTGCGGCTCGGGGGCCTCTGGTGGGAGGGGCCGGTCGCCGGCCCGTCGGGAGATGAGATCGAGTGTTTGCTCTTGTCGGCCCGCACTCGTGGAGCGTTGGGCGCTCGGGAAGTGGGCGGGCCGGGCTGGGGGATCGCGGGTCTACTTCCGCCGGATTCGGCGGCTCGGATCGAGGCGATGATGGCGGAGGATTTCCGGCACGCCTTCGGCCGGATCCCGTCGATCTGGCGCTCATCGCCGGCGGCGGGTGTGCTGGCCGAATCGCTGCGCGCCGGAGCCGGCGGGTCAGGTCAGGATGCGAACGCTCGCTAACACCATCGTGGCCAGCATCAGACCCAGGAGCCACCAGCGAGCCGCACGGTTGGTGGGCCGGGGTCTGGGCCTGGTTGGGGCGCTGATTCGCGCCTTCGGTTTCAGCTGAAAGTCCCCACCCAACCCATGGAAGAAATCCAGCAACTCGTCGGTGTCCCGCTGGGCTTCGTGGCCCACGGGCACCAACACCGTGAACCCGGCTGGGTCACTCTGGTTGGGGAGCAACACCTGAGAGGCCATAGTCGTGTTCGCCCCGGGGGGGAACGGGGCGCTCCTTCGCCAGGCCATCCATGCAACCCCGATACCAGCCGGGGCGGTTGCTATGGTGTTGCGGAACAAGCGTTTGCTGGAGGGGGGGAGGGCAGGTGCAACGGGTGTGAAACGGGTTTCGTCGGGTCGGTGCGACGGGGAGAAACTGGGTCGCGAGGCGGACTCGGCGGCTGATTCATTGCGCTTGCTCAGCCCCGTGCGGGATGCGATGTTCCGCCCGGCGCTCGGGTGGCGAAATTGGCAAACGCAAGGGACTTAAAATCCCTAGGGCCTTGGCCCTTGTGGGTTCGATCCCCACCCCGAGCATGGTTACGCCGCAACGGTTTAGCGCGCCACGCCCGTCGCTCGCTGATTTGTCCTGGCGGGACTGCTGGTGGGACAGAGAGAGTATCAGGCCCGAAAATCGTGATACTCTCTCACTAGGTGTTGGCGTGGCAATCTTTTGCGTCCCTCCAGCGACACAGAGAGGATCAGCAGGAGATATATAGACTCTCTGGGCGCCCTCATTGGCCCACCGCCTTCTGGCCGAGCATGGCATGCTCAAGGGCTTCGGCGGTCTGGCGCTTGTCGCGGCTCTTGGTGTACCGCCGCGTCATGCCGGCGGTCTTGTGCCGCATCATCGTCCCGACCCGCGCCTCGGCTACCCCTTCATCCGTCGCCCATTGGGCGGCGCAATGCCGTAGGTCATAGAGGCGGTCATCCCGCTGGCCAACAGCCCGACAGGCCCGCTGCCAGGTGTCCAGGAGGCCGTCGTAGCCCACGGGGCACGGGATGGCCCGGCGCACCCACTCCCACGTTCCCTCCCCGAAGTACACCACGTTCTCGCCCTGGCGGCCTTCTTGGTGCCGAGCACGCGGAGCCCCCGCGTAAGCGGCATCAGGTGGTGCGCCTCCGCCCGGAGATACTCGCCCGGTCCAAGCCCGCCGGCGGCCATCGCCACGTAGGAGGGCCGGAACGGCTCGGGGACGTGGCGGAGGACTTCCCAGAAGCGTTCCACGGTCAGGTCTGGGGTCCGCTCGGGCTCCTCTTCGCTTTCGAAGCTCGCCATGATGGCGAGCCGGAAGTGGTGGTACTTCCCCTTCAGCTTCCCGCCGAGCTGCGCCGTGAGGAAGGCCGAGACGGCACGGCGGATGTGGTTCCACCCGGTGGGGCCGAGATGGGCCAGCGTCAGGCGCCGAAGGCTGGCCCAGTCCATCGTGGACAGGTCACGGATTTGGGCCTGAGGGCCGAGCACCCCGGTCCGCTGGAGCGTCCGCCAGGCCGTGCCGTACCGGATGCGCGACGCCTCGGCCCTCGCCGCCCCTGCGAGCCAGCCCGTCCCGGTAGGGGTGCCGTCCGCGGCGAGGCCCACCGCCTCCCAGAGGGAGCGGGCGAGGACGATGTTGTCGGTGGCGTAGTGGAGCTGGTCCCGCCGCTCCATGTCCAGCAGTTCGCGGAAGGTGATGCTACCGGCCTTGAGTTGTCGGAGGAGTTCGAGGCGCCCGGTGTCCCAGAGCTTCGTCAGCAGCGCATCCCATTTCTTCAGTTCCTCCGCGGACGGGCAGCGATGGGTAAAACGGCCGATGCCCGGCATGATGCGGTCGAGTCGGGTGCGTCTCATCGGGCACCTCCCTCGAGCTGCCGGGCCATGCGGCCCAATTGGCGAGCCCGGCGCCGGAGCAGGGCCGCCAGCGCCCGCACCGTGCCGGGGCTTGGGGAGCGCCGCAACGTCCGATAGGACCGCAGCGCGTGGAGGCTGACCCCCAGCTCCCGCGCCACGTCGGGCAGGCGGGCCGTCAAGAGGTCAAGCGCGTCGCTTGTCATGCGTACCTTCCTCGCTGGTAATGTACGCAAGTTATGATACCTCAACATTGGGGGCAATGGGCGGGGTGGTGTCCCGGTGCCGGGCCAGCCAGGCGAGCACGTCGGCTTCCTGCCACCGCACGGTGCGATGGCCCAGCGTGATCTTCCCTGGCACGGTGCGCCGACACCACCCAGGGGAGCGCCCAAGCATGGCGGCCAAATCGCCCGGGGACAACCACCGGCCCTCCACGGGCGGGGGCGGTGGCGGGAACGGCACGACCCTACCCAACACGGAGCCCCTCCCGCTCATCCTGCTTGTAGTCGGTCGGGAGCGTCAACATTGACGGGCCCTGCCATCCGGCCGGCGCCGCCCTTACCCCCAGCTTCCGCCGGGCTCGCTTGTACGTGGGCAGGCTGGCCCCCGTCCGCTTCCGCACCTCGCGCCAGATGTCCTGCTCTTGGTGTGGGTGCCCATCACCCAGCAGTTCCCGCAGGGCTTCCGTCACCTCTTCCCCGAGCGCCCGCTTCTCGGGGTCCTCGGTAAGGTCAGGCGCCTCGTACGTCGAAGTGCCGCACCAGCTGACGCGCACGGTTCCGTCAACGGCCTCACCCCGATACCGCAAGCTCGGGGCGCGGGCGGAGAGGTTGTGCTTGACGTGGGCGAGCACCATATGGCCCTCGGTGTCGCCCGGCTCCTCGGCGACGCAGAAGCCGGCCCGTACGGCGGCGGTGTAGGCGATGGACCCGCCTCCGCGATATTTCGGATTGGCGCTTCCCGACTTGTTCCAATGGCGCGCGAGGAGAACGGCGACAGCTTCCTCCTCGGCCAGTTCCGCGAGCGGGCGGAGCATCCGGCGCACGTCGGAGTCCTTCCAGGGGTTTACGTCCTCGTCGTGGTAGGCGGCCAATGGGTCAACGATGACCAGCCGTGCCTTTTCAGCGCGCACCACGTCGCGGAGGACCGAGGCCCCCGAGGGGAACGTTATGGCCCGCTTCTCCCCATCCACGAGCACACTATCGAGAATGGTGACGCGGGACAGATCTGCCCGTGCCACGCGCAACCGGGGCACGATGGTATCCGCCGGCCCATCTTCGGCCGAGAGGACCACGACGCCGCCACGCTCGCACGGCGCACCGTCGGGGAATGCGGTGCCGGTGCTGACCCGCGCCCCCAGGTCGAGCAGGATCGTGCTCTTCATCAGGCCGGGGTCGCCATCGATCCCCGTCAGCTTGCCGAGAGGAATGCGGTCGGGCCAGAGCCAGCGAACCCGCCGCTCCGTGACATCGGCCGCCCGAAGGAGGTGCGCTCGAATCCGGGCCGGGTCGGCCCCGTTGGGCTCGGCCCCGCCCTCGACCGGGGCTCCGAGGCGCTGAAGATTGGCCCGGTGGGCCGCGAGGGATATGGTCACGCGGCCGCCTCCGCGCGCGGAGTGCGGAGCCGGCCCCGGAAGATTCGACACCAGCCGCGGCGCGCTTCCTCTGCCCTTACCTCTTGCCAAGACAGGCAGCTCGACCCGAGGTGGTCGCAGCGCAGTTCTTTGCAATTCACCGCGGCGGCGACCACCTCGCGGGCGCCGTGCATTGCGTGCTGGTCGCCTCGCGCCTCCCACGAGGCCGCGGCCCACAGCGCATCCGTTGCCCCCTATCGCCACGTCCGCGCCAGGCGTCCAGGGCCGGGGACGTCATGGAAGGGTCCCCAAAGGACGCGGAGGCCCGACGACGCTCTTGCGATCGGTCGCCTCTGGGGCTCGCCGCCATCCGCCGGCCAGCGGCGAACCGCCGGTCTCCAACCACTCGAGGAGCTTGGCTCGGTCGAAGAGCAGCCGACGGCCAGCCCGGACGCAGGGCAGCGCGCCGTCCCGGCTGAGGCTGTACACGTGTTCGACCTTCAGGGTCAACAGCTCGGCCGTCTCCCGTGCCGTGAGGAGTCGGCGAGCGGCGGGCGCATGGGTCGCCATGATGGGCAGTCCCTCCAGATTCTAGGAGCGAGGTCCGACCCTGCGTTGCGACTTGGCGTTGTGACCCAGCGGGTACTGCGGACGTGCGACTGCGGGGCCTGCACTCCCAATCTAATAACTCAGCCGGGCGCGGCAAGACTCCGCCCCGTCAAGCGGCCAGAGGGGTATCTTTCCTAGATGAGCATCACGTCCCGCCTTGAGGACGTACGCCTTCTCATAGTGCATGATCGTTGGGAGGGTGCCCTCCTCAGCGTCCTTGTCGCCGTTGCGGCAACGGCGCGCCGAAGGTATCCCCGCAGTCAGACATCCCCGACGAACCCAGGCAAGGTGATGGCCGACCGCGAAAGCTTCGAGCTTTTTGTGACCGAGTGCATGGGGCAGATCACCTCGGTACCTAACCTGCGGGTGTCCCTTAGGGGCCAGCTACGCCCCCTCGGAGAGGCCCTTTACACGTGGCTCAGGTGCACGCTGACTCATGAGGCCGAACTGCCTCCTGAGATCGGGTTCGTGCCCGACACGGTGCCAGGAAATCTTGAGATTGGGCATCACCCCGGACCACCGGAGCGGATTGTGTTCACGCACTCACTCGTTTTTCTACTCGCCGACATGGTCGCTCGTGCCGCTGAGAACTCGGACTTGCCTCCCCAGCTTCGGGAGCAGTTGCTCGGGCTACGACACCACGGGGCGAGCACCGCCTGAATCGCCGGGGCACCGGGATGCTCGACCTTGTCCTCGCCGCAGTCGGCGGCGCGCTCGTCTCGCACCTAGTCACGCGCCGCCTCGCTCGCCGGGCGCTCCCCTCCTTACCTGCTGCGCCATCCGCGATGCCTGAGCCTCTGTCGCGCGAGGAGTACGGAGAACAGCGGAAAGTCTACGCCGACCTTTACCTCGCCAGTATCCGGGAGTACGACCGCCTCGTCACGTGGGGCGCGGGCGGTGCACTCCTGTTGTCAATCACCTTTCTCGAAAAGATCGCCCCATCGGGTGGTACGACTTGGCTCCTCGGGACAGCATGGCTGCTCCTTGTCGTTGCCCTCGGCAGTTCCGTGGCGTCGCAATACACAAGCTCCCGCATCTACTCTGCTCGGCTCAGGTCCCTTGACGAAGTCCATGAACTCGAGCCAAGTCTTACCAAGTGGTCGGCCCACGAGCAGGTCGCTAGACGCGCGGGAACCTGGACGAAGTGGCTTACCCGCTTCTCTGGCGCTTTTCTCGTCGTCGGCATTGGTGTTCTGACAGCCTTCGCCTTTCTCAGCCTCACCGGAGGGACTCCAAAGTGAGCGAGCGACACCCTGATCCCACCCCCAGGCGGGAACCTCCTCCCCCGCAGCCGAGACCTGGACCACCGCCAAAGCCGGAACGCCCTGATCGCGGGGTCGAAGACATCCCACCCAAGAACCCGCCACCGAAGAAGGCGACCGGAGGACTGCGCCCGTCCTCTGTTGACCACTTGCACGGTTCCTCTCGCCTCATCCCGACAAGCCCTGGTCCTGGGCGGAATCTGGCGATCTAATGATGGCTTTCTCAGATTGGCTCCCTGCATTAACAACCTCGGGCGCGCTAGCGTTTGCGCTTTGGCTCGGCCGCGGCCTCATTCTTACCCGCCTTTCTAGGAGTGTCGAGCATGAGTTCAACACCAAGCTAGAGGCGGTGCGAGCCCAGATTCGTGAGTCCGAACAACGTCTTGGGGCTGAACTTCGTGCAAGGGAAGCGGAGTTATCTGCCCTTCGGACTGGCGCCATTTCTGCCATGGCGAGCCGTCAGATGGCCGTCGATAAACGGCGGATAGAGGCAGTAGATCAACTCTGGTCAGCCGTTACTGCACTCGGCCCGGCCAAAGGCGCTGCCCTACGCCTGTCAGTAATAGCGTTTGACAAAGCGGCGCCAAGAGCTCGTGACGATCCCAAGTTCCGCAAGTTGTTCCAGGATTTAGGAGGGGGTATTGACATTACCAAGATCGACATGAGCGCCGCCGCCAAGGCCCGTCCATTTGTCCCCCCGTTGGCATGGGCAACATTTGCTGCCCTGTCCTCTGTGCTCGGGTTGGCGGCCATCCGCTGGCAAATGCTGAGCTCTGGTGCCTATCTCGAGGACCTCGCCGATAACGAAACGATTAGCAAGATGCTTAAGGCGGCGCTGCCTCACCAGGCGGAGTTCATAGACAAGCATGGCTCCTTGGGCCACTACCTGCTGCTGGATGAACTCGAAGCCAAGCTCTTGCAGGAACTCAGGGCCTCGCTCTCCGGCTCAGATGCTGACCTCGGCAATGTAGCCCAGGCTGCCGAAATTCTTCGGCACGCGGAGTCGCTTTATAACGAGACAAAGACCCAACAGCTTGGGTTGACGAGCTCATCGCCCTAGTTCAAGTACCCGGAGACTCTTACCGCCGGGCGCGGGGCCGCCACAACTCCATGGCTCGCTGATCCCCCGGAGCGGGACGGCAGTAACGACGCTGCGCCTGCCGCCCCGTCCGGCTGGTCCTCGGCGTGGCTGACCCCCCCGTGGCTCAGACAGGGGGCACGCCGCTCGCTAGGGGAAACCCCTAGCCAGTCCTAGAGTCCTCGTTTTCTCGCGGCGTACAGCTTCGCCCCGGAGGGCGCGCGGACCCCGCCTTGCAGGGCCACGTCGGCCCGCGCCTGCCACCCCCGGTGGTCTCGGATGACCGCCTGACCGTCCTCCGCCTCTGGCAACGGGATGCCGTCGAGTTGCCGGAGAAGCCGCTCCTTGATCTCGCGCGGAAGCTCTCGACGCCGAACCTCGGCCTTCAGGCTATGCCCGAAGGCCACGTGTCGATGCCCCACCGCGTGCTCGACCGCGTACTCCAGCTCGTCGAGCGCCAGGTCCTCGGCGATGAACCGTGCGGCGATCACCCGGTTGGTGGGCTCACTCAGCTTGGCCCGGACCCGCACGGCTACCGACGTGAAGTGCCGCTCCTGCTCCGCGAGGACGACGCCGCGCGCCTCCCACCCGTGGTAGGCCGCAAGGAGCTTCTCCTTCTCCTCGGCGAGGAGACGACTCCGTTCCTGCTCCTGCGCCCGCTGGTTCAGGTCTCGCCGAGGCAACTCCGCAAGCGCGGCGTCCGTGTCCTCATTGATTTTCTCCATGTGCAGCACCACCGCCTGGTACCCCTCCGCCTCGGCGGCGAAGGCCTTGACGCCCAAGAAGGGCGCTACCGTGTCGGGGCTCACGGACACGTTGCCGTTGTCGGTGAAGTCATCGGGATTCTCGATAGACATAGGTTTTGTTCTCCTCATCTGATGTTCAGAACTTCACCGCGTACGGGGACGGCCACGTTTGCGGATGGCCCATCCGCGACTCGAGGAACGGCCCTGGCAAGCCGGACTCCGGATAGAACCGGAAGACCCGCCAGGGCGTCCCCGCCCTGCGTCCGGTGCCCAACGCCAGGGCGAGCGCGTCCGCCCGGTCGGGCGACCGCCCCAGGCGCCGCCGGATCTCGTCCTTGCTTTCGATTTTGAGGGTCCCGCGCGGCAGCAGCTCGAACCGGAGACTCGTCAGGTCGGCCAGCAGGTCCGGGTCGTCGGGTAACGCCAGGGTCCCCGCGTCGAGCGCGGCCCGCACATGCCAGAACATCTCTGCCCGGGCGTTGAGGAACCGCGTCGGGTCGCTGGCCCGCCCTCCGAACGGCACCCCTTCGACCCGGTCGTAGCCCAACTGGCGCAGCCGGTCCACGACCCCGCCACCTGGCCCCGACTCGTCCACCCGGATGCGCGCGGGGTGGGCCAACGCCACCTCCGCAATGACCCGCTGCACTACGGCCATCGTGTCGGCGAGCCGGAACACCACGAGCCGGCGCAGCGTGCTCCCCTGCACGACGGCCAAACAACTCGCATCCCCGTTGACCGAGCGCGCCACGTCCACGCCCATCACCGTCTCGCCCTCCGCCAGCAGCGAACCGCCCGCGCTCCACCGCTGCCTCCAGCAGCCCCAGGGGGCACAGCTGGCCCTCGCCCTCGCTCGCGAACAGGCCCAGCACCCGCGTCTCGAACAGCGCCGAGCCCCGGCCCCACTCGGCCGCGCGATCCGCGACCCACGCGGGCGCCACCAGGGAGGAGTCCTCGCTGCTCAGGTGCAGGACCCGCCACGCGGGCGAGCTACAGGCCCGGTAGAACGGCCCGGCCTGCGCGCCCGGCGTCGAGGCCAGCACCAGGCGGTTCGCCTCCAGCCCGGACAGCGTGCCCATCATCGCGTCGAGCGCGTCCTGCGGGATCGCCTTCACCTCGTCCCCCACCAGCAGCACCCCGGCCTCGCTGTGGAACCCCTCCAAGCGTTCGGGCAGCCCCGCTGCGCTCATCCCGATAGCCACCTCGTGCCCCGCCAGCAGCAGGCGGTTGCTCAACACCTCGACCGGAAGCGGGACCATCGCGCGTCGCGCCCACTTCCGAAGCTCGGCGAAGAGAATGCTCCGGATTTGCCGCTCGAATTCCGGTGCCAGGATCAGGGCCAACCCCTGCCGACAGACGCACCACCAGAGGACCGCCCACGCGAGCGCGGCCGTCTTGCCCGTCCCGTGGCCTGAGCGCACCGCAAGCCGAGGCTCATCCCGCAGGGCGTCGAGCATCTCGAACTGATACGCCGAGCCGTCGCTCCGACGCGTCGCACTCTCGACACCGAGGCACTCCCGCGCGAACCCCACCGGGTCGTCCCGGTAGCGGCCGAAGGCGTCCCTCACCCGGCGCGGCACCTTCAGGCGGGCGACTTGCTGGCCGAGGGCATTCACTCGGCGGTTCAGGCCACCCACGACCCGCTCCCTTCTTGTGCGCCTTCGCCGAGGCGGCCTTGAGGTCTCGGACCTGCTGCTCCAAGGCTGCGACGCGCTTCTGCTCAAGCTCGGCCTCGTAGGCCCGTAGCCATTCGCCGATCGCCCGCACCGCCGCACCCCCGGCAACTCCCGCCAGAAGACCGGCCGCCAACCAGACGTTCAGCCGCTCAAGCCGGCGCTTCGCGTCGTCCGGCGTGACCAAAGGTCCCAACTCGGCCTCGACCTGCTCCAGGGTCAGTTTGCGGCGGGCTCGGCCGCTGGCCCGCCCGGCGGCCGATGCATTGTCGGTCGTGAACGTCATGCCCAACCTCCCCGTTCGTTCCGTGTTCGCTCCCAGCCAGGCGTCCCGCCACACGGGGCACCTACCAATGACAAGTCTCCGCACCCGCACCACTTACCAGGGACCGCCAAGGGATACAGCATCCCCTCACCCTTACGCGTGGGGCTCCAGGGGCGGCCTCCGTGGGTTGGGTTACTCGGGAAGGCAGAGGGTATCACGCCTATATATTTGTTTGATACTCTCTTTGATTCTCTCTTACATATGACACTCTCTGGGACTACTGACGGGGTGGTGTGGCGAATGGCGGGACGAGCGGCCCGTTTGTACATGCGGATGCGTGTTGTGGGGCGGGCTAAGTCTGTGTGGTGAACAAATCGGTGCTTATCGGCGCGAACGGGGAAGAGCCTTAAAATCCCTAGGGCCTTGGCCCTTGTGGGTTCGATCCCCACCCCGAGCACTTCCACAGATTACACAGATGTCCGCAGATGGCGCAGACGGGCCCACACCTGCATCACCGGTCCGGCGCCTTCGAGGACCAGATGAATCGACGATATTCGAGGCTTTGGGCCCCTGTGAGCAGCAGACCGCTGGAGCATCCACTGATCTTCAGATAGGCACCCGATGTTCCTAGGCACCCGATATTCCCATTCGGTGCCCGAGCGTATCGAGTCTTGCCTTCGAGTCCCTCAAGGCTTCAAATCCCAGTCCTTCAGTTTCTTCGCAGCGGTACCGAACGGGCCGAGCTGGTAAACGGCCGCGCCCTCAGGCGAGAAGGTGAACGGTACAAATGGTTCGGCGAGCATCTGGTCGAGGTAATCGCGCAGGGCGACGCCGGTGCTCACGTGCGGATTGAAGTTCTCGCCGGTTAGGTTCGGCACAAACGTCGACACGTATTGGATTATGGCCGCGTCGGTGGCGGGATCGTCGTGGGGAGCGGTAAACGCGCCGATGGGTCCGGTTTCCACCGTAAACGGCTTCACGGCGGTAATGATGTCCGCTTGCAGCTTGACGAGCTCCGGCGTGGGCTTCGCGACAATGCCCGCGATGCCAACGGCGCCAGCCGGGGCGTAGTAGTACTTGAAGGCTTCCAGCTTCATGGCGTTCACGCTGGCAGCGGCAAACACCTTGTGAGCGGCGGCGTAGACTTTGTCCAAGTCGGCGGTGCGGACGAAACACTGAATCAGCGTGATGTGCGGACGGTGCATCGCATCCAGGGCGAACCCTTTCGGGTAAACCTTGAGCAGGCGGGCGTTGTTGGCTTTGGCATGCTGGAGCATCGTGGCGTCCGGTTCCAGCAGGATGTCGATGGCCGTCACCGGGTTCTGCCTCGCGCCAGGCGTCTGGGCATGGCCGGGAAGCGATCCGGACACGATGCCGAGTGCGGCCAGGACCTTCATGCCTCTGCGCATGCGATGCTCCTCTTGTTGGTGGAACGCGAATTCCCCGCCGCCTGAACGGCGTTAGTGCTCGAACGCGAAGATGCGCTTCCAGTCGGCCTTCATATCCACCACGGTCCAGCCGCGCCGCGGTGCTTCCTTCAAGGCGTCGACCAGCTTGCCGCTGCTCTTGGGCTGGGCGTCGTAGGCGTACTCGCGGTCGGCGTCGGTGTGGTGGACGATGAGGCCGAAGCTGGGGCGCGGGTTGTTGATGGTGGTGTATTCCAGCATGGCCTGATCGCCGTCGCTGTTGCCGAAGCAGGCGATGGGCCGGCGGCCGATGAATTGCCAAATCCCGACCGGCTTGCCGGCCTTGTCGTCCACGAACAGGTAGTCGAGCGTCTTCACCAGCACCGGCCCACTGTCGCGCAGCTCGAACGTCGTCCGCCCCGTCGAGCCGACCACCTGCTCGGGCGGGATGCCGTACACGCGCTCGGACCAGACCCGCATGAAATCCGCGCCGCCACCCGAAACGATGAAGGTCTTGAACCCGTTGGCCCGCAGGTAGCGCAGGAGTTCCTGCATCGGCTGGTAGGTGAGCTGGTCGTAGGGCTTGCCGAAGGTCGGGTGTCTGGCTGAGGCGAGCCAAGCCTCCACTGTGGCACGGAAGGCCTCGGTCGTCATCCCGACATGGGTGAGCGCCATGATCCGCATCAAGCCGTCGTGATGCTCGCCTTCGAGGAGTTTGGGGATGTCGCCCGCGAGGGCCGCCTGCACCATGGGATCGGCGGCGAGCTGGGGCTCGTTGGGCGCGCGGCGCTTGAGTTCGTCAAAGACGAACGCCACCTGAAACGGCATGGGATCTTCCGGCCAGAGCGTCCCGTCGTTGTCGAAGACCGCGATCCGCTCGGCGGCCGGCACGAAATCGGCCGAGCCTTTCTTGGTGACCTTGTCGACGAAGGCGATGATGGCCTTCTTGGGAGCGGTGTCTTGCCAGGAGGGGAGGGGGTCGGTCGCGAAGGCCGCATGGGTGAGCAGCAGTAAAGCGAGCGGCATCTTCATGGCTGAGCGTTTCATCAATGGTCCCCTTGAGGCGAATGAATGGCGGGGCGCCTCCTCCGAAGCGCCCCGCCGCGTCCCTGCATGAGTCCTCACTCCATGCCCACTCAGTACTCAGTACTCAGTACTGTTTCTGTTCCTCCCCACTCGCTCCCGCCCGCACCCGCCCCGCCAGCACCGTGATGTTGTCGGTGCCGCCCCGCTCCAGCGCCAGATCGAGCAGATCCCGACAAACCTGCTCCGACGATTCCATCGTCCGAAGCTTTTCCGCGATCTCGTCGTTGCTCACATGCTTGGTGAGGCCGTCGCTGCAGAGCAGGATCACCGTGTTGCGGCGCCGGATGTCGAGCCGGCTCACCTCGGGTTGCGCTTCCTCACCGCCGATGGCGCTCACCAGCACGTGACTGAAGGGTGAGTCCGCTACTCGCTCCGCCGGCAGTGCGCCCCGATCCACCAGGTCCTGCGCCATGGTCTGGTCGCGGGTGACCTGCTTCAGCGTCCCACCCACATACTGGTAGCAGCGGCTGTCGCCCACCTGCACCACATACATCCAGGGCCATACTGCAATCGCGAGGGTGAGCGTCGTCGCCATGCGCCGACTCTCGGGCCGATCGACGGCCTCGGAGCGCACCTTGTTGTGCGCCTCCAGCGCCGCCGACCGTAACGCCTGGAAGAATTCTTCGTCTTCGGCGGAGCCGGCGGTGTGGTAGCAGCGCAGTGTGGAGGACACGTAGCCCGCTATGGCCGTGGCCGCGACCCGGCTCGCGTCACCACCCGCGGTCCCGCCGCCTACCCCGTCCGCCACCAGCATGATAGTGGCCAGTCGCTCGCCGCGGAGCGGGAGGTGCTCGGCGTCGGGCAGACTGGTGCCGTGGATCACCACCTGGGGATGGACGGTACAGAGGAGAAAGTGGTCCTGGTTCTCTTTCCGGACCTTGCCGGGATGGGTGAGCCCGAACAGGTCGAGCTCCTCGTCCCGGGGCTTGGCCCCGGGCTGGATGGGAATCGAGGTGGTAAGCAGGTCAGCGATGGCCACGGTGGGGGCCTCCTCAATGGCTAGGATGGCCCTCGGCCCGCCCTCGCGCAAGGAGGTCCCGATTCCGGGCCCGGCGACGGGGAGCCCGGCCTCGAATCGTGAGGTAGCGGAAGGGACCGGGACGACTTACAATGCAGAGCTTCGGGATACCTTCGACGGGGACGGGGTCGCTCACCGCGCCCATCCTCGGCCCCCGACCTTCGAGAACCTCGAACCTGGAAGCCCAGCACGTGTCCGACCTCGCTCTATCCGCCGCTCGCTCCTCCCCCACCAGCCCGCGCCCGGAGACCCCGTCGCGGCTCGACGCGGCCGTGCAGGCGGCGCAGCGCTACCTGCTCTCGCTCCAACGGGAAGACGGGCATTGGTGCGGCGAGCTCGAGGGCGACACCATTCTCGAGTCGGAATACATCCTGGTCATGCACTTCCTGGGACGCGGCGCGGAGCCCAAGGTGCGGAAGGCCGGCAACTACCTGCGCGCCACGCAGCGGCCCCAGGGAGGCTGGTCCATCTATCCGGGCGGCCCCGCAGAGGTGAGCGCCAGCGTTAAGGCCTACTTCGCCCTCAAGCTCCTGGGTGACCATCCCGACCTGCCGCACATGGAGCGGGCCCGGCAGCGGATCCTGGAGTCCGGCGGTCTCGACGCCTGCAACTCGTTCACGAAGATCTACCTGGCCATCTTCGGTCAGTACGACTGGGCCCGCTGCCCCTCGGTGCCACCGGAGCTGATGCTGGCCCCGCGCTGGTTCCCGCTCAGCGTCTACGCCATGTCCTCCTGGTCGCGGGGGATCCTGGTACCGCTCACCATCATCAGCGCGCGGCGCCCAAGCCATCGGGTTCCCGACCACGCCGCGATCTCCGAGTTGAGGGCGCCCGGCTTCCGTCCCCCGCGCCCGATAGGATGGGGCGCCTTCTTCCATCGGCTGGATGCGGCGATCAAGGGACTCGAAGCGCTGCCGTGGGGTGGAGTCCGTCGCGCCGCGATCGCCAGAGCCGAACGCTGGACCCTGGAACACCTCGAGGACAGCCACGGCATCGGCGCCATCTTCCCGCCCATCGTCAACACCGTCTACGCGCTGCGAGCCCTGGGCTATCCCCAGGACCATCCGGCGATCCAGTCGCAGCTGGCGGAGCTGGAGCGCCTGGAGATCGAAGAGGGCGACACCCTGCGCCTCCAGCCCTGCCTCTCCCCGGTCTGGGACACGGTGCATGCCATCAACTCACTGATCGACTCGGGTCTCCCCGCCGATCACGAGGCGGTGCGCCGGGCGGCGGTGTGGGTACTGGGGCGGCGCGGCCACGATCGGGGCGATTGGACCCAGACCGCCCCGCAGATTCCTCACGCCGGCTGGTACTTCGAGTACGCGAATCCCTTCTACCCCGACTGCGACACCACCTCGCAGTCCCTGACCTCCCTCGCCAAGGTCGACCTCGGCCTCACCGAAGAAGGCGGTCGCGCCCAGAGGGCCTCGTTCGAAGCGCTGGAGTGGCTGCTCGCGATGCAGAGCAGCGACGGCGGCTGGGCGGCGTTCGATCGGGACTGCGACCAGGAGATCCTGACCCGGGTGCCCTTCGCCGATCACAACGCGATGATCGACCCCAGCACGGTGGACGTCACCTCACGGGGACTCGAGGCGCTGGCCGAGATCGGGTTCGATCAGACCTATCCCCCAGCGGGTCGGGCGGTCGAGTTCCTGCGACGGGAGCAGGAGCCCGACGGCGCCTGGTATGGCCGCTGGGGCTGCAACTACATCTACGGGACCTATCTCGCGCTCTGGGCCCTGAGGAAGATCGGCGCCGATCTCACGGAGCCGTGGGTGCGAGCCGGGGTTGATTGGCTCCGTCGCCACCAGAACCTGGACGGCGGTTGGGGCGAGACACTCGCCTCCTACGACGATCCGTCGCTCTGTGGGCAGGGCCCCAGCACGCCGTCGCAGACGGCCTGGGCCTTGCTGGGGCTCATGGCGGCGGGGGAGCGCGACGCGGACGCGGTGCGCCGCGGCATCGAGTTCCTGCTCCGCGGCCAAGAGGCCAACGGCTCCTGGCCCGAGCCGGAGTGGACCGGGACCGGGTTCCCGCAGGTGTTCTATCTTCGCTACCACCTCTACAGCCTTTACTTCCCGCTGCTGGCCCTGGGCGTCTTCGCCCGGTCGACTGGGCGGCACCAGCGGCGGGCGCGCGGCGCGACTTCGGGAGGGGCCTGATGCGATTTCCTCTGCATATCACCACCGACATGATCGCGCATCAGCTGCGGCAGGCGGCTCGCGGTAACCGGCGCTACCCGTTCGTCCTGATGCTGGAGCCGCTCTACACCTGCAACCTGGCCTGCGTGGGCTGCGCCACCGAGCGCCATACCGGCAAGCTGGCCGACCGGCTGCCGCTGGAGCAGTGCCTCAAGGCGGCGGACGAGTCGGGCGCGCCGGCGGTCTCGATCTGCGGCGGGGAGCCCACCGTCTACCCCGAGCTGCCCGGCCTGGTGGCTGGAATCATCGCCCGGCGGCGCCACATCTATCTCTGTACCAACGCGCTGCTGCTCGACCAGAAGGTCTTCGGGGTCATTCCGCCCCATAAACGCCTCACCATCAACGTGCACCTCGACGGCATGCGGAAGACCCACGACGCGGTCTGCGCCCGCGACGGGGTGTTCGACCAGGCCATTGCGATGATCAAGGAGGCCAAGCGCCTCGGCTATCACGTGATGACCAACACCACGGTCTTCAAGGAGACCGACGTGGGCGAGGTCCGCGCCCTCTGCGAGTTCACCAAGAGCCTGGGCGTGGACGGCATGCTGGTGGCGCCGGGATATCACTACCAGTCGGTGCAACGGGACATCTTCCTGAGCCGCGACGAGATCCACGGAAAATTCCGCCGCATCCTCGGGTTCTCCAACCACTACCGGATGACCTCGACGCCCATGTTCCTCGAGTTCGCTGCCGGGCTGCGCGACTACCGCTGCTCGCCCTGGAGCACGGTGACCTATACGCCGCGTGGCTGGAAGCGTCCCTGCTACCTGATCGCCGAGCAGTACACCGACAGCTGGCAGGACTTCTGGTATGGGACCGACTGGGATTACTGGGAATCCCGCCAGGACGACCGCTGCCGGAATTGCGCCATGCACTCCGGCTTCGAGGCCTCGGCGGTGCGAGAGCTGCGCAAGAGCCCCACGGACATGGCCCGCATGGTGGCCTGGAACCTCCTGAGCTAGCCCGCCCTCCCGGGCGCCGCTCGCGGGATCGAGCTGCTATGAGGGTGTTCGTCACCGGGGCCACGGGATTCGTCGGGTGGCATCTGATGGAGGCGTTGCTGGCGCGCGGGCACCAGGTGCGCTGCCTGGTCCGGCCGGCCAGCGTGGCTCTCCTCGACGGGCGCCCCGTCGAAGTCGTGAGCGGAGATCTGACCGATGCCGCCGGACTCCGCCGGGCGATTCAAGGGGTCGACGTCGTCTACCACTGCGCCGCCGACTATCGTCTCTATGTTCCGGATCCTCCCGCCATGTACGCCGCCAACGTGGACGGCACCGAGAACGTGCTGCGCGCGTCCGCCGAGGCGGGCGTCGGGCGGGTGGTCTATACCAGCACCGTGGGCGCTTTGGGACTCCATGCCGACGCCACCCCGGCCGACGAGCGGGCACCGGCCTCCCTCGACGACATGATCGGCCACTACAAGCGCAGCAAGTTCCTGGCGGAGCGGGTGGCCGAGCGTTGGGCCGCTGACGGACTGCCAGTGGTGATCGTCAACCCCAGCGCACCGGTCGGCGAACGCGACCTCAAGCCGACCGCGACCGGGAAGTTCATCCTGGATTTCATTCGAGGGAAGATTCCGGCCTACGTGGACACCGGGCTCAACCTGGTGGACGTACGAGACGTCGCGCAGGGGCATCTGCTGGCCGCGGAGAAGGGACGGGTGGGTGAGAAGTACATCCTGGGATATCGCAACATGACCCTGCGGGAGATCCTGGAGACGCTGGCCGGCATCGTGGGGCGCCCCGCGCCGCGAATGCGGATCCCCCACTGGGTCCCTCTCGCGGTGGCGGCCGTGGACACCGGTTGGGCGCGGCTCCGGCATGGCGTGCCGCGCTTCGAGCTGGACGCGGTGCGGCTCTCGCGTAAGAAGATGTTCTTCGACTCGGGCAAGGCGGTCCGCGAGTTGGGCCTGCCGCAGACACCGATCGAGGAGCCGCTCCGCCGCGCCGTGGAATGGTACCGTGCCCACGGATACATCGAGGGGAAGGCGGCCTGATGCCGGCGACTCCCGTGACCAGCGAGCCGGCTCGCGGAGACGCGGCCCTCAGGGCGTCGACGCCCGGTCCCGTGGCCATCCTGGCGGCGCTGCCCGAGGAGCTGGGGGCCCTCCGCGGCCGCCTCGGACGACTGGAGACGCGACGGGTCGGGGCGATCCGGGTGCTGACCGGATGGCTCGGGGAACGCCCCGTGATCCTTGCCGCCACGGGCGATGGTGCCGCGCGCGCGGCCCGGAACGCCGCCACCATTCTCGACCGGCTCGGAGCAGCGAGGCTACTCATCGTCGGCATTGCCGGCGGCCTCTCGCCGGGGCTGCGCTCCGGTGACTTGCTGGTGGCGCGGCGAGTCGTGGATCTGGGCGACTCCGCTCCGCTGCCCCAGCCCGACTCCTCGTGGGTGGACCAGGCGCTGGCGGCCGGGGGAACCGCGGCCCTGCTGATCTCATCTCCCACGATTCTCGTCACCGCCCAGCAGAAGGCGGCGGTCTATTCCTCGCTGCCTGGCGGCTCGGTGGCCGCGGTAGACTTGGAGTCCGCCGCCCTTGCTCGTGAGGCGGGAGTGCGTGGGATTCCGTATCTCGTGTTGCGAGCGGTCTCCGATCCCGCCGAGGAGTCGCTGCCCATGGACTTCGAGCGCTTGCGGAATCGGGAGGGCGGGGTATCCCGGCCGCGGGTCCTCCTTCACGCGCTGGCCCAGCCGAGTCTGATGAGCTCCCTGCTCATGCTGCGAAGCCGCCTCAAGGGCTGCGCGGAGGCGTTGGCCCGGATGATTCCCGCGGTGGTAAGGGAGGACGCGTCGTGAGCCGGCCCGAGCTCAAGACCCCACCCGCTCCTGCCGCTCGCGAGCTGCCCACCACGCGGGAGCGCAAAGCCGAGCACATCCGGCTGGCGCTGGATCCGCTGCTGCGGCCGGAGCGAAGCTGGTTCGACGACTACCGGCTGGAGCACTGCGCCCTTCCGGAACTCGATTTCGAGACCATCGACACCAGCGTGTCCTTCCTCGGTAAGCGGCTGAGCGCGCCGTTGCTGATCTCCTGCATGACGGGCGGCACCGAGGAGGCGTGGCGCATCAATCGAAACCTGGCTCTCGCGGCGGAGGAGACCGGGGTGGCGGTCGGGGTGGGGTCGCAGCGGGCTGCGCTGGAGGATCCGTCCACCCAGGAGAGCTTCCAAATCCGGCCCTTCGCCCCTACGGTGCCGGTCCTGGCCAATCTCGGCGCGGTACAGCTCAACTACGGTTACGGGGTGGCGGAGTGCCGGCGCGTGGTGGGGATGCTCAAGGCGGACGCGCTGGTATTGCATCTCAATCCGCTTCAAGAGGCGATTCAGCCGGAGGGCCAGCGCAATTTCGCCGGACTGCTGGAGAAGATCGGCCGGGTGGCGGAAGCGCTCGAAGTGCCGGTGATCGTCAAGGAGGTCGGCGCCGGCATCTCACTCGGGGTGGCGCGGGCGCTCGAGCGCGTGGGCGTCCTGATCGTGGACGTGGCGGGGTCGGGCGGCACCAGTTGGGCCCGGATCGAGGCCACCCGCGCCAACGCCTTCGATCTGGGCGAGCGCTTCGCCGATTGGGGCATCCCCACCCCGGTCGCGATCCACGAGCTGCGAGCGCTGCCGGCGCTGACGGTGATCGGGAGTGGCGGCATCCGCCACGGCGTGGACGCGGCCAAGGCCATTGCCGCCGGAGCCCACTTGGTCGGGCTGGCTCATTCCTTCCTGTCGGCCGGGGCTGAATCGGCCGAGCGGGTGGTGGAGAAGGTCCGCGAGACGGTCAACGAGCTCCGGATCTGCATGTTCTGCACGGGGGCCCGCACCGTCGACGAGCTCCGCCGCGTTCCCCTCCATGCGCGTCGAGCCGGCTCATGAGCCATAGCATCGGGGCTCCCCTCCGCGCGGCGCCGGCCTCAGGCACGCGGCCGTTGATGGAACGGCTGCTGCAAGAGACCAGCCGCACCTTCGCACTCACCATTCCGCTGCTGGCCGATCCGACCCGGTACGAAGTGACCCTGGCCTACCTGTTGTTCCGGGTGGCCGACACGCTGGAAGACGCCACCCGCTGGGACCGCCGGAAGAAGCTGGCCGAGCTGGAGCGGCTGGGCCGGTTGCTGGACCATCCCGGAGACGCCGCGGCCGCCTCACTCGCCGCCGACTGGACCGCCGACCCGCCCGTGGACCATCAGGGATATCGCTGGCTTCTGGCTGAGCTGCCGGCGGTGATGGCCGACGCGGCCTCCCTTTCGGCGGAAGCGTGGCGGCTGATCACCACCCATACCTCGCGCACCATTCGGGGCATGGCCTCGTTCGTCGCCCGGGAGGAGTCCGGAGCCCTCGGGCTGCGCGACCTGGCGGACCTTCGCGCCTACTGCTACGCCGTGGCCGGAATCGTGGGGGAAATGTTGACCGAGCTGTTCCTGCTGGGCCGACCCGCCCTGTGGCCGGAAGGGGCAGCGCTCCGCGCCGATGCGGCCACCTTTGGCGAGGCGCTTCAGCTGGTCAACATCCTCAAGGACTCGGCCACCGACTCCAAGGAGGGCCGCTACTACCTGCCTCCGGACCTCGGGCGCGATGAAGTATTCGCCGTGGCTCGACGCGACCTGAGTGTTGCCGCGGGCTACTGCCGCCGGTTGGAGCGCATCGGAGCTGAGCGCGGACTGGTGGCCTTCACCGCACTGCCGGTGCTGCTGGCGCACGCCTCACTCGATCGGGTGGAGCAACAGGGGCCCGGTGGCAAGCTGACGCGCGACGAGGTCAGCCGGATCGTGGCCGAGCTCCAAGCTGGGCTGGAGCGCGGCGCGGTGTCCGCGCTGCTTCCTGCGTAGGTCTGTTCCGCGCTTTTCCGACGCCACATCGACTCTCCCGAACTAACCCCGATCCCCGCATCGGGTGAGTGCTCATTCCCGGTCCCCTTTCCGGCTCCTCCGTTCGTCCTTACTTCTATGGAGCGAGTTAGGGGCGGCCGCCCCGTTCTCTCACGTTTCACTTCGGCAACAATCGGGTCGTCGCCGCAAGGGAGCCACTCCATGACCGCCCCAGCGCAGCCGGTTCCTCTCCCCCGTTGGACCACTCTCGGTCTCGCGTTGCTGACGGCTCTCGGTTGCACCCAGGAGCCAAATGCCGCCCCACCGGCGAACCAGCCACCGATTGTCCTGGTGACGGCGCCCAGCGACGGGAGCATCCTGGAGCTCGGCGTCCCCGTATCGGTCACCGCCAGCGCGACCGACAACGACGGCTCGGTGGTAATGGTCCAGTTCAGGGACGGCCCCTCCTTCATCAACGACGACATAACCGCGCCGTATTCGGTCTCCTGGACACCGGTCGATCTGGGCCCTCACACCCTGACCGCGCGCGCTACCGACAACCAGGGGGCCGTCACCAACTCCCCGGGCGTACAGGTTACGGTGGTGGTGACGGGGAACGCGCCGACCGCACAGCTCACCGCGCCAGCCGACCAGACGCAGAACCTGACCGGTCCCCTGATCCTGACCGCGACCGCGACCGACGACCAGGCGGTGGCGGGCGTGCAATTCCAGGTAGATGGGGAGGATGTGGGGCCGGAGGACACCACGGCGCCCTACGCCGATACCCTTACGAGTCTCCTCGCCTATGCCACCGGCGTGCACGTGGTGCGGGCTCGGGCGCGGGACAACACCGGCCACTTCTCCCCCTGGGCGACAGCCGAGGTCACCTTCACCGGTTCGCCGCTGCCACAGGGGTTCAGCGTTTCCACCTTCTCCGGCCTGCCTGCTGGCCCGACACCGACTGCCATGGCCTTTGCACCCGATGGCCGTCTGTTCGTGTGCATGCAGGACGGCCGACTGGTGATCGTCAAGAACGGCTCCCTCCTGGCCAAGCCGTTTCTTACCGTCTCCACCAGTGCCAACGGAGAGCGCGGACTGCTTGGCGTGGCCTTCCATCCCAACTTCGCGACCAATGGCCGGGTCTACGTCTACTACACAGTTTCCCTCCCCAGTCCTCACAACCGGGTGGCGCGGTACGTGGCCGATGGCGACACGGCGCTCACGGCGGAGACCCTGATCGCCGATCTGCCCAATCTCAGCGGGGCCACCAACCACAACGGCGGGGCGATCCATTTCGGATTGGACGGAAAGCTGTATGTGGCGGTAGGGGAGAACGCCAATCCACCCAACTCACAGACGTTGACAACGGTGCTGGGAAAGATCCTGCGATTCAACGACGACGGCACCATTCCGGGCGACAATCCTTTCCTGGCCACGACTACGGGCCAGAATCAGGCCATCTGGGCCATGGGGCTCCGGAATCCGTTCACCTTCGCCGTGCATCCGGTGAGCGGCCGGATCCTGATCGACGACGTGGGGCAGAGTACGTGGGAGGAGATCGACGAGGGCATTGCGGGGGCCAACTACGGCTGGCCCACGACCGAGGGCCCGACCAATAATCCGTCGTTCGTCTCACCGATCTACGCCTACCAGCACGGGGCAGGGCTGGTGCAGGGGACCGCTATCATCGGGGGCGCCTTCTACAGCACGGACTCGCCGACCTTCCCGGTCAACTATCGGGAGAACTACTTTTTCGCTGATTTGAGCGGGGGCTGGATCAACCGGATGGATCCGGCCAACGGGAACGCGGTCTACGCCTTTGCCGACAACCTGGGCCTGCAGACCGCCATTCAGCTGGGGCCCGACGGCGCCATCTATTCACTCTCTCAAGTCGGTGGTAGTTGGGTTGTGCTGCGGTTCCAATCGCCTTAGACGCCTGGCGTCTTATCCGGCGGAAGATACGGGCGGTGCGGGGGGGAAAGGAGGCTTCCAACACAACGCTCCTGCGGTCGTGCCTTCCGGCCTGCCGTTACGTAGCGCCTAGTAGTTGCCCGTGTTGTCGATGATCACCAGCGTCAGAGTCGAACCCACTGCATAGAAGGGCGCCGTGGTTCCCAGCCGTTGGGTCAATTTGGTGATGAGCCGGGTATCGCTGGTGCGGCAGGTGACGCCCAGGAAAAAGGGCCCCCCGCTGCTCATGTTGTTCTCCCAGTCGTAGGAAAAGGTGGGCTCGTTGAAGTCGATGCTACCGGGGAGGTAGGGAGCCAGCTCGGGCGGCAAGACGCCAGGACCGGCCTCCGCCGGCCATTGGTTCTGATGATCGGCCTCATAGGTGTAGGCCGCCAGCCGGATCGTGCTGAAGTCGCTCGCGATCTTGGCCGCCAGCGCGTCCCGGGAGAGGTCGATGTATTTGAAGATGGCGATCCCGGCGAGGAGGCCGAGGACGGTGATCACGATCAACAACTCGATCATGGTAAAGCCGGCCCGCTTCATTTCTTGAATCGCTCCCGGATCAGCTCGTAGCTCGGTCCCAGAAAGTCCTTGAGCGGCTGATCCGAATGGTATTCGAGCTTGAGGTCACCGCTGTGCCCCATCAGCACGTACTGGTATCCACCTGCCGCCTCGTAGGCCACCCCGGTGGTGTCGGCTCCCGCCTCCCCCAGCGTGGCCGGGAGGCGCTGATTGGCGCGACGGAAGGTCTCGATATGTTGGGCGGCCTGGTACATCGCCAGTCGGAGGCTGGCCTCGTGGAGCTCCGGCGTCTCGGACAACGTGGCCGGAGCCTCCAGCCAGGGCGGCTGCAGGTAGAGTATGGCGGCGGCCGCAATGATGATCAGCAGCGCCACGACCAGCCCTGCAGCTCTCCGATGAGGCGGTATCGGAACCGGAGCCTTGGCCTCCTTGGCGCGCTCCGCTTCCGACTTGACCACATTCTGAAAGGCTTCGACCAGCGCGCGCCGGTCCCCTGACGAGGAGGGTTGGGGCCGCTGCGGGTGAGCCGGTTGATCCATGGCTGAGCCTCCAGCTAAGTCGTGACCCGTTCCCCGGCCAGCACTCGCGCGACTTGCTCGGGGAAGTTGCGCACCTCGATCGGCTTGGAAATGTAGCCGTCGAAGCCCGCCGCCAACGCCCGCTCCAGGTCGCCGGCCATGGCGTGGGCCGTGAGCGCCACCACCGGCAATTTTCCGACGTCCGACCGGCGAATGTCTTCCAGCAGCGCGAATCCGTCCTTACCGGGCAGCTGTATGTCCATCAGGACCAGGGCAGGGTGCTCCCGCGTGATCAGGTCGATCAGTCCGTCACCGCTGCTCAGTCCGAGCACCTCATGGCCTCGGAGGGTGAGCAACGTGCGGAAGAGCTTCATGTTGTCGGGACTGTCCTCGACGACGAGGATCTTGGCCACCATCGCCTCGCGGGCACCGCCTGATTGTGGAAGGTCCGCAGTATAAGTACACTTCCCCTCCGACCCGTGCAACCATCGCGGGACGCCTCCCGATTTCTCATGTCGCCATCTTCCCTCGCAGTCATCGGCCTCGGCGCGATCGGCGGATCGGTCGCGTGGCAGGCGCGCCGCGCCGGCGTCAAGTCCGTGGTGGGCTTCTCCCCGGAAGCCGCCGATGGCCAGGCCGCACTAGAGGCCGGCGCCCTGACCGCGATTGCTCCAAACCCTGAGGGGGCGGTCCGCGGCGCGGAGCTCACCGTGATCGCCGCCCCTCCCTCCGCGACCCTCGAGCTGCTCGATCGCCTGGCGCCCCTGATCCCGGCCGGTGCGGTGATCACCGATGTCGCGAGCGTCAAGGCGCCGGTGGTGGCGCGGGCGCTCCGCGCCGGATTGGCCGGCCGCTTCGCCGGCGGTCATCCCCTGGCGGGAACCCACGCTTCGGGTTGGGGCGCGGCCCGGGCCGACCGGTTTCGGGACTGCGTGGTCTACGTAACGCCCACCGGCCAACTGCCCGGCGACGAAGCCGCCGCCGCGGTGGTGCGTTTTTGGTCCGAGGTGATGCAGGCGCGCCCGATCCTGATGGCGGCCGAGGCGCACGATCGCCAGCTGGCCTGGACCAGCCACCTCCCGCAGGCCGTAGCCTATGCCCTGGCCTCGACTCTCGCCGCGCGCGGCCTCGAACCCGATGCCTTTGGGCCCGGTGCTCGGAGCACCACCCGCCTGGCCGCGAGTCGCCCAGACCTCTGGGTCGACATTTTTCTGCAGAACAAGGATGCCGTACTCGCCGCGTTGGATGCGGCCGCGGGCGACCTGGGGGCGCTACGTGAAGCCCTGGCTCGGGGAGACGAGGCGCGGCTCCGCCTCTTACTGAGCACCGCCAGCCGGTTTCGGGAGAGCCTGGACCCATGATCGTGGGCGGCCGCATCCGGGTCCCGGGGGACAAGAGCCTCACCCACCGGGCCCTGTTTTTGGCCGCGCTCGCTCCCGGCTCCAGCGTGGTGCACGACGCCCTCGATTCGCTCGACGCGCGCTCCACTGCGCGGGTGCTGCGCCGCCTGGGTGCCACTATCGATCCCTTGCGCGCTGGCCGGCCACTTGAGATCCGGGGCCGGGAACGGTTCCGCCGTCCCACCGAGCGGCTCCATTGCGGAAACTCGGGCACCACCTCGCGCCTGCTGTTGGGCCTCCTCGCCGCCCACGACTTCTCGGCTATTCTGACGGGCGACGCGTCGCTGCGGCACCGGCCCATGCGCCGGGTCACCGCCCCGCTGGCCTTGATGGGGGCTCGATTCGTGGAGCACGCCGGCGACGGTCTGCCGCTCACCATTCGCGGCGGAGCATTGCGCCCGCTCGCCTATCAGCTCCCGGTCTCGAGCGCGCAGATTAAGAGTTGTCTCCTGTTGGCTGGGATGGCCGGCCGCGTCGAGGTCAAGCTCCGAGAGCCGCAGGGTTCGTCGCGGGACCACACCGAGCGGATGCTTCGCGCCTTTGGCTACGCCGTGACCGAAGAGCCCGAGGGCTGGATCCGCTTCGCGCCCACCGGCCGGCTCACCGCCTTCGAGATGCGGGTGCCCGGTGACATTTCCTCCGCGGCCTTTCCGCTGGGCGTGGCGGTGCTGGCTGAAGGTGGCGAGCTGGTAGTCTCCGAGGTCGGATTGAATCCCACCCGCACCGGGTTCCTCCGGGTTCTCGAGCGCATGGGCGCTCGGCCGCAGCGCAGTAACCAGCACGAGGAGCAGGGCGAACCGGTCGGTGACTTGTCGATCGGCCCCGCCACTCTGCAGGGCACCGTGGTGGCTCCGGGGGAGATTCCCGGTGTGATCGATGAGATCCCCCTCCTGGCCGTGCTCGCGAGCCGAGCCCAGGGGGAGACGGTGTTCCGTGGGGCGGGGGAGCTTCGAGTCAAAGAAAGCGATCGTCTTACCCTGCTGGCAGCCAACCTGCGCGCGGTCGGGGTCCGGACCGAGGTGGTGGGGGACGATCTGCATATCGAAGGCACCGGCTCGCCACCCCGCGGGCGGGTCCGGACCGCCGGCGATCACCGGCTGGCCATGGCGTTCGCGGTGCTGGGTACGGTACCGGGAGCGCGGGTGTCGGTGGACGACATGGCCTGTGCCGCGGTCAGCTACCCGGGATTCGCCGAGATGCTCAAGACCATTCGCGTGAAGGCGAAGAGATGACGACCTCGGTTGTGCCTGGTGCCCGGTGCCTGGTGCCAGGTGCCTACCTCCCATTCCACCGTTCTCCCGTCCCCCGCCCATGATCGTGGCGATCGACGGCCCCTCGGCCTCAGGAAAATCGAGTACCGCGCGGGCGGTGGCGCAGGCGCTTGGGTTCGCGCACCTCGACTCGGGCGCGC
This sequence comes from uncultured Gemmatimonadales bacterium, assembly GCA_963704015.1. Classification (GTDB taxonomy): domain Bacteria; phylum Gemmatimonadota; class Gemmatimonadetes; order Gemmatimonadales; family GWC2-71-9; genus DATIWD01. Next base: position 354,065 of record CAVPGI010000008.1, read on the forward strand.
TGTACCGCGGGGTGACCCTGGTGGCGCTTCAGGAATTGGGGTTCCCATCGCCGATCGCGCGTCTCACTTCGGAGCAGGTCCGAACGGTCCTGGAGGCGGCGGACCGATTGAAGCTCGAGCTATACCCCGCCGGCGAAAAGTTTTCCGTCCGGCTACGGGGGAAATCCGTCGATCGCCCCATTCGGAGCGCCGAGGTAACCAACTCGGTTTCGGCGGTCTCCGCCGTGGCCGCGATTCGCGATTGGGTCAACCGGCGACTTCGCGACCTCTCGCGAGGGGCCCAGTCCCTGGTGGTTGACGGGCGGGACATCGGCACCGTGGTGTTCCCGTACGCTGAGCTCAAGGTCTACCTCACCGCCTCGCCGGAAATCCGGGCTCGGCGCCGTTTGTTGCAGATCGGAGAGTCGGTCGATCCCGACCGGGTGGCGCTCGAGGCGGAGCGGCTCGCCGCGCGAGACGCGGCGGACCAGAGCCGTCCGGTGGCCCCGCTCCGCCCCGCCCCCGATGCCATCCTCTTGGACGGCAGCGACCTAAGCCTGGAGATGCAGGTCCAACGGATCACCGATCTGGCGCACAAACGACAAGGCTGACCTCGGTCGGTTCCCCCCTTCCACTCATCAGGCCCGGCGGCTACCTTTGGCCGCTTGCCCCAGACCGGCATTCGGCCGGCGTGGGACCCTACTCCAACCCGCAGCCGGTCCGGTGCGGCCGCTATGAGGTGTCAGTCCATCCGCATGATCGAACAACTTCCTTCAAACGCCGATCCCTTCGTTTCCCCCACCGGTCTCCGGGTGCGCCAGGACCTGTATGACGAGGCCTACTCGGATCAGGATTACGAGCAGATGCTCACGATGTACGAGGGCACTCTGGCCTCCATCGTCGAAGGGGAAATCGTCAAGTCCAAGGTGCTCAGGGTGACCGAGAACGCGGTCATCCTCGATGTCGGGTTCAAGTCGGAAGGCTCCGTGCTGCTGGACGAGTTCAAGGAGCCCCCCAAGCCGGGTGACGAAGTCGAGGTCTTCCTCGAGCATCTGGAGGATCAGGAAGGTGCGGTCGTCCTCTCGAAGAAGAAGGCCGATTTCATGCGGGTCTGGGAGCGGATCCGCCAGGCCCACGAGACCGACCAGCCGGTGCAGGGCACCTTGATCAAGAAGATCAAGGGCGGCGTCGTGGTGAGCCTGATGGGCGTCGACGCCTTCCTTCCCGGCAGCCAGATCGCGCTGCGTCGGGTACCCAACATCGACGAGCTGCTGGGCCAGACCTTCGAGTTCAAGATCATCAAGCTCAACAAGCGCCGCCGGAACATCGTGGTGAGCCGGCGGGTGATCCTGGAGAACGAGCGGGCCCACAAGCGCGAATTCCTGATGAAGGAGTTGGCGGTGGGCCAGGTGCGGAAGGGTGTGGTCAAGAACATCACCGACTTCGGCGCCTTCATCGATCTGGGCGGCGTGGACGGACTGCTCCACATCACCGACATGTCCTACGGCCGCGTCTCTCACCCCTCCGAGATGGTCCAGATCGGCCAGGAGGTCGAGGTCAAGATCCTGGACATCGATTGGCAGCGGGAGCGGATCAGCCTGGGCATGAAGCAACTCCAGAACTATCCGTGGCAGAACGTGGCGGAGAAGTACCCGGTGGGCACTCGGGTCCAGGGCAAGGTGGTCTCGATCACCAATTACGGCGCCTTCGTAGAGCTGGAGCCGGGGATCGAGGGCCTGGTTCACATCTCCGAGATGAGCTGGACCCGCAACGTGCGGCACCCGTCCAAGATCGTCAGCATCGGCGAGACCATCGAGGCGGTGGTCCTCAAGGTCGACGAGAAAGAGGAGAAGATCTCGCTCGGCATGAAGCAGACCGAGCAGGATCCCTGGACTGCACTGCCTGGGCGGTTCCCGGTGGGCACCCGCATCACCGGCAAGGTGCGGAACCTTACCAGCTTCGGCGCCTTCGTCGAGATCGAGCCGGGGATCGACGGCTTGATCCACATCTCGGACATGTCGTGGACCAAGCGCGTGCAGCATCCCTCCGAGGTAGTGAAGAAGGGGGACACGGTCACCGTCATCATCCTCAATATCGACACCGACAACAAGCGGATCTCCCTGGGCCTAAAGCAGGCCGAGGAGGACCCGTGGCTCAAGATCGGTGAGAGCTTCCCGATCGGCATGGAGATGCGGGGCCGCGCCATTCGCCTCATGGACAAGGGCGTGGTGGTCGACTTGGGCAACGACATCGAGGGCTTTGCCCCCATGTCACAGCTGGGCGTGCCCAACATCGAGAACCCCGGCGACGCGGTGAAGGAGGGTCAGGTGGTCGACGTGAAGGTGCTGGAGGTCGACCCCATTCATCACCGGATCGTGCTGGCCGTGATCGGGTATCCCGACGAGCCGATCATCCCGCCGGTCAAGCCGGTCTACGACGAGAGCCCGGCGGACGAATAGCCGCCGACCAATCGGGGAGTCATCAAGGGGCGGGCCTTCGGGCCCGCCCTTTTCTTTGCTTCATCTTCAGGCAGAGCAGAACTGCACACCACGGAGCCACGGAGACACGGAGGAAAACAGGAGAAGGATGGAAGGTGCTGCACTAATCGGTACCTCGAAAGTGGCTAATGGTTGGGCAATGGCCTTACAGGCGGATATTGTCCCCTTCCAATGGACAGATCCGCACCCTTCGCGGAGCTCTCTTCCGGAATTATCGGGGCAGCCATCGAAGTGCATCGCACCCTGGGCCCTGGTCTCCTCGAGTCGGTTTACGAGGAGTGCCTCTGCATCGAGTTGAGACTTCGGGGATTGCCTCACCAGCGACAAATACAGGTTCCGCTGAGCTACAAGGGAGAGCGTCTCATTGCTCAACACCGATTGGACCTGGTGGTCGAGAGGTGCGTGGTCGTCGAGCTCAAAGCCGTCGAGCGATTACTTCCGGTTCACTAGGCTCAACTCATCACTCAACTCCGGCTGACCGGGCTTCCGGTCGGGTTTCTGATCAACTTCAACGTTCCAGTCCTACGCCAAGGCATCAGAAGAATCGTCAACGGGCCTGATCTCGCGCTTTCCCGGATCCCCACATAGTCTCTTCTCAGTGGCGCTCCGTGTCCTCCGTGCTTCCGTGGTTGAGCTGTAGACCCGACGTGCCTAAAGCCTCCCCGACATTATATTGTCCCGCAGCATGCCCACGCCCCGAGAGCTCCTCGATCAACTCCATCACAAGCAGGCCCAGGCCGAGCAGGGCGGCGGGGCCGGGCGGATCGCGCAGCAGCATCAGAAGGGCAAGCTCACCGCGCGGGAGCGGCTCGATCTCCTGCTCGATGAAGGGAGCTTCGTCGAGCTGGATCGCTTCGTCACCCACCGGGCCACCGCCTTTGGACTAGCAGAAGAGTTGTATCTCGGGGACGGTGTCGTCACCGGGTACGGGCGCATCGAAGGGCGGCTGGTCTACGTCTTCTCGCAGGACTTCACCGTCTTCGGCGGCTCGCTGTCGGAGACCTTCGCCGAGAAGATCTGCAAGGTCATGGACTTGGCCCTCCGGAACGGCGCCCCGCTGATCGGCCTCAACGACTCGGGTGGCGCCCGGATTCAGGAGGGCGTAGCCTCCCTGGGCGGCTACGCCGACATCTTCCTGCGAAACACCCTCGCCTCCGGCGTGATCCCCCAGATCTCCGCTATTCTCGGCCCCTGCGCCGGCGGGGCGGTCTACAGCCCAGCCATCACCGATTTCATCTTCATGGTCAAGGGCGTGAGTTACATGTTCGTCACCGGGCCTAACGTGGTGAAGACGGTCACCCACGAAGAGGTGAGCTTCGATCAGCTGGGTGGCGCCGACGTTCACGGCGGCACCTCCGGAGTGGCGCATTTCGTCCACGGCACCGAGCCCGAGTCGCTGGCCGCGATACGGCAGCTGCTGGCTTATCTCCCGTCCAACAATCTCGACGACCCGCCGGTCGGTCCCGCCGATGACCCCGTCGACCGCCGGGACGAGACCCTGCTCGATCTGGTGCCGGAGAGCCCCACTCAGCCCTACGACATGCATGGCGTCATCCAGCGCGTGGTGGACGCGAGCAGCTTCCTCGAGGTCCAGTCCGACTACGCAGGCAACATCCTGGTCGGGTTCGCGCGGTTGGGTGGACGCCCGGTGGGCGTGGTGGCCAATCAGCCCGCGGTTCTGGCCGGCGTGCTGGACATCGCCGCCTCGCTCAAGGCGGCGCGCTTCATCCGCTTCTGCGATTGCTTCAACCTGCCCCTGGTCACCTTCGTCGACGTCCCGGGCTTCCTCCCCGGCGTGGCGCAAGAGCACGGCGGGATCATCAAGCACGGCGCCAAGCTGCTCTACGCCTACTGCGAGGCGACGGTTCCCAAGCTCACCGTCATCACCCGCAAGGCGTACGGGGGGGCCTACGACGTGATGAGCTCGAAGCATATCCGGGGAGACGTGAACCTAGCCTGGCCCAGCGCCGAGGTTGCGGTCATGGGCCCCAAGGGCGCCGTCGAGATCCTCTTCAAGAAGGAGCTGGAGCAGGCCCGTGACCGGGAAGCGGAGACCGCGCGCCGCATCGATGAATACACGGCGCAGTTCGCCAATCCCTACACCGCCGCGGCGCGGGGCTTCGTGGACGACGTGATCGATCCTCGGGATACCCGGCCCCGGCTGATCGATGCCCTGCGCACCCTGGTGAGCAAGCGAGACCGCAATCCCGCCAAGAAGCACGGGAACATTCCCCTCTAGGCGATCCCTGCCGCGGGGCGTCCCTTCCATGCCGACCCACTCATGATCAGCCGCGTTCTGATCGCCAATCGCGGCGAGATCGCCCTGCGGATCATCCGCGCCTGCCACGAGGAGGGCCTCGAGGCGGTCGCCGTGTTCTCCGAGGCCGACCGCTTGAGCCCCCACGTCCTGGCGGCGGACTACGCGGTGCCGATCGGGCCGGCGCCGGCAGCGGAGAGCTATCTCCGGATCGACCGGCTCCTCGACGCCGCGGCCCGCTCCAAGGCCGATGCCGTGCATCCTGGCTACGGGTTCCTGGCCGAGCGGGCCGTCTTCGCGGAAGCGGTAGAGCGCGCCGGGCTCGCCTTCGTCGGCCCCCCTTCGGCCGCCATCCGGGCCATGGGAGACAAGACCGAGGCTCGGCGGCGCATGGATGCCGCGGGAGTACCCATCATTCCCGGTCTCACGGTCCCGGTCACCGATCCGGCGGCGGCGCGGGAATCGGCCCGGAACCTGGGCTATCCGGTGCTGGTGAAAGCCTCCGCCGGTGGTGGTGGCAAAGGGATGCGGCTGGTGGCCGAGCCGGGCGAGCTGGAGCGGGCCCTGCATGCGGCGGCTTCAGAGGCGATGAAGGCCTTCGGGGACCCGGCGGTCTATCTCGAGAAGTACGTCGAGCGTCCGCGCCACGTGGAAATCCAGGTCCTGGCCGATGCCGAGCGCACCATCCATCTGGGCGAGCGGGAGTGCTCGATCCAGCGGCGGCACCAGAAACTGGTGGAAGAAGCCCCCTCGGTCGCCGTCGATGCCAAGCGGCGGGTGCAGATGGGATTGGCGGCAGTCGCGGCGGCCGAGGCGGTGGGATACCGGAGCGCCGGGACCTGCGAATTCCTGCTCGACCCTCAGGGCAATTTCTATTTCCTGGAGATGAACACCCGGATCCAGGTCGAGCACCCGCTGACCGAAGTGGTGTACGGTATCGACCTGGTGCGGGAGCAGCTGCGGATCGCCGGCGGCGCCTTGATGCGGACCCTGCCCCTGGCCATGAGTCCCCGGGGCTGGGCCATCGAATGCCGGATCGCGAGCGAGGACCCGGCCAACGGCTTCCTCCCCGCCACCGGCACCGTCCAGTACCTGCACATCCCCGGCGGCCCCGGCATTCGCTGGGACGGCGGCATCGAGCCCGGGAACCCGGTCACCCTTCACTACGATTCGCTGCTGGGCAAGCTGATCGCCTGGGGGGTGGATCGCCCGCAGGCCATCGGGCGTATGCGGCGTGCGCTCGAAGAGCTGGTGATCCTGGGCGTGCCGACCAATCAGTCCTTCCATCTGCGCCTGCTGGCGGATGAGTCCTTCCTGCGGGGAGAAATCGACAGCCAGCTCCTCGACCGGCGACCCGACCTCCTGGAGGCGCGAATCGAGCCCGAGGAGGCCCTGGCGTTGGCGGTCGCGGCCGCGTTGGCCGAGGACGAGGCGCGGCAATCTCGGCGGCCCTCCGTGTCGGCCGAGCGGGAGGCGGCGGCGCAGAGTCTCTGGCACCAGGCCGCTCGTCGTGAGGGGTTGCGCTGAATCCGCCCGGCGTCAGTACCCCGTTGCCCGTGGTACGGATCGATTCGATTGCGGCGGGTGGCGATGGCGTGGGCCGGCTGCCCGACGGTCGGGCCGTGTTCGTGCCTCGAACCGCTCCGGGCGATCTCACCGAGCTGGCCCAGCTACGACTGCACCGACGCTACGCTCGGGCCTCCCTCCGGCGATTGGTGGAGTCCGGCGCGGAGCGGGTCGAACCCCGATGCCGGCACTATGTGGGAGACTCCTGCGGCGGTTGCCAATTGCAGCACCTGAGTGCGGCCGCTCAGCTGGCCGCCAAACGCGCCATCGTGGGAGACGGACTCCGGCGATTGGGCGGGCTCGACCTGCCCGATCCCGAGATCGAGGCCGCGCCAGAGCCCTGGGCCTATCGCAACAAATTGACCCTCGCCGTCGGGGAGGGGGGGCGCCGCATCGGCCTACATCCGCTGGGACGGCCCCAGGCGGTCTTCGACCTGGTGCGTTGCGAAATCGCCGCGGCGGAACTGCAGGAGCTGTGGAGCGCGGTGCGATCCTCGAGGGATCTGCTGCCGCCCGGTCTTACCCATCTGGTGCTGCGGCTCGACGCCGATGGGGGGAGACATGTGATCCTCCGTACCGGCGCCGACACGCGGCCGCCGGATGTGGATCAGTTAGGGCGCCGGCTCCGAGAGCGGGGAGGACAGATCATCCTCTGGTGGGAGCCGGCCGACGGGGCCGCGAGAGTCATTTTCGGCGGAAAGGATGCCTATCCTGCCGTGGTCTTCGAGCAGGTCAACCCCGCGTTCGCTCGGCGCATCCGGCAGTTCGCGATCGAGCGGCTGGGTCCGGTGGACGGCCGGCTGGTGTGGGACCTCTATGCCGGAATCGGAGACACATCCCTGGCACTGGCCGAGCGAGGGGCGCGGGTGGAGATGGTGGAGCGCGATGCCCGCGCCGTCCGGCTGGCCGAGCGTCGCTGGCGCGTCGCGCGGCGTCTTCCGGTGGAGGGACAGGCTCCACTGGATCTTCCGGTCACTGCCCATACCGGGGCCGCGGAGGAGCTGGTGCCGGCACTCCCGCGTCCCGACCTGGTGGTCGCCAACCCACCCCGAGTCGGGATGGAGGAGCGAGTAGTCGCCACCCTGCGGGAGAAGGAGCCAGGGCGGATCGTTTACGTGTCTTGCGATCCCGCTACCTTAGCGCGGGACGTCAAGCGACTCGGCCCGGGGTATGGGGTGAGCGAAGTTCGGGCCTTTGACCTGTTCCCGGAGACCGCGCACGTGGAAACGGTCCTGGTCCTGGAGCGAACGGCATGAAATACCTGGTGACCACACCGGCAGGAGAGATCGAGGTCGCCGTAGACGGCGATCGCGTCACCGTCGCCGGGCAGAAGATCGCGGCCCGTTTGAGCCGACTTCCCGGCGCGCCCTTGGCCCACCTGCTTCTGGGGCACCGTTCGATCACCCTGGCCTTGGAGCCGGGCGCGCGGGGGGAGTGGGCCGTGGGACGGCTCGGGGTGCGCTGGAACGTCGAGGTGGTGGACGAGCGGACTCGGCACATCCGGGGGCTCGCGCCGGCGGGGCCGGTGCACGGAACGCCGGGCGCGGTACGGGCCCCGATGCCGGGGCTGGTGGTTCGGGTGGCGGCGGTGCCGGGACAGACCGTGGCCGCGGGCCAGGGTCTCGTGGTTCTCGAGGCCATGAAGATGGAAAACGAGCTCCGGGCCCCGGCTGCCGGCCGGGTGACTTCGGTCCGAGTCGCCGAGGGTCAGGCGGTGGAGAAGGGCGAGGTCCTGATCGAGCTGGGGGACTTGACCTAACCCTTTGCTGCTTGGTACGTTTCGGGTCTGTGCGTAACACCGCCTTACCCAGACCAGACGGGGCATGAAGACCTTTACCGCCACGCCGGATGACATCACCCACGACTGGCACGTCGTGGACGCCACCGGAGTGCCGCTCGGCCGGTTGGCCAGCGCGGTGGCCCAGCTCATCCGCGGCAAGCACAAGCCGACCTACACGCCCCACATGGACGGCGGAGATTTCGTGGTCGTGGTCAACGCCGCCAAGGTCAAGCTGACCGGGCGCAAGCTCGAGCAGAAGAAGTACTTCAGGCACACCGGCTACATGGGGCACGAGCGGTTCACCGCCGGCGCGCGACATGCTGGCCAAGCATCCGGACCGGGTCATCGAGAAGGCGGTGTTCGGCATGCTGCCCAAGAACTCGCTCGGCAAGCAGAAGCTTCGCGGCAAGCTCAAGGTCTACGGGACGCGAGCATCCGCACGCGGCCCAGCAGCCGAAGCCCTCGTGGTCCGCCGCGGCAAGGTGAGCGCATGACGGCAACTCCCGCAGTTTCGCTGGCAGGCCGTCGGCCGCCGGAAGACCAGCGTCGCCCGGGTCTATCTGACCCCGGGGACCGGCAAGTGGGACATCAACGGCCGGACGCTGGGCGACTACTTCCCGCGGCCGTCGCTGGTGCAGCACATCCAGCAGTCGTTCACCGCCACCGACACCCTCGGCGCGTTCGACGTGAAGGCGCATCGTGGACGGGCGGCGGGCAGACGGGGCAGGCCGGCGCGCTGCGCCTGGCAATCGCCCGCGCGCTGGTCGAGGCCGACGGCCAGCATCGGACCAAGCTCCGGGGTGCGGGGCTGCTGACCCGCGACCCGCGCGCGGTCGAGCGCAAGAAGCCCGGCCGTCCGGGCGCCCGGAAGCGGTTCCAGTTCAGCAAGCGGTAAGCCCGGGAGGTCCGGCCATGGCGGTCGTACCGCCGGCCTGACCGACCCAATTCACACACCGCCGGATCCCGGACGGGGTGTCCCCAGGGCCAGTCCCGGGGATCGGATTCGGGAGATGAAGGCGGTGGACGACCAACCCTTTGGAAGACGGGAAGACACGAACGCGCATGGCACAGCCCCATCTGCAGGACCTGCTCGAAGCCGGCGTCCATTTCGGCCACCAGACCCGTCGCTGGAACCCGAAGATGCGCCGGTTCATCTTCGCCGAGCGCTCCGGCATCTACATCATCGATCTGCAGAAGACCCTGCGGCAGATCCAGAAGGCCCAGGAGCTGCTCAAGAGCATCGTGCTCAAGGGCGAGGGCGTGCTCTTCGTCTGCACCAAGAAGCAGCTCAAGGCCATCGTGCAGGCGGAAGCGGCCGCATGCGGCGCGTTCTACGTCACCGAGCGGTGGCTGGGCGGCATGCTCACCAACTTCCAGACCATCAAGAAGCAGATCCGGCGGCTGCGGGAGCTGGAGCAGGGCGCGCAGGACGGCGACTTCGAGAACTACACGAAGAAGGAAAAGCTGCTCTTCGAGCGCGAGCGCGTGAAGCTGTCCCGGAATCTCGAGGGCATCAAGCAGATGGGCCGGCTGCCCGGCGCGCTGTTCGTGGTGGACGCCAAGAAGGAGAAGATCGCCGTCGCCGAGGCCAACAAGCTGGGCGTCCCGGTGGTGGCGATCGTGGACACCAACGCCGATCCCGACCTGATCACGGTGCCGATCCCCGGCAACGACGACGCCATCCGCTCCGTCTCCCTGATCACCACGGCTCTGGGCGACGTGATCAAGGAAGCCCGGGCCCAGATGCCGATGCGCGAGGTGACCGAAGACCTCGAGGCCGAGACCTACAGCACCGACGCGGGCACCGAGGGCGACGCCGACGCCGATCGCCGGAAGCCGGCGTCCGCGCCGCAAGCGGCGGCCCAAGCCCGAGGCGATCGCCGCCCGGCTGAAGACCGACGACGAGGCCGGCGCGCCGCGACCGCGCCGGCGGAGCCGAGGCGCGGTAGAGACGGGGCGTTGCGCCGGGCAGGCATCGCGCCTGAGCACTCCGCCGCTCCTGGCCGGTGCCGGCCGTGAGCGGCGGTTTTACTATTCACCCCTGACGGTGGACCCGGATGGAGACCATGACGAGCGGACGATTACCTCGAAGGACGTGAGCGAGCTGCGCGCGCGGACCGGCGCCGGCATGATGGACTGCAAGAGGGCGCTGGAGGAGGCCGGCGGCGACCTGGACAAGGCGGCCGAGATCCTCCGCAAGAAGGGGATCGCCAAGGCCGAGAAGCGCGCCGGGCGGAGCGCCTCGCAGGGCGTGGTCGTGAGCTACCTCCACCACAACGGCCAGGTCGGCGTGCTGCTCGAGCTCAACTGCGAGACCGACTTCGTGGCCCGGACCGAGGCGTTCCAGCAGCTGGCCCGCGACCTCGCGCTGCACGTCGCCTCGGCCGATCCCGATCGGCGTCAACGCCGGAGGACATGCCGGCCGAGCTGCTCGACCGGGAGCGCCGCATCGCCGAGGAGCAGGTGGCGGCGGAGGGCAAGCCGGAGAACATCCGCGCCAAGATCGTGGACGGAAAGCTCAAGAAGTTCGTGGCCGAGCGGACCCTGCTCGAGCAGCTCTACGTGAAGGACGACAAGAAGACCGTCGGTCGATCTGATCAAGGAGGCGTCGGGCAAGCTGGGCGAGGCCGATCACCGTGCAGCGGTTCGCTCGATTCAAGGTCGGGGAGGCCTGATGCCCCTCGCCTACACCCGCGCCCTGCTCAAGCTGTCCGGCGAGGCCCTGGCCGGCGAGAAGGGCTTCGGCCTCGATTATCCGACAGGTCGAGGCGCTGGCCGACGGAGATCAAGGCAGTCGCACGCCCTCGGCGTGCAGCCTGGGCCTGGTGGTGGGCGGCGGCAACATCATCCGGGGCACCACGCGCCAGCCGGGAAGGGCTCGACCGGGTCTCCGCCGACTACATGGGCATGCTGGCCACGGTCATCAACGCCCTGGCCCTCCAGGACGTCCTGGAGACGCATCGGGGTCGACACCCGGGTGATGACCGCCATCCGGATGGAATCGCTGGCCGAGCCGTACATCCGGCGCCGGGCCATCCGGCACCTGGAGAAGGGGCGGCTCGTCATCTTCGCCGCCGGCACCGGCAATCCGTTCTTCTCGACCGACACCGCCGCGCGTGCTCCGCGCGCTCGAGATCGAGGCGCGAGGTGATCCTCAAGGCCACCAACGTGGACGGGGTCTACACCGGCGATCCCCGGAAGGACCCCACGGCCACGTTCATTCCCGAGCTCATCCTACCAGGAAGCGATCGTCAAGGGCTACGCGGTCATGGACGCCAACGCGTTCGGTCTCTGCAAGGCCAACCAGCTTCCCATCGTGGTCTTCAACATGAACCAGCCCGGCACCATCGCGCGCGTGCTGCGCGGCGAGCCGGGTAGGGACCATCGTCCGATGACCACCATCGCCGAGCTGACCAAGCACGCCCGCGAGCTGATGCACAAGGCGGTGGAGAGCACCAAGCGCGAGTTCACCAGGATCCGGAGCGGCAAGGCGAGCACCTCGCTGCTCGATCTCGTCCGGGTCGAGGCCTACGGGAGCGCCGGTGCCGCTCAATCAGGTCGGCGATGGTCGCGGCGCCCGAGCCCCGGCTGCTCACCGTGCAGCCCTTCGACAAGTCGCTGGCCCACGCCATCGAGAAGGCCATCCGCGACTCCGACCTCGGCCTCAATCCGGCCACGCCAGGGCGACCTGATCCGGGTCCCGCTCCCGGCGCTCACCGAGGAGCGCCGGAAGGAGCTGGTCAAGGTGGTGCACAAGCTGGCGGAGGAGGGCAGGATCGCGGTGCGGCACGCCCGCGACCGAGACGATTCAGAAGATCAAGAAGCTCGAGAAGGTGCCGGAGGACGACAAGACGCCGGGCCGAGAAGGATGTGCAGAAGCTCACCGACGAGCACATCAAGCAGATCGACGAGCTGATCCACGCCAAAGAAGCGGAGATCATGGAAGTCTGAGGCGATGAGCGAGGACCTGCTGCAGCAGATCAAGGTGAACGGAGCGGTCCCGGCGCACATCGCCATCATCATGGACGGCAACGGCCGGTGGGCGCAGGGCCGCGCACTGCCCCGGCCGCTCGGGCACCAGGCCGGCATGACGGCGGTCCGCGAGGTGGTCGAGGGGTGCCTCGACGCCGGGGTCGAGGTGCTCACCCTGTTCGCCTTCAGCCAGGAGAACTGGCAGCGGCCGCCCGCCGAGATCGAGCGCGCTGATGCGGCTGCTCGAGGAGTACATCGCCCGGGAGATCGAGGAACTCCGCGGCAAGGGCGTGTCGGTCCGCATCCTGGGCGACCTGGACCGGCTGACGCCGAGGCGCGCGCCGTGCGGTGGACCGCGTCATGCGAGGAGACACCGCCGGCGGCAGACACCTCGCGCTCAACCTCTGCATCTCCTACAGCTCGCGGGCCGAGATCACCCGCGCCGCGCGGCTGCTGGCCGAGGAAGTCGCGGCCGGCCGGCTCGCATCCGTCGGAGATCGACGAGGAGGCGCTCGCCGAGCAGCTCTACACCGCGCCCTGGCCCGATCCCGACCTGCTGATCCGGACCTCCGGCGAGATCCGGCTCTCGAACTTCCTGCTCTGGCAGCTCGCCTACGCCGAGCTCTACGTGACGCCCGTGCTCTGGCCCGACTTCACCCGGCAGCCATCTCTTCGAGGCCATCCTCGAGTTCCAGCGCCGCGACCGCCGGTTCGGCCGCGTCACCGTCTGAGCGATGGGAGCCCCAGGCCGACCATGGCAATCTGGTCCGGCGGATCGCCTTCGCCGTGGTGGCGATCCCGCTGGCGCTGCTCTGGTCTGGCTCGGTGGCTGGCCGCTGGTCGTGCCTGCTCGCCGTCGCGGCCGTGCTCGGCAGCCCGGGAGCTCTTCGGACTCGCCGAGCGACCAGGGCGTGCCGCCCCGCCGCGGGCTGTCGGCCTGTGCCGCCGCGGCCGCTGGCGCCGGTCGGCCTGGGCGCTCGCCGTGGCTGCGCGGCACCGTGGCGGCGATGGTGGCGCGGGGATGGCCCTACGTCGCCGCGCTCTGGCTGATCGGGCTCCTCACCTGGGCCCTGCTGGCGCCGCGCCCCGCACCGAACGGCCGCTCGAGGCCGGCCGCGGTGACGGTGCTCGGCGCCGGCTACTCCGGGGCACTGCCGGCCTTCCTGCTCGCCATCCGGCACCGCGGCATCACGGGGTCCGCCGCTGGCCGGGCGCCTGGCTCGTCTTCTTCCCGCTGGTCGTCACCTGGATCTGCGACACCGCGGCGATGTTCGGCGGCCAGCGCGATCGGCGGCCCCAAGCTCGCGCCGACCGTGAGCCCGGGAAAGACCCGGTCCGGCGCCGTCGCGGGGGTCATCGGCTGCGCTGGTCGTGGCGCTGCTCTTCGCCGCGCTGGCTCTCCAGCCCCGGGTCGGGGTGCACGTCGGTCGTCGGGCGCTGCTGGCCATCGCGGCGGTGCTGTCGCGTCGTCGGGCAGGTCGGCGACCTCGCCGAATCGCTGTTCAAGCGCGAGGCCGGGGTCAAGGACTCGAGCCACCTGATCCCCGGCCATGGCGGCGTGCTCGACCGGCTCGACTCGCTCTACTTCGTGATTCCGGTCGCCGCGGCCCTGTACCACTGTCTTCGGGGTCATCTGATGAGCAGTCGCGGCCCGGGCGCAGGGCGTCGCGGTGCTCGGGTCCACCGGCTCGATCGGCCGGAGCACGCTCGCCGTGCTGCGCCGGCAGCGCGAGCACTTCCGCGTGGTGGCGCTGACCGGCGGGCAGGAACGGCGAGCTGCTCGACCGAGCAGGCCGCCGAATGGCGGCCCGGCTTCGTCGGCCTGGTCAGCGGTGCGCCCTGGCAGCCGCGATGCCCGCGGGCCCGACTGCCTGGTCGAGGCCGCGACGCTCCCCGACGTCGACATCGTGGTGAACGCCGTGGTCGGCTGCGGCCGGTCTCGACGCCACGCTGGCGGCGCTCCGGGCCGGGAAGCGGGTGGCCCTGGCCAACAAGGAAACGCTGGTGCATGGCCGGTGACCTGGTGCGCGCAGGCGGCGCGCGCCGGCGGCGGCGAGCTGGTGCCGGTGGATTCGGAGCACAGCGCGGTGCTGCAGTGCGTGACCGGGCGCGAGCGACGGCCTGGCCCGGCTGATCCTCACCGCCTCGGGCGGGACCGTTCCGCGAATGGCCGGCCGAGCGGGTGGCCGCGGCCACGGTGCAGGAGGCGCTCCGCCATCCCACCTGGCGGATGGGCAACAAGATCACGGTGGACAGCGCCACGCTGGCCAACAAGGCGCTCGAGCTGATCGAGGCCCACCATCCTGTTCGGCCTCGCCGTACGACGCGCTGGAGGTGGTGGTCCACCCGCAGAGCATCGTCCACGCCTTCGTCGAGTTCTGCGACGGCAGCGTCATCGCCCAGCTCGGCGTTTCCCTCGATGGAGCTGCCGATTCTGTACGCGCTGACCCATCCGGCACGGCTGCCGGACGCGCGGCGTTCGCCGGTTCGATCCGGTGGCGGCCGGACCGCTCACCTTCGAGCCGGTGCGCACCGACGTCTTCGGCGCCTTCGCGGCCGGGGTGGCGGCCGGCCGCGCCGGCGGCACCGCGCCGGCGGTGTTCAACGCGCGCCAACGAGGTCGCCGTCGCCGCCTTCCTGGCCGGCGACGATCTCCTTCGGCCGGATCGCCGAGGTGATCGAGCGGGTGCTCGACGCGCACCACGCCGCGCCCGGCGCGACGATCTGGACGCGGTGCGCGAGGCCGACCGCTGGGCCCGCGCGCGGGCCCGGGAGCGAGTCGGATGAGCCTCGCTGCTGTCACCCTCGGCGCCTGGTCGTCGTCCTCGGCGTCCTGTCTTCGTCCACGAGCTGGGGCACTTCCTCGCCGCCAAGGCGGCCGGGCATCTAGGTCCACCGGTTCTCGCTCGGGATCGGGCTCGCCGATCCGCCGGCTCACCTTCCGTCCGGGGCGAGACCGAGTACTCGATCTCCTGGCTCCCGCTCGGTGGCTACGTGAAGATGGCGAGCGCGGAGGAGGACGGCCGCCAGCAGCGCGCTCGAGGGTGGCCCGACGCTGCAGCCGGTGGACCCCCGACGGGTGTTCGAGGCCAAGCCGGTCTGGAAGCGGATGATCGTGATCCTGGCCGGGCGTCACGATGAACGTGCTCTTCGCCTGGCTGCTGTTCAGCGTGCTGGCATACAAGAACGGCCGCCCGATCGACCCCACCACCACGATCGGGCAAGTGGTCGTGGACAGCCTCCCGCCCGGCGCCGAGTCGCTTCGCGACCTTCCGGTCGGGGCACGCATCACTGCGGTGGGCGGAAAATCGGTCGCTTCCTGGAATGAGATCATCGTCGCGCTGAGCTCGGCCCCGGGAGACCAGGTGGCCGTTCAGCTCGACGACGGCACGGAGCGCCTGGCGGCGGTTCCCGCCTCCGCATCCAAGGACCGCAAGCGGCTGGCGGCGTCGCTGCTCCCGTTCCTGGCTCCGGTGATCGGGCAGGTGCTGCCCGACCGGCCGGCCGAGCGGGCGGGATTGATGGTCGGGGACACGGTGAAGGCGGTGAACGGAGCGCCGATCCGGCAGTGGTACGATTTCCTCACCTCCGTGCGGGGCCAGGCCGGTGTTCCCCTGGTGCTCACGGTGGGTCGGCAGGGCCAACGGATCGAGATCCCGGTCACCCCTGAGGGGGATACCGAGGTTCTTCCCGACGGAACCAAGCGCCAGGTGGGGCGGATCGGGGTCGGCGTCGCCTTCGACTACAAGACCGAGCCCTATACCCTGGGCGAGGCGATCCTGGCGGGCGGATCCCGTACGCTGCTCGCCTCGACCGACATCGTCGGAATGGTGCGTGGGCTCCTCAGCGGTCAGGTGGACCGGAAGAACCTGGGCGGGCCGATCCTGATAGCGCAGGCGGCCGCCCAGAGCGCCCGCTTGGGGCTGGACGTCTTCCTGGGGTTCTTGGCCTTTGTTTCGGTCAATCTGGCGGTGCTCAACATGTTGCCGATTCCGGTGCTGGATGGCGGTCAGTTCCTGTTCCTGCTGGCCGAGGGTATTTTCCGCCGCCCACTGTCCCCGCGGCTGCGGGAGGGGCTCACCATGGTCGGGCTGGTGCTGATCGTGCTCCTGATGGTTCTGGCGTTTTCCAACGATATCCGTCGCCTGATCGGCGGCTGACGCCCACTGCGCTCATCCTGAGTTCCTTCCAGAGCTACCTTCTCCTCCTATGTCGCTGCTGACACTCGATGGCGTGACCAAGCGCTTCGCCGGCGTGACCGCCGTGGACGACGTGAGCTTTTCGGTCGCTCGCGGCGAGGTCGTCGGCTTCCTGGGGCCCAACGGCGCCGGCAAGTCGACCACCATGCGCATGATCACCCAGTACTACGAACCCGATGCCGGCACCGTTCGGCTCGACGGCGTTCCTCTCGCGGAGGCCGGCCTCGAGGCCAAGCGACGCCTGGGCTACCTGCCGGAGAACAATCCGCTCTACACCGAGATGCTGGTGGCGGAGTACCTCGAATTCATCGGTCGCCTCCGCGGTCTCGATGGCGTGGCCAGGCTCCGGGCCACCGACGACTCGGTCGCCGCCACGGGCATCGCGTCAGTGTTCTATCGGCCGATCGGCGAGCTCTCGAAAGGGTTCCGTCAGCGCGTGGGCCTGGCCGCCGCCATCCTGCACCGGCCCGACCTCCTGGTGCTGGACGAGCCCACCGAGGGGCTCGACCCCAATCAGCGGGTCGAGATCCGCCGGTTGATCGGAGACCTGGGCAAGGAGCATACGGTGTTGCTCTCGACCCACGTGCTCCCGGAAGTCCAGCATACCTGCTCGCGAGTCCTGATCATCAAGCGCGGCAAGATCGTGGGCGACGGCCCGGTAGCTGAGCTGGTGAGCCGCGCCGGCGGCGTGGCCCGCATCCGCGTGGAGGCCTCGGGCACCGGCGTCGTGGCCGGACTCAAGTCCTTGCCCGGTGTCCGCGCCGTGGATCCGGAGCCGGAAACCGACGGGCGAGTCCGCGCCCTGGTCTCCGTCGAGGGCACCGCCGACCTGCGCCCCGAAATCTTCCGGCTGGCCAACCGCCAGGGTTGGACCCTCTACGAGCTGTATCAGCCGGCCGGGAGTCTGGAGGACCTGTTCCGGGAGCTTACCTCCGAGCCCGCGGGGACCGAACCGGTGGCGGAGGGGGCCGGCGCATGAAATCGATCTGGATCATCGCGCGCCGCGAGCTGCGCGCCCTGTTCGATCAGCCCACCGGCTACGTGCTGCTCATCATCTTCGTGGTGGTCAACGGCTTCCTGTTCTTCCGGCAGGCCTACGTGAGCGGGGTCGCCTCGCTCCGGCCGATGCTCGACCTCCTGCCCTGGATGTTCCTGTTCTTCGTGCCGGCCGTCGCGATGCGCTCGCTGGCGGAAGACCTGCGGAGCGGCCTGCTCGAGATCGTGCTCTCCCAGCCGATCAGCGAGCTGGAGCTGGTGCTCGGCAAGTATCTCGGGACTACGCTCTTCCTCTGGTTCGGTCTGGCCCTGACCCTCCCCATCCCGCTCGGCCTCATGGTGGGAGCCGAGCTACCCTGGGGCCCGGTGGTGGCGCAGTACGTGGGCTCCATGTTGCTGGCCGCGGGATTGGCCGGTGTGGGCGTGTGGGCCTCCGCCCTGGCCCGGAGCCAGATCACCGCGTTCATCGTCGGGCTGGCGGTGATGTTCGTCCTGGTGCTGGTCGGATTGAACCCGCTGGTGGTGGGCCTGCCCCCGCAGCTGGGCCTGATCGCGGCCCGGCTGGGCGTGCTCTCCCACTTCGACAGCATCGGACGCGGAGTCATCGATCTCCGCGACGCGGTGTACTTCGTCTCGCTGGCCGCCGCCTTTCTGCTGCTCGCCTATGGCAGCCTGATGGCGCGGAAGCTGGCCCCCGGCCAGGGGCCGATCCGCCGCCTCAAGACTACGGTCGTCCTGCTGGTCGGGATCCTGGTCGTGGTCAACCTGCTGGGCGGGTACCTGAGCTGGCGCCTCGACCTGACGCCCGGCCGCGCCTACACGCTCTCCAAGGCCACCCGCGATCTGGCCGGAAGTCTGAGCGACCTGCTCACCATCAAGGTCTTCGCCTCGGCCGAGCTGCCCTCGGAGGCCGCGCTGCTCAAACGGGACGTGGACGACCTGATGAGCGACGTCAAGGCCGCCGGGAAGGGCAAGATCCGGGTAATCGAGCGCGATCCGGCCCAGGATGCCGTCGCCCACAAGGACGCGGTGTCCCTGGGGATCCAGGCCGTGCAGTTCAACGTGGTCGGGAAGTCGGAGCTACAGGTGAAGGAAGGTTACCTCGGCATCGCGATTCAGTACGCGGACGGCGTGCAGGCGATTCCTTTCGTCAGCCAGACCGAGGATCTCGAGTATCGTGTGGCCTCGGCCATCCGGGCCCTGACCCGCACCAAGAAGCCGGTGATCGGCCTGGTCGAGGTTTCCGATCAGAGCGGACCCGGGAGCCGGAGCTATCGCACGCTGCAGCTGGAGCTGAGCAAGACCTTCGAAGTCCGGAACTTCCCGCTCTCCGACTCGACCCAGCCAGCCGCCGATGTCCGGGCCTTGATCTTGGCCGGAAGTCCCGACAGCCTGAGCGGCGCCCAGCTGGCCCGGCTCTCGGCCTTTTTCGACCGAGGCGGTGCCGCGCTGGTGATGGCCTCGGGCATGGCGCTCAATGCTCGAGCGCCGATGGCCGGTCCACGGCCGGTGGCCTGGGATCCGCTGCTCAAGCGGTTCGGGGTCTCGGTGCGCTCGGACATGATCTACGACTTCCAGGCCAATCAGGTGGTCCCCATGCCCACCAACCTCGGCCAGGTGCTGCAGGCCTATCCGCTCTGGCTCCGCGCCCGAGCCTACGCCGGCAGCGTGGTTACCGAGGGTCTCAGCGAGGTCTTTCTCCCCTGGACCAGCTCCATCGACACCTCGGGTGCCCATCCCGGGAGCATCCATCCCCTGCTGATCTCCAGCAAGAGTGCCGGTCGCGCTGAAGGGGAAGTGGATCTCACGCCCGGCCGCCAGATGGCCCAGTTCGAGCTCAAGACGCAGCTGCTCGGGGTCATGGTCAGTCCCACCGAGAAGGATTCGCTGCACGGCCGCCTGATCGTGGTCGGCAACTCGGACGTGGCCGCCGATCGGTACGCCGAGCGGTCGCCGGAAAATTTGAGTTTCGCATTGAACGCCGTCGACTGGCTGGCCCAGGACGAAGCGTTGATCGCGATCCGGGGCCGGGATCGGCGTCCCCCGCGTCTGCTCTTCTCCAACCCCGGCGTGCAGGCGGCGGTCAAGTACGCCAACCTGATCCTCTGGCCGGGGATAATCGGGCTCTTCGGTCTGCTGAGGCTGGTGCGGCGGCGGCGGCTCGCCAGCCAGGCCTACCACCCGCAGGCGGCGGTCGCGGCGGAGGCGATATGACGCCCAAACAGCTGCTCAAGGCCGCGCTCGCGCTGGGCATTCTGCTCCTGCTCTGGGGCGCCACGCTGTTGCTCAAGAAGACCCGGGCGGACAAACCGATCGGCATGAAGCTCCCGGCGATCGCCGCCACGGCGGTCGACACCATCACGATCAGCACCCCGACCGACACCATCCGACTCGCCCGGCTGGCCAACGGATGGACCGTGAACGGCAATCCCGCCTCGACGCCCATCGTCGAGGAGTTCTTCACGGCCCTCGCCGACACCATCGAGCCCAGCGAGCTGGTGGCGGAGAACGTGGCCTCGCATCAACGCCTGGGAGTGGACAGCGCATCCGGCCGGCGGGTCGTAGTGCGGGGAGGTGGCCAGACCAAACTCGACCTGTTCTTCGGGAGCCACGGCCCTGATTTCGAAGGGGTCTACGCGCGTCGGGTGGGGGAGGTCCCGGTCTACCTGCTCCACGGAGACCTGCCTGGAACCGTGGATCGCCGGGACGAGGATTGGCGGGAGAAGAAGATGGCGGCCATCCCCCCCGACACCATCGCGCGGGTGGAAGTCACTCGCGGCTCGCGGAGCTACGCGCTCACCAAGGGGAAGACCTGGACCTTCGCCGGGGGGGCTCCCGTCGATTCGGGCACGGTAGTCCGGCTGCTCGAAAACTTCCGGAGCCTATCGGCGACCGGTTTCCCCACCAAGCACGAGGCCGACTCGGCGCGCTTTGCCAAGAAGGCCCGGCGGATCAAGCTGCTTGATGCCTCGGGGCATCCCTTGCTCGCCCTGGCCTTCGATTCCGGCTCGGCTGGCTTCCTGGTCCGGGCCGACAGCAGCAGCACGTTGTATCGGATGGATACTTGGGTGGTGGATCAGCTGACGCCCGCCGACAGCTTGCTCAAACCCAGGAAGAAGACCAAGTAGCCTTCAGGGTTTTTCCCAGAACCGCCACCACTTCGACCCCGGCGCCGCATTGGGCCCCGTGGCCATCGCCGTGGAGTCCCGGAGGTAGCCCTCCGGCACCGGGATGGCCGAGGTCGGCCGGGTGCGCTTCGCTACATCCTCCAAGTCCGCCAGCAGCGCCTCGGCCGAGCGATACCGATCGTCGGGATGCTTGGCCAGCAGGCGCAGGATGATCCGCTCCAGACGCTTGGAGAGCTCGGGACGCTTGCTGCGAGGCGGCTCCGGTTTGGCCTCCACGTGCATGCGGGCCAATTCATACCAATCCCGCGACTTGAAGGGCAGCTCGCCGGTCACGGCGCGGTAGAGGGTGATCCCGAGAGAGTAGAGATCGGCGCGGCCATCGATCGGCCGGCCCTGGGCCTGCTCGGGCGAGATGTAATGCGGGGTTCCGATCGTCATCATGGAGCCGGTGGCGGCCACGTAGCCGCTGATCGCCCGCGCGATGCCGAAGTCGGTCAGCACCGGGCGTCCGTCCTCGGTGAGGAGGATGTTGTCCGGCTTGATGTCCCGATGGATGACCCCTCGACTGTGCGCGAAGGCGAGGGCACGGCTGACGCCCACCGCGATGCCTACGGTGCGCCCCTCATCCAGGCGGGCCTCGCGCTCCAGCAGGGCGGCCAGGGTGTCGGGGTGGTACTGCATGGCGAAGTAGATGTGCCCGTGGCTTTGACCGAACTCTTCGAGCCGGACGATATTGGGGTGTTCGAGGGCGGAGGCCAGCTGGGACTCCTGGCGAAACCGGGCCTCGAACCCGGCGTCGTTGGCGTACCTGGGTTTTAAGACCTTGAGAGCAAAGAGTTTACCGTCCTCACCCAGAGCCGCGTAGACCCAGGAAAACCCCCCCTGTCCCAGCAGGCGGTCCAGCCGGAAACGGCCCAGGGTCTGTCCGACGGGGGGTGCGGTGACGGCCACGAGGGGTTGCCTAAGCTGTTGCGGCGCGGTTACTTTGTGGTGCTGCGAGAGATTCCAGGACAGTCGCAAACGGGCATGAGCGGGAGGATACACCGAGAATGGGGTTTGACAAGCAGGCGGTCGTCCAAAAGCATCGGCGCCACGAGACCGACACCGGATCGAGCCGGGTACAGGTGGCGCTGCTGACCGAACGGATCAACTCCCTCACCGATCATTTTCGACTCCATCCTGCGGACCATCACGGGCGGCGTGGCCTGCTCAAGATGGTCGGCAATCGCCGTCGGCTCCTGAACTATCTCAGGCAGAGTGACCTGCCCACCTACCGGGCTTTGATCGACGAGTTGGGCCTGCGTCACTAAGTGGTGCTGAGGCACCAGGGCGTCCCAGGAAGCACCTCCGGGACGCCCTCAGTGTATTGGGGTGCTGGAGTGCGGGGTTCCCCGCATACCGAAGGGTTTTCAAACGTGCATAGAATCGAAACCGACTTTGCCGGGCGGCGGTTGCTGCTCGAGTCCGGACGACTGGCGAAGCAGGCGGCCGGATCGGCCTACCTGCAGTTCGGAGACACCGCGGTGCTCGCCGCCGTAACCGTCTCCTCGAACGTCTCCTCGCTGCCGTTCTTCCCTCTCACCGTAGAGTACCGCGAGAAGACCTACGCCGCGGGCAAGATCCCGGGCGGGTTTCTCAAGCGTGAAGGGCGGCCCAGCGACAAGGAGATCCTGGCCTGCCGGCTGATCGACCGGTCGATCCGGCCGCTCTTCCCGGAGGGATTCAAGAACGAGGTCCAGGTCTTCGTGACGGTGCTCTCCGCCGACCAGGAGAACGATGCCGACGTCCTGGGCGTCACGGCGGCTTCCATGGCGCTCAGCCTCTCGTCCATTCCCTGGAACGGGCCGCTCGCGGCGGTGCGGGTGGGCAAGGTCGAAGGGAACTGGATCCTCAATCCCACCTTCCAGCAGCTCGAATTCTCGACCATCGACCTGACCGTCAGCGGCAGCCCCGAATCCATCGTGATGGTGGAGGGCGGTGCGCTGGAGGTGAGCGAGGCCGAGATGCTCGAGGCGCTCAAGGTGGCCCAGAAGGGCATCAAGGACCTGATCGCGATCGAGCGCAAGCTGATTGCCGAGTGCGCCGTCAGCCAAGCGGGCCTGGACCAAGCCCGAGCCCGATGCGGCGCTGGTCGGGCGGGTGCGGGAGCTGGCCGAAGACGCGATGGCCAAGGCGATCAACGCCAAGGACAAGGCCGGTCGGGCGACGGGATTCAAGGCGCTGCACGAGAGCATCTCGGCCCAGGTGCTGGCGGAATTCCCCGATCGGGGCCGGGAAATCGGCCACGAGCTGGAGGAGATCGAGTACCGCGTGATGCGGGCCCAGGTGCTGGACAAGGGCGAGCGGGTGGACGGGCGGGACCTGGAGACGATCCGGCCGATCACTATCGAGACCGGTATGCTGCCCCGGGCCCACGGCTCGGCCCTGTTCACGCGTGGGCAGACCCAGGCGCTGGTGGCGGTCACGCTGGGCACGGCCGACGACGAGCAGCGGATCGACAGCATCGACGTCCTGGGCGAAACCACCAAGTCGTTCATGCTGCACTACAACTTCCCGCCCTACTCGACCGGCGAAGTGAAGATGATCCGCGGCACCAGCCGCCGGGAAATCGGGCACGGGGCCCTGGCGGAGCGCGCACTCCAGCCGCTGCTGCCCCAGTACGAGGAGTTCCCCTACACCCTGCGCGTGGTCTCCGAGATCCTCGAGTCGAACGGCTCGTCGTCGATGGCCACCGTCTGCGGCGGCTCGCTGGCGTTGATGGATGCCGGGGTCCCGGTCCGGGCGCGCCTGCGCCGGGGTCGCGATGGGGCTGATCAAGGAAGGCAAGCAAGGTCGCCATCCTGACCGACATCCTGGGCTCCGAGGATCACCTCGGCGACATGGACTTCAAGGTGGCCGGCACCACCAACGGGATCACCTCGATCCAGATGGACATCAAGATCGAGGGCCTCGACCTCAAGATCATGGAAGAGGCGCTGGAGCAGGCCCGGAAGGGCCGGCTCCACATCCTGGGCGAGATGAACAAGGTGCTGGCGAACCGCACCGGCCGGAGCTGTCGCAAGTACGCGCCGCGCATCATCACCATGCATGATCAAGCCGGACAAGATCGGGGACGTGATCGGACCCAAGGGCAAGACCATTCGGGGCATCCAGGATCAGACCGGAGCCAAGATCAACATCGAGGACACCGGCCTCGTCACGATCTCCGCGGTGGGCGGCGAGGCGGGTCAGAAGGCCCGGGACATGATCGCCGCGATGGTGGCCGAGCCCGAAGTCGGGCGGGTCTACGAGGGCCCGGTCAAGAGCACCACGGCGTTCGGCGCCTTCGTCGAGATCATCCCCGGCGTCGAGGGGCTGCTCCACATCAGCGAGCTGCAGCACGGGCGCACCGACAAGACCGAGGACGTGGTCAAGAAGGGCGACATCGTGCAGGTCAAGCTGCTCGAGGTGGACGACCGGGGGCGGATGAAGCTTTCCAGGAAGGCGCTGCTTCCCAAGGACTAGGCCGGTGAACACCACCAGTCTGGACCAGGCACGTGAGCCAAACGGTGGCGCCGAACGGGCTCACGGTGCTCTCCGAGCAACTGCCGAGCGTGCGCTCCGCGGCGGTGGGCATCTGGGTCCGCACCGCCAGCGCGCACGAGCACCGCTCCCAGATGGGCGTCTCCCACCTGCTCGAGCACATGGTCTTCAAGGGCACCGAGCGCCGGAGCGCCCGCCAGCTGGCGCTGGAGCTCGAGTCCCGGGGCGGCAGTCTCGACGCCTTTACCGGCCGGGACCACACCTGCTACCAGGCCCACGTCCTCGACGTCGACCTTCCACGGGCGGTGGATGTCCTGACCGATCTGGTGCGCCGGCCCCTCCTCCGCGAGACCGACCTCTCCCTCGAACGCAACGTGGTGCTGGAGGAGATCAACACCGTCGAGGACACCCCCGACGACCTGGTGTTCGAGCTCTTCGCGGACCGGCTCTGGCCTCAGCATCCCTACGGGTACTCCATTCTGGGCACCCGGGAATCGGTGGGCGGCTTGAGCAGCGAGGACCTCAAGCAGGTTCACGGGTCGGGGTACTATCGTGGCAACTGCGTGATCGCCGCGGCAGGGCGGGTCGAGCATGAGCCGTTTGCTCGAGCTGCTGGGCGAACGAGGGCTGGTTCGAGGACGTGGGTCCCGAGGCACCCCGCGGGCCGTTGCCGGGGGCACCGGCCGTCCGGGGGCAGACCTTCGGTATCGAGCGGGACACCGCCCAGATGCCACATGGTCCTCGGGTCGGACACCTTTCCCTACCGGGATCCGCGCCGATTCGCCCTGGCCCTGCTGGTGAACGTCTTTGGCGGCGGGATGTCGAGCCGGCTCTTCCAGCGGGTCCGCGAGGAGCTGGGGCTGGCCTACGCGATCTACGCCTTTCAACAGCTGTTTCAGTCTTCCGGCATTCTGGGCGTCTACATCGGGACCCAGCCGTCGACTGCCGAACAGGCGCTCGAGGCCATCCGCCAGGAGTACGCGACGCTGGCAGGAACGGGGCTCAGCGACGAGGAACTGGCGCAGGGGAAGCAGCAGCTCAAGGGGCAGATCCTGCTCGTCGCTCGAGAGCCGCGTCAGCCGGATGAACCGTTTGGCGGGGACGGTGCTGCACGGGGAGCCGCTACCGGCGCCTCGATGAGATGCCGCCCTGATCGATGCGTCACCGCTCGACGAGGTACGCCAGGTGGCGGCCGGAATTCTTCGCGCCCGAGCGGCAGACGTCGCTGGCTCGGCCTGGCGACGCACCACACCGCCGAGCGCGCCGCATGATCATCGGCGTTCCCAAGGAGATCAAGACCGACGGAGAACCGCGTCGCCCTGGTGCCGGCCGGCGCCGAGGCGTTCGCCGCCGCGGGCCACACGGTCTATCTCGAGCAGGGGGCCGGGCTGGGCAGCGGTTTCACCGACGACGCGTACCTCGCGGTCGGTGCCGAAATCGTGCCCACGGCCGAGGAGGTCTGGTCCCGGGCCGAGATGATCATGAAGGTGAAGGAGCCGATCGCGCCCGAGTGGCCCCGGATGCGGAAGGGGCAGGTGATCTACACCTACTTCCACTTCGCGGCCGCGGAGGATCTGACCCGGGCCGTCATCAGCTCCGGTGCGGTCGCCATCGCCTACGAGACGGTCCAGCTCCCGACCGGCGAGCTGCCGCTGCTCACACCGATGTCGGAGGTGGCCGGGCGGATGGCGGTGCAGGAGGGGGCCAAGTACCTGGAGAAGCGTCTTCGGCGGGCAGCGGCATTCTGCTGGGCGGCGTGCCCGGCGTGGCGCCCGGGAAGGTGGTCATCATCGGCGGCGGCGTGGTCGGCATCAACGCCGCGAAGATGGCGGCCGGACTGGGCGCCCACGTCACCATCCTCGACATCTCCCTGGACCGGCTGCGCTATCTCGACGACGTTCTTCCGGCCAACGTCGACACCGTGTCTACTCCAACCGGCACAACATCCTCGATGCGATCCGCGAGGCCGACCTGGTGGTCGGCGCCGTGCTGCTGCCCGGGCGCCAAGGCGCCGCACCTGGTCAAGCGCGCCGATCTCAAGCTCATGAAGCCCGGCTCGGTCATCGTGGACGTGGCGGTGGACCAGGGCGGCTGCGTCGAGACCATCAAGCCCACCACCCACGAGAATCCCACCTATTTCGTGGACGGCATTCTCCACTACGCCGTGGCCAACATGCCGGGCGGCGTGCCCCGGACCTCGACCCTGGCGCTGACCAACGCCACGCTGCCGCTATGGACTGCGGCTGGCGCGGGATGGGTGGCGGAAGGCCTGCACGGCGGACCCCGCGCTCCAGCTCGGCCTCAACGTGGTCGAGGGGAAGGTGGTCTATCCGGGGGTGGCGGAGGCATTCGGGCTTCCGCTGGCCAACGTCGCGTCGGTCCTGTAGGACGCCACTCCCCGACCCGGCCCGTGCTCGAGATCCTCTTCACGCGCCTGCCCCACGGCGAGGACCTCCCGGTGCCGGCGCCGGCCACCGCCGGCTCCGCCGGTTACGACGTGGCGAGCGCCGATGACGGCGACGCTGGGCCCCGATGGAGCGGCGCCTCTTCAAGACCGGCTTCGCGTCGCGATTCCGGCGGGTTACGAGTGCCAGATCCGGCCGCGCTCCGGGCTGGCGCTGAGACACGGCATCACGCTGCCCAACACGCCCGGCCACCATCGACACCGACTATCGCGGGCGAGCTGATGATCGCGCTGATCAACCTGGGCGCCGAGCCCTTCGACGGTGACCCGGGGCATGCGGATCGCGCAGTTGGTGTTCGCCCGGGTGGAGCGGGTGGCGTTCCGGGCGGTGGCCGAGCTGCCCGCCACGGCGCCGAGGCGACGGTGGATTCGGCAGCACCGGCCGCTAGGTAGGCCGCACTTCCGTCTTGTTGCCGCCCTCCGGCACCACCGGTTAGCCTTCCGCTCATCTATCGCTCCGGCTCCTGCGATGAAGTTCCCGGCACTGAAACTCGGCACCCTGCTCCCCGCGAACGAGATCGCGGTGGATCTCGGTACGGCCAACACCCTCATCTACGTGAAGGGCGAAGGGATCGTGCTCAACGAGCCCTCGGTGGTGGCCATCGAGAAGGCCACGGGCAAGATCAAGGGCATCGGGCTCGAGGCCAAGCGGATGCTGGGGCGCACGCCCGACGGCATCCTCGCGGTGCGGCCACTCAAGGACGGCGTGATCGCCGACTTCGACGTGACCGAGAAGATGCTCCGCTATTTCCTCAAGACCATCATCGACAAGCACGTCTTCCGGGTACGGCCCACGGTCATCGTCTGCGTGCCCTCCGGGCATCACCGAGGTGGAGCGCCGCGCGGTGCGCGACTCGGCCGAGACGGCGGGCGCCAAGAAGGTCTGATGGTGGCGGAGCCGATGGCCGCGGCGATCGGCGTGGGGCTGCCGGTGGAAACGCCCACCGGGAACATGGTGATCGACATCGGCGGCGGCACCACCGAGATCGCGGTGATCGCGCTGTCGGGCATCGTGTCCGACACCTCGATCCGCACCGGGGGCGACGAGCTGGATCAGGCCATCGTCCAGTTCATGCGGAAGAACTACAACCTCCTGGTGGGCGAGCCGACCGCCGAGATCGATCAAGATCAAGATCGGCTCGGCCGCGCCGGTGGGAGACGAGCGGGAGATGGAGGTCAAGGGCCGCGATCTGGTCTCCGGCATTCCCAAGACGGTCCGGGTGCACTCGAGCGAGATCCGCGAGGCGGTCCAGGAGCCGATCCAGCAGATCGTCGACGCGGTCCGCCGGGCCCTCGAGATCACGCCGCCCGAGCTGGCCAGCGACATCGTGGACCGCGGCATCGTCATGACCGGCGGCGGTGCCCTGATCCGCGGCCTCGACATCCTGCTGGCCCAGGAGACCGGTCTCCCGATTCACGTGGACGAGGACCCGCTCACCTGCGTGGTCCGGGCATCGGGCCGCATTCTCGACGACTTCGAGAAGTACCGGAGCGTACTCACGTTTTGAGCATGGGATTCGGGTCCGATCGGTCCCTGTCCCGCCGCGACACCGGGCTCTTCCTGCTCTGTGTGGGCCTCTCCATCGGAGCCCTCTTCGCCCCGCGCCCCTGGGGCGAGGCCGTCGCCGCCACCATCCGCCAGACCGTGCTGGTTCCTTTTCTCTGGCTGCAGGAACGGGCCGAAGAGGCCAAGACCAGCCGCTCCACCGTCATCAAGCTGAGCACGGAGCGGGACTCGGCGGCCTACGCCGCCCAGTTCCTCCCCGCGCTCCGGGCCGAGAATCAGCGACTCCGCCAGCTGCTGGGGCTGGGGCAGCGGCTCACCGTTTCCTTCCTGCCCGCCGAAGTGCTTCATCAGTCGCTCCCCACCGACGGGCAGACCCTGGTCCTGGCGGCCGGATCCAAGGCCGGCGTCCAGGTCTTCGACCCGGTGATCTCGCCCCTCGGGTTGCTGGGGGTGATCCGGAGCGTGGGCCCGGAGCGGAGTGTCGCGATGACCTGGGCCCACCCCGAGTTCCGGGCCAGCGCCTATCACCGAGGGCGGAACCGTCTACGGCATCGTGGGAGCCACCTCGGAGCCCGCGAGTGGGAAGCTCCTGCTCGAGCTGCGGGGCGTGGCCTACCGGGACAGCATCCCCGCCGGGACCCGGGTGGTGACCTCCGGACTGGGAGGGGTGTTTCAGCCCGGCATTCCGATCGGAACCGTGATTGGGGTCTCGCGTGAGGAGGCCGGTTGGGAGCGCACCTATCTGGTGCGCCCCGCCGCCAACCCGGCTTCCGAGGACCACGTGCTGATTCTCAAGACCCCGCACACCGGGTCGGTGGCCGGCGCCTTCAGCCAGGACTCGACGCCATGATCGGGACTCGGGCCGAGCGGAACCGCATGCTGGTGGTGCTGCTGATCCTGCTGGCGCTCCACTTCTACGTCCGGCCCCGCCTGGGCTATCCCCGCGTGGCGCCCGATTTCCTGCTGATCGGCCTCCTGATCTACTGCATTCGGAGCCGCCCCGGCGATGCGGCCCTGGCCGGATTCGCGGTCGGGCTGGTGAGCGACGCCCTGACGCCCTCCAGCTTCGGAGCCGGCGCCCTGGCCGATACGCTGGTGGCCTACCTCGCGGCCTGGGGCCGGGCGGTGTTCTTCGCCGACAACCTGCTGGTCAATGCCGGGTTCTTCGCGATCGGCCTGTGGCTTCGGAACCTGGTGGTGCTGCTGGCCAGCTCCACCGCCGGTCACGGGGCGGCCGCGGATCTGCTGCTC
Source organism: uncultured Gemmatimonadales bacterium (assembly GCA_963704015.1). Taxonomy (GTDB): domain Bacteria; phylum Gemmatimonadota; class Gemmatimonadetes; order Gemmatimonadales; family GWC2-71-9; genus DATIWD01. The sequence continues at coordinate 383,184 of CAVPGI010000008.1, forward strand.
TGGTCTACCCTGCAGGCCCTCACCACCGCGGCGGCCGGGGTGCTGGTGCTGGTGATCTTCCGCCGCTGGCTCTCGATCCGCCTGGCCGAATGAGGGAGTTCCACTCGCAGCGGCTCCGCAACCGGGCCGCGGCGGCCCGCTGGATCATCGTCGGCGCGTTCGGGCTCCTCACGGTCGCCTTCTTCCGGACCCAGATCCTCCAACACGAGCGGTTCCGCCTTCAGGCCGGCCTACAATCGCCTGCGCCCGGTGCCCCTGACGGCGGCCCGGGGCAGCATTTACGACCGGGAAGGGCGGATCATCGCCGAGACGGTGCCGGGGTACTCGGTGGCCCTCCTGGCCGCCAATGAGGACTCGCTCCGCCAGATCCTCCGGCGACTGGGCAAGCTGGGTCCCGGTGGATTCGGCGATGGTGGATGCCGTGGTCGAGCGGTTTCGTCAGGCCCGCTATCAGCCGGCCGTGGTGCTGGGCAACGCCGACTTCACCGAGGTCTCCCGTCTGGAGGAGCACCGCGCTGGACCTGCCCGGTCTGGTGATCCAGTCGGAGCCCGCCGGGTCTATCCCGACGGCAAGGCGGTGGCCCACCTGGTCGGCTACGTCGGGGAGGTGACCCAGTCCGATCTCGACGCCAACCGGTTTCCGGGCGTCTCGACTGGGGACGTTGGTGGGGCGAGCCGGGCTGGAGGGACAGTACGACGACACCCTGCGGGGCGCGTCCGGCATCCGCTACATCGAGGTCGATGCCCGCGGCCGGCTGGTGCGGGAGGCGGGTGCCGCGCCGCCGCTCCCGCCCATCGCCGGGCGACCCCTGGTCAGACCACGATCGATCTCCCGCTCCAGCGCTACATCGACAGCATCTGGCCCGCGCGGGGTGCGCGGGGCCATGGTCGCGCATGACTCCCGAGGGGCGAGATCCGGGCCTTCTACTCGACGCCCGCCTACGATCCCAACGCCTTCATCGGCGGGATCTCCAGTCACGGACTGGCGGGCGCTCAACCAGAACCCGGCTCTGCCGCTGCTCAACCGGGCGCTCCAGGTGCGCTATCCCCCGGCCTCTCCTTTCAAGCTGGCGATGGCGTCCATGGCCCTGCGACGGGGGCTGATCGACTTTCGGCTCCCACATGCCGGAGCCCTGCCGAGGCGGTCTCGCAGTATGGCAACCGCTACTTCCGCTGCTGGAAGCAGGACGGCCACGGTTCGCTCGACCTGACCGGGGCCATCGCGCAGAGCTGCGACGTCTATTTCTATCAGCTGGGCCTCCGGCTGGGCCTCACGGCGATTCTCCAGGACGGGGTGCTGATGGGATTTCGGGACAAGAGCGGCGTCGACCTGGGGAGCGAGGTCAACCCGATCTATCCCGGCGTCGACCGCCTACTACGACCGGGTCTACGGCCCGCGAAACTGGAGTAGCGCGGTCGACGCTCAACCTCGCCATCGGCCAGGGCGAGAACACCCAGACGCTGATCAACATGATGCGCTTCTACGAGGGGCTCGCCGGCGACGGATCCAGACCACGCCCTACCTGGTGCGGCCGGGGGCCAGCCCGACGCGGCAATTGGGACTCACGCCGATCCCAGCTCGACGGGATCCGGACGTGCCCTGATCGCGGTGGTGGAGCGGGGCACCGCGGCCGCCTCTCGCCAGACCGATCTCTCGATCGCCGGGAAGACCGGCACCGCCCAGAATCCGCACGGCCAGGACCACGGCTGGTTCATCGGCTTCGCCCCGGCCGACAATCCCGAGATCATCGTCGGCGGGATCATGGAGTTCGCCAAGCACGGCACGTTCGTGGCGCCCTACGTGGTGCGGGCCATCCGCCGCTACCTGCTGGGCCCCGAGGGCGACGCTCAAAGGCACCCAGATTCGGAGTGGTGGCGGCCCGAGGACTCGGTGACCTCGTCCTCCTCCGTGATCGAGGTACCCGCACAGAACTCGGATACCACGGTGAGCGACAGCGTCCCATGAGAAGCATGGGTCCCGACCGGCCGCTCATCCTGGTCACGCCTGGTGCTGGCCGGGTTCGGCCTGATCGTGCTCTACTCGGCCGGGCAGACCGACGTCCCCACCCCCGCCGCCGGGGTATGGCAGCAGCAGCTCGTTCTGGGTCGCGATCGGCATCATCGTCGCCGCGCTGGTCTTCCGGGTCTCGCCGCGACTGCTGGAGTGGGTGGCGCCGGCACTGCTACGGGCTTCGGTGCTGGTGCTCCTGATCACGCTGGCCGTCGGGAAGGGAGCCGGCACCGCGGCCGAGCAGCCAAGAGCTGGATCGTCGATCGGCGGACACGCCGATCGGCCAGCCGTCGGAGCTGGCCAAGGTCGCCGTGGCGCTGATGCTGGCCCGCTACCTCTCCAGCCCGACGAGAGGCGCCGCAATCGCTCCGGGAGCTGCTGGTCCCCTGCCTGATCGCCGGGGTGCCCTTCCTCCTGGTGCTCAAGCAGCCGGACCTGGGGAGTGCGCTGGTCTTCATCGGGATCCTGTTCGCCATGCTGTTCTGGGCCTCGGTCCGGCTGTCGCTGCTCTTCCTGCTGGCGTCCCCGGGCCTGAGCCTCCTGCTCGCCTTCAATACCAACATCTGGGCCGCGTGGATGGTGGTGCTGTTCGCGCTCCTCCTGCTCTGGCGGCCTTACATCTACGAATCGGTCGCGGTCTACCTGGCCAACTCGGTCATGGGAGCCATCGCCCTCCCGATCTGGCATCGCCTGGCGCCCTACCAGCAGAACCGACTGCTCACGTTCCTCAATCCCGAGGTCGATCCGCAGAAGGCGGGGTACCACGCGATCCAGTCCAAGGTGGCGATCGGGTCCGGCGGGTGGTTCGGCAACGGATATCTGCAGGGGCCCCAGAAGCGGTTCGCCTTCCTGCCGGAGCAGCATACCGACTTCGTCTTTTCGGTGGTCGGAGAGGAGCTGGGTTTCCTCGGGGTCGTGGTGGCGCTGGTGCTCTTCGGCATCCTGTTCCTGGTCCTGCTCCGGATCGCCCGGCGGGCGACCGAACCCTTCTCGAGCCTCCTGGTGTTCGGGCATCCTCGGGCTCTTGTTCACCCACGTCTTCGAGAACGTGGGGATGACGGTCAACCTGATGCCGATCACGGGGATTCCGCTGCCCTTCTTCTCGTACGGAGGCTCGTTCCTGCTGGTCTGTTCTCTCTGTCTCGGGCTCGCGCTCCGGGTGGCATGGGACTCCCGCCTCTCAGGCTATGCTCGATATATGATAATGAGTTACACCGGTGCATCTGGCGCCGAACAGGGTCCTGCACCAAATTGTGATTCGTTCACCATTCCTCGAGTACCCTACCTATGGCCGTCATGGCATGGTTCAAGAAAGAACGTAAGCCTCGCCAGTCGACCGCGTGAACGGCTCGAAATCCCGCCGATGCATGGGAGAAGTGCGAGGTCTGCGGCCACGTCGACATCCGCGAGAAGTTCGAAAAGGCCCTGAACGTCTGCCCCGAGTGCGGCCACCATCGCCGGCTCAGCGCGGAGGAGTACGTGGATCTGCTGACCGATGAGGGCACCTGGCGCGAGCTGTACGGGAGCCTCCGCTCGGTCGACCCCCTCGACTTCGAGCACTATCCCGACCGGCTGACGGCGGCCGGTAAGAAGGCGGGCGACGCCGACGCCCTGATACGCCGGGACCGGCCGGCTGGACGGGTCCGCCGTTCAATCTCGGCGTCATGAACTTCGCCTTCATGGGCGGCTCGATGGGGTCGGTGGTGGGAGAGAAGATCTCGCGGCTGGCTCGGCGCTCGCGCGAGAAGAAGATCCCGCTGGTCCTGGTCTGCGCGTCGGGCGGCGCCCGGATGCAGGAAGGGGTGCTTTCCCTGATGCAGATGGCCAAGACCTCGGCGATGCTCGCCCAGCTGCAACGCGCACTCGATCCCCTACATCTCGATCCTGACCAATCCCGACGACCGGCGGCGTCTCGGCCTCCTTCGCCATGCAGGGCGACGTGATCCTGGCCGAGCCCGGCGCGGTGATCGGGTTCGCCGGCGCAGCGGGTGATCAAGCAGACCATCGGCCAGGATCTGCCGGAGGGGTTCCAGACCGCGGAGTTCCTGCTCGAGCACGGCCAGATCGACGACGTGGTGCCGCGGGGCATCGCTCCGGGAGACCACGGCGCGACTGCTCCGCCACATGCACGGCCAGCGGCCGCACGAGGAGCCGGCGGAATACGCGTAGCCGCCCAGCCTCCCCACAGCCCGAGGCATCGGGTATCAGGCATCGGGCATCAGGTTGTAGAACGGGACAATCGACGAGTACTGCGACGCGGGGGGCACTAATGCCCCCGCTTTTTCAATGCCCACTCCCGTTGCCTGTTGCCCGATGCCTGTGTCGGCCGCGGGGAAGGGCCGCTCCACCTCGAACAGGTAATGAACCGTGTGCCGGTAGAACTCCGGCTCCCAGACGGCTCCGCCCGAGTCGGCCAAATAGGCGCGCTTCAATTCGAGCGGCATCCGGCGGTCGATCTCTCGGGCCAGGGCGGTGAGCTCGTCCAGGCGGCCTTTCAGTTTGCCGCGCCTCACTTCCTCGCAGGCGCCGTAGGCTACCCACCAGAAGGTGTAGTCGTTCTCATGCTCGATCAGGTCCAGCGGAAACAGGTTGCAGATCAGCGGGCGTTGGGCGTATATCTCGCAGCCGAAGGTGGCCTGATCGTAGAACGGGCACTTGCAGCCGCTCCGGTTCCACCGGGTGACGCCTCCCATCCCGTAGAGCCGCATTCCGGCGCGTCGAGCCCCGGCCTGCTCGGCCTCGGTCAGGTAAACCAGGCTCCGCTCGCAGCGCTCACACTCGGAGCAGAGCGTATACCCGGTGGTGAGCTCGAGGAATCCCGGAATGGTGCGCAATTCGGCCACGAAGGGATCCGGCAGTATGGGGCGCGAACGTACGCTCCGGGGCATGGGTCTGCATCTTAAGAGTCTCCCAACCGGGAGGCCAGGACGCATGCCCAGGTCCCCGGTTTCTCAGACGTAGCGCGATCTCCACGTCACCAGGGTCATGGCGCTCTCCTACCAGGCTGCCCTCGACTTCCTGTTCCCGCGCACCACGGCCATCAAGTTCGGGCTCGAGACCACCCGGGCCCTGTTGGCCGCGGTGGGAGATCCTCACCAGGTGTTTCCCACCGTGCACGTGGGCGGGACCAACGGGAAGGGCAGCGTCTGTACCCTGGTGGCGGCGGCGCTGGCGGAGGCGGGTTGGCGGGTGGCCCTCTACACCTCGCCCCATCTGGTGTCGTTTCGGGAGCGCATGCTGGTGGATGGCGTGCCGATCGGAGAAGACGCGGTTGCCATGTGGACCGAGCGGCTCCGGCCGCTGATGCTCAAGCGCCGGGCCACCTTCTTCGAGGCCACCACGGCCATCGCGTTGGCGGATTTCGCGGCACGGGGCGCCGAGATCGCGGTGGTGGAGGTGGGCCTGGGCGGGCGCCTGGACAGCACCAACGTGATCACCCCGCTGGTCAGCGGCATCACCAAGATCGCGCGCGACCACATGAAGTATCTGGGCGAGAGCCTGGAGGCGATTGCCCGGGAAAAGGCCGGGATCGCCAAGCCGGGCGTGCCCTTCGTGATCGGCGAGACCGATCCTCACCTGGTCCACACGCTCCGCGCCGAGGCTCGACGGGCGGTTCAGCTGCAAGACCGGACCGCCCGGGCCGATATTCGGGTGCTCCCGTCCGACTATCGCTGGACCGGTCCGCTCGGTCTCTGCGGGCCCCATCAGCGACGCAACGCGGCCGTAGCGCACGGAATTCTCATGGCCCTGCCCGAGCGCTATCGCCCGTCCCGGGCGGCCATCGAGCAGGGATTCGCCGGCGCGCGAGTGCCGGGCCGCTTCGACCGCCGGTCTGGCCGAGGGGGTCGCTGGCTCTTCGACGTGGCCCACAACCCCGACGGCATGGCCACCCTGGTGGCCGCGCTCGAAGAGACCAAGCCGGCGCGACCGATCCACGCCCTGGTCTCGATCCTGGGCGACAAGGAGTGGCCCGAGATGCTGGTCTTGCTGGACCGGGTCATCGACCGGGGGATCCTCACCATGGCCCCCACTGCCGCGGCCCGGGGCTGGGACGTCGACTGGCTCCAGCAGTGGCTCGGCGACCCGCGTCGCCCACCGGCCCAAGCTGCCTGGTCGCTGGTGCCCAATTTCGAGGAGGCGCTGGCCCAGGTGCAGGAAGGTGCGGCCACGATCCTGGTGACCGGATCCTTTCACACGGTGGGGGATGTGATGACGGCGTTGGGGATGGAGGTATGAAGTACTGAGTACTGGGTACTGAGTACTGGGTACTGAGTACTGAGGGTCGGGGTCAGGGGTCAGATCATTCCGAGCGAAGCGAGGAATCTCAAGGCTCCATCTGCAACCGGCCCTTGAGATCCCTTGCGTTGCTCGGGGTGATGCCGGTCCCTGGTCCCCGGTCCCTGGTACCTGGTACCTGTCTGGCCCGATGCCCGATGCCCGATGCCTGATGCCACTCCCCCATCCCACCACCCGCCCCCCGCGACTATCTTCCTCGCTTCATGTCGACCGCTAAGGCCCTGCCGGGATTTCGCGATTTCTATCCCGAGGATCTCGCGCTCCGCAGCTACATCTTCCGCGTCTGGCGCGAGGTCGCGGTGCGCTACGGGTTCGAGGAGTACGACGGGCCGCCGCTGGAGCCGCTCGAGCTCTACACCGGCAAGAGCGGCGAAGAGATCGTCGGCCAGCTCTACGAGTTCCTGGACAAGGGCGACCGTCGAGTGGCGCTCAGGCCCGAGATGACGCCGACGCTGGCCCGGATGGTGGGAGCGCGGGGGGGAGCCCTCAAGAAGCCGATCCGCTGGTTCTCCATGCCCCAGCTGTTCCGTTACGAGCGCCAGCAGCGCGGCCGGCTCCGGGAACACTTCCAGCTCAATTGCGACCTGATCGGCGAGCCGGGTCCGCTGGCGGACGCGGAGATCATCGCGCTGGCGATCGACGTGATGCGGGGATTCGGGCTGGGCCCCCGGGACCTGCGGGTGCGCATCTCCGACCGCCGGCTGCTGCGGGCCCTGCTGGACGGGGAGAAGCAGACCGTGAAGCAGATCGACCTCTGGCATCAGGTCCTGGACAAGGTCCATCGAGTGCCCGAGGAGACCTCCCTGGCTCGGCTCAAGGAGGCGGGGATCGCCCAGGGAACCATCGACCGGGTCCTGGCCGTCTGCAAGGCTCGGCGGTGGGAAGAGCTGCAGGCGGAAGCCAAGGGCCCCGAGCTCAAGAAGGCGATGGAGTCGCCGGGCCACACGCTGGCCGCGTTGAAGGAGATGGGGCTCGACGAATTCGTGGACGTGGACTTGAGCATCGTGCGCGGACTGGCCTACTACACCGGCACCGTGTTCGAGCTGCACGACGCCAAGGGCGAGCTGCGCGCCATCTGCGGCGGCGGCCGCTACGATCAGCTGGTCGGGTCGCTGGGCGGTCCCGATCTCCCCTGCGTCGGCTTCGGCATGGGAGACGTGGTGCTGGGCGAGCTGCTCAAGGAGCGGGGACTGGCCCCGGCGCCGGCGACGGCGCTGGACGCGTTCGTGGTCGGGATCGAAGGGGCCGACGTGCCCCACGTGCTGCGTCTGGCTCACGAGCTTCGGGACGCTGGTCTCCGGGTGGAGTACGCACTCAACGCGCAGCCGATCGCCAAGCAGCTCCGCCTGGCCGACACCCGCGGCGCCCGATTCGCGGTGGTCATGGGTGCCGACGAGCGCGCCCGCGGCGAAGTAATGCTCAAGGATCTGGCGGCGAAGAGCCAGCAGCCTGTGGCGAGGTCGGCCGTGGTGGGACTGCTGTTGGAAGGACTTGGGAACCTGGCTGGGAGCTAGGGGCTGGGAGGTGGGAGATAACCGATAGTGATTCCGAGGCGCAGCCCGAGGAATCTCACGACTCCCGGTTCCGAAACCCCTCGGGGGATCATAGGGCAAACGAGCCTTGAGATTCCTCGCTTCGCTCGGAATGACAATTTAGTTTCCCCCTTTCCCGTTCTCCCGTTCTCCCGTTCTCCCGTTCACCCGTTCAACCGTACCACCATGACAGACGAAAAAGCCCTCACCCCCCGCGCCACCGATTTCAGCGCCTGGTACAACGAAGTGGTCATGCGTGCCGAGCTGGCCGACTACAGCCCGGTGCGGGGCTGCATGGTCATCCGGCCGAACGGCTACGCCATCTGGGAGCAGATGCAGCGGGCGCTGGACCGGATGTTCAAGGACACCGGGCACCAGAACGCCTACTTCCCGCTGTTCATCCCCAGAGCTTCCTCGCCAAGGAGGCGGAGCACGTCGAGGGCTTCGCGCCCGAGCTGCGCGGTGGTGACCCACGGCGGCGGCAAGGAGCTGGAGGAGCCGCTGGTCGTCCGGCCCACCTCGGAGACGATCATCTACGCCATGTACGCCAAGTGGATCCAGAGCTACCGCGACCTGCCGCTGCTGATCAACCAGTGGGCCAACGTGGTGCGCTGGGAGATGCGCACCCGGCTCTTCCTGCGCACCACCGAGTTCCTCTGGCAGGAGGGCCACACCGCCCACGCCACCGAGGCGGAGGCCGAGGAGGAGACCCTGCGGATGCTCGGGGTCTACCGCACCTTCGCCGAGGAGTGGATGGCGATGCCGGTGCTCGACCGGGATCGAAGACCGACAGCGAGAAGTTCGCCGGCGCGCTGCGCACCTACTGCATCGAGGCGCTGATGCAGGACCGCAAGGCGCTGCAGGCGGGCACCACGCCACAACCTGGGCCAGAACTTCGCCAAGGCCTTCGACGTCACCTTCCAGAACGCCGAGGGCGGAGCTGGACTACGTCTGGAACACCTCCTGGGGCGTCTCCACCCGCCTGGTCGGCGCCCTGATCATGACCCACGGGGACGACCGGGGCCTGGTCACTGCCGCCGCGCCTCGCGCCGTACCAGGTGGTCATCGTGCCGATCTACAAGAGCGACGAGGAGCGGACCGCAGGTGCTCGAGGCGGCCGACCGGGTGCTGAAGGACGCTCCGGCAGGCGGGCGTCCGGGCCCATCTCGACGCCCGCGACGGGCTCAAGCCCGGCGCCAAGTACTACGAGTGGGAAGGGCGAGGCGTCCCGCTCCGCCTCGAGATCGGCCCGCGCGACGTGGCCGGAGGCACGGTCATGCTGGCCCGGCGGACCGGCGGCAAGAAGGAGCCGTTGCCGATGGCGGGACTCGGGCCGAGTCTGCTCGGCATCATGGAGCAGCTGCAGTCGGACCTGCTCGAGACGGCGCGGGCCCGGCGGGAGGCAGGCCAGCATCCGCGGCGCGACCAAGGACCAGTTCCTCGCGTACATGGCGGGCGAGCGGCGGCTTCGTCTACGGCGGTTTCTGCGGCGACGAGACAGTGCGAGGCCGAGATCAAGGAGCAGACCAAGGCGACGATCCGGGTGCTGCCCGACGAGGAGTTCCGCTCGCCGGTCGCGCCGACGACCTGCATGTGGTGCGACGCGCCCAGCGTCGCCGAGGCGGTGTGGGCCAAGGCGTACTGACCGCCGGCGGGCGGATCCGCCGCGAGCTGTTCGCCGACGCCGGCCTGAGCCGCCGGAACGGCACGCTCATGCTGGGCGGGGTCTCCGCTGGCGCGGATCGCCGAGCGAGGTCGGGACGCCGGTGTACGTCTACAACGCCGACGCGATCCGCGACCGCTACCGCGCGCTGGACGCGCGCCTTGGCCGCGGTGTCCGCACCGCATCTGCTACGCGGTCAAGGCCAACAGCCAACCTCGCCGTGCTGCGGCGTGCTCCGCGATCTCGGCGCCGGCGCCGACATCGTCTCCGGCGGCGAGCTGGCTCGGGCGCTGGCGGCCGGGTTTCCGCCCGAGCGGATCGTCTTCAGCGGGGTGGGAAAGACCACCGCGGAGCTGCGAAGCGGCGCTGGCCGCCGGGCGTCGGCCATCTCAACGTCGAGTCGCTCGAGGAGCTCGAGCGTCTGGCGATCGGCGGCCACGCGGGCGGGCAAAGACGCGGCGGTCGGCATCCGGGTCAATCCCGACGTCACCACCGAGACCCATCCCGTACATCTCGACCGGGCAAGAGCGGCATCAAGTTCGGCGATTCCCGTCGATCAGGTGGCGAACGCGGCGCGCGTCATCGCCGCCCACCGGCGGCTCAAGCTGATGGCTCTCGCGATGCACCTGGGGAGCCAGCTCACGGATCCCGAGCCGTTCCGCCAGGGCATCGCCCGACTGGTCGGAGCTGGTGCCGAGGCTCAGGAGTGTCGGGGGCGGCACCATCGCGTCGCTCGACATCGGCGGCGGGCTCGGCATCCGCTACGGCGACGAACCGGGCTGGAGCCCGAGCGGTTCGCCGCAGGCGATCGTGCCGGTGCTCGAGGCCGACCGGGCTGCACGTTGCACCTCGAGCCGGGCCGGTTCCTGGTGGGCAGCGCCGGCGTCCTGCTCACCGAGGTGCTCTACCGGAAGCATTCGGGCGGCAAGGAATTCGTCGTGGTGGACGCGGGCATGAACGACCTGGTGCGGCCCAGCCACTATCAGGCCTATCACGAGATCTGGCGGAGGTGGAGCCGAGCGGCCGGCCCGAGATCACGGCCGACGTGGTGGGGCCGGTCTGCGAGACGGGAGACTTCCTGGCCCTCGACCGCAGGCTCCCCGACCCCCAACCTGGCGACCGGCTGGCCGTCCTCGGCGCCGGAGCCTACGGGTTCGTGATGAGCTCCAACTACAATTCTCGCCCTCGGCCCGCGGAAGTGCTGGTGGACGGCGACCGCTTCGGTGGCCCGGCCCCGCGAGACAGTCGGCCGACCTGTTCAAGCAGGAGTGGGTGGAGCCGAGGATGCACGTTTAAGTTTGGGATCAGGCAGGAGGCGGAATGGCATGAGGCACCGGGCATCAGGTTGGAAGAAGACCAGGGACCGGGGACCAGGGGCCGGGTCGCGCCGGAGCCTCGGTCCCCGGTGCCTGCTGCCCGATGCCAACCCCATCCATTCTGGATGCTTCATATGACCACCACCGACCGCGCCACACTCGGCATCCAAGCCATTCCCGACTCCGCTCCCACCCGGAGCGCAGTCTCCGCGGGCCACGACGGCATCCTGATCATCGACTTCGGCTCCCAGTACACCCAGCTGATCGCCCGGCGGGTGCGCGAGGCGCACGTCTACTGCGAGATCCATCCGCCCTCCCGCACCGTGGAGTGGATCAAGGCCTGGGGCGCCAAGGGCATCATCCTCTCCGGGGGGCCGAACTCGGTCTACGGCGAGAACGTCCCCACCGCCGATCCCGCCCTGCTGGAGCTGGGCGTCCCGATTCTGGGGATCTGTTACGGCATGCAGCTGATGGCGCATCTGGCCGGCGCCAGCGTGGTGCCGCGCCAGCCGGCGCGAGTACGGGCGCGCCCAGGTCACGATCAAGGGCGGGCGGCTCTTCCAGGGCTTCTCGACGGGAGAGGAGATGCCCGTGTGGATGAGCCACGGCGACCACGTCGACGCGCCGCCGCCCGGGTTCGTGGTCACCGCCGCGAGCGCCAACTCGCCGGTGGCCGCCTTCGAGCACCAGACCAAGCCGCTCTACGGCGTCCAGTTCCACCCCGAGGTGGCCCACACCCCGCGGGGCGACGAGATCATCGAGAACTTCCTGTTCGACATCTGCGGCTGCCAACCCGACTGGACGCCCGGCCATTTCGTCCGGGACGAAGTGGACCGGATCCGGGAGCTGGTGGGCCCCAAGTCCCGCGTGATCTGCGGCCTCTCGGGCGGCGTCGATTCGGCGGTGGCGGCGGTGCTGGTTCACCGCGCCATCGGCGACCGGCTCACCTGCATCTTCGTGGACCACGGGCTGCTCCGCCTGCACGAGCGGGACCAGGTAGACCGGACCTTCCGGCGGCACCTGGGGATCGATCTCCGGGTGGTGGACGCGCGCGACCTGTTCCTCGAGCGGCTGGCCGGCGTCACCGACCCGGAGGACAAGCGGAAGAAGATCGGCCACGCCTTCATCGAGGTGTTCGAGAACGAAGCCCGCGGGGTGGGGAACGACGTGGAGTTCCTGGTGCAGGGGACGCTCTATCCCGGACGTGATCGAGTCGCTCTCGCCGACGGGGGGGCCCTCGGTCACCATCAAGACCCACCACAACGTGGGCGGCCTGCCCGAGCGGCTGCCGTTCCGGCTGATCGAGCCGCTGCGCGAGCTGTTCAAGGACGAGGTGCGGCAGGTGGGCCGCGAGCTGGGGCTGCCCGAGGAGATGGTGGGACGCCACCCGTTCCCGGGGCCCGGCCTCGCCATCCGGATCCTGGGCGAGGTCACGCCCCGGAGCCTGGACATCCTGCGGCGAGGCGGACGCGATCTACATCGAGGAGATCCGCGCGGCGGGGCTGTACGACGAGATCTGGCAGGCGTTCGCGGTGCTGCTGCCGATCCGCTCCGTGGGCGTGCAGGGCGACGGGCGCACCTACGACCAGGTGATCGCGCTGCGCGCGGTGACCAGCCGGGACGGGATGACGGCCGACTGGTATCCCTTCCCCCCCGAGGTGCTGGCGACGATTTCGAGCCGGATCGCCAACGAAGTGGACGGGGTGAATCGGGTGGTGTACGACGTGAGCTCCAAGCCGCCGGCGACGATCGAGTGGGAGTAGGCCTCACCCCCTGGCCCCCTCTCCACGGTGTGGAGAGGGGGAACTAGACTCCTTTTTCCTCCATCAACGCGAACAGCTCCTCCGGCGACTCGAGCTTGAGTAGCCGCTCCGGCACGTCCGGATCCTTGATGAACTGCGCCACCCTCCCCAACACCGGCAGGTAAAGGTTCGAAGTCTCCACTGGCGGAGCCACGATCAGGAAGAAGAGCGAAACCGGCTTCCCGTCGATCGCGCGAAATTCCACCCCGCCCGGCCGCCTTCCAAACGCCATCCGCAGATGGTCCACCCCGATGCAACGGCCGTGGGGAATGGCGATGCCGCGCCCCACCCCGGTGGACCCCAGGTCCTCCCGACGTTTGACGATCCGGTAGATGGACTCGCCTTCGACCGGGTCCAGCTGCAGCAGACCGACCAGCTCGCTCAGCGTTTCGTCGGCGGAGGCGCCCGCCAGATCGAGATTGACCGAGCCGGGTCGGAAGTAGTCGCGCAGGTGCATGGCGGGGTGGAAGGTAGCAGGAGGGGGAAGGAGGGGAAGAGTCGGGCAGGGCGGTGAGGACGGACAGGACGGACACGACGGACAAGGCGGAC
>CAVPGI010000009.1:0-7872 GCA_963704015.1 uncultured Gemmatimonadales bacterium
CCTCCCCGAACGTGTCGGCGATGGCGCGAAACAGCGCGCGCGGCTGGGTCGGCGTGCCCAGATCCCTCATGTGTCGGGAGAAGACCACGAAGAAGGGGTCGACCTGGTCGGGGCCGAAGCGGACCGTCACCCCCTCCTTCTGCGGGCGTTTGATCTGACTCCTCAGCTTGGCGCCGAGCTGCTGGCTCAGACGATCGGTATCGGCGGGCAGATCCAGGACGACGGTGATCTTGCGGTGGGAGACCGGGAGGTCGACCGGAAGCTCCCTCCGGCTCCGCAGCTCGAGCAGCTTGGCGCGACCGCTCCGGGCGAGGTTGACGGCGTGACCCACCAGCGCCTGGACCGCCTCCGGCGAGCCCAAGGGCCCGCCGTAGTTGAGGAACGGCATCGAAATCAGATAGTGCCCGAAGACGAGGCTCTTCACCCGGACCAGCGGCAACACGCCAACCAGGCACCCGTCCTCGTCCCCAGCCACGGAGTAGATGCACTCATGGCCGAAGACGTTCTCGATCAGCGGCTTCCAGGCGAACAGATGGTAGTGGGTCCAGCCCGGCTGCCCGCGAACGAAGCCATCCCATTCGACCGCGGTACCGGAGAACGGCTGGATCCCCAGGCTCATGCGGGGAGGAAGTCCGCCCAGGGTTGGTCGGTCTCGAGAGAAGAGCGAACGCCGAATCGGCAGGCTACCGAGGTAAATCGGAATTCCTTGAGCAACCGCTCGAGCCGGGGCAGGGTGCGGCGGAGCCCGCCATAGTGCCGCACCCGTGTCTGCCAGGAGAGGCCGCCCAGCCGCGGCTGCCCAGGATCTAGCTCCCAGGGATGGATGTAGAAGGTGCCGGAGACACCACGCTCCCCGTAATCGCGGAAGGCGCGGGCCGTGACCTCATAGGGGAGGTGCCGAAGGTAGCCGCCTCCCGCGGCCGGCAGACGGAGCCCAAGCCACTCGGTGGTCGCCAGCGGCAGCTCGAGCAGAGTGCCTGAAGGCCGGGCGATCAGGTGCGGCACCGTGTCCGCGAGGGGATAGCCATAGTCGGGCCGACGGATGGGAAAGAGGCTCGAGTCGTACCGGTAACCCTCCTCCAGCAGCACGTCGAACGCCCACTCGACGCCCGGGATGATGGAGAAGCTGGGAGCCCGGAAGCCGTAGACGGCCTGCCCGCTGATGTCCTCCAGTGTGGCCTTGGTATCCCGGACTTCTTCGCGGAACTCGGCCGGGGTCAGGTTGGTGACCCGGCGGTGCCACCACCCGTGAGAAGCGATCTCATGACCGACACCGACAATGCGGCGGACGATCTGCGGGTATCTTTTCCCCACCCAACCCAAGGTGAAGAAGGTCGCCAGCGTGCCGTGTCGGGTCAGGAGCTCCAAGACCCGGTCCACGGAGGCCTCGACCCGGGAGCCCATGGAATCCCACTGGGACCGGGCGACCACCGGCTCGAGGGCCACGACCTGGAAGTACTCTTCGACATCTACCGTGAAGAGGTGTTGGCCTGCGACCGGCTGGGGATTGGTCATGACGCTCTGGATGGCGGTTTCCATTTCGCCCCGCATTCAAGCAACCCTCGTGCCTCTAGGCCTACCCGGGGCCAGCAAACTATCACCTTGCATTCTAAGGGGTTACGGCGTTGTGACCAACTCCCAATCCAGGAACGGAGTTCAAGTGTGATGACTCCGTCCCCCAGCCCTGCGGCGACCTCGGCCGCTGCGTTCCCGGTGAACGGACCGTCTCGGATCGCGGGCCGCTGGGTAGCGGCCCTGGGGGCTGCCGCCATCGCCTCCCTGACCCTGATTCCCCACCCGGAAGCGGTGAACGAGGTCGCCCGGACGCCCTGGTGGTGCCTGGTCTGCGGCGAGTACGGGACGGTCGACCTCCTCCTCAACGTCCTGTTGTTCATCCCCCTGG
The DNA here is from genome assembly GCA_963704015.1 of uncultured Gemmatimonadales bacterium. Taxonomy (GTDB): domain Bacteria; phylum Gemmatimonadota; class Gemmatimonadetes; order Gemmatimonadales; family GWC2-71-9; genus DATIWD01. The sequence continues at coordinate 1,904 of CAVPGI010000009.1, forward strand.
GACTGGGACTCCGGTGGTCGGGGCTGTCCCGCCGAGGGGCACAGCTCATCGTCACCGCGACGACCATCACCATCGAGCTGTTGCAATGGAAATTCATCGCGGGACGGGATGCGTCGCTCAGCGACGTGCTCACCAATAGCCTGGGTGGCGCGCTGGGCATCGGGCTGGCGGACACGTGGCCTCAATTACTGCTTCCCGCGCCGTGGGCGGCCAGGCAAATCCTGTTGGTCATGGCAGCGGCGTTCGTCACGGTGTGGGGCGGCACGGCCCGGGCCCTCTCGCCCGCTCTACCAGCGACGCGCTGGTTCAGCCAGCTGGCACCCGAGGGGGTCTATCTGGACGACTTCAGGGGCACCGTAGTCTCGGTTGCCGTCAACGGTCTCGCGTTGAGGTCCTCCGATGAAATCGCCCAGTCGGGACCATTGCGACAGTCCATGCTCGAGGACGGAGTCACCGTCACGGCAACGGCCGTCACCTATGGCCCCACACGGTTCCTGGCCTCCATTCTCAGCATCTTCGACGAGCACCAGAAGGAGATCCTGGTCCTGGGGCAGGACGGCCGCGACCTGGTATTCCGGCCCCGCCTGTTGAGCAGAAGTCTTCGCCTGCACAGTCCCGCCATCCGGTTGGCCAACCTGATCTCTGAAGCGCCTGGAGATTCGGTGCGCACGGTCGGCCACCTGGGAGACGGCTGGCTTTCGCTCCGGGCCCAGTCCGGCTCCCGCATGGCCTCGCTCGACCTTCGGCTGAGTCCCAGTTGGGGATGGACGTTCCTGCTGCCCTATGAATACGCCCTGGGAAGGGAGGCCTACCTGGGGACGGCCCTCTGGGTGGCGGGCTTCCTCCTGCCGCTCGGCTATTGGAGCGTCCGCTCCGAGCGCAGCATCGCCAATCGGTTGGTGCCAGTCGTCGCGGCCGCGATCGGCCTGACGGTGGTCCCGTGGCTGAACGGGCTGCCGGTGGCGCATTGGTCGGAGTGGGTCGCAGCGGCGGTCGGTATCCAAGCCGGGGTCCTGCTGGGCCGGCTCAGCCTGCGTCTGGTCGCCCCGCTGCCGGCAGGCGAAGGTGCCCATCCTCGGCTAGGTTGATGGGCGATGCCCTTCCCGTTCCGCCATCGCATCCTCCTGGTTCTGATCGCCCTGGGCACCATCCCTACCGCGGTCGCCATTCTGGGATGGGCGCTCACCGTCCGGGCCACCGGGCCAGGGGGGCAGAGCCGCGCCGCGCTCGATGAGCTGGGCGCGTCGGGGCGGGTGTTGATCGAGACCCTGGACACGACGCGTATGACAGCCGGCGAGCGTCGCGCCCTGGCGGAGCACACCCGGGAGCTCAACTCGGCGCTGAGCCGGATCCAGCGAGCGGAGGCCTCGAGCCGGTTCTACTACACCGGCCTTACGGTGGTCATTCTGGTTCTGGGCGGGTTGGTGCTGTACGCCTCCTTGCGATTGGGCGGCCACCTCTCGCGACAGCTGAGCCGGCCGATCGACGACCTGGTGCGTTGGACCAGCCTGATCGGCCAGGGAGAGCCACTCCCGGCCGAGGAGGCAGGACGGGGCGCGCCTGAGTTCGCGGCGTTGCGAAGTGCCCTTCGTCGCATGGCGGACGAGCTCGAGGCCGGGCAGGCCCGGGAGCTGGAGGCAGAGCGGTTGCGCACCTTCCGGGAAGTCGCCAGGCGCGTGGCGCATGAGATGAAGAACCCGCTCACCCCGATTCGCCTGGCGGTGGCCCAGCTGGGCCGGGCGACCAGCGAAGGGCAGCGGGAGGCGCTCGACGTGCTCCGGGCGGAATCGGCCCGGCTGGAGCAGTTGGCCGAGGAATTCACCGAGCTGGGCCGCCTACCGCAGGGGCCTCCGGCGGAGGTGGACCTGGGTGAGTTGGCCACCGAGCTGGCCAAGCACTCGGTTCCTCCCGGGGTCACCTGCCGGCTCGACATCAGCCCGCGTACCCCGCGTGTGGTCGGCTACTACGATCCTCTCCGGCGCGCGCTCAGCAACGTGCTGCGGAATGCCGTGGAGGCAATGGGCGGGCACGGGGCGATCGATCTCGAGGTCCGTCCCGAGGCGGGCTCCGGCGTGGTGGTAGCCGTTCGGGATCATGGGCCCGGGATCGCGCCCGATCTGCGGGATCGCATCTTCGAGCCGTATTTCACCAGCCGGCCTGAGGGGACCGGACTCGGCCTCACCCTGGTGCGGCAGACCCTCGAGGCACATGGGGGCAGCATCTCGGTGAGCGATACGCCGGGTGGCGGTGCCACCTTCGAGCTGCGATTGCCGGCATGACCGAACGCGTCCTTCTGGTGGATGACGAGGCCAACATCCGCCGCATGCTGGCCGCCCTCCTGCACGCCGAGGGATTCGAGACGGTGGAGGCCGCCTCGGGACCGGCGGCGCTGCTCGCCGCAGAGCGGAGCGAGCCGGACGTGGTTCTGCTGGACCTGCTCATGCCTCCGGGCCCGGACGGGATCGAAGTCCTGGGCACCCTTCGCGAGCGGGGGATTCAGGCGCCGGTCATCATGATGAGTGGAAAGGCACAACTGTCGGACGCGGTGCGGGCCACCCAACGCGGCGCCTTTCAGTTCTTGGAGAAGCCGCTCAGCCCCGAGGCCGTGCTGGTGGCGCTGCGCACCGCCCTCACGTTCGAGCGCACCCGCGCGCAGAATCAGGCGCTCCGTGCCGCGCTGGACAGCCGGGACGAGCTGGTGGGGTCGGGCCCGGGCCTGCGCCAGGTGCGTGAGCTGATTCGGCGTGCGGCGCCCACCGATACCCGGGTGCTGATCACCGGCGAATCGGGGACCGGGAAGGAGCTGGTCGCCGCGGCCATTCATCGGGAGAGCCGGCGACGCTCGGCTCCCTTCGTCACGGTCAATTGCGCCGCCATCCCTCGGGACCTGGTGGAGTCCGAGATGTTCGGGCACGAGCGAGGGGCATTCACGGGGGCGGTCGAGCGGCGCATCGGCCGCTTCGAGCTGGCGGACGGAGGCACCCTGTTTCTGGACGAGGTGGGCGACTTGAGCCTCGAGGCCCAGGCCAAGCTGCTCCGTACCCTCGAGAGCGGGGTGCTGCAGCGAGTGGGCGCGGAGCGCTCGGTCACGGTGAACGTGCGGATCATCGCGGCCACCAATCGCTCGCTGGAGCAGGCGGTGGCGGCGGGGCGTTTCCGGGAGGATCTCTTCTTCCGGCTCCACATCTTTCCCATCCAGCTCCCGCCGCTCCGGGAACGCCTGGAGGACCTCCCGGATCTGGTGACCCACCTGGCCCAGCGAATCCGGCCCGTCGATCCTCCGCGGTTCACCGACGAGGCGCTCGCCGTCATGGCCGGGTACCCCTGGCCGGGCAACATTCGCGAGCTGGCCAATCTGATCGAGCGGCTCGCGATCACCGGTGAAGCCACCGTCGACGCGGCGCGGGTGGCGGCAGCCCTGCCCCGCGCGGCCGCGCTCCCGCCCTCCCCGGCGCCACTCTCGCTCCCGGTCTCCCGATCGCTGAGCGAGACCCTCGACGACTACGAGCGCTCGCTGATCGTCCGGGCCTTCGCCCAATCCGCGGGCAACGTGGCGGAAGCGGCCCGACTGCTTCGGACCGACCGGGCCAATCTCTACCGGCGGATCAAACGGCTCCGGCTCACGCTGAAGAGCATGACGGGCGAATCGTGAGGGCGAGACTGCGGGGGGTTCGCCGCCACCTGCTGGCCATGGTCGGCCTCCTGCTCTGCCTCGCTACCGGCGCGCAGGCGCAGGACAGCGTAGTCGTGATCGACCCCAACGCCCCCGATTCCACCCAGCATGGCGGTCTTCCCGCCGACGTGCTGCGCGACCTGCTTGCCGCCTACAACGACTCGACCGCGCTCCGGTTCGCGGGAGATGTCAGCGTCCCGGCGGACGGGAGGCTGGCGGGACGGGTGGTGGTCTACCGCGGCACGGTAGACGTCGCCGGCGAAGTGGACGGGCCGGTCACGGTCATCAACGGGGATCTGCGCGTCCGGTCGACGGGCCGAATTTCGGGATCCGTGCTGGTGGCCGGTGGCCGGCTCACGGCGGAAGAGGGGAGCCGGCTGGAAGCCGGGAGCCGCGTCTTCTGGGATGCGGCGCCGGTCTACCGCCGTTCCAACGGCCAACTCGCGGTTCGTGAACCGGGCAAGACGCCGGGCGAGCTGGCCAGTGCCCAAGCCAGCTTCCAGACCGGGAAGGTCCGCACCACCGTGCTACTCGCCACCAACCAAACCTACAACCGGGTCGAAGGGCTGCCGATCATCTTCGGCCCGGCCTTCGACTGGAAGGTGAGCCCCAGCGTGGCGGCACGGCTCGAGCTGCGGGCCATCCTTCGCACGTCCGGTTGGGACGCGCCGTTGGGCCGCCCATTCGGATACTCGGTGCGGACCGACTGGGGCTTCAAGGGCCCCACGGGCTATGGATTCGGCCTCCGTGCGTACAGCCTGGTCAACGGGATCGAAGAACAGACGCAGGGACGCGAGGAGATCGGTTGGTGGGCCATCTAGTCAGAACGACAATCGGGACTACTACAACGCGGAAGGAGTTGCGGCGTCGGGGTTCGCCTTCCTGGCCAAGCCTCTGCGGTTCGACGTCTCCTACCGTTGGCAAAAGGAAAGGACGCTCCGAGCCAACGATCCCTGGTCGCTGTTCACCGCCCAGGACGGTTGGCGCCCCAATCCCCTGATCGATGACGGCGACTACCGCATTCTGGGCCTGGGGCTGGATCTGGACACCCGGAATCACCGCAAGCGGCCCACCTCGGGGTGGCTGATCCATCTGGGTTACGATTACGCGTGGAGCGGAGACGTCTCACCGACCACGCTGCCGCCCGAAGTCCGGCCCCCGCTGCCGACCCGCGACTACGGGTACGGACGCCTCACCTTCGACGCCCTGGCGGTACAATCGCATCTCTCCCGACCTCCGGCTCAACTTCCGGGTCTGGCCGCCGGGTGGGCCGGTGGGGCACCTCCTGCCGGTGCAGCGCCGCCTCTCGCTGGGGGGCGTGGACTGGCTGGCCGGCTACCCGTTCCGCGCCGTGACCTGCGCCCCGGTGGGATTGAACGATCCGGCAGAGCCCGCGCTTTGCGACCGCACCATCGTGCTACAGGCGGAACTGCGGCGGCGCTTCCGGCTCGGCTTGGGCTTCCAGTTCAAGGACGAAGCCCGGCCCGACCTGAATCGCTTCCTCGGCATCGATGAAGCGGACCTGGTCCTCCTCGCCGACGGCGGCGACAGCTGGCTCTCGGGGAACGGGCCGGGGCGGGTGCCCAACGACCGGATCCCCAACCTCGGGGAGTGGAAGGGCGACTTGGGGATCGGGCTGGATGCCGGCGGCATCTGGGGTTTATGTGCTCAAGGCGCTGACCGGCAGCGAGCCGGTGCGAGTGATGGTACGGCTCCAGCGGCGGTTCTAGCGAGGTGCCGTGAGGCGCCGGCTTGGGATCGCCCTTCTGGCGACGCTGTCAGGCGCCGCAATGCCGCCCCTTGCCCTGGCCCAGGACACCACCAAGGTGCGGCTGGAGGTGAGCCTGGCGGTGGAGCCGACCCTGCCCAGCTCCCGAAGCCCGGTGGTCCGGACCCGCTACTTCTTCCAGGACCCCCGGTGGACCGCAATGCTCCAGTCGGGCTTTCCCCTGCGCCTTCACTATCGCGTTGAGCTCTGGCGCTCCCGCGGCGCCTGGTTCGATGCCACCGAGCGCGACGTGGAGTGGGACGTGGCGGTACGACATGAGCCGCTGCTGGACCAGTACACCGTCGTGCGGCTGACCGGGCGGGCGCGCCAGGAGAATCGCTACGCGACCCAGGAGGGGCTGGCCGCCGCCATCGGGCGTTCCGATCGCGTCACCATGGCCCCGACCGAGGCCGGCGACTACTACTACGTCGCCTCGATCCAGGTCACCACCCTTTCGGACAGCGACCTGGAAGAGTTGGAGCGTTTCTTCGTGGAGGACGTCGCCCCCGCCGCCGAGGGCAGGGAGAA
>CAVPGI010000010.1:0-10284 GCA_963704015.1 uncultured Gemmatimonadales bacterium
CGGATGGCGGCTCCTGGGCAGCGAGCGCCCTGACTGTCCCTAAAGCCAGCGTTACCGCCGCCACCGCCCTGACTGTCTGGCCGTCCTGTCCGCCTTGTCCGCCTTGTCCGCCCTTCCTAGAGCTTGAGCCAGCACCACTCCTTGCTGTAGGGCACGCGGCTCATGCGGTAGCCCGACTTGACGCCGACCACGACGGTGTCGCTCCAGTTGAAGCCGCAGCCGTGCTCCGGGTCGTAGAGCCCCGGCTCCTCCGAGAAGCACATGTTGCGGCGCAGCATGGTGTGGTCGCCCAGGGCGAGGTAGGGCGACTGGTGGCCCTCGACTCCCTCGCCGTGCGCGGGCCGGTGGTAGACGTACTTCTGCACGCCCTGCTCGACCTGGTACTTGTGGATCGCGTAGGCCACGGCCGAGCAGGTCCGGCCCTCCACCGACAGCTCCACCTGCATGTCGCAGGTACGCTGGCTGACCTCCCACAGTTTCCGCATGTGGGGGTCGAACTTGCCGCCTGCGTCGGCGAGGATGAACGCGCGGTAGTTCTCGCCGCCGTAGCCGCCGATCGACGCGCCGCCCGCCACCTGCAGCGCCATGTTGCGCCCGATCCGGTTGAAGAGCGGCTGGTTGGGATGCGGGTAGCCGCGGTGACCGGCCCCACCCGGACTCCAGGTCCGACCGACGCTGCCGACCCCGTGGTGCGAGGGCGCCGTTCTTGAGGTCGAGATCGTAGTAGAGGATGTCGTTGATCCAGAGCTCGGTGGCCATGCGACACCTCGTAGTCGGTGACGTCGGTGCCGTGGGTCAGGATGTAGTCGCGCGCGAAGCAGTGGGCCCGGTCGAAGTAGACGTAGGCCCGGCGCCAGAGGGCCAGCTCCTCGGGCGTCTTCACCTGCCGCATCTTCAGCAGGGTGTCGGAGACGTCCACGAACTCGACGCCGCGCAGCATGTCCTTGGCCTTGGCGATCTGCGACGGATAGAGCTCGCCGTCGATGCCGATGCGCGTCTCCCTGCACGCCCTTCTTGCGGATCCCCTCGAGCAGGAACTTGAACAGGTCCACGGTCTCCCCTTCCATCACCTTGCCCTCCTGGGGGGCCGCGTCCTCGCCGTGGAGGAAGTCGAAGTAGGTCCATCCGCCGCCGAACCACCAGGTGGTGACGATGTCGCGGTCGAGGCCGGGATAGAGGAACCAGGGATCGGGGTCGTCCTGGTTCATGAACATGGCCTGGGGCCGCTCGGTGGTGGTGTGCCAGTAGCCGGTGAGGTAGATGATGTTGAGCGGGTCCCGGCACGAGGAAGGCCTGGATGTCCTGCTCGGCGAGCGTGCTCTTGAAGCGCGCCACCGTGGCCTTGTTCCACTCGAGCGGCAGCCGGTCGGCGGTGGCCGGGGCCGGCGGGCCCTCCTCACCCTTCTGAGGCGCCAGCAGCAGCTTCTCGCTGGCGCCGGTGGCCTGCTGCTTGAGCAGGTCCCGGAGCGAGGGTGGCGCCTTGGACTGCTGCGCCGCCACGGCGTCCACCCGCGAGAGGAAGCCGCTGCCCAGCAGGGCCAGGCCGCTGCCCTTGAGCCAATTCCGACGGTTGGTCGGCATGGAGGATCTCCTTGGAGGGTACCGAGCGGTCGATCAGGTGGTAGGCGTCAAGCGGTACTGGAGCGCTCCGGACGGGCACCGCGACACCTGGGTCGCGACCTCCTCGACCGTGGCTAGCTCGGGGCGAACCCAGTGCTTCCGGCTCACGTCGAAGACAGCCGGCAGCCCGCGTACGCAGACGCCGGTGTGCTGACAAATGTTGGGGTCGAAGGTCACCGTGATGCCGGGAGCTTCGTAGACCTGAAGGCGCTTGGGCATGGCTGGTGGGGGTTGGCGAGGAACCAGGGGACTACCAGGGATCGAAGCAGTCGTAGTTGCGCTGGGCCGCGATCTTGCCGTTCCGGAACTCGAAGAAGGCGGCGAAGCGGGCCCGCATCACGGTCCCGGCCGCGATGTCCTTGACGGCGGTGGATAGGGTGCCGCTCCATTGGGCCTCGACCACCACCTTGTCCCCGCTGGCGATCGCGTCGAGCAGATAGAATTCCTGGGCGGTGATGGCGCCCCGGCCCCGTTGCGCCGCCTCCAACATCCCCTGCAGATCTCGCCGAGCGCCGTTCACCAGGAAGCGGTTGGGAAACTCCTGCTGGATCACATCGGGCGTGAAGAACGCGGCCATGGTCCGTCCGGTGACACCGGCGGCCAGCGCGTCGAAGTAGCGGCGCACCGTAGCCAGGTTCTTTCGTTCGCGCGGGGTGGCAGGCACGAGCAGTGGGGCTCCTCATCACGGCGGAAGCCGTCCGCGTGCGGCCGGACGGCCTCGGCACCCCACTAACCTATGCGACCTGCCCCCTTCGGGTGAAGCGGCCCCGCCTCACGCACCGCTGGCGGGACCGGCGGCCTCAGGTCTTCTGTATCTGCCGCACTTCGGTGATCACCCCTGCCAGCGGCCTCCAGTTCTGGGAGCCCACCTCGGCCAGCATGACCTTGTCGTCGATGGTCCCCTGCGACCGGAGCCGGTGAATCTCCTCGATGCTCACGGGTCCCTGAGGCACCCCACCCGGGGTCATGTAGAAGTAGTTGGTGGTCGCCGAGGCTTCCTTCACCTTGTTGGCGATCATCTTGCCGGCCTGCTCCGCTCCGGCCGCCAGTCCCTTAGCCGCGCCGGCCAGGGCGCTCACGCCACCCGCCATCAACTGTTGCAGGCGCTCGCCGTCGTCGGTCTTGAACTCCTTGAGCTTGGTCATGTCGCCCGCCCCGGAGGCGTCGAACTCGAGGAAGGGGGCGCTGGAGAAGCCCAGGAACTTGGCCACAAACACGGTCGGGATGGAAAGGCACTGGGAGTTGTAGGTCTTCACCGCGGAGTTCACCGTCAGGCGCATCCGCTGGATGTTGGCCTCGCACTCCTGAACGCTGTCGATCAGCCGGTGATACTGTTCGCTGGCCTTGAGGTCGGGCGACCGGTTGGCCAGGGACTGGAGGCTGGCTAGGATGTTGTTCGACTTCTGGTAGGCCATGATCATCGCGGCCTGATTCATGTCGGCCGAGATCTTGAGCTGGACCAGCTGCTCACCTTGTTGGTAGTTCTGCACCGCGTCGATCACCTGGTTGATCAGGTTGATCTTGGTGGAGATCGCGACGCCGACGTTGGAGGTCTTTTCCTTCACCTCCTGGGCCAGCCGCTGGAGCTTGTTGTAGGTGAAAAACGCCACGACTCCCAGGATGACCACCACCCAGAAGACGAACATGAACAGACTGCCAAGGAAGCTACCCATAGGACTGCCCTCTCGGTGACTGGGAAAACGTCCGGCCCGCGCCCGGGGGCGGATTCAGGGGGCGGATAACGTACCGATTGGAGTCGCATCCCGCAATTCCGCGGACGCCCCTCGCCTCCCGCCGTTCCCGGGATGGAACGCCGGGTCCTCAGAACCGCTTGAGGTCGGTGTACTCCTTGATGTAGAACCCGAAGATCCCCACGCACGCGGCCACCCACAGGATGGGGTGGATGGCGGCCAGCACCCCGGCCAGCATACAGTAGAGGATGCTCTTGAGGATCCCCATCATCAGGACGGAGTCGATCTTGTAGGTCTTCCCGTTGTTCTCCACCCCTGCCACGAAGGGCCGCGTGATGAAGCCGCGCGAGAGGCCCTGTCCCACCAGGACCCGCACGTGCTGGCCCGGCGTGACGTAGTTGGCCAGGTAGTCGGGCAGCACGATCCGCTTGAGATGGGTGTCGCCGATCTCCAGGACCGACAGAATGGTCTTCCCACCACCGCCGCCATCGCTCCAGGTCCCGGCGCCGACCACGCCGACGTCTCCCTCTACGACCCGCATGTGGCCTCCTTGTCCCCTCAGGGTACGGTGATGTTGAGCGACGGAACTATTTGCCACACCGCCGCTTCGCGTGATAGCATATGCCGGGTAGGTGGACCTCCCCTCCGCGCCCCGGGCTGGCCGGCCCGACCGGCCGGAGGGTCTTGCACCACATTGCGCACCGCGGCGCGAAAAACCGTCATCCCATGAGGGAGCCGGCGTGAAGCCTCAGGATCTGGGTACAGGCAGTGGGTCGGACCGGCGGGCGCTGGACGAGCTGTTCAGCGTCACCTATGAGGAATTGCGCCGGCTGGCCGCCAGCGTCCGGCGCGACGACCCGAGCGCCACGCTGAGCCCGACCGCGCTGGTGAACGAGGCCTGGCTCAAGCTGGCCGGCTCGCCGCAGGTCGCCGCGACCTCCCGCCTCCACTTCAAGCGGATCGCCGCCCGGGCGATGCGCCAGGTCCTGGTCGAGGCCGCCCGCCGCCGCAACGCCGGAAAACGCGGGGGCGGGCAGGTGCGTCGTCACCTTCGACGAGTCGCTGGACCGCGGCCGCACTTCGGGCGGACGACCTGCTGGCGCTGGACGAGGCGCTCGAGGCGCTGGCCCAGCTGGAGCCGCGCCAGGCCATGATGGTCGAGAGCCGCTTCTTCGGCGGACTCGACGTGACCGAGACCGCCGAGCTGCTGGGGGTCTCCGAGGCCACCGTCCTGCGCGATTGGCGCGCCGCCAAGGCCTGGCTGGCGCGCGAGCTGCGCCAGCCTTGCCTGACCCTCCGCCGGCACCCCCTGACCATGGACGCCGCGCGCTGGGAACGGATCCAGGCGCTCTTCCACGACGCGGCCGACCTGCCGGCAGCCGGAGCAGCGCGCCTTCCTGGAACGGCCGCTGCACCGACGATCCGACTCTGGTGGCCGAGGTGCTCGCCCTGCTCGACGAAGACGCGGCCGGAGACTCGCTGCTCGATCGCGACCTCGCGCAGGCGGCGCGGCAGGTGCTGGATGGCGCCGCGCCCGCGCGGTCCTCGGACCGAGCTTCGGCCCCTACCGCATCAAGCGCATGCTCGGCGAAGGCGGGATGGGCGTGGTCTATCTCGCCGAGCGCGAGGATCTCGGCAGCCTGGCCGCCATCAAGATCCTGCGCGACGCCTGGCTCTCGCCGGCGCGGCGCGAGCGCTTCGCCAGCGAGCAGCGGACCCTGGCCCAGCTCAACCACCCGTCCATCGCGCGGCTCTACGACGCCGACACACTGCCCGACGGGACGCCGTGGTTCGTCATGGAGTACGTCGAGGGGCTGCCGCTCACCGACTACTGCGCCGCGCGGCGTCCGCTCGATCCCCGGTCGCCTGGCCCTGTTCCGCGCCGTGTGCGAGGCGGTGCAGCACGCCCACCAGCACGCGGTCATCCATCGCGACCTCAAGCCCTCCAACATCCTGGTCAACGACCGACGGCACGGTGAAGCTGCTCGACTTCGGCATCGCCAAGCAGCTCGAGAGCCTCGACTGCCCGCCGATCAGACCCGGACCGGGCTGCGGCTGATGACGCCGGCCTACGCCGCGCCGGAGCAGATCCGGGGCGGCCGGGTCGGCATCCACACCGACGTCTACTCGCTGGGCGTGATTCTCTACGAGCTGCTGACCGGCCGGCTGCCGTTCGATCTCGCCGAGCCGGACGCCGGGCGAGGTCGAGACGCATCGTAGCCAAGCAGGAGCCGGAGCGGCCTTCGGTGGTGGCCGAGCGGATGGCGGCACTGCCCGACGGCGGCTCGGCGGTCCGCACCGGGAGCCGGACCTCCGTGGGCCGACCTCGACGTGCTCTGTCTCACCGCGATGCACAAGGATCCGGCGCGCCGCTACCGCACGGTCGAGGCGCTGATCCGCGACGTCGATCACTTCCTGCCAGGGAGAGCCGCTCGAGGCCCGCCCCGACACCGTGGGCTACCGGCTGGGCAAGTTCGTGCGGCGGAACCGGCCGGCCGGTGGCCGCGGCGGCGCTGGCGCTGGCGGTGATCGTCGGGCTGGTGGTGTTCTACACCGTCCGGCTGACCACGCGCGCGCAACTCGGCCCTGGCCGAGGCGGCGCGCACCGCAGCGGATCCAGCGGCTTCATGACCAGTCTGTTCGAGGGCGGCGACGAAACGGCGGGGCCGGCGGACAGTCTGCGGGTGGTGACGCTGCTCGATCGCGGCGTCCAGGAGGCGCGCAGCCTCGAGCGGCGAGCCGGCGGTGCAGGCGGAGCTCTATCAGACCCTGGGCAGCATCTACCAGAAGCTGGGCAACCTCGACCGGGCCGATACCCTGCTGGAGGCGGCCCTGGAGCAGCGGCGCTCCCTGTTCGGCGCCGAGCATCCCGACGTGGCGCGGAGCCTGGTGGCGCTGGGGCTGCTCCGCTCCGACCAGGCCGAGTACGACGAGGCCGAGCGGCTGGTCGCGCGAGGGACTGGCGATGAGCCGCCGCGCGGCTCCCGCCCGATCACCCTGCGGTGGCGCGAGCCGCCACCGCGCTGGGCCAGGTGCTGGAGGACCGGGGCAGCTACGACCAGGCCATCGAGATGCTGACCGAGGCCGCGCGACTGGACTCGACGGCCGGTCTGCCGCAAACCGATCTGGCGGCCACCCTGACCGAGCTGGCCAACGTCCACTTCTACGCCGGCCACTATGCGGTGACCGACTCGCTCAACCGCCAGGTGCTGGCGATGGACCGGGGCTCTATGGCGACCGCCATCCCCACGTGGCCTCCGATCTCATCAACCTGGGAGCGATCCAGTCCGAAGGCGGGCATTACCCCGAGGCCGAGCGGTACTACCGGCAGGCGCTGGAGATCTACCAGGCGTGGTACGGCAAGACGCACTACGAGATGGCCTCCACCATGACCATGATCGGCCGGGTCCTGATTCCGCAGGGCCGGCTGGAGGAGGCCGGCGACCTGCTGCGCCAGGCGCTGGCCATTCGGGAGACCGTGTACGGGCAAGTCCACCCGAGCGTGGCCTCGACCCTCAACGAGCTGGGCCGGGTAGCGCAGCAGCAGGGCCGGCTGGACGAAGCGGAGGCCGAGTTCCGCCGGATGGCCGAGATCTACCGGGCGGTCTACCACGACAAGCACTACCTGATCGGGGTCGCGCTCTCCAACCTGGGCAGCGTCTACATGGACCGGAGGGATCACGCGCAGGCGGAGCGCCTGTTCCGGGAGGCGATCCGGCGCTACAACGAGACGCTATCGTCGGATCATCTGTACCTGGGGATCGTCCGGATCAAGCTGGGTCGTTCGCTGCTCCGGCAGCGCCGCTTCGCCGATGGCGAGCGCGAGAGCCTGGCCGGCTATCAGATCGTGGCCAAGCAACCCGACCCGGCGGCCAATTGGCTCCAGAACGCGCGTCGGGACCTGGTGGCCGAGTACGACTCACTCCGCCGACCCGACCAGGCGGCCAAGTTCAGGGCGGAGTTGGGGGATACTGGAAAGCCGGTAGAGCGGTAGAACGGGGGAACGGGAGAACGGGAGAACAGGGAAGGGGGAACGGGAACTCCCCCATTCCCTCATTCCCCATTCCATTCGGCATTCGGCATTCTGCACTCGGCATTCCCTCACTCCCTCACTCCCCCATTCCCCACTCCCTCATTCCATTCGGCACTCGGCACTCGGCACTCGGCATTCGGCATTCGTCTTTCGTCATTCCCCCATTGACAAAACGGGTTCCGGGTGGGATTTCGGTAGCGTGCGGTTGAACCGCCCTCGATCACTCCCCTTCGTACGCATCGGTTGCGGCCTGTTGGTCGCAATCGCGCTCCCTTCCCGCGTCACCGCCCAGGACACCTTGCCGCCCTGGCAGGGCGGGCTCACCGCATCTCTCGGACAGCCATCACGGACCAGCTTGTACGCCGGGGCCGGCGCGGGCCTCGATTGGCGCGAGGGCGACCCCGTGGAGCCCGTCGCGCAGGCCGTGTTCGGCGTCACCCACTCGCTCGGCAATCCCGTGGTCGGACGACTCGCCTTTGCGGCGGAAGGCTACGCCGGGTCCCGTGCCGCCCGGGTGGAAGGTGGCGCACGCGTCTTCCTACAGATTCCGGGACTGCGGCTTTCGGTGGGTGGTGACTACAACATCCGCGACAATCGTTTCGGCTTCACCATGGGCCTGACGGTTCCGGTGCGACGGGGAGGGGTCTTGAGGGGAGGTAGCCTGCTCCGGATCGACTGGAGCCCCCAGCCGTTGGCAGGTGCCCGGGCCTCGGTGCTGGTCCCGGTCAGGCAGCCGACCGCGGGGCGCACCCGCCCCCGGACCGACCGGGTGGACGTTTCGGTCTCCACCAAGGCGGTCGCGTCACCGGCGCTCGAGTTACCGGGGCTGAACGAGGCGCTGGCCAATGTCGGCGTGGCGGCGCGGCGCATGGAGCAGCTGCTGGTCCCCGATCTCGACCGCCCCGGAGCCGATCCCCGGGCGGCGCTGACGCCGCTCTTCACTGAGCTTCACAGCTTGCCGCAGCTGCCTGGGACGGCCGGTCCCGGACTGGACGTGGACGGGGTGGTGCGGATCTATCACGCCGAGCTGATCCGGGCCTTCTCCATTGCGGCCAGCGGTCAGGCCTTGCCGGTAGGCGCCACGACGCCCGAGGGTGAGCTGGCGGCCGCCAAGGCGCGGCAGAGCCTGCTCGACCATCTGCTCTATCCATATGACCGTCTGCTGGGCCAGTGGAAGACCAAGACCACCGCAGCGGGATTGGCGGCCTACGCCCGGGGCGACTTCGCCCGCGAGGTGGTCTCCCTCACGTCGCTGCCGCCGGAGCGGGAGGCGGCACTGCTCTACGTCTTCGAGCAGCTGCTGCAAACGGTGATGGGGGTGGAACAGGAGGCGCTTCGCCGCTGGGACGACAGTCGCCTGCTCTGGCTCCCCCTCCAGCTCGGCTTTCGCCCCGAGGATCATGAGACCCAGGCCCAGCTCGACCGCATCATCCAGGCGGCCGCAGGGGTGAACTTCACCGACGGCAATCGGGTCTGGTACGTCATCAACGAGCAGTTCCAGGCCGAGGTGGTCCGCTCGATCGAGCAGGCGGAGGAGTATCACGTCCTCTGGATCCATGACTTCGCCGGCCGCAACGATGCCGGCTTGCCCGACCCCGAGACGCTGCAGTACGTGGTCGACGCCTATCTCCGGGCCCTGACCCAGCGGCTCCGCCAGTACGACGAGCGGCGCCGGCTCCCGGTCTACATGGTCTTCATCGATCAGCACTACTACGAGGCCCACGGCTGCCGGCTCTGGCTCGACGTCCTGGACCGGCCGCTTGAGGCGAGCCCGCAGCTGCCGCGCGGCTCCGAAGCGCTGGCCGCCAGGATCCGCGCCGCCCAGCAGGAGCTGCGGGAGGCGGTGGCCGGCTCCCGGCTGCTCCAGGCGGAGGTCCGGCAGTACGGCCAGAAGTGGCTGCACAACCTGGTGAAGGTCCAGATCAACGTCACCAATCCGGCGGACCAGTCGTTCTGGAGCCGGCAGATCATGCCCGTGCTGGGCGTGTCGGACAACATCATGCGCGACCATCGGAAGATCGTGTTCTATGATGTCTCCGAGCACGATCCGTATCGGGGGATGGCGCTGTACACCGGGATGGGCATAGGCGAGCACTACATCGGTCCGACCTGGGAGGACCGCTCGATGATGGTGCAGGGGCCGGCGGTGCTCTCACTCAAGGCGCAGGCTCGACAGTTGCTCGAGAGCCAGGGCATCGCGGGCGAGCGGATCCCTGTCCCTTGCGGCCTCGTCCGCTGGCCGATGGCTACCGGAGGCGGCCGGGTCGCCACATCGTCCGAGCGGCGGAGCGCCGGAACGGGCCAACGCGCCATGGAGCTCCACAACGGCACCGGCTTCCAGGAAAAGCAGATCACGGTGGCGCGGGCGGTCCTCTACTGCCTGATGCCACCGGGGTCGGTCATGAAGGTGCCCGATTCGCTCTGGGGCAATGCTCTGATGGCGGCCCTCCTTACCGGGAGCGCGTTCCGCGGATGTCGCGTGCTCTTCGTAGCGCCCTCGCTGGCTGCGGCCCCCTCGGCTGGCTGGCCCCAGATGGCGCTCACCCACCATCTCTTCGCCCGGCTGATCGTGTTGCAGCAGGAGTTCGGCCCCGAGCTGGAAGCGGCGGGTGGGATGCTCAAGACCGGGATCTACAATCCCGGGATCGGGGTGCAGAACGTCGGCGCCCGTTTTGCCGCCGCGTACCTGAACGCGCGCCGGACTCCGTTCCTGCGTCGGCTGCTTCCCGTCGACCCGTCGGTGGACACGCTGTTCTCCCACGTCGGGGAGATACTAACCGGAGGTGGATTCGGCCCCCGCTGGGCACCCCGCCCCGGTCAGCCCAAACTGCATCTCAAGGCCAACTTCTTCGCGTCGCGGGAGGGATGGGACCGGCTGGTGGCCCGGCCAGAAATCGCTCTGGTGCCGGAGGCCTATGTCGGTCAGCTGCTCCGAGCCGA